>CAVTSY010000009.1:0-39233 GCA_963737475.1 uncultured Bacteroidota bacterium
ACCGCGATGACGAAGGACGTCGACTACGGGGTGGTGCCAGGAACCGACAAGGCAACCCTGTTCAAACCCGGCGCGGAGAAGCTGGCAATCGTGTTCAAGCTCGACGTGCAGCCGCGCAACGAGCCGATCTGGGGCCCCGGAGAGCACCTCACCGTGATCTCCCGGGCGACTGTTCTTCCACGCGCCGACCGGCGTCCGGCTGGGCTATGGGGAGGGAATCTGCTCAAGCCGGGAGTCGAAGTACGCCTACCGCAACGCGGGCGTGGAGTGCCCGGAGTGCGGCAAGGAGACGGTGCGGAAGTCGCGGCCGAGGCCGGATGGCACCGGTGGCAAGGGCTGGTATTGCTGGGTGAAACCTGAGAGGGCAGTGATGGTTGCGGCGCCCAGTTCCCCGACGACGACGATCCTCGCCTCGTCGGCCGAGGAGTTCGGCGACGAGAACCCCGACCTGCCCGACACGTGGAACGCCGTCGACAAGATGTCGAAAAAGCGCGGGGTACGTCGATGCAGTGCTGTCGGTCACCGGCGCCTCGGCGATCTTCACGCAGGACATCGGCGCGGATCCCAGCGAGGCCGAGGCGAGCGGCCTCGAACACGGGCCGGTCGTGTCCCGCGAACTGCACGCGAGAGAACAAGGGAGGCGGCGATGAGGCTGTGCGGCGGGGACCTCGACCAGGCCAAGAAGGCTGTGGGAAAAGCTCCAAGGCGAGTTCGACGGCTACATGCCGGAGGCGGCCGCGAAAGCGCTGCTGCGCCGCCGCCGAGAAGGCGGCCGTGCCGACCGGCGGAGCCCAGGGCCGGCACGCAGGCGAACGCTCCCACCAACAACGGGTCATCGCCCGCGCCGCCGACGCAGGCCAAGGAGGAGACTGAGCGACCCCATCCCGTGGCCGCCGATCCGCAGGGCAACCCGGCGGCCGAGCCGACGAGTCAACCCGCCAACCCCGAGGCGCCCCGAGGGCGAGGCGCCCGGGCCCAACCCGCACGGGACGAGGCTGCGGAAGACCGCGACCGAGCGCGGAGTCGGCGACGCGGAGCTGGCGAACCTGATCCGCAACGCGGTAGCCCAAGGACCGATCCCGGCCGAGCGGGCGCGCACGGCGCTGCCGGGGATGCTGGCGCGGATCAGCGAGGAGATCAGCGAGCGCACGGTCGAGCTGGTCGAGATGTTCTACCCGCCGGCCGGCCCGGACCCCGAGGCCGGGCCCGGCGAGGCCACGAGCGTCGACTTCGGAGCGCTCGAACCGCCGCAGGCGGCGTGAGCGGCGAGCAGCGGCGGCGGCTGGCGACGGCCGCCGCCAGCGCCGGGTACGCGGGCACGCTGCGGCCGCGATCGCGCCGGCGACGCTCCCCGGATACACGGCAGGCCAGCAGCTCGGAGAGGGACAGCTGGCAGCGGTGGTGGACGCCGTGGAGCTGCTGGCAGAAGCGGGGCTGAGCGCCGAGCAGACCCGCGCGCTGCTCGACGCCTGGCGAGAGCGAGCGCCGCAGCACTGGCGCGAGCGCTTCTGGGCCCTCGCGATGAGAGCCGCGTGCGCGAACGCGCACCACGCCCGCCAACGCGGGCTGGAGTGAACTCCCTGAAAGCAAGGAGGTGATCGATGTCGATCGCAATGCCAGCGATCGCTGAAACACCGCCGACGGAAACTGCGCCGGTGAGCGCGGCGCAGCTGGCGGCCCGAATCCCGGTGCCCGTGCAACTGCCGATCCGCTCCTACAATCGGGGAGCGGATCCACACTGTTCCCGTCGAGCTACAACCTGTGGGCCGCCTGCAGAGAGGCGTACCGGCGGAAATACATCTGCGGTCAGCGTGAAGCGCCCTCGGGCGCGATGTTCCTGGGCTCCCGCGTCGACGACGCGGTGTCGCTCTACTACCGGCGACGGCTTGCCGGCGAGCAGCTCGACCTCCAGCAGGTCAAGGACGCCTACCACGAGCTGTGGCAGCGGGACTCGAGCAAGAGACGGAGAAGCTCGGCGTCGACTGGTCAGACATCCACTCGCAGGCCGCGTTCGTACGGGGCTGGCGGCACTCGCGCTGACGTTCGAGCAGCTGGTGCCGAACTCGGCGAGCCAGTCGCCGTACAACGCCAGCTGGAGTTCAAATTGGTGCCCTCGCTGGAATGGACGCGTCGTTACCTGGACCTTGAGGCCCGAGGCCAGACCGTCACGGGCGAGGCGATCCAGCGGGTCGTCGACTACAAGGTCAAGAACTCGCCGATCAGCAAGCCGCAGGCCGACCGCGACACGCAGGCGGGGCTGTACCTCACGGGCCGCTGGCTGCAAGGCGACCCGGCCGATGAGTTCTTCTTTGCCCGGGTCGCGAAGCCGGGTCCCAGGCGCAGGCCGATGAGCACGGCGCTCGTCCCGACCACGCGCACGATCGGGCAGTGCACGCCACGCTCGCCCGGATCGCGCTGGCGGCGGTGAGATCGTGGCGAGTACGAGCGTCTGGGCCCGGAGCGGCCCTGGGGGTTCGCGGACCCCACCAGCTGGAAGTGCTCGGCGAAATTCTGCTCGGCGTTCGGGACGTGCCCGGGCAGTGTCATGTTTATTGCCTGCCTTCGTCGGCGTGTGCTCACCCCATTTGTTTGTTAGGCAATATCATACTCGGTTTTTGTTCACTTTGGATTGCTTCGTCCGCCTTTGGCGTCCTCGCAATGACGAGCACACTAAATTATGAAATGACATTGGCTCCTCAGACTCCTGGTGAACAGGACGGCATGTTATTACTCAGATACATTCACGCTATGGCATATGCCGTTATAATATTTAGTTTACTGGAAATCAACAAAAATTTATTTTCTTCGCTAGGAATACTACGATAACGGCAAAAAAATTCCTTGTATCACTTGCAAGATTTGCTCAGGGATATTACTTTCGTCTTTCGTAAAACAGTTCCTAAGAAATAAGATAATCCGACCGTTGAAAATACAACTCAGAAAGGGTAATTCTCCTTAAAATTTTCAATCTCATAAGTCGGGTTTCATTGTATCGAAGGATCGCTTTCCAACAATATCCCGGAAAAACGAATCAAAACTCCGTACACAATGAAAACATCTTTACCCGGCAAAAAAATATTGCATTTATTTTTCCTTGCCATTTTTATCAACTGTAGTGCTTACGCACAATTTGCAGAAATGGTTTTTCAAAACCCGGTGCTGGAATCCGGAACATTTGGAGCTGACGGCTCCACTTACAGGTTTAGCAGCATAGCAGTTGGTCTTGATGCAGTCATAACAATTACAGGCCGCTCCGGCTCATCTGTTGTTCTCAGCAGTATGGATACGACAGGCTCTATCGGTTACGATAAAGCGTTTCAACCCGTGTTAGGAATTCCGGGTACGGCTCCGGCCAATACAACCTGGTGGATGGATTTCAATATGTCGCTCTACCAGGCAGGTACGATGATACCTGTAATGCCAATGCAGTTTTATGCTACGGGGTTGGATATTGATGGTGACGATGTAACTATCAATGAATGGGCAGAAATGTATAAAATAGAAAAGATCGATTCAGCATTAGTGAACAGTCTTACATTTAAACAACTTTCACCTTATTTCCAGGGTTATGACTACCGCATCGAGGGAATTATCACGAATTCGCCCGATATTGATACCAGTGCAAAAAATGTAATGGCGAAATACAAATACTCAAACAAGCAAAGCATAAATTTCAGGATCGGGGCCACGACCGCGGGATCCACTTCTGCTGCGGCCATGCGCCTGAATTCGATCTGGTTTTCAGATCTATACATAGGAGATGTGCTGCCTCTGAAACTGATCTCTTTTAATGCAGAAGTAGAAAATGATGTTGTTGCATTAAAATGGATCACAGCTTCGGAAGAGAACCTGAAGAAGTTTGTAATTGAAAGAAGTTACGATAACAAGAATTTCAGCGAGGTTCAGGCGGTACTTCCGCATGGCGATGCTTCTGATAAAAACAATTACACATTTTTAGATAAGCTGACTGAAAATTCTCCCTCCA
Source organism: uncultured Bacteroidota bacterium (assembly GCA_963737475.1). Classification (GTDB taxonomy): domain Bacteria; phylum Bacteroidota; class Bacteroidia; order Chitinophagales; family Chitinophagaceae; genus VBAU01. Next base: position 3,986 of record CAVTSY010000009.1, read on the forward strand.
CAGTTTATTACAGGTTACATTCAATAGATATTAATGGCAAAGGTGAATATTCTGAGATCAGGGTAATAACCAGGCAAAAAGATAGTGAATTAAATATTTCTGCTTACCCTAACCCGGTCATGAATAACCTGCTTGTTACAATTCCACCAGCCTGGCAAAAAAAGAATGTGATGTTTGAGCTGCTTACAGTCAATGGCCAGGTAGCTAAAATATTCAAAACAACAAATGCCGGTCAGACAGCGATGTTAGATGTAAATAACATTATACCCGGTTCATACTTCCTGAATGCACGTTGTGATGGGAAAATTGTGAGGGGAAAAATAATTAAGAACTAAGACTTTAATATTTGGGTTGCTCACGTAACGTTCGCACCAAAGTCTAAATAACCGGGATTATCTTCTACTAAGGTTTTAAGCCGATGTGTACTTAGCGAGGCGTCAACAGGAATGAAAACTATAACGAATCTCTATGAAAAATCTCCTGCGAATCAGGATCAACGGAGAAGAGTAATATGAAGGAACGTGCACGTGTGCCCTCTAACCGGCAGAAATTTCGTCATCAACAAAATACATATCTACCTGAAGTTTGCTTTTTGTTTCGATCCTTCCGCGGTAGGTACACCGAAAATGGTCTTTGATCAGCCGATATGTTTCTCCCGATATGTTCACCTTTCCTGCCTCACTGTGCTGTTCCATCTGTGAAGCAAGGTTTACCGTATCACCCCAAATATCATAAGCAAATTTCTTTAGTCCCACTACCCCGGCTACGAGAGGACCCGTATGGATTCCTATGCGCACTTCAAATACCGGAAGATTTTGTATTTTATTCGCCAGTCCGAACTCATTAATAAAGTGCTGCATATCGATTCCGGCCTTCACTGCTTTTATGGCATTTTCCTCGTCCGACTGAGGCAGGCCACAAGCGCACATATAAGCATCCCCGATGGTCTTTATTTTTTCCATGTCGTACTTTGCAATGATATTATCAAAAGCTCCGAAAACTTCGTCCAGTTGCATCACTAGTTTTACCGGGGTAAGCGTTTCGGCGATAGAAGAAAATCCTTTGATATCAGAAAATAATACGCTCACCTGGCCATGCTTCCTCGCGTAAGATTTTCCGAATTTTTTCAATTCGTCTGCAATTTCATCTGGCAAAATATTCAAAAGAAGAGAATCAGACTGGGCCTTTGCCGTTTCGATAATCTCTTTTTGTCTTTCGATTTCCCGGGTGCGCTGCTGCACTTTTACTTCTAATTGTTCATTATTTACCTGCAGTTCATAGATCAGTTTTTTATTGTTTCGCCTAAGCATCACCGTTTCAACCGCATTGTCGATAGTAATTTTTAATTCATCCTTATCCCACGGTTTCTTGATGTAACGGTAAACTTTGCCGGTATTGATCGCCTCAATTATTGATTCCATATCAGTAAATCCCGTAAGAATAATCCGGATATTATCCTGGTCGCCGGGAATGTGCTGCAGGAACTGCACGCCTGTCATATGTGGCATGCGCTGATCAGTAACAACGACATGGATATCGTTCTTGCCAAGAATTTCCATGCCTTCCTCGCCGCTGAGCGCCGTAAATACGTTATAATCTCTGCGCAAGGCAGCTCTGAATGAATTCAGGTTGTTCTCTTCATCATCTACGTACAATATATTGTACATTTCTTTTTTTATTTCCATGCTCCAGGTAATTATTACTGATTAACAGGAATGGTTATGACAAATTCTGTTCCTTCGCCGGGTTTTGAAAATAATTCAATTTTTCCGTTATGTTTTTGAATAATGCCGAAAGAAATGGACATCCCAAGGCCAGTGCCTTTCCCCACTCCTTTCGTTGTAAAAAAGGGATCAAATATTTTTCTCTGAACGTCGTCAGTCATTCCGGTTCCGGTATCCCGAATGGATATTTTCACCATGTCATCTAACTGCCATGTCTTTACAAATATAGTTCCTTCACCCGGGATGGCCTGAATGGCGTTGGACAGGATATTCATAAAGACCTGGTTGATCTGTCCGGGTAGACAATCCACCTCGGGTATTTCTGCAAACTGTCGTACGATCTTAATTCTGTTTTTATAAGAATTGGTCAATAAGACAAGACAAGAATCCAGGCTTTCATTTATATCGGCGCTCAGGAATACATTCTGATCAAGGCGGGAGAAATTCCGAAGCCCTCTTACGATTTCTGATGTTCTTTTGGCCCCTTCTTCCATTCCTTTTAGCAGATCATTCACTTCCTTTAAAGTCATGTCTATTTTTATATTTTCTCTTAATTGCTGCACCTTGTCCGCTTCCTTTTCGGGCAGATATTCTTTAATAAGTTTCTCATAAACCCCTACTATTTCAAGTATATCTCTTAAATCATCTTTTAACGGCTGTATATTGGCTGATACAAAGTTGATAGGGTTATTTATTTCATGTGCGATGCCGGCAGTGAGTTGGCCCAACGATGCCATCTTTTCCGCTTGTACTAATTGATCCTGTGTCGCTTTAAGATCGGATACTGTTTGATTCAAAGCGTCGTTGGCGGCAGCCAGGTCCAGATTAGCTTTATTTCGCTCTGCCCTTGCCCTTTCAAGGTCCGCAACCATCTTATTGAAAGCTGTTGCCAGTTCCCCTATTTCGTCTCCGGATCTATTAACAACCCGCTGGGTCAGGTCACCTTTGCCAACCTTGTCGGCCGCATCACGCAATGCAAGCACAGGGACCGAAATACTGCGGGATAACCCAAAACCAAGCAGTATACCAATAATGAATACAACTCCGCTGACAATTAATGAAGCGTTACGGATTTTCTTTTTGTCCTGTTGTATAATACTTGTATTAAGACCCAGTTCAATAGCTCCCGACATCATTTCCGTACTAAAAGGTGATCTTTTTTTTATAATGGAATTATCATCGTAAGAACCGGGACGTGTGGCTGATTTTTCAGGAAATGTTTTCAAGACAGAATCTTTCAGCAAAAATTGTGTATGGTCCTTATTCCACATCGTATCTGTGATCAATAATTTTACATATTGCAGTCGCGGATCGCCTTTCACAAACCCCATGGCCGTCTGAACACCTTCGAAATTCTCTTCCGTAAGCGCTATTTCAACTCCCAGCGAGATGGTATTAGCCAGGTTCTGTACTTCGTTATCATAATTATCAAGCAGATTTTTTTCCTGTTGTGCAGGGAAATAGTAGAGTGAAAAAAATGAAAACATCGACACAATCGCAAATACAGTAAGCCAGATTTTCGCCTTTAATTTGAAGTTCATAACAAGAAACTATTTTAATATCTCCCAGTGGAATACCGAAAAAAATTCCGGTGAAGACAGCAACAGAACCCCTAAATGTTAACAAGGGAAGACGGATCAAAAAGGATTCTTGCCGTCAATGAGAATCATTTTAACCCCGGCACTGGTGGAACTTCTGTCTACTATACCGATGGCGCCGGGATTTTGCGAAACATAAGACTCTAGTTCTTCAACGGTATTACAAAAAGTTGGGGCGTCCGCTTTACCGCTGAAGGATAGTTCCAGCCAATATCTCTTTACTTTATCTCCGCTCCAATTATAGATTTTCTTGCAGGTGGATTGGCCAACTGGAGTGGTGGTTTTCATAATATAAATACTCACTTTCGTACCATCGCTCCATCTCTGTTTTTCACCCTTAAGCACAGAGATCAGTTCGGATGATCTCATTTCAGATGGAACACCTGTTACATTACCGATGACCGTCAGCCGTATTTCCTGGGCCTTAGTTATGAAGCCGATAGCCAGCAACAGCAAAACAGGAAGATATTTCCTGCAAACTGCAAAACCTGGTGGCCGATTAGCTGTCATCTTTTACTATTTAAAATCCAACGGCTATTTGAAACGTTAGCTTATTTATATCTTTTTCAAGTTCTGTACGTTCGTATTGGTATTCTAATTTTACTACAGTCAAATAATTGATGTTGTAACGAATGCCTCCGACTATTGAAGTAGTATTATTCTTGTCAAATAATATCTCACCTTCCTGGAAATGCAGCCGGTCCAACCTGACATAGGGAACTAACCTTTCCTTTATTTTATAGCCGGCATAGATATAGCCAGCAAAGGTTTGTTTAGTTCCGGTCGTATCGGTATGATTGATGGCCACTGTGCTTTCCGCCAGCACTTCCACCTTGTCGCCGAAATAAGCGATCGAAGGACTAAACAGATTTTGCCTTACGTCCCAATTGATCAGCTTGCCTTCATGGGTCTTGCTTCCAGCAGCCATTACGTCATTGTACCAGGAAATTCCTATTCGGAGTCCTTCCGCGGGTTTAATATGAACAGCCGCCGTGATTGATTTTCTTTTATCGTTATCAAGTACATCATTCGATCCCAGACCATTCCCCACCATCAGGTCGTAGCCAAATTTCAAATTGCCGAGGTTCTGTCCCTGCAGGTCAGCGCCGGTTGTATGCAGAGGTATAATGTCGGCTTCAAACAAAAGAGGGCGGTAAATGGTGGGGAAAAAAACCCTGCCATGATGATAGGTGTCATTCCAATAATTGATCGGGGTATGGTGTTTACCAATAAGCAGGTTGTGATTGCCCAGGAAATTGTATTTCACAATCGCCCTCTCAATACTTACGGAAAAAGTGGTAGGAGAAGAGGGAGTAAACTTAAAAACACTTTCCCCCAGGAAAGAAAAACGATCACTCAGCTCAGACGTAATAAACAGATCCTGTTCGCCCAATCCAAATGAAACCTTGTCGTCCTGCAGACCGGTCAATACATCCATGAAACCCCTGATCTGCGTCTTTTGACCGAATGACTTAAAAGAAAAGCATACACAGCTCAGGAAAATGGCATAAAAAAGAATTATTTTCCCTTTTTTCAATCATTGGTTGTTTCAGAATAGTCTGGCTAAAAATAAATTAATTATTACAAAGAAAGAATACTATTTATCGGTAGAAAGCAAAACTTACTGCTTATTTATCAAATTTCGTCTGCCCATTGTCCTTCGTTATCGATTATTGCGATAGATTATCGTGATTTATATTTATGCCTGTAGATCAGTTGTAAATGAGGATCATCACATGGAACTGTAACATGGCCTTCAGAAAAAAAGCACAGGCCAGTGGATAATTAATCGCAACTTCCCCTATGCATTGACACTGCATTTGAACAATATAGCACCAACACATTCTTTGTTATTAGTCTCTTACCTGACAATTTTACCAGGGTACCCTTTCCAGGCAGTAAAATTTTTACCAGAGTGATCTGCTTAGGATCAGTATCACCGAACTAAAATAGAAAAAGAGTTTTAAGCGATCTGCTTGATGGAAACTCATTGATGAATTGCTATCGGGCTACCTGTGAAAAAGACCGCCGGGCACTAAACACGCCCAAAATTCGTTAACCTGTAAATCCTGGTTCAAATGAAAAACCTGCTACTAACCGTTGCCTTGATGGCCATTTTTTGTACCGGCCGATCCCAATCAAGTTGTGAGTGCGACTTCAAAACAACTTTGGGCATACAATACAACTACTATAAAGGAATGAATGGCGCAGGCCTTGAATACGGCAAAACGGGTGATGAATCCAATTTCAACATTCATGTTGGTTTCGACATGTTCTTTCCCTCAAAAACATTTAGAGACAAACACAGGGCCGAAGGTGATACAGTAATGACTGGCAGGATGTACAACAAAATTGGATACAGGATAGTGAGGATTCCCTATCAACTTTCAATTTACACCGACCTGGTTGGTGGACTTGATATGACTACGGGCTTCTTCTATGGTGTAGGGTTAAAGATCCTTCGTCCTCTTAATGAAAATGCGATCAGTATTGAGCCTATGTATATTCCCGGCAAGAAAGGTGGATGGAATATCCAGGCAGCATTTCATTTCAGGATATAAGAGAGATTGTTCTCTTCATTGCTGACCTCGCGCAAGGCCAGGCTTGTAACAGCCCGCTTGCTAGTCAAAATATTTATCGTAAATTCGAAGTCCACAAAAAATCCTTCTTTAATATTCTACTGAACTCCATCCTGTATCTCTGTTGAACAGACCTTGTCTTTTAAAATCAATGGTATGACCCCCGAGTTAAAAACTGCCTGTGAGTTAGTTTTCCAGGAGCATAAGTTATCCGCTCAACCGATAAAATGGAGCAGCGATGCCTTTCGCGGACGAATATCATTCGGACTGTCCGAAATGGCTAAAGAAACACTGGTCAAAAAGAACATTATTCTCTGGCCTGACAAATCAAAAAAGATATTTACAAAATTAAATCCTGATGTGGCTACCGCCCATAGTTTCGAAGAAGCGGAAAAAATGATCGAAACAAAAAAACCTGTCCTGGCAACTATGCCGGCGATCGAGGGCAATCTTAATGTTGCCGATGTTGTTGCTGAGCTTGATACTCCGCAACCTTCAACTACTTTCACTATTCCAACTACTCCCACCCCGCCCCCAAAGCGTTCATATAGCCTGATGAAAATTGTTCCTCTCATCGAAACTACAGAAGCAACGGCTGTCGAAGCAAAATGGTGGATGAAGCCTCTTTATTTATACGTTGTTTGGCCGGTTTGTGGTGCTGTTGTAGGAATATTGATCTCAATGCTGATGAACCTGGCTTATCACGAGTTGTTTGGGGGATAAATGTGAATTTCATACCCTTTAGTCAAATTAACACTTCTATACAAATTCTCACAGATGCCACACCTACCTGCCGGCAGGCAGGGATGTTCACTGATTTTTTCAGTGTATCTCCGTGAAATCTTTGAGAGCCAAATTTGTTGCCGGCGAAACATGAATCACTCAATGGGGCCATTGAACTTTATTTTCCAGATTCTGCCCACTTCGACGAGCTCAGGCTACTTGCAAGAATTACTAACGTGAACGATTGATCAGGTTTGAGCAGAAAATATAAAACTCCTACATTCACATTATGCAGGCGCTAACATTCGGCGGTAAAGAAATAATAGAATACAGCATGGTCAAAGATCCTGGATTGCTTCATCCATCTGATGCGATCGTCAGGATCACGATGGCAGGAATTTGTGGTTCTGACCTGCATGTGTATCATGGTCATGAAACAGGCCTCGATCATGGAACAGTTATGGGCCATGAATTCACCGGCGTTGTGGAAGAAGCAGGCGGCGATGTAAAAAAATTTAAAAATGGGTCGCGGGTTCTTAGCCCTTTCACCACTTCGTGCGGTGAATGTTTTTATTGTCTCATCGGTCTCACCTGCCGCTGTGAAAAAGGAAACTTATTTGGCTGGGTACAGAACGGGCATGGCCTACATGGAGCACAGGCCGCTTATATACGTGTACCTATGGCAGATAGCACGCTGCTGCCGTTGAGTAATGATCTCAACGAAAAGAAAGGATTATTGCTGGGTGATGTTTTTTCAACCGGTTATTTCTGTGCCGAGAATGCAGAGATCAGAGCAGGTGCTGCTTATGCAGTTATCGGCTGCGGACCTGTGGGCCTGATGACGATAATAGCAGCAAAACATCTCGGCGCTGAAACCTTGTTTGCCATCGATTTGATCCCGGAAAGACTAGCCCTTGCAGAAAAGTTTGGAGCCATTCCATTGAACGCATCACTCACTGATATTAAAGAAGAAATTTTCAAACACACCAACGGAAGAGGGGCCGACGCAGTCATGGAAGTTGTGGGCAGCAATACATCGCTGAAGCTGGCGATCGATCTGATCCGCCCTGGTGGAATTATTTCATCAGTTGGGGTGCATACTGCAAAGAATTTTTCATTCACTCCCGGTGAAGCTTATGATAAAAATCTTATTTACAAAAGCGGCCGTTGCCCTGCCCGGTTTTATTCGGAAAAGCTAATAAGAGAAGAAGTGCCGCAGCGTTATGCTATAGAAGATATCATCACGCATCAGTTTGCATTAGCGGAAGGATCAAAAGCATATGAAGTTTTTGATAAAAAATTGGATAATTGTATCAAGGCAGTTTTGCTAACCTCATGATCAGGGATTCATCCGCCTCCAACCGGTAGTCAATTCATTCTGACCGTTTGGAGAATAGCAAGCATTTATCTCCCCCATCTTCTTATTTTTATTTTTTCTATCAAACTATGAAAGCAAAACATTTATTACTGCTTATTTTGATTACCCTAATGATCTCCTGTCATAAGGAGCCATCAAATCAACCGACTCCACCCGAAGTCACATCTTTGAAGTTGAAGGATCTTAATGCGCGAAACCTCCCCTCCCCCTTCTATCATTTTGAATATGATGACAGCGGAAAAATTGCGCTTGTCGACTATTCGTCGGGTCTGAGAACCTATGATGTCAACTATAACGGCAATCACATTGAATCAATGGAAAATATAGCCGATCTCAGTCATATCAGGCTGGAGTATGAATACAGCAATGGAGATCTGCTGGCTGTAAGAGTGAAGGACAAGGATGGCGTTACTTTACGTCATTGCATTTTTAGCTTCTCGTCTTCTCACCAGTTGCAACAGGTGGATTGGGATGTAGCCGATGGCAATGTTGGCTTTTATCTTGAACAAACAATGACTTTCAGTTATTACCCGGATGGGAATGTAATGGAAATTGTAACTCACAATTATCCTGTCGGTCCCCAGACAGAGGCAACATATACTGACAGGTTTGAAAATTATGATGATCATGCAAATGCCGATGGCTTTACGCTTCTCCACACAACGCCCCACGAGCTCGTATTGATACCCGGATTAAAATTTCAGATCAACAATCCACGCCGCAATATTCACACAGGCGATGGGATCAATTTTGAAATAGACTATCGTTATACCTATGACAGTAAAGGAAGGCCTACGGAAAAAACAGGCGATGTAACGTTTACCAACGGAACAAATGCAGGGCAACATGTCGAAGTGCAATCCACTTTTTCTTATTACGATTGAATGCTAATGACACTTTGTTAACGAGAGCTCCCTGGAGTTTCAGGAAGTCCCCTTCCTTCGGTGATCAATTTTCTTAAACTTTCTGTTATATAAAAATCCCATCCCTTTACACACTGATCATAACATTCTACTCCAGGAACCAAACCAATGTGAGTAAAATCAATTTTAGTGGAACCATTTTCGGATGAAACATTCCAGACGATCTTTGTATCCTTCCATTCTTTCTTATCAGTCTGCCAATGAAGGTTGCAATCGTTCACATACCAAACTATTTGTTTACCGGGAATAAATTCAGTGACCCCGAATGTTACAAATGTTTCTCCAAAACGTACTGTAAAGGTATCGCTGAGGTTCTTGGAATTTCCTGTGAGATCCTTTGCCCACCAGTCTGAAACATGGCAGATCTCATCAATTACTTCAGTTGCTTTTTTGTTCACCATAAGTTGACGATGATAATTTTCATTTTCCATTTTTTTAACTTTTATAGTTTCTAGAATATCCGCGAGTGGTAGTATTTTACCAACTAGTGGTTTGTTTTCAATGATCATGAAATATTCTCCCTTGAGGCGACGGGGATCAAAGTCTCTCTATTATAATCAGCAGCGGAATAGGCCGACGTCACTTGTTCACCGTTTGTTCCCTTTACATCAATAAAAAAATAACCATCGGGGTAATGAGGCGGGGGATCGCTCTTAAAATACAATAAGCCCTCATACTTCCTGTGACCGTTTGAAATATTTGAAAATATGCCGGTACCGGGAGATCCCTTTCCCCCGGTGATCAATTTGTACAGGCTTTCTCTTATATAGAAGTTCCATCCCTTTTCACAATCATAGTAACATTCTGTTTCAGGAGTCAATCCGATATGCGTCATGGTGATCACTGTTGCATCTGAACCAGTTGATATTTCCCAGACAATTCGGGTACCGTTCCATTGTGCCGGATTCTTAAAAAGTGGTAAGTAACTTTCTTCAATAGTCCATTCCATTTTTGTAGCGGGGACCACCGCTGAGACCTTCATAATGGAAAAAGTTTTTCCAAAACGAACAGTGAACCGGTCACGGGGAAATTTGGCTCTTCCTTTGAAATTGGTTGCCCACCATTTTGAAACATCGCTGATCGCTTCAAAAGCTTGCTCAGCACCTGCGTTTGTGGCGATACTGCAGCTGTAATCGTAACTCATTTTTGATCATTTTAATTTGTTATTTAAGATCGCTTCCAGTTTTTTCAGTTTTGATGGCCAGAATTTGTCAAAATAATTTATCCATTCCTGCAACTCATTAAAACCATCCTGTTTTAATGTGCAATACCGCTCTCTTCCAATATCTGTGATCGAAATAAAGCCGGCTGTGTACAAAATTTTGATATGTTTTGAAACAGCCGGACGGCTCATGTCAAAATTCTCCGCAAGGCTGTTGATCGTTAAACTGTCCTTCGATAATAATTGCAACATTTGCCTGCGGCTCGGGTCAGCAATTACCTGGAAAGCATCAAGCATTGGTTGTGCCATATTTTGCAGTGTTTATCAGGTCAACGATTTTTTTCATGTTTTTCAGCCATCCCTCGTCCATGATAGAATACATAGTAAGATCAGATTCATTGAATCCTGTGTGTTCTAGTTCGAGTTCTGTTCCATCGTCTTTTTGATGTAATGTCCATACAACTAAAGAATCAAGCGTGATCCTGTCATTTCCCGGGCCACCTTTCCAGGAATAGGAAAGCTTCCTGAACGGAACTATTTCCACGACCTTACAATAAACAATTCCATCGAAATTGAGATTGGGCATCGGTCTTGTCCTGAACCGGAAATCATAACCGACGATCGGCTGAAAATCGTTTTCCATTAACCATTGAGCGATCAGCTCCGGTTTCGTCAGGTATTCCCAAACTATTGCGGGAGGATGTGAAAAGAAAAGTTTGTGATGAATTCGGTTTGTCATAATATGTAACTTTAAGGTTACACAAATGTATAGGTAACTTTTGAGCTACCCAAATTTTTTCAAAATTTTTTGATGCGGTCAATTCCGCTTCATTTTACGGCTTTCAGGAAAGGAAACGATAAGGCAGCATCGGGTAAGCAGAAAATTATATTTCAAACCAATTAACTTTAGATCACAAATTGTGAATACTAAGAAGAAGAGGAATAAATGAAATCACGAAAAGAGCATTGGGAAAAGTTATACCTGGCCAAACAGCCGAATGAGGTAAGCTGGACACAGGAAATCCCAAAGACATCGCTGGCGTTTATACATTCATTTAATTTACCAAAGACCGCAAAGATCATAGACGTCGGAGGTGGTGATAGTACACTTGTCGATCATTTACTGGAAGAAGACTTCACTGATATTACCGTACTTGACATCTCAGCCAATGCCATTGACAGGGCAAAAAAACGTTTGGGCAACAAGTCTCAAAAAGTGAAATGGATAGTTACCGATATTACAGAATTTAAACCTGGCTCGTATTTCGACCTTTGGCATGACCGCGCCACATTTCATTTCCTGACCACAGCTGACCACGTTACAAAATATGCAGACATTGCAAAAAACTGCGTAAACGGCTATTTGATCATCAGCACATTTTCACAGAGCGGCCCAAAAAAATGCAGCGGACTTGATATAAAACAATACAGCGAAGAGAACCTCGCTAACGAATTTAAAAATGAATTTGAAAAGATCCGGTGTGTGACCGAGGATCATGTTACTCCTTTCAACACCATTCAGAACTTTCTTTTCTGCTGTTTTAAGAGACGAACGAGCTTATTCACTTCACCATAACTACTGTCATGTTAACCGTAATAATGCGTATAAATTTTGCCACTGAAACACAGAGAAATCAATAAAATAATTCAGTGTTTCTGTGTATTCAGTGGCAACAAAATACAATTAACTTAACCCTACTATAAAAAATAAAATGAAACTTCCCGAAATTTATACCATCGGAGTTTATGGGTTATCGGAAAAGGAATTCTTTCAAAAATTAATTGATAATAATATCGATACCTTTTGTGATATCCGACTCAGGAGGGCAGTAAGGGGTTCACAATATGCGTTTGCAAATAGCCAGCGACTGCAAAATAAACTCGCAGAATTGTCCATTACATATTTACATGAAACGGGATTGGCGCCAACAACGGAAATAATAAAACTCCAGGACGAGTTTGATAAGGAACACAAAATTCAAAGAAGAAAGAGAGAAGAGCTAACCGATATTTTTAAAAAAGCTTATAAAACCAGGATCCTTTCAAAATTCGACATTCAGCAGTTTATAAAAAGCCTTGAAAGATTGGGGGCCAAAAGAGTAGTGTTTTTTTGTGTTGAAAAATCTCCCAATGCATGTCACAGATCATTAGTGACAGATAAAATAAAGGCGCAGTTTCCTCGATATAAATATCTTCAATTTGTAATCCAATAAGCCCAGTAGAATTGTTACAGCACAAGTGAGTGTCCAAAGGACTCCTTCGGAGACACAACAGGTGTTTAATAGACATACTGCCGCTCACCACATAATAATAGTCATTATAATCAGATTAATCAAGGCAATCAATGGTCAGAATTTGTTCTTCCACATCATACTTTCAATTGGCTTATCAGGCTGGCCACTGTATTTGGCTCCTTTTTTCTCGTTGTATTTTATTTCGGTTTCACCTTCGACTAAAAAATAAATAAGCTGACCAACCGGCATTCCCTTATAAACTTTTACCGGTTGCTTTACGGAAATTTCCAGGGTCCAGTGCCCGCAAAAACCAACATCGCCCTTGCCGGCTGTAGCATGTATATCGATCCCCAAACGACCGGTTGAAGATTTGCCTTCCAGGAAGGGCACGTGTGCATGCGTCTCCGTGTACTCCTGCGTAACGCCCAAATAAAATATATGAGGATATAGAACAAAGCCTTCTTCGGGAATTTCGAAATAATTGATGAGGTTGTGTTTTTTTGCATCCAGTATATGCTCGTTATAGGTAGCCAGCCATTTGCCCAAATGCACATCGTAAGAGTTACTGCCAAGGCATTCACGATCATAGGGCATGACCTTTATAGTACCTTTCTCCATTTCCTCAAGAATTCTTGTGTCAGATAAAATCATGAATAATGAGTTATGAGTTGTTCCATTAATTTGGAGTGTTTACCAGAACTATAGAACTTAGAACCCGGAAACATTTTAAAGCTGCAATTTTAAAATCTAATCCCGATATTTATCGGGACCGCAATCTAAAATCTAAAATCATATTCGTGCCGATTTTTTTTCAACATCAAATTAACGAATCCACAAGGTTAGGCATCTGGAAGATAGAAGAGTCAGAAGAGTTTTTTCTTAGCAATGTACCTCTCCAGAGTGACGTGACCCATCCGCTCAAACGGTTGCAGCACCTGGCGGGCCGGTTTTTATTGCAATTCCTTTGCCCCGGTTTTCCCTATGAACTTATTCGGATTGCTGATACGCGTAAGCCTTATTTGCCAGGCGAGCAATATCATTTCTCTATCTCTCATTGTGGAGACTATGCCGCCGCTATTGTAAGCAGTGATCAACGGGTCGGTGTCGATATTGAAATTACCAGTGAAAAAGCAGAAAAATTAAAGGATAAATTCTTAACTCAAAACGAGCAATTGATATTTTCACTCACACCCCGCGATCCGATAGCTACCGGACCGCATCTCACGACCCTCCTTTGGAGCGCTAAAGAATCAGTTTATAAATGGTTCGGGGACGGGGGCGTCGATTTTCGAAAACATATACAACTGGAAGGCATCTATGAAAGCGATGAAACGATAATTGGTCATTTTAGCAAAACAAATCGCCAGCTAATTATATACTATCGCAACCTGGACCATTTGATGTTGACATGGATCGTTAGTTAATTACCAACGATTACTACCAATCATTATTAATTATTCATCATTCATTTTTGATTTTTACTGATTTTCCAACTGTCATTTCTTCCCCGTCAACTATCATCCCTTCCCTTATCTTTGAACCCGAAAAAAAACTCATGACATTTCAACTGACCGAAGAGCAGCTAATGATTCAAAAAGCAGCCAGGGATTTTGCTCAGACCGAATGCCTGCCGGGTGTGATCGAGCGTGATGAAAAGCAAAAATTCCCCCGTGAACAAGTGATGAAACTGGCTGACCTTGGTTTTTTGGGAATGATGGTAATGCCGGAATATGGTGGCGCAGGAATGGACACTGTCAGTTATGTTTTGGCAATGGAGGAGATCAGTAAGATCGACGCAAGCACCAGTGTTTGCATGAGTGTAAATAATAGCCTGGTGTGTTTTGGTCTGCAGGAATATGGAACCGAAGAACAAAAACAAAAATACCTTGTACCGCTTGCGCAGGGCAAAAAGGATGGCGACTTGTACATCGGTGCTTTTTTATTAAGCGAACCTGAGGCGGGCAGTGATGCTACATCACAAAGAACAACCGCAGAGGACAAAGGCGATCACTATTTATTGAATGGAACAAAGAACTGGATCACAAATGGGGGTACTGCTTCCGTTTACCTGGTCATGGCGCAAACTGATCCTTCCAAAAAATCCAGGGGCATCAATACTTTCATTGTTGAAAGGAGCTGGCCCGGAGTTACTGTTGCAGCTAAAGAAAATAAGCTTGGAATTCGTGGCAGCGACACACATTCGATCATGTTCAATGATGTAAAAGTGCCGAAAGAAAATCAAATTGGTGAAAATGGCTTCGGTTTTAAGTTTGCGATGAAAACATTGGCCGGTGGTCGCATAGGAATTGCATCACAAGCCCTGGGAATTGCAAGTGGGGCCTATGAACTTTCCCTCAAATATTCCAAAGAAAGAAAATCATTTGGTACAGAGATCATGAATCACCAGGCAATTGCATTTAAGCTGGCTGACATGGCGACAAGGATCGAAGCAGCAAGACTGCTTTGCCTGAAGTCGGCCTGGGAAAAGGATAGTGGTATGGATTACGGTATCAGTTCCTCCATGGCAAAGGTGTTTGCCTCAGAAACTGCCATGTGGACAACTGTTGAAGCCGTACAGATTCACGGTGGTTATGGTTTTGTAAAAGAATATCACGTAGAGCGAATGATGAGAGATGCAAAGATCACGCAGATATACGAAGGTACCAGTGAAGTACAGAGGATCGTGATCAGCAGGGCGATATTGCAGTAAAAAGCGATGAGCTATGAGCTGTGAGCCTTGAGCCTTGAGCTGCGTACTGTAAGCTGCATGCTGTAAGCTACAAGCATTCATTTATTTCTGGTTTGTTTTGCCATGAGGGAAGAGAGAATTGTTAAACCCAATATGTTGAATATTTATTCTTAGATGAATTGGAAGATATCTTGCACAATAAAATCATAAAGAACCGCTCCCTCTCCCTGGGAGCGGGAGGTGGTCCAAAAAGGACTCTCCAATGGAGTCCTATCGGACCTTAGGAGAGGATAGGCTATGTCGGTTAACAAAGAAGCATACGAACAACTCATAGCTGATCTTGGGTCTCATCATGTAACTCTCGTAGCAGTTTCCAAGACAAAATCAGTTGAAGAAATAAAAGAGCTCTATGACCTGGGGCAAAAAGATTTCGGTGAAAACTATGTGCAGGAGCTAACTGAAAAACAATCAAAATTACCCAACGATATCCGCTGGCATTTTATCGGGCATTTGCAAAGCAATAAAGTAAAACAAATTGCTTCGTTCATTCACTTAATTCAAAGCGTGGATAGTTTAAAGCTCTTGCAGGAAATAAATAAACAAGCAAAAAGAAATAACAGGATCATTGATTGTTTGCTGCAGGTCTACATCGCACAGGAAGAAACAAAATTTGGCCTGGATGAAAATGAGCTGAATGAACTACTCCATAACTCAATATCCCAATATCAGAATATCCGAATCGCCGGGCTAATGGGAATGGCAAGTCTTACGGACGACATGGAAAAAGTAAGAAAGGAATTTCGATATCTTAAAACGCTCTTCGATAAACTAGTTACCAAACCCGTAACTCATAACTCACAACTCACAACTCTCTCCATGGGCATGAGCAGCGACTATTTTATCGCCATTGAAGAAGGAAGCAATATGGTAAGGATCGGGAGCCTGATCTTTGGAGCAAGGAATCAAATAAAAACGTAGGCATCACTTCCCACAAAAACTGCATGGTCAGATCTTTTAGTTTTTTAAGTTTTTGAACCGGGACTTTCACCCATTTTGATTTTAACTTTTCATCAGAAATATCGCCCCACTCGTGTTTTGCTTTTTTTGTGAGGAAGTCTATATCCCCTGAATTTATTTGACCACCGCCAACGCCCGAGTTCATGGCACCGATCAAATAGAAATCGTTTTGCTGGTAACGAAACTTATAATCGGCCTGGCCATGCACTAACGAATAAAAGATGTCCAGCATTTTGTTCTCTATACTCACTTTACCGTATGCCTCGGGACCCATACCGCCTTCACCATACCGGATAATAAATGTGTTATGCTGAAGCACCAGGTCAAAGTTTCCTGTTTTCGAATTCTTGAAAAAGATCAAAAGAATTCGGGGACTACCTAAATTGACAGTATTGTCTGGCCTCAACTCTTCTATTGTATCTTTCCATTCAGTTACTACAACCAGGTCAGGAATATTATCCCCATTGAGATCACCGGCAGCATTGTCTTTTAATGACCATTTCGACTGGAGAAGATCATCAATAAGTTAATTGTATTTCGTCGCCACTGAATACACAGAAACACTGAATTATTTATTGATTTTTATCGGTGTTTCTGTGTTTTCTGTGGCAATATTTACGCGCATTATTACGGTTAACATAACACTAGAACGCTTTCTTATCGTCTTTTCCTTTTTTATCTGCAGGTGGCAGTGTTTCGTCCAGCCATTTATAAAACTCATGTTGCCATACCAGCGCATTTTGTGCACTCAGTACCCAATGGTTCTCATCGGGCAGATACAATAGTTTACTTTTTATGCCTCGTATCTGTGCCGCCTGGAAAGCCTGCATACCCTGTTCAATTGGCACACGATAATCCCGTCCTCCCTGTATGATCATGATCGGCGTATTCCACTTATCAACAAAATTGCTGGGAGAAAATTTCATGTAGCTATTTTGCGCAACCGCATTTTTCTTGTCCCAGTAGGGCCCACCAATATCCCAGTTGGGAAACCATAACTCCTCAGTTGTTCCGTACCAGCTCTTCAGATCAAATACTCCATCATGTGCAATAAATGTTTTGAAACGATTGTTGTGTATGCCGGCCAACATATATACTGAATAGCCGCCATAGCTCGCACCCACGCAACCCAATCGGTCTTTATCAACAAATTTTTCTTTGCTTACTTCATCTATTGCAGACAGATAATCCTTCATCACTTGCCCACCCCAGTCCTTGCTGATCTGTTCATTCCACTTTGTTCCATGTCCCTGCATACCTCTCCTGTTTGGTGCAACAACAATATATCCCTGCGAAGCCATCAATTGAAAATTCCAGCGGAAAGAATAGAACTGGGTCAAGGGAACTTGAGGCCCTCCCTGGCAATATAAAAGTGTAGGGTATTTTTTTGCAGGATCAAAATCAGGCGGATAAATAACCCACACCAGCATTTTCTTCTTATCAGTTGTGGTGATCCAGCGGCGCTCCGTTTTGCATTTGCCAATAGAGTTGTAAATGGAATCATTCACATAAGTCAGTTGCTTCATGTTACCGTTTCCAGGATCAACGGCATATAATTCTGCGGCATGATTCATATCAGTTCTCGAAACGACCAGCACATTTCCTGCCTGGCCAACAATTTCACTGACATCAAAATCTCCGCTGGTTATTTGCCGTATGCCGGGAACTTTTTGCGTGGCCCCGGTATAATCCACCTGGAATAATTGAATCGTTCCATTGACAGGCGCTACGAAAAAAATATTATGCCCGTCATCACTCCACCGAAAGCCTTCCACATCAATATCATCACGGAGCTTTGTCAGGTTAACCACACCCAAGCCTGTCGATGCAACGATATCCTGCTTGTCGGATTCAAAACCATCTCTCTTCATGCTTAACCAGGCCATCGTACCTTCTTTACTGAATGCCGGGCTAACATCATAGCCCATTCTACCGTCTGTCAAATTCTTTGTAGCCCCAGTCTCTAAATTATATTCATAGAGGTCAGTGTTGGTGCTCTCCGCATAATCCTTCCCATATTTTTTCTTGACAACATACACCACGGCTTTACCATCAGGTCTCCAAACATAATCTTCATCACCACCAAATGGCTTCTGCGGGCAATCATAAGGTTCATCAGGCATAATATCTTTTGCTTCCCCAGATGTACCAACAGGCGTTACAAATACATGATTGAATTTTCCATCTTCCCACTCATCCCAATGCCGCTGATCGAGGTTGTCAAAAATGTAAACATTTGACTTTGGTAACTCAGGATACTTATCGCTGCCAAATATCTTTTTCACTTTCACTTCCTTGTCGCCGAGGGTGTACTTGCCATCAGGTGAAAGGTTTTTGTTGTTCAGTAAACTATCAGGATTATTTATCTCCATCGCGGTACCGCCTGTTACAGGTATCATGTAGGATTTGCGCTGGCTCTTATTCGAGTCAGCATCAGGTGTGCTCACTGAATACAAAACGTATTTTCCATCCTTAGAAATACCAAGCCCGCTCACTCTTCCCAATTTCCACAATAACTCGGGCGTCATTACAGACGGGCCACCGGGTTGACCGGTTTGAGAAAAAATGAACAGGGGCAATAATAGTAGAGACAACGAGACGATCCTTTTCATGATGATTTATTATTTGGTCAGCTAATGTACTACTATTGAGCTTCCGTTGCGTCGCACTCTTGTACATCCATTTCATTATTCGGCTAATATCACGCAAAGCCGCGAAGAAAAATACAAAAGGCGCTAAGGAATCCCTTTACTTTGCGTGCTTTGCGCTCCTTTGCGCCTTCGCGTGAAAACATTTCACAATGAAATTCTTCCTCTTTCTTTTATTCTCAAGCATTGCAAGCCTTACAAACGGCCAAAATGCTCTGCCAACACGCATAATTTTAACCGACCTCTTTTTCAAATTTGTTCTCTTTAAACAGAGAACCTGTCCTAAAAATTCGCCCGGGAGATACTGTCTTAACAGAGACCATCGATGCCGGTGGATTCGATAAAGATGGAGTGAAACGACAAAAGGGGGGAAATCCATTGACGGGACCCTTTTATATTGAGAATTGCTCACCCGGTGATGTGTTGGCGGTTACAATTACAAAACTTTCCTTAAATCGTTCAACTGCTTTTACAACCGAAAGTTTTTCATCGAGAGCACTGCCGAAGACAATTACCAAAGAGTTCAAAAAGTTCAGGCTGGTAAAATGGCGATTGGATACCCTGGCCGGTTTTGCTATGGTCAATGACAGTTCATATCAACATTTACAGAATTTCAGAGTTCCTTTAAATCCTTTTTTAGGTTGTATTGGTGTTGCCCCGTCAAATAAGAAAAATGAAATACTGAGTTTCTTCCAGGGCGCTTTTGGCGGCAACCTTGACTTTGAGCGGGTCACACAAGCTGCAACCATTTATCTTCCCGTCTTTCACGAAGGAGCGTACGTATATGTTGGCGATGGCCATGCACTGCAGGGTGATGGCGAAATAGCAGGGAATGCATTGGAAACCTCTTTGAACATCGAATTCACCGTGAGAGTGATCAAAAAAGAAATTCTCAACCTGACCTATCCCCGCGTTGAGGATTCAACATATATCATGGCTACCGGTTTTGACAAGAGTTTAGATGATGCTTTAAAGATAGCCACTGCCGGTTTACTTGAATGGTTACAACAGGATTATCATCTATCATTAAAGGAAGCAACCCAAGTGTTGAGTACTTCCATTGAATATACTATTGCCGAAATTGCCGATCCACAGGTTGAAGTTGTGGCGAAAATTAAAAAAGAGATTCTGAAGACATTAAAGAAGCATGATTAAAGGATAAGGATATTTTTGGAAATTGGCAAAAACATAGCCACCAAGACACAAAGTCGCAAAAGGCACCGGCCACCTTATGTTAGCGGCTGCCATTCTTGTCTGGCAGTGCTGATTGTTCAGGCAGATCCTTTATTTCAATCCTGGCTTAAGGGAGGACCAAGTAGAGTCATTTCATATTTTTCAAAGAGCTGAGCGACTACCTTTTTATCCGGCGAACCACTGTGCATAAGCGGTCCCAGTTCTTCAAAAAATTTGTGGCCCCCACCTGGTGTATAGACGACAATAATTTCGCCCTGCTCATCGGTTAGGTTAAGGAAGGCATGCGGCACTTTTGATGGCAGATATGCAAAGTCTCCTTCGTTACAATAGAATATTTCATCACCAACCCTTACCTTAAATCTGCCCTTCAGCACATGAATGGTTTCTTCCTGCTTGTGGTGTACATGCAGCGGCGGTCCCTCACGTGGTGCTACCTCTACAATAAAATAATCGAATGCACCACCGGTATCTTCACCAGTAAGTTTGAAAATAAGGTCGCGGCCGGGACCAGACTGTAACCTTAATCCCTCTTTGGGGGTCAACGGCTTGATTTGAGTCGAAATCATGTTTTGGTTTTTTAGTGAATGATTACTTAATACGCAAAGGTGCATTGTTTAAAATGCCAGGCACTTAACCCGGGTTAAGAAATGAAAGAGGGCAAAAAGAAATTCAATGTTTATTTGTCAGCCTGTTTCTCATTCGGCTGAGCGATTGCGGTTCAATGTTCAAATAAGATGCAATGTGTTGCAATGGAATACGCTGAAAAATATGAGGCTGTTTTTCTATTAATTTGAGATAGCGTTCTTCCACAGAAAGGGTTTTCATTTCTTCAATTCTGTTTCTTGAAGCACTTGCTGATCTGAGCATTTTATAAGAATACCATTGTTTGAGTTTAGGTATCTCCCGCTCTGCTTTTTGAAAATTTTCTTTTGAAATTACCAGTAATTCTGAATCTTCCAGCATTTGGATATAGTTTGTTCCCGGTTTGCCCGAATAGTAACTATCGAAGTCACCAAGCCACCAATCTTCAAATGCAAAGAACAAAATCCGTTCGTGTCCTTTTTCGTCCAGCACAAAGTTTCTTGCACAACCTTTGTTGAGATATGCCTTTGACTTGCATAATTCGCCAGCCCTGAAATAATAATCTTTTTTGGAAATTGTTTTAAACTTAAAAGAAGATAAAAGCAATCCAAACTCTTCTTCAGCGAATGCGAAAGTTTGGGTGAACAGTTCTACAAACTTAGGATTGATATTTTTTAATTCAACTTCCATTTATGGTGGTCTATCAAAGTTTGAGATACCAGTTATGCTATACGTTAAGGTTGCTACACAGTAGTATTTATGTATTAAACGAAACTACAAACTTTTTCAAATTCTTAATTGCGATGGTTTGGGTTGATAACAAACCAACGAGTCCCTCTCAGTTTTTCTAAAGCACATCTCAGTTACTATTTGGAGTAGACTCGTCGGAAATGAGATAATTTGATTAAACCCGAGAATTCAGAAAACCAAATGTTAGCTTCCATTTTCGGCCTTCAGTTCCTTTCTCTTTTATAGTAGCTTCTCACAAGCCCATTAGACTGTGTTTCGGTTCTCATATGTTTAAATTTGAGGTCGGCACTTAGAAACCCAAATAATGGAATACCATTTCCAAGCAGCAGGGGAACCTTTGAAATTATCAACTCGTCAATTGCGTCTTCTTTTAGAAACCCTTGAATCAATTTGCCACCGTCAACGTAAATACTTAAGAAGCCCATTCCGGAAAGGAAACTTAATAGTTCTCTGGGCTTCATTGAGAGGAGGGTTGCTTTGTCTTTTAATGTATCCGGTAATTGCTTAAGGCTGGTGCTTAAGACAAAAGCTTTTTTTTCATAAGGCCAGGAGGGAAAAGTAAGTATTTTTTCAAATGTGCCTCTTCCAATGGCGATTGCGTCAATCCCATTCATAAATTCTTCGTAGGCATGGATAGCATTGTCGTCAGCGTATTGGGTAAGCCAGTCAATATTTCCATCTGTTTTTGCGATAAACCCATCGAGGCTTGTGCCTATATAAACACTTGTTTTCATTTACAAGAACAATATGAATTGGAGTGGCATTTGACAGTAGTGTATCCCGTATTAGGACACCACAAACTTATTCAATCCCTAATTCTCATCAAATACGTATTTCGCTACTGATGCTTCGTAGCTTATGTCGTTGTTATTGCTTTTTCTTCGGAAGGAGGCTCATAGGCAAGGAAAAGTACCGGAATCAGAATTCCCTACCTTTCGCAGCGACGTAATTTTTTTCACTACGCCGCATTACTGATGTACAACAGAAATTCTAAAAGCTGAAGCGCTGTTCTGTCACCGGCATTTTTGCAACCTATTTTAGCAGCTATTACACTTCTTCTAATAATTAAATCGAAAAGAAGCCTTTGCTCCATTGGCCTTAAAAGTCAAATTTTTACTGATTTCCACAGTAATATCATCTGTGTTGTCAAGTAAGGTAAAATGAATGGCTTTTATTTTATACTTTCTTTTTTGTTGAATAGAACAAATAATTTCAAGGTTGTTGTTCGCAAACCGGTGTCCTGTTTGGATGAAACCAAAATATTTCAACGTCTCAGTTAAATATTCAAATTCTTCATTCGTCAGGGTTAACTCTATTTCTTCAATATTGTCGTATAGCTTTTCATATTTTTTGCCTCGTCTTTTTTCTCTGAACTGTTCTTCAGTAATTCCACTTTTAATTTCGCTTTCACTAAATCCACATAGTTTCAAAAAGTCGGATGTTAACTCCTCGAGATATGGACGAAAGGTTTCCTGCAAAGCAGGATTAGCCAGGTAAAGATTCTGATTGAACTGAATAATTTTTCCATCAGCTTCATACTCCATTAACTCAAAATGAGTGTCCCGTCTATCAGCCTTTATCAGCGAATCAATTTTTTTTATGTCACCCGGTTTTGTTGTCCTAAAAACTACACCTGCGTCGCCGAATTTATCGCCAAACTGAGAAAGTACACCTTTATAATTTTCCGTAAAGACTTCGATATAGGACTGTCGCCCCATTAGGTATTTCCCTGTCCAACTATCTGTTACTGTTTTAGTCGATGATTCACTGCTGTAGGAAAATGCCTTTTTAAGGAAGTCGTTTTTAAGCAAGTTTTGATAGCTAATAGAGTCAATACAAAAGAAAATATGACTAATAACGACTTTAACGGAATCACTCGTTTGGCTCTTTGCTCGTCCAAAGCAAATAAATAGCAAAATTGTAAATGAAACCGGAATTTTCATAAATGCTAACGCCCCGGCTTTGCATAGGCTGGGAAATCCGTTTGTTCAAAATTACTTGATCTTCATTAGTCACTTCTCAACAAATTTATTTGAAGCGATTGCCCCTCATGTTGCCCGACCCACTTCATATGCTTTTCATCGGTAATGTTTCGCGTTGTTCAAATTGCATTACAGCCAACAGTGGTATTCTGTACTAAACGAAACTGCAGACTTTTTCAAGCCTGGGGCTGATGAGATGGTATGTGTTGATAATTAAACGACAAGTCCCTCTTAGTTTTTCTAAAGCGAACCCACTTGCTATTTGGAGGAGATTCGTCAGAGAAGGAAATAGAAAGCTCAATAGTCTCCCAATGAGTGACTCATGTTTCGCCGACAACAAATTTGGTTCTCACGGATTTCACGGATATACACAGAAAAATCGGTGAAAATCTGTGGCATCTGTGAGAACTTGTATAGAAGAATTAGCGAACGTACAAGTGAGTGTCCAAAGGACTCTCCAACGGAGTCCTCTTGGACCTTCGGAGACACAACAGGAGGTGATAAGAATTACAAAAGTCTGTAACATCACCTCAATCTCCATAACCAGGAATGTTCAGGCCCAAAACAATATCTCGTTTCCCATGCAACATTCCGTTCTTTTGTTCAAGAGAAATAATTCCACTGCCACCACGCTTCTCCTGACGACTCCGTTCTGTCGCTGTTAAAAATGGGTCGCCTTCAAAAAGATATTCATCAATGTAATATTCATTCTTCTCAGGTTCCTTTAAGGTGATATGAATATGCGCGGGAATATTTGTACCCGGATAAGCCGCTGGTTTTAGCGTATAAAAATGATAATAACCATTCTTGCCGGTTTTTATCCAGCCACGAATTCTGCCATGACGCTTTCCCCAACCCCTTGCATCCGGAGCGGGTGTATAATGACCGGTTTGATCAGTATGATATACATATAAAACAACATCCTTTGCCGGAGTTTTGCCATCACGCTGGTAAACAACTCCGCTGATCTCCAGTTTAGGACCAGGTTCATTATAATCAGGAAGCGTAGCACTGTTTGCAAGTTTTTCAAACGGTAGAGAGCCTTCATAGATCGCTTCACAACCTTCGCAATTGCCCCCTACATGTTTTGCATCCTTTGATTGATTCCTTGTTTGTGAGCAAGCCGATAAACCAGTTATTATCAGCAAACAGACAAGTAACTGTTTCATAACTTAATTTTAAAAATTATCGATTTCAAATGCTTTGGTCTTGATGACCTTTGCTAAATCTTAGTGTACTTTGTGGCTCGTTGTGTCCTTTGTGTCCAATCGCTTCATGGTCACAAAGAGCACGAAGACACACACAACGAACACAACACTTTTTTCTTAAACCAAGTTGACATTATTTTAAGATATGTTCAAATCATTTACAGGTATTGCCTGTTTATCTTGACAAACGGCACTTCGTCAAGTCAATCCTTCATTTCCTGTAATGGTATTTGCAGTGCTGATTTTGTAATTTTATTTTGAATATGCAAAACAGGAATTTCTTTTTCAGGTATAAACTCCAGCACGTCTGCTTCTGGTTGGTGTTGTTTGGTCTCTGGTATTATTTCCGCTACCAGGATTATTCCTCCAGGGCATTGGCTGCAAGGGTCACGTTGTTAAAGGTCGTTGACCTTGCCTTTATGGTCTATGTAACCAATTACATCCTCATTCCGCAATTGTTGTATAAGAAAAAATATTCCCTCTTTGGCATCACATTTATTGCATTTGTCTTTGGAAGCAGTGTTGGCAAAATGTGGATCGAGGGACAGATGATGCATAACCCCCAGCTTTTCGACATTTTCAACCGGCATTTTAAAGTAAGGTTTTATGACAATGTCATCCCGCATTTTCTTCTTGTCATTACCGGGGCCTCATTCAAACTATTGATCGATTATGCCAGGTCACAACGGAGGCTTGGTGAAATGGCAAAAGAAAAAGCGGAAGCAGAACTGAATTTTTTAAAATCACAGATCAATCCGCACTTTTTATTTAATTCGCTTAATTCGGTTTATTTTTTGATTGATAAAGAAAATCCCAATGCAAGACAAGCATTGCATAAATTTTCTGATATGCTGCGGTATCAATTGTATGAATGCAATGGTGATAAGATACCGATCGAAAAAGAGATCAGCTACCTCCGGGATTATGTAGATCTTCAAAAACTGCGCAGGGAAGTTAATGATGAAGTGCAATTTGACTGCTCGGAAAATGTAAAAGGTTTTTTGATAGAGCCCTTGTTGCTGATGCCATTTGTTGAAAATTCATTTAAGCATTTATCGCATTTCGGC
The DNA here is from genome assembly GCA_963737475.1 of uncultured Bacteroidota bacterium. Taxonomy (GTDB): domain Bacteria; phylum Bacteroidota; class Bacteroidia; order Chitinophagales; family Chitinophagaceae; genus VBAU01. Next base: position 29,444 of record CAVTSY010000009.1, read on the forward strand.
AATGGAAGAAAAAACCTTGTAAAGATCAATGCTGATAAGGCAAATGGAGAATTTCATTTCAGCGTTACCAATACCATTGAATACACAAGCACAAAAGAACCCGTTGGCGGCATTGGATTAAAGAATGTAAAGAGAAGACTGGAATTACTCTATAACGGAAAACATGAATTTGAGATAAAGGAGAATGATCATCTATTCAAAGTGGACTTAAAAATAAAAATTTTGAACCACATAGGCACATAAGAAACATAGGCACACATAGAATCCTATGTGTACCTATTGTTTCCTATGTTCCTATGTGGTTATCAAAGATTGTAAGCTAGAGGCTTTTCGATATGGTCATTAATTGCATTATAATAGACGACGAGCCCCTGGCAAGAAAAGGCTTGAAAGAATACATTGCTGATATTGACTTTATGGATCTTGTCGGAGAGTTCGATAATCCGCTCAAAGCTTCTGAATTATTGAGCCAGGGAAATGTGCACCTGCTTTTTCTCGATATTCAAATGCCAAAGATCACCGGTCATTGATTTTTTCAAATCGCTCAAGCGTGCACCGCCGGTAATTTTTACAACTGCCTATCCGCAGTATGCTCTCGATGGTTTTGATCTCAATGCGCTTGATTACCTGGTAAAGCCCATCTCTTTTGAACGTTTTTTAAAAGCGGCTCTAAGAGCAAAGGAGTATTATGAAATAAGAAAGCACAATGAAGAAGCCGCCATTGAGAAAAAAGAAGATTATTTCTTTATCAAATCAGACAACAAGTTAGTTAAGATCTTCTTTGATGAGATCCTGTTTGCTGAAGCCTTACAAAACTATGTAACCATTCACACCGCCGATAAAAAATACATTACCTATCTCACCTTTAAATCAGTTGAAGAGTATTTGCCCACCGATCGTTTTATCAAAACACATAAATCATACATTGTCGCCGCGTCGAAGATCAACAGCATTGAAGGCAATGATATCCGCATCGGCAACCACCACATTCCCATCAGCCGCAATGAAAAAGAGGAAGTGATGGAAAAGCTGCTGAAAGGAAAGTTTTTGAGAAGGTAATATTTCACGCAACGGCGCAAAGTGCCGCAAAGAAATACAAAAAGGGTTTCTCAACGTTGCGTCTTTGCGCCGTTGCGTGAAATATTTTGATCGACCAGAAGCGGCACCTATCATCTATCCGTAATCATCTTTTATCTTTTATCTACTGTCTATTATCTATTATCTATTAACTTTTAACTACAAAATATTCTCATCTTTAAACTGGTACTGCTCCTTTATCTTCCTCATCACTTCGTCCATGCTGGCGCGGTGGTCTTCCGGTTTCCATTCTCCCCTCTCCCACTGATCCAGTTCCCTGTCAATATTTTTCTTTTGAAGTTCGGTAAGCTTGCTCACCAATTGATCCGACATTTCCTTTTGTCTCTGGAAAAATACTTTTTTCTTTTCATTACGCATTTCTTTATCAGCGCGAATATGATTTTCATCGGCTGCCATCTGCAATAATTCTTCTTTCGCCAATGCAATATCATAAGGTCCTATAGGCATAATGAGCTTCGACAATATTGGCCCGATCTCGATCAGAATGATCAACAATGAGATCAATAAACAACTCCAGAACACACTGCTCTCCTCACCCGACAAATCAGACAATGCTTTATTTCTTTCGAGGAAACCCATATTTGTCGCCGCTGATGCTGCGTAATCCTGCCTCTTTTGTTCCATATTGGCTTTTGCATTAGTCAGTATGTCATCCTGGGCAGCTATCTTTCTTTCCAGTTGCAGCACTTCCGGAGCAAACTGTGTTCTTACCTGGTCAAAGGCATTCATCTTTAATCGAGTCAATTCTTCAATGCCGCGCTGACCCGACCCGCCAGTGCCATCGGCTTCCTGTACGTAAGCAGTTTGCAACCGGTGCAGCGTATCTTCAATAGCATCTTTTCTATTGATCAGTCTTTGTCTCTCTGTCGTTGCATCATTGATCTGTTTTTCGTTTTCAAGAGCCAGCAAACTATCATTGAGCTGAATTTTATTGTGCAGGTTCTCCGTCATCTTCACGTTGATCTCTTTCTCAAAAATCTTCATCTCCAGCGGCCTCGCAATGGTAAAACCGATCAACAACGCCAATGCTAATCTTGGTACAGCCATCCACAACTGTTTGCGTTTGCTGATGCCATATTTGCGCATCGTAGAAACAAGAAAGCGGTCGAAGTTGAATATGATCAACCCCCAGATAATTCCGAAACCGAGCGCATACACCCAGTTATCAAACACGGTGTAAATGGCATAGCCCGCCGCAAGCGACGCCAGCACAAGAGTGGCCAGCAATACTCCACCCAATCCCGAGTGTTTTGCATGTTCCGAAGGAAATTGTTTCAGCAGGTCCTGGTGAGCGCCGGCACACCACCATAAAAATTTTTTATCGCTTGGTTTGCGACTGGCCCCACCAAACGAATCATAAGTGTACAAGCCATTGTCATGGCTGTTGTTAGTTTCCGCCATAAATAGTGATTTAAGTAAAAAATAGAATACTTATATAAAGGTTGAAGTGGAGTTATTAGTGAAACGATTAAACCGGCCTGTTATTACTAAGAGGATGTTAAAAGGCGAGAATATAGAAAATAGAATTTAGAATTTAGAATGAAGGGAATTGATGATATGGTGTTACCAGCGTCTTCGCTTCAATGGGCTGCAGTTGTGTCACTCACTTCGACTGCAGTAGTTGCTTGTGCAAGAAGCAACGAAGGCAAGTCTTGTACATTCTTATTGCTATTCAGAAAGATTTTGCCACTAAGACGCAAAGGCACTAAGAGGCGTAAAGTGTTTGTGACACTTTGCGTCTTTGTGGCAATTGGCGGTTACCGGGGATAACACCAACAGGATAAAAGCACTTACGCCGGATATCAAGTTCTAACCGGCAAAAACGCACCTTTCGCCGCTTTTCAGTTTTCCAACTTTCAGTTCTTAATTTATTTGCGGGTTCAAAAAACAAATTAAGTATTATGAAAACGAAAGAAATTGAATTCGCGCAAGTGAAAAACACTTTTTGGATGACCTGTAAGGTGGAAACTGAAATTCACGCAAACGCTGAAGATATATGGAAACTGTTGACCGATGCGAAGAGGTTTTCAAGTTGGAACTCCACCGTAAATGCCATTGATGGAAATATACAGGAAGGCGAACGAATTTGCATTCATGTTCCCGGCACTAATCGCACATTCAAACCTAAAGTGTCGGGCGTTGTGGCAAACAAGAGTATGACGTGGAGTAATGGCTTTGCTCCGATCTTTAAAGGTTCCCGCAGTTTTGAGCTAAGACAAGGCACTAATGGCTCGACCGAGTTCATAATGGCAGAGCGCTTTAGCGGGCTAATGTTTGCACTGATAAAAAATAAATTGCCGGACTTCAGGCCGATATTCGAAAGATACGCGCTTGACCTAAAAAAAGAGGCAGAACGAGCCGGATAATAACCTCGCAGAATCCCCTTAGGGGCACTCTGCAAGAACACAAAAAGAATACAGAATATAGAATGCAGAATTAGAATGGGACAATGGAATATCCTTTTTCACTGTTCCAGAATTGCTCATTAAAACTTTCACAGCCGCTGTTGGTGTTATCAGGTAATTATATACGTGTTAGACCATGTGCCTTACTGTTATACTCTATGATATAAAAAATAATCAAAGCCAACGATAAACAATACAGCACATTGGCGATTAGTTTTAAAGGCTTATGTTTTTCATCTACCCTTTGCAGTATAGGAAGGGCGTATTTGAAGCTTTCGAGGCCATATCTAGACATTGTTTGGGCTTCACCAGTTATCGAGTAAAGGAGGTACCAATGAACGACAATCTTTGCAATAAATAGAAAGCCTCCGATAATGCCAATTAACTCGGTAGTTATCATTCGTTTCTTTTTATCCTATTTCTTTTTTTACAGCCGTTGTCGGGTTGTCACCAACAACAGAAGCCGAGTCCTGGTGAATTTGTAATTTGATAGATACTGACTACTGAACGCTCCCCACAATTTTTGAAGCATCATCCTTCACCATTTCCTTTGCTTCTGTCTCGGGTATCGATTTTTCTTCGGATATCAGGTTGTAGTCATTTATTACTCTTAAAATTTCTGCCACTCCCCAGGCTTGAGCTATACAACCTTTGGGATGATGAGGAAATTCGGCATCAAATATCTCTGATACACTACCGATACAACCTTCATTGAGATGATAAACAAAATTATCGATCACATTTTGTAACAATGACCGGCTGGTTCCGAGTTTTGCCAGCGCATCAACATAGGGTCCCAATAACCAACTCCACACTGTGCCCTGGTGATAACATGAATCGCGTTTGTATGCATTTCCTTCATAACAGGATGCATACAAAGGATCATCAGGAGACAAAGTTCTTAGTCCGACGATGGTGTACAATTTGGCCGTGATGATCTTTAAAATACTCCGGCCTTTTTCACCGTCAATTAAAGTAAAGGGAAGGCTGATCGCAAGAAGTTGATTCGGCCTCAAACTATCGTCCTTTTCATCGTCATTAACCACGTCGTACAAATATCCTTTTTCGCTGTTCCAGAATTGCTCATTAAAACTTTTTCTCGCCAGCGCTGCTTTTTCAAAGATGGAGGTCGCTGCATCTGAATTGCCGCTTAATTCAAGAAGTGTTGCATAGATCGAAAGTGCGTTATACCAAAGTGCATTTATCTCCACTGCTTTGCCCATTCTAGGTGTTACTACCCAGTCTCCTATCTTGGCATCCATCCACGTTAGCTGGAGACCTTGTTCGCCGGCATAAAGCAAACCATCTTCAGTGGCGTGGATACCATGCCTTGTTCCTTTGAAATGCCATTCGATAATGTCTCTTAACACTGGTAGCAATTCGCCCAGGACAAACTCTTTATCGTTCGCAGCTTCCAAATATTTATAAATCGCAATAAAATACCAGAGCGTGCCACCAACATTATTGTATCCGATCGGTTCTCCGTTATCAGGAAAATGATTAGGCAACATTCCGTCGTTTACACTTTTTGCGAAAGTCGATAAAATTTTTTTTGCATCCTCATAACGGCCCGTGCTTAAGCATAAACCCGGCAATGCGATCATTGTATCCCGGGTCCAGTCGGTGAACCAATGATAACCTGCAATAACAGTGGCCCTCTCCAGGCTTCCACCGTCAAGAGAGTTCCCTGGGAATGCCTGGATCTTCCTGGTTATTATAAACTGGTCGGCCGCCAAAACAAGTTGTCTTACAACTTCATCTTCGGGAAGATCATTCGTCATTAATTGCCTGCGTAAAGTTTCTTTGGCCAACAATTCGAATGCATCCCTGCCCGATGGATCATCGGTTGAAATAATGATGCCGACAGAGTCCCCTTTCTGAAGCGAAAGAGAAAACTCACCCGGCGCGAAAAGGTCTTCCACAAAATCAAGTCCGCGTTCTTTTTCCATGTCATAGTTGAAATGAAACCACCAATTGGGATCGTGATGGTATTCACTATGGGGCACTTTGATAAAGATGCCAGGCGTGTCATCATAAACTTTTGTACTGAAGACATCATTGGAAAACTGAGCTTCGCGATGCACCGCGTTATTTGCACGGATCAGCCCATGATACCTTCTTACCGAAAGCAAAGGCAACAATTCCAGGGTTAGCGGTTGTTCCGACTCCAGCACGTCATAAATAATGAGCGTTGTATTCTCTCCATGCACCATAGCAATGGTCTTCTTCAACACGACTCCCCCCGCTTGATAGAGAAATTGAGGAAAGAGGTCTTTTGTGAAAGAAACCTGGTGCTGATTGCCGTCGGGATGGATAACTCCTCCATAATTATTTACGCCAAGGTCAAATTGTTCATTATTGATAGTGATCGTTTCTTCCAGTTTTGATAAGAGTGCCATCCGTTCAGCGTGCGTGGGCAGAGCGGCAACCAATAAACCATGATAGCGGCGTGTATTGCATCCGATGATCGATGAACTTGCCCAGCCACCAAGTCCATTTGTTTCCAGCCATTCATGACGGATGGCTTCTTTAAAATCGCGGAGCGATGTTTTGTCTTTCTTGAGTTGCATGTTATTTGTTTTTCGAAGGAGATGAAAGGTGAGTCGTAAGTAATTATAATAAACTTATTCAAGAATTCATCATTAGAGATTCACAATTTGTGAACACTGTGCCGGTATCATGCTGCCAGGGCTCTGATTCGGTTGTTCGTCCGTAGAAGATAGAATGCAGAAGGTAGAATATAGAAGGTAGTCCCGATAACTTATCAGGGTTAGAAAGATGATGTTACCAGCTTCTTCGCTTCGATTGAGCTGCAGTTGTGTCACTCACTTGTACCTTCTTGCCGCTATTCAGCAAATGAAGAACTTTTCCTTTTTAGAGTTGTCATTCCGTCCCGATAGCTATCGGGAGCAGCGAGGAATCTCACCGGAATTTGCCACTAAGGCGCAAAGGCACTAAGATGCGCTAAGTCTTTGTGATACTTTGCGACCTGGTGAGTCCATTGGACCTTGTCAAGCGAGCAGCAGATCTTTGAATTCCCAACCTCCGCAAGGCCCTGACATTGCCCGCCATTTATTGAACACCCCGCTATTGGAAAAATCGTATTTCTATGGTCAATAGATTATATGTCGAAGGACGAGATCAAATATGAGATCAATCGGGTTTTAGATAATTTCTCCGACCAGGCTTTATCTGAATTATTGTCCTTTCTCAAGCAACTTGAATCGCAAAATAACAATTCATTTCTAAGCTCCGGCGATCTGCAAAAAATTCTATCAGAGGATAAACAACTTCTAGAGAAATTTGCCCAATGATCCCATTAAAAGAGGTCGAACAGATACACAATCTACTTATTGACACTTTTGGGGGATCTCATGGAATTCGTGATCTTTCAGCCCTTGAATCAGCATTGGCCAGGCCGTTTCACCTTTAACAACAAAGAACTCTATCCCACTCCTATTGATAAAGCCGCTTCTTTAATCGAAAGTATTCTCAATAATCATCCTTTCATTGATGGAAATAAACGAACGGGTTATGTTCTGTATCCCATGACAATTTTTTTAAGTCATCAGCGGTAACTGCAAGGGGAACACCATATACCATCCAACTTAAAAAATCTATTTTCACGCCGTTGTCTCCCAATAAACCAATAGCTATTGCGTTTGGCGAAGTTCCTATGATGGTACCCATTCCGCCGATGGTCGCAGCTATTGAAATGCCCAGCAATAAAGCTTTACTTAGTCCTGATTTGCTGGTAGTGCTCAATAAAGGCATGAGGGCGGCAACCATCATTGCAGTAGTAGCAGTGCTGACATCACCATAGAGAAGACCATCGCGGTGAACATGAAAGCAATAACAATGTTCCTGGGTTTTGTTCCTGAGATCTTCAATGTCAGTCTTAAAAGTTGCTCATCCAATTTAGTTTTGGTCATAGCTGCGGCAAGAAAAAAACCGCCAAGCAGTAACCAGATAACCCTGCCCGAAAAAGTATTTACATACCTGTCTATTTTTTCAGGTGCAGGATTGAAATATGGACTACCGAGCGTAAAGACAAGATAGGCCATTAAAAAAAGGGCCACCGCGAAAGCGGGAATAGCTTCCGTAAGCCATAGCCCAATGGCGAAAAACAATAAAAACAATACGTATACCTGGGAGGCAGTGAAAGCCGGTTCCTTGAGTAACCATGTAAGCGCCAGGGCAGCGATCAATGATCCCAAAAAATAATACAGCGACCTCAGTCTTTTCTTCCTACCCGCCTCTATGGGTTCGTTCATCTTATTTTCAAGATATGGCTAAAAGTAAATGGATTTATTTGAGGCCATCTTGTTAAACACACCATTTAACCGTTACATGCGGTTATTTGACTGTTACATACCTTACATCAATCACGAAAAATCCGACGTGGACGCGCTAAATTTTTCTTTATTGATTGAAAATTGATAAAGAAATGAATTTGATATCACAAAGAAGAAAGCCGTTTGATCCCGAAGTATTGAAAAAAGAAGGATGGTTAGTTGTCAATGATCATTCAACAATGTAGTTCAATAGAACAATGACCTGGTGCCACTAACACAACAGCATTTTACTCTTAGCAAATCCTGCTTTTTCCTTGACCTTAATTGAAAAGGTTCGCTGGAATTGAATTACCGATCGCCGAATACCCGGCGGCATTCGGATGTACGTAATCTCCCGTCCATGCAGCCTTGATACGCAAAGGATTTGTTGCCGGATCTTTTACCACCGCTTCGAAGTCAAGTACTGCATCAAAATTTCCCGGCGTTCGTATCCATGCATTTACTGACTGCCTCGTCGCTTCGTTCGCTACCGTATACTTGGTGGAGTTACCAATGGGCAACAACGTGGCGCCATATACCCTGATGCCCGCAGCATGCGCCTGTGCAATTATTGCGGAATACGCATTGGTGATCGTTGTTGCGGAAGCATGCTCATACGAAATATCATTAATGCCTTCGAGCAAAATAAGGTATCCGACGTTGGGTCTTGCGAGAACATCATCGGTAAAGCGATGCACACCCGATGGGCCGGCATTGTCAGACGACACCACACGGTTTGAACCGATACCCATATTGATCACGGCAAACGGCGCTCCCGATGGCAAAGTTGTTATACGATTGGAAAGCACATCGGGCCAGTTGCCATTTGCATTGTTGGTGGAGGCTGCCCCATCTGTAATTGAATTGCCAAAGGCTATGGCAACCTTGCTGGTTACGGGCGCCCACACCTGCAAGCCCGATGCTATCAGTACTTCTGTGGTGGAATTTGAAAACGTGGCCAAAGGAAGTGTTGTTGATGCAGTGTAGTTGCCGGTCCTCGAAATATAGCTTGTATGCAGGCCGGTTGGATGGAATGTTGTGGGCTTAAAACTTCCGGGAATATAAACGCTGATCGCAACCGTTACGTGTTGCGCGATGGTGAGTGTAACTGAATCACTCCATATCTCTGCTCCCGGTGCAAGAGTGACTCCTGCCTGCCGGTTAAACTTTAGTGTTCTGTCGCTGGTGGCAATGATCGAGTTATTTGTTGAACGCAATGCAACATGCACGGCTCCGATCGTAAGCGTATTTGTTGCGAACTTGTTTGTGAGTTTCACCCGCACCCTTGTGCCACCAAGTTTCGAAAAAACATTGAGACGAAATGTCTGCTTATTAAAGGATGGAGTCGATTGGACAGCACCGTTGACTTTTGTCGACAGAAATGAAGCTGCCCAACTATCAACCCATGTCTCAGTCGCTACGCTTTCAATGAGTGGTTTTGCTACAGTACGATTTGGTTGTACTTCTTTTGCGATGTTAGTTTTATTACAGGCTCCAAAAAAGATCATTGATACTGCAATAGTCATTGAAGCTGCGGCCTTATTAACGTGCGTGGTGGTGTTCATCTCATTATTTTTTGATGGTTAATATCGACGATTTAAAATTTTTTCGATTGCTGCTCAAGGATGTTTTTGAAAAGACAGGTTCATAGGAAGGAATTTGACAAAGCCTGATCGCTGTCAAATATTCAATTGACAACAACCTTTATTAAAACTTGATCCCGTGCAATGCTTAACAAATCCGGCCGCCTTAGCTATCGCGTTTAATCGACTATTAAAATTATGTATTCAAAATGATTCGCGGCAGAGGCTCGTATTTTTACGTCATGATCGATGTCGCTGGCCCTGGGCAGGTATCCGCGGACGCGCGCATCCACACCGACATGAAATAAAGCGAGCAAAGAGTAGTCATTTTATACACCAATCACGGGCAACAGATTTGTCGCGATCGGGA
>CAVTSY010000010.1:0-4204 GCA_963737475.1 uncultured Bacteroidota bacterium
TTGGTGCTAGCACCAATGTGAGCACAGTAACATAAATTGATTTTCAAGCTATAGTATCGCCCTATTTTTTTCCCAGCTCCTCATAGTAAGTCGTATCGCCATCTTGTGCGCCTTGAAAGATTAATTCAGGTAAAACGTCATCAAAGAATTTGTAATGATCAACAATTTTGATCATCTGCGACAATTCCGGCTCTTTTCTGCTTATGAGGTAATAGAAGGTTAACCTCATCTCATCCGATGATATATGACTCCTCATGAAATTAACGTAAAATGTCTTGTCAGCGGTCGATATTGCAACATCATAGTGAATCCAACGAATCACATACAAGAGGCTGCTAAAATCGTGACCACATCGCCAATCATGATTTTTAAAAAAATCGGCAATCCTTTGTCTTTCGATTAAACCATCTTTTCTATTGTAACGAGCATCAAGTACTCCATATAACAACTCAAAAAAGCTGTCCTGGTATTGGTTGGGATTATTGTCTCCGATTTCCTGCCTTGCATCTACATATTCAATTCGTAATTCTTCTTGAGGTTTCATATTTCAGAGTTAGATTTGCAAATGGGCTTTGAATAAATTAAAAAAAGAGGAATCAGTAGAATTTTTTCGCGTTAATTCTAAGCTGTCAAAGGCAACATTGTTTGCTATTCGTGTTTGTTGGAAAGTAAGATATACGAGTATCACTGTAGCAATAGATAGCAGCGCTGAAATAAAAATTCCATAATTGGCAAACCTGTAGCATCTATGGGTCTTGAAAAGTTCCAAAGAAGTTGTTGGTGTAAAAAAGAAATGCAGACCCAAATATAGATAGGCATACTAATGGAATAAACCAATAAAACCATTTGTTTTTGCGCTTCATGCGGAAGGTGTGGTTTGAACAAAGTTAATACCATAAAAAATACTACGCAGTTGGTGTTCCAGATAATCTCAGAATACCGAGGGTAGTACTTCACACCGACAACCGGGATTTAATCATTTTCAGTTGTTGGTCTACTCCTTGCTACTTGATAAATGTTTTGGGTTGAAGACCAACAAAAGCCTAAGGAAGATAATAAAATTCCAAAGCCCACAGCCAAAGGTGACTGTGACCGCTGATAAAGGTGAAATCGGTATATTCACTTTAAAATAGCAAACACTATGGCAATCAATTTCAAAACACCGGGCATTCATCATGTAAATCTTCGCTGCTCAGATTTCACAGCAGCAAAGGATTTTTATCAGAACATTCTTGGATTTCCAGTTGTACTGGAAAACTCAGAATTATTTGCATTTCCTGTAGGCAGTGTATTCATTGTTTTCAAAAAGGCTGAGGACAATTCCCGTTTTAATCCAATGACAATTGGTACGGATCATATTGCAATAACCTGCGAAACAGAAGAAGAACTTCATCGAGTGGCAAAAGGCCTGTCGGAGTCAGGCGTGGAAAACACAGGTGTGAAACTAGACCCTGCTCTGCAAAAAATGTATGTTGCATTTAAAGACCCGGACAGGATACAATGGGAGTTTTATATGGCTTGATAATTTTTTGAATTCCGTCATTCAGCGAAGAAAATTCCCATTGTCAATGATAGATAAAATTGACCAGCTAAACAAAGATGCTTTGGATTGCCGTGTTGCCGACTTACACAGGGCTTTGCTGATGAGTAACCAGCAGTTGAACTTACAAAAGCAAACGATTATCCAAATGGACTGTCCAAATGATTGCAGGCCCTTGAGCTGAATAAAGTACAAAACAATTCCCGGTAAAAAGTCTTCTAACTGAGAGACCTAGAGCCATGAAACCTGAATAATAGTATTACGATGGGTCTCTGAAAGAAAAAGTAGACAAGCTTAATCAACAGGCATGGGATACACGGATGAATGATTCGCCAAAATCATTTGACTTAAGCAAAGAGTCTATTGCGCTGGCAAGAAGCATCGATTATCAAAAAGGCCTGGCCCATGGACTTAAATCATTGGCATTTTGTCTTGTGCGGGTTGCAAAAAATGAGGAAGCATTACCCCTTTTAAATGAAGCCTTATCCCTGTTTGAATTGCTTGACGACCTGGAAGGTCAGGCCGTGGTTAATGGGCTTTTGGCAATTATTCAACGCAATCAGGGCGATGCGGTCGCTTCACTTAAGTTATCATATAAAGCGCTTGAGTTGAGCCATAGAATAGGTTTCAGAGAACATGAAGGCACCGATCTTTACTTCATAGGCGTTACCTATAAACAACTTGGAAATTTTGAAAAGGCGCTTGATTATTTATACCAAAGTCTGCATATATTCAGAGAAGATGAGAACCGCCTTTTTCAATCTTATCCTATTAATGTTATCGGGTCTATTTATTTTGAAAATGGAGATTATATAAAGGCATTAGAATATTTTGAGGAAGGGCTGGCGATCCGACAGGCATCTCTCGATAAATTAGGCGAGGCAGGAAGCCTTGATAATATTGGATTTACCCATTTCAAACTGGGAAACTATGCGCAAGCAATTACCTATTGCGAGCGAAGTCTTGTTATAGCCGAAAGCACTCAAGACGAAAGATCTCAAAGCAATGCTTTGTTGCACCTCGCTGAGATTTATAAACAAACAGGAGATATTGAGAAGGCAACAAAATTTTCGAATCGAAGCATGGAGCTTAAAAAAGCAATCGGTGACCGACGCCGTGAGGTAGAGATGCTTTTATTTCTTGCAGATCTCTATAAGAGCTGTGGACCATAATAAAGTTCTTGAAGTACTAAATAATGCGTTACAGATCGCCGAAGAAACCAAAATGGTTGATCTTTTGAGTCGAACTCATTTTCAGTTATCGGGCTATTATAAACAGGACGGAAATTATGAAGATGCTGTAAAGCATCTGGAAGCGCATATAAACCTCGAGAAGGAATTTAATAAAAATGCAATCAGGCAAAAAGTATTAACTCTTGAAATAACACACAAAGTAGAAGAAACCAGGAAAGAGGCGGATGCAGCAAAACAGAAAAATGAAGAACTGACGAGGCTGAATGAAGAAATTGAAGATCAGAGAAAAAAATTAGAAAATGCTCTTGCTAATTTAAAATCCACCCAGGCCCAACTTATCCAATCAGAAAAAATGGCTTCGCTTGGTGAACTCACTGCAGGCATTGCCCATGAAATTCAAAACCCCTTAAATTTCGTTAATAATTTTTCTGAAGTGAATACAGAATTGATTGATGAAATGCAGGAGGAATTGAAAAGGGAAATATTGATGAGGCAAAAGCCATTGCAAAAGATATAAAAGAAAACCAGGAAAAGATAAACCATCATGGTAAACGTGCCGATGCTATTGTAAAAGGAATGCTGCAACATTCAGCCGCAGTAGCAGTGGTGTAAAAGAACCAACCGATATTAATGCTTGCTGATGAATATTTAAGATTGGCTTATCATGGTTTGCGGGCAAAAGACAAAGCATTTAATGCACATTGAAAACAGATTTTGATGAGAGCATTGGCAAAATCAATATCATTCCGCAGGATATTGGAAGAGTTGTTCTCAATCTGATCAACAATGCTTTTTATGCAGTTGATGAAAAGAAAAACCAAATTAGTGAGGGATATGAACCAACTGTTTCAGTAAGTACAAAAAAAATAAATGGAAAAGTTGAAATAAGGGTGAATGACAATGGCAACGGTATCCCGCAAAAAGTATTGGATAAAATATTTCAACCCTTCTTTACTACTAAACCAACAGGACAAGGAACGGGATTGGGTTTATCTTTGAGCTATGATATTGTTAAAGCGCATGGCGGAGAAATAAAAGTGAAAACGAAGGAAGGTGAAGGCGCTGAGTTTATTATTTTAATTCCTTTCTCAAAATAGCTTCAAAGTAAGAAAGCTTTTCAACTTAATCTCTTTCATTTCTGAGTGCTATCCGATTCCACATGTTTGATTTGTCGGTAACGGGAAAATAGTCGGTCGAATCAAAAGAAGATTTCCGACCGACCAATAGTCAACAGAGAATCCGATTTCCAAGTATAATATCGGTTAATTTGACTTGACTACTTTAATACTTTGTGTTTTCTGGGAAGTAATAACTGTAAGCGGGTAAGTGCTCTTTGACACTTTGCCTTTTTTTTCGAAGCTGAGTCTCCGTAGCGAGTCGGCGTTTGATAATTTTTTTCGTTTAGATGCTTTTTTGAAATAAAAAACCCCATCGTTTTCGATGAGGTTTGTGCCCTTTCTCAGCTGAAGGA
>CAVTSY010000011.1:0-33637 GCA_963737475.1 uncultured Bacteroidota bacterium
GCCTGCAGAATTATTCGCCGGTTATTTTAATTAATCTCTGCCTGACACATTCCGACAATTCCAAATTAATTTCATCGATCAGAACTGATTTTAGTGACGCCTTTATAATAACAACCCCAAATAAAGGAAGAGATATAGGGGGCAAATTGGCTCTAATCGATTTTTTTTTAAAGGCTAAACTGCAATCAGAGTACATCGTTTTTTTACACGATAAACAAAGTCATCATTGGTTTGCTGGTGAAACCTGGAGAGAAAAGTTATTTGCAATAATCAAACCCGAAAAAATCAAAGCCGTTCTTGAGGAATACCATACACAATCCAAAGGCGGGTATAATCGGAACCAACGATCTTGTCCAAAATGAGTACGATAAAAAAACAAATGAATTTAAAACAACGAATAATATCAAAATAAAAGAACTGATTTCTCGATATGATCTTCAAATTAACGGATCACCGTTTTGTGGCAGGAGCAATGTTTTGGATAAGGAGTTCGATCATTCAAAATTTTTTTTCGACACACTCTGCACTTAGCTGCAGGGAAATGCTTGAAGAAGGTAATTTTACCGATCAATATGAAGGCACATATACACATTCCTGGGAGAGAATTTTCTGCTTTTTGGCCAATGACCAGGGTTACACCATAAATGGGATTTAAAATGTTTATCAATAAATGGCTGGTCAGTGATTCACTTAATAGCGGGGCACATAAGGATTGGAAAGAAGGCTTTTGCCTGGACTTGTGTGACGAACCAGGGAGATCCGGATGAGCGATCTATATAAAGACCTCCAGAGATGGCCGGTTGAGAATCCTTTTGCAATTTTGTTTTCCGGAAAAAATTCGTTGGCTCAGGAAGCCAATGACTCTTATATCGAAAGTATCATTTCTCTTTTTTTTCAACCCTCGTATTTCCTGGCGAACGATGCACCGGTTGTGTTCTTAAGCGATAAAACATCCTATCATACGGGATTTTTTGAGAAACTGTCACAAAAATGCAGGAACCAGGGGCTCTCTGTTTTGTTGCTTCAAACAAATAATGGTAAGAGCATCGATAAGCCGGGAGATCAGTTCGCATACGAGGTTACATCTTCAGACATCAATTACGATGCAATTATTAAAAATTGGTTGACACAATACCTCGAAGACAAGCACCCCCGCGAAATACATTTTCTGTTTGGAAAAAGCGAGCCTGGCCTGACCGGGATATTAGATGAAATCCAGCAAAAGGAAATGGAGCTGCACAATACAGAGCATTATAAATTTGCCAATCTTGCCTATCAAAAACAAAAGTTAATTGAGAAATATAAAAAAGAATTGGATGTACTGGTGTCAGCTGAAAGGGACACACAACTTTATTTGAGTATGCAGAAAAAGCAAACCGCAGATAATGTTGAGTGGTATCATCACGAGTACGAGATATTGCCGACCTGGTATAAACGTTTAGGACACATCATCAAGGTGCTGATGGGCAAGAGAACCTTCCCCTCATTGTTCAGCGATAAAGCAAAAAAGTATAAAGATTGAAATACTGGTTACTCACCACGGAATACCCTCCGCAGTTTGGAGGAGGAATAGGCACTTATTGTTTTCAATGGAGTAGAATATTGAAACAAAAAGGGGTAGAGTTAACTGTCTTCATTTTAAGCAAGCAGCAAAAGGGGTTTAAAGAGATTGTTTCTGATAACATCCGGAGAGTGGAATTTTCTCCTTATTTGAAAGATACTTCTGACTTTCTTGGTTATGAAACTATGGTGAGTTGTTCCTTTGAAGAAATAATCAGGTTTTATATTGAGAAGGAAGGAACTCCCGACTGGCTGGAAGCCCAGGAATACCAGGGGATAGCTTATTATATTTTGCAAAAAAAACATTTGGGAGAGGATATATACAAGGATCTGAAAATTCTTATTACTTGTCATTGCCCTTCCTTTATTACGTTTGAGCATAATCATGTCAGCCTTTATCAACTCCCTTATTTCTGGATAGCCGAAATGGAAAGGTTTTGCATAAAGGCGGCGGACCTTTGCATTTTCCCCAGTAAATATCTTGCAGATTATATTTTAAAAAGGTATCCGGAGCTGATCAAAAATTTCGCAGTACTTCACAACCCCTTTTTTGTGTCAAATGATTTTTCCGTAGATGAGGGCAAGGATCAAATTGATTTTGTCGTCATAGGAAAGCTGTCCCCTGCCAAGGGAATTCTAAACACAATGAATGTCTTTGATAATCTTTGGAAAAAAGGATACAAGTATAAATTAAAGCTGGTAGGAGACGAAACTTATTTTTATCATGCAGCGGGTACCACTACGGGTGATTATCTGAAGAAGAGATACTCAGCTCAATTACGATCGGGCCTGCTGACTATTTCAGGTGCTTTGCAACCCGGTGAAGTCTACAGGGAAATTTCAAAAGCCAGGATAATTCTTGTCCCCAGTACGGTTGAAAATTTACCTTATACTGTTATTGAGTCAATGTCGGCAGGTAAAATTGTTTTGGCTTCGGCGCAAGGTGGGCAAAATGAAATTGTGCGTGATGGGTATAATGGTTTTTTATTTGACTATAATGATCCCGCGTCTTTTGAAGGGAAAATACATAGCACATATAGTCTCGGCGGTAATGAAATAAATAAGATAGGAAATCAAGCAATAAGAACAATAAAGGAGGAATGTGATCCGGGGGTCTATTTTGCAAAAAAGATGGATTTGTTAAACCGTGTAACTCCGGCCATGAGAACTGATTTTCCTTTTGTATCGGTAAACAGCACAAGGGTTCTGAGTGATGGTTACCCGGGAGAAACGGGGCTACTGTCTGTGGTGATCCCCTATTTTAATATGGGTGATTATATAAAAGATACCATCACTTCAATTGATCTGTCCTCTTATCGCAATAAAGAAATTGTTATAGTTAACGACGGAAGCGATGACGCCAGGAGCCTCCAGGTATTAGACTTTTTAAAAGCAAAACGGGGTATAAGGATCATTGATCAGCCAAACCTGGGACTTTCCGCTGCACGCAATAAAGGAGCGCAGGAAGCAAAAGGAGAATACCTGGCTTTCCTTGACGCTGATGATAAAGTCGCTCCAAATTATTATGAGAAAGCTATTGATATCCTCTGGCAAAAGTCAAATGTTCATTTTGTTGGGTGCTGGGTTCAGTATTTTGGTGATTCGAAGGGAAAATGGCCCGCTTTCACCCCCGAACCCCCTTTCATACTGTATCATAATATGATCAACTCAAGCGGCCTGGTATATAAAAAGGAGCGCTTTTTGAAACATGGATTGAACGATACCAGGTTTTTATATGGTATGGAAGACTATGACAGTGTAATAAGTCTTGTAAAAAATGGTTGTTATGGTGTTGTGATACCCGACTTTCTGTTCTTCTACCGTGTGAGAAAAAATTCAATGGCAAGAGGATTCAATAACAGTAACCGCTTATACCTGTACCAGCTTTTAGCTGAAAAACATCGGGAGTTTTACGCTACATTTGCGCCCGAAGTTTTTGGCCTGCTGAATGCGAACGGACCCGGAATTTTGTTGGACAATCCTTCTCTCGATCATCACCTGGCCGGGAAGATCCCATTTGCAGGAAGTTTGTCAAGAAGATTGATTTCCTTGATTAAGAAAAACAGCTTTATGAGGGGAATGGCATATAAGATTTACAGATTACTCAATAAATGAAGCATGATTCTGAAAATTTTGAATGATTGGCTGGGAAGATCCAATAAAATTGAAAGGCTTTGGCTTCTTGCTAAGATTGAATTCAAACTCCGGTACTACGAAAACAAACTTGGTCTTTTGTGGGCTTTGCTAAAGCCGCTGCTTGACATTTTTATTTATTATGTCGTCTTTAAAATTATAATGAAGCAAAACGTTCCCGCGTTTGCTTCTTACCTGTTTATTGGCTTAATTGTATGGAATTTTTTTGTAGAGTCTACTACAGGGACTATTCAGATCCTGAGTACTAAAAAGTATTTGTATCAGTACAGCAATATGAACAAGCTGGAAATTTATGTTTCCACGCTTTTAAGTAATTCTATAGGTTTTTTTTTCAATTTTTGTATGTTCCTTATCTTCTATAATTTTTTGGAGAAAGAATCCACAGGACCTTCCATCCAAAACCTTTGGATGCCGGCGGTATTTTTAAACGTTTTTATTTTATCTCTTGGAATGTCTCTCATTCTTTCCACTATCTATATTATTGCTAAAGACATTTCGCAAATATGGATGGTGGTTACTTCATTTTTATTTTTTCTTTCACCTATTTTTTACCGGCTATCCACATTTAAAGAATCTCTTCCTTTTTTGGAGTATGGCAACCCTATAGCGGGAATTATCATTAATGCCCGCAGAGTAATGATGGAACATTCACAACCTGATTTTCAACTGATGGGTTTTGATTATGCATACGCCATATTTGTTCTACTGCTCGGCATAATTTTTTTAAACAGGCTTGGTTCTAAGGCCGCTGAAAAACTATAACCCATGGAAAACGGGATCGCTATTACAGCAAGCAATATCAGTAAGACCTTTCATATCTCTGAAGACAGTCACAATACGGTAAAACACCGGTTATTTAACTTATTTAATCCGCCGAGGAGAAAGGATGTTCTTGCCTTAAAAAATACTTCGCTTGAAATTAATAAAGGTGAATGTATCGGGTTAATTGGCCGGAACGGTTCCGGGAAAACTACATTGACCAAAGTGTTAGCCGGTGTTTATCCGACAGATACCGGTCATATAAAGATCAATGGCTCAACCATGCTGATGAATTTAGGAATAGGCATGAGCCATCAACTTACGGCAAGAGAAAATATTTATGTGTCGGGTTCGGTACTTGGCTTAAAGATAAAAGAAGTGGATAAACTGTTTGATGCAATTGTTGACTTCGCCGAAATAAAGGATTTTATAGATACCAAGGTTAAATTCTTTTCTTCCGGAATGATGGCCAGGCTCGCATTCTCGATCGCGGTAAATGCAGGTGCTGATATTATGTTTCTCGATGAAATCTTTTCTGTGGGTGACATGAAATTCCAGGAAAAAGCAGTCAAGATTTTTGAGAGCTCATGGATACAGGGCAGAACTGTTGTTCTTGTTAGCCACGGTATGGAAGTGATCAGGAAATATTGTAACCGCTCAGCCTTTATGAAATACGGGCAAATAGAATTTTTCGGAGACACGGAGAAGGCCATCGAACTCTATAAAACCGATAATCAATAAACGAAAGCCGGATAGCTTCACTAGCCGTGCCACAGTTGGTGGCATTCGATTTATCGATAGCTCTTTATAAACTGCGCCACAGCTATCGGAGCGTTTGCTTATCAGCAAGTAAAAAAGGAATAAAAAATCCTGTCAACATTCCACCCAGGCTACGGTCAAAATAGATTTCAGTGACCCATGCTATGGCAAATGTGAGTATGATGAATATGCTTAACCAGTCTTTGTATCGCTTTGCATAAATTAACGGAAGAATCACCCAGCCAGCCAGGAAAAGACTTAGGCCGATCACCCCCATGCTGTATAAAATATCCAGGTAATTGTTGTGTACGTTCTTCTGTGTTTTCAACGCAAACTGGAAATCTTTCTCCCGGTACTTGTCCATTAATATATCTTTTTTGTCACCGATGCCTACCCCCTTTATGGGACTGCTTAAAAATAACTCCCAGCCGCATCTCCATGCAGCCATCCTGAAGTTCGCGCCATTCCACTGGTCTTTTGTTACCTCCATATTGTAATGGCTTTCTTTCCCCATGCTTTTGTAATCAAATTGAGTATAAGTAAGCTCTTTATAGCGGTTGAATGTTTTAGGGAAAATTTTAAAGATCATAAATAGACCAAGTAACAAGCCGACTATAAGTGTGGCTCCTTCAAGATATTTTTTTTGTTTAAAAATGTAATAGAAGGCAAAGGCGATCGTAAATGCATATAGTACCAGCATAAGATTCCGGCTGGCCAATAAATAACTAATTGCAAAAAGAAATATAACCGCAAAGATCATCCATCCTTTATACCGGGCCTTTTTGTAAAGGATATGGTAGGAAAAAATATAAATGGACAGGTTTACCAATAGAGAGATATAGATGGATTGCTGTTTTAGGATCTCAGTAAATGAATCGTTGTATAAAAATTCAGGTTTTTTAAAAAATTCAGAGCGTTGTAATGACCAGCAAAGACAAAGCAGCATGATAGATGTGGTCAGCCATGCAAACCCAAGCAATATTTTTTCCTTAAACTCTTTTTTTAATTGCAAAAGGCCAACACTCACGGGAAAATAAGCAAGCGGTAATCTCGGATCCAGGTAACGAAGCCCTTTGTGAAAATTAGAAGACAGGAATACACTGATCACGACCATGATGAAAAAAAGAAACATCCACAACAGGTATTTTCTTCCCTTCAGTATTTGCCATTTTTCTTTGAATGAGTTTGATAAGTCTTCTTTCCGGATGGCAAAAGGATCTTCCCCGAATGAATCAAAAAAGAATGAATATACCCCGAGAAATATTGCTGCAAATATATTTGCGAGTTTTAGCCAGGGAAGAAATAAAGTAGTGAGGAAAAATAAGATCAGTATAAAAAGAATTTTCTCTTTTGTATTCATAATACAAAATAAGTGCTGTCAGTTTAGAAGCACCCAATTTTTTTCAAAAAAGCAGGGAGTTCAAAAACCTAAAGATGGGTGGGCGGTTCTCCCTTTGGGGAGTTAGCAGCCACGAAGGCGCGAAGTCGCAAAGAATCACAAAGGCTTTTATGCAACTTAGTGTCTTAGTGCCTTTGCAGCATTTCTTCAAACTGATCCTGGTGAAATTTCCTTTTTAGCCGAATCTGTTTATGGCTTTACATATATATGCCGCCATCGGCATTGATCACCTGGCCGGTCACATAAGAACTCAGGTCCGATGCGAGGAACAAAGTCACATTAGCAACATCTTCTGAACTCCCGAATCTTCCCAAAGGGATCCCGGCTTTATATTTTTCCGCCTGCTCACCATCTTTCAGATAACCGGTCATGTCCGTTTCAATGAAACCTGGAGCAATGGCGTTGCAGCGGATATTCCTGCTTCCCAATTCCTTTGCTACCGATTTGGTAAAGCCAATGATACCTGCTTTGGAAGCAGCATAACTTCCCTGCCCTGCATTTCCCATTAACCCAATAATGGAGCTCATATTTATAATGCTGCCTTTCTTTGCCTTCATCATGGGTCGTATCACCTGCTTCGTCATGTTGAAAACACTTTTCAGATTCACCTGCATTACTTCATCCCATTGTTCAGGGGTCATTCGCAGCAATAAATTATCTTTTGAAATGCCTGCATTGTTCACACAAATATCTACAGTACCGAATTCTTTCAGCACGTCATTTACCAATGCCTCACATTGCGCATAATCGCCTGCATTTGTTTTATAGGACTTACACTTTGTGCCATGTGCCTTGATCTTTTCTTCCAGGGCTTTTGCCTTTTCAGAACTGCTATCGCTCACATAAGTAAATGCAACATGAGCTCCGTGCTCGGCAAATTTTAACACGATGCCTTCACCAATTCCACGGGCGGCTCCCGTTACGATGGCGACTTTTCCTTCAAGTAATTTCATAACTATCTTTTAGACCTGCCTGTCTGAGTGGAGGTGTAGGCAGGTGGCCAGCAAAAATAATCCTATTGATCTTTCGTTGCGACGCTCCGTTCAACTTTTGTTCTTACATCAGCAATTTTATTTCTTCAATAAATTTCCTGTCATTGCTGAGTCTCGGAACTTTATGCTGACCTCCTAACTTTCCTTTTTCTTTCAGCCATTGATTGAAAACCCCTTTTTTCAAAATGTGAAGGATAGGCCTTGTTAGCGCAATATCCTTGTACCGCTTGGCCTCATAGTCGCTGTTTACTTGTTGTAGTGCATTGTCAAGCTCAGTGGTGAACTCGCTAAGATCAGTAGGTTCCTTGTCAAATTCGACCAACCATTCATGGGCACCATTTGCTGCATCCGAGAAATAGACCGGGGCTGCCGTGTAATCATTTACTACTGCTCCAGATTTTTCACTCGCAATGGCAAGTGCTTTATCAGTATTATCAACGATCACCTCTTCTCCAAAGGCATTAATAAAATGTTTCAACCTGCCGGTCACTTTTATCCGAAATGGTTTTAACGAGGTGAACTGAATTGTATCACCCAATAAATAACGCCATAACCCGCCGTTGGTGCTAATGACAGGGGCATAATTTTTTCCTGGTTCTACATCCTGCAAACCGAGTGTGCGTGGCTCCGGTTTTTCATATTCACTTACAGGCATAAACTCCATAAAAATTCCATGATCTACAAATAACAGCATGCCTTCATCCCCGGGAATTTCATCCGCGCCGAAAAAACCCTCACTGGCATTGTACATTTCCAGGTAACTGATGTCTTTGCCAATTACCTTTTTGAACTGATCCTTATAAGGAGTAAATGAAACACCACCATGCATGTACAATTCAAGAGAGGGCCAAACTTCGCTGATGGTTTGTTTACCGGTGATCTCCAAAATTCTTTTTAATAAAACCAGCGTCCAGGTAGGAACACCGGAAATAGAAGTTACGTTTTCCCTGATCGTATTTTCAGCCAGCTTTTCAATTTTGTTTTCCCACTCATCCATTAATGCAATGCTGAGATCAGGAGTGCGCAGCCAATGCGCCCAAAAAGGTGAGTTTTGTAGCAATACGGCACTCAGATCGCCATACTGAGCTTCATGATTGAATTTATGGATGGTATGGCTCCCCCCGATCACCAATCCCTTGCCGGTCAACATCTCTGATTCAGGCTTGAAATTATAATACATTGTCAGCACATCCTTGGCTCCTTTGTAGTGCGTATCTTCCAGGCTCTCTTCACTGAGGGGAATAAATTTGCTTTTATCGCTGGTGGTACCGCTGCTCTTCGCAAACCAATACACCGGCGTGTTCCAGAGTATATTTTGCTCACCATTCATGATGCGCTGGATGTAAGGTTTGATGTCGTCGTACTCATGAATAGGAACCGCCTGTTTGTATGACTTTATATTGAAGAGCTTTGAAAAATTATACTTGCGACCGAACTCGGTATATTGTGCCGAGGTGACAAGGTCCTGCAAAACTTCGCGCTGCGCATCAATGGGATTGTTCTTCCATCCTTCAATGCGCCAAAGCCTCATTCGGGCAAGTGAGGATATGGCGGGACTCAGCAGCTTCATATGCAAGCAAAGTAAGAAATTTGTTAAACTATTGATCAAAATCCTGGATTACCCGATTAGGAATGAAAAAGACTGTCACAGCTATCTTACAACATTGTCAACCGGAGTTTCACCGGGTGGTTCCTTTCCATGCTGAAAAAGATCAATTGTTATTGATGGATTTTACAAAGAATAATAAAGAGCTGTCTGAAGAATTAGTAAATGATACGCAACGATTTGCTAACTATATAAATCAGAAACTGCGATCAGCAAATGCAAAATTTGGAATTGGAGGTTATGGTGAATATCGTGAGCTGTATGATCGAAGCAGGGTCTTTGATCCAGTTTCCCCCTCTACGGGAGGGGGTAAGGGGGAGGCCGAGCCAAGAAGATTGCATTTGGGGATTGATATTTGGGGAAAGCACTACACAGCGGTAATGGCTCCGTGCGATGGCGTTGTGCACAGTTTTGCGTTCAATAATCATTTTGGAGATTATGGCGCTACCCTGGTTCTTAGTCATAATATTGAAGAGATTTCATTTCATACTTTATACGGTCACCTGAGTTTGAATTCCATAAGAAATCTTCAGGAGGGCGGAAATGTCAGAAAAGGAGATGTGATAGGTGAATTCGGAATTCCGATGGAAAACGGACAGTGGCCTCCACATTTACATTTCCAGATCATCATTGATATGGAAGTCCCGACCTTGCCTACCGGCAGGCAGGTAGCTATCGGGAGGAGAGGTGATTATCCCGGTGTCTGCAGGTTCTCTGAAAAAGAAAAATTCCTGAACAATTGCCCCGATCCTGACCTGGTCCTGCAAATGATGAAATACACGAAGTGATCCACTTTTGGAACGGAATTTAATTTACGCTCTTCTCATCTTTTGTAAGTAATTTTCTTTCATGAAACGGAGGTCTTTTTTTTCGGCACTATTTATTTCTTTAGCTATTAGCGCGTATTGTCAAAATACAAAACCACTTCGCATCGGAATTGCAGGACTTACCCATGATCATGTGGGAGGGTTACTAAGTCGTGCACACGACAGCGATATACAAATTGTAGGTGTTGCGGAAAGCAATCGTGAACTCGCTGAAAAGTATTTTAAGAAGTATGATCTGCCTCTGAGTTTGCTTTATCCATCGCTCGAAGAAATGCTCGATAAAATGCAAACCCGAAGCAGTTTGTGCATTCAATAGTATCTACGAGCATCTTGAAGTGGTAAAAGCCTGTGCACCCAGGAAAATTAATGTAATGGTAGAGAAGCCACTTGCAGTGAGTGTGGATCATGCAAAACAGATGGAGGCATTGGCATCAAAATATAATATTCATCTGCTCACCAACTATGAAACCACATGGTATGGCAGCAACGCCAACGTGGTCCAAATGCTGGATTCCATCGGTGAAATCAGGAAGGTGGTGATACACGATGGCCACCAGGGTCCCAAAGAAATTGGTGTGAGTAAAGATTTTTTTCAATGGTTAACAGACCCGGTAAAGAACGGAGGAGGTGCCGTAATAGATTTTGGATGTTATGGCGCTAATCTCATTACCTGGCTGATGAAGGGGGAAAAACCATTATCTGTTTTTGCAGTGCTGCAGCAGATAAAACCGGATATCTATCCAAAAGTGGATGACGAAGCCACGATAGTGGTTACTTACCCGAAGGCCCAGGGAATTATACAGGCATCATGGAACTGGCCGTTTGGAAGAAAGGACATGGAGATATATGGACAACACGGCTATACGATCTCGGACCGCAATGGAATAAAAACGAAAACCTCTCCCGAGAGAAAAGAAGATTACAAGGTCGTGCCTCCGCCTGCGCGTCCTTTTAATGATCCATTTGCTTATTTGGCTGCGGTAATACATGGGGAAGTAACAGTTAAGCCAACGGATCTTTCTTCTCTGCAAAATAATATGATCGTGGTGGAAATATTGGAAGCTGCAAAAAAATCTGCAAAGGAAGGGAGGGTCATTTATCTGAAAAAATGAGTCTTATCATTTTATTTCGCCGGTTTAAAAAGTATTGCATCCGCAGCTATGCTTCCATTGACATTTTTATTTGTCACGATCACAGATATTTTTCTTCCTTTTGGCAAATTAAATTTTCCAAGTTCTACCCATCCACCGGAAGTTTGTCCTTCTACCCGCAGATCTGATTTTTTGATAAGAACATTTTTTGAAATTTTTCCATCGAAAATTATGAATTGGGTCTTTGAACTCATATTTTCAATTTGTGGGAGATAAGCATACAGCTTGTAAATACCGTCAACCTCAATTTCAGGGCGAAATTCTATTTTTCTTTCTTCATCCGAAGCATCAGTGCGTAAAAAGGATGGGCCATATCCTCCGGTTTTTACTTTTTCCCAGCTTCCTGTTATTGTTACATGCGCAGAGTCGTCATTGTCTGTGACCACTTCAGGAGTGCTTCCGTCCAGCAGAGGATCTGCCTTGAGAAATTGCTGCAGCTTTTTTACATCCACCTGTTGAACCGTTTGCTTTTTGTCAATTGCCATAGAAGCTGCCACAGCGGCCGATTGTGACAAAGTCATGAATACTGGCTCCATTCTTATAGAACCATAAGCGATATGGCTTGCTGATAAACACACAGGCACAAAAAGATTTTTGCATTCTGATTCTTTGGGAATGATTGAGCGATATGAAATAGGATAAGGCCCAAACCCACCGATCTCGACATTGCCTTCATTCTTTACCATTCCATTTACTACAATGCGTTCGCAATTGTGAGAATCCATTGTGTAAGCAGCTATGCCTATGCCATCGTCTGTTACTTCACGGCCCTGGCAATTGGCCTGTGTCATCACATACATTCCAATCATTCTCCTGCTTTCCCTGATATAAAGCTGGGGCGACCAATTATTGTTATCTCTATACTCATCTTTTGGATAGCCATATTTCAACATCTCATTTCTTAATTCAATTGGCACACGGGCATCATGACCATAGAAATACAGCAATCCTTTTGTATAATCTTCGTGCTGCCTGATAATTTTTTTTCTTTCATTGTAATCAGCTTCCGGGTAATTGTAGTTTACGCCAATCATGTCAGTTGAAAATCCTCCGCGGTTGTTGATATCTGTTTTATGATTGGGCATTTTACTGAAAATGAAATAATCATTCAAAGTTCTTTTTTGAGGCTGGGCATTAAACAGGCGAAGAAGCAATTCATACCGTGTAGAATCATAATTTTCCGGGCGACGAATTGGTAACAGATTTTCCGGATCATTGGAAAGACAGATCCTGTAATTGTATGCCTGAACTTTTTTATCTCCACTTCCAGTGGCAGCAAGTTTTTCATTACTAATTCCCCAAAGCAATTCACTTGTTGAATCGCCTTGAGTTTTATAAGGATCAATTCCATCAGGAAACTGATGGCCTTCCATTAATTGCACGCCATTGTATGTTTCATTGTACGTACTATTCGATTCCCTTCCAACGGTATAAGAAACTCCTGCTTTTGCCATCAAGTCTCCTTCATAGCTGCAATCAATAAACATTTTTGCCGCCACGATCTTGTTTGATGACGCTGAAGGCTTTGAAGAATTTTCCAGGATTATTTCTTTGACGAAACCACTATTTTTTTCTGCAGTGACAATTCTGTACTCAAATAATACGGCAACATTTGCTCTTTTAATATAATCATTGAAAATTTCTTCGGCTACGTGCGGCTCAAATATCCATTGCTCAAATTTCGCATAATGCTTTCCCGTTCTCCTGTAAAAGTCAAGAGCCAGCCCAGTGATCGCATATTTATTACCAATGTCTGTATAACCAAGACCTCCTGAGGTAAGACCACCCAAATGTTTGCCGGGCTCAACCAGGATCACTTTCTTTCCCATTTTTGCTGCACTATAAGCTGCAATCACGCCGGCAGATGTGGCACCATACACACAAACATCATAGTTTAGTTTATTTTGTGCAGAAATAAACAATGTAAAGGGGAAAAAAAGTAACAGAGAAAATAGTTTCACCAGGAAATATTTATTTATCCGGACGAATTACATAAAGTTCCTTCAAAGTAATGCACTCACAATATTTTTCCATTCATCCTGCAAAGAAGTAATGGGCCTGTTCTTACCAGCTTTCCGATACCAGTAGGCGGCATTTCCCATATCACCTTCTTTGCGATGCAGATAAGCATGTATCCACGCAGCCGTTTCATCTTCAATATCCTGGATGATTTCATGTGACCTGTTCCAATCTCCTTTTGCATCATACCAAAGAGATTGAAGATACCCGGGTAAATTATCCGGTGGAGAAGAAGCACTCAAACTTTTTTGAAACTCCTCAAATGTCATTTTAATTTTTTAGAAGCTTGAAGGCATGCGTCCATTGATTGCGGAGAAAGCCCGGAATACACCATAGCATGCAAAGAGGTTCAATAGCTCTCGCGGCTTCTGCCTTTCCCATGTCTTCTGTCTCATGTCCGAAAGAACTGAGAATATCGGTCACGGTTTTTTTCGCACCTTCGTCATTGCCACAGATAAACATAGTTGGTTTTGTTCCTGAAAACTTTGGCTTATACATCACGGCATTACCCACACTGTTGAATGCCTTTACAAATTTTGCGTCGGGCAATAATTCTTGAAGATCTTCCATCAGCGATCTGTCAAGACTGGTGAAGAATTTCAGGACACCATTTTCGGGAGGTGCCTTTGCAATGGGATTTGTGGTATCTATCACTACTTTGTTTGAAAAATTTTCTTTGCCTGCGAGTTCAATGACTTTTTCAGCCACATCACCGCTGACGGCAAGAACAATCAATTCTCCAAATTTTGCCGTATCGGCAAATGAACCCAATTTGCCAGTAGGATTTTCTTTTTGCCATTTTACCAGACTATCCTTAGATACATCTCTTGTACCGATCATCACTTCATTACCTTCCGCCAAAAACGCTTTTCCTAAAGCCTGGCCAACAGCCGCTGATCCGAGAATACCGACTTTCATAACAATTCCTCCAAGATCTTTTTATGAAAAATGACTTTTACTCTTCAACAAATCTTTTCAAATAAAGTTTGAATATTCCTGTAGGTTTCAAATTAACTTCATAGAAATTTCTTTCGATGCGCTACATCCTCATGTTCTCAACATTATTCATTGGGGCAATACTTCCCGTGCAGGCTGTTCTGAATACAAAGTTAGGCAAACAAACAGGCGGACCGTTGATCAGTTCATTGCTGAGTTTCCTGGTTGGACTTATTTGTCTTTTTATTATCAACTTTTTCGGCAATTATAGTGCTTTCACAAATATGAAGTTATTATCGGTTTCTCCCTGGTATGTCTGGATAGGCGGTCTGCTCGGGGCCATTTATGTCGCCTGCATCATATTTGTGAATCAACAACAAGGGGTTGCGCTTACATTTGCATTGGTAGTTGCCGGACAGATCTTTATATCGTTGCTTATTGATCACTTTGGCTTGCTTGGTTCTATTGTACGTCCTGTGTCCATACCAAAGATCATTGGAGCATTACTGATCATCGCCGGCCTTGTCTTAATAAAAAAATAAAGTCGGAACTTATACGCATGAACAATCCGAATTTGCATACTGACAAATCCCAGTTGACCCCGGTTGAAAAGGAGTTTGAGAATAGCATACGTCCAAAAGAGATTGCGGAATTTTCAGGCCAGCAACAGATCATTGACAATCTGAAGATCTTTATCAAGGCAGCAAAAATGCGATCAGAGGCCCTTGATCATATTTTATTTCATGGTCCTCCCGGTTTGGGAAAGACTACCCTGTCGCGGATTGTGGCGAATGAATTAGGAGTAAACATCAAAGAAACTTCAGGCCCGGTAATTGAAAAGCCGGGAGACCTTGCCGGTCTGCTTACCAACCTCGAGCCGCACGATGTTCTATTTATCGATGAGATACACCGTTTGAGTACTGTAGTTGAAGAATACCTGTATGCGGCTATGGAGGATTATCGTATTGACATCATGATCGACAGTGGTCCCAGTGCGAGAAGCATACAACTCAATTTGAATCCGTTCACATTAATTGGTGCCACTACGAGAAGTGGTTTGTTGACGGCGCCCCTGCTTTCCCGCTTTGCCATCAAATCGAGACTTGAATATTATTCTGCAGAAACTCTTCAGAAGATCATCAACCGCTCTGCAGCTATTTTAGGAGTGAGGATCACCTCAGATGCTGCAAAAGAAATTTCCGGGAGAAGCCGGGGCACACCAAGGATCGCTAATGGATTATTAAAAAGGGTGAGAGATTTTGCACAGGTACTAAGCAATGGGGTAGTTGATCTCGCCATTACACAACATGCATTAAAAGCGTTGAATGTAGATGAGTATGGATTGGATGATATGGATAATAAGATCCTGCTCACCATCATCGAAAAATTTAAGGGCGGCCCCGTTGGAATTACAACGATTGCAACGGCTGTCGCCGAAGAAGCCGGGACACTTGAGGAGGTATATGAACCATTCCTTATCCAGGAAGGTTTTTTACAACGTACCCCGAGAGGAAGGGAAGCAACGGAGAAGGCATATCGCCATCTTGGTAAAATTTTTAAAGGAAAGAGCGGAGAAGGACTTCTGTTCTCATAATATTACCTGCGTTCAATTTCTTAAATTTAAGGAGCAATTCCACCAATGATCTCCAGGGCAGGTCATACTCTATTGGTAATTATCATCATTTTAATCGCCGCCGATTTAAAAGCACAATCGTTTAACCGAAGCTATCATTTTAAACATCTCAACGTCCAAAATGGATTGACTCAAAATATTGTTTACCATTTTTTGCAGGATAGCCGTGGATATATGTGGATCGGCACTCAAAACGGGCTTTCGCTGTACGATGGCATCAAGGTCATCAATTTTTTGCATAGCGACCAGGATAGTACATCTATTTCAGGAAATTTTATTTCCAGCATACTTGAAGATTCAGCGCAACAAATATGGATAGGTAATGAAAAGGGAATCGACCACTATAACCGGAACAATAATTCTTTTGTGCACTTTGGT
The DNA here is from genome assembly GCA_963737475.1 of uncultured Bacteroidota bacterium. Classification (GTDB taxonomy): domain Bacteria; phylum Bacteroidota; class Bacteroidia; order Chitinophagales; family Chitinophagaceae; genus VBAU01. Next base: position 16,174 of record CAVTSY010000011.1, read on the forward strand.
GTTGACAGGCCTGATGGTACAAAAGACGACACTTATTGTGTACTCCTGGGCTTCATTTCCGCAGATGAGTTATGGTTTTTGGATACGAAGACAAGATCGGTGAGATCATTGAACTTAAAATACAGAAACACTTCATTTATTTCTGAATTCAATACTTATCATGGCTTGCTGTATAAAGGATCGGGGGACATCGTGAACATATGGTCTGCATACGATAAAGGAACCATTCACCAGGTTTACCAAAACAATAAACTGATCAAACAACAAACATATTTCTCTGGTAAGGGTGGCTTGTTCAATAACTTTGAATTAGTAGTATCCAACGTTTTTCAGCAAAATGATACTACCGTTTGGCTTTCTACCAATGAAGGGCTTGTGAAGCTGAATCCCACCATTAATGAGTACCATGTTTTTAACACACGGCAAAAAGAGAGTGTAAAGGAATTACGATATGCGGCGCTTTCACCACAAGGACAATTATGGGTGGCAACCGGCCCCCAGGGAGTTTACACATTTGATATTAGAACAGGTCAATTCATCGATAATTTCAGAAATAGTAAACTAGACCCCTTCAGCATTTGCAGTGACAATATTGTTTCGCTCTATTTTGACAGAATGGGTAATATCTGGTGTGGCAGTTATGGGGATGGAAGCAGCTATGCTAACACTCAAAGTATTTTTTTCGCAAATCATATCTCCAAAAACGAAACACAATCTTGGAACAGCAACAACGACATTTCATGGTTGGGCAGTGATGCGCATAAAAAAATATGGTGTATGCTGGCATCAGCACCCGGATTCTGGATACTAAACCCGGAATTTAAGATAGTGATGCATAAGATCCCTCTCCAGGAAAATGGCGAGAGTTTTAATGGCTCAATATATAAGATCCTTTTTGACAAGAATGGCAACATATGGTGCGCTACAAGCAGGGGACTATACAATTATGAAATTTCGGCCAATAGAATGCATCCGGTAGAATATGAATTGATAAGCGATGAGGTCCAGGGTAGCATCTGGATCAAGGATATTATCGCGCTTAATGATGGCTCTGTTATTTTTTCAACATACGTTGGCCTTTATCATTTGGCAACTGAAACGGGCAACCCTGTTATCAAGCCAATTCATTTTCTGAAACCCGGGATCCTATACCGGCTTTGGCCCGCTGTTCCAGGATCATAATGATTGCATTTATGTAAAATCCCTTGGGGACTCTTTATACGTTCTAAAGCCTGGCAGGCAAGGAAAAGAATTTGATCTCATTCGATCAATTCGTTTTATGCCGACGATCAATCAGTACTTCAATGAGAAAGGTGATTCGATCATTTACCTGGCAACAAATGATGGCTTGTACTTCCTTAATAGTAATGATTTTCGAATACAGAAAGCGGGCTTCAATAACAAGTTGCCGTTCCTGGATGTGAGCAGTGTGTTTAAAAAAAATAATCGGTTCTGGGTATTTGGAGACAAAGGACTTTATTTTTTTGACGAAAAGAATGGACTGGGACGAACATTTACCGTTGAAGATGGTTTACCTGCAAATGAATTTATCCCCTCCGCAGTTGTTCTGAACGATGATCAAAAGTGCATAGCCGGGTCAACCAACGGCCTGGTTTCATTTTTCCCGGATCAGCTAAGAGATTCAATTTATCCGCCCCTCCCACAGCTAACAGGCATTTACATCAATGATGTCTTACATACTTCAGGTCCAAATTCTAATGAAATAGAAAAACTCAACCTGTCGTTCAGAAAAAATACTTTCTCATTTGATTTTTCTTCCATTGCTTTTCAACATGCATCAGATTGCCAATTTGAATACAAATTGGAGGCGTATGATGAAGATTGGATCAAGGGCGGGACTGTGCATTATACACGGTACAGCAAAATACCACCCGGTCATTATACTTTTCATCTTCGTGTAAGTGATGCGTGGGGAAGAATTAGTCCTTATGACAAAACACTCAAAATAGAAATATCCAGGGCGTTCTGGCAGACGTCATTTTTTAAAGCAGCCTTACTGCTATTTTTATTGTCGATTGGATGGCTGGTTTCAAGATCGTATTTCAATCTTAAGATCAGGAAGCAGAAACGTGAGTTTGAAAAACAACAAGCCATCGAAAAAGAAAGAACAAGGATCGCCACCGATATGCATGATGATCTTGGCGCTGGTTTATCGAGAATAAGATTTTTAAGCCAGTCCATTCTCAATAAGAAAATAAACGATGAAAGTGTAAAGACGGAATTGCAGAAAATAACATCATTCTCAGATGAAATGTCGGAAAAAATGGGAGAGATCGTGTGGGCCCTGAATGAAAAGAATGACACGCTTGCCGATCTTATCGCGTACACCCGGTCGTACGCCGTGGAGTATCTCGCCAATCACAACATAGAATGCGAAGCAAACACACCGCTTCACCTTCCGGGTACATTTATAACGGGTGAGATGCGTCGCAATATCTTTTTATCGGTAAAAGAATGTCTTCACAATATTGTAAAACATGCCGGCGCAACAAAAGTTTGTTTCTCGGTGGAACTGGAAAAAATGATAAAGATCATCATTCATGATAATGGCAGGGGGATTGACTGGAACAACCGTCGTGCCTTCAGTAACGGCCTGGAAAATATAAGCAGGCGAATGGAAGAAATAGATGGCAACGTAAATTTTGTAAATGAACAAGGAACAAAGGTTATATTGACCATTCCATTTGTTTTATGACACGAATTTTTACCGAATGACACGAACTCTATAATTCTCGAAGTAAAGTCGACAAATTTTATTATTGATAGTTTTATTGTTCAAACTATCAACTATCTGAAAGCCTCAGGAATTAAATTAGGAATCATTATAAATTTTGCGAAAGGTCGTTAACCTATAAAAGAGTAGTTTTCTAAAAGTTCGTGTAATTCGCGCTTAATTCGTGTTATTGGCATATTCAGTATAATTATAACGTTCGTCCTATTGGTAATTGAAGTCGTTACCATTAATTTTAATCATTTATGCCTGTACGTGTTTCCATAGTGGAAGATCTCGCTGAAATAAGAGAAGGTTTAGTTGACCTGGTGAGCTCGGATAGAGAACTTCTGATGGTCGGCAGTTTCGAAGATGCCGAATCAGCCGTTGAGCGACTTCCGCATTTGCAGGCTGATATTGTGGTCATGGATATCAACCTGCCCGGCATGAGTGGGATTGATTGCATAAAGACTGTAAAGGAAAAATGCCCGGGGACACAATTCATGATGTTCACCGTCTATGAAAATGATGAGAAAGTGCTGCAGGCTATGCAGGCAGGAGCTACGGGTTACCTGCTCAAAAGAACGAAACCTGAGCAAATAGTCGAAAGCATAAAAGAACTGAACCAGGGAGGATCACCCATGAGCAGCAACATCGCACGCAAGCTGCTCAATATTTTTCTCCACGAAAAAAAAGTAGCCAAAAAAGAAGTTCTCTCTGACCGGGAAAATGAAGTGCTGCAGTTATTGGCTGATGGGTTATTGTATAAAGAAATTGCCGATCGGCTTTACATTGGTCATGGAACCGTGCGCCAGCACCTGCACAATATTTATGAAAAGCTGCATGTACATAACCGTACTGAAGCAGTGAACAAATACTTCGACCGAAACTGATCCCCTCTTCTATAACATTTGTTATAGCAAATACTGATTTTTTCCCTATTGACCTGGGATAAGCAGTCATCTATCTTCAATACTGCAAAATATTTTCCCTTATTAAAAATTCACTGTATGAAAAAGATAATCCTGTTGCTTGGGTTATTCACTGCTTTTTCTTTCGCGCAGGCACAGTTATTAAAAAAATTAAAAGATAAAGTTGACAAAACAGTCGATGATGCAACAAAAGGAAAAAAAGATGAAAAAGGAAGCGGGGAGACAAGTGGCAATACAGGTGGCGGCGATAAAGCTGAACCGGCAACAATGAAAACATACAGCAAATACGATTTTGTTCCCGGGGAAAAGATTATTGTATTTGAAGATTTTGCCCAGGATGCTGTTGGCGATTTTCCCGATAAATGGAATACCAATTCATCAGGTGAAATAGTAACCATTGATAAAAACCAGGGACATTGGCTTATGATGCCACGAGCCGGGGGCTTCATGCCGGAGTTTATCGACTCGCTACCTGATAATTTCACGTTCGAGTATGACTTGTTTTGCATAAATGGCAATAAAGTGGGTGGATGGGGCACCTTCCATACTGTAATTTGCGAGTTATCCAACCGGGAAAAAATTCAGGAATGGTCGTATGCAAACAACTATTACTATTTCTCCGTTTATGGCGGAAACGGAAACGATGCTGCAGTTAACTATAACCGCAAGAAAAACGGTACCCCCGATGCGGGTCTCCAGATAACAACTCATCAGGTTGCTGATAAAAACAAACCCTGTCATGTTTCTGTGTGGCGCCAAAAAGAACGGTTGCGTGTTTATTTCAACGAAGAAAAAGTGTTGGATATCCCCAAGGCGCTGACGCCCGATGTAAATTATAACAGCATTGTTTATTATCAGCCCGATGTTGATGAAAAAAATCTTTATGCAATCAGCAATCTTCGTCTTGCTGTCGGTGCACCTGATACACGCAAAAAAATATTGGAACAAAATAAATGGGTAACACACGGAATATTATTTGACGTGAACAGTGATAAAATAAAGCCGGAATCCTACGGCACACTCAAGGAAATGGCCGATATCATGAAAGAATTCACTGACCTCAAAGTGAAGATTATTGGTCACACCGACGCAGATGGAAACGACGCCGCAAACCTTGATCTTTCCAAACGCAGGGCGGCGGCGGTGAAAGCGTCATTGGCAAAAGATTTCGGCATTGATGAAAGTCGAATGGAGACAGACGGCAAAGGTGAAAGTGAGCCGATTGATAAAAATGATACGCCTGCGGGGAAGGCAAATAACCGGAGAGTAGAATTTATTAAGATCTAATTCCAAAAAATTCCAATCATGCGTGTATTCACTTTTTTACTCATTTCACTGCTATTTTCCATTGTTGCTTTTACTCAAACGCCAACGCAGGAAGAAACTGAGGCCCAGAAAACCGAAGCGCTTAAGGATGCAAGACAGCAGGTTGCCGACTTAAAGAAGCAGATCGCTGAATCGAAAGCAAACAATGAAGACCCGGGTTCGATAAAAGAAATGGAAAAGCAATTGTCGATGCTGGAAAAAATGGTGACCGTGCTCGAACAGACTAATCTTTCTGGAAATCGAATTCCAAAATCGCTGCCTTCTTCAGGGAAATCCGAGCCTGCCTATATTTCACCTTTCACGCCTATCCGGCTAAAGCAACCGGTCCCTGCCCCGACAAAAGACAATGCCAAAGATCAGCTCCTGTGGTATACCGGGAAACGAGTCAATGCCAATACACTCATTACACCAGGCGGAATGCTTGTGCAGTATATCCCGCAGCAAAATAGAGTCATCGTACAACCTGAAAAAAAAGCGGATTCAAACTATTATGGCCTGCTCACTACACTGGCCTCGACTCCCCGATGGAAGAGCCAATTTGCCCTCGCCATGGGTGGAGTGATGAACAGTTTTTTTATGTGGCCCGAAATTTTCAAAGCCTACGAGGAATATGATCTCTTCAAGACAAGATACTATGACATGGCCCGTAATGCATTTGACGTCCCGCCGCCAGAGCCTAATGTCATCCTTGAAACCTGGCACACGCGACTGGTCAACTATATGGCCAGCGTGGCCACTGTCCAAAATATCGAGCTGCCTCCAAAGCGCCCCAATGATCTTTGTGATTGCGATGCGGACGCACGGCACAACTACGAAGACCATTTGGCTGCCTGGCTTGAGCAGGATTTTTGGAAAGAGGAGCGCCAACTGTTAAACTATCTCGAGGCTATTTATACACAGGGTATGGCAATCAACGCCGGTCGGCCAGTGCCCGCAAACCTGAGACCCGATATTGTGAAAGCGTATGACCTGGTCGTCGAAAGATGCCGCATAAAACTGGAAAAATTAACCAACGAGTATATCAATCCGGATATTTATGTTGAAGAGGGTCTTGTAATGGCAACGCTGTCATTGCAAAAAATGCTGATACACACGTTGGGCGACATCGATGACCCTTCAATAGTTAGTTCAAAACGAAATGCGTGGGCGAGTATTCAATGGATCAAGCAGGTCATTCAGCAAAATCAGGCCTTTGACAAGTATATGAAAGATCAGATGGCAGCAAGAAACTACAACGTCGTGTTTGACTATAGCCTTTATCTTTCCCATGAATACAACAAAAAACTCCTTAGCCCCTCTTATGCGATTACGGAGAATTTCTTTCAAAACTGGATGGAGAAATTGCGCAAGTTCAACCGTTTCACTCTTTCTATAAACCTGGATTTTGAATACGCCCTCGAAGATGCAAAGGGCGGTCGTGGGTTGCTTGCTGACGGCGCGCTGGAATCTAAAAAAATAGTTGTGAGCCTGGGTCGGAGTACCTGCAAATGGCATTTGTACATATCAGATGTCAACCAGTCCGGTCTTAGGAGAGATGAAGACAGCTTCTACATGACTATGAAAGTACTACATGGAACGAAGACAATTTATCGGGATCCGGAGGAACCACTTGTATTCAGTTATAGCGGGCCTGCCAACATGGCCATGGTGTTTCCAAATTTTCAAATCACGTTTTGCAATACGGGTGAACCCGATTCTGTGCTCATGGATAAACTACGATACACAGATGCTGACACAAAAGCATTCATGGCCGTACATCCAAAGCCTGATTTTGGAAGGGAATACTCGCTGGATATGTTTCAATATGTTAACAAAATGTTTGTAGCAGTCATAAAGGCTAAAACAAACTCGGAAGAAATGGCAACCACTGCCGGCGAGATGATGAACATGCAAAACATGAGGCAACTGCCAAATTCAACAGGTGACCAGAACCTTGACAGACTCATGATGGAGTACGTGATGAACCAGAAACGGCGATCGTTGCAACAAAGCCTTACCCCGATAGACAATACAGGGAATACAGTGATCCCGTTCAATGCAGCCAACGGTTCATCCACCCTGATTTCAACAACGCATAGTACAGTGGATCCAAACGATCCCGATCGCGCCTACGGCATAAAGATGACGCGAGCGCTGGTCACTATCCAAGTGACACATACGCCACTGTAACCAAATGACCAACATGAAAAAACAAATCATCATTCTTCTATTCCTGATCAGTCAACATACATCGTGGAGTCAAAAATCTATCACAACAACGACTCCTTGTAACGATGCACTTGTTACAAAAAACACCCGGAAGATGGATCAAGAATAATGATCTTTTATATGCCAAAATTTTCAAAAAGGAGCAACCCGAAGTTTTCAAAAGACTGGATGCGATTCATCAACTGATCTTAAATACCTACCCCGAACCCGTTGGTGTCGATGTAGCCTGGCACCGGAGCACAGGAGATGGTTTGTTTGGAGCCTCGGCAAAATTTCGAGCCTACAGTGGCGGGATCACGTATGATCTTGAAAAGGGAACCTCCGTTGCTAACTATTATTACACAGCAGGGTTTTTCCCCTATTTCTGTAACGCGAGAAATAAAAATGAAATGTTTCGGGGTTTTCCCGGTGAAACGGGAACTTTTATTCACGTGTATGCAAATACGCTTGATCATATTTCAGACCAAATCAGTGGCACGGGCGGTGATACGATGACAGTTGATGGTCGCCTTGTAAGAACGAAACTGGCCGTGAAAGAAAGAAGAAATGGTCATGAAATAATTTATAACCCCGAAGGAGGAAGCATTCGTTGGATGCTAATACACCGTAACGGGGCACTTCCATATGTTCCCGTCACAAGAAAACAGTACCTGGGCTACTGTTTGAGGTACGTTCAAAAATATTTTGATGATCAAACAGTATTATACAAACAGTTGCAACCGGATAAAGAACAACTTAAAATTCAACTTGAAGATTTGGAAAAGGACAAGGTCCGGTTCCTTAAGCGCTACCAGGATGAATTAAAAAAAGCAACTGCCGATGGATTGCTTGATTCCCCGGCGCTGGTGTACAACATAGCCCCGATGCTTTATTTCAACGACAAAATATTTCTAACCGAAGACGAAGGCGGCAGAATGCTCATAACTGAAAATCCTGATTACATACGAAAGGACCTGCCGAAGTACGTGGCGCAACTGTTTGTAGTGGAATGGACATGGGATGATTGGCCTCCGCAGGCAAGTATCCGGACGATGATGGAAACTAAATTTCCTTTTGAAAAATTGCAGGCGATGATTGATAAATAATTTGTTTATGATAAAACAACTCATCATTCTTCTTCTTTTCTCCATTCAACTGTCTGCGCAGAATAAAGACCCGAACCCTCATTTTCCCGAACTAAAAATTTCTGTTCCCTGTTCGGCTGAATTCATCAAAAATTACAAGGGGAAATGGTTGATACATGATCCAAAATTGTCGCCGATCAGTGTGAATGATTATCATGACGAGGTGATGAAACGTCTGAATGCAATTAATGATCTCGTTCGCCAAATTTATCCCGAACCTACAAGCGCCGATGTAGGATGGGTTGGAGAATTCGCCAAAACATCTTTTGCAGATGAGGTAAAATTTGTCCCGGTACAGGATAGGGATCCTGAAGAAACAAAAACTAAGACCAACACCGTCTATCGTTACCGCTACAGTTGTATTTTATTTCCCTGGTACTGCACAGACAACCCAAATGAGATTATGAATATGTATCCCGAAGGCGGCAGTGGCAGTATTGTTATCCGTGCGAACGACCTGGAGATCCTGAATCAGAATTATGCTGACGGAGATGAATGGAGGATCGATGGCAGGCCGATTAAAAGAAAAATGTTTGCAGCAGGAAATTGGAAAGGTTATGATATGATGTCTTATGTAGGGGGAATTTATGCAGATGCAGCTTCTGAACATTATGTATTGATCAGCCGTGATGGAATTTTGCCGTATATACCTGTTACAAGAAAACAATTTCTGGACAGAGCCATTCAATACGTTACGAGGTCTTATGATGAGCTTACAAAAAAGATGCTACAGGCCAACGAGGCTTTACCTGCTCAATTTCGTTCTCCCCAGGAAGAGATAGATAACCAAAAGGCTCGAAATACAAAAGCAAAAAATGAAGCATTAAAAAAACTGCATGATGCGCTGGAGAAAACAACAAAAGACGGTTTGCTTGACGCCCCGGCTGTTGTGCGGATTGATCCGCTGCTCATGAATGAAGGACCCGTTTTCCAATCAGAAGCGGAAGGGGGTTGCATGCTCGCAACAGAGAATCCAAATTATTTTCGTAAGGAGTTGCCCAAATATGTCCCCCAATTTTTTGTTATTGAATTAATGCCAGGAGATCCAAAGCATTCCAATATGAATTTCAAAAATATCATTGAAGAAAATTTCCCGATAGAAAAATTGCAGGCAATGATTGATAAATAAAAACCAGGACGAGGAAGGTTAATGAAACCGAATTTCAGAAATATAATATTGTTTTTAATGACTATCGGCTTAATGGAACCACAGAGACACATAGCACACATTAGAAGAAAACACATAGTTTTCTATGTGAAAAACTATGTTTCTATGTTCCTCGGTGGTAAAAAATTATTTCATGGTTCATTCATCCCGATGGTCATATTGTTTTTTATCAGCATCACGTCGTTATATCCGGCATTTTCCCAGCCGGTAGCTATCGGTTCAGAAAAATTCGGACAAATGATCTATAACGATTCCTCAGGGATGGAAGCTTACCAAATATCAAGATGGGGCAAGAATAAACCCAGCTGACTTACCGCAGGGAGAATACCTTGCCATCCAGGTGATGCAGCCAATGAATTACGATGGAACTATTGAACAAGCACTGGAAAAAAGCTATGATGAGACCTGCGCGATTTTGCAGGTAACTAAAATGCATGAGGTGAATGGCGGGGACTACACAACCACAGAGGCAAAGAAATCCTTCAGAGGTTGGGAGTATATCCGTTGCTCCGGCGGGATCCACGTAAACAATAACACGCCTTATCCAGATGAATACGGTCTCGACTTGTTTGTGATAAAAGTGAATAATCGTTTTGAAAGAATAGCCGTTGTCAAATCCAGGAACACCTGCGGAGGCCTTTCAAGATACTACCCTTCCGACCGTCTGAAGTATGCTGACGCTATTGAAGACTTTCTGTTCTCAGTAAAGTTTGACGATTGGCAGGAACCAGCGGTAACGAATGGCACTCTTAAAGGCAATGTGTTTACCGGTGTTTGGCAAGGCCTTTCTATGTCAGTTGGTCTTGCAAAACCCGGTGCAGAGTTAGGGGCAGAGTTGAAGGTGAAGCAACTAATATTATTTTCAAATGGCCAGGCTTACTTCGGAAAGAATTTTCCGCTTGAGGGCTTAGACGGAATAAATACTTTGATAAAGGCTGAAAACAACCGGCGCGATTGGGGCGTCTATAGTTTTAATAGTGGCAGAGGCCTTTTGAAATTGCCCTATGGAGAAATTCCGATGCGGGTGGAAAATGACAAGTTAGTCATCACGACCAATAAGACTGATCATGGCTTTATAAGACTCAATGATGTTGATTACGTAAAGTTCAGCGGTACATATGTCATGGATGAATGGAATGGAACAGTTCCCACCGTCTCCTTCACGCCTGATGGAAAATTTATTGACAAAGGCGCTATCAGGGTCCTGTATCATGAATATGTCGATTGCCTTAACCCTGCATTGGCACCAGGTTCGGGAACGTATGAATTGAAAAATCATTCAATAATCTTTCAGTACAACGATGGCAGGAAAATAAAGATCGCGTTTACGGAAGCGGGGTTTGATAAAGATAATGCGGATCCTTCATCAACAATTGTTGTTGGTTTTAATAATGATGTTTTAAAAAGGCAATAACCAGGCAAATGAATAATCGAAATAATCACCAAATCAAAAAAAATAAAGAAACATGAGATGCTCAAGCCATCCTGGGGAAATTTTAGGATGGAAAAATGCAGGCGATGATTGATAAATAAAAAAAGATGTACAATGAAAAAATATAGAATAGTTCTGCTGTTGTTTATCGCACGGATGGAAACTAATGGTAAAGGTGAAAGCGAACCGATTGATAAAAATGATACGCCTGCAGGAAAGGCAAATAACCGGAGAGTTGAATTTATTAAGATCTAAATAAAAAACCCTAGCCATGCGCGTCCTATTTTTTATAATCATCGCCTGCATATGTAAACCAGTTAGGGTGGTAGCGCAAACAGTGCCACCATCTGAAAAAACAGTCCGCCCTTCCCAAAAACAGATGCGCGAACAAGTGCAGGAAGCAAAAGGCGACGCCGAAAAACAGATCGCTGACCTTGAAAAACAAATAGACGATGCTAAGGTCAGAGGGGATGATTCCCAATCAATAAAAGAGATGGAAGACCAGTTGGCCATGATGAAAAAAATGCTGGGTGTAATAGACAAGGCAGGGTCGCAAATTTCAAAACCTAAAACACTACCCCCAACAAAAACGATCATTCCCAAATTTGTTTCCCCTTTTGTGCCTATCACTCTGGCCAGGCCCGTCAAAGCGCCCACAAAGGAGCAGGCCACGGATCAACTTTTCTGGTACACCGGTAAGAAAATTGACCGAAATACCCTGTTGACACCAGAAGGACTGGTGGTACGGCACGATGTACCCAATAAGAGGTTAATTATACAGCCCGACAAACAAAAAGATACTCTCTATTATGGCCTGCTAAAAACGCTCGGTCAAACTGAGGCAATCAAAAATGATTTCGTTGTTAAAATGAACGGGATGCAAAATAGCTTTTACATGTTTCCTGAGATATTTATGGCCTACAAGGAATTTGACTTTAGGAAGGACATGTACTATGACCTGGCAAAAAACACAATTGATCTGCCCGTTGTTCCTATTGAATATTTGGACCCGGACCTTGAGAAAATGCATAACCACCTGGTGTCTATGAGAGACGAACTAATTGAATTGATGAACAAACTGCCAGCAATCAACAGGGAAAGCCTGGTAGGTGCACCCGAAAGGCCACATGGTCTGTGCTGGTGCGATACAATTCCGCTTATTGCTTTTAAAGAAAGATTACCTTTTTGGGGGTTTGACTTTTACAAAGAAGAGGGAACGATATGGAGCATGATCATCGACATGAGCACCCAAATGGAAAGTTTTTTGGCAAAGGGCGGAAAACCAATTGCGAATTGGAACGCAACTATCTTCAAGGCAAAGAGCCTGAGAATTGAACGGAAGAGCAACAAGCTTTTGGCCCTGCTTGAAAAATACGAGGATGAAAAAAATATTTTCAAGGAAGACGCCCTGGCAGAGGCCGCAACGGTAGTGATGGCAGACATTGCAAATTTCCAGCCGATATTAGAAGGGGACGTGGCACTCAAGGAACAGGCCGCCTTCCGCGTCAGGCGTGCAAAAGACCTAATATTCAAAAACTTTTTTCCAGAGTACATAGAAGTCCAGAAGGGTCTCAGAAATTATAATGAAGTATTTGATTTCGCCATGTATGCAGGGCATGAATATAACAAAAAACTGTTTGATCCATCTTATGATGTGCCAGATAAACTATACAATGTATGGATGAAGGGGCTGGACAAGTTTAATCGCTTCACGTTTACTATTACCATGGATTTTGAATTGCACATGAAGGATGAAAAGGAACCGCTTATGACAGCGGATGGTTTTCTTAAATCCGACCCGATGATTGTGGGTCTCGGGCAGTTTAATTGCAAATGGCAACTTTATAACAAAGAGGTGGACAATCTGGACAGAGGCGCCACTGATGAAAAATTCCACATTCCCATCAAGGTAATCCAGGGAAAAAAAGTTTATCCCAAGGACAAAGGTCGCACGTTTCTGTATGAAGGCCCGCATCATATGCAAATGGTTTTCCCATCTTTCCGGATAAGTTTTTGCAAGGACGGCACCGGTCGGGACATCCCGGATTCTGTTTATATGGATGTTTTGCGCTATGGGGACGCTGATCTTGCAGCATATAAGAATACAGACGTTGCCAAAAAATATACTGTTGATATGCTCGCGTACGCAAATAAAATGTTTTTGGGAATTATAAAAACTGAAGCGAACAAGGAGAATCTTATTGATCTTGCCGACAAGATGCTAGATGTCAATGGGAATACAAATATGGGTTCATCGACGGGTAATGCCGGCCTTGACCAACTAATGATGGAGTTTTTAAAAAATCAACAGAAGCTACTATTGCAGAGTGACCTGTCCGAAACGACGCATACAGGAAATACAGTAATACCATTTAATGCCCAGAGTGTAACGCACGTGTTAATGCAGGAAACCTACAATACGGTAGACCACGCTGACCAGGATTTGGAGGCGGGCATCACTCTGATCAGGGGGTTAATAATTATTAGAGTTCAACACAGTCCCCTACCCTAAAAACAGTTCATATAATATTTGAAAAGAAATTTTCCAAAATGAAAAAACAAATCATCTTGCTTTTTCCTTTTCTCATTCGATCGTTTTCGTACTACCATGTCGTTTTATTGATTTTTATAGCCGCCATCGCTCAGCCTGTTATTGCCCAATCCGAAAAATTCGGACAAATGATTTATGTGGTTCCATCAGGATGGAAAGCCGTCAAATACCAGAACGGAGCGCTCATCAGCCCTGGTGATCTGCCACCAAAAGAATATCTCGCCATTCAGATTATGCAGCCAATGAATTTTTCGGCAACTATGGAACAAGTGTTGGAAAAAGCTTACGATGAGACCTGCAACTTGCTACAGGTAACAAAAATGCGGGAAGTAAACGGCAAAAATTATAATGCACTTGAAGCAAAAACATCTTTTAAAGGATGGGAATATATTCGTAGCTCAGGTGGAATCCAGGTGAATAATGGCACTCCTTACCCCGATGAATATGGTCTCGATTTGTTTGTCATAAAAATAAATAGCCGTTATGAAAGAATAGCAGTTGTTAAGTCAAGAAATACCTGCAACGGACTTTCAAAGTATTATCCTTCTGACCGTCTGAAATACGCTGATGCAATTGAAAACTTTTTATTCTCCTTGAAGTTTGATGATTGGAGAGAACCTGTTGTGACAAATGGAACCCTCAAAGGGAATGTTTTTGTGGGTGTTTGGCAAGGTCTTTCTATGTCGGTCGGTCTTTCCAAGACCGGGGCAGAGTTAGGAGCAGAGTTGAAAGTGAAGCAACTCATATTATTTTCAAACGGGCAAGCCTACTTCGGAAAAAATTTTCCGCTTGAAGGACTGGATGGAATCAATACCTTGATAAAGGCAGAGAATAACCGGAGGGATTGGGGAACGTATACCTCCAATAGTGGAAGAGGCCTTTTAAAATTGCCTTATGGAGAAATTCCGATGCGCGTAGAAAACGACAAGCTGGTCATTACCACCAATAAGGCGGATCATGGGTTCATAAGACTCAATGATGTTGATTACGTGAAGTTCAGCGGTACATATGTCATGGATGAATGGAATGGAACAGTTCCCACCGTCTCCTTCACGCCTGATGGAAAATTTATTGACAAAGGAGCTATCAGGGTCCTGTATCATGAATATGTCGATTGTCTTAACCCTGCATTGGCACCCGGTTCCGGAACATACGAATTGAAGAATCATTCAATAATCTTTCAGTACAACGATGGCAGGAAAATAAAGATCGCGTTTACGGAAGCGGGGTTTGATAAAGATAATGCGGATCCTTCATCAACAATTGTTGTTGGTTTTAATAATGATGTTTTAAAAAGGCAATAACCAGGCAAATGAATAAAGCAAAAGCTGCAGAATTTCAACCGAGAATCCAAATGAATATTCTTATCACATTACCACCGGCAGGAACTGATGAAGGAGATGACACCTATTATGCAGTGAGAGTCGATATGATTTTGATACCTCTCAAAGCTCAATAATGATTAAAATGCTTTTAAAATTAGATCAATGAAAAAACAAATCACCATCCCTCTACTGATCCTTACAACTGCATTGTATTCATATGCGCAGGACAAGCCTTGCAATGATAATGTCATCATGAATACAAAGGGTATATGGTACAGGCCCAAAGCCAACCCGTATATTCCTCCTAATGAGGCAAATTTTACTAAACCACAGGAACTGGCCATTGCTGCAAGGATGGAAGAAATGTACAAAATGATGCTTAAAGCCATTTCCGGACCGATGGGTCTTGACGGAAGATGGAGTTATAGAAATTATGATGGAGAGTTTGCCAGTAAAGTGAAATACATTACTACCCCCGACGGAACAGTACAAATGGATTATGTAAAACTAAACCATTTATCAGGCTATGATTGTTCGTGGGCCTTTTGGGATTTTGTCTGTATAGGAAAATTAGTTAGAAGTTATGGGACGGGCGACCCGACGGCAGGAATAAGTGTAACAGTCAATAATTTTGGAGCATTGCTGAGAGGGGAGTTGATGGATAATGATGTCTTAATTGACGGCCGTATAATTAAATCGAAATTAACAGTACAGGGATCATGGAAAGGTTATGATTTGATGTGGGAAGGTGGACAAGGAAGAGAGCTTCATCATGATCGTTATGTTTTGATCCATAGAAAGGGCGAACTTCCCTACATACCGGTAACACGTAAGCAATACCTGGATAGGGCATTGATTTACGTGAATAAGTTCTATGATAAAATGATAAAAAGCTTTGACCTGGTACCTGTTCGGTCACTTGAGGAACAGGAAGCGCTGAAAAAGAAAACCATTGAAGGTTATGAAAAGACATTTGCAGGAGATCCAAAGAAATCAAAATCTGCTGTGGATTATTATTTAATGTCATATCAAACCGACCAGCAGCGAAGAGATGAGCAAATAAATAAAATAGTAAAAGAAAGAAATGCTGAGCTAAAAAATATCCAGGATGAATTGGAGAAGACTACCAAAGAAGGGCTGCTTGATTCGCCGGCAATTGTTACTGGTGTTTCTGGGATTTTTAACCCAGGTGCACCGGTATTCAGCACTGAGGAAGAAGGCGGCTCTATGCTGGTTACTGAAAATCCTGAATACATCAGAAAAGACCTCCCCAAAGATGTTCCGCAGTTTATTGTTATTGTCTGGCAATGGGACACTTCGATAGCAGATGAAACACTCAGAAAGCTGTTTGAAGAAAATTTTGAAGTGGAAAAATTGCAGGCGATGATCCGATAGCTATCGGATGATAAATAAAAATATCCAGGAGATTATTGTTTGGCTATCCGCATGTAGCAACCTTTTATATTCTTAGTGGACTTTGTGTAATTCTTTGTGTGCTTTGTGACCAAAAAAAATTTACCTGCAGCAGGCACATAGGTCACAAAGAACCAAGAAAATCGTTGAATAGCTTTAGGTTCATATATCAGGATAGTCACTTTGTTTTAAATTAAACTATACATCAATGAAACGATTTCGAATCCTTCCGTTGTTGATCACAGCGGTTGTTCTTTTGAGAGGGTTTAAGGAAAATGATTTACATAATAAAATTAATACCGCCCCACGTGTAAGTATTGCTAACGTCAGTGTTGTCGAAGGCAACCAGGGACAAAAAACGGTTGAAGTCATGGTGATCATCTCAGAGCTCACGAATCCGGTTACTATAACATATACCACAAGAAATGGCACTGCATCAGCCGGTCCCGATTATGTGGCGGCAAAGGGCTCGTTAGATTTTGCCGCGGGGCAGAGAATGAAGAAGATCGCCATCCTTATCAACGGGGATGTGGACTGTGAACAGGACGAGACACTTGAAATCGTTCTTAGCAATGCAGCAGGCATTACTTCTGCCAAGAGCATTGGAACAGTAACTATCGTCAATGATGACTGTCTCCGCAATAGCAATTCTGCTGGCGGTAACAGCAAAGGCGACTCGGTAGGCAGTAGCAACAACACAAATCGTTCCCTGTATGAGGTCCGGCTGACCTGCACGGGATATACATCGCTTTATGGATCACCCACTGATTGCCCAATCCGCCGGAATGGTAAGGTCGTACTGAGCGGGCTGGTCTCCGGCGCAGAAAACGTAGACGCTGACGACGACATTAACTATAGAGGCGTTCTGCAATTAGATATCGACATGGATATATGTAGTGTGACGCGACTCCCGAACGGCGAAGACAAACTATGCGGCATCTGGGTACTGGGCTGCGGACAAGTGAACACGGAGCTGGAAATCCAGGGGGACCAGAGAGGAGGATATGTGAAGATCAACGAGGAATCCAATGAGTTTATTAAAATGGCCTTCGGCGATTGCGACAATCAGCAACTAATGGAAGAACAGGACATGATCCCAAACAAAACTATTGCAGCCATATTTAATGGATATGAACTACCAATGCTTACAAATCGAACGCTTCGTGTGGGACGATATGTTGTAACCGGTGATGGAATTGAAACGGTGGTAGAAGTATTGCGGAAGATACAATGATAGCCTTCTCTTGATTTTAA
>CAVTSY010000012.1:0-247023 GCA_963737475.1 uncultured Bacteroidota bacterium
GTGGGTCTCCTGGAAACGTTGTGCCTGAAAGGGCGAGGTCCGGGGGCCGTCAGGCAAGGACGCAGGACCCGTGGCGCAGCAGCGCTGCGCGAGGGTCCGAGGACGCAGCATGGCGGTCATCCGGGCCCGCCATTTCGGGTGCAATGTTTTCAGGAGGTCCACTTGGTGACGTGTGCGCGGGCGCGGGCCAGTTCGATGACGTCCTCAGCGTCGCTCTGCACGCGCTCCATCGCCTCGCCCGTGCAGCTGCAGAGGTCGATCACCGCGTGCGTGTCGGTGACCTCGAACGGCCGCCACCTCGCGCCGTTGTCCTCCCAGCGCTCGAGGTCCTCGATCGTCACCGAGGGCGCCTGCCAGCTCCTGCGCCAGCGCCCACCATGGTCAGCTCGCCGCGCCGGCGGGCGCTGCTCCGGCCGCCTGCGCCGGGTTGGCCTGGGCCCAGGCCTCGATCTCACGCGATCCCTGGATCACGGTCCCGTCGTCGGTGACCAGCGCCGGCACCCACTGGTTGCCGGTGAGGCGCTGGACCTCCTTGCGGCCGGGAGTCTGGTTCAGGGCGTCCGGCAGGATGCCGAGGCCGTAGGACTTGATCACTTCCGGCGAATAGCCCGCGTCCTTCAGCGAGTGGTAGGCGCGACCGCAGGGGTGGCCGCCTGGGCGCGGGGCCGGCTTCCATGTTCCGTAGCACACGTAGAGCTTCATGGCCCGGATCGTACCCGGCGCGCTACCGGGGTCGACCGACCCATATGCACGAAAGACCCAGCGGGACTGGGCCTTTCAAGCTCCGGGGGTGGGACTCGAACCCACAACCCTTCGGTTAACAGCCGAATGCTCTTCCATTGAGCTACCCCGGATCGGGTTACTGGTAGTCAAGGCTAATTATTCGGAGCCTGTCGTCGGAACTGTAGCGGGATACTCGCCACTCCCGCCTCGACTTCGGCGTGGCAGTTGGAGCAGAGCAGCACGCATTTGCGCGCCTCTTCCCGCATTGTCTCGAGAGCCAGCGCGACGTAGCCGATCTCAAGCCGCTTCTCCTTTGGGTCGAGATGATGGAATTCCAGCGCCCCGAGGTACTTGTCGTATCCGCAGAGTCGGCACCGGCCACCTGCATCCGCAACGAGGATCTCCTTCACCCGGCGCCGCCGACGAGCTACACGGTCCATCCGGCATTGCTTGCATCGAAAGTAGCCACGACCTTCGAGGATGAATTCCGTCTCGCCGTGTACCGGACACGACATCGTCAGCGTGTCGAGCCCTGCCTTCTCTGCCTCGCGAGCACGCAACATCCGGCGCGTCGCTTCGGTCCTCAAGCCGTACCGGACGAGCCGACGCCTTACGGTCAGCGGCGTGACACCTAGTTCCACCGCCATCTGGGCAACTGTCTGCCCGCCTCGACCAAATGCTCCCAGTCGCTCGCGGTCGATCTCTCGTGGCCGAGCGTGTGTCGCTCGATTCAGCGGCTCTAGCCTATGGAACTCCATCCAGTAGCTGACCGTGGTTTTGGCCTTGTTCAGGCGCTGGGCCATCTCCGCAAGCGTAAGCCCATCGTTGAGCAGCGGATTCGAGTACGTCCCTCGGAATCGTAGGCGTGTCCCGATGATTCATGACGAACATATGTTCGCATTCAGCGGACGGAAAGCCCTGGAAATGGGGCGATTCTCGCTCGGGAACTGTTACAACTTCGTCACACCGCGCGCTCCATACGCCCGGTGACCGCGCGGATCTGCTCGCGGATCTGCTCGCGCTCGCGAGCCAGGTCTGAGATCCCCGACGAGCCGGCGCCGCGCGCGCGCCTGATCGCGCGCTCGACGCGTCCGAGCTCGAGCAGCAGACGGGCGTGCTCGAGCGCCTCGACGCTGAAGTCTCGGCGCTGCCCGCGCGCGCCACGAGGTCGGCGACGGTCGTGGCGAGCTGCTCGTCGTCGCGAGGCAGGTCGGCGAGCGGGGAAGCGAGTCGGCCGGTGAGGTGGCGGGCAGCGCGGCGGAGCGGCTCGCTCGTGAGCAGCAGCTCGGGGTCGATCGAAACAAGCATCCTCTCCCCGTCGGCCGGCAAGGACACGCACAGGACCAGGAACTCGCGCTCGTTGCGGACGGTCTCGTCGATCCTTGGCGCCGGGGGTCTGTCGCCTGAACCACCCGACCCGGCCGGCCTGACTCGGCGATCATCGATGCCAGGCGCTTCTCGGACAGGTCGAGCCGGCCCCGCGACCCGTCGCAGGAGGTCCTTGAGCGAACGCTCGCCGGCTGCTCGGCCAGCACCGGGCTCAGCTCGGCCAACGCGCGTTCGCGGCCCTCCGCGCTGCTGAAGTCGTTGCGGTCGAGGATCCGCTCGACCTGGAAGACGATGAACGGCGCCGATCGCTCCACGAGTGCTCGCAGCGCGTCGGCGCCCTCGCGCTCGATCAGGTCGGCGGGATCGGTTCCATCGGGAAGCGGCACCACGCGAAGCTCGAGCTTGCGCGACTCAGCCAGCTGCGCCGCGCGGAACATGGCGTCCTGGCCCGCCCGGTCGGCGTCCAGGCACAGCTCGAGCACGGTGACCACCCTTTCGAGGATCCCCACCTGCTCCTCGGTCAACGAGGTTCCCATGATCCCGACGGCGTTGCTCAGCCCGGCCTGATGGAGCGCCAGCACGTCGGTGTAGCCCTCGACGAGGATCATCCGGCCCGCGCGGGCCGCCGATGCTCGGGCCATGTCGATCCCGAACAGCTGCTCGCGTTTGCGGTACAGCTCGTTCTCGGCGCTGTTCAGGTACTTGGGGCGCTGGGTGTCGCGCATCGCCCGCGCGCCGAAGCCGACCACGCGCCCGCGCTGGTCGGCCGACGGGAACATGATCCGACCGCGGAAGCGGTCGAAGATCTGGCCGGGGCGCTGCTTGCGAGCGCTGCGCGAGACCGACCGCCAACAGCTCCTCGTCGGTGAACCCCGCCCGCCGCGAGGCCAGCATCATTCGGTCCCAGGCGCTCGGCGCATAGCCGACCCGGAACTCGCGCAGCGTCTCCTCGCGCAACCCGCGGCCGAGCAGGTACTCGCGGGCGTCCGCGGCCTCGCGCGCCTCCCACAAGTACCTGGCGTAGTAGACCGCGCCCCGCTCTACGAGCGACTGCAGCCGGTCTCGCCGCTGGCGCTTGGCGGCCGCCTTGGGATCCTCCGCCTCGACCTCGAGCTCGACCCCGAACCGCTGGGCGAGCGTCTCGAGCGCGCCGGCGAAGTCGACGCCTTCGGTCTCCATCACGAACTTGAATGCGTCGCCCGACGCCTGGCAGCCGAAGCAGTGATACAGCCGCTCGTCCGGGCTGACGTGAAACGAGCCCGTGCGCTCGTCGTGAAACGGGCAGATCCCGAAGTAGCTGTTGACGCCGGCGCGGCGCAGCTCGGTCCGGGCCGAGACCAGCGCGACCATGTCGACCGCCTCGCGCACGCGCTCGCGGGAGTCGTCGGTGTAGCGCGTCACGGGGCGAACGCGACCGGGATGCTCAACCGCTCGAACGCCCGGATGCAGAACCGATCGGTCATCCCGGCCAGGTAGTCGGTCACGCGACGGTCGAGCCCGCCGGGCGGGATCGAGTCGGGGATCTCCTCGGGATGAGCGCAGTAGTAATCGAACAGGGAGCGGACCACGAGCTCGATCTTGGCATGCTCGCGCGTCGCGTCAGGGCCCAGGTACACGCGCTCGAACATGAACTCGCGCAGCTCGGTCATGGCGGCGCCGATCAGCTCGCCCTGAACGATGTCGCCGGCCGGCTCGGAGTGCTCGACGAGGTCGTGGACCAGGGTGTCGATTCGCCCCGGGCCGGTGTCGCCGAGGATCTCGATCGGTCCTGAGGGCAGGTCGCCGGTGGTGATCACGCCGGCTCTGACGGCGTCGTCGATGTCATGGTTGATGTAGGCGACGCGGTCCATCAGGCGCACGATCTTGCCCTCGAGCGTGCTCGGCTCCGGGGCCCGGCCGGAGTGGCTGACGATCCCGTCGCGGACCGCCATCGTCAGGTTCAGGCCCTGTCCATCGCGCTCGAGCGTGTCGACGACCCGCAGCGAGTGCTCGTGGTGCAGGAACGAGGACCCGAACCGGTCGGCCAGGCAGCGATCCAGGGCGTCCTCGCCGATGTGCCCGAAGGGCGGGTGCCCGAGGTCGTGGCCAAGCCCGATCGCTTCGACCAGGTCCTCGTTGAGTGCGAGCGCGCGGGCCACGGTCCGCGACACCTGGGTCACCTCGAGCGTGTGCGTGAGCCGGGTGCGGTAATGGTCACCGGTGGGGGCTACGAACACCTGCGTCTTGTGCTTGAGGCGGCGGAACGCCTTGGTGTGGACGATCCGGTCGCGATCTCGCTGAAACGGCGTGCGCAGCCCGCAGTCAGACTCCGGGCGCACGCGGCGTGCCGGGTAGGAGCGCGTGGCCAGCGGCGAGAGCTCGCGCTGTTCGCGCTCGCGGATGCGCTGCTCGAAGGCATCGGCGACTGGACCGCCTGGATGACCGGAGCCGGCTTGGATCACACCATCGCTCATACACCGATTCTGACAGCGCCACGCCGCGACGAAGCCCATTGTTGAAGTTCAGGCGCATCGTCAGTGACCGTTGAGCAGCGGGCGCAACCGGACGTGACCGTGGTGCTCGGCAGTCTCGATGATCGCGCGCTCGGCCTGACGCAGGGCACGATCGGAGGCCGCCGGCGCCTGCGCCAGCGGTCGGCCGACGGCGGCCACCAGGAACCCGTAGGCGTCTTCGTCCAGGGGGAACGCGGCGGCCTCGCAGGAGCCGCAGACGACCCCGCCCGCGGCGGCCGAGAAACCCTGAAGGTGCTCGGACTCGCCGCATCCGGCGCAGGCCCCGAGGTGGGGCATGATTCCGGCTGCGAGCAGCAGCTTGAGGCGAAACGCAAGCCCCGTCTCCGGGACCGCGCGGGTCGGATCGGCGGACAGCAGCGCGAGCTGGTTTGCGAGCAGCACGAACACCTCAGGATGCGGATCGGTGGTCTCGAACAGGCGCGCGACGGCGTCGCAGGCGCGTGCGGCGCAGTCGAGCGTCGCGGCGTGGTCGCGCAGCGCCGAGTGGGTCGCGACAGTGTCCACGCCGGTGACCGTGTAGAGGTCGCCTCGTCCCTCGTGGAGCACCGCGCCCACGCGGAAGAAAGGCTCGAGCCGCGCCCCGAAGCGGCTACGCGCGCGACGGACCCCCTTGGCGATCGCCGAGATGCGGCCGTGGTGGGGCGTGTACAGGTGCAGGATGCGGTCGGCCTCGCCATAGCGAATCGATCGCAACACGATGGCTTCGGTCTTCAGCGGCGCGGGCATACTGGCTCCAACGGCGGCTCAGGCCGAGGCTATACTTTTTGAAGCGATGCCCGAAGTCACCTTATATACGACCGATCAGTGCTCGCGCTGCGTCAGCGCCAAGACGCTGCTCGCCCGTCGCGGGATTGCCTATGAAGAGATCAATCTGGCAAAGGACCCGGACGGCCGAGCAGAGCTTCAGGGGCGGACAGGGATGTTCACGTTCCCGCAGATCGTGATTGAGGGCGTGACGCTTGGGGGCTTCGACGAGCTGCTGGCCGCTGATCGCGCCGGCAAGCTCAAGCACCTGCTCGCGGCATAGCGACCGCACGCGGCCTTTGACCCCGCCGCGCACGGGGCTTGGGCTGGCAGTGCTCGCAGAGGTAGGTGCCACGGCCACCGACGGTGATCTTGCGGATCACCCTCCCGCAACGCGGGCACGGCTCGCCCTCACGCCGGTGCACGAGGAACTGATCCTGGAAGGAGCCGCGCGCGCCGTCGACGTGGCGGAAGTCGTCGATCGACGCACCCTTGGCCTCGATCCCCGCGGCGAGCGCCTCCTCGATCGTCTCGCGCAGCCGCTCCCACTGCGGACCGGTCAGCCGCCCGGCCTCGCGCAACGGGTGGATCCCGGCGCGGAACAGCGCCTCGTCGGCGTAGATGTTGCCGACGCCGGCGATCCGGCGCTGGTCGAGGATGAATGACTTGATCGGGGCGCTGCGCCCGCGCGCCTGGGCGCGGAGGTAAGCCGCAGTGAATTCGGGCGTGAACGGCTCGACCCCCAGTCGCGCGGCGATATAGGCGTCGCGAGCGCCGTCGCCGTACAGGAGGTGGCCGGTCCCGAACCGGCGCGGATCGACATAGGCGAGGCGGTGGCCGCGGTCGAGCTCGAAGCGCACCCGGGTGTGCGGCGGCTCCGCGGGAGGGTCGAACAGCACCGCCCCGGTCATCCGCAGGTGCATCAGCAGGTGGCGCTCGTCCGACAGCTCCCAGTCGAGGTACTTGCCAAAGCGGGCTACCCGTTGCACGAGCGCGCCTCGGAGCCCCTCCTCGACGAGCTCGGGGAGTTCGGGCCGGGTCCAGCGAAAGTCGAGGATCTCGACGTCGACGATCGTCCGGCCCTCGAGGTGTGGGGCCAGCTGCCGGCGGATCGTCTCGACCTCGGGAAGCTCGGGCATCTCAGGTATCGACGGTAGCGGGCGCTAAGCGACGCCGGCCGCCGCGGCCGCCGCGGGCGTCGCGGGCGTCGCGGCGCGACGCTCAATCCTCGCCGTCCCAGTAGTCCAGCTTCTCCAGCCTGGCGATCACGCCGACCCCGCGGAACGCGATCTTGTTCGAGCGCGGGTAGTAGCAGATGTCCGCCGGATCGCGGGTCCCATAGGCCAGGTAGGTGAGGCCGCCGTCGCCGGCGCGGAACATGTGCGAGACGCCGGTGGACGGCGGGCGCGAGATCACATGCCCCCGGGTCACGGGCGTCTCCTCCTCGTCGAGCACGAGCACACCGTCGCCGTCGAGGATCACGAAGATCTCCTCCTCGGCCGAATGGCAGTGCAGCGTGCCGGACGCGGCGCCGGGTTCGACGACGACGTGCTGCAGTCCGGTGGTGACCGATCCCGCGGCGCGGCTCACGCGTCGGCGTATGCGAGCCACACGGCCGCGCTGCACGCGGACCGGTTCGACGGCGTCGAGGTGCACGACCGAGTCCGGCCTCGGACCCGGCTGCTCGGGCAGCTCGGGCGGCCCCAGCTCGGCTTCTCGGACGAATTGGATCGGCGTCCGATCAACGAAGTACGGCACGCTCCCGACGGCTCGGCTTCCAACCAGCGACATCCCAAGCCGCGGGAAGCCGATGCTCTCGTCGTACTCGCGCGGGCCGAACGCCAGAACGTCCATCGGCTCGATCGCGTGCAGGGTGTGGGCGCCGCTGTGCGCCCTGTAGACGATGCAGTCGCCCTCGCCGACCTCCGCGGTCCGTCCCCGGTGCCAGGAGATCCCGCGACCCGGCCAGCACGAAGAAGATCTCCTCTTCGCGGCCGTGCTCGTGTGCGGGGGTCGACCAGCCACCTGCCGGGATCTCGATCCGGCGCACGCCGACGTTCACGCAGCCGGCGGCGTCGCCCAGGAGCGTCCAGTGGCCGCGGAGGTGTCCGAGATCGCGGTCGAACGTGGGGGCGTCGTCGAAATGCGTAAGGCCCATTGGGCCGATCAGGCTAGCGCTTGATCTGCGCCCGTGGATGCGCGTCGAAGTAGACGTCTCGCAGCCGCTCGGCCGACAGGTGCGTGTAGACCTGGGTGGTGCCGATGTCGGCGTGTCCGAGCATCTCCTGCAAAGAGCGCAGGTCACAGCCGCCTGCGAGCAGGTGCGTGGCAAACGTGTGGCGCAGCGTGTGCGGGCTCATGCGCTGCTCCAGACCCGCGCTCCGTGCGTGGCCCTGGACGATCTTGTAGAGCCCCTGGCGCGACAGTCCTCCGCCGCGCAGGTTGACGAACACCCGCGGCTGGTCGCGGTCACCGACCAGGCGCGGTCGGGCTCTGTCGAGGTAGTCGTTGAGGCTCTCGATCGCCTTGGTGCCGATCGGGACGATCCGTTCCTTGGAGCCCTTGCCCCGGGCGCGCAGGATCCCCGCCTCAAGATCCACGTCTGACAGCTCGAGCCCGATCGCCTCCGACGCTCGCAGGCCGCACGCGTACATCGTCTCGAGCAGGGCTCGGTCGCGGATCGCGCCGGTCGAGGAGCCGCGAGGCTGTTGCAGCAGTCGTCGCCACCTCGTCGCGACTGAGCACCTTGGGCAGGCGCTGGCGAGAGCGGGGCGCTCGCAGCTCCGAGGTCGGATCACGGTCAGGATTCCGTCGCGCCGCAGGTGGCGATAAAACGAGCGCAGGCAGGCGATCTTGCGCTGCAGCGTGGCCGGCGCCACGGCCGGTCGCCCTTCGCGGCCCTCGGCGAGCTCAGAGACGAACGACGCCAGGTCGCCGGGGCTCAACCGCCAGAGGATCGACGCCGCGTCGCGCGAGGAACTCGCCGTATTGCTGGAGGTCTGAGCGGTAGGCCTCGAGCGTGTTGCGTGACAGGCCGCGCTCGAGCTCCAGGTAGGCGAGGAAGTCGAGCACCAGGTCGTTCAGGCGCGGGGTGGGCGTCGCCGGCTCGGTTGTCACCATGCCGGGTACTTCGGGGCGCGCAATGGCGCTCCTCCGTCTGCGAGCGTTCGGTCAGGCGTCTGGGTGGCTCTTGAGCCACAGCAGCGCGATCAGCGACTTCGAGTCACGGCACGCCGCGATTGCCTCGTCGAGGCGCTCGCGCCTCCACGGCACGACCTCGATCCGCTCATCCTCGTCGGGCTCGGCGTCGGGGTCGTCGGACAAGTCGGTCGCCAGGTACAGCCAGATGCGCTCATCGCTGAAGCCGGGGCTGGTGTAGAACCACATCAGCTCCTCCCAGTTGGCCGCCCGCTTGCCGATCTCCTCGGAGAGCTCTCTGGCAGCGGCCTGCAGCGGCGACTCGCCTTCGACGTCGAGCTTGCCGGCCGGGATCTCCAGCGATGCCGGCTCGCCGACGGCCTCCCGAGGCTGGCGGGTCAGCCACACGTTGTCGGCGTCGACGGCCAGGATCCCGACCGCGCCGGGGTGCCACACCTTCTCGCGTGTGACCTCGGCGCCGTCGGCGTAACGGAACCGCTGGACCCCCACGCGGATCAGCGTGCCCTCCCATTTCAACTCGGTGCCCATCGGTCGGAACTCGCTCATCTGTCACCGGATGGTGCACTTGAGGCCTCTTCCACGAGCGCGATCGCCACATCGAGCATCCCTTCGAGCGCCTCGACGCTGACCCGTTCGTCGGGCTGATGGTTGCGCTCGGTCCCGTTTGCGAGGTTGGTGCACGCGAACCCCTGCGTTTCGAACGAGTTCGCGTCCGAGGCACCGCCGGTGACGATGTGGGTGGGCTCGTAGCCGCAGGCCCGCAGCGCCTGCTCGGCCAGCGTCACCTGCGCCGCCTTGGGACGGGTGCGGTAGCCCTCGAACATCCGCTGCACCGTCACGTCGAGGTCGCACTCATGGGCGTTCGCGGCGTCCTGGAGGTGATCGACCATCTCGGTCGCGACGGCCTCGGCGCGCCCGGCGTCGAGGCTACGCGCCTCTGCCTCGATCGTGCAGCGATCGGGGACGACGTTGATCGCGGTGCCGCCCGAGATCGTGCCGACGTTCGCGGTCGTCTCGGGGTCGAGCCGGCCCAGGCGCATCGACGCGATCGCGGACGCCGCGGCGGCGATCGCGCTGCGGCCGTCCTCGGGGCGGATCCCGGCGTGCACGGCGCGCCCATGCAGCTCGGCGAACACGCGGTAGTGGGTGGGTGAGGCGAGCACGATCTCGCCGATCGGCGTGGCGTGGTCGAGCACGTATCCGAAGCTGCTGCGCAGCCTGCGTCGTGTCGAACTCGCGCGAGCCGCGCAGCGACACCTCCTCGCAGACGGTGAACACGAGCTCGATGCCGACGGCGGGTGGCTGCGGCGCCGCTTTGAGCCGGCGCGCGAGCTCGAGCATCACGGCGACTGCGGCCTTGTTGTCGGCGCCGAGGATGCCATCGTTTGCGTTCTCCCAGCCGCCGTTGACGAGCACCGGCTCGAACGGGCGCGGCCAGCGGGACAGTGTCCAGGTGCCCGCACAGCGCGATGCTGCGGTCCTCGGTCCCGTCGATGCGCGACGAGCAGGTTGCCCTGCGTCGGATCCGGCCGCCGGGCCGGCACCGTCCTCGTCGACGTCGAGCCCGATTCGCCTGAGCTCTGCGCGATACCCAGTTGGCGCAGGCCCGCTCGTGGCCCGACGGGCTGTCGATCCGGCAGAGCGTCGCGAACGTGTCGTGAAGCCGCTCGCGCTCTGCGTCGGTGGCGCGCCTCACCGGGCGCCGGCGCGAGACGCGTCTGCCTCGGCGCGCTGGGCCTCGCTCGACTCGTCGTCGGCGCTACCCGCGGCGTGCGCCAGAGCTGCGCCTACGAATTCCCTGAACAGTGGCGCCGGGCGCTCGGGACGCGACTTGAACTCGGGGTGGTACTGGGAGGCGACGTAGAACGGGTGAGCTTCCCGGGAGAGCTCGATCGCCTCGACCAGACGCTCGTCGGGCGACGTGCCCGAGCACACCAGCCCGGCCGTCTCAAGCCGCTTGCGGAGGTGGTTGTTGACCTCGTAACGGTGCCGATGGCGCTCGTAGACAACCGGCTCGTCGTACAACTCGGCGGATCCGCGTGCCGTCGTGGAGCTTGACCGGATCTGCTCCCAGGCGCATGGTCCCGCCCATGTCGGCGATCTCCTTCTGCTCGGGCAGCAGGTCGATCACCGGGAACGGCGTCTCGAGGTCCATCTCGGTCGAGTTGGCGCCCTCCATGCCGGCCACGTGGCGGGCGAACTCGCTGACCGCGACGTGCATCCCCAGGCAGATGCCCAGGTACGGGATCTTGCGTTCCCGCGCGGTGCGCGCGGCGCGGATCTTGCCCTCCCATCCACGGCCGCCGAAGCCTCCGGGGATCAGGATGCCGTCGGCGCTATCGAGCCGCGCCGCGACCTTGGGGTCGCCGACGGTCTCGGAGTCGACCCAGTCGATCTCGACCTTGCAGCCGTGGTGGATGGCCGAATGCTTGAGCGCCTCGGCGACCGACAGGTAGGCGTCCTCGAGCTGCACGTACTTGCCGACGAGCGCGATCCGCACGGTGCGGCCCGGCTCGCCGGCGCGGCGCGTGATCGCCTCCCAGCCGCTCAGGTCGGGCGGCGGCGCGTCGAGTCCGAAGTGCTCCTTGAGGATGTAGTCGTCGACGCCCTGGGAGTTGAACACCAGCGGCACCTGGTAGATGTCGGGCACGTCGCGGGCCGAGACGACCGCTTCGACCGGGAGGCTGGCGAACAGCGCGATCTTGCGGCGGATGTCCTGCGACAGCTCCGACTCCGAGCGGCACACGACCATGTCGGGGGCGATTCCGATTCGCCTCAGCTCGTTGACCGAGTGCTGCGTGGGCTTGGTCTTCAGCTCGCCGGCGTGGCTGATGTAGGGCACGAGCGTCAGGTGGATGAACATGCAGCGGCGCCGTCCCACGTCGACGGGGAACTGCCGGATCGCCTCGAGGAACGGCAGCGACTCGATGTCGCCCACCGTGCCGCCGATCTCGGTGATCACGAAGTCGACGTCGCTGGACTCCGCCATCAGCTTGATCCGGTGCTTGATCTCGTCGGTGATGTGCGGGACCACCTGGACGGTCGCGCCGAGGTAGTCGCCGCGACGCTCGCGCCGGATCACGGTGTTGTAGATCCCGCCCGCGGTGACGTTGGAGGCGCGGCTCGTGTTCGCGCTCGTGAACCGCTCGTAGTGGCCCAGGTCGAGGTCGGTCTCAGCGCCGTCCTCGGTCACGAACACCTCGCCGTGCTGGTAGGGCGACATCGTCCCCGGGTCGACGTTGATGTAGGGGTCGAACTTCTGCAGCTGGACGTCCAGCCCGCGGGCCACCAGCAGTCGCCCGATCGAAGCGGCGGCGATGCCCTTGCCAAGCGACGAGACGACCCCGCCGGTTATGAAGATGAAACGCGTCTCACCTGGGGCCATCAAACTGACTCCCGAGTCTAGCTACCGCTTACGAACCTGACGGTAGCGGCCCGCGCGGACAGTCCGCGCCGCCGGGTCAGCGCTCTGCCCCCGAGACTCCGCAACGTGCTGGATCGGATCTCGCCGAGCCGCCGCAAGGCTCCGCTCAGGCGGCGGCCTTGAGCAGCTGGCGAGCGTGCTGCTTGGCGGCGCGGTCACCCTCCCCCGCGCCGAGCATCCGCACGAGCTCACCGACGATCGAGTCGCCGCCGAGCTCGGTCACGCTGGTGGTGGCGGGCACGGTGCCGGTGTCCTTGGCGATCGTGAAGTGGCGCGAGGCGAGCGCCGCGACCTGCGGCAGGTGGGTGATGCAGAGCAGCTGGCGCCCGCGGCAAGGTCGCGCAGGTGCTCGCCGACCG
Organism: uncultured Bacteroidota bacterium; assembly: GCA_963737475.1. GTDB lineage: Bacteria > Bacteroidota > Bacteroidia > Chitinophagales > Chitinophagaceae > VBAU01. Next base: position 12,252 of record CAVTSY010000012.1, read on the forward strand.
CCCGCGCGGTGTGCCCGCCGATTCCGGCGTCGATCTCGTCGAACACGAGCAGGGGACTCTCGCCGGAGCCGTCGGCATCGCGCGTGCGCCACGGTCAGCAGGGCGAGCATCACCCGCGAGAGCTCGCCGCCGGAGGCGATCTCGCGCAGCGGGCCGGCCGGGACGCCCGGATTGGCCGCGATCATCAGCTCCACGACGTCGGCTCCGCGCGGGCCGCATCCGTCGGGCCGCGGGCGCAGGTCGACCTCGAACGTCGCATCGGGCATCGCCAGCTCGGCCAGTCGCGCCCGGACCGCCTCGGCGAGCGCGGGCGCGGCCTGCCTGCGGCGCTCGCCGAGCTCGGCAGCCAGCGCGTCGAGCTCGGCCCGGGCCTCGGCGAGCTCCTGCTCGCCGGACTCGAGCGCGACGTCGGCGTGCTCGAGCTGCTCCCGTCTGGCGCGGCAGCGCTCGGCGTGCGCCAGGACCTCGGCGATCGTGCCGCCGTGCTTGCGCTGCAGCCGCGCGAACAGGGCCAGGCGCTCCTCGACCTGCTCAAGCGACGCCGGACCGCCGCCCTCGCCGCCGTCCGTGTCGAGCTCGAGCAGGTAGGCGCGCAGCTCCTGGCCGAGATCCTCGGCCTCGTAGCGCAGGGCCTGGAGGCGCTCGGACATGGCCTTGCAGGCGTGTGTCGATCCCCGCGGCGGCCTCGAGCTGCGCGCTCGGCCTGCGCGAGCAGCTCGGAGACCCCTCCCCCACCGTCGGGCGAGACCGCCTCCGCTCCGGCCGCCGCCGCGAGCCGGAGCGTGTCGAGATGGCGCAGCCGGTCACGGTCGGCGACGAGGCTCGCCTCTTCCTACTCGCTCGGGGCGACCGCTTCGATCTCGTCGAGCTCGAATGCGAGCAGGTCGAGCTCGCGCTCGCGCGCGCCGGCCATCTCCCGCAGCTCGGCGATCCGCTGCTCGGTGGCGCGGACGCGCTCGTAGGTCTCGGCCAGCCGTTCGCGGAGCTCCATCTGGGCGGGCCGCAGTGCGCGTCGAGGATGTCGAGCTGTGCGGTGGAGAGCATCAGCTTGCGATGCTCGTGCTGTCCGTAGAAAGCGACCAGGCGGCCACCCAGATCGCGCAGGTCGGCGACCGTGGCCGACCGGCCGCACACGTACGCGCGGGTGCGGCCGTCGGGCCACACCCGGCGGGCCAGCACGATCTCCTGCGCATCGTCGGGTAGACGCTCGGCGAGCTCGGGATCGAGCGAGTCCGGCCGCGAGAAGACGCCCTCCACGTATGCCTCGGCGGCGCCGCCTCGGACGATGCCGCTGCCGGCGCGCCCGCCAGCAGCAGGTCGAGCGCCTGGGCCAGCAGGGTCTTGCCGGCGCCGGTCTCGCCGGTGAGCACATTCAGGCCCGGGGACAGGCGAAGCTCGGCCCGGTCCAGCAACAGCAGGTTCTCGACGCGCAGCTCTTGCAGCATTGCGTTCGGTTTACCAGGCGCCGCCGACAGATCGGCACGGTTTCCGGGCGGCCGGCATGCGCGCGCCGGGGTTGCCTGCCGCGCTGAAAACGACCCGGGCGAGCGGCTCGGGAGATCGCGTGGGTCCTTTACCTCGCTCAGCGCGGGTTCTGACCCGCGCGGCCGCGCGGCAGTCTCGCTTGGGTCGTTTTCCGCGATCCCCGGCGCCTACGTCGCCGTCGCCAGCCGCCCGAACTTCTGGCGCAGACGCTCGTAGAACGTCGCGCCCGCTACCTGCGCGAGCGATCCCTGGTTGTCGACGAACCGCGCCTCGACCTGCTCGCCCGGGGCGAGCACGCCCACCGGCCGGCCGTCGACCGTCACGTCCACCGGCTCCTCCCGGGAGCGGTTGTGGACGGTCAGGACATCGGTGGGCGCGACCACCAGGGCCCGCGCGGTCAGCGAATGCGGCGCGATGAACGAGACCACGAACCCCTCGACGCCCCAGGCCATCACCGGCCCGCCGTTGGCGAGGTTGTAGCCCGTCGACCCGGCGGGGGTGGCGACCACGAGGCCGTCGCAGTGGACCCGGCCGACCTCGTCGCTGCCGACCCCGTAGGCGAGGTCCGCGACCCGGTTGCCGGGCTGGCGGTGCATCGAGACGTCGTTTATCGCCAGCCAATCCTCGCCGCCGCCCGACACACTGATGCCGGGCAGCGCGAGCACCTCGAACTCGCCCGCGAACGCACGCCTGAATCCCGAGCGCGCCGCGTCGCGGTCGACGGTCGCGAGGAAACCGATCTCGCCGAAGTTGATGCCGAACACGGGGACGCTGGTGCCCGCGTAGGTGCGCAGCGCGCTGAGGATCGTCCCGTCTCCGCCCAGCGCGAAGCAGATGTCGACGTCCTGGCGCACGGGCGCGTCGAGCTCGAGCCCTCGGCGAGCTCGAGCCGGTGCTTGCGGGTCTCCGCGGCGTCGAACCGCAGCACGGCGCCGGCGTCGCGCGCCATCTCGACGAGGATGTTGATCGCCGGACCGGTCTCGGTCGGGCGGCGATGGGTGAACACGGTGGCGCTCCGAACGGGATTCACGGCTCGGACCTCCGCGACGGTCATGGCTCGATCGCCAGCGCGCTCGACATCCGCCACCGGCTCTCGCGCCGCCTCGGCGAGCCACACGAACGTCTCGAGGTTCCCCTTCGGACCCGGGAGGCCGGAGCCGGCAAAGCCGGCGCACGGCGGCGCCCAGCTCCGAGGCTGCACCGGCGACGTCGAGCAGCGCGCCGCGGCGCGCCGGCCGGGTCTCGCACGACGCCGCCCTTGCCGACCGCGCGCGGCCGACCTCGAACTGCGGCTTGACGAGCGCCAGGCAGTCGAAGCGCTCCGCGGCGCACGCCAGCACGGCCGGCAGGACCTTCGCCAGCGAGATGAACGACACGTCGATCACGATCAGGTCGGGCGCGTACGGAAGCTCGTCTGGGCGCAGCGAGCGGGCGTTGCGGCGCTCGATCACCGTCACCCGCGGATCGTTGCGCAGCCGCCAGTCGAGCTCCCCGTAGGCCACGTCGAGCGCGACGACGTGGGCCGCGCCGCGTTGGAGCAGGCAGTCGGTGAACCCCCCGGTCGACGCGCCCACGTCGAGCGCGGATCGTCCCACGACGTCGATCGGCAGCGCATCGAGCGCGTTGGCCAGCTTGATCCCTCCGCGTGACGCGAACTGCGGCACGTCGCGCAGCTCGACCTCGATGTCGTCGGGGACGAGCTGCCCGGGCTTGTCGGCGCGCCGGCGCCCCGGCAGCAGGAGCACGTCGCCTGCGAGCACCGACGCCGCGGCACGTGAGCGGGACGGAAACATGCCCCGCTCCGAGAGCAGCGTGTCCAGCCGGACGCGTCTCATCGGCGCCGAACGGTACGTGATCGAGATCACAGAGTTCGCGCCGCAGGTGTTCCACCATGGAATCGTGGACTCAGCCATACCTCACGGCAAGACAGAGTCGATCGCGCCAGCCTGCCGACCCACGGCGCGATCGCCGTGCTGCTGGGGATGGTGATGCTCCTGGCGCCGGCATTCCTGCACTTCCAGGTCGCGGGGCTGATGCTGACGGCGACGCTGGGCGCGATCGAGATCGGCTTCGGCCTGACGTTCATCGCCCCCGGACGGTACGCGACCACGTGGCGCGCTCACCTCGACAGCCTGCTCGCGGTGGCGACGGCCGCCGCTGCGCTCGGCGTGGCCGCCGCCGGCGACGCGACCGCGGCGATCTTCCTGGCGGCCATGACCGGCGTGCTGGTGTGCCTGAACCTCGGCACCCGGTACGTGGAGAGCCAGCCCAGTCGACCCCGCCCGACCCGGCCAAAGCGGCCTGACAACGAACCTTCCTCCCACACACCAAGCACGGAGACATCTCTCCTCTCCACGCAGAAACGGCCCGCCATACGGCGGGCCGTTTCATGTCTCCGGGCACCCTGCGTGCCGAAGCTGTCGGGCGGCTAAGCGATCTCCGCGACCGTGGACTGCGCCCAGCGCAGCGCCTGGCGGTAGGCGTCTCCAGCGTCCCTCCGGTGGCCCTGAAGACTGTCTGCGGCAAAGCTTCCGCGCTCGTACGCCACGGCCGCGTCGAGGATGGCTCCGGCCGGACCGGCCCGCCACAGCAGCGCCTGCGTGACCTCGTCGGCCAGCGGCAGCTCCTCAACCACCTGCTCCAGCGGCAGCCCAAGCAACGCGTCGGCGACCGACAGCAGCCCGGTCGTGAACAGCTGGTCGCCGCCGATGTCCGAGTGTCCGGATGCCGAGGATCTCGCACATCCGAGCACGGGTGAGAGCCAGCACCGAGAGCTCGCGGGGGGTGCTCGGACCGCCGGCCAGCGAGATCAGCAGCGCCCAGCGGGCGACGCCGCGCGATCCCAGCATCATCACGGCCTGGCGGATCGACAGGATCTCTGCGCGTACGCCGAAGTAGGCGGAGTTGATGTAGCGCAGCAGCTTGACGCTGAGGCCGAGGTCGCGATCGATGATCTTCTCGAGGTCCTCGATCTGGGCATCCCCCTGAAGCCGGGCGATGGATGCCAGCCCCTGCAGGGCGCCGACCGGAACCTGGCGCGCGGAGGCGACGCGAGGAGCCGCGAAGAACGGACCGACGAACAGCTGGAAGCCGAGCGCCTTGGCAAGTTCGAAATCACTGTGGTTCATCAGCCCTGAAGCGAGCGGAGCTCCGTGACCAGCCAGGATCCGCGGAACCACCGCGGCGGCGTCGAGCTCGTCCCATCTGCCGAAGTCCACCTCGACGGTGCTGAACACGTCCAGCAGCGACAGGTCGGCATGCGGCCCCGGCAGGTTGGCGAGCGAGAGCGCGTAGCCGCGGCTCGCGAGCGTCGAGAGGATCGACCGCAGCTCGGGGTCCGAAGCCGTCTCGTAGGACACCCGCAGCACCACGCGATCGGGCCGAACGGGCGGAATCCCAAGCGTCACCAGCAGGTCGCGGGCGACCGGGAGATGGGCGACGTTCGAGCCGACAAGCTCGTCGAGGCCCACGGCGCTGATCACATCGCCGAACAGCCGCGTCGAAGATCCGGGACCCGACGAGACGGCGTCGCCGCCCTCCAGCGTCGCGTAGGCGACGCGGTACCCGATGACGCGCATCGAGGCGTCCACGACCGGCTGACGTGACAGCAGCACGTCGCCCACCGGCTCCGGCACGTTGTCGTACGCGACTCTGAGGGCTTCTGCGGGCATCGGTCCCGTGGTCGGCATCTGAGACGCCGGACTGGACCCCGTGGCGCCCAACTAGACGCTTGGTGGACGGTTGTACTAGTGCCCGTAGCTAGACGACGCCGCAGTGCTCGCCGACCGCGGCCTCGATCCGCTCGGCGATGCGCTCGCCGGTGAAGCCCACCTCTTCGTGCAGCAGGCGGGGGGCGCCGTGGGTCACGTAGCGATCGGGAAGCCCGACGCGGAGGATCCGCGCGCTCAGCCCGGCATCGGAAAGCGTCTCCCACACCGCCGAGCCGAATCCGCCGGCGAGCACGCCCTCCTCGACCGTCACGAGCAGCTCGTGCTCGGCGGCGAGCTGGGCGACCAGCCCGGCATCGATCGGCTTTGCGAACCGCGCGTCGGCGACGGTCACCGAGATACCGTGATCGGCCAGGATGTCGGCGGCGGCCAGCGCCTTGCCCACGCCCGTGCCATAGCCAAGCAGCGCGACTCGGTCCCCCTCACGGAGGATCTCGCCGGTGCCGATCTCGATCGCCTGCGGGCGCTGGGGCAGCGGCACCCCGACGGCCTCCCCGCGGGGGTAGCGCAATGCGACCGGGCCGGCGTCGTAGGTCAGGGCGGTGCGGAGCATGTGCACGAGCATCGCCTCGTCGCGCGGCGCCATCAGCACGATGTTCGGCAGACAGCGCAGGTAGGCGATGTCGAACACCCCGTGGTGCGTGGGACCGTCGTCTCCCACCAGCCCGGCGCGGTCCATCACGAACGTGACGTTGAGCTTCTGGAGGCAGACGTCGTGCACGATCTGGTCGTACGCGCGCTGCAGGAACGTCGAGTAGATCGCGGCGACGGGCTTGCATCCCTGAAGCGCGAGCCCGGCGGCGAACAGCACCGCCTGCTGCTCGGCGATGCCCACGTCGTAGTAGCGATCGGGCAGCTCACGCTGCAGGATGTTGAGGCCGGTCCCCGAGTTCATCGCGGCGGTGATCCCGATCACGCGGTCGTCGCGGCGGCACTCGTCCACGAGCGCTGAGCCGAACACCTGCGTGTATTGCGGCGGGGAGGGCTTGGCGTTCGACGGCTTGCGGACCTGAGCGGCGGGCGCGCCGTGAGCGATCGACTTGGGCTTGGCCGCGTGCCACTTCTCCATCCCCTCCAGGCCGCCCTCCTCGGCCGGCGCGAAGCCCTTGCCCTTGACCGTGGCGCAGTGGACGACCACGGGACGCTCGGCGGCCAGCGCCTCACGCAGGGCGCGGCGCAGCGCGCGCACGTTGTGCCCGTCGATCACGCCCATGTAGGCGAAGTCGAGCTCCTCCCACCACAGCCCCGGCGCCCAGAACGCCTTGATCGACTCCTTGACGTGCGGGCCGAGCCGCTCGAACGTCGCACCGAGCGCGGGGAGCTTGGTCAGGCCACCCTCAACGTCCTCGCGAGCGTGCCAGAGCTTCGGGTTCAAGCGAACGCGATTGAAGTAGCGAGAGAGCGCGCCCACATTGGGAGCGATCGACATGCCGTTGTCGTTGAGCAGGACGACGATCGGGGTTCCGTTACCGCCGGCCTGGTGGACGGCCTCGAACGCGACGCCGCCGGTCATCGCCCCGTCTCCGACGACGGCGACGACCTTGCCGTCCTCGCCGTGCCCGGCGCGCATCGCCTCCTTGATCCCGACGGCATAGCCGATCGCGGTCGAGGCGTGTCCCGCGCCCATGATGTCGTGGCGAGACTCGTGGATGGAGCAGAACGGCGCCAGGCCCTCGTAGCGGCGGATCGTCTGCAGCTGATCGCGGCGACCGGTCAGGACCTTGTGCGGATAGGCCTGGTGGCCCACATCCCAGAGGATCTTGTCGCGCGGAGAGTCGAGCAGCGAGTGCAGCGCAACGGCGATCTCGCAAGTCCCGAGGTTGGCGCCGAAGTGGCCTCCGACCTCCCCCACGGTGTCGATGATGTGGCCACGGACCTCGTCGGCCAGCGCCTGCAGCTGGTCGTCGTCGAGATCGTGCAGATCCTGGGGCTTGTCGATGCGATGGAGGAACTCGGTCATCAGAAGGTGCGGGTCGCGATGAAGTCGGTGATCTGCTCGAGCTCGGCTGCGTCGATCGGCCCGGACTGAGTCAGCGCCGCGCGGGCGCGATCCTGTGCCTCGCCCGCCAGCCTGCGCGCTCCGTCCAGACCGAATTCGGTGACGTAGGTGCGCTTGCCAAGCCGCTCATCACTGCCTTGGGTCTTGCCGAGCGCCTCCTGAGATCCAGTCACGTCAAGAATGTCATCCACGATCTGGAACAGGACACCCAGCTCGCTGGCAAAAGTGCGCAGTCCCGAGATTGTGGCACGTTGGGCCGTGCCGTCGAGGAGCAGAACGCACTCGATGCTAGCGGCGATCAGCCGTCCGGTCTTCATCTCATGCAGGTGACGCAGACCGGCTGCATCGTCCGCCGCTGTGCCCGCGACATCGATGTATTGGCCGCCCACCATCCCCTGAACCCCGGTTGCGGCGGCCAGCTCGCGGGCCGCCTGAAGCAGCCTGGCCGGGTCGGCCTGCTGTCGGCCGAGCAGCAGCGCAAAGGCCTCGGCGTACAGCCCGTCGCCCGCCAGGATCGCAACGTCCTCCCCGAACATCCGGTGGCACGTGGGGCGACCCCGGCGCAGGTCGTCGTCGTCCATCGCCGGCAGGTCGTCGTGGATCAGCGAGTAGGTGTGGATGAGCTCGATCGCCGCGGCCAGCGGGAGCGCCCACTCCGACCGGCGCCCGATCGACCGAGCCGTGGCCAGCGCCAGCACCGGCCGGATCCGCTTGCCGCCCGCGAGCAGCGAATAGCGCATCGCTTCGTCAAGCCCGTTTGACGCGGGCTCGGTGGAGAAGCGCAACGTCTCGAGATACCGCTCCACCTCGTCGCGCAGGTGGTCGGGATACGAGGACGCCACGACGGCGGCGTGGGACACTGCTATGCGGCTGGCAGCGGCAGCTGGCCGGGAAGGTCGGGCAGAGGCTCGAGCGCGGCGCGCGCCCGCTCGTCGACCTGCGCGGCGGCCTCGGACGCCATCCGCGCGCATTCCTCGATCAGCGCCAGTGCCGCGGCAGGATCGAGCGCGCCCGCTCGAAGCTGTCCGGCAGCGTCCTCGAGCCGCTCGCTGAGCTCGATCAGGGCATCGGTCACGGCTGAGAGGTTACAACGGCGGGCGTTTCGATCAGGCGGTGGCGTCGAGCGCGGCATTTACGAGCTCGTCGGCGCGGGCGTTCTGCGCGCGCGGAACGGTCCGGATCCGCCACCTGTCAAAGCCGCTGAGCGCCGCCAGCGCCTCCGCGTGCAAGGGCTTCATCGAGGCGTGCTTGACCTTGTAGGCGCCGGTCAGCTGACGCGCAATCAGCTCGGAGTCGCCGATCAGCTCCACCTCGCCCGCACCGAGCGCCTGTGCCCGCTCGATGCCCTTGAGCACAGCGCGGTACTCGGCGACGTTGTTGGTCGCAACGCCGATCCGCTCCGCGACCTCGTCGATCACGGTTCCGTCCGGCTCCGACACCACGACTCCGATCGCGGCCGGGCCCGGGTTGCCCCGCGCGCCGCCGTCGACGTTGACGACGAGCTTCAAATCAGCGCTTCCCGCAGTCCCGGCCGAGCGGGGCCGCCCTCACTCGGTCGCAAGCTCCGGAAGCTCGCCGGTCACCCGCGGCCGCCTGCGGTCGCGGACCTCCCGATTGTTGTGGTCGGAGTCCGATGCGCCCGGCTTGCGGCGAGAGGCCTTGCGCCGGTCGACGATCACGGTCACGTTCGGGTCGTCGGCGTAGTACTCGGTCAGCTTGCCGAACAGCTCTTCTGCGAGCGCTTCTGGGACTACGCAGTAGATCACGGTCCCGGATGCTAACGAGGGCCCTGATCGAGGGCCATCGTACCTTCGTCTAGCCGGACCCTCACGCGCTCAAAGAGAGCGAGCCGCGCTCGTCGGACACGGCGTTGGCGCTGAGGTCTTCGGCCGGCAGCTCGTCGAGCTCGTACCCCTGCGCACTCAGCCGGACGGTCGGGACCTCCTCGGACAGATCGACCTCGTAGCGGTACCAGCACAGCTCCCACGAGGCCACCACGTTGACGAGGCTCAAACCCTCCTCGGCGGGGCGCACGGACACGGTCGGGGCGCCCAGCGACCGCGCCACGCCGGCGATCGTCCGTCGGTGCTCAGAGCCGTTGAAGAGATCTACGGCGGAGGCGATCTTGTGCTCTGCGCTGGTCGGGATCGCGCGGACGTGCCTGGGCTCGCGCAGGCGCTCCCGGACCCGGTCGCGCCTCGGTGCAGCCTCGGGAGCAGGTGCCGGCTCAGACGCACGCTCCTCGAACTCCTCGGGGATCGAGGCAGCCGGCGCGGCGCTTCTGGCGGGGGCTTCGCGCTTGGTGAGCAGGCGGCTCAGGAACGAGCGGCGCCGATCCGGACGGCCCTCCCTGCCGTCGCCGGGGGGCATCGTGCCCTCGCGGATCCAGCCCTCGTGAAGCGCGCGCGAAGTGCACAGCTCGCAGACCTCACGGCGCACTCCGCCGTTCAGGTACACCTCCGCGCGCTCGCCTCGAAGCAGCGTTCTTCCGCACACGTCGCACGACGTATGCGAGTTCGTAGTCCGAATGTCCCTGGTTGCCACGGAGTTCGAGGGTACACGCCCTCGCTTGAATGCAGTTTCAGCCGCCGGACGGGCGGATCTCTCAGGCCTTGACGGCCTCCTTCTCGGCACGGGCTTCGTCGACGACCTTGCCGGCGAGATGCCCGGGAACCTCCTCGTAGCGCAGGAAGTCCATCGTGAACTCGCCCTGGCCACCGGTGATCGACCGCAGATCCGGGGCGTACGACAGCATCTCCGACATCGGGACCTCGGCCTTGACCTCGGTCATCCCGGCGCCCACGGGCTCCATTCCGAGCGGCCTGCCGCGGCGGGAGTTGAGGTCGCCGATCACGTCTCCAACCGAGTCCTCGGGCGCGTTGACCGTGACGAGCATGATCGGCTCGAGCAGGACCGGACCGGCCTGCTCCATGGCCTGCTTCATGGCCAGCGAGCCGGCGACTTTGAACGCCATCTCCGACGAGTCGACGGTGTGGTAGGAGCCGTCGTAGAGGCGGACCCTGACGTCCTTGACCGGATAGCCGGCCACGACTCCCTCGTTCATCGCCTCGATGACACCCTTCTCGACCGCCGGGATGAAGCCGTGCGGGATCACGCCGCCCTTGATCGCGTCCACGAACTCGAAGCCCGTGGGGTGGGTGGGATCGTTTAGCGGCTCGATCTCGATGTGGCAGTCGCCGAACTGGCCGCGGCCGCCGGTCTGCTTCTTGTGGCGGCCGTGGGCCTTGAGCAATTGGTTCTGGTTGACGACGTATTGCTTGATGTGCCGCAGTGACTTATGCCAGTAGGCCAGTTAATGTCAGCAGCTGTTCTTCTTCTCGAAAAACCCAATCCCAGCGATGAAGATATTGATGCTGCAATGGCTGGTAATATTTGCAGGTGTGGTACCTATCTCCGGATACGGAAAGCCATTCACCTGGCGAGCAGAAATGCAACGCAAGAGAAGCAACAACAGATAAATTGCATTTTCATTCACCAATAAGAAACTTGATACTGCTTAATTCTTATCGCATATGAAACAGCATTCAGAAAACAAAGCACATTATTTTTTGCCTGTAAAAGCAATCATTGTGATAGCAACTATTCTTTCCATAATTGTTCTGACCACTTCAGCATTTAAGAATAATAATACTCGTGCCGATGTTGCAGGTTATAAAAACGTCAATACTGATAGTACTGAATCAGCACAGGCTTTCCTCGAGGTGTACAAAGTGCTGATTAGCCGAGATGCATGAATTGTCATCCCGCAGGCGACCGGCCATTGCAGGGCGACGACAGCCAGATCCATACCATGAACGTTCAACGCGGAAACGATGGTACCGGTTTATACGCACTCAGATGTTCAAACTGTCATCAGCCGGAAAACACTCCAGGCCTGCATACACCTCCGGGCAATCCAAAATGGCATTTGCCACCAGCAAATATGAAAATGGTTTTCCAGGGAAGAACGCCGCATCAATTGGCTTTGCAAATAATGGACTTTAATAAAAATGGTCATAAGAATAAAGAGCAGTTGTTGAAACACGCAAGGGATACATTGGTAAAAGCGGGCTGGAACATGGGTGAAGGACGCATGCCGCCACCTTTAAGTTATGATGCCTTTCTTAAAGAGTGGGATACATGGATCCAAAAAGGTGGGTATGCCCCGAAACAGTGACACCCTTTGTTAATGAAGCAAATTTATTCTGAATATGTCTGTTGTTTATAAATTGAATCATCTATGAACCAGGTTTCAAGACGCAGTTTTATTAAGAATGCAGGCGGTGCAAGTGTTGCACTATGGCTTGGCTTATCAAACAAATTTTTTGCGGGCAAACAAGGCGATGTATTCGAAGCAAATTTCACGCCTTACATCATCGTCGAATCCAATGGTGACATTACCCTATTCAATACAAAACCTGAAATGGGCCAGGGAACTTTTCAATCTATACCTGCATTAATTGCTGAAGAGTTTGAAGTACGCCTTGACCAGGTAACAATCAAATACCAACGGCGAAAAACAATTTGGCACCTGGTCAGCATGCCGGCGGCAGTTCTTCTGTTCGTGGCAGCTATACTGATTTAAGAAAAGTTGGTGCGTCAGCGAAGGCTGTATTTATAACAGCCGCGGCAAATAAATGGAAGGTTGATGAATCGGGGTGCTATGCAGAAAATGGAAAAGTAATTCATCAGCCAACAAAAAAATCTTTCACCTATGGTGAATTGGTTGAAGATGCAGCAAAGCTGGAATTACCGAAAGAACCGAAACTAAAAGACCCGAAAGACTTTAAGATTTTAGGTAAATCAATGAATCGTCCTGACGTGCCTTTAAAAACAAATGGCAAAGCAGAATTTGGCATTGATATGAAGGTGCCGGTATGCTGTATGCTACAGTGGAAAGATGCCCGGTTATCGGCGGAACGTTGAAAAGTTTTGATCCAAGCGAAGCACTGAAAATACCCGGAGTAGAAAAGATTGTTGAAGTGGAAAGAATTATGGGCAGGTATCATTCCGTTGGCGTGGCGGTGATTGCCAATTCATATTGGGCAACTTTGCAGGCCCGCAAGAAATTAAATATTGAATGGGATTCAAAAGGATTTGAAAATTTCAATTCATCTGACTATGAAAATCATTTGCGTGCACTTTCAAAAGAAGACGGTGTGATTGATAAGAATATTGGTTCAGTTGATTCACTCAGACCTCGAACCCGGAAATATTGTTGAAGCATTTTATGAAACACCGATGGTAGCACATCATCCGTTGGAAGTAATGAATTGCATTGCGCAGGTGCAGGGCGATAAAGTGGAGATATGGACTTCAACACAGGTACCCAGTACAATAACCGGCAGCGGCAATAACGATGTGCCGAAACAAATGGGATTTGCTCCTGAAAATGTAAAGCTGAATACATACATTCGTTGGTGGTGGCTTTGGCAGGAGATTGAACATCGATTATGTTATCGAAGCCGTGAACATTGCCAAACAAATTAGTCAGCCTGTAAAACTTATTTGGACCAGGGAAGACACCACGCAATATGGACCTTATCGTCCAATGACTTTCTCGCAACTTAAAGCCGGGTTTGATGAAGGGAAGCTCGTGATGTTGCAACATAAAGTTATCAGCCCTTCCTATTCAGAAGCAATGAGACCGGGATTTGATATATCGAAGGTTGATGGCACTATGGTAGAGGGCATTGGCGAACAGGTGTATGAAATTCCCAATATTAAAACATCTTATGTCAGAGCTGATTTTCATATTCCCGTTGCCGCATGGAGATCGGTAACCAGCTCCACTCTTGCGTTTGCACATGAATGTTTTATCGATGAATTAGCTTATGTAGCAAAAAAAGACCCTTTGGATTTCCGCTTATCGTTGCTTTCAAAACCATCAGACTTAAAAAAAGTCTTACTGAAACTTAGAGAGTTTTCAAACTGGGATAAGCCACTGGCTAAGAGCAGAGGCAGAGGTGTGGCGCAATGGGAATTTTTTGCGGGCTTATGTGCACAGGCTGTTGAGGTAACCTATCTTCCGGATAAATCCATCAAAGTAGATAAAGTATATGCTGTGATAGATTTGGGCGAGGTGGTTAATCCGGACAATGTGAAAAACCAGGTGGAAGGCGCTATTGTGATGGCACTGAGTGCAGCTATCAAGCCTGGCATCACTTTAGAAAACGGCGTCGTCATGCAACACAATTTTTATGATAGCCCTCTTATCAGAATTAATGAAGCGCCCGAGACCGAAGTGCTGGTGCTTGCAGATGGTGGAAGAATAAAAGGGGTTGGAGAGCCTGGAGTGCCGCCCTTTGCGCCGGCGCTTGCAAACGCAATTTTTGCAGCCACGGGCAAGCGAGTTCGTAAAATGCCGTTTGATATAAATAATGTTGGTTCAATATAACTGCTGGCAAATTGTAATGGTATTCCAAGCCAAACGCCATTAATGAAAGAACTAAACGACATCATACAATCCTATAATACAGCTGTAATGCAAAACAAGCAAACAGCGTTAGCAACAGTTGTAAAAGTGGATGGTTCATCTTATCGCCGTCCGGGTGCACGCATGTTGATCACTGAAGATGGAGAAATGACCGGCGCTATCAGCGGTGGATGCCTCGAAGGAGATGCTTTACGCAAAGCGCAGTTTGCAATATTTCAACAACAAAATAAATTGGTTGTGTATGACACAACAGATGAAGATGATCTGAAATTCGGAGTACAGTTGGGTTGCAATGGCATTGTATATATTTTATTTGAACCCGTTAAGCAGGATGATGCAAACAATCCGATAAACTTGTTGAAGAAGGTTACACAACAGGGACAGGATGCAATGCTGGCAACCGTGTTCAATGAAAATAAAACTGGAGAACAAAAAGGCACTTGTTGTTTAATAAATGAGACAGAAAGTTTTTGTACTGATGATGAAATGAGATCATTGATTGATGAAGGCAAACCATTTCTAATGCAAAAAAGATCCGTTATAAAAGATGATGTAAATGGTTCTGTGTTGTACCAGTTTATCCCACCTTCAACACAATTGGTAATAGTTGGCGCGGGTAATGACGCCCAACCACTCGTTGAGATGGCATTTTTGTTAGGCTGGAACATTGTGGTAGTTGATGGCAGACCGGCGTATGCAACAACACAACGTTTCCCGAAAGCAAGCAAAATCTCTCTGACTAAACCCGCAGACATTTTGTCTGCTGTTAATATTAACGGACAAACTGCTGTTGTTTTAATGACGCACAATTATAACTACGACCTGGCAGCATTAGAACAACTTATCAATACAAATTGTAAATACATTGGCGCACTTGGCCCAAAGAAGAAGTTGCAAAAGATGTTGAATGATCTAACTGAAAAAGGCATTGTTATAAATGATGAGATGATGCACAGCATTCATGGCCCTGTTGGTTTGGATATAGGTGCCGAAACATCCGAAGAGATCGCCTTATCTGTTCTATCTGAAATAAAAGCTGTGTTTTCACAGCGGGAAGGTTCATCATTAAACGAAAGGACAACAGAAATTCATATTCGTAATTCAATATTGCCAAATGACTAATACGGGTATCATCATTTTAGCCGCAGGGAGTTCTTCACGTTTTGGGAACATCAAGCAGTTACTTCATTTCAAAGGCAAAACATTATTGCAACACGCAATAGAAGAAGCAACGGAAGCCGGTGCAGAACCGATAGTTGTCGTTACCGGTGCTAATGCCAATGAAATATCAAAAGAAATAAAGAACGAAAAAGTTGCAATTGTTTTTAATAAAGATTGGGAACAAGGCATGGCTTCGGGGATTGTTATCGGTTTAAAAAAAGCAATTACTCTAAACAAGGAAATTGAGAAAGTAATCATTGCGGTTTGCGATCAACCGTTTGTATCATCATCATTATTTCAACAATTATTTCAAAAGCAAAACAAAGGCATAAAACACATTGTTGCTTCTGCCTATGCTGACACAATGGGTACGCCAGCGCTCTTCACCCAAAAATATTTTGATGCTTTGATGGGTTTAAAAGGTGATGAGGGTGCAAAAAAATTATTGAAAAGGTACAGCGAGGATGTAGCTACGGTTGATTTTCCAGATGGCTACATTGACATAGATACACAAGAAGATTATGAAAACCTTTTAAAAGGAAATCCTGGGCCATGATCAAAGATTCGTACAACCGCATACACAATTACCTCCGCATATCACTGACTGATAATTGTAATCTGCGTTGTTTTTATTGTATGCCGGAGGAGGAGTATGAATTTACACCTGCTTCAAAACTGATGCAGAAAGATGAGATCGAGGCGCTATCAAAAATTTTTGTAAGCCTGGGTGTAAACAAGATCCGGTTGACCGGCGGTGAACCCCTGGTAAGAAAGGATGCCGGCGAGATCATCAAAACATTATCCAGGCTGCCGGTAAAATTGACGATAACAACAAACGGTTCGAGACTGCATGAGTTTGTAGATACACTTGATGAATCGGGAGTGCATTCTTTAAACATCAGTTTAGATACACTCCAACCTGAAAAATTTCAGTTGATCACAAGGAGGAACCAATTTGAAAAGGTCTATGACAATATCCGGCTTTTACTAAAAAGAGATTTTCATGTAAAAGTAAATATGGTGGTGATGAAGGGTCTGAATGATGATGAGATCAACGATTTCGTAGAATGGACAAAACACGAGCCGGTACATGTTCGTTTTATTGAGTTCATGCCTTTTACCGGCAATTGGTGGACAAGTAATAAAGTATTTACCATGCAGCAAATGCTGCAGGTAATTGAGGAAAAGTATGAAGTGGTTCGACTCCAAAATGAAAAACATGATACTGCAAAAGCCTTTAGTGTGCCTGGTCACCGGGGAACATTTGCGATTATCAGTACAATGACTGCAAACTTCTGCGGTGATTGTAACAGGATAAGATTGACGGCGGATGGAAAAATGAAGAACTGTTTGTTTGCAGAAAAAGAAACCGATCTGTTAACGGCATTACGCAATGGGGAAGACGTGGTTCCTTTAATTCATCAAAACATTCGCAGTAAGGCAAAAGAGCTGGGCGGACAGTTCACAACCGATTTCGAGCACCTTCACCCGGAAGAAATTCACAACAGGAGTATGATAACTATTGGAGGATAATTCTAAAAATGAATATTGAAAATTGATCGTTGAGCATTGAACATTTTTCCTGGGAGTTAAATCTTAAATGTTCAATACTCAATTTTCAACGCTCAATTTTCAATGGATAAATAGCTTAATAGCTAAACAATGATCTCGGTCTCAGAAGCCAAAAAAATAATTTCTGAAAATGTTACTGTTTTAATACCGGTGTCTTTGTCATTACATCAAACAGCAGGTTTAACATTAGCAGAAGACATATATGCTACGATGGATATTCCCGCATTTCCGCAATCATCAATGGATGGTTATGCTTTTTCTTTTGAAGGATGGAAGCAATGCAGAAAATTAAAAATTGTTGGAGAAGTTGCTGCGGGGAGTAGCGAAGAATTTATTCTTCAGCCAGGAAATGCCGTACGCATTTTTACTGGTGCAGCTGTTCCAACAGGAGCCGACACGGTTATAATGCAGGAAAAAATTAAAACCATCAACGGGGAGCTGATCATTGAAGATGAAAATTTGCATGCCGGTAACAGCGTTCGTCCAAAAGGTTCAGAGGTAAAAGCCGGAACATTGGCATTGGAAAAAGGAAGCATTTTATCTCCTGCCGCCATTGGGTTTTTGGCCGGCATCGGCACAACAGAGATAAAAGTTTATCCTGATCCTTCAATAAGCATCATTATTACGGGTAATGAATTCCAACAACCGGGTACACCGTTACAGTACGGACAGGTGTATGAGTCTAATTCATTTGCTTTGAAAGCAGTTTTAAAACAATTACAGATCGACAATATCCGGATCTTATATGCTATCGATAAGCCGGAAATTGTAACATCTTCTTTACAGAAAGCATTGGAGCAAAGCGATGTTGTTTTATTAACCGGTGGCATCAGTGCAGGGGATTATGATTTTGTCTTACAAGCGGCCACAGAATGCGGCGTTGAAAAGCTTTTTCACAAAGTAAAACAACGACCCGGCAAGCCCTTGTATTTCGGAAGGCAGGGAAACAAATTAGTTTTTGGTTTACCGGGCAATCCATCCTCGGTATTGACTTGTTTTTATCAATATGTTATTCCTGTATTGGAGAAATTAAGCAGCAGGAAAAAAATCCTGCAAACTATAAGAGCTCCCGTATCAAAACCATTTCAGAAGAACACCGGGCTTACTCATTTTTTAAAAGGAATTTATAATGGCAAAACTGCGACACCACTCGACGCACAGGAATCATACCGGCTCAGCTCTTTCGCAATTGCCAATTGTCTTATACAGGTTGATGAAGAGACAACATCCCTGGAAGAAGGTGAATTGGTTGACGTATATTTATTACCCTTTTAAATTTACCGTTTGGAAACGATCATTTTTTTTTACACACTGTTATTTCTTGTCGCTTTTCTCTATTCATCAGTCGGGCATGGCGGCGCCAGCGGGTACCTGGCATTGATGGCGTTGTTCAGCATCTCACCAGAGTTCATGAAACCAACAGCACTGTTGCTTAACCTTTTTGTATCACTCACATCGTTCATCCAGTTTTATCGCGGTAAGCATTTTAATTGGAAAATATTTTTGCCATTTGCTATTGCTTCAGTCCCGATGGCATTTGTGGGCGGATTGATCAAAGTGGATGCTGAAGTTTATAAAAAGATACTTGGGCTGTTACTGTTGTTGCCCATCGCCCGGTTTTTGTTCTTTTCAAATATCCGTGTGGATCAAATAAAGAAATCAAATGCAGCTTTGTCATTGCTGGTTGGAGCGGCAATTGGATTTCTTTCGGGACTCATTGGGATCGGGGGCGGCATCATATTATCACCCATTCTCTTACTTTTGAAATGGACAGACATGAAGCGAACGGCAGCCATCAGTGCTTTGTTCATCTTCGTCAATTCACTTTCGGGCCTGGCCGGGCAGTTGACAAAAGGGGTAAACTTCGGCCCGGATATGTATGCGTATGTGGCCGTGGCCTTTGCAGGCGGTCTTTTCGGCGCCTATTATGGCTCAATTCGATTCAGGCAGGTGATACTAAAATATTTGTTGGCTGCAGTGCTGATGGTCGCAGCATATAAATTAATATTCGCGCAGGCATAAAGAGGGTTAATTAAATTTGTTGTCACATTTATCAGCGATGCCAGTAAATATTATCATATTCGGACGGCTTACAGATATAGCGGGAAGCTCCCTTTCATTGGAACACGTCACAGATACAAATACTCTCGTTAAAGAACTGCATGCTCTTTACCCCTCACTGGCTGATGCGAAATATGCGATAGCTGTAAACAAAATAGTCGTCAATGAGAACACGTTGCTATCTGAAAATAGCACAGTAGCTTTATTACCTCCGTTTTCGGGAGGATGATTTATGAACAATGCACAATTATATGAGCGTTACCAACGCCAGATCATCCTGGTTGGCGAAGAAGGACAACAAAAACTGCTGCACGCAAAAGTGCTGGTGATTGGCGCCGGTGGTTTGGGTTGCCCGGTGCTGCAATACCTTGCAGCGGCCGGGGTGGGTACTATCGGCATTGTAGATGATGATGTGGTGGCGCTAAACAATCTTCACAGGCAGGTTTTGTATTCGGTAAACGACATTGGTTTGTCAAAAGCTGAGATTGCATCGCAAGTATTGCGTGAACTGAATCCGGACATTACGATCATTTCTTATCATGAACGATTAACCACGCAAAATGCGCTTGGTATTATTGATAAGTTTGAAATTGTGATTGACGGCACCGATAATTTTTCTACACGGTATATGATCAATGACGCCTGCGTACTGTTAGACAAACCGCTGGTATTTGGAGCTATTTCGCAACACGAAGGGCAAATAGCGTTATTCAATTCCCGGAAAAATAGAAATGACCAGGCAGTTAACTACCGGGACATTTTTCCTTATCCACCAAAAGAAGATGAAGTACTTAATTGTGCGGAGGCAGGAGTGCTGGGAGCATTGACCGGTATTATTGGCACCATGATGGCCAATGAAACTATAAAGTTCATCGCGCAGGTCGGCGAGCCGCTCGTAGATCAGCTGTTAACTTATAGTGCTTTAAACAACCAGGTTTCCCTTTTTAAATTATCTCCGGGAAAAGAAAACCGGTGGCTGATCCCCAAAGATGAAGCAGAGTTTTTGAAGACGGATTATGCCTGGCTTTGTTCCCCGTCATCAGCGGATCTTGAAATTGATTTTCATACTTTCAACAATTTAATACAAGAAGGAAATGCAGACGTGATAGATGTAAGGGAGCCAAATGAAATACCGGTGGAAAATGAATTTTCAACTATTAACATCCCGTTAGCTCAGTTGGCAGATAACAGCTTTCGCATAAAATCGGATACGGTCATTGCTTTCTGCCAGAGCGGTATCAGAAGTTTGCAGGCTGCTAAAATTCTAAAAGGTATTTTTGGCGGGAATAAAAAAATTTACAGCTTACGGGGAGGAATCCTGGAATGGAGAAGCAGAATCAAACAATATGAAAGAAAAAAAGCCTAAAAACATTTTTGTGCAGGGGCCAATTGCTGCCTCCTTTATTGCTGATAGCATTCAAAAACACAGCAGCAAGACCGATATTGGCGGGCACAGTATTTTTTTGGGCCAGGTAAGGGCTGATAAGATCGATGGAAAGGAAGTGGCTTCAATTGAATATACCGCTTACGAAGAAATGGCTTTGGAGATGATGCACACTATTCGTGAAAATATGTTTGCAAAATATGATCTGACCTGTATGCATGTGCATCACAGTTTGGGTAACGTGAAAGCGGGCGAGATCAGTTTGTTTGTATTTACATCGTCCGCTCACAGAAAAGCAGCCATTGATGCATGTGAAGAAACAGTGGAGCGGATCAAAGCTGAATTGCCGGTCTGGGGGAAAGAAATTTTCGAGGATGAAACTTACACCTGGAAACAAAATCTGAATGGTTAATATCACGCATAAGCAAACCAGTTTGCGAAAAGCGATCGCCACTGCAATCGTAAAAGTTTCGAAGGAGGAAACTATTGATGCGGTCAAGAATAAAACGGTACCAAAGGGAGATGTTTTTGAATTTTCGAGAGCAGCAGGATTGCTGGCTATAAAAAAAACCAGTGATGTGATCCCTGACTGTCACCCGTTACCTGTTGAGTTTGCTGCCATATCTTATTACATCGAAGGATTACAAATCCTGATTAAAGTTGAAGTCCACACAATATATAAAACCGGTGTTGAAGTGGAAGCTATGCATGGCGCATCTGTGGTAGCATTGGTAATTTATGATATGTTGAAGCCGATCGATAAAGCGATCGAAATATCTTCCATAAAATTGGAGAGTAAAAGCGGGGGAAAAACAGATCTGCAATTTGATGCCAGTCACCTAAAATGCGCTGTGGTTGTTTGTTCGGACAGTATTTCAAAAGGCGAAAATGAAGATAGGTCAGGTAAAAAGATAAGCGAGAGATTACGGCAGTTCAATATTTCAACAAGCGATTATAAAGTTGTCAATGATGATGTTGATGCAATTCAATCGATACTAAAAAATTATGTAGAACTAAATTTTGATCTCGTGATTTTCACAGGCGGCACCGGGCTATCATCCCGGGATAACACACCTGCTGCCATTTCGCCCATGATAAATAAAGAAATTCCCGGTATTATGGAAATAGCACGCAATTATGGTCAGCAGCGTATGCCTTTCGCGATGCTTTCCCGTGGCCTCGCGGGATTCGCAAACAACACGCTGGTGCTAACATTGCCAGGTTCAACACGCGGGGTAGAAGAAACAATGGATGCTCTATTTCCCCAGGTGCTTCATGTGTTTCAAAGTAAGAGAAGGTATTGGCCACCAATTTTAACACCTTCACCAGCTTAGTACATTAAAATCCGATTGTTTGATTTTCGTAATTACTTATTTCCTTTTTGTTATTTACTGGTCCGGCATCTATTTAGCTTGTATTTATAATTTGAAATGATTTTTTTATGGAAACAAAAATGCAAAAAAGAAAATTAGGGAACAGTGGTCTTGAAGTTTCAGCACTCGGACTTGGATGCATGGGAATGACTTTTTCTTATGCACCTTTTCCCGAAAAGAAGGACATGATCGTTCTTATCCGCAAGGCCGTTGAACAAGGTGTAAACTTTTTTGATACTGCGGAAGTGTATGGTCCTTATAATAATGAAGAGTTGGTAGGAGAAGCGCTGGAACCGCTTCGCAAGGACGTGGTGATCGCTACAAAGTTTGGCTTCAATATTCAAAATGGAAAATCGCTTGGCATAAGCAGCCAGCCGGAAAATATTCGTCGTGCTGTTGAAGGATCATTAAAAAGGCTGAGAGTAGATGTTATTGACCTGCTGTACCAACACAGAGTTGATCCGCATGTGCCTATTGAAGATGTAGCAGGCACAGTGAAAGATCTGATCAAAGAAGGCAAAGTAAAATATTTTGGTTTGTCAGAGGCCGGTGTCGATACGATCCGCAAAGCTCATGCGGTACAGCCCGTCTCTGCATTGCAAAGCGAATACTCATTGTGGACAAGACAACATGAGAAGGAAATAATTCCTGCAATCGAAGAATTAGGTATTGGACTTGTTGCATTCAGTCCTCTTGGTAAAGGCTTTTTAGCAGGAAAGATCGATGAGAACACAAAATTTGCTGATGTTGATCTACGCAGTAAACTGCCGAGATTTACCGAAGAAGCACGTATTGCCAATAAAACATTGTTGGATCTTTTGGAACAATTTGGGCAACGAAAAAAAGCAACTACGGCACAGATCGCTTTAGCATGGGTGCTGGCACAAAAACCATGGATCGTTCCGATCCCAGGCACAACAAAACTCCATCGTTTGGAGGAAAATATTGGTGCTGCATTCATTCAATTAACGGGGGAAGAACTGCAAGAGATTGAAGCGGCTTCTGCACAAATTAAAATAATGGGCGCACGTTATACTGAAGCATTAGAAAAAACGACAGGATTGTAAAGCCGTTTGGCATTGACTCCTCGTGTCTGACCTCGATCAAATTTCCTTCATAGTAGCTTGCACTTTGTAAAAGGCAGTACCTTCCAGAATAATTTCTTGTATGCGAAGTCAACTGGTGGGCTTCATAATTTTGTTTTGTCTCTTGCAATTTGCCTGTAAAAGAGACAAGCAACAACAAAGCGTTATTGATTTCCAACCTCCCAAAGTAGTAGAGGCAAGATCATACGTTGATGGTTTCGAATGCTCACCCAGCGGAACTTACCGGGAAGTGGGGAGAGAATACTTTGTTGGTACGTACAACGGTCAGTCGGGCACTTTTTGGACAAACTACAAATTCGAAGCGAAGTTCGAGGGTTGCGCGGCAAACGGCTCTTATGTTGGGGCCGAGATCAAGGGCCGTTGTCAACACCCAATTGCAAAGGGAAGTGGCACCGGTGTTTTCGAAGGCGTTACAGGGCGCCTGGATATGAAGGACGACATCGCAAATGGAAATTATCCTTTTACCGGGCACCTGCAGTTTTAAGTTTCACCTCAGCTCTGGTTAGTGAATCAAACAACAAGAAGTGTCTCGTCCTGAAATAGGTTTACACCAAAAGTAAACTTATATGGAAGTAAATTTTAAAAAAATCAACAAAGACATTCAGGTGTATCCTGAAGCATTCAAACGAAAAGTAGTGGAGGAATATCTTTCCGGCGCTTATATTAAAATGGATCTTTTGCGTAAGTATGGAATCAAAACACCCTGAATATTTTTTGACAAATTTTCTTTCGCTGTTAAATGGCAACAAAAATTTGTCAAAAAGCTACTATCAGCTAACTTCAACCATAGTTCTTTAATCACCTGTAAACCCTAATCAGGATTATCTCAAAACCTGTAAACTTATTCTAGGACGAGACAAAGTATTCATCATTTTATGTCCCACCGGGGTTCACAATCATACCAAGCTTGTTGTGACCCCGATGGGATTACGAGTCAGAAATTTAAAATCAAGATGTACAGAAACGTCTATTTCTGTTATTGTTCCATAGGCTGATTAGTTTAGCCCATGACTTTCTCTATTGTCAATATACTTTTTCAATTCAACGTTTAACGCCGGTAAAATGCTTCCTGTTTTCTCAAGGGTTAAATATTGGTTTATGAAATATACGGGACCTTTCTGAATGCTTTTTTTCAAAGCTGCTTTTCCTTTTTCTTTTTCTATATGATAAGCCATAAACATTCCCGCTATTGATCCGTATTTCGTCCAGTATTTACCTGTGCTTGCCTTCCTTAAAAGTTCCCGCTTTTCTGTTTCACTAAGGTTGTTGCCTGCCAGTTGATGAAATGCTTCATTAAGGGTTTCTATACTCTGTTTTTCTGATTCTGCGAATTTTGGATCTATGCCATATTCCTGTAGCAATACGGGTTTTTTGTCAATATAGTGTGCTATGCCTTCGTTCTGAATCACCTCTAATAGTCTTCCGGTAATTGAAGTGTCCCGGCTCGAATTATACACCGGGGAGCGCTTCTTGTAATTTGCGAATAAGAAATGAAATATTTCGTGAGATAATATACCGTTTAGAACCTTTGACTGCTCTTCAACCGTTTGGCCGTACAGTTTTGAAATAAGCGATAAGTTGATTACTATGGATGGTTCCCCTTCTTCTGAAATTGTAAACTGTCCATTTTGCTGCCTGATATTAAGTACATATGCATCTCCCCATTCCCAGCCGGTAAGAACAAAATAAATATTGCACCTTGTATTTATTGAATAATCAGTTGGGATATAGGCCAGGGCTCTTTTTGCGATCGTGTCTTCTATTCGTTCTGCCTTTATTTTTTGCAATAGCACGGAAGATTTTTCTCTCATTTTCCACGCCAGGTCTATCCCATAAATGAAATGATTGCTTGTGTCATTTTTAGAAAACAAGTCCAGCTCCTCTTTGAACGATTTTAATGGGCCATGTTCCGGGTCGCTTAATAATCTTACATTATCTGCCATAATTTGAATCCCGGGTTCATTGTTGATGGAGTCAATTAATCGCTTATTCGATAAGTCATTAAACCAACGGAACAACAGATCCGAACTCGAGTAATTTGAATCGATGCTGATTCTGTGATTCTCCTTATGCTGAAAGCTGAATGATATTGTTATAATAAAAAGGAGTGTGATTTGTTTTTTGAATTTCATAAACTCTTTAGTATTGTCAGATCACCGGAGCAAATGTCAGCGATAGTTGTTTCCTTCTGCAAGTTCTTTCATCTTTTCAAGCACTTGATCCCATCCAATTTGCAAGGCCTTATACCATTCTACATTCTTAAAATTAGTTTGAGTAAGGCGTAGATTCATTTTGTGACTTATTTCTGTGAGGTCAAATGTTATTGTTGTGTAATTTTCGGGCTTGTCCTCAGTATTTGAGAAACCAGTCCAATAGGTGTATCGCAATAATTTATTTGGCTCGGAGTTGAGAATAACACCTTTGTTTTTGAATTCTTTCCCCTCATAGATATGAGTGAATGTTATTCTACTTCCAATTCGCCAACTTGTTACTGTTTCTGCTCCGGTAAAGTATTGGCTAATCATCCCGGGCTTTATTAATACTTCCCAAACCCGCGATGACGGTGAAAAAATATCTATGGATTTTGAGATCACCAGGTCTGTCGACATATTAAGACGTTTTTTTAAACTTTCCTTTGTCGGTTGGGTATTTCCGTTTTTACAATTGTCACCAATACATAAATTTATGACATGGATGCCAAAAAAAAGGAAAACTCCTGTGAACATTGCATCACTAAAAATCAACCTCCACAGTCGCATTTTGGAAAACATCACAACCCAATGCTAAATATCTTTGTACCATTGACAGGACATGAGTAACAAACAAAGAAACAATAATTTTTATCTCATTCTGATACTGGGTCTGCTCACAGCCATTGGGCCATTTTCGATTGATATGTACCTGCCCGCATTTCCGGATATTGCAAAAGGCCTGCACACAACTGTTGCACAGGTTACGTTATCGTTGTCGAGTTTTTTTATTGGAATTTCTTTCGGACAATTGTTGTATGGCCCGTTACTGGAACGCTTTGGCAGAAAAAAACCTTTGTACGCCGGGCTTTGCACCTATCTAATTGCTTCAATAGGTTGTGCGTTAGCTGCGTCGGTGAATGCATTGATCGTACTCAGGCTATTGCAGGCATTAGGTGGCTGCGTCGGCATGGTGGCAGCACGAGCCATGGTGCGTGACCCGTTTGAAGTAAAGGAAAATGCAAAGGTCTTTTCTATGCTAGTGCTGGTGGTGGCGGCAGCGCTTTATAGTACTTGATTTCATTTTTCATTTAAACTAAAAATCGTGTTTCTTTATAAACAAATTGCTTATGAATAACATGCTTAGGCGTAAAATAATTTGCAACGTCTTTGTATTGGTCTGTTGCACCCTCCTTTCGCAGGAGATCTTTGCGCAGCTTAATGTGCAAGCATCTTACACCCTTATTAAAAGAATCATTCCGCAACAGGCAGCATCCTTTGTAATCGAACCCCTGCAGCAAGAAAATGGAAAAGACGTTTTTGAAATTGAAAGCAGGAATAACAAAATCATTTTAAGTGGAAACAATGGCGTTGCAGTTGCATCTGCATTGTATTATTATCTTACCCAATATTGCCATTGCCAGATTACCTGGAATGGCACGAACCTGAATATTCCCAAAGCGACTTCCGGTTTTAAAAAAAAGTCCACAGCGGAACGCCTTATCAATATCGCTATTATCTGAACTATTGCACGTTCAACTACAGCATGAGCTGGTGGGACTGGGATCGATGGCAAAAGGAAATTGACTGGATGGCACTGCATGGGATCAATATGCCGCTGGCTGTAACCGGAGAGGAATATACATGGTACCTGGTTTATAAGGAAATGGGTTTTACTGATAATGACCTGAAAGATTTTTTCTAGCGGCCCTGCTTATTTTTCCTGGTTCTGGATGGGCAACCTGGATGGATGGGGCGGGCCGTTGCCGCTCAGCTGGATGCAAGAGTCACAAAGAATTGCAGCAAAAAATTCTGCAGCGTGAACGTGAACTGGGTATGAAACCGGTGCTGCCGGCATTTACAGGTCATGTGCCTTCTGCATTCAAAAAGAAGTTTCCAAATGCAAACCTAAAGGCAACCAATTGGAAGAACGGTTTTGCAGATACTTATATTCTCAATCCGCAGATTCTTTGTTTGGAGCAATAGGTAAAAAATTTATACAAACGCAAACCAGGTTGTTTGGGACAGATCATTTGTATTCTGCGGATACATTTAATGAAAATGAACCACCATCTGATGACACAAATTATCTTGCAAATCTCAGTGATCGCTTATATAAAGGTATGGAAGACGCAGACCCCCAATCCGTTTGGGTGATGCAGGGATGGTTGTTTTACAGCGACCGGAAATTCTGGAAAGCACCGCAAATAAAAGCCCTGCTCAAAGCAGTGCCGGATAATCACATGATCCTGCTCGATCTGGCTGCAGAAATAGAACCCGTCTGGAAAAGAACAAATGCATTTTATGGCAAACCCTGGATATGGAATATGGTACACAACTTTGGAGGTAATATAAGTATGTTTGGAAGAATGGATGGCGTGGCCGCAGGCCCGGCAGAAGCGCTGCATGATCAGCGCTTCCGGTCATATGGTCGGGATCGGCTTAACGATGGAAGGCATAGAGCAAAATCCTGTGATTGTACGAATTGATGACTGAACAGGTATGGCAAGACACAACCGGTGCGATCTAAATAAATGGTTGGAAAAATACGTATTGAACCGGTATGGTATTCGTGATGACAGCACTGTCAAAGCATGGCAGATATTAAGACGAACTGCATACAATGGCAAAGAGATAAGGGATGGTGCTGAGTCAATCATCACAGGCAGACCGACATTTGATTCAACCACAGTTTGGACGAGGACCAAACTGAATTACCGACCCAAAGAGTTATTGCCGGCCTGGGACTTGTTTATCAATGCCGCATCAAAGGGAATGCAAAACAGCTGATGGATTTCAATTTGATCTTGTTGATATCACGCGGCAGGTACTTGCTAATTATGCTTTGCCTTTGCAAAAGAAATGGGTAAATGCATTTAAAATAAAAGATACGGTAGCGTTTAAAAAATACAGCCGGCAGTTCTTGCATCTCATTAGCGATATGGATGCACTCCTCGCAACACGCAAAGATTTTCTGCTCGGTCCATGGATCGCTGATGCGCGCAGCCGTGGAAATACTGCAGAGGAAAAAGCTTTATACGAGCGCAATGCACGTGATCTTATCACGCTCTGGGGCGATGCAAACAGTCCTTTGCATGAGTACTCTAACCGGCAATGGAGTGGTTTATTGAATGATTTTTATAAACTACGCTGGGAACAATTTTTCGACATCTTGCAGCTATCATTGCAAACAAACAGTTCACCTGACCTGCAAAAATTTGAAAAGAATATCCGTGCCTGGGAATGGCATTGGGTAAATGAACAAAAAGCATTCCCGATTCAACCTGCTGGCAACAGCATAAAAAAAGCAGAGCAAATCTATCACAGTTATAGAAGCATCATTGCACGGGCTTATGAGTAACAATAGAAGAAACAATAATTTCTATCTCATTCTCATCCTGGGTCTGCTTACAGCCATTGGTCCGTTTTCGATTGACATGTACCTGCCCGCATTTCCGGATATTGCAAAAGGCCTGCACACAACTGTTGCACAGGTTACACTTTCACTCTCGAGCTTCTTCATTGGCATTTCATTCGGACAATTATTATATGGTCCATTGCTGGAACGCTTTGGCAGAAAAAAACCTTTATATGCCGGGCTATGTATTTACCTGCTAGCCTCTATCGGTTGCGCTTTCGCAGCATCGGTGAATGCATTGATCGTACTCAGGCTATTGCAGGCATTAGGCGGCTGTGTCGGCATGGTGGCTGCAAGAGCAATGGTGCGTGACCTGTTTGAAGTAAAAGAGAATGCAAAGGTCTTTTCCACGTTGATGCTGGTGGTGGCCGTTTCACCGATCATTGCACCGACATTAGGTGGTTATATTACTTCGGCGCTCGGCTGGAGATATGTGTTTGCTATGCTCATCATTGTTGATCTTATCGTCATCGTTGCCGCCTGGTTTTTATTACCCGAAAGCAAAAAACCTGATCCGAATTTTTCATTACGGCCTGCACCGATCATTAAAAATTTTGCGGGCGTTATTACACATCCTCAATTTTATACCTATGCACTAACGGCGGCTATCTCTGCGTCAGGGCTATATGCTTATATCGGTGGATCACCCCATGTGTTCATGGAAATATTCCATGTCACCGAAAAACAATATGGATGGATATTTGCGCTGATCGCCATGGGACTGATCGGCGCGAGCCAGGTTAATAGCCTGCTACTAAAAAACTATACCAGCGAACAGCTTATCAGGATAGCGTTGCGCTGCCAGAGTATCATTGGCATCACAATGGTTTGTCTCAGCTATTTTGGATGGAGTGATCTGTTCGTCACGATCTTTCTCATATTTATTTTTTTGTGTACCCAGGGTTTTGTCTTTCCCAATGCATCAGCACTTTCTTTGGCAGCTTTCGGACATACGGCAGGTAGTGCTTCGGCATTACTGGGCGCCATTCAAATGACAATCGGGGCGTGTACATCAGCATTGGTGAGTATTCTACAAAATCATACCGCATTGCCAATGACCGGAGTGATGGCTTGTTGTGCCATTAGCGCATTGTCTGTTTTCTCATTCGGGAAGAGAGTCATTGCTCAACGGGCCAGCAAAGAGATGATAGAAGAAGAGGATGTGGAAATGATAAGTACATTATAACATTGTATATCCATCTGTACGGTAGAAACTATCTTCGTTCATTATTTTACTTCTAATAAAGCTATTTTATGCACGCAAAAAACAGTTTTCTCTTATCAGTTAGTCTAACGTTTGTTTATTTAACAGGCTGCGCCAACAATGAAGCTACGGGCAACAATAATAACACCGATAGCTTAGCACCCGTAGAAACGAAAAAGCCAAACACTGATTATAAACCCGCATTCAGCGGGCAAACAAGAATTAGAAGTGTAAAGACAACAACTCCATACAGCGTTGAAAAAATAGCGAAAAAAGTTGGGCAGCCCTTTCGCTATTGTGACCATGCCGGATGGCAGGTTGATGGTGACTTAAAATCCGGTTATATGGAGATCCACGATAAAAACGGGGCGCTTGTAAAAAAGATCACGGGTTTTCCACCTGTAGTTTTTGAAGGACAGGGTGGTTTGCTCGATGTGGCTTTTGACCCAAATTTTGCCAGCAATAAAATGATGTACTGGAGTTTTTCGGAAAAATATTCTCCGGGTAATTTAACAGCCGTTGCCAAAGGAACATTGAATGAAGCTGCGGGTAGCGTTGAAAATGTTTCGGTGATCTTTCGTGCAACACCGGCTCTAAACAGCAACCTGCATTTTGGTTCACGGTTGGCGTTTGATAAAGATGGAAATCTTTTTGTAAGTGCCGGCGAGAGATCAATTTTGGAAGGCAGGGCACAGGCGCAAAAACTGGAATCACATCTTGGAAAAGTATTTAAGATAACAACCGATGGCAAACCCGCTCCCGGAAATCCATTTCTTAACACGCCGGGTGCGATGCCTGAAATATATTCTTATGGCCATCGCAATCCGCAGGGGCTTGCCATAAATCCTGCGACGGGAGAGTTGTGGGAAGCTGAATTTGGCCCACGCGGTGGTGATGAGGTAAATATTGTGCGTGCCGGCAAAAATTATGGCTGGCCCATTATTACTTATGGCCTTGAATACAGCGGAAGAAAAATTGGGGATGCCATTCAGCAGAAAGCAGGTTTGGAACAACCGGTTTACTATTGGGATCCTGTAATATCACCCAGCGGAATTTGTTTTTACGGCGGCAATGCCATACCGGAATGGAAAAATAATTTATTTATCGCTTCGCTTAGTGGGCAGCATATTGACAGGCTTGTAATAAAAAATAATAAAGTAGCAGGTGAAGAAAGATTACTTGTTGATAAGAATAGTCGCTTTCGTGATGTGACTTATCTGAACAACATGTTATACGCCATTACTGATGACGGCGATATATACCGCATTAGTAAGAAGTAGAAAAAGGAACAACGCAAACATATTAGATATGGAAATCACAAGAATAGGTTCACAGCCTTCCGGCAGAGGCCCTGAAGATTGGTTCACCGGTGCAGTGCGAATTGATCCTCTCTTCCAGCCAAACGATTCAAGACGTTCAGCAGCAGCGACTGTTACATTCGAACCTGGTGCAAGAACAGCGTGGCATACACATCCGTTGGGTCAAACATTAATTATTACTTCAGGCTGCGGTTGGGTGCAGCGCGAAGGCGGATCGGTTGAAGAAATTCATCCGGGTGATGTGGTGTGGTTTGCACCAAATGAAAAACATTGGCATGGAGCTGCTCCAACCACAGCTATGACGCATATTGCCATACAGGAAAATCTCAATGGCAAGGTGGTTGACTGGATGGAGAAAGTGAGTGACGATCAATATCACAAGTGATCGGGAATATAACTGCTTTGTAACGTGCGCTAATT
Source organism: uncultured Bacteroidota bacterium (assembly GCA_963737475.1). GTDB lineage: Bacteria > Bacteroidota > Bacteroidia > Chitinophagales > Chitinophagaceae > VBAU01. The sequence continues at coordinate 43,107 of CAVTSY010000012.1, forward strand.
CATTTCAGCTTTTCCAAAACCAACAGTTTCCCGGTATGTCTGGGGTGAGATGTTGACATTCTTCTTAAAAAATCTGCTGAAATAATATTCGTCATCATAGCCCAGTTCGTAAGCAACTTCTTTTACTGATTTATTTGTGAGATATAATTCCCGTTTTGCTTCAATGATGATCCGCTCCGCAATTAAATTTGTCAGCGTCTTATTAAAATGTGCTTTTGTGATCTTAGCCAATGCATTTGATGAAATGTTGAGCAGCATAGCATAATCCTGCGGCATATGCTTTGATTTGAAATCTTTTTCAATAGCTTCTTTCAGATTTTGCAGGATCACCGGTTCATTTGCTCCTGTTGTTGATGGAATTGAATCCGGTTGCTGTTGCGCTTTTGCACGGGAAGCCGAGATCAGGAAGATCTTCATAAACGAGATCAATAGTTCATATTGCGCTAATCCTGGTCTTTGCATCTCAGTTTTGATCTGCTCTATTACTTTGTCCAGTATATCTTCCAATGTTTCGTCAACCTGGAAAAATGGCGTTTGATAAATATTGTTGAAAAGAACACCATTGCATGTTACTTCAGTTTGATGTTTATGAATGCAAAAGAAATCGGAGTGGAAATAAATGGTAATCCCTTTAACCAGCGTAGATGAAAACATGAATGGCTGGTAGGGAGCAAATGAAAACAAACTGTTCTCCTCAAAGCCATATTCTGAAAAATTTGTTTTCAACTTTCCGTTTCCCTCCTTCACCCAGATCAGCGAATAATAATTGTTCCGCTGCAAATGGTCGAAATAACTATTGTCATGGAATGAAAACAGTTTGAAAGCAAGGTTTCCATTTTGCTCATTGATCAGGGTGAAAACTGCTTGATCAGTCATAATGCAAAATTGATGAAATTAAATTAACCCATTTTAAAGAAACTGCCTGATACCTTTTTTCGTCAAAAATGATTTGATGATCGACGCTGCTTCCGTGTGCTTTTCTTCGAGCACAAAATGACCGCCATTCAATAAATTTACCTGGACATCTTTAAGATCCTTTTTAAATGCTTCAGCACCTGCTGCAATAAATATCTCATCATTCTTTCCCGAGATAACCAGGGTAGGAGGCTGGTGATTTCTGAAATAGGATTGCCAGGTTTCATATAAAGAAATATTTGTCCCATAATTCCTGAATAAGGCTAATTGTATCTCATCATTGCCAGGTCGGGTTACATAAGATTGATCAAGAGTATAACTATCCGGGCTGATCTTTGAAGTATCCTCCGCCCCGTTCGTGTAGAGCCACCTGATTGCGTCAACAGACAAAAATGATCTCGCACCTTTTTCGGTTTCTTCATTTTCATTTTGAATGTAAGCAACCAGGGGCTGCAGCGCCTCACCCAATCCCTCTGTATAGGCATTCGCGTTTTGAACGATCAGTGCCTGGATCGATTCGGGTCGTTGTGTGGCGATGCGAAAACCCACAGGGCCACCATAGTCGTGTACAAACAGGCTGAACTTTTTTAGTCCCAATTGATCGATGAAATGATTGATAGTTGAAGCCAGGTTATCGAAACTGTAATGATAAGTTGCCGGCGAAGGTGAGCTGCTTTGCCCAAATCCAGGGTAGTCCGGAGCGATCAAATGATAATCTGCAGAAAGATCATTGATCAGGTCCCTGTACATGTGTGAGGATGAGGGGAAGCCATGAAGGAGTAAAATGGTTGGTTTGTTTTTATCTCCGGCCTCACGATAAAAAATATCCAGCCCTTTAACTGTTATTGTTTTGAATTTTTGATCATTCATTTTTTTCGCTTTTGTGATTAATTATTGGCCGTACAAAGATGAGTTCATTAAGAGGGTCTAAAAATGGATAATTTATGCTTCTAAATGGATCGTTTTGACTGGTTTCCATACAATTAATCTCCTCTTGTATCGTTTAATATTTTTCCAAAGAACCTACTATGAACATGAAACAACTGTCTGTATTCATTTTCGCCGCATCAATTCTCTTTTGCTTTGGTTCATGTTCAAAAGAACATGAACATGCTAATTCAACTCCGCAACTCGTATTTGTTTTTAAATTCGATTCAACACAACAGAGACTGAATAACCTCGGCTTGCTCGATCTGATGCCTGCAGGCAATTCAGGGCAGTCGCCTCTATTCAATACCATGAGTTCACACTATGTTGAGTTGGCTCCCAACGCTTTTACCGCATTGGGTAGTGGAGATGTATTGTACAAGGCACCCGAGGTAACTACAGGAGGAAGCAATGCCATCGATTTTTCCAAATCAGTACTGGCAAAAGAAGGAGAAACTTTTTTATCAGTTCCACTCAATGAAATTACACCCGGCACATATCAATACCTGCGTGTTTCACTTGCGTACCAGAACTATGGCATTAAGTTTAATGTGCTTGGACAAAACCTCACCGGCACCGTTGCTTCATTCATAGGATTCAATACTTACATATCGAATTATAAAATAAAAGACAGTACAGTCACATTAAATGCGAACAAACTGCAAGGTTACTGGGGACTCGAAACCACTTATGGAGTATTTTCCGGAGACGCACCTGCTACTACTGTTCCCAATCCTATTGCATCCACCTCTCCTATTCCTGCCGGTTCCTGTGTTGTTACAGGAGCATTTACTACGCCATTAGCAATAACAGGCAATGAAACAAAAGATATTAAAGTCACCGTTTCACTTTCTACCAATAAAAGTTTTGAATGGAAAGACCATAACCTCAATGGAATTTACGAACCACTCGATGGGGACTCAGTGGTGAACATGGGTATTCGTGGACTTATTCCGACTGCGCAATAAATTATTTAATACATCTCAGAATTGCTATTTAGCCACCAAGACGCGAAGTCGCGAAGAAATAAAACTCGAATGTCGAAACTTTGTGTCTTTAAGTCTTGCGGCTTATCTACTAAAGTTGCCCAGCCTCAATTCTTTTTCATTTATACATCGATCAAAAGGCCTTTTTGTTTTTCGTTTCATTGACGTTGACCTGCGGTGTCAAAACCTGGTGTACTTTTTCCACTACCAACTCCTTTGATAAATTGAAAGAAGCAGTGCTTTTTATGTCCAGTGAAGAAGCACCGATGCTCACATTACTTTGAAGAACAATCAGAAATTTAATAAACAAGAGTTGAGCATTGAGTCAACCTCCGTGATTGTTATTTGGCCACTTTTACGCGCTCGCCTTCAGCATCAAACATTCCCATCAGGCTCCCGGTAATATGATCATCGTCTTTTTTTGTCATTGCCAGGTTCACGTCATATCCCTGCGCATTGAAGTAAACAGTTGCCGTGCTTCCGGTAAGTTCTACTTTATCAAGTTTTGATATTTCATTACCTGTAGAATCCTGTACAACTCCGGTCATTGTGGTGTCTTTCTTTTCAAGTAAAAAAAACATTTTTGTATCGCCATTTGGTAATCCTTTTACCAGTACACTCCATTTCCCCGCAAAATAATCAGCGTTTGCAGTTTGTGCTTTTACTCCAACAATGAATAACAAGGAAAATAACCCGATGAGAATTGATTTGAACTTTTTCATTTTAGTTGATTTGATGTTTGTGTTTTTTATTAAAGTTTTTAACGCGTCCTATTTCCTGATCAGTTCTTCGGGACGTAACTATCGACAAATATAAATCTATTGTATCATTTTGATACAATAATAAAAAAATTTATTTTCGCGCAGGAGTCCCTCGCCCGTTAAAGTTGCCCATATCCTGAAGCCCGTTAACCAGTAAATTGCGATCATGATCTCTACTAATAAAATCAGCAACAATGAATTGAAAAAAATTACCAGGCAGTTCCTTGAAACTGCTCCTGACATTTACATGCCCGGATTATCGGTTGATGCGGTGATCTTTGGATTTCACAACGACAAATTGAAAGTGTTGCTATCTTCCGTTGGCGATCCGCCCTATTTCGGTTTGCCAGGAGGTTTTGTAAGAAAAGATGAAGACCTTGATGACGCCGCTTTGCGGATATTACAGGAAAGAACAGGTTTTAAAAACATATACCTGGAACAATTTTATACTTCCGGAAGAAAAGATCGTTCAAACGAAAAAATGATGAAGGAGCTGATAGAAAAAGTTATTGGAAAAACTCCCGCAATCAATTGGTTCAGGCAGCGATTTGTTTCCGTGTGTTATTATGCCTTGATAGATGATACCAAAGTACAACCCTCCGCTGAGATCCTTTTCGGTGAATTCAAATGGTTTGACATAAACCGGGTACCAAAACTTATTTTCGATCATAATCTCATTATCAAAAAAGCCTTGGCAACACTGCAATCCGATCTTGATGAAAAATTGGTAGGTTCTAACCTGGTGGGTGAAACTTTTACCATGAATGAATTGCAAAAGCTGTATGAGGCTGTTTACCAGGAAAAACTTGTTCGCACCAATTTCCAGAGAAAAATGTTAAGTCTTGGGGTACTTGAGAGATTAGAAAAACAATACACTGGCAAATCGCACAAAGCGCCATATCTGTACAAGTTCAGCAGGCGAAAATGAAAATTATTAAGTCTTTATTACATATCCGCCATAAAGAATCTTCATGACTTTTGTTATCCACTATGTTAATTGTTGATTTGGGACAAGAATGAACAAGGTTGACGGAACAATAAGTCCATAGTTTCTCCGTTGAAATTTGAGGCAAACATTTTATTTTTGCAGCGGCAAGAGACAAGGGATGCCTTGTCTCTTGCCGCCGGGTTCGGGAAATTTGAGGCAAGCATTTTGCTATACAAAAATTAGAATTCGGCTTCGGCCGGCTGGAACATTAATCCGTAAATCAAAACAACCCTTTTATGACACCTGCATCTAAGCCTAAAACAAAACTGGCAAAAAAACTACTCGTTGTCGAAGATGAAGGCCAGATTGGCCTGGTCCTTAACATGATCCTCTCTGAGCGGAACTTCGACCTGGACTATGTGAATAGTCTTTTATCTGCCCAGGAATATCTCGAAAAAAATAAACCTTCAGTTGTTATCCTGGACAACAAACTCCCGGATGGATTCGGAGTTGATTTTATCAGCTATATCAAGAAAAAATATCCTTCTGTCAAGATCATTATGATCTCTGGCTTTAGCACTGCACGCGACGTTGCTTTGGAAAATGGCGCCGATCTATTTCTTGAAAAGCCTTTTTCAATGGACAATGTCAATGAAGCGATCGACAGTGTTTTAGCTTAAGTGGAGAACGAGGATCTGTGCCCGATCAATTAGCCATTATCTACTTGATACGTTCACCCTTTGCAATTGGCTTATGTTTTATTTGTTTGTGCCAGCAATAATAAGACACAATGCCGGGTATTATCCAGATCAGCATTGTAAGCATCAATGGATCAAATTTACCGGATGATGCAATGCCTGAATAAACAGCACCTGCAAGATCAAAGAACAAACCTGCATAAGCCCATTCTTTTAGGCTGCGGTTTAAGCCGGGAATAAGAATTACAGCGCAACCGATCAATTTTGCATAACTGATGAGCGGTATAAAATATACCGGGTAGCCGAGGGCATCATGTATCAATTGGATGGCTGGTTGCGAAGGTTGAAGACCACCGGACGCAGAGAATATCATCAGGCCTGCAAAAATGATGGTGGATATCCAATAAATAATGTTTGTGGTTTTAGTCGTCATAGTATTGTTGTAAGTGTACTTAATTAATTCACCCTGAACCAATCAAAATCTACATAGCCGCCTTTTTCCCTTGTAGCATAATTGAAGATACAGAATTTGTTGCCGGTGAATATTTTCAGATTGAATCGCATAGTCAATTCATCTCCTATGGGCATGAATGTCTTATTATCGAAACTGTAGGCAAAGTTTGTCTTCGCTGAAAAATTAGATGCGACAGCTTTAAAATAAATGGTTGACTTGTTGATCTTTACTGAATCGATGGTTTTACCATTGTTGACCATGACAATGAATAATGATGCGTTTGTTTTCTTTGCGGCAATAAAGGCATACGGATCCTGGAATACTGCAAGACCTGCTATATCACCTTCTTTCATATGGCTCACATCCATTTTGGTTACGGCGATAGTGGGGATAGTCTGATCATGTTTTGCAAAAGGTCTTTGCGTAAGTGTATTACGTGCTTCGTTGAGATTGGAAACTACTTTGACAGTTGTCAATCTTAAGCAACCGGGCCTTTGCCTGAGGGACCATTTCATTGAATCCGCATTGTGATTCCACGCCCATTGCATTCCCAACGTCTTATCAGTGAATTCATCGGACGTGGGAAATGTCCTGACCGGGTAATTTTTCCCAACATTTGGTTTTTTATAAGCTATTACCGCATGCCCATTTACTCCGATCATAGGCCAACCATCTATCCATGTCACTGGTTGCAAAGAAGGGAAGCGTCCAAAAGGACCGCTGTCGACAAAAAGTATCGTCCACCACTCACCTGTTTGTGTTTGGATCAATGCGCCCTGGTGAATACCGTAGTTTATACCTTTTGTAGTATCGTAGATAAGCAATTTTTGTTCGTAGGGTCCATAAATGTCTTTTGAACGTAACGCTACCTGCATACCATCCAAACCACCATAAGTGCAATACAAATAGTAATAGCCATTGATCTTATACACATGCGTGCCTTCGAGTCCTTTGCGTATATCGCCGGTATACACCAGCGAATCAGGACCGACAGGCGCAAGGTTTGAATTCACTTCCGTAATTGATATTTTGCTATATCCTTGTGCTACATAGATCTTTCCGTCATCATCAAAAAATAAACCGGGGTCATAAAAGCCTTTAGGCAAATGGGTAATCTTCCATGGACCTTCTGCTTTGTCTGCAGTGCATACAAATCCGCCCTCATCCAGTGTTATAAAAAGCAAATAGAATTTCCCCTCGTGATATTTCAAACTTGTTGCCCATTGACCGTGGCCATAACGGTTGCAGCTGTCGAGATCATAACATTTGCTGAAGTCGAATCGTTGCACTGCATTGCTGCAATATTCCCAATTCAAAAGATCATGCGATCTCAGAATCGTAACACCAGGAAATACAAACATAGTAGTGGTAACCATATAATATGTATCGCCCACGCGAATGACATCGGGGTCCGGAAAATCCGCTGAAATGAGCGGGTTGGTATATGTGCCATCCCCGTTGTCACTATGAACGTTTTGAGCTGCTGCACCTTTTGTGATCATTAGTGCAATAAGCATGCAAATAAAAATTACCCGCAATCTTTGAAATATCATAACAATTATTTGGTTAAACGCCGGTTAGTTTTGAGTTAATCTTTTGTTGCGCACGCGAATCGAATAAACTCACCACGTCAACTGTATCAATGACACACCCTGCCGTGGTAAATCCAAGTTCACAATCACTTCTCCCTTGTTTGTCTTCATCCATTCCGGTGAAGTATATAATTGCAGCTGTCCTGCTTTTTCCAGTTCCTTGTATTGTTCATCGGTTACCCGCTGAGGTCTTCCCATCGCTTTCCATCTCTCAAACGAATTACTGAACTGCTGATCCACCCGGTAATGATGAACAACCATTTTGTTATTACCAAGGCCGCTGACAATTAGTTTCACCGGCGACGAAGGACCTGTAACATCATCATCACGATAGTTCCAAACCATAATACAAACCGAATTTTTGTTCTTGCTGGCAATCGCATTGATGTCATTTTTTTCTCTTATACCTTTCGCTATGATATCTGTTACACTTAGTCCATCATCACATTTAACCGATATTCGATTCCCATTCATCATTCCGAACATGCGGAAAACATTTAATACGGGCTTATCAATACCGTGTGTTGCCAACTCGCGAAAGCCGGCAAACCATTCCTGGTCTTCAAACTCAAATGACCAGCTTACAACACCTTTCAAATTCACCTTATACTTATCCATCAATTCATATATCCTTGCAAAAGATGAAGCAGTGTAACTTGAATACATAGTACCGTTACGGTAACCATATTTTGGGTCTCTTTTTTCCGAACATGCAGCGCATCCTTCAGGGTCGCATTCCCCGATAATAACCGGCATTCTTTTTAATCCAGGAAAAGAATTAACTACTTCAAAAGCGCTTTGAATATCTTTTAATTGAACGCCCATGTTCATCCGGATGTGGCCGTCAATAAATTCAGGTGCACCTTTCGCATGAAAACCGATGTATTGCAGTGGCGCTCCTGTTTTTCCTGTTGCATAATTTTTCCCCCTCAAACAATGCTCAATGAAATCAGTAAGGTATTTATAAGCTTTTTCACCCCTTGGACTCGTTGTGTGTGGTCCGCCAATAATACATTCAGGGCATGCCCGCTTCAATCCATCAGCAGCATAATCGTACAACTTACAATACTCTTCAAATGTACCCGACCAATATGGAATATCAGGTTCATTCCAAACTTCCCATAACCAGGTTGCTACTTCCTGCTTTCCGTAACATTCAATAGAATGTTTTACCCATTGATAAACTAACTCTCTCCATTTATCATAATCCTTTGGCGGATATGTCCACCCGGTCCATAAATTTCCTCCATTGCTCCAAGTATGTTCATAAGGTTCAGGTTTAGATGAAAGATCTTTTGGCATAAAGCCGATTTCCATGATCGGCTTAATACCACGATGCATGTATGTGTCGACAATGCTGTCAATGGTCGTCCAGTCATAAACGGGATTACCATTTATATCTTCTTTATATGCATCAGAAAAACTCCATTTAAGATCGGGGCCGGCGCTGTTGCCCTTTGATGTAAGCAAATTATGTGTTCTCACGTATACGGTCGAAGGGCTTAGCTGTGTCAATTCTGTCAAAAGTTTCTGCCCGTCACTTCTTGTAGTGTAATTACATTCATCGTATCCAAAGCAAGACCAGAATGGTCTCATATCTCCAATGGGTACTGATGCATCAACGCGGATCAATATTGGGGCCTGCTGCGAAAATGAAAGATCGCAGCAAAACAAAAAACCAAACAGTAATGCCACACCGTTTATCATGTTTCGATTTTCAGATTATAACGCTGGTAAGTCGGGTTGCCAGGATTGTTTGATTACGTTTCACAGCATTTCAACCATCGCCTTGATCACTCCATTTGCAGGGTCCAGCCAGGTTTCAAACTCATCTGCCACCTCATCAAACGACACACGATGAGTAACATAACGCCCGGGGTTTACTTCTCCTTTCTTCATACAACTGATCACATGTTCAAAATCATTCCTTGTTGCATTCCGGCTGCTCATTAATGTGCCTTCTCTTTTGTGAAATTCCGGATGGCTGAAAGAGATCTCACCTCTTTGCAACCCGATCAGTATATATCGCGCACCATGTGCCATGTATTGAAAACCGTTGTTGATTGCCTGTAAATTCCCTGTCGCATCCATTACAACAGTTGGCATATCGCCATGGGTTATTTTTTTTATTTGTTCCGTTACGCCCGGTGATAGCGCATTGACAGTATAGGTAACATTGAGTTTGTCCTTACAGAATTGAAGACGACCGTCATTAATATCCAATGCAATTACATATCCACCGGCTATTCGTGCAAATTCCATGGTTCCTAAACCTATTGGGCCGGCACCCATCACCAACACAAATTCACCGGGCTCTATCGCTGCGCGATGAACACCATGAGCACCGATAGCCAGAGGCTCCACCAATGCGAGTTCATCAAAACTCAACCCATTGCTATGCAACAGGGAAGTGGAAGGGATTGAGAGATATTCGGCCATGCCGCCATTCAAATGAACACCACATACCTGCAATTGCGTACAACAATTTGGTTTCCCATTCCGGCAGGCTATACAATTACCACAACTAAAATAAGGTATGAAAGAAACTGTCTCTCCAATACTAAAACCGGGAGCATTATCTGTTTCTACCAGTTCGCCCGATAGTTCATGACCCAATACCCTTGGGTAAGTAAAATAAGGTTGCGTGCCTTCGAATGCATGCAGGTCCGTTCCGCAAATTCCAATACGTTTGACCTTAATGATCGAGTGATCCTTTTTTGATCGTGGCTTTTCTTCTTCTTTGTACTGAAACCTGCCGGGTTCTATGCATGCCAACACTTTCATCCAGGTATATTTTAATGATCCCGTTCATTATATCGCGGGAATGTTGAGACATCCACCGGCTTAAAAAGAAACTGTGAGAACATATATAAACCGTTCTTCCACACTTTAAAATCATGCACACCAGGTTCTATGTAGTAAATATGTGGCACGTTGTGTTCCTGCAAATAATCATGTGTTCTTTTGCTGAAGTTGATAAGCCTGTCACTATCACCGCAGGATATCCATAACAGTTTTAGTTGTTGTTTTGCTTTTTCAGGATCGGGCACCAGCTCTTCGGGTTTTTTAGTATTTGGCGCAGATGAGAAGCCACCCACCCATGCAAATTTGTCGAGATGGCCCAAACCGAAATTTAATGACTGTCCTCCACCCATTGACAATCCTGCGATGGCACGATGTTCACGGTCTGTGTATACAGGATATTTCTTTTCGATGAACGGAACCAGGTCATTCAACAGGTCCATTTCAAATGTGGCAAAGGCCTGCACTTTGGCGCTGTCGAAAATATTTCCCACAGCCCGGTCGTCTTTCATAGCTCTTCCGTTCGGCATCACAATAATCATGGGCTCTATCTTGCCATCTGCATACAGGTTGTCCATTATTACCTGTGGTTTGCCACCATTGAGCCATTCTTTTTCATCGCCTCCTATGCCATGCAAAAGATATAAAACGGGATATTTTTTCTTTTTGGAATAAGCCGGCGGTATGTAGATAATCGCCCGGCGTTGAGTACCTACAGTTTTTGAATCATACGTGATCGTATCAATTTTTCCGTGGGGAATATTTTCACGCAATGAATCAAAACCCGGCGGAGCATGCTTTACAATTTCCTGCGCCGATGCAGGCGAAAAAAGCATGGTCGCAAAAATGGCAGCTACAAAAAAATAATTAGTGCATTTCTTCTTCATGCGTTTGAATTTATTGGTTTATCAGGGCATATATTTTACCTGCTGCTGTCGGTATATCATATAAAAATGTTTTTTTCAGTGGTGGAAATGTCATGACGGTTTTGGGTGATAGAATGGGTGCAGGTGTTGCCTATAAAAGTAAGTGTTTTGGTCATCACTTGAAAATACGGTGGAGAGGGGCATGTCCTTCATGCACCTCAAAAAAAAATTATTTTTACCTTCCCTGCTGAATAAAGCTTTATGAAAAGTGCCATTGCTATTGCTGCTCATCCGGATGATATAGAATTAATGATGGCAGGTACCTTATTGTTGCTAAAGAAAGCCGGGTATGAAATTCACTATATGAATCTTGCCTCCGGAAATTTGGGCAGTACAGAATATAGTTCGGAAGAAATAAAAAAGATCAGGCTTGAAGAGGCAAAAACAGCTGCCCAGGTTCTCGGCGCCCATTTTCATCCCCCTATCTGTAATGACCTTGAGATCTTCTACGATCTCCAAAAATTGAAACAGGTTGCTGCGGTAATACGGGAAGTAAAACCAACCATTGTATTAACACATTCACCCGAAGATTATATGGAGGATCACATCAACGCAGCGCGATTGGCTGTGACCGCAGCATTTGGACGGGGCATGCCCAATTTTATAACTGACCCGCCCCGGCCTGCAAACAATTATGATTGCACCATTTATCATTCTTTGCCTCATACTTTAAGAGATAATTTTCGGCGACGCATAATACCCGGCGCATTTGTAAATACAATGACGATGCAGGAAAAAAAATCAGAAGCTTTAAAGGCGCATTGGAGTCAGCAAAACTGGTTAGATCTAAGTCAAAAAATGAACTCGTATTTGAAGGCGATGGAAGATATTGCTTTAAAAATTGGGCAGATGTCAAAAATATTTAAGTATGCAGAAGCTTGGCGCAGACATTTGAACGTTGGCTTTTGTGCAGAAGATACTGATCCATTAAAAGACCTGGGAGAAGACTATATGATCAATAAAGATTACGAAGCAAAACTTGACGCTGTATAAATGACTAACGCTGGACCATCACTAAGACAACCGGCCTCAGAAAAAATGGCGTTAAAAAATTTATGAGTGAGGCGTTAAGCAGCGAAAAATTTTGAGTAGAGATGTAAAGTGTTTAATTAAATAATCGGCCTGGATATGCTATGCAGATCATAGTAAGACTTTTTTCGCTGTAGCCGTCCCGCCTTAGGCGGGATTGGTACTTTTTGCATCAAGGCAAAAAGTACAAACAGGGTGTGGCAAGAAAAAGAAAGAAAAGCAAAACTTCGTATGCAGGGGGCAAACATGAAATGCTAAAACTAAATACTGATATCTTAAACGATTGTAGCAGTTTATTTCCTTCCTTTACCATTCTAAACAAAAACCTATGTCGCGCAAATTAAGCTCTATTGCTCCCGGTTGGTGGGACTACACAACACTTGACACCGACATTATTGAAGAAGCGGCGCAACTCACACCCGAAAAAATGCTACAACTTTCACGACCCGGTTTTAAAGTTGTGATATACGACACGCTGGAAGAATTTTATCTTGCCGAAGCTCTCGAATATGTAAATGCATGGAAGCAATCAACCGAAGATGCTCCTGTTGGAATTTGCGGTCCGATCGGTCCAACTGAACAATTGCCATTAGTTGCACGCATCGTAAACGAACTAAACATATCTGTTCAATCGGCTCATTTCTGGGGAATGGACGAGTGGTTTTTGGATGGCAAAGAAGTGTCAACTGATCATCCTTTATCATTTGAAAAAGCAGACAGGGAACTTTGTTTCAGCCGCATAAAAAAAGAACTGGTAATGCCCGATGCAAATTTGCATTTTCCGAAAGCTGATACAAAAGCCTATCGCGAAAGTTGGAGCGGTGTTCGCTGCGCAGTGATGCAGGGCGGACAAGGCGATATCAAACACTGGGCATTCAATGACCCCTTGAAAAGAGAAGGTAAATACAAAGATGATCCTCCGCCGCCTGGAGAATATCGCAAACTCACTACACGTGTTGTTGATCTTCATCCGATCACGATCGCACAAAATGCACGTACTTCCGGGGGAGGAAATATAACATTGGTTCCTACCCAGGCGATCACTGTCGGACCTGTGGAAACATGGATGGCAGAAAAGGTCTCTATCTGGCATGCAGGCATGCATGATAATCCTTTCGGTCAAAGATTAACGACGTATATGATCTCAAAAAAAATTGCAGATAGTTCCGTACCGATGTCGCTGTTAGCAGATCATCCGAATGTTCAATTCAATTTCTATCGCCCGGGCATAGGTGATTGTTCCGTGGTAATGCACTGAAATATGATTGTAATCCGAAGAACAAAACGCTCAATTATCACTGGTAAAACCTGGCCTCAGAAAAAATGGCGTTAAGAAATTTATGAGTGAGGCGTTAAGCAGCGAAAAATTTTGAGTAGAGATATAAAGTATTTAATTAAATAATTAGCCTGGATGTGTTATGCAGATCATAGTAAGACTTTTTTCGCTGTAGCCGAACGAGTAAATTTTAGCCATTTTTTTCTGCAGCCTTGATTTTTTGGTTCTTTTGCATCAAGGCAAAAGAACAAACAGGTGCGGCAAGCCAAAGGAAGAAAAACAAAACTTCATTGCATCCCAGGCCTGCCCTTAATATTTTTTATTTTGTAATTTTCTCGGGGGCAAGACCCGGGGCGAGCACTAAAAATATATTTACCATTTCATCTTCTTTTAAATAAAAGACTTGTCATGAAAAAGATCCCGATTACAGTTTTAGCCATTCTAATTGTTATTTGCTCATTTGGTCAAACCAATGAAGCCACTATACCAGTGATCCCGATCCCCGTTTCTGTGCAAGGCGGAAAAGGAAATTTTGTGCTAACGAAAAGTGCGGTCATCGAACTGAAGACGAATGATGCAGACGCAAAACGAGTTGCAGGTTTTCTCTCAAAAAAATTATCTGCTGCAACAGGCTTTGCGATGCAGGTTAAATCAACCGCTTCATCAAATTCAAATGGACATATTTCAATTTCTTCTCATCAATGATAGATCACTTGGAAATGAAGGTTACAGATTAGAAGTGACCCAGCATGCTGTTTCGTTGTCAGCCAACAAACCTGCAGGATTGTTTTACGGAATGCAGACGCTTGTACAATTATTACCAAACCAGATCGAAAGCAAAACCGCAGTGAATAGTGTTGCCTGGGTAATTCCATGTGCAGTCATTACAGACTATCCTCGTTTTGGATGGAGGGGGATTACTGCTCGATGTGAGCAGGCATTTCTTTACCAAAGAAGAAGTGAAAACTTTTATTGATAACATGGTGCGTTATAAATATAATCTTCTGCATTTGCATCTTACCGATGACCAGGGATGGAGAATTGAAATAAAGAGTTATCCAAATCTTACCAAAGTGGGTGCCTGGAGGCCAAACGTGGAGGCGATGGGGTAACACAACAGCACCTGGTCCCGACGAACCAAAAACATACGGTGGCTTTTACACGCAGGATGATATTAAGGAAATGATCCAATACGCCAAAGAGAGATTTGTAACTATCCTCCCGGAAATAGATGTGCCTGCGCACAGCATGGCAGCGGTCGCAGCTTATCCCGAACTATCATGCACTCCGGGTACCTATGCAGTGAATGTTGGTGAAGAATTCCAGGTATGGGACAGTGCAGGTAATCGCGCACTGATCGATAATACACTGTGCCCGGCAAATGAAAAAGTATACGAGTTTTTGGATAAAGTATTTACCGAGGTAGCGCAATTATTCCCTTGTGAATATATCCATGTGGGAGGTGATGAAGCTGCCAAAAACTTTTGGGAGAAAAGTGAAGCTGTGAAAGCATTGACGCAAAAAGAAGGTTTAAAGAACATGGAAGAAGTACAAAGTTATTTTATGAAACGTGTGGAAAAAATTGTTGCATCGAAAGGAAAGAAGATGATCGGATGGGATGAGATTTTACAGGGAGGTTTGGCTCCCGGCGCCACTGTGATGAGCTGGCGGGGAATGGCGGGCGGCATTGAGGCAGCAAAGCAGGGACACCATGTAGTGATGGCGCCGCTCGATTATACTTATGTTGATCTCATGCAGGGCGATCCTTATGTTGAACCACCTGAATTTGGTACGTTACTTTTAGATCAAAGCTACAAGTTTGAACCGGTGCCCGAAGGAATCGATCCGGATTTGATCCTTGGTGGCGAGGCTTGTTTATGGAGTGAACATAACACCAACATGCGAGCAGGTGAATATCTTTTGTGGCCAAGATCAATGTCAGTGGCAGAATCGGTTTGGTCGCCGAAAGAAAAAAAGAACTGGCCTGGTTTTGTAAAAAGGGTGGAGCACCAGTTTGAAAGAATGGATATTGCAAAGATCAAATATTCGCGCAGCATGTATGATCCGTCATTCACTCCTTCGATTGAGAATGGTCAATTGAAAGTTGAATTGAAAACAGAAATGCCTCTCGATATTTATTATTCATTCGATGAAACCAATCCCGATGAGTTTTATCCAAAGTATGAGAAACCTTTGATCGTGCCGAAAGATGCATTGCATTTGAAGGTGATCACTTACAGGAACGGCCACTCCGTCGGCAGGCAGATCAACATGCCGGTCGAAGAGCTGCAAAAAAGAACTAAAACAAAAAAATAACTGGGGTGTTCTGAAGTGATTGGATACCATTTTATGTACCAGCTACCCTGCTGCTATGATACTTCTGTTGCGACGCTCCATTCAGGGTTCTATTCACTATTGAGCAGCTAGTGTTGCAGTTTACATGTCGGGCTGATCATTGTGCCCGTTGTGGGACCCTGCCTGCCGGCAGGCAGGTTTGTGATCATTGTGACCTGCTTGTGTTCCAAGTTTGGTCACTAAGCGCACAAAGTCCCGATAGCTATCGGGACACAAAGAACACGACGAAATCATTTGATTATCCTGGCGTTTGCCTTCAAAAACTTTTATCATCGTAATCTATTCGTGGCAAAGGATTGTTGTGACCGGCGAGCAGCAACTCCGTCCTGCTCAGTAGAAAATAAAAGCCGAAATGCTTAATCAATCATGATCGTTGTGGGATTGAAGCCTGGCCTTTCCTCTCCACCAGGAGAGGAGATCGAGAGGTGAGGCTAATTTAACCAAACCGCATATCCCTGCCTTGAAGATCCGGGCATACGAGCGCGAGTACGCTTAGCACAATAACTACACTGCGTACCTGCCCTAATATTAGGGTCAATTTACAAGTGCTGCATGTTGCCCTGGCGTATAATCTCCTGCCGGTGTTAGAAACGCAATATTGAGCCGATTCCAACTGTTGATACCATTCACTGCCATCGTCAAATCGACAAGCTCTTCTTCTGAAAATTGAGCCAGCGCTTGTTCATACACATCATCAGGCACATTATTTTTCTCGAGCTTTGTGACTGCTTCTGCCCATGCAAGAGCAGCACGCTCCCGGTCAGTATACAAAGGCGCTTCACGCCATGCATCCAGCATATACAAACGTTGCTCCGTTTCGCCATGGGCACGCAGATCTTTTGAGTGCATGTCCAAACAATAGGCACAACCATTGATCTGTGACACCCTGAAATTCAGCAGGTCGAGCAATGATTGTTCTATAGGCGACTTCGACAAATACGCACCCAAATTAAACAGAGGTCTGATGGCTTTGAAGCCTTTTTCATAAAAATTCATGCGTTGTTTCATAATTCAGAGATTTAATTATATCAATGACGTCCGACATTGATGAAATGGGACATGCAGCTGGAAAATTTTTTATTTTTTGTAGAGTTATAGCGAACGTCAATAATATACCTGAGCATCAAAATTCATGCAGTAAATTGAAGAGCCTGGCAGGCGAATTCAACCAGCAAAGTTTGCATTCTTATTAGAGGATTTCCAAATATGGCTTCATGTATCATTATGCTCTTATGTGGGACTTTGTGATCGTTGTGACCTGCTTTTGTATTTCGAGGTTTTTGGTCACGAAGCACACGAAGTCCCGATAGCTATCGGGATGCACAAAGAACACGACGAGATCATTTTGATTGTCTGGCATCTGCTTTCAACAATTTTCACCGTTGTAATCTCTTCCTGCCAAGACTCCGGGCGACATAAAAGGATACAATTGTTGTGACCGGCGAGCAGCAATTTACTTTGCCCAATAGTTTCCCAATGAGTGACTCCTGTTTCGCCGGCAACAAATTGGCTCTCACAGATTTCACGGATATACACAGAAAAAATCGGTGAAAATCCGTGGCATCTGCGAGAACTTGTATAAGAGAATAATAAAGCCGGAATGCTTAATTAACCAGACTCATTATTGGTTTGAAGCATGGCCTCTCCTCTCTTCCGGAGAGGAGATCGAGAGGTGAGGCTAATTAAACCACACCGCATATCCCTGTCTTCGCAGATCCAGGGCAAGTTTTTTCTCCATCAAAAGAGCTTGTTGCCGCGTCATTGGTTTCAAATTGATATGATCATAAAGACTGGGACGTAAATATGAGCCATATTTCTGAACGATATTGGCCGATAGTTTATGACCTTTCTTATTTATGTACCCGGTCTTATGCTGCTTGAATCGTTCGGCTGGAGTCTTGCTTGTCATTCCAACATACAAACATTCCAGCACTCCGTTAAATTGCGGATTGGCCGCCCTGAATTTCCAGTCTTCGGTAAACACCCGCTTTGATAATTCAACAACATAAACGCAGTAGATTGATCGTGCCAAGGATTTGATTTTTGCTGAATGCAAATTATAATTTTTAGTTGTTGACGGGCGAACAACAATAATATGGTACAGTCATTCATTTCGCAATTTCACCTCACCCCACCCACATCATGGCGATCGAGGATTCTATCCCCTCTCCATACCGGTCGGGGGTGAGGTCATTTCACGCAACGGCGCAAAGGAGCGCAAAGGAATACAAAAGGACGGTTCCTAAGAGAACAGACCTGCACTTATTTCGCATTCCAACCTCACCCCGTCAAGAGTATAAAATCTGAAGACTCTGCTTCCCCTCTCCATATGGAGAGGGGCTTGTGAACCTCGATATATGGAGTGACGATGGGGTGAGGTTCATTCCTTTTTGTTGAGTGCTTCTTTATCAAAACCGGCGATCTGTTTATACCGTGCCGCGATGGATTCGAGTTCTTCCCGGCTGATCACATCATATAAATTTTCAAAACCATTGGGTGCACGTTCTTCTACGATCTGCATTACCTGCTCAGGACCCATCTGCCTGTTTTGCAAAACGATCTTTGCTGTTGCAGGCAAACGAATAACTTCATATTGTTGCAAGGCAGCAACAACATCTTCATTATTCTTCAACGATTCCGCCAGGCATTCTGCATCGAGTATGGCCTGTGAAGCACCATTCGATCCGATGGGATACATGGGATGTGCTGCATCACCCAACAAGGTAACATGCCCGAATGACCAGCGGGGCAAGGGATCACGGTCACTCATCGGGAATTCATAAATAGGCTCAGCCCCGCCGATGAGCGAAGGAACATCGAGCCAATCAAAATGCCAGTCACCAAACTCAAGCAACAATTTATTTTGATCGGCACGGCGGTTCCAGTCCTGCGGCATGATATTCTCTTCAGCATTCACTCTCAGATCGGCGATCCAGTTGATAAGCTGGTTCCCTTCTTCATCAATTGAATGCCGGATGGGGTAAGCAACAAATTTTTTATCGGCACTTCCTGCCATGATCATGGATGAACCACTGAGGAAAGGTTTTGCTTTTGTGACGCCACGATGAAGAATGATCCCTGAATATTTTGGCGGCCCTTCATCGGGGTAAAATTGCCGGCGCATGGCAGAGTGAATGCCATCCGCAGCGATCAACGCATCTCCTTCGACCACGATCGTTTCATTCCTCTCTTTATTGATAAAATGTGCGCTGACAAAATTTTCTTTATTCGTTGCTTGCTGAAGAAAAAAACCTGTCAGCACTTTATCTGCACCCAAACGTTTTATTACTTCATTCAACAACAGCATTTGAAAAGTCCCACGGTGAACGGAGAACTGCGGCCAGTTGTAGCCTGCAAATTTTCCCCTCGGCTCCTGCCATATTTTTTTTCCGTGCTTGCTGTAATAAGCCAGTTCACTTGTTGCGATCGCTGTTTTACCCAATTCTTCCTGCAGGCCAAGATGAGTGAGCGCCCGAACGGCATGCGGTAACAAATTGATACCAACACCCAGTGGTTTTATTTCACGGGCAGATTCATATACCTGCACATCAAAACCTGCTTCATGAAGACATAACGCGGTGGTTAGTCCACCAATGCCGGCACCAACGATAATCACGCTGCCCATGTTAAACAAGATGATTTTTTTAGAAATAGTTACTTCCTTCGCACTCTCGACCTCACCACTGTCAATAGTATAAAATTCAAAGACTCTACTTCCCCTCTCCATATGGAGAGGGGCGTGTGAACCCCGAAATACGGAGTGATGATGGGGTGCGGACTACGAAACAGTCACTCCATTCGCCTTAAGAATATTGTAAAAGAACAACACATGATACGGCAATGAGTTTTGCCAGTAATCCCATGTATGTGCACCGGGATGTTCAGTATAATCATGCGGAACATGATCATACACCAGCCGGTGATGCAATTCACGATTTGATTCAATTAAAAAATCATCAACGCCACAATCAATGATCAGCTTTACATTGTTCGTTTTCATTTTACCGGTCATGTTCACGACAGAGAATGGCTCATACAGACTCATATTGGTGGTATCACCGATCAGCATTTGAAACCCTTGTTTGATGCGTGTCATAAAATCAGCCGGGAGTCTCCAGTTTGTCCAGTTGAGATCCACCGCTCCGCTCATGCTGCCGGCTGCACAAAAAAGATCAGGATGACGTGCAGATAAATACAATGAACCATGACCACCCATGGAAAGACCGGTGATCACTCTTCCTTTGCGGTCCTTGACCGTGCGGTATGTTTTATCGATCTTTCCTATCACATCTTCAATGATATAACTTTCAAACTGGTTTTCTTTATTGATGGGGCTGTTCAGGTACCAGCCAAAGGTTTCTCCCTCGGGCATCACAACGATGAGATTGAAATGATCAGCGAGGTTTTTCACCAGCATTTTATCTGGCGTTAATGTGAGCCAATCCCTGAAATGTCCTCCACCGCCATGTAATAAATACAATACAGGATATGATGAATTATTTTTCTTGTATGAATCCGGCAGAACAACAGCAGCCATATATGTTTTCTTCATCGCAACGCTGGGAATCTCTATCGAATCAACGGTTGCGGAAAAGCTGATGAAGCTCCTGCTGAGGAGAAGAACAACTAAATAAAACTGAAGCTTTCTCATATATGAATATTATTTTTTACTACCTCGTCTCCCCTCTCCTTGGGAGAGGGGTCGGGGGTGAGGTCCCCCTCTGCACATGGAGAGGGGTTGGGGGTGAGGCCTACTTCAGCACATCACTCGCTTCTGCTGCAGCAATTATCTTCGCCGCATCTTCAGCAAGAAGAAACCATTGCCCACCAACTCATCGGCGGCTTTCTTTACAGCATTCACATAACCTTCGTGTGTTTGATATCTTTCCTCCAATGATAATCTCGGATCATTGGCAGCCATTCTTTCTGCCTTTGTCATCTTAAAGGGAATGAACATACCATTCAGTGCATTCAGATCACCTTCACCATACCCCTTCTGACGAAGACTCCATCCCGTATAAGTGCCCAATGGAGCCAGTACAGTTGTATTTCGAATGCCGCCCAGTTCATTATCATCTTTATCCACTTTGGGAACAAGCACATGATAAAATTTATCTTTCATTATCACAGGTGGTTCACGCAGCACGCCACTGACATATTTATAATTAAAATCAGGACCATAATCCATCAATGGGCCCTCATTTACATTTCCATTGTAAGGAACACCAGGAATATCTGTCCACCCAATGCTTTTTTTATCTGGTCTTACCAGTGTATTGTTGTCGATCCTTGGATACTCACTTGGTGGTGGCTGCTTATCGCTCAGCACCCAATTTTCCAGTGCAATGACCAATGCACGAAGATTGGGCGCATAAGAATTATCATTGGTGGTAAAGCCACTTATTTTATCATTCATTTTAAAAGGTCCGTGCTGGGTACTGTTGAATAAATAAATGCGAACGTTGGATGGAATGGAAATATCTTTTTTACTGTGAGGATCGGTAGTGCGCAATGACGCTCTTAATTGCCAGTACTCAGAGGAACTGAATGTTTGAATGATCTTCGGGCAGGTATTTGTTTCCATACATTTTTCAAGAATACCGCCTTTCACTCCGGAGATCGGGTCAAGGGTTACATCCCAGGTGAACGGCGGTTCATTGCTGGGAAATAAATGATCTTCACGCTGAAGACCACCACCACCGGGACGACCAAAACGAATATTGAGTGAGATGCGTCTTGTTCCAATATGATCATTCACTCCTTCAAAAACTATCTTTTTATTTTCATCTTCATTAAAGCCCAGTTGCAAAAATGTTCTTGCGAAATTTCCGCATTGCGACACGCCCTGCATGATCGCTGCTTTGACCGGTGTTGTTGAATTTCCATACACTACAAGTGGGTTTGGATGGGCCCTTTCATCCCATAATTCGTATTTGAAAAATGAAGCCACATCACGGATAGCTGCAAAACCCAAACCCATTACCAGTGGATTTTTGCCGGTGTACATCAGCTCATAAATATAGTTGGGATCAAATCCTCCTTTTAATGAAATTCTTGTGTTGTCCGCAAAACCGGGAAACTCCTTTGAACTGCAATCTGCGAATGCCCAGTCACTATTGGGAATGGGCTGACGTTCGTCTGACTCATGAACTCTTTTGGTCAATGTCGCATCGCTGTTATCCAGGTTCACCGGCTCATAACTATGATGTGTTAACCCACTAAAATAGCCACTGCTCAGGTTCAGTGTCTTTGTGAGATCAGCCACTTCAAATTCACTTCTTATTCTGCCCGTTATTACTTTGCCAGCTGTCTTTTGCAATGGGAACATCGATCATGATACGGTTATTACCGGGTAATACATCGCCCTGCCATGCGGTCCATAGATAAATGTATCCGCGTTTTAGCAGAGCAGTATCGGGAGGAAAAACATTACCACGGTTGGGAAGACTTAGAAATAAGATCCCATTGCACCTGGCCATATTCATGGGGCGCAACAAAATGAATTGTGTGACGTATTCTACTTTGCCTTTTACATTCCGGGGTGCAAGCTGAATGTCCTGTATAATGCTGTTCAAAGAATTATTAGGATCAACTTCACCATAAGCCCATCCTGATATTCTTATGTATTCGCCGGCATCGCCAAATTTTTTTGCACCGTCGTAAACTTCTGTGGCGGTGATCTCAACTCTTACAATTTTTGCTGAGGAATATTGCCAGCAAAAAAATAAAACAAGAAGTAACAATAAGCAGTGTTTCATGATAGCAAGCATTTCAACTAAATTAAGCAAAGTGATTCTTTGTGCACTTTTCAGGAACCAAATAAGACATACAAGACATTTACGATTTGCGCTGGTATTTCTTGTATGCCTGTATGGTTCAACCTAATATCCTTAGTGACCTTCTGTGTATCCCACGAAGGACACCAAGACTTGCCACCATTATTTTCCACTCATCTTCTTATACAAAAAATCAAGGGATGCGGCATCGGGCATTGTTTCTGATCCCGGTTTTACACCAAGTTCCATAATTTTTTTATCAGTTGTGTTATAAGCATCCCATACTGGCAGACCCTTTCCATTTGGATCTCCTGTCTTTGCAAAATTTGCCCAGTAAGATGACATGATGTTTGCCAATTCATGATCTACCTGTTCCCAGGGACGATCCACGAATTTTAAATTATCATATGCATAAGGAACTTCCCCGGTATGAAATGCGCCATATTTTACATATTCACCGGTTGCAGGAACTTTTCTTGTGAAACGGTACACATATACCTTCGATCCCTGGTTGCTCTGAACATTTGCCCAGGCATAATTCTGTGCACCAAAGATCTGGTCGCGGGAAAGTTTTAATTGAGAAGTCAATGCTTCTTCATCAGTACCGGCAGGATAATATTGTAAAAATGTTTGTGCATCTGTTCCGTAATTTTTTTCCGCATCCTTTTTAAAATCTTCTGCTTTTTTTGGTGGGCCAAACATCAATCCTTCATCTTCATTCCACCCGGTAAGAAGACTTACTTTATTTTCTTTGCCCTGGTTAAATATATTGACAATAGCATCAGGCAACACATACCCATCGATAACCGGTCCGCGAAAACCCTGGGCTTTTTTCATAAGATCTTCTGCAGACATGGCGCGCAGATCAGCAATTGAAGAAGCATGCAGTGATTTCATGATCCCTGTTCCATCTTCTTCTGCTCTTTGCAAGCTTGCATTTCCATTGGAAAAACTGGCACCACTTTCCGCAATTGCTTTTTGAAACAATCCTTTTGCAAGAGGTGATGCTACCAAACAATTCACACTCATTGAACCTGCTGATTGCCCCGCTATCGTTACATTTTTCGGATCACCACCGAAGGCCGCAATATTCTTTTGAACCCATTTCAATGCAGCGAGCTGATCCATGATACCATAATTACCCGAAGTATTATTGCCTGATTCTTTGGTTAATTCAGGATGCGCAAAGAAACCAAATACACCTACACGGTAGTTGATGCTGACAAACACGATCCCTTTTCTTGCCATTGCTTCTCCATCATAAATTGGACAGGCACTTCCGCCACTTTGAAAACCGCCGCCATAGATCCATACCAGCACTGCCCGTTTTTCTTTTGAGGAACGGGCGCCTGTCCACACATTCAGATACAAACAATCTTCGCTGATCGGTTCCTTCGGAATTAAAAACTCTGCTGTCCACATACTGAATGGAGCAGGTGATGCCTGCATGGGACTTGCACCGAATTTATCACAAGCTTTTACTCCGCTCCACTGCTGAACAGGCTGAGGTGCTTTCCACCGCAGGTTACCAACAGGTGGCGCTGCAAAAGGTATTCCTTTGAAAATATGTATGTCGTCTTTTACAGTTCCTGAAACAAGCCCTGCTTCAGTTTTTACAACACCCAGGTCATCTGCTAAAGATTTGAATGAAGTGAATCCAATTGCCAGGAGGGCAGCAAGAAAAAGAAGGCGCATCGAAGTGGTCATATAAGATGATGTGTTTACCACATAGTCACATAAGGCACATAGCAACACATAGGATCCGATGTGTTTTTACTACTGTGTCCTATGTTCCTAATGTGGTTCAAAAAAAATATATTCAAGTATCCGTTAAAACGCTTTAGCTCCCGCTGTGATCGACAATAGATCTTTGTCTGGATTATTTTTTACTTCGCATTTATTATCAAAGATCATCATGGCTCCGTTCTGTTGAGTGTAGGCCGGCCAGTCAGGCAATTTTTTTGCGTTCGGATTTCCAGTTCTTGCAAAATTGATCCAGGCGCTGCTTATTTTATCAGCGAGTGCATAAGCTTTTTTCCCGCCACCAGTCATTTCTTCGCATTTGTCAATATTGTCGAATACAAATGGAAGTTCCATGCAGTGCATAGCTTTATACATACCATCCATTACAGGGGATTGCCATGAAAACAAATACATGTACACAGGAGCTGCACCTTCAACAGCTTTCAGGTTGGCTTGACTGATAGTGCCAGGGCGGAAAAAAATATCAATAGAGACATAGTCTTCAGGGTTTGCAGTTTCGGGATATGCTTTCTTCACCGCAGCAATATATGCATCGGCTTTATCGCCATATCTTTTTGCCAGGCTGGCCTTAAGGTCATCCATGGTTGCCAGCTTTGCACCGGGTATGAATGGAGTAAATTCGTTTTTTGTTGACCCTACCAGCAAGGGAACATTTTTTGCAATTTCAATAGCCGCAGCTTCTGTAGGTTGATATGGAAGAAAACTTCCGTCCAAAATGGGGCCCCAACTCAGTCCAAACATCGGAACAGTTTTGCCTTCCGATTTTAACTGACCAGCCACTTTTGATAAGGCTTTTTTACCTGCAGCATTTAATTGTTCATAAGAAATAGTTTGCAATGAATCAACCTGTGAAGGTTGCAACTGTAGTTCTTCAAGCAATGCGGTTGTTACTCTTTTTGAAATAGACTGCTCCGTGAAACCGCTGAGATAACTTCCGCTCTCCACGATCGCTTTATGGAAAAGTCCTTTTGCAGACGGTGCATTCATTAATGAGGTAACCTTGCCACCTCCACCTGACTGACCAAAGATGGTGACATTGCCAGGATCACCGCCAAACTGGGCAATGTTTTCTTTTACCCATTGAAGAGCGGCTACCAGGTCAAGCAAACCTGCGTTGGGTGAAGATTTGTATTTGTCACCATAGGCAGAAAGATCCAGGAAACCAAGGACATTCAAACGATGATTGACAGAAACCAAAACAACATCTCCTTTGCGACTTATATTTTCTCCATCATAAGAAGGTAGCTCAACATAAGAGCCCGCCGTAAAACCACCGCCATGAAACCAAACCATCACCGGTCGCTTTTTGTTATCATTGATCCCCGGCGTCCACACATTCAGCGTCAGGCAATTCTCATTTGTATATCCCCAGTTGTGGTGAAATGGAAATTCAAATTCGTCATTCACTGTAGTTGTGGGATCCATCGGGCATACGGGGCCATAGGTCATTGAACTGCGAACATCTTTCCATGCAGCAGGTTTTGCCGGTGCCATGAACCTTTCTGCTTTTGCATAAGGAATCCCTTTGTAGGTAAATATCCCTTTGTGTATATAACCCCTTACCTTTCCACTTTCTGTTTGAACAATAGCAACCTCTTTACCGGCTACAATTGCATCGCCTGTTTGGCTGAAGGTTATGGCAGGAAATAAATAAGCGATCAGACTCAAGAGAAGAAAACTCTTTTTCATGTGGTTTTTTTTATTTTCAAATCTATTTTCTTATTGCGTCACTATGACACAATCTAAAATGTTTATGTCAACCGGAAAAATTTTTTTCCTGGGGCATTTATAATCAACCCGGTTTCTCAACAAACCTTGCAGACGTTTTTGCTCTTACTTCTTCCAGGGTGACACCTGGCATCAATTCTTTTAATGTTAATTGCCCATCTTCAAATGTAAAAACTGCAAGATCCGTAATGATCATATCAACTACTTCATGCGCTGTCAATGGTAGTTTACATTCGGGAACTATTTTGGATGTTCCGTCGGGATCAGTATGGATCAAAGTAATGATCAGTTTTTTTGCACCGGAAGCAAGATCCATGGCACCACCTACCCCGAGCAATGGTTTACCAGGCACAGCCCAATTGGCCAGGTTTCCTTTCTCATCTACCTCTAATCCACCCATAATGGCAACATCAATATGACCGCCACGGATCATCGCAAAGGAATCAGCACTGTCAAAATAAGCGCTGCCCGGAAGTGCAGTAACGGGAACCTTTCCTGCATTAACAGGATAATCCATTGCACCTCCCCCATCCTTTGGCGATGGCCCCACACCGAGCATCCCGTTTTCCGTATGTAAAATAATTCCATCTCCGGGTGTAATGAGATCAGCGACCAATGTTGGAATACCAATTCCCAAATTTACCACGTTGTCTTTCTTTAACTCGGCATAAGCACGACGTGCTATATTCATCTTTGACTCATCAATTTTTCTTGATAAGGATATACCGGCAGAACTGCCAAGATCTTCCAGTGTAACATGATGCTGCACTAAAAAATCAACATAGCAACCGGGAGTATGTACATAGTTCGGATCAATTGAGCCAACCGGAACAATGTCTTCTACTTCTGCGATCACAATATCTGCGGCGGTTGCCATTGCTTTATTAAAATTCTGTTCTGTCATGCGATAAGTAAGATTGCCGGCAGTATCGGCTCTCCATGCACGAATGAAGGCAACATTCCCACGAATACCTTTTATAAAAACATGTTCAATGCCATCGATGATTTTTGTTTCTTTTCCCTGCGCCAATAAAGTGCCGGCAGATGTCGGCGTATAAAATCCACCGATGCCCGCGCCACCGGCCCTGATCGCTTCAGCCAATGTACCCTGGGGCAGCAATTCATACTCCACCTTCCCGCCTTGTGCCGCCATCACGGCATCCGGGTTACTTGTAAAAAATGAACAGATCATTTTTTTAAGTTGACCATTCCGCAGTAACCGGCCGGGTCCTAATCCTGGTTCGCCGGTATTATTTCCAATGAAGGTTAAATTTTTTGTACCTCTCTCTGCCAATGCATGAAGCAAATGAACCGGGTTACCTGTCATGCCAAAACCTCCGCCAAAAATTGTATCACTCTCCTTTACCAAAGTTGCGGCTTCCCGCGCGGTTATTTGAGGTACATGTTTCATTAATGGTATGCAATTTTATAATTAATGAATGCTAAAGCAGCTGGAGTAAGCGTTACTCACAGGTTACGCAGATTCTAACAAATACGCTTCACAAAATTCAATGGTCATCTGTGAAATCAGTGGGTTAAAAACGCCCTATCTTTTTACGGCTCGTATCAAGGGGAGCAAATATTGCTCACAGATTACACAAATTCTCACAAATACGACTTCACAAAATCTGTGGTCATCTGTGAAATCAGTGGGATCAATTGCTAAAAAAAAAATGCCCGATCCCTTTTAACACTCCGTTTCAAAATGATATTGTCAGCTTATAAAATCAATGATCAGTTTAGCAAATATTTCCTTATTGTCAATACAAGTCATATGACATGAGCCTTTGATGATCTCAAATCTTGCATTGTCGATCGATTGCGAGAGGGCCTTCACGTCTCCGGGCGAAATAGACTGGTCCTCTGAACCTACAATACAAAGCGTTGGAATTCTTAAGCTCTTTGAAATACCTGTTATATCCTCATCACGAATAGCCTCACAAGTTTGGATATATCCATCCACATCGCATCGATCAACCATATTTTTATACCCTGCTACTCTTTCAGGATAATTGGCATGAAAGGAAGGTGAGAACCATCGTTTCATCAAAGGCCCTGTGATCGCTTTCAAACCATTTGATCTTATTTGTGCTATTCGTTCATTCCACGTTTCTGCATTTCCAATTTTGTTTGCTGCACCGCAAAGAATTAATTTCTTAATCGGTTCGGGATGATGATGCGCCAATATCGGTGCTATCATCCCACCCACTGAAATTCCAACGACAATACAATTTTGTATGGACAGGTTCTCAAGCAAGCAATGCGCGTCCTCAGCATAATCCTTCAATCCATCCTTTGCTTTTGCAAGGCCTGATAAGCCATGTCCCCGTTTATCATAAAGAAGAATATTGCCGAATTCCTTGAGATCATCTGCAACTTCTTCCCAGATACGAAAATCTGTCCCCAGCGAATTGATAAATAAAAAAGTCTGATCACTGTTGTTATTGAAATAACTATAGTGTATGACGTGGTCGTTGCAGGAAATAAAGTTCATATCCGTCCCTTTTTCGATAGATGACAGAAATGAAATTATGAAATAGAATACAAACGGGTGACACAAAGCAGTAACCACAGAGGTATAGAGAAAAAATCAGAGAAACAGGGAGAAAATCTCTGTGTTCCTCCATGAGCTTTGTGTCTTCATGGTTTAAAATTGAATGTAGCTTAGTAAAACTCCTTTAAGCTTAGAATTAGCCAAAATGCTTATATTTAAAGTTTGTTTAAAGAACATCCCTTAATGAAATTTTCGGCCCTCTTGACATACTTGTTTTTTTGCTTTTCCTATTCATCAACTGCTCAAGTATGTAATGGAAGTTTAGGTGATCCAGTTGTAAACGAAACCTTTGGCGCAGGGGGAGGTTACCAGCTTGCATCATACAAAACCTCATACCAGGTTGTACGCGGTTGCCCTGATAATAGCGGCAATAATTTGGGTGGATTTTACACCCTCAGCAGTTTCCTTTTTGGTTGCGGTCCGCATTCGTGGGTTCAGATGGTGGGCGATCACACGCGGGATGCGAACGGTAATTATATGCTGGTAAATGCGGCAAGTACTCCAGGAACTGTCTATATGGATACAGCTAAAAACCTCTGCGGAAATACACAGTATCAATTTGGGACCTGGTTCACAAGCGTATTGATGAAAAATGCGTGTGACTCAAACCCTGTATTGCCAAATCTCAAATTTCAAATCAAAACTTTGTCCGGTACCGTTCTTGCCGAAGGTAATTCCGGTTTTTTACCCATTGTAGATGAAAAGGAATGGAAATTTTACAGTCTTTCATTTCAAACTCCCGGTACTATCAACGCCGTCATTTTTTCCATTACAATAAATCCAAATTACGGATGCGGAAGCGCATTTGCGATCGATGATATCACAATAAGACCGTGCAGCCCCTCTGTTATATCGGCAACAATAAATGGTAGCCCCGACCCGGTTGATGTGTGTGCCAACTATTCGGATAACTGGATATTAAATGCTACGTACACGCCGGGGTTTGCAAACCCTGTAGTCCAATGGCAAAACAGTGTCGATTCCGGAAAGACGTGGATCGATCTTCCCGGTGCAACAACAGTTAATTATAATGTACCGCACAGAGATTCGGGAGTTATTTTATACAGGATCTGTATTGCAGAAAATGGCAACATAAATTCTGCTAATTGCAGGGTTACGTCCAATGTAATTCATACAGGGGTATATCCTGTACCTCCACCGCATCCCTCACAAACAGTTATCGGTTGTATCGGCAAAGATTTTTATTTCCCATCTCCCGATCCTTACGATCTGCAAGTATTATATACGGGACCCAATGGTTACAATTCAACATCGATACATGCAGTTATTCCAAACGTTAATTACAGCGACACGGGTCTTTACAAATTAAAGAATACTCTCTCGTACGGTTGTATATTGATTGACACTTTATATTTGAAAGTTTTTCCGGGTGCAATTCTTACCACGCATCCCGTTTCTCCTTTGTGTGAAGGAGCAACAGAGCAGCTTGTCACTTCTGCATCTGATACGGTAACCTGGCAATGGACCCCTGCATTGGGTTTATCAAGCGACGTCGTTCCCAATCCCGTTGCTTCGCCTTCTAAGACTACAGAGTACAAAGTGCTTATCACAAATAAATACGGTTGCAAGGACTCTGCATATCTTACAATATTTGTTAATGAAAAACCTGTGGCCGATGCGGGACCTGATAGAAAAATAAACCTGGGAGATTCAGTTAATTTAAATGGATCTGTCCAGGGTACCTCGGTTAATTTTTCCTGGTCGCCACCATCATTCATTAATGATATCCACTCAAAAACTCCAACAGTATATCCACCCGAAGACGCTGAATATACGTTAACCGTTAATTCAGAAGTTGGTTGCGGTTCAGTTTCCTCTTCATCAATAGTTAAAGTGTATAAAGACGTCTATGTGCCCAGTGCATTTACGCCAAACAATGATGGTAAAAATGATCTGTTCAGAGTGATGGCAGCCGATAATTACAAACGATTCAAATTAGTTGTCTACAACCGTTGGGGCCAGGTGATCTTTGAAACAACAGATATTAATAAAGGATGGGATGGAAAATTCAGAGACGTACAACTGGCTTCAGACGTATATGTCTATTATATGGAAATCGTAAGTGCATCAAACAAGAAGATAACTAAAAAAGGAACGATTACATTGATCAGGTAAATTATTTAATTCTCTTCCAACAATCGATTGCCCTCCATTAAAAAAATTTTTACAAATCTCTGTTCTCACCCAACCAAAAAATCCTCTTTCATTATCTCCACAACAACTGAATGTCCTGCTTAGAAAATTATTGTACGAATAATACAATGACATGGTTAAGGTAATAGTATAGTGTCAACATTGTAAACAGATAATCCGTTTTTGTAAATGTTCTTATCGCTAAATAAAGGCAGACTTCTGCTCGTAATTTTTATTTCATTGGTGCTCTGGATTGTCATTAACCAATATTTATTTTGTCCATCTTTTTCTTTCAAGTCCCCACAACCTTTTTCAGGTGCATCATTTTATAACCCTTACGATTCTATCAACCCCCATGATTGGAAGAAATGTAACTTTCATGCACATACCAATGCATGGCATGGGATGACTCATGGCAGAGGCACTGCAAAAGATGTTTATCGCGTGTATGATTCAATGAGCTATGCGGTGCACTGTGTTTCGGACTATCAAAGCATAAATAAAACGTATGCAAATTCGCCGGGTTATATTCCTGCTTATGAACATGGTTATAATACCGGAAAAACTCACCAGCTGGTACTTGGGAGCGAAGAAGTAAAATGGATCGATTATTTTCTTCCGCAATCTTTAAACAATAAGCAGGATGTCCTGAATCACCTTGTTGGCTCCGAAAATGTAGTGGTCGTAAATCATCCTTCCGCTTTTTATGGTTATAATGCGTCCGATTTCAGATATTTAACAAACTACAATTGCATGGAAGTGCTTAGTCCATATGCCATTTCAATGGCATGCTGGGACACGGCCCTCTCCAATGGAAACCCTGTGTTTATTGTTGGGAATGATGATGAACACAATATCTTTTCTAAAAATTCAGTGGCCAGGATGTGTACCTGCGTCAATGCCTCTTCAATAGATCAAAAAACTGTTCTCAATGCTTTAAAAAAAGGGGAAAGCTATGGTATGATACTTGGAAATTGTGGTAAACGATTTCCTGTATTAAACAGTTTAAAACTCAAGGGCGACACTATCGTGGTAGAAATGAGTGACCCCGCTGACCAGATCTCGTTCATAGGGCAGAACGGAAAATTCCTCGCAAAAAATAAAAATACTTTGTCTTCAAGATATATAATAAAACCGGAAGATCGCTATATACGTACAGTTATTGATTATGGCTCGGCTACAAGTATATTTCTAAATCCTGTTTTTCGATATAACAAAGCAAAAAGAATGTCGACTTCATTTCAGGTCAACGCTCATGAAACCAATATTAAAAGAATTTTAGGTCTTTCAATTCTTGCTCTTTGGTTAAGAATTGCCATTCCATTTATCGCCTCAAAATCTTATCGAGCAAGACCGTCATTGGAATCCCTGATATTTCAGTAAACTTTAACTGTCAACAAAAAAGCAGACCCTCTTTATTAATTATTTTCGAACCCGCCCAACCATTTTAATCGTTTAGTCTATCTGTTAAATACATCAATGATGCTATTAATATGCTCGTGATTGCTCATTCAATCTTGATCCAATAATGAAAACTTCATTCTTATCCTTTTTGCTCCCGTTTCTTCTTTCAGGAAGTGTAAGCTGGTTGACCAACCTGGATGATGCTAAGCAGCTGGCAAAAACGAAACACGAATTCATCCTGCTTAATTTTTCTGGTTCCGATTGGTGTGGCCCCTGTATCAAAATGCACAAGGATATTTTTGAGTCAGGTGTCTTTCAGCAATACGCAGATTCCCACCTGGTGCTTGTCAACGCTGATTTTCCCAGGCTTAAAAAAGATCAATTGGCGCCTGACCAGCAAAAAATAAATGATGCGCTTGCCGACAAATATAATCCAAAAGGAATTTTCCCTTATACACTTTTATTAGATGACGGTGGCAATGTGCTAAAAGCCTGGGAAGGCTTCTTTGAACCAGGTGCCGAGAATTTCGTTTACCAAATAAAAAATGAACTATCTGGCCGAACAAACTAGTCTAATGCAGCAAAGCTTATTCAAAAAGGAGATGCTACTCATGGGTAATCAGTTTGAGATCTCTGCAGTAGCAGAAGAGGAAGGATGGGCCCATGAAAGAATCGATGAAGCTGTAGAAGAAATTAAGCGCATTGAAAAAATTTTAACCACCTTTAAAGACGATAGCGAAACAAACCTTATCAATAGAAATGCCGGAATCAATCCTGTAAAAGTAAGTGAAGAAGTTTTTCATTTGATCGGACGCAGTATCCGTATTTCGGACCTCACCCAAGGGTCGTTTGATATCACTTACGGTTCTATCGATAAAAGTCTCTGGAATTTTGATAAGACCATGAAATCACTCCCTGATCCCAGGAAAGCAAGAAAAATGGTGAGGCTCATTAATTACAGGAACATCATTCTTGATCATGACAAACAAACAGTTTTTTTAAAGAGAAGGGCATGCGAATTGGATTTGGCGGGATTGGAAAAGGATACGCAGCAGAGATGGCAAAAAAAGTGATGAAAAAAAATGGAGTAACGAGTGGCATTGTCAATGCCTCGGGAGATCTTACAGCGTGGGGCAATCAACCGAATGGTTTGCCATGGACAATCGGAATTGCTCATCCTGATGCGGCCCATATGCCTTTCTCTTACATGAACATTACCGATATGGCTGTCGCTACTTCCGGCAACTATGAAAAATATGTAGTGATCAATAAAAAAAAGTATTCTCATACCATTAACCCAAGAACGGGTTTTCCCGTCAGAGGGATCAAGAGTGTTACCATCATTGCTCCCAATGCAGAATTGTGTGATGCCCTGGCGACCCCTGTCACAATAATGGGAATCAATGCAGGTCTTCATCTTATCAATCAACTAAAACAGGTTGAATGTATCATCATCGATGATGACAATCAACTTTACATGTCACGAAACATACATTTATCATTGGAAAATAGTTTTGTATAATGAAACAATCCTTTGCGCTTTTTATTTTTATCTTATCGTCACTTTTGTTTGTTGCATGCACACCGGTAAAAGAGTATCAAAAAAATCGTATCAACGATTCTGAAATGCAACTGTCCGCAAGGAAAGCTGAAAAGCCGGAAATGAATTTCCAATCTTATCGCGAAGCAGCTTCAGGTGCCAACGGCGGAAAAACAGGGGGAGGATGTGGTTGCAATTAATTACCAATTCAATTATAATAACTAATAGTAAATAGCAATGAAAAGGATTTGTTTGTATGCTGTGGGAATATTTTTGTTCTGTTTTCGTGCATGGGCGCAGGATCCGTCTGCCACTGATGATTATAAAAGTCTGAAATTGAAAGTGGAAGATGTGAATATTGTTTCAGGCTATTATTCGCAAAGCGGAAATCATTCACCCGTAACAGGTGGCATTGGCACGCAACAATTGACAGACATATCAAACGTGATCGATCTTAAATTGGTTAACTGGGATATACTCGAACGCAAGCATTCATACGATATTGAATTGGGGATCGATCATCATACCGCTGCTTCATCAGCTTATGTCTCAAAAACAGGAGCGTCAAGAACCGGAGGTACAAGAATTTATCCATCCTTTAACTGGCAGGTGGAAAACGAAGAAAAAAGAACAACGTTTGGTCTTGGCGTTTCTTATTCTCATGAATATACTTACCAATCATTTGGTTTTAATATTCTGTTCTCAAAAAAATCAAAAGATAATAGCAGGGAATTCAATGCGAAAGGAAATCTTTTCCTGGACCGCGTAAAAATGGTTGAGCCTGGCGAATTAAGGCCGCCTCCGACGGTCATAACCTCAGCGAGCAGGGGTGAAGAATCAAAAAGTTTTATTCCTTCAAGTCCCCGAAACACATTTGATGCTGCTCTTTCATTGTCGCAGATCGTTAACCAGCGAATGCAGGTTTCTTTTTTAACTGATGGTGTAGTTCAACAGGGGTATCTCGGCCTTCCTTTTTACCGCGTTTATTTTAATGATTATAGTGCGCATATTGAAAACCTGCCTTCATTTCGCCTTAAATTTCCGGTTGGGGTACGATTGAATTATTTTCTTGGAGATAAAATAGTTTTAAGATCGTATTACAGGTTTTTTGTTGATAACTGGGGAGTTAAAGCACATACAGTAAGTCTTGAATTGCCTTTCAAAATAACGCCGTTTATATCCGTCAGTCCATTTTACCGGTATTATATTCAAACCGCTGCAAATTTTTTCGCCCCCTATGCCGTGCACAGTGAAAACGATAAATATTACTCCAGTGATTACGATTACTCAGCCTTCTCATCCCAATATGCAGGTTTAAATCTCAGGTTAGCTCCACCAAAGGGAGTACTGGGCTTAAAAGGATTTAGTGCACTTGAACTACGATACGGGCACTATAAGCAAACTACAGGTTTGCTGGCAAACAATATTTCATTGAACCTGTCCTTTAAATAGAAATTTTTCCAAACCTTTTTATCGCCACGCATGCAAGAATTTGTTAATTCACCCACAGGTTGACAAAGGTCAGAAAAAATAATGAAGAGGTCTCCTAATTTCGAAGGCTACGTACCCTTTACTATCACGGGTTAAACTTTGAAAATTACCCAACCAAATTCCAATGCCTGTATGTCTTTAGGACAAACATATCAAGATTTGCCGTACGGCCATCAGCTTATAATCAAAGGATGCATTGCAGGCGACAGAGCTTCCCAGAAGAGGTTATATGATCTTTATGCGCATAAAATGATGGGGGTTTGTCTATGGTATGCCCGTAATCGCGAAGAAGCAGAAGAGGTATTACAGGATGGATTTATCAGAGTCTTCACGTATATCCATACATATAAAGGGCAAGGATCTTTTGAAGGATGGATCAGAAAAATAGTTGTAAATGCCGCTTTGCTCAAATACAGGAGCAAATCCCAACTGCGAGCAATTGTTGAATACAATGCCGAAGAACACGACACTAAGGAGTCGGATACCGTGCTTGAAATGCTCGACGCAAAGGAATTAATAAAACTGGTACAAACACTTTCGCCCGGCTACAGAATGGTATTCAATCTTTATGTCCTGGAAGGATTGAAACACAGGGAAATTGCAGAATTACTTGGTATCTCTGAAGGTACTTCTAAATCAAATCTCGCGGACGCAAGATTAATATTACAAAAAGCACTAACAGTGAAGAAAAAGGTAGCTGGTCTGTAAACTATTGGCCTATGAATAAAGATTTACACAACATAGATGAACCCTTTAAAACTGCGTACAAACAGTTTTCGGAAGATCCATCCCCCGAAGTATGGGAAAAGATCAATGCCGGTCTTGATAAGAAAGATGCAGCTGCCTACAAAAGAAAATCGAAAAGATGGAGGCAGGTTGCTATTTTTTCCTTTCTCCTGTTATCAGGTTTTATCCTGAAGGAAACGAATATCCTGCTGACCAGTTTCAGTCACTCCAATAAACGCACTCTCACTACAGTGACGACAAATCAGCCCAAAGTAAATCAAGTATTAAAAGAAAAAACTACAAACCTGAAGCACTCTTTGCAGGATGAGCCAAATACCAGTGCCCTGGAAAATATCAATAATCCGGTTCGGGAAGGAAATAAAATTAATCCAGATGCATTGGTCAATTCAAACCATTCAATTGGTTTGGCAGAGATAAAAAACAAAAGGGGAAGTTCAGTAAATGATATTCGCCATGAAGGAAGTGGATACGGTCAGAAAGAAACATCAGCGCTACAACCTGCATCCGGCAACAGGGAAAAAGATGTTCTAAGGCCAAATGCATATTCACTAAGCGAAATAATCATTCCTTCTGTTGAAAAAAAATATCATAATGAAATTGCTGCGGGACATCTCAGTTGTGTTCCATCACTTTCTGCTAATCATGTTTCCGATCTTCCCTCAAAAAATAAATCAAAAAATGGTAACCCCCTGGAAGACCAAAGCAAGTGGAACATTTCAGGTTTTATTTCGAGTGACCGTGCGGGTTACCGTCTCGACAGGGATCAAACAACAATTGTAAAAATAAAGGAAGATGAAGACCATCTGCCGTCCTTTTCTGCAGGAGTTTTACTTACACGTCAAATCAAAAAACGCTTAGGATTGCAAACGGGGATAATTTATTCTAATACTGCAATAGCCATTAGTCCGCAAAAAATTTATGCTTCGCAAAACCAAACGGGCAAGGTGCTGTATAAATATGTTACTTCGTCGGGGAACGCTTACATTAAACCTGGTTTTGCTTCCTCTCCTTACCCCGGTGATAGCCTAAGGGCTGAACATGCTCAACACAACCTGCAATACATAATTACACCACTGGTTATTACATACAAGCTCATCAACAGCAATAAGATCATTCTTTCTCCCGGTCTTGGCTTTGCCGCAAATTTCCTGACAAATGCGAAAATCGAAACAGACGTTGAAGGAGCCACTGACAGGGAACACGTTGTGATCAATAAGCTCGAAGGAATAAAAACATTTAACTGGTCGCTTATGGGTGACGTTTCACTGGATTATCTCGTGAATAAAAAAATGTCTGTAAGTCTTCGTCCTTCTTTTAGTTATGCCTTATCTCCAATTAGCAGTACTGATGATATTGAAACATTCCCTTATAGTTTCGGACTTGGAGCAGGAGTCACATACAGATTTTAATTCCCAAAACATTAAACTAAATTCTATTTATCTTTTCTAAGGAATTCCAAAAGGATTTTTTCTTTTACAACGAATGCAGCCAGCAGCGGAACTACATGGTCAAGACATATAAAAAAGCAATTTTCCTGCTGATCATTTTTGGCATTCTGATAAGATGCCTGGTTGCTTCAGGTATTGAATTGGGGAATGATGAAGTTTATTACTGGACATACAGTCAATACCTGCAGTGGAATTATTTTGATCATCCCCCTCTTGTGGCCATTCTCATTCGTTTGACCACCTTTAATCTTTCCCTTGAAAACTTTGAATTTTTTGTAAGACTTGGCAGTATTGTTTGTTCAGCTTTTGCAACTTATTTTATATACAAAGCGGTTTCAAACACAGACACTGAACGAGCAGGTTTCATTGCAGCATTACTTTACAACGCATCTTTATACGGCAGTATCATTACCGGTGTATTTATTTTACCCGATTCACCGCAAATGTTCTTTTGGACAGCGAGCCTTCTTCTTCTCACGAAATTGATCAGGTCAAAAAAAGCCAACGTAGCTCATTGGGCTCTTTTTGGAGTGCTGGCAGGTCTCACTATCATGAGCAAAGTACATGGCGTATTTATCTGGACCGGTTTATTCCTTTATATGATTTTTTATAAAAGAGAGTGGTTGCGATCATGGCAAATATATTTAGGTGCTGCAATGACCTTTCTTGTTTCGTTTCCATTTTTGTTATGGAATCTTCAAAATCATTTTATAACGTACCAGTACCATAGTTCTCGGCTGGAAGGCATTCAATTCAAGGCCGACAATTTTTTCCGCGAAATCTTTGGCGAAATATTTTATAACAACCCGATCAATGTTCTTTTCACGTTCATCGCCTTATCCTGGTTTTTAAGGAATGCAAAGAAATTAAAAAAAGATTTTT
Organism: uncultured Bacteroidota bacterium; assembly: GCA_963737475.1. Taxonomy (GTDB): domain Bacteria; phylum Bacteroidota; class Bacteroidia; order Chitinophagales; family Chitinophagaceae; genus VBAU01. The sequence continues at coordinate 81,244 of CAVTSY010000012.1, forward strand.
TAAGAATATCGGTATTGATCGCAGTTCCGATGATATTGTTGCTGTTATTTCTTGCGATGTTCAATGACACTCTTCCTCACTGGACCGGACCGGCTTATGTCACGCTCATTCCGCTGACGGCAATATATTTATCCAAAACAAAAATTCATAGAAATATTCCCACGACAGTGAAATACGCATTGGCATTCACTTTCCTGGTTGTTATAACAGGTGTAACTGCCATTAAATTTTATCCCGGAACGCTGGGCAAAAAAAAATCTATTTTCAGATATGGAGAAGGTGACGTGACACTTGATATGTATGGATGGAACAAATCTGCTAAAAAAATTGATTCTTTCATTATTGCCGATGAAGCAAGCGGCATCATGAGCAGAGACGCAGAATTCGTCTCAAACAAATGGTTTCCCGCTGCTCATATTGATTATTATATTGCCCGTCCATTGCACAAATTTGTGATCGGGATTGGCGAAATGAACGACCTGCATCATTATGAATGGTTAAATGGTCATCGTTTGAAAGATTGGTCGTTGAATGAAGCGTATTGCGTTGTCCCATCCAATTATGCTAACGATGTAAGAATGGCTTACGGAGATAAATTTCAATCAATAGATTCAGCGACCGCATTTCCCATTTATAGAAGCAATAAAATTTGCAAATACTTTTTTTTGTATCGAATGAAAAATTTTATAGGAGTGGTTCCCGAGGTCAGACAGAATCATTAGCACAGTGAAATCATCTTCATTGTCGCTCATTTCGAAAAGGAAGTTGATGAACAGTTAAAATGAAAGTTCGTGGTAAAAAGCGAGGGGCAACTGCTTACCCCCCGCACACGGCCTTTATAATTAAGATATAAAGGAGCCTCTATCACACCCACACCAATTATGCTATCATTAATTGTTCATGTCTTTACCATTCTGAAGATCCCTGATATTTGCTTCAATCAATATTTTGTTTCCTCCTTTAGCCAGTGGAAGCGCTTTTAGTGCCCACGCCAGGGCGGTCTTGTAATCACCCAATGCAGAATACCCCGTTGCCATGCCGATATTGGTGAAAAGCGTGTTTGGAAATTTATCATAGATCATTTTGAATATTTCCAGCGCTTCTTGCGGTCGTTTTGCGTTGACCAAAGTGCAGCCGTAAACGTATCCCTGGAAATCGTCAACATAGGACATGGCTCGTTTCATAGCCTCCTCGCCCTCTCTTTTACGTCCCAGGCTGTCGAGAATGGCAGCCTTGGTTTGCCACGTTTCGAAATTCCTTGTGCCTCCAAAGGTCTTGCTGGTTGCAGAGTCTGCCCATAACAATGCCTCCTCCAAATTTGTGTTGTTGGCAAGACAATAACCAGCAGCCTCATTCCATGGCTGCCAGTATCCCGGAAGAGCTACACCGCCGCGAAGTTCTTTTCTGAATGATGCGAGCTGCGTTTTTATCACGTCAACATCAACTCTAAACGGGATCGTTACCTCTTCCCATTGTAATTGGATGCTAGCGCTCGAGGGTGTTTGATTCGTGAATTCATATTTCAACCACTCTACACTTTTGTCATTCTTCACTGGTTTTACCTTTACCCGCAAAGCGTCTTCAGTAGAGTCATAAAAAAAGTTTCCCCATGAAGCTGAATTCTTTGAAAATATCAATGTGCATTCGTTGGCATCGTATGCCACAAAAAAACCGTACTTACCTGCTGAAAGAGGATGCCCCTCGACTTTAACATCAGTTGTAAATTCTATAGTAGTATTTTCATTTGCACCTGCACGCCAGGGCGTTGGATTTTTGAAACCGTATCCGAGCTGGCTAAAGCCGGTAGGGATCAGTTCGCCCCAAATATGGCCCTCTCTTTTTTTAACCCCGGGACGACTATAACGAATAATGACATCGGTGATACCGATCTCCTCGCTGACGGATGCTCTTTTATTACCTCCTCTTGGTAACGATGTCAGCTGACCTATAGCTACGCCGAAAGCAAATTGAAGACAAACGATCAATACAAGGGTTCGAAGAAAAAATCTCATAAAACGTTACTTAAAAATTTTCGTAGGTTAATTTTTATGCAAAGGGAGTGCCTTCACTAATTAATAGTTTTTCTTTTGTCATATCGTCTCATGTATCACAAAATAAAAGGAAGAATATGGATTGAAAGTTAATCTACATTAACTCGACCCGTTTTTTTCTTTAATTAGTTGAAGCGGGATAGGAATTACCATCGAGCCAATGCGTTCCTGGTCCGGTCAAAATCACGCAACAAAGTTCATTGAGTTGAATAAAATACCTCAAAAAGCGCGATCTGCTATTTTATGGAATGAGCATACTGAACATGAGCACCTGCAGGTCTTACAATTGATCGAGAAAATTATCAACCTATGATCGATTAGGTAAAAGGCAGAAATCAAGGCAGAACAAATTTTAAACACGCAAAGAATGAAACCATTATCCCATCATGCATATGCGGCTCAAAACACCAGGTACTTAATTGGATAACACAATTATTACGACCATTGTTGTATTAAAAAAATATACTTGTAAAAGTGCCTACGAGTTATTTACCATAGATATTTTTGACCAACGCCTCCATTAAAACGCCACTTTTTATGATCCCCGAAAACAAACAACTTGCGGTAACCAAAGCATTGCAAAAAGCTTTTAATGCGACTGCATTTGAAAACATTCAGCAACTAACAAAAGGTCTTTCCGGCGCACTGGTTTTTAGAATTACTGTACATGGAATACCGTATTTATTGCGGATCATCACCCGCTCTGAAACGAGGGATAAACCTGAATATTATTTTGAGTGCTTGCAGGCTGCAGCAAACGCAGGTCTTGCACCGGCAATACATTATTTGAATATTGAGGACAAAGTTTCAGTAACAGACTATATAGAAGATCACTATTTTCCAGTATCAGAAGCAAGAATCAAAATGGCTGATACCCTTCGGGATCTGCATGCACTGCCGAAGTTCGCGTATCAATTAAATTTTTTTGGCGCTTCCGATATTTTTCTTCAAAAATTCCTGGCTTCGGATATTGTTCCCAAAAATGGGACAAAGGATCTTTTTGAGTTATATGCACGTATCGAAGCAGTTTATCCACGTAACGATCCGGATAATTTGGTTTCGTGTCATAACGATGTGAAACGTGACAATATTATTTTTGATGGCGTGCGTCCCTGGCTCGTCGATTGGGAAGCCGCTCGTTTAAATGACAGGTTTGTAGACCTGGCAGCCATCGCAAACTTTGTGGTAAAAAACGACAACGATGAAACCTACTTTCTTAAAAGATATTTTGGAGAAACGTTTGATGAATACAAGCAAGCCCGCTTCTTCTTAATGAGCCAGGTAGTACATATGTTTTGTTTCACCTTATGCTCAGTTCCAGGTTCAGCAGGCAAATCAATTGATATGAATATGAGCACGCTTAGTTTTAATGAATTTCACGACCGTCTCTGGAATTGCGATATCAAGCTGGATAACAATGATGAAATACTGCATTATGCACTGGTTCATATGAAGGAGTTACTGAACAATATGCAGACTACGCGTTTTGACGAATCGTTGCGAATCGTTGAGGACCACAACAAATTCCAATGAGAAAAAAAAGGGACACAAACGGGAGGGTAATTCGTCTTCCCGTTTCATTTTTTGGCGAACTTTTTCTCGTCTCTTAAATCTTTATAATGTTGAAGCGCCTGGTAAGCCACATAGTACTTGTAAATATTGCTCACATACTGAACCGGTTCCGTCCCGATATGATGTGCCGCTAAGATCTCTACACTATTGAACCATTCATTTGCATTCATACCTTTTTCACTGGCCTCTCTTCTTAATTTTCTGACATTCCCGGGCCCGCAATTATAGGCAGCCAGCGCAAAAAGATGTCTGTTCAAAGAGTCCATTTGTTCCCCGGCAAAATAATAGTCAATTAAATATCGCATATATTTTACGCCAGCATGGACATTATTATCGACACTTTTTCTTATCTCGGGAATATTGATAGGAGGATTTGCGGCTGTAGAAGGCAGCACCTGCATTAATCCGACCGCGCCTGCATGACTCACAGTTTCCTGCTTTAGCTGAGACTCCTGGAATGCCTGGGCTGACAATAACAGCCAGTCAAGAGAATAAGTGGCTCCGTATTTTTGAAACAAGGCTCTAAAATGATTTAAAGCCGCCAATGCTTCAGGGCTTTGGGCGTTTCGCAACCTCTCTTTATTTTTCAGCCATTTGTCATACAGCATATTCCCGACCGTCGATCCCTTTTTAATTGACGGCATGAATTTATTGACAGCGGCTTTTAATTTTGGTGAATTTTTCCGGAACGCCCATCCGTATGACACGTTACTGTCAACGGCAATTTTTGTGTACACATTCAGTTTATCATACATAGTACTCCAAAGCTTTCCAAGGTCCTCGGAAATTATGGTGAAGGGAATCAATCCCGCATTTACCATTTCGAGAATATCTTCCGCTTCAAGATAAGGACCTGTAAATTCAATATGCAAAGGTTTGAGACCAGATCTTCGAAACGAATCATTAAGCCTGATCAATGATTCCTGGTAACTGCTGTTTTGGCGTACATATATATGCTGGCCCGCGAGATCCGCAATTGATTTAATAGGTGGTGCCGAAGGTCCGCCCACCACAATGTCTTTTATACCTGTTACAGTGGGTGTCGAAAAGTCGATTAACTTCTCCCTTTCTGGTGTTATTGTATACCCCGATGCGATCATGTCCGCGTGACCACTCGTCAATAATTGCAGGATATGCTCCCGGCTGACGGGTATAAAAATGATACGCACCTTGTGAGGATTAAACTTCAATTGCTTGTTTAGATCTTTCTCAAAAAGATTGAGCAGTTCATAGGCAAGACCATACCTTTTCATTCCTTCAACGTAGTAGTAGGTTTTTGAGTAGGGAACAAGTACCCGAATATACCTTCGGGCAATCATGCTGTCCAGATCGCCAAACGCAGTATTTGCCAATCCCAATATCTCATCGTCAGCAACCCAATGCAGATAGGAAACGCTGTCACCTTTGATATTCATCGCATATGACTCGGCGGTGTCTTGCACACTGGGTTTACTAACACCAGCATTTTCGGAACTTGAACTTTTAGTTGTATTCTGACATGCAACCTGGTAAGCAATTACCAGCAAAAAAATCCAAAAATAGAAGCGTCTCATTTTTACCTCCTCGTCAAATGGATCATCAACACATAAGCAGAGACATGATCAGGTTGGAAAGCCTATAATTAGCCTTTAAGCTCGGGGCACTAAGTAAGTTATGCATTTTTGATTACATGCCCGTCATTTTATTTGTTCCTCGCTAAAAAAGATTCCTTTAAAGCAAGTGTAAAATATTTATTTCCTGGCAGAACCTAAGAGAATCCGAATTTCCCGATCGCTATTCCGAAGGAACTAAGCAGAGCAGGATTTATTCGTCTGTTTTGGAGGGCAAACTACCGTGCCGTAGCTACAAAATACACAACAATCTCCTTCCTTTGGTTTTAGTATTGTTTCGCAATTTGTACACTTATAGAAATAGTGGCAAGCATCTGTTGGCATTGTTTCTTCCTGTTGATATCCACAAACAGGGCAAGTAATAACCGACTGAAGGATAATTTCTTTGTTGTCCATAGATCTTAATTGCTTTTTGAGAGGTCACTTATGTCTTGTGTCATTAATGATTTAAAACAAAGCTATCGGGACGAAATGATTTATAGAATTTGCAAGTCATAATTCGAGGATTGCGGAATATATCTGCTTGTCATTTTCCCAAACACAGAGTACATGCTCATTGTTGATTGATTTGATCACTGGCAATTCGCCCTTTCCTAATTTACTTTTCGTGCCTCCAGGTTTCAATACAACTATGTTTCCTTTCTCCACCCAGGCATAAATATTTTTGCCATTGACAGATTCCATTGCGCAATTTCTTCCTTCGCCCAACTTCTTTTCTTCGTTTCCCGGTTTGCACGCATAAATAACCCCTTGCCTGTTCCAAACTGTCTCAGGATTTCCACTGCTATTAATAACAAGACTGCCTCCATCCATAGGACAGCCGTTCAATGCCCAGCTTCCATTGCCTAATTTCCGTGCTTGCCCAAAACTTATTCCTCCGTCCGATGACTGGACCAGGTACAGATCTCTGTTTCCATTAAGCCAATTGCGAAACATTACAAAAACGTTACCACCTTTAACTGCAACAGCAGGTTTGCAGCATTCACATACTGTTTTATCAGGCGAGGCATAGATCATAATATTCTTTGACCAGGTCTTTCCACCATCTGTTGATTTTGCACCGAAGATTTTATTATGCTTGTCACGTAGATCCAGCCATACAGCAAAAGCATTGTCACCATCGGAAGCCAAAGCCATCAGGTTTTCTTTCGCCACAGTATCCAGGTCATTTACTCTCATGGTTTGTGACCAAATGCCAGATTGATCTTTAACAAACGAAAATATATCACCCGAATTATTGCACGCGGTAACCGCGAGGCCATTTGCTGTTGCTATGATCTGCGGCCCTCGCGTATGCGAAGCGGCCAGCTTTGGAAGAACTGATATTAAAGTCGGCGCCGAAAATGTTTCCCCCGCATCAGATGAATAAGAGTACAAAATGCTATCACCATTTCCATAAACCAAATGAATATTGCCGAAATTATCCGTTACGACATTTGGCATTTGCCCTATGGCAATTGTTGTAGCTGGAACTTCAGCCTTGTCATCCCGGCATGCCGGGAGAAAAAACAGAAAAGCGAGAGTTAGAGAAAACAATTTCATAGTTTAAATATAAGGAGAAGATGGATCAGGCTATTTTACGGGCTTACTTTCCAATACAGAAAGGCATCCGGATAGCATTCGAAAAGTTTTCATTTTATTGAACGCTCCTGAGGCCAGGGGTATTCAGTCGGCTACATATTCTTCATTTGCTAATTGTCTTTCTACTTCCATCGTCATGTTTGTCATTCTTGCATGAAAGCCATGTATCACCATCTTCAGGCTATCTACTCCTTATCGACTCCAGCGTGTTTCCATTTTTTGTAAATTTATAGCCGGGTAAAAAGTCAAATCATGATTTTAAAGGTAAACGGGGTGAACCACGAAATATCGGTAGATCCTGATGTGGAGCTATTGACCGTGTTACGCAACAACCTCGAATTAACGGGCACCAAGTATGGTTGCGGCGAAGGGGCCTGTGGGGCGTGTACATTGCTGATAAATGGTAAAGCGACACGATCATGTATCACCTCAGTAAGTTCAGTTGCCGGCAAAGAAATAACCACGATTGAAGGACTTGAAAAAAATGGGAGCCTTCACAAAATACAGCAGGCTTTTCTTACAACAGATGCTTTTCAATGTTCTTATTGCGCATCGGGTATGATCATGTCGGCAGTGGCACTCCTTGATAGTAACCCCACTCCTACCCGGGATGCTATCCTAAAAGCGATGAACGGGAATATCTGTCGTTGCGGAACGTATCCGTACATTGTAGAAGCAATTCAACTGGCCTTTAAATCATAAATCGCTCATGATGAACAACGGGGATAATTTGCCACATCCGTTTGAACCAAAAGAGAATCAGCTGCCACCTAAGCAACGCTATCATTTTTCACTCAACCGGCGAAAATTTCTCAAACTAACTGGTGGAGGTTTGGTTGTTGTTTTTGCATTGCGTGACTTAGCTTCTTTTGGTGGCGAAAGCACACCCGTAACGTCCACAGTTCCCCCGGGAGAAGTTGCCGCATGGATAAGAATCGGCGAAGATGGAGCGGTAACTGTTTTCACGGGTAAAGTTGAAGTCGGTCAAAACATTCGTACATCATTATCACAAATCGTGGCAGAAGAACTGGGGGTGCCTGTCTCATCTATTACAATGATCATGGGCGATACTGATCTTGTGCCATGGGATGCAGGCACTTTTGGAAGTCGCACCACCCCGCAAATGGGTCCTCAACTTCGTAAAGCAGCTGCAACCGCCCGGATTTCATTGATAGAATTGGCAGCAAAAAAATGGAACACTACGGCCAATGATCTGAAGATCGAAAATGGAACGATAGTGAATGCTGCCGGGGATAAGAAAGCAGGTTATGGGGAACTAACAAAGGGTCAGCAAATGCTGATGTCAATTTCTGATAATGTGCCCGTGATCGCGGCAAAGGATTGGAAAGTTGCCGGAACATCGGTGCGCAAGGTAAATGAACAGGCTTTTATCACTGGTAAACATTTTTATGTTTCGGATATGAAGCTCCCGGGTATGCTGTACGGAAAAATATTGCGAGCGCCATCCTATGGAGCAAAACTTGTTGATGCAGACGTAACAAAAGCAAAAAATATTCCCGGGGTAGTTGTAGTGAAGGATGCGAATTTTATCGGTGTGGCAGCACCGGATTTGTCAACTGCCCGAAGAGCGTTGCTGGCTATTGACGCTAAATGGGATGAAAAGACGGGACAGCCATCCAACAAAAATATTTTTGACTACCTCGTTAAGAATGCATCGCTTGAAAGTGTCGGTAGAAATTCAGGCGCACCTAAAGAAAATGTGGAAACCGGGTTAACCGAAGCTGATTTCAAGCTTTCCACAACTTATAACATTCATTATATAGCCCATGTGCCACTGGAACCAAGGGCTGCACTGGCAGAATGGGTCAATGGAAAACTTACGGTGTGGACAGGAACACAGCGACCTTTTGGTGTTCAGCAGGAACTGGTCGAAGCTTTTACATTGAAAAAGGAAAATGTGCGTGTTATAATGCCTGATACCGGATCCGGATATGGAGGAAAACACAGCGGGGAAGCTGCCGTTGAAGCAGCACGCCTGGCGCAGGACGCAAAGAAACCTGTTAAAGTTGTTTGGACAAGAGAGGAAGAGTTTACATGGGCTTACTTTAGACCAGGTGGTGTGATTGAAGTGAATGCAGGTGTTAAGAAAGATGGAACTATTAGTGCCTGGAGATTTACTAACTATAATTCCGGCGACGCTGGTTTGGATATTCAATACATTGTAACGAACAAGCAGGTCGCGCATCTTCCTTCCAATACTCCGTTAAGACAAGGCTCTTATCGCGGACTTGCTGCAACAGCAAATGTTTTTGCAAGGGAATGTACTATAACCGACCTGGCCCGTTTAATTAAGATGGACCAGCTTGCTTTCCGACTAAGAAATCTAGAAGATGACCGCTTCATTGCTGTTTTGCAGGCCGCCGCAAAAGCATTTGGCTGGGATAGCGCCAAAGCTGCAGGTCATGGTTTTGGTATTGCGGGTGGTTTTGAAAAAGGCGGCCATGTTGCTACGTGCGCAGAAGTGATTGTAAATAGTGATAAGGAGGTAAGAGTGGTGCGGATAACACAGGCATTCGAATGTGGCGCGATTGTGAATCCACACCACCTGGAGAACCAGGCAATAGGTTCTATTATACAAGGCCTTGGTGGCGCCTTGTTTGAAGCAGTTGAATTTGCCGATGGAAAGATCATTAACCCGGGTCTTTCCTCCTACCGGGTTCCACGCTTTAGCGACGTTCCCAAAATTGAAGTGATTTTGATAGATCGCAAAGACTTGCCATCTGCCGGTGCAGGCGAAGCATCGATCATCGGTATTGCACCTGCCATCCGCAATGCAATAGTAGATGCCACAGGTCTTGCGTTAAATACTTTACCGATGCTTCCAAACGGGGTGTTGGCCTAGAGTACAATGTGTCTTCCAGAGCTTTTAGGATTATTTCCCTTGTCCGAACACAATCTATTGTGGTTCGTGACATCCTAATTGGCAAGACGAAGCAGGGCCACCTTAGTCTGATTATCGGGCGTTACTTTCAATGCAGAATGTACTTATCGAGCATTTATCAGTGGTTTGGCGAAATTAATAGCAGAATTACTGCACTGATACTATGATATAATGAACCACGGCAACCAGGAAACTAAAAGAATATCAGTCGTTGTCTTCAAGATGAAAATGCTGGTGATAGGCACCGGCCGCAATATGTAAGGCAAAGCCGACAATGGCAGTATCTTTCAGCAAGTTGATTAATGCAAACCGCCGCATATCCTTGTCCCCGGCATTCAGGAAATTCGGCAAGTGAATCGTTAAGATGAATATGATCAGAAGTACCGCCAGCAGATAGCTAGTGAATTTTACATACTGGTTGGTCATAAAAGACAGACCCACCAGTATAAAAGCGCCACCCACAATGTAAGCCCATGTAATGCCACCCACCAGGAACTGCGGCACATACACTAAAAGGTCACGAGGATATAAGAAATGGAATATGCCAAAAATGATCAGCACAATAGATAGCAGGTAGATCGCCACCCGGGAAATAATATGATAGTGTTTCATAATGAAATATTTATTATAAAAGATATCTTATTTAAATGCCCAACGATACTTGTCGACTGAAACTAAGGCTAACAGTACTATGTATCTGATGTTTTAACGTCTAACCCATGTGCAAATATAAGAGTGATTCGTATTTGTCAGTTTTGCGGAAGAAAATTTGAAGCTCGGACTACTGTTCTTAAGACCTGTTCAGACGGTTGTGCCATACGCTGTACAAACAAAAACAAAAGGTCGCTAAGGTTGAGAAGAGTAATTCAGAAACGTTATCAATAAAGTCAAGACCACCAGAAGATTTAAGGTCAAAAGAATTCCTCACCGCCAAAAACCTTTCAAAACTCTTGAAATGCTCAGTTAGAACTGCGTGTTGAATTTGACAGGTGATTGCTATCTGTTTGTTTTGCAGGCCTACTTTCCGATACAGAATGTACTCATCGGCTATTTATCAGTGTTTTTGAGAAATTAATGCCCGTTAAACGATTTATCGATATTAAATTCCAATTACTTGTAATCTAGAAATAATGACTTTTTAGACGTCGTTTGATCAATTTTATCATATTGCATTTCTAAATTCTAATTAATCAAATGGAGAAACAAACTTTCACTAGAAAAGAGATTAGTTTTACTCTTGTGTGCAACTGTCATCAGGCAGATAGTGATCATGCAAAAGAAAACTACGGTGCTGTTATAGACGTAAATTGCTTTCCTTATTTGTGAAATACTTTTTTAAGATCGAACATACACGTCAAATCTATGTTCCAGTCCATCATCAGATAGGTGTATTGTATTTCCTTTTCCTTCGCTTGCTTCACTTTTCCACCAGGATTCTTCAGTTGCATTTAACTGGTAAACGGTAATATGATAGGTTGATTTTCCATACCTGTATTGTATTGTAACGGATGTCCATTCGGAAGGAAAACATGGTTTGATTAGTAATCGATCTTTTTTCAATTCAATTCCAACCAAAGAACTGATGATAAATTGATACATCCATCCTGCTGAACCGGTGTACCATGTCCATCCGCCTCTTCCTTTATGTGATTCGTTTGCATAAACGTCGGCAGCCATTACATAGGGTTCTACCTTGTATACTTGCACTGAGTTCTTATCTGATGCATGATGTAAAGGCTGTATCATACTAAACAATTCCCAAACTTTTTCACGATCCTTTAATACTGCAAAGGCCATAAGGGCCCAGATGGCAGCATGCGAGTATTGTCCACCGTTCTCTCTTACTCCCGGTACATAACCCCGTATATAACCGGGGTTAGGACCGTTGGCATCAAATGGCGGATCGAGCAATTGAATTATTTTCAAATCCCTTTTGACAAGGTATTTGTCGAGAGAATTCATTGCCATCCTTTGTCTTTCATCACTTCCAGCACCTGATAATACTGACCAGCTTTGCGCAATAGCATCAATACGACATTCAATACTTTCTTTTGAACCTAACGGCGTGCCGTCATCAAAATACGCGCGACGATACCATTCACCATCCCAACCAGATTTCTCTATATTAACTTGAAGTGTTTCGGCTTCTTTTCTGCATGCATCAGCAAACAAAATATCTCTGTTGTCCGTTGCAATAGCGGAAAATTTTGTAAGAACGTCAAAGAAGAAAAACGCAAGCCATATACTTTCTCCCTTGCCTTTATTACCTACATGATCCATTCCGTCATTCCAGTCTCCGGAACCAATTAGTGGCAAACCGTGTTCACCATAACGGTGACTATACTTTATGGCGCGAACGCAGTGTTCATACAAATTGCCAGAGGCATTAAGAGTGACGGGCAGATCATAAAGTGAGTCTTCGCCTTCGTATAAGGTGCGGCTTTCAAGAAAGCCAACCTGTACTTGCAAAATATCTGAATCGCCGGTAACAGTAATGTATCGTGACACGGCAAATGGTAGCCAGAGCAAGTCATCGGAACATCGTGTACGAACACCTCTGCCCTCAGGCGGATGCCACCAATGTTGTACGTCACCTTCTGCAAATTGTCTTGATGCACTTAATAGTATTTGTTCCCTTGCCATGGCAGGTTGGGTGTGTAATAAGGCCAACACATCCTGCAACTGATCTCTGAATCCAAAGGCGCCACCTGATTGATAAAAGCCGCTGCGGGCAAACATCCTGCAGGCAATCGTTTGATAGGTGAGCCATCCATTAGCTAATAAGTTCAATGATGTATCCGGAGTAGTTACCTGTATAGCACTTACAATTTCTTGCCAGTATTCTTTTACGCTTTGTAAAGATTGAATGACGGAATCTCTATTGATAAATTTTTGTATTAAAGCATTCGCTTCCTGTACATTCTTTTCATTTCCGATTTGGAATATGATTTCTTTTTCGGCACCACTCAACAAATCAAATTTTACATGCAGTGCAGCACAAGGATCCATGGCCGCCCCTGTTCTTCCGGAAAGTCTTTTTCTATACAAAGCCTGCGGATTATTCAGGTTCCTGTTCCTTCCAATAAATTCCGAACGGTCGGCAGTGTAACTAAAATTGTAACCGCCTTCCACTTTAAAATAACTGACACGTTCCGAAAACGCTGAATTATAGCGGTTGCCTAACAGTAAGGCCCCGGTGTTTTTATCCTGTTCGGAGAATACATGCATGTTAGTTTTAGATCGCACATCACCAAGGATTATTTCAAGGAACCCCATGGCTGAGAGGTTACGTTCCCGTCCGGATTCATTTTTAAATTTCAGCACAATAAATTTTACAGGGAGATCCTTATCAACAAATACAGACATCTCTGAATGAATACCGTCTTCTAGATGTTCGAAAATGCTGTATCCAAATCCATGCGTTATGATGTAAGGCTCATTTCCTTTCTTAGGAAAAGGTGAAGGACACCAGAAATTACCTGTTTCTTCATCACGCAAATAAAAAGCTTCACCACCAGCATCACTAACAGGGTCGTTGCTCCACGGTGTAACGCGGTATTCATGTGCATTGATGGCCCATGTATAGGAAGCGCCATTTTCAGAAACTACACTTCCGAACAGCGGATTCGCTAATACATTAACCCATGGAGCAGGAGTGGTTTTATTTTTATCCGTGATGATTTTATATTCCTTTCCATTTTGAGCAAACCCACCCGTTCCATTAAAGAACAAAAGATTCTTGGGTAATGCTATTGCAGGTTGTTGTACTTGTGATGAAATGATTTTTGGTTCCAACAATGCAGGCAATGGCTTTTCTGAAATTTGCCTGGTAACCTGCTCCAGTAAACTGCCTTTGTTATCAGAGACAATGATGCGGGCAACACTTTCAAAAAGCAGGCGGTCTTCGGAAGATAATTGGTCTACAGATTTTACATAAATATTTCCCAGTCGTTGCTGTCCAGCGATATTTGCTTCTGCAGTGATCAATCCAAGAATCTGTTCCTGTAGAAATTGGCGATAGGAGCCATGATTCTCATTCCAGATGACAAGGTCAACCGAAAGTCCTTTTAACCGCCAATAAGCATGCGCCTGCACCATTTGTTTTACCAATTCAACGCTTTCCTGTTCATAAACATGAAGCAATACAATGGGCAGATCACCGGAAACAGAATGACTCCACAATCCTGATTGACCGCGATAATTATTTTGGATCGCTGCTGCATCTGAACGCAGGCTTGCATTGGAATAAATGACAGAAGCCGCCAGCCGATTGTACAATTGTGCATCTGATTCTGTTGCATTGATCTGGCGCAGCAATACCTGGCTATGGGTCCATGAAAGCTCGAATGCACGGTTTTTCAAAAATCGGTCCTGGTATTTAAACATCAGGTTTTCGCAGCCTTCTTTAGTATCGGCAATGCCATACACAAGATCGACGGTAGCAGTTTGATTGGGTTTGATCAGGATACGATAGCGGATAGACATAACAGGATCGAGAACTGATCCTTCCTTGCCTGAAAGAACCACATCTTCCATTGCCTGCGGGTATTGGAGTGTTCTTCCTCTTCCTATAAACTGCATGCGGTCTGTTTCGTAGGATACTTCTTCTACATCGCCGCCGTGAACGTGCATCAAGTGGAACATCCAAGGCGGTGTTTCTTCTTCGGAACGCGGACGCCGTGTACAATAAATCGTATTGTGTTCACGGATGATCTGTGTTTGAACAAACAGGTTGCTGAAAGCAGGATGTGCTTCATCTGAAGTCTGGGTAGCTATCACGATTTCGGCATAACTGGTAACTTCTAATACTCTTACAGACTGGGTTTTATTTGTAATTCTTATTCTCCTTAATTCGGTATCATCTTCAGGAGAAATAACAATTTCTGTTCTTGTATTTATACCGAAATCACTCCTTCGAAATTCAACATGCCCTTGTGAAAATGTAGCTTCATAATTTTTTGCGCTTTGCAAAGTTGGCTGATGAGTATTGGACCAGAACTTTCCACTGTTGACATCTTTTATATAACAAAATATTCCAAGGTCGTCTTTGGTTGCGTCTTCACGCCAACGTGTGACTGCAATATTTTTCCAACGGCTATACCCGCCACCAGAATTAGTGATCATGACATGGTAATGGCCATTGCCCAGAAGTTGTATTTCCGGCAATCTTGTATTAGGAGTATTGATGCTTCTTACCTGAACATCCTCTGCTATGGCATTTGTTTCGATGATGTCGGCTGTGTGTGCGTAAAAAACCGTAGCTCTTGGTATACGTTCCTGCAGAAGCAAAAGAGTTGCATTAAATCGAAGCTCTGATTCAAATCTTTGCTGCATAGGTTTATTAAGTAACACATGAGCCAATGAAAGAAAACTCATGCCCTGGTGGTGTACCATGTAGGAACGTACAATACTATTGGTGCTTCCCCTGGGAACACGACTTGGTGTATAATCAATCGCTTCATAAAAGCCATATTCCCCTTTAAAGCCATCTTTGGATAATAGTTGCAGGTTGCTACATGCTTTCAACGGAGATATCATTAACGCAAGCATCGAAGCATAGGGAGCGATAACGATATCTTCTTCAAGGCCACGTTTCAATCCCAGTCCCGGGACGCCAAATGCACGGTATTGATAATTCAGGTTGGCATCGACAGAATTGTACCCGGATTCTGAAATGCCCCAGGGGACATCCCGTTGTGCAGCATATTCTATTTGACGTTTTACTGTGGCAATATTGGTTTGGTATAACAAGGTGTTTTCGTAAGCCGGCATTATCAGTTGCGGCATGAGGTATTCAAACATGGAACCACTCCATGAAAGCAATATCGGGTCTCCTCCGGAATTGGTTAATAATCTTCCTAATGCAAACCAACTTTCCTGTGGCAACTTTCCCTGAGATATGGCAACAAAAATTCCTAACCTTGCTTCAGAGGCCAACAAGTCATAGTAACTATTATCCTTTCTTTGCTCTTCCACGTTGTAACCGATCCTTAAAAGGTTGGTTGACTTCTCAAAAAGAAAATCATATTCCACGTCGCTTAGTTCTTCGCATTGTTGCGCCAATTGATCCAATAGATTAATTCTTTCAGTAGCTATGGTGTTGGCCTTCAAAATGCAATCACGCATTTTAGTTAGCCATTCGTTGTCTGCAGTATTGTTCTCACTTTGCTGATAAGAGCTAACCGTCCCCAAAAGTTGTAAATGATTAAGAATCGTGTGCAGGGATGGAATATTATCCAGTGTATACAGCTTTTCAAAATTTTCAGGTACAGGTAATAAGTTTATCCAGGGCGCAATTTGAAGCAGATCATCGTGAAAACTATTTAATTGAACGGATAATTTTGATATCCATTTTTTCGATTCGGCATCTGCAGGAGTTAACGATAAATCATTAATAAGTGAACTAAGCTCATCGATATATCCTTTTACACTATTTAGTGAATTACTGTTTTCATTAAGCGCAGCATTCAATACAGCTATAATTCTTTCCGTTTCTTTCTCATCATGCTTCCTTGAATTTTCCTGGATGATTTTTACAATTGTTATCAATCCTTCATAAAAGCTTTTTTTAAAAATCGGTTCGTTTGCCTGTGACAATAGTCCTTGTCGCAATGTGAGCAAGAAACCAACAAGATTACCACTGTCCACAGTAGACACATACCTGGGATGAAGCGGTAATAATGAAAGTGTATTATACCAATTATAAAAATGTCCATTATACCGCTCAAACTTATGCATTGTTTGTATGGTATTGTTACATCTTTCTGCCATTTCCCTTCCACTGATGTATCCAAAATCATGGGCTGCGAGATTTGCTAATAGTGCAAGCCCTATATTGGTAGGTGATGTACGATGTGCAACAACAGGCGTGGGGTGTTCCTGGAAATTATCCGGCGGTAGCCAATTTTCTCCTCCATTGACGAATTGTTCAAAGAACGACCATGTTCTGCGTGCAGATTTATGAAGAAACAAATTCTGGATTTCGGAAAGGTTTGGTTTTTTTTCTGTTTCTTCTTTGCTCAAACGCCATGCTATTGCCGGTGCGAATAACCACAATATAAGTATCGGACCCGCGACATACAGAGCTGCAGCATTTGAGTACGCTAAAAGTCCCGTAGTGATGATACTTAAAAAGGGGGCAATCCACATGGCCGCATAAAGAGGCCAGAGATTGTTACTATGCATTCGGGATATAGCAGCGGAAGGAGTCCATTGCAATAATTTTCTGTGTGTGATGATCATACGCCAGTTCGTACGCACAATAGCATCCGTATTTTTATATGCCTCGTAAGGCAGAACCGCCAAACCGAAAATAAAACGGATGAAAAAATTTCTTACAGAAACAGCTACTCCAATAAAATGTGATGAGAGGCTAATGTCCTCAGGTTTATTAATCAATTGCCACACGGCCGCAGCCATCAGCGGCAACAGAACAATGATTGTAACTACTGCAGTCCAGAACCATGAAAATGGCAGTACAAACCATCCTACTAGTAATAATAAGGTCAGGGCAAGTGGTGTTACGCTTCGTCTGAGGTTATCAAATATTTTCCATCTTGATAATGCAGATAACCTGTTTTTTATTAAATGTCCTTTGCTATCCGGAACAAAAGGAAGCATCCATGCACCAATTTGCCAATCCCCTCTGATCCATCGCTGATGTCGTTTTACATCGGTTTGATATTGTGAAGGGCTTTCTTCATACAAATGAACATCACTTACAAGACCGGAGCGCACATAACAACCCTCCAACAAATCGTGACTTAGTATGCGGTTCTCCGGCAGCCTTCCATCCAAAACCTGTTCAAATACATCAACATCGTAAATTCCTTTCCCAATAAAAGAGCCTTCTCCGAAAAGATCCTGGTACACATCTGAGGAAACCTTTGTGTATGGATCGATGCCAGATAAATTACCCTGCATCCTTAAATACAATGAGAGTGTTGTTCTTGGTATGCTTGGTTCTACACGGGGTTGTAAAATTCCATATCCATTGGTTACCCTTTTTTTATTTGGATCATAAATAGGCCGGTTCAACGGGTGTGCCATAGTCGCTATAAACTTCCGAATAGATTCTCTCGGCAATTGTGTATCTGAGTCAAGAGTAATTACATATTTTATGTTGGTCAATATGTCCTGGTCACCAACAACCAGGGAAAAATCATTTCGGCCACGTTCTCTTAAAAAAGCATTCAGTGCAGATAACTTTCCTCTCTTGCGCTCAAAGCCCATCCATTTTTTTTCTCGTGGATTCCAGGTCCTGGGACGATGAAAGAGATAAAAGGTATTAGACTCGGGAGTTGTATACTTTTCATTTAATTCCTCTATTCTTTTCTTCGCCAATGCCATTAAGTTATCATCGTCTGGCATTGTAGCCGAGTCTGCATCCATAAAATCTGTCAACAAGCTAAAATGCAGATTCTTTTCCTTGTTAGCCAGATATCGTATCTCCAAACCTTCAACGAGTTCTTCAATATATGCTTCGCTTGAAAGCAGAGTGGGAATAACAACCAGGCTACGACACTCGGCAGGAATACCTTTCGAGTAATCCATCCGCGGAAGAAGTCGTGGTAGCACTAAAATGGTGGAAAGCCAGTTGACCAGTGAAACAGCCAACTGAAGGCAACCCAAAAAAGAAAGTAATCCAACAATGGTTAAAATTTTCCAACCATAATGAACATAATTGTATGCCATATAAAATAAACCAGCAGCAAATACGATGGCTAAGAAAAACATAGAGAAAATGTAGATGAACACAGGCATTTTAGCCGCTGCCAGGTTGATTTTCAGACGTAACGCATAACGCATGCAACTGGCATGTTCAGTTTCTTCCAATCCCTTATCAATTAAATAATAGCCAACATGTTCTTTTCTTTCGGATCCGGAATCATCGCTTTTATTTTTCTGCGTTAACTCAATTGCTTTTTGTGCCACTTCTGTTTCAGATAAATCACACGATTTTGAAACTCTTTCAACTACATGGCGATAACTGTCCCTTGTAGCAAAATCCATTAATGGATACGTCCCGGTTTTATCTTGACGTAATACCTGTTCCACGCTGCTGAGCGTTTCAACAAATTCACGCCAGTCAGTAGCTCCAATGAAGCGTAATGTCCCAATGCTGTTGCGCACTGAGACCTGGTCGATTGCCTGCTTTTGATTTTCCTGTAACACAAGATCATTGCTGCTGGTTCCTAACGCAGACAATTGCTGTTCCATCCAGTTGAGCGGTAAGGCGAGTGCAGGCCCTTTTCCCTGCAACATGCGTGTAAAGCTGGCAACAAAATGGCTGTTCAGTATCGGTTTTGAGCGGGCCATATCTGCAATCACAAGGATCAGGTCTCCGGGATCGTCTTTTACTGTGGCGATCATTTTGTCTGCCCAATGGTCGGCCAGGTTATGATCGATTACGTCCAGTGCTATCTTACCGGCAATCCGGCGAAGATTTTCAATCACCGCCAGGCGCAACATAATGGGTATCGCCCATAGTTCTCCAAGTGTGAGTATGGTTTCAGCCTGATAGTTGGCAATAAAACTGGTTAAACTGTTTACATCAACTCGCCCATCACTATGTGCTATAATTTCTAATACAATATCATATACCCGGGGCATGCCTGCGGAAATGCCTTCAGAGAGATAAGGCAGAGCTTCACTGTATCCCTTGGGTAAATGTTTTCTTGCAATGACTACTTGTTCTTCAACCAGGTAAAAATTATCCAGCAACCATTCTGAAGCAGGAGTAATTGTTTGATCAGCCCTTATACTTTCAACAAGAAGATTACGTACTTCCAGCAATGTTTTTTCGTTGTCCTCCAATCTTTTCAATAGCTTATCAAAAGAATGATCTTTTTGAAGTTTATGAGACTTCGCTAACACTTTACCGTGACGATCCAGTTGATCGGAGCTGTAGAGTTCCGAACGAAAAGGCTCTTCCTGGTATTTACGCATGGTGTGGTCGCTAATGAAATTGAAGCGCAATCGTGATAAAATATCCGACACGGTACTGGTAGTAACCTTCATATTGACCTTCATATCTCGTGCTTATACATAAGGACCAGTAAAGTACTGACCCTTTTTACAGAATTGGTTAAAAAATTTTATTTTGTAGAATCCGCATTGACCTTATGTGATCACTTTCCAATACAGAAAGTATTCATCCGCTCTTAATCACCGTTTTCGAGGAATTAATGCCAAAAATACTATTCTTCATCACTTGAATCGATCATGAAATTAATCTGGAAAATACGTCCGACAATATTTGAGCGAGCGCTACCGAAAAATTATCAGAAATCGGTATTACTCGTGGATACTATATAGAAGCCATCCTACAGCGGTTGTTGCTTTATATTGCTCTAGCCTCGGCCAGCAACCTATCACTGCAGCACAAAGAGATACCAGCGGTGACAAGGCCCTAGCGTTTTTCTGTAGTAAAATAAATAAGGGATTTGCCTATATAAAAATTCGTGTAAAGTTAGAATCATACTACTGAAAGATACGCCTAAAAAAAAGCTTATTGTTATTCAAAAGGGTGTTTACAAGTTTGGCAAAGATTTGGTTTCCTTCTAAAAGAATTTTTCAAAGCTGTTTCTATTCTTTAACCAAACCGTACCGCGTGAAAAAATTAAAGTTCACCATCAGCTTTCTTCTTTTTATTATTAATGGAGCTGCGGTTATTAAAGCCCAGACGATAACTGCCGTTTGGACAGGAAAAATCAACCCAGAAAAAGTTGAAGTCAACATCGTTCTGAAGGGTGCTGATTTGACGGGCACTACGTGTTATTATGAATCACCCAATATTTACATGCGATACGGTGTCAAAGGATATTTTAATTCCCGCACGAACGAAGCAGTGTGGTGGGATGATCAGTTGATTGAAGAAAAAGGGCACGGATCGTCAGGAGGGAAAACACGCCTCTTGGCAAAAGCCTATTTCAATTGTCCCGGGTATGGTCGTATAATATTGGGCGAAAATGCTTCCAAAGTGGATAAGCAACTTCAACGGGCTCGTGAACTGGCCCCAGACAATGCAGATTGGTCAGACTTCACAGACGAATGGGACTTTGTGTTGGAAAGTTTTACGGTGGAAGCTAATGATCCTCAGATCATGGATAGTGTTAACGTCGTAGCAACAAAAAAAACAATTGAATATCAGCCGGCGAAACCGTTAAGTGACGGGGACTCCGTTATCGCAATAGCTAAGCCGACACCGGCACAAATTGAATTTACAAAATCTACAATTACAGTTATGCCCGTTGGGTCAATCAAACCATCGGGCATTGAAGAAAAATATGTTGCGCGCAAAAAAGTTTTTGCTGCTCAAATTCCTGTTAGCGGTGATTCTGTAGAACTTCTTTTCTACGATAATGGACAAGTTGATGGAGATTCTATTTCTCTTTTCCTGAATGATAAATTAATTTTTGAACATATCCGGCTAACCGACAAAGCTTATTCAATTAAGCTATCGGTCAGGGAATTAAACTCTTCCAATGAACTCATTATGGTGGCAGAGAATCTGGGTTCTATTCCTCCGAACACCGCCTATATGGTGGCGACTGTTGCTGATAAAATGTATGAGGCAAGACTTGAAAGCACGGAAGGTAGTAGTGCCGTGGTACGATTAGTGAAATTCACGGATGAGCGATAAGCTTTATTGATCTGATTCTTAGGAGAGTTACAGAAAATGATTTAGTTGCAAATAGTGCGTATGCACTAGATGGAGTGATTCCCTGCGAGATGATCGAAATTTCAGAAAGCTTGAGGCTAATAATCGGATTATTTCTCCAGTGATCTCATCAACCTCTCATTCCGTCGAGGCTACATTTCTGGAGCCGCGATACAGAATGTAACGTACTGCTGTGGATCAGCGTTTTCGAGAGATTAATAGCACAAATACTATTCTAACTTACCGGAATCGACGAAAGACGACGTCTCGAACTTGAGGGAATCAACTCGTGGTCGGAGCCTGTCGGATAGCCCCAGGCTCTTTTTATTTCTTTTTCTTCATAATAAAAATAATACCAGCGGTTCCGCCGGAGCCTTGGTAAGTTGAAGTTAATCCAAGTGTTGAAACAAGTTCAAATTGTTTTTCAACCATGTAGTTTAATAACCTGCATCACCAATATTTCAAAGGCAACTATGGACTTTATTTTACAATATGGGATAGGCTGATGGGAACCCTGCGGTCAGATTATGATACGTCGTTTGAAAACCTGAGACAAAGAGAAAAATCTTTATCTGAAAGTTGCAGAATATGAAACAAGGAATGGCATTTCTTATTCTAATTGCCTCATTGATTTCTTTTGGTGCTCATTCTCAAAATAATGCTGATGACATCATTGGCATTTGGCTTACGGGAGGTAAAGAGCCTGCTAAAATCCAGATTTATGAATCGGGCGCAAAATTCTATGGCAAAATTATCTGGCTGAAAAACCCGACAGAAAACGGAATCCAGCGAATGGATGGCAATAATCCTGACAAAGCGAAGCGAAGCAATCCTATAATCGGACTGGTCATGCTTGCAGGATTTAAGTTTGACGGCGATGATGAATGGAAGGGGGGCGATATTTACGATCCTGAAAGTGGCAAAACTTATAGCTCCGATATGTATTTAACGAATATGAATACGCTTAAAGTAAGAGGCTATGTAGGCATATCTCTGTTAGGAAGAACGGAAACATGGACAAGAACGAATTAATTCCTTTTGCCTTTGAACCTATTTTGATGTTACATTCTGCTATAGAAAGTAACACTCCGTGACGTCTAAACATTTAGGGTCCGGCGGTACAAATAAGGTACAACCTTTCTTATTTGCCAATGCAGAACTTGCTGAAAATATAGTCCAGCTGATCCTCATTTGTGATCTCTCCAGTGATCTCACCGAGATAGTGCAGGCAACGGCGAATATCAAGAGCTAATAGATCGCCCGGTAGTTTTTCAGACAACCCTTTGCGAACATCAAGCAGGGATGAATGCAATTGCCGCAAAGCATGAAAATGCCTCGCATTTGTAATGATCGTACTTTCAGCCTGCACTTGTCCCTGTAATACAATATCCACCATTCGCTCTTTTAAAGTTTCAAGATGCAAACCATTTTTTGCCGACACAAAAACGATACTTTCAAAATCTCTGAATTTTTCTTTCAATTCAACTTCGTTCCCGTCATCGATCTTATTGGCAACAAGAAGAAATTTTATATTGTCCGTCTCCAATTCTGATCTTGTACTTCTTAATTCAGAAACCGGTTCTTTTACATCAAATACATAAAGAACAAGGTCTGCCTGTTTCATTTTGTCAAGACTGCGCTTTACACCAACAGATTCGATCACATCTGCCGTATGTTGCCTGATACCCGCTGTGTCAATTAACCGGAACAGGATGCCATCAATGTTAATGACTTCTTCGATAGTGTCTCTTGTGGTTCCGGGAATTTCACTGACAATGGCCCTGTCTTCATTCAGCAAAGTATTCAGCAAGGTTGATTTTCCGGCATTCGGTTTCCCAACAATGGCGACACTGATCCCGTTTCGTATCACATTTCCCAATTGAAATGAATCAATCAATGAAATAGTTACTTTATCTACCTCTTCAACAAGGTCATGCAACTGTTTTCGGTCGGCAAATTCAACATCTTCCTGGGAAAAATCCAATTCCAGTTCAATTAATGCAGAAAAGCGGATCAGCTTTTCACGCAATTCTTTTAACTGGTTTGAGAAGCCTCCACGTATGTTATGAAGAGCCGCCTTTTGCGCTGAAGCTGTATTACTGGCGATCAGGTCGGCGACAGCCTCGGCTTGTGTAAGATCCATTTTTCCGTTTAGAAATGCCCGCTGGGTAAATTCGCCGGGTCTTGCCAGCCTTGCTCCTCTTTTTATACACGCATCAACTATTTGCTGCAAAACATAAGGTGATCCATGACCGCTGATCTCAACCAGGTCTTCACCGGTATAAGATCTTGGATTTTTATAAATTGATACAACGACCTCATCCAGTATTTTTTCATCATCCCGTATAAAACCTACATGCAAGGAATGTGAGGGTTGAACAGTTAAATCTTTAGAAGGAAATAACTGATCAATGATAGTGAATGCATTTTTACCGCTTAAACGGATTACTCCAATAGCACTGACCCCAGGTGGTGTTGCTAATGCCACAATCGTATCGTCCCATATCGCGGATTTCATGGATTAAATATCACGAATTACACGAACATATATCACGAATTACACGAATTACACGAATTACACGAATTAAGCGAACGTAGCCACTGGTTTCGCAATGAAATGATTTTACACCACGAATGGACGATCTGAGCTGAAAAAAATCTTGCCCTCCATTAAATTCGTGATAATTCGTGTAATTAATGATAAAAAAAAGGATCTCACATTTTCTGTAAAATCCTTTCAATCTATTGTTAGTGAAATTCGTGATAATTCGTGCTTACTATTGTTCTTCGATCTGGAAGGTTATTGGCTGCCTGCGGTAAGCTTTAACGTTGCGGCCATTCTGAATAGCAGGTTTCCACTGTGGTCCTTTTTTTATAACTCGCACGGCTTCGTCCTCCATGCCATAACCGTGGCTGGTGAGAGCTTTTACATCACTCACATTACCTCCTTTGTCTACCACAAACTGAACTACAACGGTATAAGTGCCCGCGGGAGCGCCGTTGTCCGTTGCCACATCACCACGCAGGTTTCTTTCCAGAAATTTGCGCCAGGCTCCGTCACCACCGGGAAATGAAGCCTCAACCTCTACTTTTTCAAATATCTTATTTTCATCATCCTCTTTCTTTTCTTCAATGACCTGCTTACCTTCATCTATCTGGCTCGGTGCAGCAATATTATCGTCCTTAATACCTTCCTGGTTAATTACATCGATCTTTTTATCTTCCAGTTCCTTGTTCTCCTGGATCACTTCTTTCACTTCCTCATCCTTTACGATCTTTGGCGGTGTAAATTTGGCCATTTCCACCTTCGGAGGAGGAGGGGGTTTTGGAGGAGGCGGAGGAGGCAGATCAGGTTTCTTTTCCTCTTCTTTAATTTCCTGCAAGGTTATTTCGTGCTGAACAACATTTGTATTCTTGCTTTTAAAAGCCTTTGCCAAAAGAGAACCCAACAAGGCCAGCAAAGCGATAGAAGCAGTAATAATAAGTGCTTTTAGTATCCGTTTATTATAGGTTTTTCGCAGATCGTAAGCACCATACTCCTTGTTACGGTCCTCAAAGATCAGATCAAGAATGTCAGCATTTAAAATTTTATTTGCTTCCATGGTTTAGTTTGTTTTAACTAAGATGCAAAATGCGAAACAGTTTTCACATCTTATCTTATTAGTTTCTTCAACTTTTTTAACCACTTCCAATTCCTGCGGTGTTATATCGATCATTGCATAGCGCTTTACCCCGTTTATCGTCATTTCGTCAAGCATATCTACCGTATTTCTATAGGTAGCATCCTCGTCAGGTTTAATAACAACTACAAAGTCCCGGTCTAAACAAGAATTTTTCATCACCTTTATTCTCTGCCCATATTCTTAGGACAATTGTCATCATGAACGTGACTTTTTACCACTTCTTTTTTCTTATTGATTATCTCGTCCCGTATCGTTGCAAAAGTGGCTGACTTAAAATTCGAAGCATCAGGCAGCCAACTGCCCTTCATAATAATATACACCATTGTTTTTGCCAAGCATAATTGTCAAAGCGCCGGATTCTTTGGCCTTATTCAATTCCTCCTCGTTCTTCGTATCCTTAGGCATGTTTAAATTCAATGCTTTGGGGCTGCTCATCGTCGTCGTAAAAATAAAAAATGTAATGAGCAGAAATCCGAGGTCCACCATCGGTGTCATATCCACACGGGTTGAAAGCTTTTTTGCTTTTTTTACTCCTGGTCCCTTTTTATGACTACCACTATCACCACCACCTTCTATCTGTGCCATAAAGAAATTTTGTTAAAGTTAAACAATATTATTTAGCCTTACGCCTCTCTTCAAATAGTTCCGTACCTGAAGGAGCATCTTCCGGGGATGTGATCAGGTTATATTTATAAACATCATTCTTTTTTAAAGCTTCGATCACATTTTTAAATACCGGGTATTTCGAATTGTTATCTCCCTTGATCAGGTATTGCAAACGTTGTCCCGCAAACGCTGATTTAGCGGCCTGTATCCAATAGGTTAGATCACCCCCTGTTGTATCGACAGGGATCCCGGGCTGCTTCAGAGTCTTTTGCTGATCGGCAGGCAGATCAAGTAACTGCTTAAGCTGACCAAAGCTAACTCCAACCAGATATGTCTTGCGGTAATTCGCCTTCTCAGCATCGGTAAGACCCAAATTCCTTGCAGAATTAATGCTATTGATCACTTCGGTATAAATAGACATGTCTTTTTCTGATAGAACAGTAAAGTATACTTTTCCTTCTTTGTCAATGGTGATGAGAGTAGCATTACTTTCGGGAAGCTCCTGCGTTGAAACCGATTTAGGTGTAGTTACTTCAACAGGTTCCGGGGGTTTGAACTTAGTTGCCATAATGAAGAAAGTAAGAATGAGAAATGCCACATCCACAAATGGGGTCATATCTACAAACGTACTCTTATGTGGTATTTTAACGCTTGGCATGTGAGTTAATAATTTAGTGATAAGATGCTCAGCAATTCATTTTCCATAGTAAAATACACAAAATTCTTGCCTGCGGCAGGCAGGAATCTATTTATACAAAGAGGCAAAGCTCTGTGTCAAAGTAAATCCTGATTCATCGATGCCATATGTAATTGCATCAATTTTAGTGGTAAATACATTGTACATTATGAGCGCCAACGCAGAGGTACCGATCCCAAAGGCTGTATTGTATAATGCTTCAGAAATACCAACCGCCAGTTGCGTTGCAGCGCTTCCGCCGCCACCTTCCGCACCCAAGGCACTAAAAGAGCGGATCATCCCCATTACAGTTCCTAAAAGGGCGATCAGGGTTCCTACTGAAGTAATGGTAGAAAGAAAAACAAGATTTTTTTGAAGCATGGGAAGTTCCAAAGCTGTCGCTTCCTCAACTTCTTTTTGTATCGCCAACACCTTTTGGTCCGTGTTCAATTCGGTGTTACCTATCATTTCTTTATAACGACGAAGACCCGCCTTCATTACATTAGCAACGGAACCTCTTTGTTTATCACATTCGGATAATGCAGAATCTACATTACGATTGGCAAGATGATATTGTACTCTGCGAATGAAATCAGAAACGCTTCCGTTACCCAAAGCTTTTCTTACTGTCAGAAATCTTTCAATCGAAAAAACAATAACCATCAATAACATTCCTAATAATAGTGGAACGATGATACCACCCATATAAATAGCATTCAAAGCGCCCTTCGGATCTCTGTGCTTTGGCCAAAACGCTCCTTCACCAGGAGTTTTAAAGCCGTCGGGGTTTCCGAAAATAAAACGCCAGATGCAATAACCGGCAATAATGCAAATAACAGGAGCGAGCCAGGAGATGGCATTGCCGCCTTTCTTTGCCTGAACAGACGTAGCTTTAACGGATGCAGTCGCAGTCGGTTGTGTTGCTGCCATGATCGTAATTTTTAGTGTTTTTTAAATTTAGAAATAACCATCCAGATTTTACGGGTCACAATTGTAATGAAAAATTACTTTATATAAACAAAATCAAGCGTCAATTTTTTAGGGAAAGGACGTCAAGTTAATGATTTTTTTAAATGCGGCAAGTCTTTCATTTGTAAATTTGAAATGAATTACTCATATCGCAGGGCTTCAATAGGATTTAACCTCCCCGCCTTCAATGCAGGATATAAACCGGCCAATAGTCCGACAATAGTGCAAATAACAATGCCGTAGATCACCCAATTCCATGGCACAACAAAACCCGTATTCAAAACAATAGAGAAAAGATTGCCTATTGCAACTCCCAGTAAAATACCGAACAATGCCCCCAGTAAGCTTATGATGATTGCTTCCAGCAAAAACTGGCGACGCACAAGTTTGCTTTTACCCCCAATGGCTTTTATTAATCCAACTTCTTTTGTACGTTCTGTCACCGAAACCAGCATGATATTCATGAGCCCGATTGCCGCGCCAATTAAAGTAATAAGACCGATCACAGTTGCCGAAATGGTAAGAAATCCAAGACTCTTCATCGCCTTCTCTACGATCGCATCATTTCTGTCGAGAACAAAATTATTTTCTTCAGTAGTGGTTAATTTACGGATGGCCCTGAAACTCCCTTCTGCTTCACCCATCGCTTCATTAAGGTTCCTGATATCATCAGTCATGACAGCGATTGTATAGCTGCTTACACTGTTGGAATAGTTACGATCAATATTTTTATAGCTCAGGATGACGACATTGTCCCGGCTAAATCCGAATGATGAGCCCCTGCTCGCCAACACACCCAGAACCCGGTATGGAATGTCATTAACCCGAATGATGGCATTCACAGCTCTATCAATATTGTCTTTAAAAAATCTTGTAGCTATATCATGACCGATCAAACATAAATTTCTTGCACTTTGTACATCGGTCTGGTTAAAATTTCGTCCCAGCAGAAAGTTTAAACCCGTTCAGTAAAAGATAATTTTCGTCTGCCCCAAGCAGCAAAACATTCGGAGAAGTCTTTGTTGTATTCTGAGAAACAATGGTATTTCTATTCGCCAATACCGAAACGCCTGTGGTTGCGGGGAACGTATAATATTTTTTAAATGCGTCTACCTGCTCAACAGTGATCACTTTTCCAAGACTTGAGTCTTTTCCTTTCTTTTTCCTTTCTTGGCAACCTTCAGATCGGATCGACCACCTCCCCCAAAATGTATTTGCCTTTCCTTGAAACGAATGGTAAACCCATTGGCTCCCATCGTAGAAAAACTTTCACTGAATTTCTGATTCATGGCTTTTATGGCTGTAATGATCCCTACAAGTGCCATGATGCCAAAGGCAATGATTGCAACGGTTAACCCTGTGCGAAGTTTATTACTGCGAACCGTACGATAAGCAAGAGAAAAAATATCACCCGTGGTCATAATCTGCTCTGCAATTTAAATACAAACTATCGAAATGGGGATATAGATTTTATCGCAAAAAATTGGGATTCTAATTAAAGTAAAGCCAGTTAATAATCAAATTCGGGAATATGCCAAGTAATAATGATGAGGGCGGCTATTAAAAGCAAGGTTATTTTGAATGCGGGAGTCACCTCAATTACCTGTCCATCCCCGTCTTTAAAATACATGGCCTGGATCACCCTGAAATAATAATACACACTCACCACCGCCATTAACACTGCAAAAACAACAAGCCACAGGTATTTGCCAGTTGCTGCAGCAGCTTTAAGCATATAAAACTTGGATAAGAACCCGGCAGTTAATGGAATGCCTGCCAATGACAGTAAAAATATTGTTGTCACAGCGGCCAGTAGCGGTTGTTGTTTAGCAAATGCATTAAAGCCATCAAAACTGTAATCCTTTAATTTGATGAGCACGGCAAAGATCCCGATCGTAGCAAGACAGTAAGCAGCAGTATATAATAGCAATCCTTCCTTTGCATCCTGGTTCATTGCATATACGGACAACATGATAAATCCTGCCTGCGAAATGCTTGAATATGCAAGCATTCTTTTTACGCTTTGCTGAAAAACAGCCGTAATATTTCCAATGAATAGAGTAATGGCTGTAATAAGTGCTATCAGTAATTGCCACTGTGGCTGTAAATTCCCAAATTCATCGCCGAACAAGCGGATGAAAGCAATAAACGCCCCCACTTTAACGATCGTAGCCATAAAGGAAGTAAAGACAGTGGGTGCTCCATCATACACATCAGGTGTCCAAAAATGAAAAGGTGCTGCCGAAACTTTAAATGCCATTGAAAACATCAGCAGCAACATACCGGAGATGAATAAAGCAGAAGTGGGCGGTTCCTTGGCCGCAACCATCGTGCTAAACGTTCCCGTCGCCCCATAGATCATTGCAATTCCCATCAGCATGAGGCCGGTAGAAAATGCGCCCAATAAAAAATATTTCAAAGAGGCTTCATTGCTTTTCAAATTTCTTTTGTCACTGCCCGTTAAGATATATAATGGGATGGAAATGATCTCAATTCCAAGAAAAAGCATCAATAAAGAACGAAAGGAAGAAGACAAAGTAATTCCGCAGAGAACAAAAAATATCAATGAAAAATATTCACCGTAATTGATCCCGACCTTTTCTATATCCCGCGCCGACAACAGGAAGTAAAAGAGTGTACTTATAAAAACGATCGTATTGAACAAAAGAGCAAACCTGTCGAACCCGATCATACCCTTCGTATCGATCTTAAAGAAAACCGTTCCGGACATTTCAAGAATATTCCCTATCACCACAATTATTAACCCGGTAATGGCCAGGCCACGAATGGCGGTTTTGCTTTGCAGCAGGAAACTGCTGAACATCATGATCACTCCAAAAATCGCCGTTAATAAAAGTGCATTCATAGCCTCTCCCTGACCCCTCTCCGCTGTAGAGAGTTGAAATTTTTTATCTATTTAATATGGTTCTCACATCTGCTTTTTGCAAAATGAACTCCGATGTTTCCCTGCTTATATCCAAAAATAATTTCGGGTACAGGCCAATCACAAACACAAGCACAACAATAATTGCCAATGCCGCCGTTTCATTTAACTTCAATGAGTATCCTGCGGCCGTCAGTGAATTCGTTTCACCATAAAAAACTTTGCGGATCATATTCAGTGTATAAACCGCTGCCAGTATGATGGTGATGCCAGCCAATACAGTGAACACGATATAATATTTTGTAACGGCGGAAGCAAAGATGCCGTTGAACATAAGAAATTCCCCGATGAATCCATTTGTAAGAGGCAGACCGATATTGGCCAGTGCAACAACTACGAGTAAAATGGCCATCGCCGGTGATCGTTGAGCTAAACCTCCTAATTGAGAGATCTTCCTGGTTCCAAATTGCCGTTCTATTAATTCAATGACGATCCACAAACCAATGATATTAATTCCGTGATTGAACACCTGGATCATCACTCCCTGCATGCCACTTTGGGTTTCTGCAAAAAGGCTGGCGCACATTAAACCGATATGAGCAATAGATGAGTAAGCAACAAGCCGTTTCAGGTCGTCCTGCTGAATAGCGATCAATGAAGCATAGAGCATTCCAGTTACCGCTAAAGTGGTAACTGTATCACCCCATTGATAAAATGAAATATGTAAAACAGGCATGAGCCAGCGAACCATTCCCAATATTCCCATCTTTACCATTACACCGCTTAATATCATTGTAACTGCTGTTGGAGACTGTTCATACGTGTCAGGCTGCCAGGTGTGAAGCGGCCATATGGGCATTTTAATAGCGAATGCTGTAAACATCATCCAAAACAACCAGGATTCGGCCCGGCCATTTGCGGCCGAATTGTAAAAGGATGTGATGTCAAATGAATGATCAGGTGTTTGCAGGTATATATAAATAATGGCCACCAGCATTAAAATAGAGCCGGTAAAAGTGTAAATAAAAAACTTAAATGTAACCGCAATCCTCCGTTCGCCGCCCCATAGCGAGCACAGAAAATAAGCAGGTATCAATGCCAGTTCCCAAAAGAAATAAAATAACAATGCGTCCATCGCAAGAAACACACCCATTAAACCCACCTGCATCAGTAACATCAATGCAAAAAAATTATTAGGCTTTTTATATACACTATTCCATGTTGAAATAAACACTAATGGAAACGATACCGCAGTAAGCAGGCAGAGTATCTGCCCCATTCCATCCAGTTTAATTGAAAAACTTGTATTGATGCTGCTGATCCAATTTGCATGAAATTGCAAATTGGAAGGATCTTTTAAAACAGTTAACCCAAGAACTGAAACAGTCAATGTAATCAACGAAGAAAATAAGGCCCATGAACGAACGGCTTTGCCATTCTTAAAAAAGAAAGCAAGCAATCCACTCACTAAAGGAACAACTATTAATAAAAGCGCAACCATAATGCCCCCATCCCCTAAAGGGGTGTTTATATACACTTTGCTGTTTGCAAAGTTTTTTGTTAAATAGAATTCAGAACCCTGAAGTGTGCGACGCAACAGAAGTTTAATAGAAGTACTGTTGTTTGTAACACAATAATCAACTTATAAAAGAACTCGACGAATACAAAGTGTAAACCCGATCTAAGTTCCCCCTTTAGGGGGACAGGGGCTTACTTTCTTAAAAAAAACTGCAACACAAAAAACAAAACAATACTCACCACCATCAGCAATACATAACTTCCCACCTGCCCGCTTTGCAACCACCTCAATTGTCGTCCGCCGTATTGTACAGCTTTTCCAATTCCATTTACCAATGCATCAATGCCGGATTTTTCCAGTCCTTCATTTAATATTTCACCTAACTTATTCAGTGGCTTTACAATAATTGCATCATAGAATTCATCCACATACCATTTATTTTCCAGCACTTTTCCAAGGCCCTTTGAAGGTTTGAATTCATATTTACGAAACCGGAACCAGGCAGCAATAATGGCAACAACAACTAACCCTGTTGATAAGGCCATTAGCGAAAACTCAGTGGAAGAAGAAACAGCTTCTTCCACTGTTACCGGAATAACGGGCGCTAAGAACTCCGTTAACTTATCCCCGCCTTTCAAGATCACATCAGGAATACCAATAAGACCACCGATAACAGAAAGTATGGCAAGAATGACGAGCACGATCGTCATCGCCGGAGGGCTTTCATGCAAATGATGTTCTTGTTCTTCTGTTCCTCTGAATTTCCCTGTAAAGGCGAGCACAAACAAGCGGAACATATAGTAAGCAGTCAGCATGGCACCCAACAAAGCCACTACATATAAGAGCTTATTGTGTTCAAATGCTGCTAATAAGATCGCATCTTTTGAGAAGAAGCCTGAGAAAGGTGGAATACCTGCGATCGCAATACACCCAATTAAAAAAGTAATGGACGTAATTTTCAATCTATTCAATCCTCCCATTTTACGAATGTCCTGCTCACCACCCATAGCATGGATCACACTGCCCGCGGCAAGAAATAAAAGAGCCTTAAAAAAAGCATGTGTCATTACGTGAAACACGCCGGTAGAATAAGCGCCTACGCCAAGCGCAAGAAACATATAACCAAGCTGGCTGACTGTGGAATAGGCCAGCACTTTTTTAATATCATTTTGTTTAAGTGCAATGGTTGCTCCCAGGATGGATGTCGCTAAACCAACGATCGCCACAACATTCATTGACAATTCGGACAATGAATACAAAACATTGCTCCTTGCGATCATGTAGATACCTGCCGTTACCATCGTTGCTGCGTGGATCAGGGCAGACACAGGTGTTGGGCCAGCCATGGCATCAGGCAACCATGTGTACAGCGGGATCTGTGCGCTTTTGCCTGTGGCACCGACAAAGAGCAATAAGGTAATGATCGTTATTTCTGAAGGACTGAAACTGTTTGTACTTCCAAATACATCAGAAAAGTTTGTAGTACCGATCTTCGAAATGATCCAGAAAATAGCGATCAAAAAACCAAGATCGCCGATCCGGTTCATGATAAATGCCTTGTTGGCGGCCTTATTGTATTCTGTATTCTTAAACCAGTATCCAATGAGTAAGTAAGAACAAAGGCCTACTCCTTCCCAGCCGATGAACATGATGACGTAGTTGGCTCCCATGACCAACAACAACATGGAAAAAATAAAAAGATTGAGATAAGAAAAGTATCTTCCAAAATGTTCGCTGGCTTCTTCATGCATGTAGGAAGTAGAATAAACATGAATAAGAAACCCAACTCCCGTAACGATCAATAAAAATATAGCCGATAATTGATCGATCTGGAACGCAAAAGGAACATGAAGAGAACGAACAGAAATAAAATCAAAATAGCTGGCGATAAAAGTATTTCCATTCTTAACCTGCCAGAAGATCCAAATGCTTAATACAAACGATGCAAGTACTACTCCACATCCAACAATGCTGATCAACGATTTTGACAAAACTTTCCTTCCCAGCCCGTTGATCAAAAATCCAAGCAGAGGAAAAAATGGGACCAGCCAGGCTATGTCTAAGGCATTTTGCATAAGGCCCCTCCAAACCTCCCCAAGGGAGAGGTTTTTGAAAATTCATTTTTATTATTCATTCCAATATAAATGGTCATACTCCTTGCCTAATGTTTCAACCTGTTCAAAAAGTTTACATCCACCGAGTGAATATTCCTGTACATCATGACAATGATCGCCAGGCCTACACTTACCTCTGCCGCCGCTACAACCATAATGAAGAAAACGAAGAGTTGCCCGTCTATTCCTGCAGTCGCGTCCTTCGCTGCGTTGGCCAGGTGATGCATCTTCGAAAAAGCTACCAGCATTAAGTTCACCGCATTCAGCATTAATTCAATGCACATAAAAATAATGATGGCATTGCGGCGTGTAAGTACTCCTATGATCCCGATCACAAATAAGGCGATCGACAGAAATATGTAATAGTTTACAGGCATAGACCCCCTCCAACTCCCCCATAGGGGGAGGGTTGCCCCCATCCCCTAAAGGGGTGTTTATCAACACTCCGATTTGGCGGATGAAGATTAAAGAATTGTTGAACAAAGAACAGAAAGTTGAAGTGTGCGACGCAACAGAGCCTAATAGAAATTCATCTGTTGACTACAAACAAAAACTTTCATCTAAAGAACTTATTAAACTCTAAGACAAACCCGACCTAAGTCCTCCCTTCAGAGAGACAGAGGGCGAGACTCACTCTTTTTTCCCGATCACGACCGCTCCCACCATCGCGCTTAAAAATAAAATACTGCTTATTTCAAAGGGGACCACATACTCATTGAACAAAACCTTTCCAAGATTTTGTATTAATCCAATGTCACCAGTATTTGTTTCAACCACTTGCCTTTTTATATCAATATTTCTCAATGCTGCAACAAAAACCAGGAGCAGGCATCCACCAGCCACCACCCCTGCCATTCTTAGCCAACGATTCTTTTTTGGTTCCGAGCTTTCATTCAAATTCATCAACATGATGACAAATAAGAACAGTACCATAATGGCCCCTGCATACACGATAATATTTACGATAAAAAGAAATTGAGCATTCAATAAAATATAATGCCCCGAAATACAAAAGAAAGTAAAGATCAGCCAAAGTACACTGTGTACGGGGTTCCTGCTCACCACCACCATAAGTGCGCTAAATATAGTCAAGGCAGATAAAACCCAGAATAATATTTGTGTAATAGTCATACCCCCAGCCCCTAAAGGGGAGTTTTTGCCCCCATCCCCTAAAGGGGTGTTTATAACTCCGTTTAGCAGATGAAGATTAAAAAATTGTTGAACAAAGAACAGAAAGTTGAAGTGTGCGACGCAACAGAAGCTTGATAGAAGTTCACCGTTGGTTACAAAACAAAAACTTTCATCCAAAGAACTTTTTAAAAATATAAGACAGACACGACCTAAGTCCCCCCTTTAGGGGGACAGGGGGCTTTTAGCCCTGCTTCCCAAAGCTTTTTGATACCCTTCAGGGTCTTCTTTCGGATCCGGTATTAGCAGATCTTCTTTTTTATAAATGAATCCAGCTCTCGAATAATTTGATGGTGTAAAGGTTTCTGATAAGTAGATCGCATCCTTCGGACACGCTTCTTCACAAAATCCGCAAAAAATACAACGCAGCATATTGATCTCGTATTTCGCCGCATATTTTTCCTCGCGGTACAAATGTTCTTCGCCAGGTTGTCGCTCTGCAGCTTCCATGGTTATTGCTTCGGCAGGACATGCTACAGCACACAAGCCGCATGCTGTGCAACGCTCACGTCCTTCTTCGTCGCGGTTCAATATTTGCAACCCGCGAAATACCTTCGGAAAAGTTCTTTTTTGCTCAGGATATTGAATGGTTACCTTCTTCCTGAACAAATGACTCAACGTGATGAACATTCCTTTCAACACGGCAGGCAAATACAATTTTTCCCATTGATTCATCGGCCTTCGATCCACCTGCTTTGCTCTTTGTGTCAATTGCATATACCCCAACCCCTAAAGGGGCTTATTATTTTTAAAGTTTGCAAATATATTTCATGATGAGAACTCTCCAAATCTATCTTCGTCTAAGTTATGTTGATTCAGTTAAGAAATATCAAACCTAAGTTCCCCTTTAGGGGACAGGGGTTCATTTCCTTAACAACATTACCAGGGCTGTTGCTATCATATTGATCAATGCCAACGGAATTAATTTCTTCCAACCCAGGTTCATCAACTGGTCGTACCGAAAACGCGGAATCGTCCATCGTATCCATATGAACAAAAACAAAAAGAAAAATGATTTGGCGAGCAATACGACAAATCCAATGATGGCCAAAAGATTTGGAGATAAACCCCAGCTTGCTTCATTCACGAACGGAATATCGTAACCTCCAAAAAATAAGGTGGACATTACAGCGCCGCTGATGAACATATTTACATATTCCGCAAATAAGTAAAGACCAAGCTTCATGGATGAATATTCCTGGTGGTAACCAAAATTCAACTCATTCTCTGCCTCTGCGAGATCAAATGGAGTGCGATTGCACTCAGCCAATGCACAAATAAAGAATATCAAAAACCCAAGGGGTTGATAAATCACATGCCACCCATGTTGAAGCTGGTTGTTGACGATCACGCTCATCTGCAAAGAACCTGTCATCATCAGCAGGGCGATCAGCGCCAAACCCATTGCCAGTTCATAAGAGATCATCTGCGAGGCGCCGCGAACGGCAGCGAGTAATGAAAATTTATTGTTTGATGCCCATCCCCCGATCATAATTCCATAAACACCCAAACTCACGACACCAAAAATGTAAAGTATTCCGATATTCAGATCTGCAATTTGTAAAGGCACATCGCGTCCTTTTATTTGAAGAGGGGTTCCCCAGGGGATGACCGCACTCGTCAACATTGCTGTCAGCATTGCCAGTGAAGGACCGAGGATAAATAAAAATTTTGATGAGGCAAGCGGAATGATCTCTTCTTTAAAGAATAATTTACCACCATCAGCAAGTGGTTGCAATATGCCAAATGGTCCGGCACGATTGGGTCCCCTGCGGTCCTGCAAAAATGCAGCGATCTTTCTTTCGGCATATGTTGTGTACATGGCAACTAAAAGCGCAAGTGTAACAACAAAACCTACCAATAGGAATTTTTCTAAAATATACCACCAGTCTATCATCATTAAATGAATCATCTTTTCATTAAGATTTTGAAATTTTGATCCCGATCGCTATCGGAGTGAGATATCGGGGAATTAGATTTCGCAATTTCCCAATTGTACTTTTCCCAATTACACACCCGTACTTGTGGAATCAGTTCCACTGCCATTTGATCCCTGCCCAAGCGTTACATCGTTCACATTGTTTCCATACGCATTTGGATTGCCATCAAAAGTTTCACTGGTTGCCGGGCCGGGAAGAAGGCTCAGATCAACTTCCGGCTCATTCACGTCGCTCACACTATGAATATCAAAAACCAATTTTGGTTTTCTTCCCCCCATTACTTCCGGCAGCGCTTCATGCGGCTTCTTTACTCCCACATAATGGCCGGCGGATACCACCGAATGACGCGCTACTTTTGTTGGGCCTTCAATGATCCAATCCGTAGCTTTCTTTTTTTCAAAACGGCATTCATTGCAAATAAAGTCCTCCACTTCACCCCATTTGTCTTTCCTTGCGGTTACTCTTAATACTTCATCGCCACGCATCCACAAACGAACTTTGCCACTGCATTTCGGACAATTGCGATGTGCATCAACCGGTTTTGTGAACCATACACGGTTTTTGAATCGAAATGTTCTGTCGGTTAATGCCCCGACCGGGCAAACATCAATCACGTTGCCGATAAAATCATTATCCAGCGATTTCTCAATATATGTGGCAATTTCAGAATGATCACCCCGGTCAAGAATTCCGTGAACTCTTTTGTTAGTTAATTGATCAGCAGCGAACACACAACGGAAGCAAAGAATGCATCTCGTCATGTGTAGTTGGATATAAGGACCGAGGTTATGTCTCTCAAAGGTTCTCCTCTTAAATTCGTATCTCGTTCCTTCACGACCGTGGTCATAACTGAGATCCTGCAGATCACATTCACCTGCCTGGTCACAAACCGGGCAGTCAAGAGGATGATTGATCAATAAAAATTCTACTACTGCTTTTCTTGCATCGAGTACGGCGTTGTTGGTCATGCTTTCGACGACCATTCCATCCATCACATTGGTTCTGCAACTCGCTACCAGTTTTGGCATTGGCCGGGGATCAGCAGTTGAACCCGCGGCCACCCTAACCAGGCAAGTACGGCATTTACCACCACTGCCTTTTAATTTGCTGTAATAGCACATGGCAGGAGGTACCACATCACCACCAATCATCCGTGCAGCCTGCAGAACAGTCGTTCCCTGCTCCACCTCGATGGTGATGTTGTCAATTGTTACCTTAAATAATTTTTCTTGCATACCCCAAACCCCTAAAGGGGCTTTATTAAATTTCCTGAATTTAATCATTATGTTCCCACTAACACCCCTTTAGGGGAGGGGGGCTCCAACTTCTAATGCCTTCGCATAATTCGCCAATCCATAATTTCTTCTTTGTGCTTCCTGCGGATCGTATATGTGCCATTCAAATTCATCCCTGAAATGTCTTATGGCAGCTGCAACAGGCCATGCCGCAGCATCACCGAGAGGGCAAATTGTATTTCCCTCGATCTTGCTTTGAATATCCCAGAGCAAGTCAATATCGCTCATCTTTCCTTTTCCATATTCAATATTGTGCAATATTTTTTCCATCCAACCAGTGCCTTCCCGGCACGGAGAGCACTGTCCGCAGCTCTCATGACGGTAAAACCTTGCCAACGTTAATGTATTTCTAACTACACACTGATCCTCATCAAGCACAATAAATCCCCCGCTTCCCATCATAGAACCTTTTTGAAAACCCCCATCCGCCAAACTTTCATACGTCATCATTCTTTTTTCACCCTTTGCAGTTTTCAACAAAAGATTAGCAGGAAGAATGGGAACAGATGATCCCCCCGGGATGCAGGCTTTCAATTTTCTTCCCTTTGCAATCCCTCCACAATATTCATCGCTGTAAATAAATTCTTCAACGGAAATGTTCATTTCGATCTCATACACACCGGGTTTTTTTATATTGCCGCAGGCCGAGATCAATTTTGTTCCGGTAGATTTTCCGATCCCGATCTTCGCGTACTCCTCCCCGCCAATGTTAATGATCGGGACAACTGCTGCAAGTGTTTCCACATTGTTTACAACGGTTGGACAATCCCATAAACCTCTTACCGCGGGGAATGGTGGTTTAATTCTTGGATAGCCTCTTTTACCTTCCAGTGATTCAATTAATGATGTTTCTTCACCGCAGATATAAGCGCCGGCACCGCGATGAACATAGATCTCACAATCAAACCCGGTTCCCAGGATATTTTTTCCAAGCCAGCCATTATTTTTTGCTTCGGCAATAGCCTGGTTCAAAATATCAACGATCCATGCAAATTCGCCGCGTATGTATATATATGTACGATTGCTTCCAATTGCGTAAGACGAAACGATCAATCCTTCAATCAGTAAATGAGGAATGAACTCCATCAGGTAACGATCCTTAAAAGTACCCGGTTCGGATTCATCGGCATTGCAAACAAGATAGCGGGGTACACCTTGCGGTTTTGCCAAAAAACCCCATTTCATTCCTGTCGGAAAACCAGCACCACCGCGGCCACGCAATCCACTTTTCTTCACTTCTTCAGTAACCAGCTCGGGGCTCATCCTGAAAGCTTTCTCTACAGATGCGTATCCACCGTTCCTACGATACGCATCATAGTACCGAATGCCTTCAATATTTACCTTGTCTAATAAAAGCTTTCTTGCCATTGTATTCCAATCAAAGTCAAAAATCAGTCAAAATGCTTGATCTGCCGTTAAGTTCAATCTTATCTCACAGCCTGCCTTGCAAACAATATCCATCGCTTTCCTTTCTTTACCCATACTTCCAACACTTTTAAATGAATGTCATTAGTGCTACCATTCAGGGTGGCACTTATATCAGCGACAAATCTTGCATTTGCCATGGACCCATTGATGGTCATTGTCAAACTGTCTTCCTTAAAACTGTGATAAACAATATAACCTGTTTCAAGGTCTTTTATGACATCAGTTTTTGTTTGCACCCATCCGTTACTATGGCCGTAGCTCAGCGCCTTATCGGTCTGCTGATTAATAGAGGCTGTATTCTTAGTTACAAGTGCCTGGTGAAATTCCTTTAGCGCTGTCGTCAATTTTTCTTCTTCAGTTTGTGCATTAGCGAAAACAAAACTGAATAACACCAGGAGTGATAAAATTACTTTCATATTTCAATTATTCTTTGCGGCGTTGTTCCGGCATTCTTCAATGACCTGGTCCACTTTTTCTTTTGTCAAATGTTCCCTGTAAGCTTTCCCTAATTGCATCATGGGAGCATAGCCACAAGCGCCTAAACACTCAACAGTTTTTAAAGTAAACATTCCATCTTTTGTTGTTTCACCAGGTTTAATTCCAAGTTTCTCTCCTATGTATTTTATAATAGAGTCACTCCCATTGATCATGCATGGACCTGTTTGACAAACTTCAAACATGTACCTGCCAACCGGTTTTAAATTATACATACTATAGAATGTAGCCACCTCATATACTTCAATTGGCTCGATCTTTAATAAAGAAGCTACATAATCCATCACCGGCACATCCAGCCAGCCGCCAAATTCCTGTTGCGCCATATGCAAGATCATCAGGATGGCACTTTTTTCTTTGCCTTCCGGATAATGAGAGATGATCTCTTCCGCCTCTTTTAATTTATCGTCTGAAAATTTTATCATGCCCCCAACCCCTAAAGGGGAGTTTTTACACACTCCGATAAACGAAGTGCTTTTGAAAAATTGCTAATTATATAATCTGAAAGCTGAAGTGTGCGACCTGCCTGCCGGCAGGCAGGCGCAACAGAAGCTCATAGTAGCAACGAAGCTGGTAACACAATCATCAGTCAGCAATAAAAGAACTAAATACATACAAAAATTTGCCCGACCTAAGTTCCCCCTTCAGGGGGACAGGGGGCTTAGCTATCCATCTCTCCTGCGATCAAATTCAAACTGCTCAGTAAGATGACAGCATCGCTCAGCATTTGACCCTTTATCATTTCTTCGAATGCCTGGTAGTAAATAAAGCAGGGCCTGCGAAAATGTAAACGATAGGGTGCTCTTCCACCATCGCTGATCAAATAAAATCCCAATTCTCCATTGCCACCTTCCACGGAGTGATAAACCTCGCCAGCCGGCATATCAATTTCACCCATGATGATCTTGAAATGCCAGATGAGTGCCTCCATCTTTGTGTAAACGTCTTCTTTTGGAGGTAAATAGTATTCAGGCACATCCGCGTGATAAACTTCAGCATCGGCACCTTTGAATTCCTGCACTTTTTGATAGGCTTGTTCAATAAGACTTAGTGACTGCCACATTTCTTCTTCACGCACTAAAAAGCGATCATAGCAGTCACCCGTAGTTCCTACCGGAACTTTAAAATCAAAATCTTCATAGCTGCAATAAGGGTTGTGAACACGAACATCATAATCAACACCGGCAGCACGAAGGTTAGGACCTGTGAATCCATAATTCAACGCTCTTTCGGCACTGATCGGACCTACTCCAATTGTACGATCCATGAAAATGCGATTGCGAACAAAAAGGTTTTCAAACTCTTTCAAAACTCCCGGGTATTCTTTCAAAAATTTCTCAAGCTTTTGAAAAGCGATATCATTGAAATTTCTTTCAAAGCCTCCAATACGACCGATATTTGTTGTCAACCTTGAGCCACATACCTCTTCCCATATCTCATAGATCAGTTCACGATACTGCATGAGGTACAAGAACCCCGTATAAGCACCACTATCCACACCAACAATAGAGTTACAGATAAGATGATCGCCAATCCTTGCAAGCTCCATAATGATCACACGTAAATAATCTACCCGCTTGGGAACCTTTATTCCCAGCAATTTTTCGCAGGTCGTATGCCAACCTATGTTGTTTATCGGCGCTGAGCAGTAATTAAGTCTGTCAGTGAGAGGAGTAATTTGGTAGAGTGGCTTTCGCTCGGCAATTTTTTCAAATGCACGATGTATATAACCGATGGTTTGCTCCGCCGACACAACTCTTTCTCCATCTAACTCAATGATATTCTGAAACACACCATGCGTGGCCGGGTGAGTAGGACCCAGGTTCAACGTGGTGGTCGTCTTTTCAATACTTCCCTCGGGTAATCGAATATGTGGTTCTGCTATTGTTGACATTTTTTATCAACTTTTATCTAGTCACTATTATCTATTATCTATCTATTATCTTTTAATTCATTATCATCTTTCGTCTGCTTCACTATCCTCTATAACACCGGTTCTCCCTCTTCATTTTTGTTTTCTTCGGAAATAGTGCCATGATCTGTTTTTTCTGTTCCATATCCAAGAGTTCCGCCCCTTCCAAACATCTCGTCATCTTTATCAATGCGTGTGGAATCTTCAAGCGGATACTCCTTCCTCATTGGAAAGTAATCCATCTCATCCACGTTTAATATTCTTTTCAGATTTGGATGACCAACAAAGTTGACCCCATAAAAATCATAAGTTTCCCTCTCAAGCCAGTTCGCTGCTGAAAATAAACCAGTGGCAGTATAAATATCGGGTTGGTTGATATCAGTGAAGATTTTAAATCTTACCCTGACGTTATCCTCAAGATTGTGCAAATGATATACGATAGCGAGTTCTCTGCCTTTTTGTTCGGGATAATGCACCGCGCACAAAGTAGTAAGAA
The DNA here is from genome assembly GCA_963737475.1 of uncultured Bacteroidota bacterium. Classification (GTDB taxonomy): domain Bacteria; phylum Bacteroidota; class Bacteroidia; order Chitinophagales; family Chitinophagaceae; genus VBAU01. The sequence goes on from CAVTSY010000012.1 coordinate 123,827, forward strand.
ATCTGAATTTTAATTCAGGATCATCATATAAAAAATTAAGCACTTTGAGATTTAGTTCCTTTGGCGCCTCAAATGTGAGAAGCGCATAGGGCTCTGAAAAATTGCTTACCTGCTCTCCAAATTTTTCAATAAGTTTTTGTTGTATATGTTCGTTAGTCAAGAGCATACCCCAAACCCCTAAAGGGCTTTCGAAGGCTCCGCAATGCGAAGCTTTATTTTATTTTTTAGAACTTAAAATATTTATTTACTCTACCACCTAAGTTCCCCCAGGGGGCTTATTGTATTCCGTAGCTTTCCAGTAATCCTTTATACTGGGGACTGTTTCTTCTTCTCAGGCTTTCCTTTCCAACCAGGTCCTGAACTCGTATTATTCCATCAATAATTGCCTCTGGTCTTGGTGGGCAACCTGGAACATAAACATCCACGGGCACTACCTGGTCGATGCCCTGGAGTACACTATAGGTATCAAATATCCCACCACTGCTTGCACATGCTCCAACGGCCATCACCCAACGAGGCTCGGCCATTTGCAGATAAACCTGCTTCACAACCGGTCCCATTTTTTTTGCGATCGTCCCCATCACCATCAATAGATCACATTGGCGCGGCGAAAAACCAACTCTTTCACTTCCAAACCTGGCAAGGTCATAATGCGAACCCATGGTCGCCATAAATTCAATACCGCAACAGGAAGTGGCAAATGGTAAAGGCCACATGGAATTCTTTCTTGCAAGTCCGATCACCTTATCCAATGAAGTAGCAAAAAAACCTTCACCCATAGAGCCTTCAGGCATTTCTGCCATGCTGATATCTTTTTCTAAAGCCTTCTGATATATGTTATATGATACAGGACGATCCATAAAAATACCCCCATCCCCTAAAGGGGAGTTTATATACACTCTAATAAAGCAATGATTAAAATCGCTGATTAAAGAACTAAATGTTGAAGAATGCAACGTCACAAAGTTGAATAAGATATCCTTTGCTGGTCACAAATCATCGACTGCCATATAAAGAACAATTATTTATGCGAGAGGTTTAACCCAAGTTCCCCTTTAGGGGATAGGGGTTCAGTCCTCCCACTTCAATGCTCCCTTTTTTATAATATAAATAAACCCGCACAGGAAGAAAGCGACAAATATCATTACAGCCCAAAAACCGCTCCAGCCAAGATTTTTAAAATTTACAGCGTAAGGATAAAAGAAAATTACTTCCACATCAAACAACACGAATAATATAGCAACCAGAAAATATTTGATAGCCATTGGTTGCCGAGCATCGCCATGCGACTCAATGCCACTGGCAAAATTTTCCAATTTATCGGTGGTTTTCCTCTTTGGCCCAAGCAAATGGGAAACAAGCATCAGGAAGGCAACAAGACCTGCAGCAAAAATTATTTGAATAACCACCGGCAGATATGAGCTGGCAGTATTGGTATCCACCTGTAGTAAATAATTCATGAATGAATTCACAGTCCGCAAAAATAAGATAGCGACACGAATTACACGAATTTTGGGGAATTGTATTCCAGGGTAAGAACTCTTGCCTTCAATAATTCATTTCTATCGGGGATAATTCGTATCCATTCGTGTTCATTCGTGTCAAAAAAAATCCTCCACTTTTCAGCAGAGGACTCTTTGTATAGATGAAAATCACGATTACGATCTTGCTATGGCCATCATTTTACTTTTAGAAGCAAATGATTTTATTGCTGCAGCATTTGGCTTTGTTGAACCTGTTGGTTTACCACGCGGAGTACCCTTTGCCGGTTTGCCCGTTGGTTTTTGTAATTCTTTCAAAAAGGCAGTCAGCGTAGGATTGTCAGGATCAAATTCTAATCCCTTTTGCAAAAAATATATGGCGGAATCCCTGTCCTTTTTTGTGTTGTTATATATGGCTGCAAGAAATTGACTAGATGCTACCGCCTGGTTTTTGAACTTTTCTTTGTTATTGACCGCTATATCGAGAGTCTTCTTAAAGCCGTTCACCATATTTGTGAGATATGGCTCAACAGACAACGTTGTGTCCAGTGCTAAATTCGCCCTTGCATCATAATAGTGACCATACAAACTATCGGGGAACGAAACGATGTAGAGCTTGAACAGGCTATCCGCCTTTACATAGTCTGCACCCAGGTAAAAAGCTAAGCCGGTAAAGAACGCATCGGCAGCATTAGGAGTTTTTCGATTAGCAGACTGCACTAACCTCATCTGGCCTTCCATGATCTTATTGTTCTTTGCTTTAAAATAGTCAACGCCGTCCTGTAACGTTTTCATTTTTGATTCATACACCGAGTCCATTTGAGCAGCTTTCACATAACTATCATATACAACATCAGGATCGTTATTGCCATAGATCTGACCTTTCAAAATATAATCCTGGGGAATCATTTCTTCTTCCTTCCCTTTTGCAAAATATTGATCAATGTATTCCTTTGCACTGGCAGTATCACCTTTGCCGACATATGCGTATGCCAACAATTTATATGTCCTGGGTTTTGTTTGCTCGCCTGCTTTCGAAATAATTCCTTTGCTGGTGTTGATTGTACAGTCATAATCCTTTTTGGCAAAGCAGGTTTGTGCCACCAAATAGTCATTCTGCGGGTCCTGGTCAGTATTGGCAATATATTTACTTGCATAATCCTGTGCGGTATTGAAATCAAGTTTGCCGAGATAATAATAATACAATTCGTAGTACGCCGGAGCAAACTTTGGGTCAACTGTAATCGCCTTCTTTAAAAGATCAGTAACAAGGTCCCAGTTTTTCTGAGTGTAATAAACCATGGCTTTCCTATAAATAGCTCTCGCCATACCCGGATTAACCGAAGCTGCCATGTCGTAATTGGTTACGGCATCCCCTCCTTCGTGTGCCTTCCGGTAAGCGTCGCCTAGATTTAAGAACACGTCTGCATTCTTGGGGTCTTTTTGGGCAGCCATTTTTAATTTGTCAATAGCATACGCCACATCGCCCTCTTTTGCATCTACATTGGCACGCCCAATGGCATTCAAAATGCTGACATCAGCTCCTTTTTTACCTGTACTCAAATTAATAGCTGTCTCAAACATCTGCCGGGCTTCATCCTTTTTTCCATCGATCAAATTCACATGCCCCATGCCAGCCAGTATCAATGGTGCGTTGCCATTAGCCTGCAAGGTCTTTGAATAAAGATCTCTCGCCGATTTTACATCTTCCATTGCAATGTAAGTCTGCCCCAACCAATACACCGCTTCAAGATCATTAGGATTTGTTGCCACAAGTTTCTCAAATGTTTCCTTCGCACTTCTATTTCTTTCGGCATATAAGTGATTAATACCTTCCTGTATGTTTTGCGCCTTTACTCCGGCCATCCCCAACAAACCTGCAATTAGAACTGTAATCGTAATTTTCATCATTTTCATGTGCTGAACCGTTTAAATTGTAAATATATTTTATTCATTCAATTTAGTAAGCCTGATAGTAAAATTCATTTGAGCCGGCCATAAATAAGCTCTCTTAAATATCAACTGTCCCTGTTCGCCACTTAGGAAATTTGCAAACCCTTTGCCAAGCCCTGTATTCTTTTCTTTCAAAATGTAAACCAAATCCCGGATCATAGGATAACGACGATAATAAATGTTTGCCTGCCAGGGTAATACATAACTTCCAGGTTTATCCGTACTTTCTAACCATGCCATTCTCACTTTTTTCAAAAAACTCAATTGCGTTGTATCATCATGATTTCCTATCCAGCTCACCCCAATGAAGCCTACGGCGTCAGGATTTTTTGAGACATAATCTATAACTCCTTCGCTGCTTTTTGCCGCCATTGCTTTTGGTGTCAGCGTGTCTCCATGTAACACAGAATCGATGATAAAACGAACCGTGCTGGTTGCATGTGTTCCGTCAAATATGGGAATTAAATTTTTACTAAATTTCCCTGTAAGTATTTGATATATCTGGCCCATATCAAATAAAGTGTCTTGTGCAGAAGGGTTTACGATGACGGCTACTGCATCTTTTGCCAGTTCCAGACTTTTTGGAGCCAGCTTAAAGGAATCGATCATAAAATTTTCTTCCTGCTGAGTATATCTCCTGGTAATGATCACCATCCTGACGCTGTCTACCCCAAAGTCTTTTATGCACTCCGCTTCGGGTTTATAAGTAGGGATAATTTTTGCCTCGGGATGCAAGGCTTCGAACACCTGGATCTCAGAGTCGATCACCGGCTTGAAAGATTCATCAACACTTATATAAATGGTCCCTGAATCTATGGTATCACTTTGCCGTTCAATCCTGTTGTTCTTACACCCGTTCAACAAAAAAAATAAAACAACAAAAAGAACATTCTTGACCTTATGTATCCGTCGAATCATAAACCCGGTTTGCTTCAATAATTTTTTCTGTACCCTCTGTATATTCTGAACGCTCCATATAACACTGCGGCTGCCCCGAAAATAGTTGTAAGCACCGGATCAAAATTCAGCTCTATGTCGAATTTCCTATACAAAAGAAAAAATCCGCCTGCACAAAGCCAAAGAACCCCCATCGTATAATCGTATATGGAATGCAAAAAAATATTTGTCTTTCTTCGCCTTTCTTCATAGTTATCTGGCATACCTTATGCTGTTTCTGGGACGGCAATTTAAAAAAATTTACTATTCAACACCCATAAAACTTACAGGTTGAGTGAACCAGGTTGCCACTTTTGTACCGTTTTGCATTGCTGGTATCCATTTAGGCATTTTTGTAAGGACCCTTATCACTTCCCTGCTGTAATCATCGCCATCGCTTTGAAGTACCTCGGTTTTCGAAATTGTTCCATCGGCATCAACCATAAATCGAACCAGCACCATCTTCTTTTCGCCGGCTTCAAGGTCACCTGGGGTGACGAGATATTTTGTCAAAAATTTGGCAAAGGCTTCTTTTCCGCCGGGGAACCGGGCGTCCGATGTTGTAGGATAAATCTCTGGTTGCTTGTCAGGTTTGACACTGTGAGCATTCAAATTTTCGCCGGTTGCATTTAACTCGCCAGTTGTACCATCTGGAATGACTCCTTGCTGGGTAATTGTTGATGTCAATGCAGTTCCCAGATCTTCTATAGTTGGGACTTCCGGTTTTTTTACCCGGTCATCGGGGACAATTTTTATTTGTGTGCTTTTTACCCGGGCTACTTGCGAATGCATAGGAGGATGAGGTGTCGCAGGAATTTTTGCTTTTGGAAGATCAACGGAAATTAATGTTACACCTGGCGTTGCATCTCTGGAAATTGTCTTAACGGTTCGATGGTTCTCCAGGATTGATAAGAGAAAAACAAGACTCAATGAAATTCCCAATGCCCATTGCAGGCGACGGTTGTAATTTTTTCTGAGCGCATAAGCTCCATAAGCTTTGTTTCGGTTCTCAAACAAAATGTCGAGAAGGTCAGCGTGTAAAATTTCTTTGTTTGTCATGGCTATACTTTCGGAGTGAGATGCTCATGTGAAGGAAATCCATACAAGGCACCTGCCTACCGGACAGCAGGCAAGCAACAAGGAACAACCAAAGCGAACTCTTGTGTCTTGTGCCTTGAACCTTACGCCTTGTACCTTGTGTCTTTGCAGACTATCTTTGCCCCCATGAAAATTTTAATGGTGTGCCTTGGAAACATTTGCCGTAGCCCGCTCGCAGAAGCGATTTTACAGGATAGGGCTTTTAAAGCAGGTTTGAACTGGAGTGTAGACAGTGCGGGTACCAACGGTTATCATGATGGTGAGCCTCCGCATCCTTTATCACAAAAAGTAGCAAGAATGAACGGCATCGATATCTGCAACCAGCGATCAAGAAGACTTGTGCCGGAGGATTTTGACAGGTTCGATAAAATTTATGCACTCGCCGAAGATGTTTTGTTTGATATAAGACAGATCGCAAAAAGGAAGTTTAATAAATCAAAGGTGGATCTGCTGATGAATGAATTATATCCCGGTGAAGATCTTGATGTACCGGATCCGTGGGCAGGGCCGGAAGAAGAATACCACGAAGCATTCAAACTGATCGATGCGGCCTGTGAAAAAATTATTGAAAAAGCTCTTCAAGAATCAAGTTACAAGGAACAAGGAACAAGAAACCAGCAACAAGCAACAAGCAACAATGGCAAAAGTTAACGTTGGCATACCACAAGGCACAAGAGATTTTGGACCGGAAATAGTTCGAAAAAGAAGTTACATTTTTGAAACAATAAGGACTGCATTTGAGCTTTACGGTTTTCAACCGCTGGAAACGCCGGCCATGGAGAACATCGAAACCCTATTGGGAAAATATGGGGAAGAAGGCGATAAGTTGATCTTTAAAATTCTGAATAATGGTTTAGATAATCCAGCAAAAGAAAAACAGGTAAGAGATGATTTTGAAAAGGTCTTGCTGGGAAAAAATACAAAGGGAATTACGGAAAGAGCACTAAAGTATGATCTCACTATTCCTTTTGCCAGGTATGTGGCCATGAACTATGGACAGCTTACATTTCCATTTAAGCGTTACCAAATACAGCCTGTGTGGAGAGCAGACAGACCACAAAAAGGCCGTTACCGCGAATTTTATCAATGTGACGCTGATGTAATAGGAAGTAATTCTTTATTGAATGAAGCAGAGCTAGCAGACATCTACGCTACTGTTTTTGAACAATTAAAAATTCCCGTTGAAATAAAGATAAACAACCGGAAAATTTTGATGGCACTGGCCGAGTTAAGTGCGGGTGCAAACAAGATGATGGACATCACTGTCGCCATTGATAAGCTCGATAAAGTGGGGTTAGAAAAGGTAAAAGAGGAATTGGTTCAGCGTGGTTTGAACCTCGGGGAAATTTCAATCGTTGAAAACTATCTTTCCATTTCCGGTACTAATGAAGAAAAGATTTTAAAGGCAAAGCAACTATTAGGAAGCACCGACGCAGGTAAAAATGGAATTGAGGAGTTGGAAACGATCTTAAAGTATCCCCTCATCACTGATCGCCCGATGGCTATCGGGACATCACTCATTATTGATCTCACATTAGCAAGAGGGCTTAACTACTACACCGGAATTATTTTCGAGGTCAGGGCAAAAAATGTAGAGATCGGTAGCATTGGCGGCGGGGGCCGCTATGACGATCTCACTGGTTTGTTTGGCGTACCAAATATTCCCGGGGTTGGAATTTCATTTGGTGTTGACAGGATATATGATGTAATGGAAGAATTGGATCTTTTTCCCGAAGATGTATACACCGGCAGCCAGGTCCTATTTTTTAACCTTGGAGAAAAAGAAGGGAAAAAAGTCTTTGAACTTGCTCAACAATTACGAGCTACAAATATTCGTTGCGAGATCTATCACGAAGCTGGCAAGTTTGATAAGCAATTCAAATATGCTGAAAAGAAAAAAATTCCTTTTGTCATTATCATCGGTGAAGAGGAGATACAAAAGAATACCTGTAAAATAAAAAAAATCAGCACCGGTGAACAAAAAGAAATTCCAGTAAACGAGCTTTCGGAATTTTCATTTAAATAGTTATACGGTATTTTCTTTTCCAGGGTGAATATTTGGAATAATTGAGGATCGCGGAATCCAGGCTTTCTTTTTTGCCTTCTAATATCGTGTCCTCCACTTCTATTTTGATACCGTTTACTTTTTTTGTGCTATCCCTGCTAAAATAAACTTTACCATTATATGTTACAAGGTTGAACGTATCTTTCGAGATTTTCTCCAATGGTGAAGAACCTGCCGTTGAACTGGCCAACAGCGACCCGCTTTCGATCTTTACATCCACGGTCGTAACTGGTCCGCCTTCAGGGAAAGTATAAGTCCCGACATATTCATTTAAAGTGGTATCCTGGGCATTTAAAAGGACGAAGCCAAAGGAAACCATCATAGAAAGAGCAAGTTTTCTCATATAAACTCAATTTTTACTTAAGCTATCTTTGATCATAAGCCATTATAATATCCGATCACGAGTTTCCAGCCATCCTGGGCCTTTAGATTTACTTTATATTTTGCGAGATACTCGGAGACCTGGGTCCATTTATCCGGCAAAACATCCTCTAAATTCTTTTTAGTTAGAGTTACCTCTTTGAAATCTTCGTTGACAAAAATAAAATATCTGTCAACTTCTTCAAATCTTTTATATTTTGTCGCATCTCCGTATTCCGTATAATCATCTATTTCTTTTTTAGGGTATTTCAAAAAACTCATCTTTCCCTCTGCCAATACTTCCAGATATGTTTTTGTATTTATTTTTTCATTTATAGCATATCCATTCCTGAAAACAAGCCCATTTAGTGTATCACTTCCCAGGTAAAGAATTATCTGCTTTACCGCAGGACTGATCTGGAACGCAGTATCGTGCCAGTTTACAATAAAGCTATTATTATATTGATCAAATTTTATTTGGAGATTATCAAACCAAACACGATCACTTAAAAAGACTTTTCCTTTGAGCCACTTATCCGAAAAATAGGGAGAACCTTTTATGTCTGTGTATTGAGAGGCTAAAAATTCTTTGTTATTTGAGTAGTCGAAGATCTGGTCAAAGAATTTTCTCGCTGTCATGTCAACTGCCTGTGAAAATGAAAAAAGAACATTCAGAAGAAGGAGCGACAAAGTGCTTATCTTTTTCATCTCAGGAATATATAAAATTTGGCCGAACTAAAATTCAATAACAGCGCTTATGTTTCTGTTACGTGAATTTTATTATCCGTAAACACACAGAAGGCTGTCTTGTAAACAGCCTTCTTTAAAATGTTAATGTATGCTGGCTTAATAGCCAGGGTTTTGCTGACCGGCAATATTTGGGTTGGCCTGTATTTCAGTCAGTGGGATCGGAGCTAATCTTTTATCTTCCGGATAAGCAATTGTAAGTGGCGCCGGAATTGCACCGGGATTGCTTGCACGATCAAACGCCATTTTAAGCCTGTTCAGATCATAAAACCTATCACCTTCAAATGCCAGTTCCTTTCTTCTCTCCGTTATAATATCATTCAGTAAAGCAGCCCCGGTAGAACTGTACCCTGCAAACGAAGGATCACGTTGAGCAACCAGATCGTTAAGATAAGTTAGTGCTCCGGCTTCATCACCGGGCAAAGATGCTTCCGCTGCAATTAAATAAACATCGCTCAGGCGAAGCACTTTTATATTGTCCCTGTCACCGTTCGTAGCATTGGGAAATTTATCAACAATATATGCCGCAGCTCCATTTTTCGTTGTACCAGGTATGAGTAATGAGCGACGAACATCTGTTGCACTGTAAAGGTCATATAACTGGGATGATGCATAAATATCATTATATCCATTTTCATACATGCCTGCATAATCATCAAACCCATTGTTGTTAATTACATCTGCATCCACTTCAAACATTGTTTCCACTTGATCATCCCGCCTGGCCGGGTTGGCCCAATACGTATTATAACTCCCCGCGTCCACAAGAGTAAATCCACCGTTATTTATCACGTCAGTGGCTGCCGCCAGTGCATTTGCATTATCTCCCATATACAAATAGACTTTTGCAAGCAAAGCTTCAATAGAGTATTTACTAAAGCGTGTAGAATTTACAAAATCAGGTCCATCCTGGAACGCAGCTTTTAGATCATTTACGATCTGCTGGTACACTTCCCCTACCGTGCTTCTGCCCGGTAAATTGTACGGATCATAATGTAAAACCATAGGAACTCCCAAAGCATTCGGATCCTGTGTATATGGTTTTGCAAAAATGTTTACCAATTTAAAATAGACCAGGGCCCGTATGGCATAGGCTTCGGCTTTTATACTTGCTACATTTGTACCAGTAACGTCTGCATCGATAATCCTGTTCGCACGCATGATGACCGTAAAGCCCTGTGACCACATTCCCGCAGCAACTCCATCACTGGAAGACATTGTGTAATTATATTGTATCAAATATCTGCCAGCATTTTTTGTTTCTACATATGTATTATCTGCCATCAGATCTCCTATTATTGGAAAATCCCTTCCGAACAATGCAACTACATTGGGGGGATTACCCTGCGTGCGTAATCCGGAATAAGCTCCACTCACAGCACTTGTTAAAGCACTTTCACTGTTCAACGCCTGCTCCGGTGTCAATGAATCTTTCGGCGTTTGCACCAGGTAGTCCTTTTTACAACTCACTGCCACTAAGCAAACGGCAACGAATATTATATATAGTTTGTTTATCTTTTTCATATTATTCATTTTAGTTAAAATCAAAATCCAATTTTTACTCCACCACTTATAGTTTTTGGAATAAATACATCGAAATTGCTTTGAGCAATGGCGCCTGCTTCAGGATCAAATGGCAATTTCTTGTCCTGGCCAAATGTCGCGAGATTGGTTCCTCTTACATAAAATGTTAAGTTAGTAATGTGCGCCTTGCTGATTACTGATCTTGGTAATGAATATGAAAGTTGTGCATCTCGTAAACGTATATAGTCACCTTTGTACAAATACCTGGTAGAGTGATTATATGAACTTTTATTTCCGCCATAAATGATCTTGGGTACATCGGTAGCATCCCCGGGATTCTTCCAACTGTTCAATTGGTCACTTAATTGATTGAAGGCCCCTAAGTATAAACCGTCACTGTTCATGTACCTGTCCCAGATATCATAAATATCGTTTCCAAAATTGTAATAGAACTGAACTGAAAACGAAAAACCCTTATAGTTAAAAGTATTGGTCACAGATCCAAAATATTTTGGATCGGCCTGACCATTCAATACCAATTGGGCACCTGAATAAACATTTGTTGTCTTGCTCCTGCTACTGTCAATATACCAAAGCGGATCGCCATTGGCAGGATCTACACCGGCCCATTGACGCAGATAGAATGATTGTGCATCATGACCCACAGCCACTTGTTGAAAACTAACAGGTGCCACTGGACGACCCTGGTACAATTCTGTAACCTTATTCGTGTTATGAGTAAAGTTTATGGAAATGTCCCATGTGAAATCTTTAAGCTTAAGAGGTCTTCCATTCAAAGTGACTTCAATACCCTTATTTGTCATGGCACCTATGTTCTGATTTTGTGAAGTAAAGCCAGATGTAAGAGACAATGGCACTGCTAAAAGCAGGTTAGAAGTTTTGCGATTATAATATTCAATTGTACCATTCAGACGATCCTTGAACAAGCCAAAATCCAACCCAATGTTTGAAATCGCATTTTTTTCCCATGTTAAATTCTCATTACCGACATTGGTGGGTGCACTTCCGGGCAAGCCTGTATAATTAGCTCCATACGCATAGGTAGGCAATGAAGAATAAAAGCCAAATCCATTTGCATTACCATTTTCTCCGTAAGAAGCACGCAGTTTAAGAAAGTTGATAAATGCAATATTTTGCATAAAATCTTCCTGGCTGATATTCCATGTTCCTCCCACAGAATAAAAATTACCCCATCTGTTATCGGAACCAAAAACCGAAGAACCATCTCTTCTAAAGCTGGCACTTAAAACATATTTATTTTTCCAATTAACATCCCCGGAAGAAAATATTGAATTGGTTGTTGCCTGTGTGGGGAGAGAATAAGCAGTTGTAGGAGTGGCTGCAGAAGCAAGGTAATTTAAGTCTAATGTCATAGGAAATCCTTGTGCGCCTGCCTGCATCAGGTAACTCTTCGTCAATTGTGCTTCATAACCGAGTTTCAGATCAAAGTAAAGATCATCACTTATATCATGCCTGTAATCCGCAAAATTACTCCACGTGTAATCAGTAAGTCGCCTGTAAGAGGCAAAAGCATCACCACCATTCCCATAACCATCACCATAAAAAGGATTGCGATATGAGTCTTCTGATATATCGATAAATTCACCTGCGAAACGGGTGGTGAATTTTAAATTGTTCTTCGAGTTATCAAGAATTTTATATTCACCTGTTACGTTTCCACGTAACTGATATTGTTTAGCGGTGTTCTTATTCCAATCAGCTTGTATCAGGGGGTTATAAATCCCACCATTTACCGAAAATTGGCCTTCGGGATCATCATATTTATAAGTTCCATCATCATTATATGGCGAATACCATGGCAGCAAAAAATAGGATTCCAGTACCGGGTTGGCAAAGGTACCTCCATTAGTTGGCGTTGATTGTTTGGTTGCTGCTCCATTTATAGTCGCATTCAACGTAAATCTATCACTGGCTCTGTGCGTAATCGATACAGAACCATTATACCTATCAAAATCTGTAGCCAGCGTGGTTCCTACCTGTCTAAAATAACCACCTGATACGTAGAATTGTGTTTTGTCAGACCCGCCCGACATGCTGAGATTATATTGTTGTTGCGAGCCATCGTGTGTCACCAGGTCATACCAGTTTGTATTGACACCCGGTTTCAATCCAAAACCATTCACCGGGTCGGTAATGATCGCATCTGCTTCGGCATCATTTGTAGCATAACCGGCATTGATCAAAGCTACTCGCATCACCGACTGGTACTCGCTTGTCGTCATTGCCCTGTTCTTATCATTCTTATAAGCAATGCTATTTTGGCCCCCTTCTGCAGAAAAATTAAATACTGTTTTACCACTTCTTCCTTTTTTTGTAGTTACCAATATAACCCCGTTGGCAGCACGTGAGCCGTAAATAGAAGCCGCGGAAGCATCTTTGAGTACCGATATACTTTCAATATCATTTGGATTTAAAGTGCTCAAAACATTTGCAGTGGTTGTATTGCTGGTAAAATCACCGGAAGCAGCAATAACACCATCAATAACCCAAAGGGGCTGATTGCTTGCAGTGATCGATCCCTGGCCACGTATACGAATATCAGTAGCAGCGCCAGGAGCCCCTGATGTAGAAGTTGATTGCAAACCCGGCACCGCCCCCTGCAATGCTTTGTCGACGGAAGTGAATGGTTTGTTCTCAACAGCAGTGCCTTTAACTGTTGCCACTGATCCTGTAACATTTGTTCGTCTTTGAGACCCATAACCGACAATCACTACTTCTTCCAGGTTTTTTGCAGTTGCAGACAGAACGACGCTGTAATTGGTAGAGTTCGTTAACGCGATCTCCGAAGAAGCCATACCAACCGAAGACACAACTAAGGCGTGAGCATTCGGAGGAATGGAAATGCTAAAAGTTCCATCAGTAGCAGTAGTGGTACCGGTAGCAGTACCTTTAATAATTACAGATGCATTGGGAATAGCTTCTCCTTTTTCATCTGTTACTCTTCCTGTAATTGCTCGTTGTGCGTGAAGTTGTCCCATGGCAAGAATAAATGCCATGAGTAAAAGCAGAAATTTTCTCATGTGCTCATGTGTTTGTTGACAAAAAAAATTTGTTACTCCATTTTCATAGAGTGGTTAGTCATGTTGCGTTTTAAGGTGGGTGATCCTAAGTGGAAGCAGTCATCAATTCTGACATTATCCATAAGACAGGCGCTAATTTACAAATGCTGCATATGACAAAGATCATATTTATATGAGCGGTAATAAAATTACTTTTTTATTACAACGTAATGCAAGATTTAATACTAGGCTCTGACAAGAAGGCAAGAAGAAAATATCACACATTGTTTTTATAAATTATAGTTGCTCCCTGGCCAACACCAACGCACATGGTAGCCAATCCATAATTAGCGTTGCGTCGTTTTAGCTCATATAAAAGAGTAGTAGAGATCCGTACCCCGCTGCATCCAAGGGGATGTCCAATGGCAATGGCCCCTCCATTTACATTTACTCTTTTTATATCGAGGCCAAGATCACGGATGCAGGCCAGCGATTGTGATGCAAACGCCTCATTCAATTCTATCAGATCAATATCTTCAATTTTCAAATTAGCTCTTTGCAAAGCTTTCTTTGTCGCAGGCACGGGTCCAATACCCATGATAGCGGGATCAACACCGGCTACCGCCATAGAGATGACCTTCGCCATTGGTTTTAATCCAAATTTTTTCACCGCGTCTTCACCTGCCAGTAACATAGCAGCTGCTCCGTCATTAATTCCCGAAGAGTTGCCCGCTGTAACGGTTCCGTCTTTTAAAAAAGCCGGTTTTAATGATGTTAATTTTTCTAACGACGTCTTACGGGGATGTTCATCCCGGTCAAATAAAGTCATCTCTCCTCTCTCATTTTTTACTTCAACACCAACTATTTCGTCTTCCCATTTACCTGCTTCCAATGCAGCAAAATATTTTTGTTGGGACCCTAAAGCAAATTCGTCTTGTTGTACCCTGGAAACCTTCCATTGCTTTGCCACATTTTCTGCTGTTTCACCCATGGAAAAAGGATAGTATGTTTCAGCCAGTCTCTTATTGATAAACCGCCAGCCCAGCGTAGTATCATGAACTTCTGCATTTCTTTGGAACGAAGAACTTGCTTTTGCCATCACAAACGGCGCCCGTGTCATACTTTCCACTCCGCTTGCTATGATCAACCCGGCATCGCCACACATGATCTGTCTTGCCGCGTCCATAATAGCCTGCAGTCCGGATGCACATAAACGGTTCACAGTATTTCCCGCTACTGTAACAGGTAAACCTGCAAGTAAAGAAGCCATCCTTGCTACATTGCGGTTATCTTCACCAGCCTGGTTGGCATCTCCTGCAATTACATCTTCGATGGCATTTACGTCAATGGAAGGATTTCTTTCGATCAGTGAACTTATAACATGAGCCAAAAGGTCGTCAGGACGAACGGAGCTGAGGGTGCCGCCATATTTTCCTACAGGCGTCCGGATCGCATCCACTATAAATACTTCTTTCATCAGGTGATATGTTTAACAGCTCAAATATCTGTGAAATCAATGAAATCCTTTAATCAATGGTATCTTTGCCGGATGCTTAAAACAGCACAAAAAAATATCCGGCATTTGACGTTGGGAGAACTCGAACAATATTTTGAAAGTGTCGGTGAAAAGAAATTTCGGGCTAAACAAGCTTATGAGTGGATCTGGCAAAAAGGAGCTCTGAGTTTTGCTGATATGAGCAACCTGAGTAAGCAGCTTCGCCAGCAATTAGGAGAAAGTTTTACATTACCCGCACTTACCATTGACGCTACACAACACAGTGCCGATGGTACGGTCAAAACCCGCTTTAAAACCTGGGATGGACATTTGGTTGAAGGCGTCTTGATACCCAATGAGTCAAGATTTACCGCCTGTGTCTCATCGCAAATTGGTTGCAGCTTGAGTTGTAAATTTTGCGCTACCGGCTATATGGAGCGGGAACGCAATCTTGAATTTGACGAGATCTATGATGAGGTTGTCATTATCAACCAGCAATGCGAAAAGATCTATGGGAAAAAGTTGACCAATATAGTTTTCATGGGCATGGGTGAACCACTACTCAATTATAAAAATGTGTTGCGTGCCATTGACCGGATTTCTTCACCCGAAGGATTAGGCATGAGTCCAAGAAGGATCACCGTGTCTACAGCTGGTGTAGCAAAGATGATAAGGCAATTGGGCGATGATAAGGTAAAATTCAAACTGGCTTTGTCGCTTCATGCAGCCAATGATCATGAAGCGTCATGAGATCATGCCGATCAACGATGCCAATAACATTAAATCGCTCATCGAGGCACTTGAATTATTTTTATAAGCAAACAAAAAATGAGATCAGTCTTGAATATATCCTGTTCAATGATTTTAATGATAGCCCTGAAAGATGCCGATGAACTGATCAAAATTTACCGGCAGGTCCCGGCAGACCTGGTAAATATTATAGAATATAACCCGATCGAATCTGCCCGGTTCTCAAAACCTACAGAGGAAAGAACAGAGTCGTTTATGAAATACCTGGAGAAAAATAAAGTAAATGCCCGGTTACGCCGCAGTCGCGGAAAAGATATCGATGCAGCCTGCGGGCAATTAGCAAATAAAGGCAATTAAACACTACTGTTGTAAAACAGCAATGATTCAACATGAAAAAAAACGCGCCTGGCCACTTTGACAAGTTTGCAAAAAAGAAAAGCAATGCTGCTATCAAGGAACAATTCAAACAGGAAAAAAGAAAGTGGAAAAAAGACAAGGAAGAGTTTTTTGAAAGAAAGAAACGGTCGGCTGTAGGTAGTCGGCAGTTGGCAATCGGCAATCGGCAATCGGCAAAAAATCAAGCCCAACCACTAACCAGCAACCAAAGACCAGAAACGGTCAATATGCCCCTGAATAAATTCATTGCTCACTGCGGAATTTGCTCAAGAAGAGATGCAGCAGAATTAGTAAAACAGCACAAAGTAAAAGTGAACAATGAAACGATCACTGAACCCGGACATAAAGTTTCTGCAAAAGATGAGATCAGGGTGAATGGTAAAAAAATTTTCCTGGCCAAGAATCTTGTTTATATTCTTCTCAATAAACCCAAAGATTATATCACTACCACAGATGATCCTCAAAAAAGAAAAACCGTTCTTGATCTTATCAAATTAAAAGAAAGAATTTATCCTGTGGGGAGACTGGACAGGAATACCTCAGGTGTTTTATTGCTAACCAATGACGGTGAGCTTTCTCAAAAGCTGGCTCATCCAAGCCACGAGGTAAAAAAAATATATCATGTCACACTCAATCGATCTTTGGATAAGAAAGATTTTGATCAAATATTAAAAGGAATTGAGTTGGAGGATGGGCCCGCCAGTGTTGATGTGTTAGCTTATGCTGATGTAAAAGACAAAACTCAGCTGGGAGTTGAGATCCATAGTGGCCGTAACCGGATCGTACGCCGCATATTCGAACATCTTGGGTATGACGTAAAAAATCTTGACCGGGTTATGTTCGCCGGGCTAACAAAAAAAAATGTTGAAAGAGGCAAATGGAGGTTTCTTTCCGAAAAAGAAATCAGGGATCTGAAATATTTCGGCAAAGGTAACCGCTGATTACGCGGATTAATTTGATTCCACTGATGGCAATCTCTGATGCATTGATTTTTAATGATGATTTCGTTATACTGGACAAACCTTAGTCGCTGATACGCAGACTAATCTAATTACACGATGAGAATCTCTGATATACTGATTTTTGAGAATGATGATTTCGTTGTTCTGAACAAACCTTCGGGGCTGCTTTCTATACCTGACCGCCAAGGGAAAAGAAATCTCGCTGAAAAAAATTTTGCAGGAGAAATACAAAGAAATTTTTACCATCCACAGGCTGGATAAAGGAACGAGCGGGTTGATCATATTTGCAAAAAATGAAACAGTCCATAAATTTCTTTCACAGCAATTCGAAAACAGAAAAACTGAAAAAATTTATCTTGGATTGATAATCGGCTCTCCCATCCAAAAAAAAGGAACTATTGATGCGCCGATCATGGAACACCCGGTCAAAAAAGGCCTGATGGTGATAAACAGGAAAGGAAAGGAATCGCTAACCGATTATGAAGTGATAGAAGATTTTGGAATATATTCCTGGATGCGGTTTCAAATACATACTGGCCGAACACATCAAATACGCGTTCACATGAAAGACATTGGGCACCCGGTCGTTTGTGATGAATTATATGGAGATGGAAAAGCAGTTTTTCTTTCCACCATCAAACATAAATTTAAGCTTTCAAAAAATGAAGAGCAGGAGCGACCCATATTAAACCGGTTAGCACTTCATTCCTGGCAACTAAGATTCACAGGCCCCGATGACAGAGAATATAAATTTGAGTCTCCGATCCCGAAGGACCTGAAAGCAATGCTGCAACAATTATCCAAGAAAAAAAAGAAAGCAATCTAGATTACTCCTATAAGCCACCCCGGGAAGCGTCATATAGCTCATACCAATCCTGTCTATCAAGATCTATGGCAAATGCCGCCGCAATATTTCTGATGCGCTGTTCATTAGTTGTGCCGATCAATGGAAGTGCTCCTAGTTTTACGATCCATGCTACGGCAATCGATTCAATATTAGCATCGTATTTCGGTGATAATTCTTCCAGTTTTCTCCTGATCAATAAAGGTCTTTTTTCGATACTATTGGCGATTTGTCCCTCTGCTAACGGAGCTGTAGCTAACGGACGCATGTATTTTTGTTTGATATAGTCGATCTGGCCATTATCAAATGCAGAGGTATTTAACAAATTCAATTCAATATGATTTGTAACGATCGGTATGCGTAGATAAGAACTCAATAGTTGATGTTGAAAAACAGAAAAATTTACTACCCCGATATTTTTCACTTTTCCACTATCACGTAATTTTTGCAGAGTGATCGCCGTTTCTTCAAGATTCGATAAAGGATCCAATTCGTTCAGTAGAAAAATATCTATATAATCTGTTCGCAGTTTTCGCAAAGAATTTTCAATGCTCTCTGTAATATGATCTTTGGACGTATCATAATATTTCACTCTCACATCGGGGCGACCTGGATCAGGAACCACCAGTCCGCATTTGGTAAACAAAACGATATCTTCCCGCTTAATTCTTTTATTCTTTATTATTTCACCGAAAACCTCTTCGCACTGATAACCCCCGTAAATATCTGCATGGTCAAAAGTATTAATACCCAATTCAAGACAGAGATCAATAATTTTTTCTATTTTATTCGCATTGATCTCATTGGTACCCCACCTGTAGAATCCATAAATTGCCGGGGAGACTTTAGGGCCAGCATCACTCAAATAAGTTTTTTCCATTTCTGTTGCTTAAGAATCTCAAATTAAATTTTATTTGCTTAAAAGACCTGCACCCAATACAAATTGTGAACCGGTACATTTCAGGTTTATATCCAGCAATACACCCTATTCTTTTCTGAATGGATTGCGTACACACTGTGGTTTGCTCCGGCGTTTGTTTCAAAATTAAAACATCGTCTTCTGATTTAATATTTACTGAAGAAAAACTGTTTTTTAATATGATACAACAATTATTTTTTCCTTAAATCAAGATTATGATAATAAAATATCCTAACGCCATTGACTATTTTATAGTGATTGCCCGAAGCCAGTTGCTGAAATACATTCAAATAGCCAAATTGTAAATTATCCGTCTTGTTGGTTTGAAAAGCAAAGCCGAGGAAAAAACGATTCTGATCGAAATAATTGTATACAATTTGTTTTCCAAAATTAATATGCACCTCATCATTGACTGCAAACGAAAGTGTATTGGGTTGAATTCCTTTTTTGCTTAGAGGCACCTGCAGAGAAAAATTGTACCGCATCTTGTAGTAGAAAGTATACCCGCTGGCCAGTTCAGCGTCATTTAGAATTTTCCTTTTGAATTTTTCTTCCAGGCGAAGCCATTGCATTGTTCTGATCCTTGCATATTTAGTGTGCCATTGTACCTGCTGCCAGGCACGGTGTTCCGGCTGTGTTACTTCTTTATGATTATCCCCTGGGTAGTTGCTTACATACGCATAACCCACTGTTAGTTTCGTTGCGTCATTTAAATAGTAGGTAATGCCAAAGCGCAGGATACTCTGAGAGAAGTTCGTGAAGAAATCCTCCTTTGTTCGCAAATGAATATCTGTCCACAGACCCCATTTCTCACTGAATCTTGTTTGATTAGCGTATGCCAGCCATACCTGGTTATAAGTTTCTGTGTGTTTTTCCTGTGCATAGATCGTCTCATATGAAATGATTGCAATTGAAGCGACGAAAATCAATTTTGCTCGTCGGTACCTATTTCTCTTTCTCATAATCTTAAATGCTTTTCCCACAAATTGGTTTGTTGATCTTCTCATAATTTTTGATTTCGCTTCATTAGTCTATCAAATATGTAGACTAATTGGTTATAAAAAAACTCCTTCCGGAGATTCTGAACTTTTAAATTTATTTCATCGAATTAATTGTGATAATGAATTCCAAAATGTATTACAACTTGTTAAGATAATCAACACCCCTACAGCGATAAACATTGTTTTGATCGGCACCTTGCCTACCAACCTTGCCGCAATAGGCG
Organism: uncultured Bacteroidota bacterium; assembly: GCA_963737475.1. Classification (GTDB taxonomy): domain Bacteria; phylum Bacteroidota; class Bacteroidia; order Chitinophagales; family Chitinophagaceae; genus VBAU01. The sequence continues at coordinate 143,623 of CAVTSY010000012.1, forward strand.
CAGCAATTAGTCCTCCCACAATTAATCCGGCAACATCTAAGATTGGTATACTTCTTAAGAGAATAAAAAATGTAATGGAGCTAACAAATACAACAAAAAATTCAGCGAGACATACTGAACCGATCACATAACGTGGGCTTCTCCTTTTTGACATCAATGTACTTGTCACTAATGTGCCCCATCCACCGCCGGCAAAAGAATCCATAAATCCACCTGCTGAAGCAAGCCAACCCACTTTCTTCACTTTAGAATGATGCTTTGCTTTTACAAATGCTTTTCTTAAAATAAAATAACCCAGGTAAAGAGTATATATAGAAAGGGGCAGGCGTACCCAGGATGAATAACTCTGCGCAAAAAAAGCAAGGGATGCACCAACGATAGCGCCAATGATTCCAGGTATGACTAATGCCCTGAACAATTTTTTATTGATATTACCAAAACGATGGTGACTATATCCTGAAACTCCGCTTGAAAAAACTCTAGCTGAGTGCACACGGCTACTCACTATTGCGGGATTAACACCAATGGCCAAAAGAAACGTAGTAGATATGGTACCATATCCCATTCCCAATGAACCATCAACCATTTGAGCAATAAAACCTGTGAGCAACATCATCAGGAATGTCCTGGTTTCTGTTGACTGTGAAATGGATTGTATACTTGTCATTATTTTTCTAAAAGGGACATAAGAAAGAATGGTATGGCCAATAATCATAAAGCAAAAAGCGAACAGGCACCATTTCACGATCTTTTGCCATCTTTTTTGCTCAGGCTTATTTATATCCGCAAGAGAGATCTGTTTTGATACAAGCATTTTTGTGAGTTCATTTAACCGCTTTACTTTCTCTTCAAAATCCCCGTTCATTGTTTGGCGAATATTACTTAAATCCTGCATGACATTTTCCATTTCATAAGGGATCATGTCGCTGATCACTTCTTTCATACGCTTTGCAATGGTTGGAGAAAGTCCATTGGTAGAAATCGCTATTTTCAAACTTCCCTTTTGCACAATACTTCCCAGATAAAAATCACAGAGATCCGGCGTGTCAGCAACATTGACAATGATGCCTCTTTGCCGTGCAAGATCTTTAATGTTTTCGTGTAGTTCCCGGTTGTTAGTGGCGAGAATAACAATATCCTTATTATCTAAATCATATTCCCTGAAGGGCCCCTGGATGATCCGGCATGAAGGATGTTCTGATGTTAAACGTTTTACTTCATCTTTTATCTCCGGCGCGACCACTGTAATTTTGGCTTCCGGGGAATTTGAAAGGAGTGACTGCAACTTTTCCAGGCCGACATTACCGGCACCGACAAGAAGCGTTTCCAACCGATCCAACTTTAGAAAAATCGGATACAATCTATTTTTATTCTCTTGAACTATGCCGGGCAACTCTTGTATGTCACTTGTTTTTTCCTTCATTCGATTTACTGATACCGGGTCTAAGATAAGAGATGTAAAAATATGTATTCTCTACCAATTTAGTAGACTACTATAAAAATAATTTCTCCAAGTTAGCTTACTTACATTCGTTACCCCAAATTTTTTTTGACTGCTAACCATTTCATGCTTACTTTTATAGTCCACTAAATAAGTAGGGTAATACTCATTTGATCAATGTTTAATAAAATGTATACTCATGCAGAGCTTTCGTACTGAATTAGAAAACCCAATTGTTGAAAGAGATATTCTGGAACTGGAGCGGAAGATCCATGAATTCAGAGATGGAAAAATTCCTGAAGAAAAATTTCGAAGCCTCCGTTTAGCCCGGGGTGTGTATGGGCAGCGTCAGCCGGGAGTTCAAATGGTTCGCATCAAATTGCCGTACGGTAAAATGACCCTTGCTCAATGGAAACGCATTGCCGATGTGTCGGATGAGTTTGCAACCGGTAACCTTCATCTCACTACCAGGCAGGATGTACAAATACATTTTGTGAGCCTGGATCGCACACCTGAATTATGGAATTTGCTTGAGCAGGATAGTATTACTATTCGTGAAGCCTGTGGTAATACGGTAAGAAATGTAACGGCTTCTGACCAGGCAGGGATCGATCCCGATGAACCGTTTGATGTGACACCGTATGCACATGGCGTGTTTGAATTTTTCTTGAGAAAGCCTGTTTGCCAGGATATGGGCCGGAAATTCAAGATCGCGTTTTCAAGCAGCGAAAAAGATACTGCTCTTACATTTATGCATGATCTTGGCGCAATTCCACGGATCCGCGAGATCAACGGAGAATTGAAAAGGGGATTCAAGGTTATGGTTGGAGGTGGATTAGGAGCACAACCTTTTCTTGCGATCACCACGCATGAGTTTCTTGAAGAAGATCTGTTGGTACCCTATATCGAAAGTGTTCTCCGCGTTTTTGACCGTTACGGTGAACGTGCCAGCCGTCATAAGGCCCGTATAAAATACCTGATACAAAAAATTGGCATCGATGCTTTCAATGAGTTAGTAAAGGAACAACAAAAAACGTTGACCTGTCAGCGATATAAAATTGACGTGAGTCGTGACCCGATAGCTTTCGGGTCGCCAATCGTCAATGAACAAGCAGACTCACCACTCACCATCCACCCCTTACCATCTGCCGTTAATCAATTCAAATTTGAGATCTGGAAGAAAACAAATGTGTATCCGCAAAAACAGGATGGATATTTTACCGTGTATGTGCGAATATTAAATGGTAATATCAGTTCTGTGAGCAGCCGAACGTTGATCGAAAAATTGCGACCGGTAATTGCAGACGATGTAAGAATAACGATCAACCAGGGTTTACAATTTCGTTTTGTAAAAGCTGAGCATCTGGAATACATCTATAGTGCATTAGAACAAGAAGGCCTTGCTGCCGCCGGTTTTGGAAGTGTGGCTGATGTTACTTCCTGCCCGGGAACTGACACGTGCAATCTTGGTATATCAAACAGCACAGGCATTGCCCAAATTTTATCCGAAGTAATAGACGAAGAATACCCTGAACTTTTATATAACAAGGATATTGCTATCAAGATCAGCGGCTGTATGAATTCCTGCGGCCAGCATGGAATGGCTTCCATCGGTTTTCATGGCAGTTCATTGAAATCAAAAGGACAAGTATTGCCGGCATTACAAGTATTGGTAGGAGGAGGCGTAATGGGGCATGGAGACGGAAGCATTGCCGATAAGGTGATCAAGGTTCCCAGCAAACGTGGTCCCGATGTTTTACGCTATTTGTTGAATGATTACAAAGCCAACCGGCAAAATGATGAAACACATCTTCAATATACAAAACGAGTAGGTGAAAAATATTTTTATGACCTGCTAAAGCCGCTGGCCAACCTGGAAACCCTGCAGGCTGAAGATTATATTGATTGGGGCCAGGAAGAGAAATATTCTACTGCTATTGGCGTTGGAGAGTGTGCTGGTGTTATGATCGATCTGATAGCAACACTTTTACTTGAAGCAGAAGAAAAACTGGAATGGAGCCAGGAAAATCTTGATAAAAAGGCCTACGCTGATGGTATCTATAATGCTTACTCAGCATTTGTACATGCCGCCAAAGGTTTGTTGCTTCAACAAGGTGTACAATGCAATACGCAAGCCGGCATTCTTAAAGATTTTGATATTCATTTCACGCAAAACGGATTATATACTGAATCGAATAGCCTTAAAGAAACAGTCTTGCAGATGAATGACGCGGAACCTTCTGAGGAATTTGCAAACGGTTATTTACAACGGGCAAAGAATTTTGTTGCCTATGCTAAGAACTTCCGGGAGCAAGTTATATTGACCGAAAAAGCAGTAGTATAATTCGGGTAAACTTAATGTTATTTATTTGCTGTGATCAGCTCATTAAATAAGCTTCCCTCCGCTCCGGCTTTAAACCAGTTGAATTGCTGATAAAGATTCACGACTTTACCGATAATAACCAGTGAAGGAGAACTAAAATCTTTGCCACTAAGATCTTTTTGACAATTTTTAAGGTTAGTAACATGTACCCGCTGATAAACGGTAGTTGCCTGTTCAATGACCGCAAGAGGCGTATTCGGTTTGCGGGTATATCTTAGGAGTAATTCAACAAGATCATCAAGATGTTTGGAACTCATGTAAAAAACCAGGGTCTCTGTTGAATTGGCAAGCTGTTTCCACGTTTCCGGTGAATAATGTTTACACTGTGTAAGAGTAAGAATTTTTACTTCTCTTGAAAATCCCCTCGCAGTTAAAGGTATCCCGGCATACGCTGAAGCGCCCGACGCCGCCGTAATTCCCGGAATGATTTCGAATTCAATTTCGTTTACAGTTAAACATCTTAGTTCGTCAAGCACATTACTGAAGAAGGCGACGTCACCACCTTTCAATCGCAAAACTTTTTTCCCCGCAAGCGCATGTCTCACAATTAACTCATTGATTTCCTCCTGGGAAACAGAACCATCATGATAACCTTGTTTACCGGTAAGAATTACCTCCACATTTTTTGATGCATGCTCCTCAATGATCGCCGGGTTTACTAAACGATCAGTGATAATTACATCAGCTTCACTTAAACGCTTTTGCAGCTTTAACGTAATTAGCTCTGCATCACCGGGGCCTGCACCGCCAATGACCACTTTGTTCTTTTTCCAGGCCTCAACCTCCTTGCGTCTCCCAGGAAGAGGAAAGCCATGCTCTGAATCTTTACTTATCTTTTGATCAGACATATCAGCAAGAATTTCTAATCTCAATTTTTAGGACATTCCGGGCAAGTCCCCCTTCGGGGGATTTAGGGCATTATTGTATCATACATGCACCCACCGTTACATTGCTTGTCTCATCGATCAAAATAGCACCACCGTTCGATTGTAGTTTTTTATAAGGATCGAACGCCACTTCAGAAGCAGTTTTGATCGTCACTTTCACAATGTCATTCAATCCAACAGAACCCGGATCATATTCTTTCTCCAGGGTATTTACATTTAATTTGTATTCGACTTCACGCACAATACTTCTTACCAGGCGGCTGTTCAATTGCAAATAATATTTATTGCCGGCGACAAGCGGCTTATTGTCCATCCAGCACAGCAACGCACCAAATTCATTGTTTATTTCAGGAAGATCATTTTCTTTCACGATCATATCACCCCGGCCAATATCGATGTCATCTTCTAACTGTATGACTGCGCTTTGCGGAGCAAATGCTTCGTTTACTTCTTCTCCCCCTATCTCAACTGATTTAATTGTACTTGATGCCCTCGAAGGAAGAATAACCACCTTATCCCCTTTTTTATAAATACCGCTAATGATCTTTCCGGCATAGCCGCGGTAATCATGCAACTCCTCTGTTTGCGGACGAATAACATATTGTACGGGGAACCTTGCGTCAGTAAGATTTATGTCCTGTTGTATCTCCACATTTTCAAGAATGTGAAGAAGTGATTCACCTTCATACCAATTCATTTTCTCCGATTTGTCCACGATATTATCTCCATGCAATGCACTTACAGGTATATAATGGACATCCTGCAAACCCAGCGACTTCACTACTTCGGCATAATCGATAACAATATTGTTGAACACATCGCGTGAATAATTTACAAGATCCATTTTGTTGATGGCTATAACGACATGTGGAATATTCAACAACGAAGCAATGATGGAATGCCGGCGGGTTTGTTCCACCACTCCCTGCCTCGCATCGATCAAAATAACGATCAGGTTTGCGTTAGATGCGCCCGTTATCATGTTCCTCGTGTATTGTACATGACCAGGAGCATCAGCGATAATGAATTTTCGTTTTGGGGTAGAAAAATACCTGTACGCCACATCGATCGTAATACCCTGTTCTCTTTCCGCCCGTAGTCCGTCAGTCAGGTAAGCCAGGTCAATTTCACCGGCTTCCTTATTCTTACTTTGTTTTTCAAGCTGCTCCAGTTGATCGATCAGAATATTTTTACTGTCGTATAACAAACGACCGATCAAAGTACTTTTTCCATCGTCCACGCTCCCGGCGGTTATAAATCTTAAAATATCCATTATGCCCCATGTCCCCCTAAAGGGGGAACTTAGTTTGTATCGGTCTTTCTAAATTGAAAAACCAAGTGATTAAATCTTTTATTTAAAGGCATATTCTAAAACACCCCTTTGCGCGATGCTGTCCGCGTGTCGCCGAAGCTTACCGGAGGCACAAGCTTTAGCGCAAGCGTTAGGGTATGGGGGTTCAGAAATATCCACCTTTCTTTCTGTCTTCCATAGCAGCCTCGGTTACCTTATCATCGATCCTGGTTTCTCCTCTCTCACTGATCTTTGTTAAAATAATTTCATTCACCACTTCATCAAGTGTTATCGCATTTGATTCAACAGCCGCCGTACATGTCATATCACCTACTGTTCTGTAACGAACCTTCTTTTTCATGATCACATCTGTATCGTCAATACGAATGAATGAAGATACGGCGACCAATTGACCTTCGTGCTCGATCACTTCACGCTCATGCGCGAAATATATCGATGGTAAGGCTACCTTTTCTTTGCGGATATAATTCCAGACATCCAACTCTGTCCAGTTGCTGATAGGGAATGCACGTACATTTTCACCCTTGTGAATTCGCCCGTTGTAAATGCTCCAAATCTCTGGTCGTTGAAGTTTTGGGTCCCACTGTCCAAACTCATCACGAACTGAAAAAATTCGCTCTTTGGCCCTTGCTTTTTCCTCGTCTCTTCTTCCGCCACCAATACATGCATCACACTTCAGTTCTTCGATGGTATCAAGCAATGTATAAGTCTGCAACCAGTTGCGGCTTGCAAACTTTCCTTTCGGCTCGGTAAGATTTTTTTGTTTGATAGTATCTTCTACTTTGCGAACTATCAACGTTGCACCTACCTGCTCCACCAGCAGATCCCGGAACTCAAGGGCTTCAGGAAAATTGTGCCCGGTATCAATGTGCACAAGGGGAAAGGGAATCTTTCCGGGAGCAAATGCTTTTTTGGCAAGATGAACAAGAGTAATAGAATCTTTACCACCACTGAATAATAAAACGGGTCGCTCAAACTGACCGGCTATTTCACGAAAGATGTGTATACTTTCAGTTTCGAGTTGTTCAAGATAGTCCAGTCTGTACTCACTCATAAGTTATTAGTTCACGGGGTTAACATTGAAATTATTTGGTTGTTTTACTTCCTGCATATGCAAGCCGCATTCCTTTTGTGATGTCTCCCACCACCATCTTCCGGCTCTCTGATCTTCGCCTGGCTCAACCGCCCTTGTACAGGGAGCACAGCCAATGCTGATAAATCCTTTATCATGCAAAGGATTGCAGGGAACATAAAATTCTTTCAGGTAATCCACCACCTCGGCGTACGTCCAATGCAACAAAGGATTAAACTTATAAAGTTGTTTATCCTCCAGCCATTCGATCATTGGCATCTCCTTCCTTGCATCTGATTGCTCCGCACGAACGCCCGTCATCCACACTTCAGCCCCCTGCAAGGCCCTGTTAAGCGGTTTTACTTTACGAATGTAGCAACACTCCTTTCTATTTTCAACTGACTCATAAAAACTGTTCACCCCTTTCGTTGTAACAAATTCTTCTACATCGCTGGCCTCGGGGAAATATACCCGGATAGGTTTTTTGTACCGCGCTGTTGTTCTTTCTAAAAGTTCATATGATTCACTAAATAACCTGCCCGTATCAAGTGTGAATATTTTTATTGGCAGGTCATTTTTAAAAATAGCATCTGTGATCACCTGGTCCTCCTGTCCCATGGAGGAAGAGAATACAACCTTACCGGGAAAGAGACCGCAGATCATCTCCAGCGATTCCACAAGAGAAGAAGCCGTTTCGAGTCTTTCTATTTGATCTTTACTTAGTCGCACGTTATAAGTTTGGTTGAGGAGTATAGCGCAGGTACGGTTTTACCACTTTCACTCCCTTCGGAAATTTCTCAATTGCATCTTCTGTAGAAACAGCAGGAACTACTATCACATCTTCACCATGATTCCAATCTGCCGGAGTTGCTACACTGTAATTGGCTGTGAGTTGTAATGATTCAACTACTCTCAATACTTCATTAAAATTTCTTCCCGTAGATGCAGGGTATGTAATAATAAGTTTCACGAGTTTATCCGGACCAATTACAAACAGTGAACGCACCGTCACCGTCGCGGATGCATTTGGGTGGATCATGTCATAAAGAGTGGCAACGTTTCTATCGCTGTCGGCAATGAGAGGAAAATTGACCTCTACATTTTGCGTTTCATTAATGTCATTTACCCAGCCGGCATGACGATCGAGAGGATCTACACTAACTGCCAACACTTTTACATTGCGTTTGGCAAATTCATCTTTTAACAAAGCCGTCCTACCGAGTTCAGTTGTACAAACTGGCGTATAGTCCGCAGGGTGAGAAAATAAAATTCCCCAACCATTGCCGAGATATTCATAAAAATCAATTTCACCTGCTGTTGTCTGTGCTTTGAAATTGGGAGCCACATCCCCTAGACGCAATGCCATATTCTTTTCTTTTTTTAGTTATAAAATGAAATTCGAAATTAAGCTAAAAATAATACCCTACCAAACCAGTGGACTTCATTATGATTTCTTTTGACAACAGTCGTTAGTTAATGAACAGGGGCAGATGTAAGATGCTGTAAAGTTCTATGCTCCAGGATATTCAGTGTCGCATCTCTCACAAGTAGCATTGTATCATGTAAGGCACAATACTGCTCGTTACAATTTTTACACCGTTCATAAAAATACAGGCTTACACAAGGAAGCATAGCGATAGGTCCATCCACAATACGGATAATATTTGCCATATGAGTTTTGGATGGATGGTTTTTTAAATAATAGCCGCCCCCCTTCCCTTTTTTACTTTCCAGCACGCCCGCCTTTTTTAACTCAAGAAGAATATTTTCCAAAAATTTAAGAGGAACTTTTTTCTTCCTGGATATTTCAGAAATAAGCACCGGTCCCTGGTCGTATTTCTCAACAAGATGGGTCAGAGCCCTGAAAGCGTATTGTGCCTTTTTTGACAGCATGGGTACTATAATATCTGCAATTTATATTGAATCGGAGAATTCTTTTTAAGCATAGCTGAAACTCCGCAATATTTATCTAATGAAAGATCGATAGCTTTTCTTACTCTTTCCGCATTTGACTTGTCGGTCCTTAATTTATAAGTAACAAAAATATCTTTAAAGACTCTTGGATGTTCCTCGGTTTGTTCAGCTTCCGTTTCAATTTCAAAATCAGAAAAATCAACCTTCATTTTCGAAAGAATGTCAACAATATCGATCCCGCTGCACGCGGCTATGGCAGATAAAACAAGCGCTTTGGCTCCAAAGCCATCCTCTCTTTTGCCGTCAATCTTTATCTCATTTTTTCCATGATAACTTTTGAACTGCTGATCCCTTTGCCAAATGGTGATTGTTTTTGTACTCATATTTTATAATTGATGTTTCTTGTCGGACAAAATATTTCCAAGAGACCATTCGATCTTTTTTTCAAAAGGGTGATGCCGGACAGGGCAATCTGATTTTAAACAAATTGGGCATTGCACATACAAACAACCATCGGAGTGCACAAAAAGTTCGAGTGACACGCCGAACTCCCTTTTTATCAATGAACCCAACGCTTCAATCTCCGCATGAGCCTCATTGACATTTAAATACCATGGTACGGTTAAATGACAATCTACATGCAAAATACTGCCGTACTTAATAACCCGCAGGTTGTGAAGATCCACCCAATTCTCCTTTCTGTTAGCATTTAATACCCGTACCATTTTTTGCAGCAATTCCTCATCGGCTTCATCCATAATGCCGGCTATCGACCGGCGTAAAATCCTGTACCCGGCATAAATAATAATAACTCCAAAAACTACAGCGATCACACCATCTATCCAAACTAATTTAGTGAATGAAATGAGTAAAAGGCCGGCAACGATCCCAAATGTTGAATACGAATCGGAAATAAGATGGCGACCACTTGCCACCAATGCCAGCGATTGATTTCTCTTTCCATACCGAAATCCAAGGAACCCGACAAACAAATTAACCAGGCCAGTAATTCCGACGAGGATCATTCCCTTGTCAATGCTTCTGATCGGGGCAGGGTAGATAAAGTGTTGAACAGCTTTATAAATAATGATAGCACCGGCGGAAAGGATCAATGTACCCTCCACGGCTGCCGAAAGAAATTCAGCTTTACCATGACCGTAAGGGTGATTTATGTCCCTTGGTTTTGCAGAAATGTATAAACTATACAAACCGATAAAGCCTGCTGCAACATTTACAATACTTTCCATTGCATCAGTTAATATAGCGACGGAGTGAGTAAGATAATACGCTAAAAATTTTGCAGCCAGTAACAGAACCGAGATCGCGGCTATCCATTTTTGAATGTTAAGATTTTGCTGCTGTGTTTTCAATAATGCCAAGTTATTCAAATTTCTTTTGCAGAAACTTGAACGCGTTTGCTGACCCTTCTGAATGTTTTCCGCAGATTGCCCCTCAAACGAAAATAAAATTCCTTATTAAATAACTGCGAATCTCGAAGAGCCTTATAAGTGAGGAAAATTCCGATTGGCACTAAAATAAAGGTCGATAGCCACATTCCTGTAAATGGACTCATGGTCCCTTCTTTTGCAAATTTTTGGCCAGTATTGCTTAAAAAATAAAACACCATAAAGAAAACAATTGCAAATATCAAAGGAGTTCCCAATCCGCCTTTGCGAATAATAGACCCAAGCGGAGCGCCAATCAGAAATAAGACAAGACATGCTGCAGACAAGGCGATCTTCCGGTGCCATTCTATTTGATGCAGCCGTAAAGCCTTTTTCTTCATGTCGTAATCAGTTACCAGTACTTCGATTGTTGAATTTGCTGATAGCACCTGGGCACGTGCTTTCTCATTGATAAAATTCCTTAATGAATCGGGCAATACGTCATCAAAACTCTTCGCAGGCTTCACTCCGATAGCTATCGGAGTTAGGGTATCCGGTTTTTTCCATCCGCTGTCTACATAAGTAGCAAATTGAAAAAAGGGAAGCGTTTCTTTTTTTGTTCGCAACTTTACCTTCACCACCTCTCTCTTTAAAGAGTCAATGGCCTGGTTCAATTGTTTCATGTTACGCATCTGCTGGTTATTCTGGTACATACTGTCAGAGGTCTTTCTAAATTGAAGAGAGCTCAGGTCAAATTGTTTTATGTACTCTTTGAATCCAAGCCTGATAAATTCAGAATTTGAATACCTGTCTCCTCTTTCCTGGTAACGCCAGCCATCGGTCAATTTCATTTCTAAATAACGGCGGTCACTTGTTATGCTCATTACGCCATTTTTTGCGACAATAAAATTATCCTGCAGCATCCCACCCCTCTCATAAATAATTACGTCGTGAATGATGCTGTCGTGTTCTTTTCTCCCTATCTTAATGGCGAACCCCTCTATCTTATTATAGAAGACCCCTTCCTTCAACTCAAAAGCAGGCTTTGTAATATAAATATCACCGAGCAGGGTTTTTGATTTCAAGACCGCCACGGGCATGATATAATTGGCAAATAAGAAAGCCAGGAAACATAAAAAAAGTGAGACAATAAAAAGAGGACGCATGAATCGCAACAGGGAAATACCGGCTGACTTTATAGCGACGAGCTCAAAACTTTCACCAAGATTTCCAAATGTCATCAATGATGAAAGTAAAACAGCCAATGGCAAAGCCAACGGGACCAGTGCCGCAGTTTGATACCAGGTAAACTCGAGAATGATGCCTGTGCTTAATCCTTTACCTACAAAATCATCGATCCACAACCAGAAGAACTGCATGATCAATACCAAAAGGGTAATAAAGAATGTGGCGACAAATGGTCCGATGAAAGCCTTTATAATTAATATGTCAAGCTTTTTGATCACGAATAATTTAAAAAAGTTGTTTGTTATTTTTGATCGATGAATGAACAAACAAAAATACAGCTTTCACCTTTTGAGATGGACCTGCTGAATAACTCGGAATGGATTTTAACAAAGAACCTGATCATAAAAAAAGCGCAACGATTGCTTGAAGAAGTGCAGGAAAATATTTGGCAGCATGCAAAAGGATCTTCTGTCAATTTCCCAAGCGAAGTGATCGTCATTTCACCCAAAATTTCAAAAGGTGAAAACTATAAGGGTCTCCCATGGCTGATCCTTGATTATCCCCGCTATTTTAAAAAAGAAAAAGTTTTTGCCATTCGTACCATGTTCTGGTGGGGAAACTTTTTCAGCACTACTCTTCATTTATCAGGTGAATATAAGAAAAGATACAGTTGTAGTATCGTGCAATCGTATGAAGCTCTCTGCGAAAATGAGTTTTTCACTTGCATTCATGACGAACAGTGGCATCATCACTTTGAGAAAGAAAATTATTTACCGGTCAAAAATTTCACCGCCGGTGATTTTGCTGATCATGTCGGTGCAAGATCATTCATAAAGCTATCATGCCGGCTTTCCTTTCTTAAATGGAACGATGCACCCAAGTTGCTATCAGAAAGTTTTATACGAATAACCAACTGGCTTGGTTAATTACTTCCAATACGGTGAAACAGGTCTTTCACCTGGTAATCCCACAACATGCTTTGGTCCTTCACTTCCTTTTTCTCAGCAAAATCTTTAACAACGAGTATGGTCTGGTTTGTTATTTCTGATTTTTCGATGCTGAATTCAAAATATTCCTCTTTGGGTGTGTCCAGCCAGTGAAAGCGAATAAATTTTTCTTCCTGGCTTTCCAATACTTCTGCGTTTTGAGAAGAACCATTCCAGGAAAAAAAGAATACATTGTCTCTCTCATCCACTTTATCAGCGAACCATTCCTGCAATCCTGCAGGAGTGGAAAGAAATTCGAATAGAATGCTGGGAGAACATCTTACCGGGTACTCTAGCGTATACAATTGTTTACTCATCTTCATCTTTTAAAATCATCAATCAATGCAATTATAAATAATTATTTTAAGCGTCAAAGTTTTTTTCTGTTTATTTTTTCGGCTTTCTCCAACTCATATACTAAAAGTTCATTAAGAGCGTTTTAATCAAACCGGAAATAAATTTTGGGACGTATCGCTAATTACCTTAATTTGCTTGACGTTCAATAATTTCGGTGGACGACGGACATTGTGATGGGATTTTTTGGGATAATGATGACCAAACTAACATTATTCTATAACCCTAAAAATAACCCATTTTTAAAACCAACCTATGAGTATGCGACAGTTGAAGATCACGAAGTCGATTACGAATCGTGAATCTCAAAGTCTCGAAAAGTACCTTCAGGAGATCGGCAAGGTCGATCTTATTACTCCCGAAGAAGAAGTAAAATTAGCACGGTTAATTAAGCAAGGAGATCAAAAAGCGCTTGATCGTTTGACCAAGGCAAATCTTCGGTTTGTTGTTTCTGTAGCGAAACAATATCAAAACCAGGGGTTGTCGTTACCCGATCTTATTAACGAAGGAAACTTGGGGCTTATCAAAGCAGCTCAACGTTTCGATGAAACCCGTGGTTTCAAATTCATCTCCTATGCAGTGTGGTGGATCCGTCAAAGCATCTTACAAGCATTGGCTGAGCAATCGCGTATTGTTCGTCTGCCATTGAATAAGGTAGGCCTAACCAATCGCATTCAAAAGGCTTACTCTCAGTTGGAGCAGGAATTTGAAAGAGAACCATCGGCAGAAGAACTGGCTACCATGTTGGAAATTGACATCGAAGAAGTCTCAGCTACTCTTGGTATATCTGCCCGGCACGTTAGCGTAGACACTCCACTTTCCGAAGGTGAAGACAATACCCTTCTTGATGTATTGGAAAATCCCAATGCTGTAAAAACGGATAATGAGCTTGACCACACTGAATCGTTGAAAGTAGAAATTGAGAGATCATTGAAGACGCTCACAGAGAGACAAAAAGAAGTGATCTGTTATTTCTTTGGAATTGGCGTAGATCACCCGATGAGTCTTGAAGACATTGGAGAAAAATTCAGTCTTACCCGTGAAAGAGTCAGACAGATCAAGGACAAAGCCATTACCAAATTGAGAACCGTAAATCGTTGTAAACTTCTGAGAACTTATCTCGGTGGTTAATCACGGATTTTAGAATTAAAAAAAACATTGATTTTCGCAGAATAAAACGTACACACTGAAATAAATTTTACCTTTCTCTTCTTATTTTTGCAATCTGATTAAAAGTGAACATGGATGTTCACTTTTTTTATCACGGATTGTTAGATAAACGGAATCCAATTCGTGAAAACTTTTTAAAAATCTGTGAAATCCGTGATCGCAGACTTAAAATATCATGAAATAACAGGACAGATAATTGGCTGTGCTATGAAAATACATCGCTATTTTGGCCCTGGCTTTCCTGAAATGATTTATAAAAGAACGCTCGTAATTGAATTAGAAAAAACCCACTTGACCTATAGTTCAGAAACAGAACGAGAAATTTTTTATGAAGATCGGTTTATTGGTAAAAGAAGATTAGACCTGCTTGTAGAAAATAATATATTGGTTGAATTAAAGGCTGTTGCCGAAATAAATAATGCTTGTTATGCCCAAATCATAAATTACTTACGAGTATTTAGTATTGAAGTCGGACTTTTGCTGAATTTTGGATCAGGAAGTTTGCAATTCAAAAGATTTATCAATACGAAACAATCTGTGAAATCTTTTTAAAATCTGTGAAATCCGTGATATATGTTTGAATCATTAAGTGATAAACTTGAAAGTGCGTTTAAAAGTTTAAAGGGCCAGGGAAGGATCACTGAACTTAATATCGCAGCAACCGTAAAAGAGATCCGCCGCGCATTGGTGGATGCTGACGTGAATTATAAGATCGCCAAAGAATTTACCGACAGGGTCAAAGATAAAGCCCTGGGTGAAAAGGTGATCAATGCCATCAGTCCTGGTCAGTTAATGACAAAAATTGTGAAGGATGAGCTGGCTGAACTGATGGGTGGGCAGGAAAGTAGTTTCAATGCAAAAGGAAATCCGGCTGTGATATTAATCGCAGGTTTGCAGGGTAGCGGTAAAACAACTTTTAGCGGAAAGCTTGCGAATTATCTCAAATCAAAAAAAGGTCTCTCGCCCATGCTTGTCGCTGCGGATATCTATCGTCCGGCCGCCATGGAACAATTAAAAGTTTTAGGAGAACAGATCGGTGTTGATGTCTATATAGAAGAAGAAAACAAAAATGCTGTTTCTATTGTGCAGAATGCTATTAAAGAAGCAAAAAGCAAAAACAAGAATGTGGTCATCATTGATACGGCGGGACGTTTAGCAATTGACGAAGCCATGATGACGGAAGTGGCAAATATCAAAAACGCTGTGAACCCAAATGAAATTTTGTTTGTGGTTGATAGCATGACAGGGCAGGATGCGGTGAATACGGCGAAATCCTTTAATGACCGTTTGGATTTTTCCGGTGTCGTATTAACAAAATTAGATGGCGATACAAGAGGCGGTGCTGCACTTTCAATAAAATACACGGTCAATAAACCGATCAAATTTGCGAGCAGCGGAGAAAAGATGGATACGCTGGATGTTTTTTACCCGGAAAGGATGGCTCAGCGCATTTTGGGAATGGGAGATATTACTTCATTGGTTGAAAAAGCGCAGGAACAATTTGATGAAGAGCAGGCAAAAAAATTAGAAAGCAAGATCAGGAAAAACAAATTTGATTTTGCCGATTTCAAGCAGCAACTCGAGCAGATCAAAAAAATGGGGAACCTAAAAGACCTGATGGGAATGATACCTGGAGTTGGAAAACAAATCAAGGATATTGATATTAGCGATGATTCATTCAAAGGGATCGAAGCGATGATCAATTCGATGACCCCGGCGGAGAGAGCCGATCCCGACCTGATCGATAGCAGCCGGAGAAAAAGGATTGCAAAAGGAAGCGGGAAAGAGATCAGTGAAGTCAATGCATTTATGAAACAGTTTGAGCAAATGCGTGACATGATGAAGAACATGAACAAGATGAATATGTTTGGAAAGATGATGGGAATGAAAAGATAGATGATAGTTTTAAAGATGACAGATGATAACTCAGAAAAAAGTGAACAGTTAAAAGATAAAAGTTCCTTCATAGGGACTTTTATCTTTTAGTTTCTATCTTTTCACTATTGAAATTGACATGATCGATTCTCTTGGAAAATATCACAATATTTTCTTTATTGGTGTTGCCGGCGCAGGCATGAGTGCCCTGGCTCAATATCTCGCCGGTATCGGAAAGGTCATCAGTGGCTCTGATCGCTTTTTTATTCCCGGACAGCATAATGAAACCCAGGACAAATTAGAAGCAGAAGGGATAAAATGTTTTTTACAGGATGGAAGCGGAATTATTGACACCACTGAGTTAGTGATTGCGTCGACGGCCGTGGAGGAAACAAATGTGGAGATCCAAAAAGCAAAAAGTCTGAATATCCCGATACTGCTGCGCTCTGAATTATTAACTCTTATCAGTGACACAAAGAAAACAATTGCTGTTGGCGGTACCTCCGGCAAGTCAACAACAACGGCCATGTTATTTGATATCATGGATCATGCAGGTCTCCAGGCCAGTATTATCAGCGGGGCGGGACTTGTGCGACTGCAAAAACAGGGAAAGATCGGCAATGCTTACGTAGGCGCTGGTGAATGGCTGGTCATTGAAGCCGATGAGTCAGATGGTTCGATCGTGAGTTATCATCCTGAAGTTGGATTATTACTGAATATTGATAAAGACCATAAGGAAATTGATGAACTAAAAACTATTTTTCAAACATTTAAAGACCATACAAAGAAATTGTTTGTTGTAAATGCTTCCAATGCGTTGACAGCTTCATTTTCACAAAACAAAAAACAGGATTTCTCCTCGACAGGTATGGATGCCGGTTATAAAGCGACCGACTTTGAACAAATCGCCTTTCAAATTCAATTTAAAATAAACGGAATTGAATTTTCCCTTCATGCGATCGGAAAGCACAATATGGAAAACGCGCTGGCCGCCTCAGCGGTAGCGAATCAATTGGGTATTGATCTGAAAATTTGCTCGGAGGCCATAAAAAGCTATGAAGGTATTTATCGTCGCAACCAGGTACTCGGACAAAAAAATGGGATTTGGGTAATTGATGATTATGCTCATAACCCGGCAAAAGTTGCAGCTGCTATTCGTTCCGTACAACCGCTGGCTGAAAAAGTAATTGCGTGGTTTCAGCCGCATGGGTATGGCCCCACAAGATTTCTCCGCAAGGATTTTGTGAAAGAAATTTCACAGGCTTTACGTCCCCAAGATGAGATATGGATGAGTGAGATCTTTTATGCAGGCGGTACAACTACAAAAAATATCAGTGCAGCAGATTTGATCAATGATCTGAATTCTTTTGGTAGCAACGCCTTTTTTATTGAAAATAGAAATGACCTCGTTTCCCGGGTGAGATCACATTTGACCGACAACTGCACCATTTTACTAATGGGTGCGAGAGATCCCAGCCTGGATGAGTTTGCAAAAAAATTTCTTGAGGAGTTATAGTATGAATGATCGCTTTGAGATAATTGCCGGCATTATCAAAAACAGGAGGAGCATTAAGCCGGTTAAAATGAATGGTAAAAAAATCCCTGATGAGCAGGTCAGGGAATTACTGAAGCTGGCAAACTGGGCTCCCACCCATGGTCGTACTGAACCATGGCGATTCATCGTTTATTCAGGGCATAAGGTAAAAGAATTTTGCCGCCATCATGCTGAGCTGTATAAGACCCATACGCCAAAAGAAAAATTTGAGCAAGCTAATTATGATAAACAAATGCACAACGGCGACCGCGCCTCACATCTTATAGTTGCCATTATGCAAAGAGGCAATTCTCCAAAGATCCCGGCAGTTGAGGAAATTGCAGCTACGGCCATTGCCATTCAAAATATTCTATTGGGCGCTACTGCTGCAGGCATTGCCAGTTTCTGGAGTACCGGAGGAATGACGCACCACCCGGCAATGAAAGATCTTCTTCAATTAAACGACGAGGACATCGTGATGAGTCTTTTGTACTTAGGGTATACTGATGAGCAAATGGAAGGAAAAAGGCAAACCGAAATTGAGGAGAAAGTGACGTGGAAATGAAGACAAATATTAATTAATATCTATTCCTCGCGGGGCAATAGCAATAACAAGACAGGAATTGCACTAGAAATCGCACAGGACTCTGCCGCTGGTCCTAAAAGGATGCCTTAGGCATATAAAACATTCAATTTTGTTACAAAAAATATGTTTGAATTTTGGAGATCAGCTCTTATTTTTGCCGTTCAAATTAAACCTATTTTTTAACCGCATTTAAATTTCTATTTAAGATGCCAGTAAAGATCAGACTTCAACGACACGGGTCGAAGAAAAGGCCTTTCTACTTTATCGTAGTGGCCGATGCCCGTAGCCCACGCGACGGTAAATTCATTCAGAAATTAGGTACGTATAACCCCCTTACTGTTCCTGCCACTATACAGGTTGACAGACAAAAAGCACTTGAATGGCTTCATAAAGGTGCGCAGCCCACTGATACAGTGCGCCGCATTTTGTCATTTAAAGGGGTGCTGTACCTGAAACATTTGCTGCGCGGCGTGGACCTGGGACTTTTTGACCAGGCGGCTGCCATGGAGAAGTTTACAAAATGGAGTGCCGAGCACGATGCCCAAATCAGAAAACGCCAGGATGAAGCCCAACGTAACAGACGTGCCCGCAGACCTATGCCAGGCCGCAGACCTGAACGTAGAAGCGAAAACGGTGGCTAAATTCCCTTAACTAAAAGGTATTAGGTGATGCTTTGAGCATCACCTTTTTTTATGGCACGAATTACACGAATGATCAGTAATTAAATTTGATCTCCTACATGTCCCCGTTCGCTTTCGATAGTCCTGGACTGAGAACTCGGTCTGCATTTGTGTAATTCGTTTTAATTCGTGTAATTCGTGTTTATGGTCGAGTATTTTAAAATAGGAAAGTTTGTCACCGCTCACGGGGTAAAAGGTGAACTCGTGCTTAAACACGAGCTGGGAAAAAAAACTTCTTTGAAGGGGTTACGTACCGTTTTTGTCGAAGAAAGAAAAAATTCTTTTCTTCCGTGGTTTATTGAAACTGCAAGGATTAAGAATGAAGAAGAAGTTTTTATAAAACTTGAAGGAGTCTCTACGAGAGAGGCAGCGCTGAAACTCACACAAAAGGAGGTTTGGTTCACGGAAACTGATGTAAAAAAATTTTCTGCCAAATCATCGCCCATCAATTTATTGGGATATACCATTATCAATAAAGAAATGCCAATTGGAAAAATCATGGAGGTCATTGAACAAGCACATCAAATGCTTTGCAGGATCGAGATAAACCAAAAAGAAGTCTTGATTCCGTTGAATGAAGACACGTTGAAGAAAATTGATCATAAGAAAGAAGAAGTGATTGTACATTTACCGGATGGGCTTCTTGAAATATATCTTAAAGAACCATGATTTATTGGAGTTTCAGGGATTGAAAGGAAAATCGCAAATATCCTGATGGCAATCATGGTTCTATTTTGATCCCTTGATAAAATCGGCCAGCAACTTCATCCTGTAATAAAGATTGCTTAGCATCAGTGATATATTATTCTTCACGTTCCCAACACTATTCCCGTTCATCTTTTTAATGTTTTTCAGTTCCTGGATCTTCTCATCGATCTTGTCGATCAGTTTCTCTGCATCCCAGCCGATATATTTTTTATTGCGCTCATCAAATACGTGGTAAGGTTCAATCGTTCCAGCCTTTATATTTTTGAATTTGAAATTATTTTTGATCGCTTCTTTGATAGCTTCATTACTCAACAAGTCGATCATCACATCAGGCGGATTGCTATTCTTAAAGGCATTGCTAAACATATTCAGGTTGTCACGTAATTCACGGATCACCTGCTTCTTTAATACGTCATTTGTCTTACTTTCCTTATTTAAAAAAGTAACAAGGTCCTTCAGCGGTCCAATTCCTGTTTTGAGCCAGTCTAAGTTCATCAATACAAAAATTAAAAATCAAATATCAAAAAACAAATTCCAAATAAATTTAAAAAATCAAAAATCAAAATATAAACCAGTTCCCTGCCGATTTTTCTTCGACTATTTTGGCATCTTTTTTAATTTCATACTTGATTATTTTTTGGAACTTGAGATTTGGAATTTGGTTCTTTTCCCATCGTACTTTTGCCCTGTGTCTGAAACGCTTCGCCATATTGCCCATTTTGATCTTGATTCTTTCTTTGTTTCAGTTGAAATTCTGAACGATCCTTCACTAAAAGGCAAGCCTGTGTTGGTTGGCGGCAGTGACAGGGGTGTCGTGGCTGCCTGCAGCTATGAAGCAAGAAAATTTGGAATTCATTCAGCCATGCCGATGAAGCAGGCAAAAAAACTTTGCCCGCATGCGATCGTCGTGAGCGGGATGCGGGGAGAATACAGCCGCTACTCGCGATGGGTGACTGATATCATCGCTTCTAAAGTTCCTTCGTTTGAAAAAGCAAGCATTGATGAATTTTACATTGACCTTACCGGCATGGATAAATTTTTCGGGGTAAGCAAATACACAAGAGAATTAAGACAACAGATCATAAAGGAAACGGGTCTTCCCATTTCATGCGGGTTGTCTTCAGGAAAAATGATCAGTAAGATCGCCACCAATGAAGCCAAACCGAACGGTTTTTTAGAGATCCCTCATGGAAAGGAAACTGATTTTTTATGGCCGCTTCCTATTGAAAAAATTCCGGGCGTAGGAAAAAATACGGAACAGCAATTGAAAAATTTTGGTATCTACAAAATTGAAGACATTGCGAAAACGCCGATCGATGTCATGGAAAGATATTTTGGCAAATGGGGCGAATCACTCTGGCGAAGATCAAACGGTATTGATTCAGCACATATTGAAACCGGCTGGGAGCAGAAGAGCATGAGCCATGAAAACACATTTGAAGAAGATAAAACGGATCTTGATTTTTTATACAGCGAACTGGTACGACTTACAGAAAAAACTGCCTATTCATTAAGAGAAGACGACATGCTTACAGGATGTGTTACTGTTAAGATCAGGTATTCAAATTTTGAAACTACTTCAAGGCAGGAAACAGTTGACTATACTTCTCTTGATGATATTTTAATTGCCAAAGGGAAAGACCTGTTCAATAAATCATGGCAGAAAAACAGGCCCGTAAGGTTACTTGGGGTACGATTTAGCCAGTTGATCCCATTTACAATGCAGATGAGTTTATTTGAAAACAATGCTGAAAAGCTGAATTTATACAAAGCGGTCGATGATATAAAGAACAGGTTTGGAAGTAAAACAGTCAAAAAAGCAGTTACTTCTCATCTTACAGAAAGTTTAAATCGAAACACAACAAGACACAATAAGAAAAAGTCTTCATGAAGAAAGCCAAAACCTATGGCCTTACGCATATTGCTATTGCCGTAAAGGACCTCGACCAAACACTGGCGTTTTATCAAAAGGTCTTCGAGGTAAAGGTAATGTATCACAAAGATGATTTCTTACAAGTCACCACACCCGGTGCAAATGACATCATTGTTTTTGAAAAGAAAAAAGCCGAATATGGTAAAACAGGAGGCATTGTGCATTTTGGGTTTAGATTAAGGGACGCTAGAGACATTGATGAAATGGCCAAAAGGATCAACTCCGCGGGAGGAACAATTGTCGAAAAGGGAGAATTTGTTCGTGGTGAGCCGTATATTTTCTTTAAAGATCCGGATGGATATAAAGTGGAAATATGGTATGAATTAACCGAAGAATAAATGATTGTTTACAAGCCGAAATCATTTCCCCGAACAGTGTAGTCTCCTGCACTAATGTGACAAATGTTGTGCATTAATGAAACCTTGAACACCCACCTGCCCGTCCGAAGGACTCCTTTGGAGTAGTCAGGCAACGTCAAACCCGGCCCAAATAGGATTTCTGAGGCCGGCAACAATAAACAAAACTATAACCTGCTTACTCCTTATCTTCGCCCTTCTAAAAAATTTAACTCTAATTATGTCTAAAGCCTGGGACGAGTACCTTGAAAAGAACAAAGACCGTTTTTTGAACGAAATGCTTGACCTGTTACGAATACCTTCTGTAAGCGCAAAAAGTGAGCATAAGGATGATATGCAAAAATGTGCTGAACTGGTAAAAGAGCGATTACTTGATGCTGGCTGTGATAAGGCCGATGTAATGCAGACCGATGGCCACCCGGTAGTGTACGGGGAAAAAATAGCAGACCCGTCAAAGCCAACCGTGCTGATATATGGCCACTATGATGTGCAGCCCGCGGAACCATTGGAGTTGTGGCATAGCGGTCCCTTTGAACCGGTAATCAAAGACGGAAAAGTATTTGCAAGAGGAAGCGCTGATGACAAGGGGCAATTCTATATGCACATTAAGGCCCTCGAGATGATGGTGCGGACAAAGACAATGAGCACCAACATAAAATTTTTGATAGAGGGGGAAGAAGAGGTAGGTTCACCGAGTCTCGGAAAATTTGTCGAAGAACATAAAGATCTTTTGAAAACCGATGTGATACTGATCAGTGACAGTGCGATGTTGAGTCTGGAGACTCCTTCACTCGATATTGGAGTTCGGGGCTTAAGTTATATTGAAGTGGAAGTAACTGGACCGAATCGTGATCTTCATAGCGGAACTTATGGAGGTGCAGTGGCCAATCCAATAACCATACTGGCAAAAATGATCGCTGATTGCTTTGACAAGAAACTTCACGTCACCATTCCCGGTTTTTATGATGATGTGGCAGTGCCCACAAAAGAAGAAAAAAGACTATTAAAAAAAGCTCCCTTCAATGAACAGGAATACAAAGATGAATTGGGAGTAAAAGAATTATGGGGAGAGAAAGGTTTCACCACCAATGAAAGAACCGGCATTCGTCCAACACTTGAAGTGAATGGCATGTGGGGTGGCTACCAGGGCGAAGGAGCAAAGACTGTACTTCCTTCAAAAGCGACTGCGAAGATCTCTGCGCGACTCGTACCCAATCAATCATCAAAAAAAATGACTGAACTGCTGTTAAATTATTTCAGGTCAGTTGCTCCCCCGGCTGTTACGGTGAGAGCTTTTGAACATCATGGGGGTGAACCATACATTACACCTATTGATAGCAAGGGATACCAGGCGGCTTCGAAAGCAGTGAAAAAAACTTTTGGAAAAGTTCCGATCCCCGTTCGTGGTGGCGGAAGCATCCCGATCTGTTCCATTCTCGAAAGAGAACTTGGAGTTAAAATAGTTTTCATGGGGTTTGGATTGGATAATGACAATCTTCACTCCCCCAATGAAAAATATAATATTGAGAACTATTACAGGGGTATAGAAACGATCCCATATTTCCATAAATATTTTGCCGGCAGTTAATAAAAGATCACCTGGTCTTTTGCAGCGCTTTTCCCTTGTGCGCCGCAATATGTTCGGTTTTATCACTTTTTATTTCAAATTGCGGATCATCTTTCGTAGCATGATGGATATAGCCTTTATAGCTAAAATCTTTTGTGTGCACTTTAATGATCCTTCCCGAAACATACCCTGCCTCGGAATTCCATCTTACATGATCGCCCACCTTAAATTGCTTTGACATAAGTTTTAATTTTGTTGTCGTTGATACTTTAAAAGCAAGAATAAAGCCACCGCTCTATTTAAGATTATGCCTGGAAAAGAAAAACTTCGTCTTGACAAATACCTGTGGGCTATTCGCCTTTTTAAAACAAGAACGATGGCAGCAGCGGCTTGTGATATGGGAAAGGTAAAATTCAATGGCATTGCAACAAAAGCAGCAAGACATGTCAATATTGGCGACGAGTACGAGGTTAAAACAGAAAACAAACGATGGAAAATAAAGGTAGCAGCGCTTGTCCATAATCGTGTAAAATTTGAAGAATCTTTAAAATACTATATAGATATTACTCCAGCCGAAGAAATTCAAAGACTCCAATACCAGGCATCCGTTTTTCATACAGGCAAACGACAAAGCAAGATCGGAAGGCCTACAAAAAAAGAAAGGCGGGACCTGGATGAGTTTATGGACGAATAATTTCAATGGACCATGTTCAATCTCCAAATCATTAAGTTTGCAGCATGCGTATCGACATCCTTACTGTTTTGCCCGAGCTTCTTGAGAGTCCTTTGAACCATAGCATCATAAAAAGAGCTCAAGGCAAGGGTTTGCTGGAAGTGCGTGTGCATCATCTCCGCAAATGGGCCGTCAACGAATATGGCCAGGTCGACGACTATCAGTATGGCGGAGGGGCAGGAATGGTCATGATGTGCGAACCCCTTACAAAGGCTATTGAAGAACTAAGTAAAGAGAGAAAGTATAATGAGATCATCTTTTTGACGCCTGACGGACAAACCTTTGATCAAAAGGAGGCAAATCATTTATCGCTGAAAGAAAATTTGTTAATGATCTGCGGACATTATAAAGGTATTGATGAACGCGTCAGGGAGCATTTCGTTACCAAAGAAATTTCAATTGGAGATTATGTCCTTAGTGGTGGGGAATTGGCGGCAGCAATTTTAGTGGATGCAATTGGCCGCCTGATACCCGGTGTATTGAATGACGAAACATCTGCTTTGTTTGATTCTTTCCAGGATAATTTATTAGCTCCTCCTGTGTATACAAGACCTGCGGATTTTCGGGGCTGGAAAGTCCCGGATATTTTATTAAGCGGTGATCCTAAGAAAATTGAAGATTGGAGACATGAACAATCAGTAAAACGAACTGAGGAAAAAAGACCAGATCTGTTCAACCAGGATCAATAAAAAGTCCCGCCAAATGGCGGGACGGACATTGTGTGGGGACTGTTACAGCAAAACTTTTCACTTCAAACAGGCATGATTAGCTGTTGGTTTAGGTTGCGACCATCTTTCGTTATGTGCATAGTGGTGAGTGAGCACCTTATTTTTACAAGATAACATGGTTGATTCTTCCGGAGCTTATTCATAACTTTTTGTACTGGTAATAATAATAAAAATTGCTGAATCTAAAAAAGGCCCCGCCAAGACTAGCAGGGCACACCCTTAACCATACGAAACCAAAATCTTTATATAAAAAGTCAAAATATTAATTGCGGTCGAACCTAAAAGTAACATGTCACCCGACGAAATCGCTTAAAAATCGTTCAACGGGCAAAAATTGACGATGAATTTAGTGAGGATTTATGAAAGACTTGTTGCGAATCAATTTTACATTTCCCGTTCGCCTTAATACTCCCCAACTTTGTGTCTCACCCTTGATAGCTTTTCTGATGGAACGGAATAAAACGAGATATATGAGTTGCCGGTAGGCAAAACGCTGAGGTAATAACCAAATTAATTTATATGGTTTTTCTCTTTCAAACACAAAGGCTAAGAGAGAAACGGCCACATCCACTACGAGAAACAATCCATAAAAGAATAAAATTTGATTCATGCTTTCGGGGTCATGGCGATTCCATATTAAACTTAAAATAAATAACAGGTCTGCAATAGGTGCAAATATGGGAGTCAATATCTGGAATAATAAAATATTGGGCAATGCAACAAGACCTAAAAATTTGTACCTGGGATTGAAACAGGCATCTTTGTTCTTCCAAAAACTCTGCATGATCCCATAGTTCCAGCGAAAGCGTTGTTTCATGAACTGCTGCAAAGTTTCGGGTGCTTCAGTAATGGCAATCGCTTCCGTACAGTTTCTTACCCGGTAGCCATTGCGCAAGATCCTGATGGTAAGGTCGCAATCTTCTGCGAGTGTATCACTGGTAAATCCTCCGGCTTCTACAATGGCCTCTCTTTTAAATGCACCAATAGCACCCGGCACAACCGTTATACAATTGATGAGGTCGAAGGCTCGGCGGTCAAAATTCTGTGCCGTTGTATATTCTATAGACTGCCATTTTGTGAGAACAGATCTGTCATTGCCCACTTTTACATTGCCTGCGACCGCGCCGACACCTGGTTCTCTAAAATATTTCATCATTTGACTGACGGCATCAGGCATCAATTGTGTGTCTGCATCAATACAGACCAGGTAGTCGCCGTCGGAATTGCTGATCCCAAAATTCAATGCTGATGCTTTCCCTCCATTGGCCTTTGTAAATACTTTTACTTTGCTGTTGTCCAAAAATGCATTGGCAACTTTTTCAAAAGTATTGTCCGTTGAGCCATCATTGA
The DNA here is from genome assembly GCA_963737475.1 of uncultured Bacteroidota bacterium. Classification (GTDB taxonomy): domain Bacteria; phylum Bacteroidota; class Bacteroidia; order Chitinophagales; family Chitinophagaceae; genus VBAU01. The sequence goes on from CAVTSY010000012.1 coordinate 169,765, forward strand.
CAAAAACGATCTCAAGATCTTCGTAGTCCTGCTGTAGGAGGTTCTCTATAGTTTTTATTGCGTTTACCTCCTCATTGTAGGCAGGGACAATAATGCTTACCTTACCCGGAGTAAAACCCGTTAATAATTTCCTCTCTTTTCTTGAACGACTGTATTGAATGGTTGCCAATACACCCATAAATAAAATTCTTCCCAATCCTAAAATGATGGCCAGCCAAAATGCACCAACCAATAATTTTTCTATCCAGTAAAGAACCGCGCTTGCCCAACCACTGAATTTCACCATATCAGTATGTACAGGTGGCATGATTGCATCCTTTGGCAAATTCAATATTTCACTTATCGAAGCGAACTTTACATTGTGTGACTTAAAATATTGAATAATGCGTGGCAAGGCCTGAACTGTTGCCTCACGATTTCCCCCTGCATCATGTAAAAGAATAATGCCTTTTGTGCTGTCTGCTTCATACCTTCTTACTACCCTGTTATAGATGCTGTCTGCATTGACTCCACTTTCCACGTTCCAGTCCTCCGGATCAATGCTTTCACCCACCGTATAATAGCCATCCTGCTTACCTCTTTCCACTGGTTTTAATTCCACAAGTGTAGAAGGCTCGGCGTCCGCATTATAAGGCGCCCGAAAAAGAATGGTACTCCTGCCCGTTGCTGCTTCGATCAATAAACGGGTGGCCTCCATTTCTGTTTCAGCTCTTTCTGCACTTACCGTCGCCATATTAGGATGGGTGAATGAATGATTTCCTATTTCAAACCCCTCCCGATAGATTCTCTTTAACAGGGGAAGGTGATTTTCCGCATTTATTCCAATAACAAAAAACGCGGCGGGCACCTTTGCTTTCGTAAGAATATCAAGAATACGCGGGGTATATTCGGGGTCAGGGCCATCATCAAAAGTAAGAACCACTCTTTTTGTTACTTTAATGTCCTGGACTACGGTGTCCTTAGTTACCGTTTTTCCAAATTGTGTCCTGGTGATCTTTACATTTTTACTAATAGTATCTTCTTTCAAAACTTTTCCAAACCGGCGCAAAACATAACGGGTTGGTAACTGGCGATAGCTTTCTTCACTCACTAAATTATCTGTCGGGTCACTTTCAATATCTATAATTCCTTTTTGCGGATTTGAAACCACATCAAGCACCTCGCCTTCCTGGGCATAGTAATCCGGCTTTTCGGTCATGATATCAAGGGTGCTAAGAGAAGAAAAATTGAAAGGCTGCTTAGCCAATGCTTCATCAGACAGGTCCCGGTCATAAAATTTCCAGATGCGTTCGTCCTCAGAACCGAGACGCCAAAGAGCTGTTCCGCCAGTGCCATACTGATCAGCGAAGCGCATGGCGTTGAAATTCCCGCCGGCATCTACAAAAAATACTCTGTGATCTACACTATCATTATCAGTATAACTGAAAGAGCAATTGTAGGAGTCGTTATCAAAATCAATAGGAGAATTAAATCTTCTTGCAGTCGACATCGCCTGTTGATAAGTGACGCTTTCGGCATCGTCCCCGTCCGGCCAGTCATAACCAAAGCCCCCTATTGCCAGGACGATTTTAGACGGGGGCATTTTTGTTGCAATCTCATCAGTTACTTTTTCTATCCATTTCTGATCACTTACAGGACCGGGTACACTTTCATCCCAATGCTGATCATAAGCCATCAAAAAAATATAGTCTTCATATTTTGCCAATTCCTTTACATGAAAATCTTCATCATTAGGCATCACGTCCTGCGTAACCAGCATTCCCAGTGGATGAAGTCTTTCACACAGCTCTTTCACAAAAACATTCATTGGCTCAATGCTGCTCTCCTTCAATTCTTCAAAATCAAGATTAACACCTTGCAGCTTGTATTGTTGCAAGTGCTTTACGAGATCACTGATTAATTGCTCTCTCTTTGCCTTGTCCCGGAGGACCTTATCCAATAATTCGCCGCTAAAATTTCCACTGTGAGAACTGAGGTCAGCATTGGAAAGTATTGGCAGTATTTTTACATTGTGTTTCTTCATCAGGTTATACGCAGCGGTATCTGAATTAATTTGAGTAATTATTTTGCCTGTTGAAGAATCAATAAAGAACCATTCTGGTATGACCGTGTTGAGATCATTGATATGAGTTTGTAACGAGAACCATGCTTGTGGATCCCAATCAACATAAAAACCAGCCCTCAATTTTTCAGTACTTGTTTTCTTTTTTAATGCCGCTAATTTTTTCTCAGCGGCTATCACAGAAGCATTGTGCTGTTTAGCCTTTAAAAATGAAGCTATTCCTTTATATTTCGCGGCCTCTTTTTTAGTAAGTCCGGGTGAATTAGTTTCCGGGCTTCTTTTGTGTGACTGAGAAAACAGTGGAAGACGGGGTTTGATATCGATATTCCACGCGATCCACACCGCAGGAATCAGTAACACGAGAAAAAAAATAGTAAGCCTGCTCAACCATTGAAAGGTTTTCCATCTCAACGGCGACGACGCCTGAAAAACTTGTTTTTCCTTATTCATTTCGAGACTGCAAAATTATTCAAGAAACTCTCCAGTTATAACGCCTGGCAATGAATTAGTAAAAATCTAACATTAAGAGATCAGTTCCCTGGCCTCTGTGATGGCAAGCTGGCAGGTTGCACTTATCAGGATAAAATTATCATTTATGCGGGTGATTCCATTTTGTTTTGTGCACTCCTGCTCTATTTGCTGAAGCAGGGGTGTCAATTGATTCAAACCCATAAAGGAGAGGGTTGATTTCATATTGTGAGCAATAGAACCAATCTGCTCATAATTTTTATCAATGATGGAAGATTTAAGCCTATTTAACTCTTCAGGCATCTGTACAGAAAACGACCGGATCATATTTTTTTCGAAAACTTCATCGCCTTTCGAAAGTATTTTCAGGTACTCTAAATCAATTACGGAAGTATCATTGGGTGAATTACTCTGTGCATATTTGTTGATGAGTTTATATAGTTCTTCTTCATTGAGCGGTTTTGAAATATAATCATCCATGCCGCTTCCAAGGCATTTTTCTTTTTCTCCCGCGAGGGCATGTGCTGTCATTGCAATAACGGGTATCTGCAGATGAAGGTCATGCCTTATTTTTTCAGTTGCCATATAACCGTCCATTTCCGGCATTTGTATATCCATCAACACCATTGCATAATCGCCTGGTTTCTGTTCCAGCACACTCACTGCCTCAGCCCCATTGTGCACCGCATCAAAATCAATTTGCCATTGTGCCAATAAATACTGGAGCAATTTTTGATTCATCGGGTTATCTTCTGCCACTAATATTTTTATTTTCTTAAGCAATGGTTCGGCCACTAAAACAGGCGAAGGAAGAGCATCTGTTGTTTCATTTGAAATTTGATAGGGCAATACAACTGTAAATACAGAGCCTTCGCCAGGCGTACTATCAATGGAAATGGTTCCGTTTTGAATTTCTACCAGTTGCCTTACAATGGACAAACCCAAACCAGTGCCTCCATACCGGCGTGTAGTTTCAGGCTGCGCCTGGTGAAAACGTTCGAATATTGTTTTTTGTTTAGCGGTTTCAATCCCAATGCCGGTGTCCGAGATAATAAAACGCACAGAAGTCATTTCATCTTTTTTTTCTGCGCATTCTGCTTTTATTGACACTCCTCCTTCATGAGTAAATTTCAGGGCATTGCTGAGAAGATTAATTAAGATCTGTGTCAGCCGTACCGCGTCACCCTTTAAAATTTGAGGGATAGACTGATCAATTTCCGTTATAAGATAAAGATGCCTGCTTTTTGCTTTTACATTCATCATGGTCACCAGGGAATCCAAAAGCTCTCTTAAATTAAACGGGAGCCGTTCAATATGCATCATACCCGATTCAATGCGGGACAGATCGAGAATATCATTGATTATAGTTAATAAATTTTCTGCTGAGGAGCGTATAGATCTTACGTACTCATGTTGATTTTTATCAAGACCCGTTTTTTGCAATAGGCCGGCAAAACCAAGAATAGCATTCATTGGTGTTCTTATCTCATGACTTATATTCGCCACAAACTGCTCCTGTATTTTTGAAGCCTCTTTTAGCTTTTTCTCCGACGTGTCAAGCGTCTTGATTAATTTTTGCTGTCGTTGTCCCTGTACTACAAGATACCAAAACGCAATAAGCGATGCCAGGCAGGCAACAAGCGCAAGAATAATTCCCCAGCTTTTTGCTTTTACACCATTTGTATTTACAGAAGTTGAAATATCACTAAGGGCCTGCCGCCTGCTTTCATTGATCAAACTGATAGTTTGAATAAGGCTATCACGAATGGTCCTGCCCCGAAGGGTCCTGATAAAAGCTAATGCAGAATCCTTCCCCCGTTGATTGAGAATATTCATGACCTGGTTACTGTTCTCCAGCTTTTCAGTTACAAGAAAATTAAGTTGATCCAGTAATCTTAATTCAGACGTGGGCCTTATCGTCTTATCAATCTCTATGAGCTCATGCTTGATAGCTTCTAATTCCCTGTTTAATTCGCGGGAATGCCCGGGATCATCATTGGTCACAAGGTCCCTTAAAGCAGTTTCCGAGAAAATGATATCGGTTTGAAAATTTTGAAGTTTTGTTTTGATCTGTAATTCGCTCAACAAACTTTGATTGTCCTGTATAAGGCTCTTAATGCTATTCCCGGAATTGTATTGAAGAAAAACTATGAGTACGACACTGGCCAGGAAAATTATTAAAACAAGGTATTTGAACCTGGTTTGCAGCATGAGTATGGTTAGGATTGTGCATTCTAAATTACAAAAATTCAGGTTATCAAATCAGATACTCCTTTCCAGGCGTTTATAACAAAGAAAAATAGCGACGATGGAAGCAATAGCTGCTATAGTGGTAAGTAAAAGGATAAAAAAGCGCTGATGGTTGTTTAGCTCTGACAAAAAAAGATATTCACTGGCTGCCAGGGCCAGGACGCAAAACAAAAAAAGTAGTACGTACTTCGCCCTCATAAATTGATGCCTGTCTTAGATTTTTACCCCAATATCGAAAATTCAAATATAAAAACGAGGCCATATAATAACGGTTAAATTAGTTAGTAATTGACTTTTTGTCGTTGAATGGTTCAAAACTATCGGTGATTTCAAAGGAGATTTAACCGGCTATTCAGGGTTGCCTTGTAAGCGTCGGCAACAGGAATAGCAGCCCCGTTTATGTTGATCACGCCTTCTTCAATAAAGTCAATTTTATTGAGTGCCACGATGTAACTGCGGTGAATGCGCATAAATTTCAATGGGGGTAATTTTTCCTCTATCGATTTTAATGTGGAATGGACAATGTGAAACTTTTGGGGAGTAAAAATTTTCACGTAGTCGCCCATCGCCTCAAGATATTGAATATCGTCTGCGCTTACCTTTTTCAGGACCCCATTGTCTTTAATGAATACAAATTCTTTATCTCGCACCTGGACTTGCTGTTTATTACTTTCAAAAGCTTCTTTTAAACGATCAACGGCTTTAAGAAACCGTGCAGGCTCTATGGGCTTAACCAGGTAGTCAATTACATTCAGCTCAAATGCGTCTACAGCATAGCCAGGTTTTGCAGTGGTAAAAATGATAAAAGGGCTTTTCGTTTTGAGATTTTTCGTGAGTTCAATCCCGGTCATGCCGGGCATTTCAATATCGAGAAAGAGCACATCAACGGATTTTTGATTGACGATGTTATAAGCAGCCATCGCACTTTCGCATTCAGCAACCAGCGAAAGATCTTTCACCTGCTCAATAAGTTTTCTCATGGCCATACGCGCCATAAGATTATCATCGACAATAATACAGTTCATGGTTTCGCAGCAATAAGGATTAACAAATTAAGAAAGACACCGGAAGATTTCAAAATCAATTATCCACTCCTTATCAAATCAACCGATTGTTTGATTTTTATCAAAATGACCGGGTTAAATTAAATTTTGGAAATTAGCGTCATTAATCTTGAAAAAATGAAATCAAATCGCAGAAAATTTTTACGTCAATTTACAATTGGCGCAGGTTCATTGGCCAGCTTGCCGGCATTCGTTAAAAAAGATGAAGAAGATATTCTTTCTTTTTTTTCAAACCAAAGGGAGCAGCATTTCAACATGTGTGGTTATGCAGCTCCGAAAATTGAAACTGTCAGGATCGGAGTGATAGGATTAGGAATGAGAGGTTCGGAAGCCGTAAGGCGTTTGAGTTACATCGACGGATTGGAAATAATTGCTCTTTGTGATAAGTATCCTGACCGGGTAGCTGCAGCTCAGAAGACGCTGGAAGAGATGCAACGACCAAAGGCAAAAGAATATACCGGGGACGAGGGATGGAAGGCTTTATGCGAAAGCAATGATATTGATCTTGTGTATACGCCTACCCCATGGCATTTGCATACACCCATCGCTGTATATGCCATGAAGAATGGGAAACATGCTGCTACGGAAGTGCCCGCCGCGAAAACCCTGGACCAATGCTGGGAATTAGTGGAGACCTCAGAAAAAACAAGAAAGCACTGCATGATGCTTGAAAATTGCTGTTATGACTTTTTCGAGCTGCTAACTCTCAATATGGTTCGTAATGGAATGTTTGGTGAAATTGTCCATGCTGAAGGCGCCTATATACATGACCTTTCAAGGGAATATATTTTTAACAAAAATGGTTACGCCGATATGTGGCGGTTAAAGGAAAATATCGGTCGCAACGGGAACTTATATCCTACGCATGGCCTTGGCCCGATTGCGCAATGTATGAATATAAATCGCGGCGACAGATTTGAACATCTCATCAGCATGAGTACAAATGATTTTACGATGAATGATCTTGCGAAAGAACTGGCGGCAAAAGACTCTTTTTTCGAACCCTACGTTGACAAACCTTATCGTGGGAATATGAATACGACCATCGTTCGATCGTACAAAGGCAAAACAGTAATGGTGCAGCACGACGTTTCCTCGCCAAGGCCCTATTCAAGAATTCACGTGCTTAGCGGCACAAAAGGTTCTGCCAGAAAATGGCCATCACCTGAAAGAATTTCTTTCGGTCATTAATGGATAAAAGAAGAAGAACTAAAAGACCTTTATGAAAAATACTCTCCTCCTATTGTAAAACATATGGGGAACATTGCAAAAGATGTCGGTGGTCACGGCGGCATGGATTTTATCATGGACTGGAGATTGATCGACTGCCTGCGTAACGGCTTACCACTTGACGAAAATGTTTATGATGCGGCTACATGGAGTGCTGTTGGCGTGCTGAGTGAAAAAGCTGTTGGTAACAAATTTAAACCCATCGATTTTCCCGATTTTACAAAAGGATCCTGGAAAACAAACAAGCCTCATGACATGACATTAAACGGCGGCGCAACAACCGGTGTGCGCGAAGTAAAGCCAAAATTGAAGATGTAGCCTGTGAACCTAACGCATCTCTAATCAAAAATAAACGTGAGATCGTCCAATAAAAAATGAAAAGATGATGTCATTTTCAATAACCGGCAACCTTGTAGATGTGCATCAACAAAGAATCTACCCTGCGGAAATAATTGTTGAAAATGGCGAGATTAAAGTCCATCAAAGAAATTCACAACTCACTACTCTCCAAAGGAGTCCTTCCGGACACCACTCACAATTATATTTTGCCGGGGTTTATCGATGCCCACGTTCATATCGAAAGTTCAATGCTGGTGCCATCAGAATTTGCAAGGCTTGCTGTTGTTCATGGCACTGTAGCTACTGTTAGCGACCCGCATGAAATTGCGAATGTTTGTGGAATGAAGGGTGTTGAATTTATGATCGCCAATGGGAAAAGAGTGCCTTTTAAATTTCATTTTGGTGCGCCGAGCTGTGTGCCCGCCACGAATTTTGAAACGGCCGGTGCCGTTCTCGATTCAAATGATGTACAGAAATTATTAGAGAACGATGATATTTATTACCTGAGTGAAATGATGAATTTTCCCGGGGTACTGAATGAAGATGAAGAAGTGATGAAAAAGATCTCTGCAGCACATCATTTATTAAAACCTGTTGACGGGCATGCTCCCGGCTTAAGAGGCGATGATGCAAAAAAATATATAGCAGCAGGCATTACTACCGATCATGAGTGCTTTACCCGGGAAGAAGCATTAGATAAATTACAAAACGGGATGAAGGTCATTATTCGTGAAGGAAGCGCGGCTAAAAATTTTGAAGCACTGATAGACCTGTTGCATGAATATCCAAATCAAATGATGTTTTGCAGTGATGATAAACACCCCGATAGTTTGGTCCGGGGCCATATAAACCAGCTTTGTGCAAGGGCAGTTGCAAAAGGAATTGATCTATTCAAAATATTGCAGGCGGCTTGTATCAATCCTGTTCATCATTATAAAATGAAAGTTGGCCTATTGAATGAAGGAGATGCTGCCGATCTTATTGTGGTAAAGAATTTGAGAACTTTTGAAGTTTTGCAAACTTACATTGATGGGAGGTTGGTGGCAGAGAATGGAAAATCAAAAATCGAAAGTGTCAAAACCGGGATAATAAATCAGTTTGACCGTGATCCAATAAAGAGAGATGATCTCTGTGTATACAGACCAGCGAAACAACAAATACAAGTAATAGAAGCTTTAGATGGTCAACTGATCACAAATAAATATTCCCAGGATGTTGATGGGCTCGTTGAGGAAGATGAACCTGACCTGGCCAGCAGTAATATTGATATTGACATTCTGAAAATTGTCGTGGTCAACAGGTATATTCATTCAAAAGTGGCAACAGCTTTTATAAAAAATTTTGGATTGAAAAGCGGAGCGCTGGCTTCATCAGTCGCCCACGATAGCCATAACATTGTAGCCGTGGGAGTAAATGATGAAAGTATCCGTGATGCAGTCAACATGATCATCGAACACAAGGGTGGCGTAAGCTTTGTAAGTGACGATACTGAAATGATCGTTCCCTTACCTGTTGCCGGTTTAATGAGTAATGAAGATGGTTATAAAGTTGCGGAACAATATTCCCTTATTGATAAGGCTGTTAAAGATGCAGGCTGCTCGTTATCAGCTCCTTTTATGACTCTTTCATTTATGGCTTTATTGGTTATTCCACACCTCAAACTGAGTGATCTTGGTTTATTTGATGGGGATAAGTTTGAGCTTATAAAATAGTATTCCTTCTCTTCTTTCTGACTGAAAAAGAGACGCTCATAAACTATACGCTTTCCACACTTTTTCTTTGGCACAGTTTTTCTTTTAACATATCTGTATTAAATCAGTCAACAAGTTTATCGTCTTAAAGTAGAAAACATGATTCGACAGATTAAAACAAAATTTTTATGGAAAATTCTACTTCATATATTACTACCGTATTCAGCAACCTCGATATTCCCGAAGTATTATTAGAAAAGCTGGCGGGAACAAGATCTGAAATGAAAACCTCAGAAACAGTAATCCCTCATATTCTTGAAACAATTGATCATCATTCAACAGAAACATATACTACCGTAAATGTGGAAGTTATCTTCATGAGTGATGACTTTGAAGATTTTGAATATATACATGTTCCTGTTATCACTCCATTTCTTTTCACTTGTACCAAAGGCAGTGAGGATCAATTTAATGTTGATTGGGCCGCTTCACTTTCTTAGCAGGTCACCATCCATTCCATCCTGAGATTATCAAACGGTTCCGGTCTTCCCTTTTTACCCCCCTGTTTCTGCCATTTACCGACTTTACCTCCTCGAAGGTCTGTTTTCTCTTGTCTATCTGGCGTTCATCATAGTATTTTTGGTGAAAATTGAAAATATGGATTTTGACAATAAACATGATGAAAGAAGGCACTGGCGGGAGGAAAGGAGAAGATGGAAACAGGAGCGCCACAGAAGATGGGAGGAAGGGAAAAATTATATGTCTGAAAAATGGAATGACAGGCATCAATCCGGAAGCAGTGGTGTATGGACCGGGATATTGTTACTTCTTATTGGAGTAGATTATTTCCTTGTAGAGAATAAAGTATTTCCGGAATGGATGTGGAGTTGGGGAGTCCTTTTAATTGGCATGGGTCTATTCATTGGCATACGACACAATTTTAGAAGCCCAGCCTGGTTTATATTGATGGTGGTAGGCGGTGTGGTTCTCATTAAGTCCGATGAATTTGCCAAATACTTTCCCTGGATAAACGTCAATCACATTTGGCCCTTAGCTCTTATAATCCTGGGACTGTTTTTTATACTGCGCCCTCATCGGCGTCATCGCTACTGGCAAGACTATGTAAATGACAAAGTAGAATCTAAAATAGCTGACGCTTTGAGTACACCTGGTGAACCCAGTGATGTCAAAGCCAATGCGGCGGCTGATCAACCTGCCCAGGCTATTTTGAGTGAGGACTTTATTGACAGTACTTCAATTTTTGGCGGCGTCAAAAAAAATATCATCTCCAAAAACTTCAAAGGCGGAGACATAACAAATATTATGGGCGGTAGTGAGATCGATCTTACCCAGGCTGACATTAACGGTACCGTGAGGATCGACCTTACCCAGGTTTTTGGAGGAACAAAATTGATCGTGCCATCAAATTGGCAGATAAAAGCTCAGATGGCTGCGATCTTTGGCGGTGTGGAAGACAAGCGTTCCATACAAAACACTGCTCTCGATCCTAATAAGATCCTGGTACTCGATGGAACTTCCATTTTCGGAGGAATCGAAATTCGCAGTTATTGATAGTGGCTTTGAAATTTACGTCCTAATCCCGTAGTCAAAACATAACCTTCAAAATCGAATCGTATGAACTGGTATTTGACAAAAATTGTGTTTCAAATTATTTGTGGTGACGGAGATCACACACCTCAGTTTGATGAACAGCTTCGTTTGATTTCAGCTTCTTCGAAGGAAGCTGCATTCAGTAAAGCACAACATATCGGGAAAAGGGAAGAAGAAACATTCTATAACCGCAAACAGCAACTGGTGAGATGGCAATTCATTAACGTAAGTGAAATATATAAGATCAGTGAATTGATCGACGGGGCAGAAATATATTCCCGGATAGAAGAGAGAGATAATGCGGAGGCATATATTCATGTGATCAATCAAAAAGCGGAAAATCTTTTATTCACACAAACACATCAACTGCTGGAACTAGCCTGAATTACACAGATTAATCAGGGCACCTGCTCATATTCCTTGTTCATGATCGCTTCTCCATTATCAATACTAAGATTCAGAATCATTTTTAGTGCCACATGGTGGGTGATCGTTATTATGGATGTTTCATTTTTGCAAAATCTATTTGGTATTAGTTTCAGGATTGCGCTTATTGACGCCCTTGTTACAAATATTTTACTGATCCTTTTTTGCCTGCTGATCATAAATACACTCCGCTTCTACCTTCCGCGTAGTAGTCGCTACTTAAATATTCTCGTCTGGTGCCTGTTGCTTACGGGACTATGGCTGGCCTTGCAGCGGTGGTTGTTATTGCTTTTTTGCGGGTCGAATGAAGACTATGCGTCTTTTCTTGGAAAATCGCTGGTTATTCGTGCGGTGATTGGTTTTCTTTTACTGGGATGTGTAACCCTTATTTCTATTCTCTGGTATAATTGGCAGGAACAAAAAGAAAACGAAAAAAGAGAACGTGATGCAGAAAAATTAGCAAAAGACGCGGAGCTTTTTAAATTACGCCAGCAATTACAGCCACATTTCCTCTTCAATAGTCTCAATAGCATCAATGCGTTGATAGGAATGAGGCCGGATGAGGCGAGAAAAATGGTGCAGCAGCTCTCCGATTTTCTACGTGGTACAATGAGAAAGGAAGAGAATCAGCTTATTAGTTTTTCAGAGGAATTGGAGTATTTAAAATTATACCTTGAAATCGAAAAGGTCCGTTTTGGATACAGATTAAAAACCGAAATGGACATTGCTGAAGAATCACTGCGCTGGAAAATTCCGTCATTGCTACTTCAGCCAATCATGGAAAATGCGATCAAATTCGGATTGTATGGAACAACCGGAGAAGTTATAATTGGATTAAGAGCACGAGTAATTGATAAGTACCTTGTGATTGCCGTGATGAACCCTTATGATGCAGATATGCAAATGCCAACGGGCACAGGGTTCGGTCTGAATTCTGTAAAAAGACGATTATATCTTTTGTTTGCAAGAAATGATCTTGTAGAGATCAATAAAGAAAAAAATCATTTTGTCGTAGTAATTAAAATACCTGATACCAATGAGTAAGATCATAACAATAGATGATGAGCCCCTGGCCAGGAGTATTGTAAAAGAATATCTACAAAAATATCCGGATCTGGAAATTGTAGAGGAATGTAATGATGGTTTTGAAGGCTTCAAGGCAATTCAGCAATACCAGCCCGATCTTATTTTTCTTGATATCCAAATGCCAAAGATCAATGGTTTTGAAATGCTGGAATTATTAGACCAGGCACCTGCCGTAATTTTCACCACAGCTTTTGACGAATATGCTATCAAAGCTTTTGAAGCACATGTTGTCGATTACTTATTAAAACCTTTCAGCCAGGAGCGATTTGATAAGGCCATTCAAAAGTGGAAGGAACAAAAGGTGAGTTCACAAAAAAACACTGAAGAGCTTCTAGAAACAGCGTCGCACTCGCCTGCACAAAGCCAGCGTATAGTTGTAAAAACAGGGAGCAAGATCAAGATCATTCCTGTACATGATGTCTATTACTTAGAAGCGGCTGATGATTACGTGAAGGTTCATACCCAGGAAGGAAGTTTCCTGAAAAATAAAACGATGAGTCATTTTGAAAAAACACTGGACCAACAGCAGTTTGTTCGCTCACATCGTTCATATATCGTTAACATTCAACAGATCACAAGGATCGATCCGTATGAAAAAGATAATCATGTTGCGATCTTAAAATCCGGAACGAAAGTGCCCGTAAGCAGAAATGGATATGTAAAACTGAGAACTGTCTTAGGTTTGTGAACCAAAGAAGAATTGCAAAGGTCAGCAAGCCCGTTCATTGCCTATTGCCAATTGCCTATTGCCAATTGCTTATTGCTAACTCCCCTCCTTACGCCTCCTGCCCGATCCATAATGCTCCACCAATACTATCTCTAGAAGCCCCCGTTACTGAAGAAAGAACGTTATATTCCTGTCTCCATCGAAGTACACCCATGAACGCCATGATCATAGCTTCTTTATACCGGATCAGCTTTTCATCCGGAACCATTACTTCAATTTGTAATTGCTTAAGCTCTTCACTTAGCCGGTTAACAAGAAAGGTATTGAAAGCACCTCCACCTGTTACCAGGAGTTGCCGGTTAGCAATAGGTGGTTTAGCAATTGCCAATTGCCAATTGCCAATTGCCAATTTTATCTGTATCACTATATGTTCGACGTAAGTTCTTAATGCATCTCTTGTTTCGCACCCGGTATCAAGGATCATTGGATAAACAATGCCTGTTCCAAAATCATTAGCCAATGATTTCGGATAAGGTTGGCTGTAATAATCCAGTCCGTTTAATTTTTGAAGTAATTCAAAATTGATCGCACCATTTTTAGCCATTTCTCCGCTGTCATCGTATTCCTTTCCTTCATTATTGATCAGCATATTTAAAACACGATTGGCGGCGCAAATATCAAAAGCTGTATAGGGGTCCGATTTAAAAGAAATATTTGCGATCCCCCCGAGATTAAGAAAAAAATCAAAATTGCCCAGTAACCATTTTTCTCCAATGGGAACGATCGGAGCCCCCTGGCCTCCAAACGCAAGATCCAAAGCTCTCAGGTCGGTGATGACCGGTAACTGTGTTTCCGCGGCAATAGAAGCGCCATCGCCCAACTGAGCTGTCATTTTCTTTGAGGGAATGTGAAAAGTGGTATGCCCGTGTGAAGAAATAAGTGCTGCCTGGTAATGCAACTTATTTTCTTCAATAAATCTGTTTATTTGTTCTCCTATATAATGACCATATTCCACGTGCAGTAATTGGTAATCCACACTGTTCAAGGAAGTGGCTGATCTTAATTTTTCGATCCAATTATGGTTGTAGGGATAACAATCTGCCTGCATGATCTCATAATTCCATTTGCCCGCATTCTCCTGGAATTCTGTAAATGCGATATCAAGTCCATCGAGGGAACTGCCGCTCATTATACCAATAGCCCGGTAGATCATAACTAAATTTTAGATTTTAGATTGGGGATTTTAGATTTGCCAAATGTAAGCTTTCAACGAGCAAGATTTTTTTGATATCCTTCTAAATCCAAAAACTAAAATCTGCAATCAAAAATGGTAGTAAACCTTAGCGAGCAGCATAGCCTTATCACAAACTGGATCGCCGAGTTGCGTGATGAGGAGATCCAGAAAGACAGGATGCGCTTCCGTCGTAATCTTGAACGTATCGGCGAAGTAGCGGCTTATGAGATCAGTAAAACTTTGCCATTTGAGGAAAAAGAAACACAGACTCCGCTTGGAATTGCTCAATCCAAATTGATGACCAGCCAGCCAGTGTTGGCAACTATTCTTCGTGCGGGGCTTCCGTTGCATCATGGCCTGCTTAATTTCTTTGACAAAGCCGATAATGCCTTTATATCAGCTTACCGAAAACACCGAAAAGACGGTTCTTTTGAAATTAGCCTCGATTATATTTCCTGCCCGGAAATTGAAGATCGCATACTCATTATCTCAGATCCGATGCTGGCAACCGGATCATCACTCGTAAAAACCATTCAGTTCCTGAAAGAGGAAGGCAAGCCCAAAGAAATACACATTGTAACAGCCATTGCCTGCACGGTCGGGATAGAATATGTAAAGAGGGAGGAGCCCTCTGTAATGCTGTGGTGTGGTGATATTGATGATGAACTGACAGCCAAAGGGTATATTGTTCCGGGATTAGGCGACGCGGGTGACCTTGCGTTTGGAGTAAAAGTGCAAATGTAAAAGGGTGTTATTTCCTGGCTCAGGTGATAAAATTGCCATCGATTTCTAAAAAGCAACTATCACCTGTTATTTCAGCGATTTTATTTGAGAACTTCTGGCAATTGTTGTAATTTTCATCTCCTTATTTTTCTGTAATGAAAAGACTGCTTTTAACCGTAACTATATGTGGAACGCTGGTCAGTAAGGCATTGGCACAAGACCCCAACTTTTCCCAGTTCTTTGCATCACCTCTTACCTTAAACCCGGCCATGACAGGCAAATTTGACGGCGTTTATCGTGTAGCAGGAAACTACCGCAATCAATGGCCAACTATCTATAATGCTTTTACCACTTATACAGCATCCTTTGATATGGGGATTCTAAAAAATCGCATCCCTGAATATGACCAGTTTGGTGTCGGTATTTTGGGGTTTGCGGACCAGGCTGGCGATGGAGTCTTGAAAACAAACTCTGCCGCTCTTTCCGTTGCCTATCATAAAAGTATCGATGAAAATGGCTATAACCAGATCGGCGCTGGTTTCCAGGGAGGATTTGTGAGCAAAAGACTGGATGTTACCAAAGTTACTTTTGAGGACCAGCTAACTACTTCTGGTTTTACTGGTCCCACCAGTGAAATCTTTTCAGGAAAGCAGGTAAGTGTCTCTTATTTTGACGTGAATGCCGGCGTTTTTTACAATGGCACCTCGAATGGCTATAATAATTTTTATTTTGGGGCATCCATGTACCACATCAACCGGCCCCAGGAAAGTTTTGAAGGCGACCCTTATTTTTTATTAAACCCAAGAATTACTTTCCAGGGAGGTGGCAAAATACCAGCGGGCCAATATAACTATGTGCATTTTAGCGCCAATTACAGCGTGCAGGCAAAAGCTCACAATGCAATGATGGGTGGGGCCTATGGTTTAAATGTAAATGCCGACCCGGATGACCCTACTATTGTTTATCTGGGAAGCTGGTTTCGTTTCGGCGATGCCGTGATTCCCTATGTTGGATTAGAGTTTGGTGATCTCCATTTTGGCGCCACGTACGATATAAACATAAGTAGTCTGAAACCAGGATCAAACGCAAGGGGCGGTGCAGAAATTTCATTGATCTATATTAAAAAACCTTCCGATCCCAACGCCAAAAAACTTAACTGTCCGAAATTTTGATCCCATAACCATCAAATCTTAATATAAAGAGGCACAGGTTCTGTGCTTTTTTATTTTTGATGAATGAAAAAGTTATTTACCAACTTAACTTTTTGGGTACTGATTGCAATTACTGCTGCAATACTTGTTGGTCATTTTGCTCCTTCCATTGCTTTGCAACCTTTATTGAAGGCCCCTGTAAAAACAAAACTACTTGGCCAGGAAATGAACATTGGCTCAACCCTCAGCGAGTTTCTTGCAGGCATATTTATCAGTGCTGTTAAACTTCTTATCAATCCGATCATTTTTCTCACCATTAGCTTAGGCATCGTCAGTATGGGAGACCTGAAAAAGGTCGGTCGTGTGGGCGCAAAAGCATTGCTATATTTTGAGATCGTGACCACTTTTGCGTTGATCATTGGGGTTATTGTTGCATTAGTGATAAGGCCAGGACATGGAATCGTTACCAATAATATAAAAGGAGGAGATATTTCAAAATACACACAAACGAGTTTCAGCTGGTTGAAATTTCTAAACGAGAATTCAACGCTGCAGGTGCTAATAGTCGCTATTCTCCTGGGTATTGGCTTAAATTATCTCAGGTATAAAAAAGTTGTGACAGACGTCCTTCGGCTTATTGCCAAATACGTCTTCAAAATTCTCCATGCCATAATGATATTCGCTCCAATCGGGGCTTTTGGCGGAATGGCTTATACAATCAGTAAGTATGGAATTGATACTTTGATTCCATTAGCCAAACTAATGGCCACGGTTTATATCACTATGACCATCTTTATTTTTGGGGCGCTTTGGTTGATATTAAAATATTACCGTGTGAGCGTTTTTAAATATCTCAATTATATAAAAGAAGAACTGTTGGTGGTGTTAGGAACATCGTCATCTGAAGCTGCCCTTCCTTCAGTGATGGAAAAACTGGAGCGAATGGGCTGTTCCAAATCGGTGGTAGGGCTGGTAATCCCTGCCGGTTATTCTTTTAATCTTGATGGCACAACTATTTATTTATCGATGTGCATGATATTTTTGGCTCAGGCATATAATGTGCATCTTAGCGCGGCACAGATCTTTAGTATTATCGGGATACTAATGGTCACATCCAAAGGAGCTGCAGGCGTTACCGGCAGTGGTTTTGTAGTACTGGCCTCAACTTTAACAGCCATTAAAGTAATTCCTGTAGAAGGTTTGGCTTTATTATTAGGTGTTGATCGGTTTATGTCTGAAGCACGAGCCATTACAAATTTTATCGGGAATGGCGTAGCCACCATCTGGATCTCTAACAATGAAAAAGAATTCGACCGGGATAAAATGGATCTTGCATTTAAAACACGAATTTAAAACGAATTACACAAAAGTTAAAGGCTTGTTTCGTGTAATTAGTCTAAAATTCGTGTGTTTCTTATCGCGGTTTTCCACTCACGTACGGGTTCCCCTTTACATAAAAACGATATGGTAGCAAGGCATCATTACCTGCATAATCGACACCAATGCGTGGCGAAGCTGCAATTTCCTTTTTGCTGTATGTTCCTCCGTCATCGGCAATAAAGATCCTGTCCCCCAACAATGAAAGTCCTGAATGCTTTGTAAATATCCCCAGTGCTTTTGATACATTGCCCGGGCCACGGGTGAGTGTGTGATCCAATTTTTTCTTGTTGGTACGCAGCAACATCCTTTCGATCCCTTCAATAGGATCAAGGGCCCGGATCAATATTGCATGAGGGATGTCCCGGGAATTGGTGACTACATTAAACAAATGATGAATGCCATAACAGAGATAGACATAAGCATAACCACCCTCACCATACATAATTTCATTTCGCGTGGTCCTTCTTCCACCCGATGCATGTGACGCCTTATCGATCACTCCGGCGTAAGCCTCGCATTCTACAATGCGACCCGATGTAATGATCCCCTTCAAGTTTGTAACGAGTACCTTCCCCAATAATTCCTTTGCAATTTCGACGACATCTTTTCTGTTATAAAATTCAGCTCCTAATTTCTTTACCATCCTTTTAAATCATTTAATCGTGGTTCTTTATATTTACTCAAATTTATGTCTTGCTGAAAGAAATCGTAATAGCCATCCAATCCTATTTCGAAGCCCATCGTTTTATTGTCACGCATAAACTTTGGAAGTGGATCATTATCCCCGGAATTATTTATTCCATTTTATTTATGGTCGGCATCTATTTTTTCTGGATATCATCCGACAACGCTGTAAGCTGGGTTAGCAGAACCATTGGAATTGAAGCATGGCTACAGCAACAGAGAAGTTCATGGTTAAGTTTCTTCTTTGTAATGGCCGGTATATTCCTGCGACTTGTTCTCGTATTCTTTTACTTCTCCCTGTTCAAGTATGTCTGGCTGATCGTGGGCTCTCCCATTTTTGCTTATTTAAGTGAAAAAACAGAATCGATCATTGAAGGAAGGGACTTTCCGTTCAATTTTAAACAGTTGGTAAAAGATTGCTGGCGGGGGACAAAACTTGCATTAAGAAATACACTCTGGCAAACTACTTACCTGGTCGTTCTTTCTTTATTAACTCTCGTTCCTGTATTCGGATGGATCACTCCACTTATCGCTTTGTTCGCCGAGTGTTACTATTATGGTTTTTCGATGATCGATTATAGCTGTGAAAGGCACAAACTGCCAGCCTCAAGAAGTATTCGGTACATCAGCGATCACCGCGGACTGGCCATTGGCAATGGACTGGTTTTTTATTTGATGCATGCGGTTTTATTTGTGGGCTGGATCTTTGCACCGGCCTATGCTGTGATTGCTGCTACACTAAGTTTATATAAAGTGAACCCGGAATAGGCCCCCAAACCCCCGAAGGGGGCTTTCGGAGTCTCTGCATAATAAATTATACATGAGTCAATCGAAAAGTATTATTTTTTTAATTCCCTCGTTACTTAACGATGAAGCCGTTGAAACTATCCCTCCATATATAATTGATGCAGTAAAAGATTGTCATGTTTTTTTTGTTGAGAATGAAAGAACAGCAAGACGTTATTTAAAAAAGATCTGGAAGGCTTGCCTGCCGGGGCAGGAAGTAGTGATCGATAATTATGAATGGTTCGCTATTGACAAAGAAGGTAAGGTGCAATCTGTTTTCAAACAAAAAATTAATGAGGGAAAAAATATTGGCATCATCAGTGAAGCCGGTTGTCCGGGTGTAGCCGACCCGGGACAAACCTTAATTTCTATTGCTCACGAAATGAACACTGAAGTAAAACCCCTAGTTGGGCCAAGCTCTATCCTGCTTGCACTAATGGCAAGCGGCATGAATGGCCAGCAATTTCAGTTTGTCGGCTACCTGCCAATCAATGAATATGAAAAAGTAAAAGCAATTAAAGAACTGGACACAGAATCGCGGAAAAAAAACTGTACGCAAATATTTATTGAAACGCCATACCGGAATAACCAACTTATCGAATCCGTTTTAAAAAATTGCAAGCCCACCACTAAGTTTTGCATTGCCGTTGACCTGACCGGGAAGAATGAATGGATACGAACAAAGGCCATCGCCGACTGGAAAAAAGAGAAAGTAGATATTCACAAACGACCGGCGATTTTTCTATTGTTGGCGGAATAAATTATCAGCCGTACGATCAAGTGTCCAAAACACTCCACCGAAGAAATAATCGAACCCGTACATCGGGCAGGAAGCCACTTACATGAAAAACTCCTCAGTTTATCACTCAATGATCTATTAACAAAAAAACTTGACAATAACTTTATTTATTTTATACTTTTGTGTCCTCCCGTTTTTAGCGGGCAGGATTTTTGTAAGAATAAGCACCGTGAACAATATTCTGACACATACAAAGCAATTTGCCTTTCATGCACCCATTACCAGTGGTGTGTATTCGGTATGCTTTGACATCTTTCGCTATTTGATCCGACCTGGTTTCTGATAGGACGAGCCAGTAACCAGGGCCCCTATCAGTGAATTCCTCCCGGATTTCTTTAACATGGAGTGGTTATCCGCCTGACATATCAATCATTATACATTGGACACGCAAAATATAATTATCAGGGTTGCTACACCCCAAGACAAGGTGTACGCAAAAATCATAACGGATGAAATGGAATCATCTGCCAAGGCCCGTGGCACCGGTATTGCCCGGCGCTCCCCTGAATACATTGCCGAAAAAATGGAGCAGGGTAAAGCTGTCATAGCCACTACAACCGGCGGAGAGTGGATTGGATTCTGCTATATCGAAACATGGAGTCATGGAGAATATGTGGCCAACTCAGGTTTGATCGTCGCACCAGCCTACCGCAAAAGTGGTGTTGCAAAAGCCATCAAACAAAGAATTTTCAACTTGTCAAGAGAAAAATATCCGGACGCGAAAATTTTTGGGCTGACTACCGGCCTCGCGGTAATGAAAATAAATTCCGAGTTGGGCTATGAACCCGTTACTTATTCAGAGCTCACACAGGATCCCGCTTTTTGGGAGGGCTGTAAAAGTTGCGTGAACTATGAGACCCTGATGAGCAAGGACAGGCAAAATTGCTTCTGCACGGCCATGTTATATGACCCGAAAGATCATTACAAACCGGAAGAAACAAAAGAATTTTTTGAAAAGAATAAAAGCGGATTTGAACGATTGCTGCGCTTCAAACAGTGGAAATTGTTTAAGAAAAAGGAAAACAATGGAAACGCAGGCAATGGTAACTCAAAAATAAAATCATTCTTATTCCACTATTTTAATTTTTAGCCCCTATCCCCTAAAGGGGAATAATAGATACAGTCCTTTCTAAAAAAAAAAATCAATGAGTACTTCAAAAAAAGATGTTTCAAAAGGCACTCCTTTAGGGGCCGGAGGTACCGTTGTTTTGGGTTTCAGTGGTGGCCTGGATACCTCATTTTGTGCAAAATATTTAAGTGAAGACAGGGGTTATGAGGTGCATAGCATTATTGTAAATACAGGTGGTTTTACCGAGCAGGAGTTAAAAGATATAGAGAAACACGCCAAAAGATTAGGTGTAAAAACTCATACAGCCGTTGACGCCGTAAGGTCCTATTATGACCGCATTATCAAATATCTTGTTTTCGGAAATGTCTTAAAAAATAATACTTATCCTCTTAGTGTAAGTGCAGAGCGCCTGAGCCAGGCATTGCATATTGCTGAACACGCAAAAAAATTAAATGCTGATGCCGTGGCACACGGTAGTACCGGTGCCGGAAATGACCAGGTGAGGTTTGACATGATCTTTCATATCATGATCCCGGGAGTCGAGATTATTACCCCCATTCGTGATCTGAAACTAAGCCGCGAACAGGAAATAAAATACCTGAAAAGCAAAGGTGTGGAAATGAATTTTGCAAAAGCAGTTTACTCGATCAATAAAGGTTTATGGGGAACAAGTGTAGGAGGAAAAGAAACACTTTCATCACTGGGTATGTTGCCTGAAGAGGCCTGGCCAACACAAGTCAGTAAGTCAGGGGCCCAGCAAGTCAAATTAAGTTTTGTGCAAGGGGAATTAATGACAGTAGATGATAAAAAATTTTCGCACCCAACAGAAGCGATACAATATTTGCAGACCATCGCCGGACCGTATGGCATTGGAAGAGATATACACATTGGTGATACGATCATTGGTATAAAGGGTCGCGTAGGGTTTGAAGCTGCTGCACCAATGGTGATATTAAAATCACATCATGCACTGGAGAAACATGTTCTTACCAAGTGGCAATTGAATTGGAAAGACCAGTTGGCACAATTTTATGGCAATTGGTTACATGAAGGACAGATCCTTGACCCGGTGATGAGAGATATAGAAGCTTTTCTTGAAAATTCGCAACAAAACGTAACTGGCAATGTATTTGCGCAATTAATGCCCTATCATTTTCAAATCATCGGTGTCGAATCAAAATATGACCTGATGAGCAGCAAGTTTGGAAAATACGGTGAAATGAATACAGGATGGAGCGGCGAGGATGTAAGAGGGTTCTCAAAGATCTTTGGAAACCAAACGGCGATCTGGAATGCTATTCAAAAAGAAAATTCGGGATCTTAAATTACGCGTCTCAAATAATGAGTAAAGCTTCAAATAAGAAAAAAATTCCAAAAGCCCCTTTAGGGGATGGGGGCATACGGGTTGGCATCATTGGAGGAGCAGGATATACGGGTGGTGAGCTCATTCGCATATTGATCCACCATCCTTATGTATCTGTTTCTTTTATTAATAGTCGCAGCAATGCCGGAAAGCCAGTTTATTCTGTTCACCAGGATCTGCTGGGAGATTCGAAATTGAAGTTCACCAAGGAATTGAGCAATGACATTGAGGTACTTTTCTTATGTGTCGGGCACGGTGAGGCAAAAAAATTTCTGGAAGAAAATAAAATAAATGAAAAAGTAAAGATCATTGATCTGTCACAGGACTTTCGTCTCAGTCAACAATCGACTAATGGGAAACGGCAATTTATTTACGGTCTTCCTGAGCTCAATAAAGAACAGATCCGGGCTGCAAGTAACATTGCAAACCCGGGTTGTTTTGCCACAGGCATTCAATTAGGATTATTGCCCCTGGCGAAAGCTGGTTTGCTGGAAGATATTCATACAACCGGGATCACCGGTTCTACGGGTGCAGGCCAGGGATTAACTGCCACTTCTCATTTTAGCTGGAGAGCTAATAATATACAGGCATACAAAACTCTTACACACCAGCATTTAAATGAGATTCATCAATCATTGCACCAATTGCAACCTTCGTTTCCCTCCTCCCCCGTCGGGAGAGGTCGGGAGGGGGCTCTCAGTTTTATTCCGTGGCGCGGTGATTTTGCCCGCGGCATTTTTATCAGTTCCCAAATTACCTGCGACTGGAAGATTGAAAAGCTGGTTCAGCTTTATGAAGATTTCTATTCAGATCAACCATTCACTCACTTAAGCCAGGAGATCATTTTTTTAAAACAGGTGGTCAATACAAATAAATGTTTGATACAATTGGAAAAAGTGGGAACCAAACTGGTTATTCATTCGATCATTGATAATTTATTAAAAGGGGCAAGTGGCCAGGCCGTTCAAAATATGAACCTCATGTTTGGTATTGATGAATGCGCGGGCTTGAATCTTAAAGCCAATTATTTTTAAACTAATAAAAACCAACTTGACATGAAGTTATTTGATGTGTATCCGATCAATGATGTGACGATCGTGAAAGCGAAAGGTTCTTATGTATGGGATGTAAATGGTGAACAATATCTTGATCTGTATGGAGGCCATGCCGTGATCAGCATCGGGCATACACATCCACACTGGGTTAAAAGAATTGAAGAGCAGCTCGAGAAAATTGCCTTCTATTCAAACTCCGTAAGAATTCCGCTGCAGCAACAGCTAGCAGAGAAACTTGGAAAAATTTCAGGCAAAGACGATTACCAGCTTTTCATGTGCAACAGTGGCGCAGAAGCCAATGAGAATGCATTAAAGCTTGCCTCTTTTCATAATGGAAGAAAAAAAGTGATCGCCTTTAGCAAAGCATTTCATGGAAGAACGTCGCTTGCAGTGTCGGCTACAGATAACAAGAATTATGTGGCTCCTGTAAATGAAACTGACAATGTGATCTTTCTTCCTTTTAATGATGAAAACGCATTGGAAGATTGTTTTGAAGAAAATGGGAATGAAATTTCATCGGTAATTGTCGAAGGGATCCAGGGAGTGGGTGGTATCAATGTTGCCGATGAGGGTTTTTTAAGAAAGATCAGGGAGCTGTGTGATAAATACAAAGCGGTCTATATTGCGGATAGTGTACAATGCGGATGCGGAAGAAGTGGCAAATTTTTCAGTCATGACTTTGCAGGTGTAAATGCCGACATTTATACAATGGCTAAAGGTATGGGAAATGGCTTTCCCGTAGCCGGGGTTATTATCGCGCCGCACATCAAGCCAAAACATTTTCAACTGGGGACTACATTTGGTGGTAATCATCTCGCTTGTGCCGCAGCGCTGGCTGTATTGGAAATTATCGAAGAGGAAAAGTTAATGGGCAACGCGGTGATGGTGGGTAAATACCTCAAAGATGAATTAGAAAATATCCCCGAATTAAAAAGAGTAAGAGGCCGTGGCCTGATGATCGGTTTTGATGTACCTGAGGAACTGAAAGACCTCAGGAAAAACCTGCTCTGGAATCAGAAAATATTTACCGGCGAAGCCAAACCGAACGTGATACGCCTGCTACCATCACTTGCACTAAAGAAAAGAGATGCAGAAGATTTTATTGAAGCATTGAAAGAAGAAATTCAATTGCTGACCAGTGTACAGAAAGTATCCCGCCAATTGGCGGGAAGTGACACAACAGAAGCCTCATAGCAACGTTGCAGCTGGCAAACAAATAAAACCACCAATATTGAAACAGTTTATTTCTGTTGATGATGTTCCTGACATTGATGCCCTCGTTAAGAAGGCACTTAGTTACAAGTCTCACCCGCTGAAGAGCAGATCACTTGGCCTTAACAAACGTATTGGTTGTCTTTTTTTGAATCCAAGCATGCGCACGAGGTTAAGTACACAAATTGCTGCACAGAATTTAGGAATGGATGTGATCGTTTTTAACGTAGGCAGTGAAGGATGGGCTCTGGAATTTGAAGAAGAAGCGATCATGAGTGGCAGTACAGTAGAACATGTGAAGGATGCAGCGCCGATCATGGGAAAGTATTTTGACATTCTCGCTATTCGCACTTTTCCTTCTCTGAAAAATCGCGAGGATGATTACAGCGAATTATTCATAAAACAGTTTGTAAAGTATGCAGGTATTCCCGTGGTGAGCCTGGAAAGTGCAACCCTTCATCCCTTGCAATCACTAACAGACGTATTAACCATTAGTGAGGAAAAGCAAAAATCTAATCCCGATAGCTATCGGGACGATAAACCCAAAATTGTACTCACGTGGGCTCCGCATGTAAAACCTTTACCGCAATGCGTCGCCAATAGTTTTGCCCAATGGATCAACGTGTGGGGTGAAGCTGATTTTGTGATCACGCATCCCGAGGATTATGAATTGAGCAAAGAGTTCACAAAGGGTGCAACAATTACAACGGACCAGGATGAAGCGCTAAAAAATGCCGATTTTGTTTATGTGAAAAACTGGAGTACTTACTCCGACTATGGAAAAATTTATTGTAATGACCCGGGATGGATGCTGACAAATGAAAAATTAAAATTGACAAATAATGCAAAGGTGATGCATTGTTTGCCTGTAAGAAGGAACGTAGAATTGAGCGATGAAATTCTTGATGGGCCTAATAGTTTGGTAACTCAACAGGCAGCCAACCGGGTTTGGGCAGCACAAGCTGTTTTATCAGAAATATTAGCCCCCATCCCCTAAAGGGGTGTTTTGGAGAAGTCATTATACTTGATATGTCATGAGAGAAGATATGTTTTATGGTGCGGGGCCTTTAATTTTCAAAAGAGCTGAAGAATTGCGAAAGAATATGACTTCCGCTGAAAGCATCATTTGGAAGCATCTTCATATAAACGAGTGGAAACTGAAATTTAGAAGGCAGCATCCTATTTCAAATTTTATTGTAGATTTTTATTGTCATGCGTTAAAGCTCGTAATCGAAATAGACGGAGATATCCACGATCTTGAAGAAACCAAAAAAAATGACATTCTAAGGGAAAAGGCACTGTCTTCTCTTGGTCTGAAAATTCTCCGTTTTAATAATGAAGTGGTTTACAAAAGCAGTAAAGAAGTTTTACAAAAGATTGATGCAACAATTGACGTTTTGCAAAGCTCCCCGTTAGGGGATGGGGGCAAACAGCCGCTTTATGTAGTTAAGATCGGGGGAAATATAATTGATGATGAAATTAAACTTAAAGAATTTCTCAAAAATTTTGCTGAGATCCAAACTCCCGTTCAGGAGCTGGGAGCTAAAAAAATCCTGGTACATGGCGGAGGGAAATTAGCAACAAAGCTGGCAGAAAAATTAGGCGTTGAACAAAAGCTGGTAGATGGCCGGAGGATCACTGATGGAGAAACATTGAAAATCGTAACAATGGTTTATGCAGGCTATATCAATAAAAATATAGTGGCTCAGCTGCAGTCGTATGACTGTAATGCCATTGGTCTTTGCGGAGCAGACGGCGATGCGATTCTTGCACATAAAAGAAAATCAAATCCCAATCCCGTAAAGGGGAGCAATGAAGTTTCTGATTACGGATATGTCGGTGATATTGACAATGTAAATATTTCTCTGCTCGATAGCCTATTAAAACAAAATCTTTCATTGGTCGTTGCCCCTCTTACACATAACAAAGAAGGGCAGTTATTAAACACCAACGCGGATACCATAGCTCAGGAAATTGCCAAAGCAATGAGTAAATATTATGATGTAACTCTGATCTATTCATTTGAAAAGGCAGGTGTGCTGACAGATATCAATGATGAAAATTCTGTGATACATAAATTAAGTTGGGATTATTACCAGGAACTTAAAGCCCCGCTTCAGGGGATGGGGGCATCGAAGATCTTTGCCGGCATGATACCCAAACTGGATAATGCTTTTGCAGCTATTAATTGTGGGGTAAAGAAAGTAATTATTGGCAAAGCAGAGCAATTGAAAGAACTGATCAGTGGCGAAGCAGGAACAACTATTTTAAATGAGTAATGACCAGCTCACCATACTGCAAACGGAAGCTCTTGTTCTTTTAAAACAACTCATTGCTACACCCTCATTCAGCAAGGAGGAGGACAATACTGCTGACATCATTGAGGAATTTTTGGAAAGAAAGGGGGTAAAGACAAGAGTTCACCTGAATAATATCTGGGCCACCAATAAATTTTATGACGAAGCCAAACCCACCATCCTTCTCAATTCTCACCACGATACTGTAAAACCTAATAAGGGATACACGCTTGATCCGTTTAAACCCATTGAAAGTGATGGAAAATTATTTGGACTCGGCAGTAATGATGCAGGCGGAGCACTCGTATCGTTGATAGCCTGCTTTCTTTATTACCACTCAAAGCCAGACCTGAAATATAATCTTGTCATTGCAGCCACTGCAGAAGAAGAAATTTCCGGGAGCAATGGCGTGGAATCGTTGCTACCGCACCTTGATAAAATTGATTGCGCCATTGTTGGCGAGCCGACTGAAATGCAAATGGCCGTTGCTGAAAGAGGGTTGATGGTACTTGATTGTGTGGCCAGGGGAAAGGCCGGTCATGCAGCAAGGAACGAAGGTGAAAATGCTATTTATAAAGCCATAAAAGACATTGAATGGCTGATGTCATGCCGGTTTTCAAAAGTTTCCGATTTGTTAGGCCCGGTAAAAATCAGTATCACGGTTATTGAGACTGAAAATAAGGCTCACAATGTTGTTCCGGCCGAATGCAAGTTTGTAATTGACGTTCGGGTGAATGAATTATATACTTTCGAAGAAGTGTTCAATACAATAAAAGAAAATGTACAAAGTGAGATCAGGGCAAGAAGTTTCCGGCTTCGCTCATCGTCAATTGCGTTGGATCATCCGTTAGTTAAAGCGGGTATTGAATTAGGAAGAAACTATTACGGATCTCCCACAACATCAGATAAAGCATTGATGTCTTTCCCTGCATTAAAGATGGGACCGGGAGATTCTGCAAGGAGTCATACAGCGGATGAGTATATTTATACTGATGAAATAAGGAAAGGGATTGAGATGTATATAAATTTATTGGGTAAGATATTATAAAAGTTTCCGGTTACCGGTTTCCAGTTACTGGTTAAGATAAATGGTATGAAAAGTTATAGAGAACTTGATATTTATAACGATTCGAAGAAATTCGCTATTGAAGTTCATAAAATGACTTTGACGTTGCCAAAATTCGAACTTTATGAAGAAGGTGGCCAGGTTAGAAGATCTTCGAAATCAGTAACGGCAATGATAGTCGAAGGCTATGGAAGAAAAAGATACAAAGCCGATTTTGTTAAATATCTTGTCTACTCTCAAGCCGAATGTGATGAAACCATTGTCCACCTTGATTTTTTATTTGAAACCGAATCCTTAGCGGATAAATTGAAGTATGATGACTTGCGCAACAAATATGACTTATTAAGCAAACGCATAAATAAATTTATTCAGTGGGTTGAAGAAAATTGGAATGAGTTCCCTTTACCGGAAACCGGCAACCTGTAACTGGTAACCGTTTATGAAACTTTGGCAAAAAAATATCGAGTCACTAAAAGAAGTGGAAAAATTCACGGTAGGAAATGACCGCCAATTTGATCTGCAGTTAGCTCCTTTTGATGTGCTGGGCTCCATTGCACATGCAAAGATGCTGGAAACCGTTGGCCTGGTTAATAAAGAAGAAAAGGACCAATTGGTGAAAGAACTTCAAAATATATACACCACTATAAACTCCCCTTTAGGGGCCGGGGGTTTCACGATTGACGAAAATATGGAGGACGTCCACTCGCAGGTTGAGCTCCTGTTAACGCAAAAGCTGGGAGATACAGGTAAAAAGATCCATAGTGCAAGAAGCCGGAATGACCAGGTGCTTGTCGACATAAAACTTTTTTTAAGAAACGAAATTGAAGAACTCGTGAGATCGGTTCAGCCATTTTTTGAATTACTTCAGTTGCAAAGTGAAAAATATAAAGGCGATCTTTTGCCGGGCTACACACATTTGCAATTAGCGATGCCATCTTCGTTTGGTTTGTGGTTTGGTGCCTATGCTGAAAGTTTAACAGATGATATCATTACTTTGAAAGCAGCTTATGATATTGTAAATAAGAACCCGCTTGGCTCTGCTGCCGGCTATGGCTCTTCATTCCCAATCAACCGGACACTTACAACAAAACTTCTTGGGTTTGAGGATCTCAATTATAATGTGGTGTACGCACAGATGGGAAGAGGGAAAACGGAGAGAATAGTGGCAATGGGTTTGGCAAATGTCGCGGACACACTCAGTAAGCTTTCTATGGATGCCTGCTTGTTTTTAAATCAGAATTTTGATTTCATTTCTTTCCCTGCAGAATTAACAACAGGCAGCAGTATTATGCCGCACAAAAAAAATCCTGACGTATTTGAATTGGTCCGTTCTCATTGCAACCAGATCAGGTCTCTTCCCAATGAAATTATGCTGATGACAACGAACCTGCCTTCGGGCTACCATCGTGATCTGCAATTGTTAAAGGAACATTTATTCCCCGCATTTAAAACATTAAAGAATTGTATTGAAATGGCAGGATTGATGTTATCGAATATAGAGATCAAAAAAAATATCCTTGCCGACGAAAAATATAAATACCTGTTTACTGTTGATGAAGTCAATAAGTTGGTAATGCAGGGAGTTCCATTCCGTGATGCTTACAAAATAGTAGGAAAAAAGGTTGAAGAAGGTTCATTCACTCCTCCCCCTCTAAGGGAGGTTGGGAGGGGGCTTCATGAGGGAAGCATTGGGAATCTTTGCAATGAGGAAATAAAAAAACAAATGCAGAAAGTGGTAGATTCATTTCCCTTTGCATCTGTTCGATCGGCAATTTCAGATCTGTTAAAATGACTTAAATCGTCAGTCATCGTTTCTTTTCTGACAATAACTATGATAAATAATCAACAGGTCTTACAATCCATACTTATCAACGAGGTAGATCAAGGCGGCCATATTCACAGCGCCTAATTCTAATTCCCTTTTATTCACATTTTCAAACACATCATTGCGGGCATGATGATAATCGAAGTAACGTTGTGTATCAGGTGCCAGTTCTGCCACAGGCGTTCTCAAATTTGCATTCAACGGACTGACATCAGCGCCACCACCTCCACCAACAATTTGATACACTCCATACCAAATTAATAATGGGATCCAACTCTGAACTTTTTTTAATTGTTCAGCTGTGCCTCCGAAACTATAACCACGGGGAGAAAATCCACCTGCATCACTTTCCAGGGCAAAAATGTGTTTTTCATTTTTAGCTTTCGCCTCTTCAGCGTATTTTGTTCCACCACGTAAACCGTTTTCTTCATTGGCAAATAATACAAAACGAATCGTGTGTCTTGGTTTGTATCCCAGTGCTTTGAACGCACGAAGAACTTCAATGGTGTGTACGATACCGGCGCCATCATCGTGAGCACCTTCGGCAGGATCCCAACTGTCAAGATGACCACCAACAGTAATATACTCGTCAGGAAATTCTACTCCGGTCAATTCCCCGATCACATTATGGCCTACCGTATCAGGAAGAAAGTGTCCGTTTGTTTTCAATAACACAGCGACTGATTTCTGCCTGAGAGTGGTGTCCAGCAGGTCTGCGTCTTTTAAGCCAATGGCCACAGCTGGGATTTTAGGAAATGTAGTATCATAGCGTAGCGCTCCGGTATGAGGATTATTGTCTGTGCTTTCACTCATACTTCTTACGATCACTGCCAGCGCACCATACTTCGCAGCTTGGCTGGCACCTGCTCCCCTGTATCTTACCGCATCACCATAAGCCTGGAACGCGTTAACAAAAGTGGGATTGAATTTATAATTAAAAAAAACGATCTTTCCCTTTACCGAATCCTTTTTCTTTTCCAACTCCTCAAATGATCTTACTTCAACAACATTTGCTGAAATTCCTTTTGATCCTGTCCCGAGTGAGTTCCCCAAAGCAATAACATCAAGGCTTTTTTTCTGCGAAACAATGTTTGCCGTTGCTTCATCTTTTCCGCCTCTTACCCAGTGAGGGATCATGCATTCCTGCAACCATACTCTATCTGCACCTGCTTGCTGCAAAACTTTCAGGCCCCATTTCTCGGCCTTATAAAATCCAGGCGAGCCTGATAGACGACTGCCAACATTTTTGGTAAGGTCATGAAGATTATCATAGGCCTTACTATGCAAAAGAATTTCGTCGGCAATACGACGTATCATAATTGAATCATCGTCAAAGCTCGCAACGGACTCCCCAGGGGAGTCCTGTCGGACATTTTGTGCAAAGCAATAAGTACAAATAAAAAAAGCAAAAAGGTTAATAAAAAGTTTTCTCATATATTACATCATTCAATCCGGCTAAAATAAATCAAACCGGTTATTCGACGCAAAATATTTGAGATGAATGAAATAATATTGTTATGAAAGGAAGGGTTAGGTTATCTATAGTATTTACCTTCGTAAAGCATTTCGAAAAAATATGAGAATAGGAATTGTATGCTATCCCACATTTGGAGGTAGCGGTGTATTGGCAACGGAACTAGGAAAGGCGTTAGCACAAAAAGATCACCAGGTACATTTTATTACTTACCAGCAGCCGGTGCGGCTGAATGGCTTTATTCCGAATATATTTTATCATGAAGTGCAGGTCCCTACTTATCCGCTGTTTGATTATCCGCCTTACGAAACAGCCCTGGCAAGTACAATGGTTGATGTGATAAGAAACAACAATCTTGACCTGCTGCATGTGCACTATGCAATTCCTCATGCCTCTGCAGCCTATCTCGCCAAACAGATCCTGAAAAAAGAAAATAAAGAGATCCCTGTCATTACTACGCTGCACGGAACAGATATTACACTGGTAGGAAGAGATAAAATGTATGCACCTGTTGTCGCCTTTTCTATCAATCAAAGTGATGCAATAACCGCGGTGTCAAATAATCTGCGTGACGAGACTTACAAGATCTTCAAGATCGAAAAAGAGATCGAGGTTATCTTCAACTTTGTGGATGTGCAACGCTTCACCCGCAAGCCGATCGATGCTTTCAGAAGAGTCATCGCTCCCAATGGTGAAAGGATCTTATTACATGCTTCCAACTTCAGGAAAATAAAAAGGGTGCAGGATGTGGTACAAATATTTTACAACGTCCATAAAGAACTGCCATCAAAACTTTTATTTGTTGGCGATGGACCCGAACGACAAACGGCAGAAGAACTATGTCGCAAGCTAAACCTTTGCGACGAAGTTCAGTTTGTAGGAAAGCAGGAACAGATGGAAGACATTCTTGCGATTGCCGATCTCTTTCTGCTTCCCTCGGAGTATGAAAGCTTTGGCCTGGCCGCTCTTGAAGCGATGGCAGCCGGTGTTCCTGTAGTTGCATCCAATGCCGGGGGATTAAGCGAGATAATCATCCCGGGAGTAACAGGCTATATGAGTAACGTGAAAGATATTGAGTCGATGACGCAACAGTCATTAGAGATCCTGCGAAATGACGATGTTTTGAAGGCATTTAAAAAAAGGGCAGCGAATCACGCTAAGAAATACGATATACAGAATATCGTCCCGGAGTATGAAAGATTGTATCAGCGATTTTTAGCCTAACCCTGTCACTTCCCAAGGGAAGGGTTCAGATCAAGCAATCTATTTGAAAGACCAATAGTAATTTGAATAGAACCTTTCTCTATCCTTGCCCCTGGAAAGGGCTTTAGCATGGCTTCACCTTTCTTAATCATAAAAGGGATGGGCTTTTATCTTCTCCTCAACCAGGGCTCAGGATTTACGTTCTTACTTTCGATCATCAATATGAAATCTATCTGGCCCCCGTTCCCATCATCTGATTGACCCGCTTTGCCAATTACCTGACCTGTAGCGACCGTCGCTCCCTTGCTTACATTCACCGAGCTGAGATTGCTATAGGTTGTAAAATATTTTCCGTGGCGTATTGTCACGGCCATTCCATCACCCAAATTATAAACGCCGGCGACTTGTCCTTCAAAAACAGATTTAACGGATGTACCCATTGGAGTTGATATGGTGACACCGGGATTATCTCCTTTCAATTTAGTCCCTTCCACTGCATAGGGACCAAAATGAATAGTCGGGACACCTTGGTCAACTGGCCAGGGTAGTATCCCTTTGTTACGAAAAAAATCAGCATTCAATTTTTTGTCCTCAGCATTTAGATCAAGATAGCTATTGGGCCTGGCCGCTGGTGTTGCGGTCCTTGTGTTGGTGTTTGCAGCGCCTACGTCGGTAGTAGTTACATTTTCTTTTGTTTTTGCCTTAGCCTTTGCTTCCTCTTCTGCTTTTTTTGCTTCCCTTCTTACGATAGCAAGAATGGCACTTTTCAGATCCCGGTCTCTTTTCTGTTTAGACGCTATTTGTTTTTTTAACTCCTTCTCCTGTGACCTCAGCTCATTCACTGCTTCATCCTTTTCCTTTTTCTGGCCCTGTAGCACCTGCACCTGTTTTGCCTGGTTTTGGATGGCCATCTTCTTTTCATTCATCTGGCCGATCTGCAATTGCTTTCTTTTTTCAATTTGCTGTTGCGTTTCAATTATACTGTTTACCTGCTGCTCACGATAAGACCGGTATGATTTCAAATAAGCAATTCTCTTAAGCGCATCGTTAAAATTGGTTGCTGAAAAAATAAAATTTAGAAAATCATAGTTGCTCCTGTTTTTGTATGCATATACAACACTGCGGGAGTATTGCGCCTTCAGCGTATCGAGCTGTTTCCTCATTTTGATTATCTCCAGTGTGCTGTAGTAAATATCATCATTGAGATAGCGTATCTCCCTGTTGATATTATTCAGGTAACGTTCCTGCACCTGGATCTTTCTTTTTAAAACGCTCAACTGGCCCAGGGTGGCGCTTCTCTGTCCTTTGATCTGGTCATAATTCTTTTGAAGATCAGCGAGCTCCTGCTGAATTTCCTGCCGCTCTTTTTCCATTTGCGCTTTATCGTCCTGTGCATAAATGAATCCCGCACCTATAAAGACAAAAACAAAAAGAAAAAATAGTCTCTTCATAAAAAATTATTTAGCAATCAACGGTAGTAAGGTTTATAACGACCTCTCGTAAATTAAATTTTATCAATTTAATTTGTTTTATAATTTTTAGGAATTGAGAACGGAAATGTTAAGTCCTCATTAAAATTGTACTGCTTGAATTCAAGCCGCACATCCAGTTTCTTTTTTTCAGCAAACGTGATCTTGCGGATCTTAGAAAAGTTCACGCCCCGTTTATTCTCGTAATCACTGTAGGTCAGGTCGCCGGTCCTGTTACGCAGCTCATCAAGGTCGTCCAGTTTCATACGCAGCAGTAATTTATTTTCGTTCAACGTAACCAGGTTCTTAAAGGTCTTCCCGATACTTAGTAATGAAATAGAGTTGTCAAATTTCGTATAAGAGATAATATTACTGTCTACAAAAACTGCATTGCCAATGATAATATCCTGCAAAGTCGAAAGATTAACAGGTAATGCACTTACCTCCTGCAGGTATTCGATGCTTCTTGCCGTATAAAACTTATTTTGCTTATCCAGGATTTTTACTGAATCCCTCGTGATCAGCGCCCTGAGTCCTTCAATGCCAAAAATGGCGTTGACCGATATCCACACAGCACTGTCCTTATACATCCTGAGGTTTGCATTCACATTATATTTCTTATCATCAGCATCAACATAATCTACATTCATCTTAGCCGAAAAGGTTGTATAGTTTATTTGATTGGCCATGATACTATGATAGGTATCTTTTATGAAGCGGATCGAATCATCTTTTGCATGATCCAACGACGGCCACAGTGGCAGTATCCTTTCTTGTGCTGATAGCTGTCTGGATCTTTTTTGTTGGCTTGCAGGACATGAGTGCAAGAATAGAAATGATCAAAATAAAAAAAATGCGTGTCATAATTTTTATTGCTTACCGGTATGGCCAAATCCACCTGCGTTTCTTTCAGTTTCATTTAATTCGATCACCGGTCCAGGAATGCTTTTTCGACTTTCTGAATGATCATTTGTGCGATCCTGTCACCAGGTTGAATGGAGTGCTGTTCCTGGGAAAGATTGATAAGAATGATCTTGATCTCGCCACGATAATCTGCGTCGATGGTCCCGGGTGTATTCAGACAGGTAATGCCGTATTTTATAGCCAGGCCACTTCTTGGACGTATCTGTGCTTCATAGCCATGGGGCAGTTCGATAAATAAGCCTGTAGGGATCAAAACCCTTTCAAGCGGTTTAATAGTAACCGTTTCATTAAGATCAGCTCTTATATCCATTCCCGAAGAATCAGCCGTTGCATATTCAGGCAAAGTATTATTAGATCTATTTATGATCTTAACATGGACCAATGACATGCGGACAAAGATAAGTGACAAGGCTCAAGGTACAAGACCCAAGGTTCAGGACTTAAACCCAGCGGAATTGAAAAGTTCGCAATAACCAGATTCTCTACAGACAATTGAACAATCACACAATTGAACAATTAGATCTTTTCGAGTAAAACAGTGGCATAGGCTGCAATTCCTTCTTCACGACCAATAAAACCCATTTTTTCTGTTGTGGTTGCTTTAATTGAAATGTCACCATCAGAAACATCGATAATTTCAGCAATAATCCTTCGCATTTCGGATACATGGGGTCTGATCTTTGGTTCTTCGAGGCAGATCGTGCTGTCAATATTTATTATTTTGTAATTTTCTTTCTGCACCAATTCAAAAGTTCTTTTCAAAAGAATTTTGCTATCAATATTTTCAAATTCCTTTGACGTGTTGGGAAAATGCAGCCCTATATCTCCAAGACAGGCTGCACCTAACAAAGCATCACATATGGCGTGCAGCAACACATCAGCATCACTATGACCAATGGCTCCTTTGTGATGAGGAATTTTTACTCCTCCTATCCATAATTCTCTTGCCGCAGCCAATTGATGAAAATCAATTCCAAATCCGATCCTGTAAGACATCTGATTATTTATTGAGCAAATATAGCAGGTGTATATAAATGTGCCACAGTTAGAAAAATTATGATAGATCCGAAGGAACCTCTTAAACTGTGGCACATTTCAGAGAGCCTCCGACAAAAAAAGTCCCGCGTCGAGGCGGGACGCAAGAAAAAATTAAGTTTGATTGTTTATTGGTCGCTGGTGGTGGTACCATTTTGCCCATCCAGATCAAACAACAATGAGAAACGAAGGGTGTTTGATAATGGATTTCGGTTCACGCCGCTACCTGAAGGGATCAGGTAAGAGAAGTTCAAACCAAAAATATTGTACTTAATTCCAATACCCATTGTGAAATATTTCCGGTTTCCTTTTGTTGCGTCTTCCCAAAAATAACCCGCACGCAAAGCAAACTGGTTATTATACCAATATTCACCACCTATAGAAAATTGAAATTCTTTCAACTCTTCACTGGCACCGCCGGGTGCATCAGTAAACGAGCTAAACCAACTGCCTACCACACCTTGCTTGCGATATTCATCCAAAGCAGCCTGGTTGCCTTCTGCCGGTGGCGTTGGTACCAATAATTTATTTACATCAACACCAAATGATATTTTGTTTTGTTCGTCAAAGACCTTTGTGTAAGTAGTGCCAAACCCAAGATTTGCAGGGATAAAATCTTTTTGATCTGCATTATCTGTATAAGCGATCTTAGAACCGAGGTTAGTCAATGCAACACCAAAAGCCCATCCGGTACCTATTTCATTTTTTCCTTCGTAATAAAAACCAAGATCCCCTGCTACTGCAGTGCCTGCCTTGTAATTCGAACCGTTTGTAGCTGCACCCCCGGCAAGGTTTGAGTAGATATATTTCAATCCTACGCCGATGCCCATTTTATCCGACAATTTGCGCGAATAACCCACATCAATTCCGAATTCTTTTGGACGAAATGAATTAAGATCGTTCCCCAAATTATCAGTGAACTGGATATTCCCAAGACTGAAATAACGAACAGACGCATTGATCGCCTGGTTCTCATCAAATTTATAGTAACCTGCCAATGAGGCAAGATATACGTCGTTCAACCCGAGGTCTTTTAACCATGGAGTGTAAGTAACACCCACACCTCCCTGTGACTCATTAAACGGAATTTTAGCAAGATTATAAAACCCGGAATTTGCATCTGGCGATGTGGCAACTGAAAGGTCACCCATCCCACCTGTTCTTGCATCCGGAGAAATTCTTAAAAAGGGAACTGCCGTAGTAACTACGTTCAATTTGTTTGTTTGTGCAGACACCATTGTTGCAAAAAAGAGTACGAATACACTTCCTAAACTAAGCTTCGAAGCAGTAGATCTCATCATCA
Source organism: uncultured Bacteroidota bacterium (assembly GCA_963737475.1). Lineage (GTDB taxonomy): Bacteria > Bacteroidota > Bacteroidia > Chitinophagales > Chitinophagaceae > VBAU01. The sequence continues at coordinate 206,711 of CAVTSY010000012.1, forward strand.
GTGAATTTAAATTGGTGCGCAAATATAGCGGCTTTAAAGTTTTATCTTAAAATATTGGACCCTGGGGATAAGCAACTAAAGAATAACCAATTTCTCCAGTTTTTCTTTCTTTTTTGCCGTCAATTGAGATCACTGTCAGCCGGTATAAGTAAACACCCCGCCCCAGTTTATCGCCAAATTCGTCACGTCCGTCCCATTCAACTTCACAAGAACGATTTCCAGCGTCGTTTATTGTCTGTTTTATAGTTTTTACGACTTTGCCGGTTAATGTAAAGACCTGTACCTTAACCTGCAAGTTCTGATTCGGCTTATTATGCTCAAACCAAAACTGAGTCTTAGTGGTAAACGGGTTAGGATAATTCAGAACATGACTTAAAACAAGTTCTTCGTCCCTGGACACATTAAATTCCAGAATATATTCTGAAGAATTATCCAGCACATCCCATGCCTTAATTTTTAAAGAATGGATCCCGGCGGTCAAAGTGGGCAATTGAAAGTGGATAGTGCCTTGCTGGTAACTGTTCAGATCGGCTTCATAAAGGTCGTTCAGAATAAAATATTGACGATTATCATTATCCAAAGTAGCAACAATATCATGGCCGATACCTGTACCAGCCGTATTAATTCCAGATGAATCGCTAAGCTTGACAATAAGGACAGGATTTTCGTTTGTGATGCTTCCGCTTACAAATTTTTCATCATTCAGATAAGCTTTTATCACCGGACCTTCTTTGTCATTATCTGCATTATTCCCGGCACCCCCAACAATGAAATTTGTGAAATAGCCACTCGCGTCATTGCTCCCATTTTCAGCGTACAAACTAAGCTTGCCGTTGCCGAATTGATAATTGATATCCCTGGGAACTTTAAAGCTGAAAGAAAATTTTCCGTTTACAACCGACGCTTTGCCTTTGTATAAGATGTTGTTTTGAGCCTGGAAAGACGAAACCTGGCTGCCAGGATCATTTGCCAGGGTATTTATGGTTTGTATTTTGTCAAAGACGACAGGATAAACCGTGCCATTAAAATCGGATAAAAGATTGTCCGCTAAATTAGTGACTTCCCCTTCCATGACAACCTTGTCGGTTGCGCGAATCGTGTCAGCCTGTGAAACAGGGATATTATTCACTTTCGTTGCACGGATCTTCAGAAAAGGATAAGCGATAGTTAATGCAGGATCTCCAAGCAAAGTGAACTTTCGATTATTGCCAATGTCCGTCGAAGTTTGGTAGGTGTAATTCTTTGCCGCCTGTATTGATTCGCCAAGGCTTTTGTATGATCCGCTGCTGTCTCTGTTCAGGGCAAACTGAAGATAATTGTTATTAATAATTCGATTACTGAAAGAAAAAACGACCCTCGTTGTTGTCATTAAAGCTATGCCTCCCGTTTGTGCCCGCAGCAGAATGTTTTCACCTAGTGAATTAATGGTTGGGTTATCATACGGCGCAAAATCGCAGGTAGCAGTAACAAATAAAGGAAGCCTATTCGTATTGTTCCAGTTGCTGACAATGTCCTGGTCCAGGATCACTTCCTCGGCTAACCTGCTTGCTCCTCCATGCCCGCTGTAGTTCCAGATGAGTGTTCCATTATATACCTGGTTGTTGATGACCTGATTTGCCTGTGGATAGCGACTTCCACCGGCCCCACTCTCCTGTTTAAAAGCATCCAGGTAAACTTTTGTGATATTAAAGACGGGCGCCGTGGTTTGTGACGTTGTCGTTAACACCTCGGCATCCTGCAGATGCAAATTAAAATCTTCATCATCGGCGATAAATAACTGATTGTTTCGCCAGGGGCCAAGGCTTTCTTTATTATAGTATGTTTCTACCTTGTCGACATAATTTTTCGCTTCCCCGGCATTTTTTGCCGGGATCCTTCCGATGCCAATATCAAGTTGATTGATGACGATCGTGGAATTGATATCTTCATTATCATCCAAAAAACCAAAGAAATCATCAGATGTATAACTACCCAGGGGATCTAATGAATTACCGTTTTCATAAGCGGGTACAAGATTCGTGTTGTTATTTATCCGATCCTTATAATCAAAAGAAGCGTCGCCAAAAAGCAAAAGATATTTTGGCCGTTTAGACGGAGAAGAAGCCGAACGATCATAAAACATTTTTACCAGGTCACGAATAGCAGAAGGATCGGGCACACCGGAGGAAAATTCATTGTACACCTGGTCCGTTGTAGCCATCACATACCTTAGGTTATTTTTTGCTCGGTGAAAATCCGCCAGTCGTTGTGCCTGGGGTAACAGCGCTTGTGTTGTTACAATAATAAAATCTGCAGGTGGCAGCCCATGCAGATCCTGGTTTGGAATTTTTCCAATTGCAGTTGGCCGAAGAAAATTTGACGGATTGAATGCAACATATTCTTTAAGTTGTGCACAACTACCGGCAAACCTGAGATCAGTCCCCTGCAGGCTTCCTTGCATTTTTACCGGGGTGACAGGATCAGTAACATCCCAAACTTGTGTACCCTGATTCGCATGGGTGATATCAAATTCAGCAACATTATTTCCCACGCTGGCCCAATCACGAAACAATAACTGGCTGACACCATTCATTGACAAATTGCGGCGGTCAAATATTTCAAACCAATTCAACCATCCCTGCGAATTGAAACTTCCCGGAACGTAACTGTAATTGATCGACAGATCTGCCTGTGAAGTATTCGTGCTCACCTGGGCTTTCGTTTCCTGTGCCACGGCATCATATTGACCTCCACTGACTGGTGAAATAGTTATTTGCTGCACAGGTTGATTGTTTAAAGAAACGTCAAACCGGCTTGCAATGCTTACTGATCTTGCCAGGCAATCAGTCACCACTGTTACAGGAAAAGAGGTTTGAATATCCGGAACATTAAATGAGAAACTCCGGGCAAGCGAGTGCCCCGGCGTATTTGAAAATTCTTCTCCGTACCACTCCTTGCCACTTGCCAAAAAATTTATTGTATCAAGCTCATGAAATAAACGATCATCAAACGAGTTAACAACTACGTTTGGAACAAAACCGCCTGGCGAATCACCGATGCGTTTTCCATTAGTCCCAATCAATAAATAGTAATAAGCCTTATCACTATAAAGATTTTTTTTATGAGTGAACCGCTTGTCAACAGAATCCTTTATCCATTGATCGACTCCGTTTGAAAAAAATAAAATATAATCCGCCCCGTTCAAAATTCCATCCCCTCCATCTACAACCATGATCGCATTCTCTTGAAGGTCATCCGGCCTGGGAATATTGTTAGCCTCTGGTAACATGCCGCCTCCATTACCAAATAACCGGATTGAACCAGACGAAAGATTGGCGGCGTTTATTCCAAGTTCAGAAAGAAAAGGAATGTCGATCTTATAGACCCCCGGCTCTTTTACAGCAATTTTATACCAATTTCCTGTGGCCAATACGGAATTAGCTTTATAAATGCGCTGGGACTGAACAAAAACCCCAATAAAAACAGCCAATATCAATAAAACACGTTGTTTCACAGCGTCCTGAAAATATTAAACTATAGGAAATCCACGTCCTAAAAAAAGTAGTTGCCCCTACCCGCGGTAATTTAAAGTATTTATATTCGCAATTGCGACAGGAAAAATTATTCTTTGTAGCAATATTTTTACCCTGATCCGCGTTTAAAAATATTCCAATTCACAGGTTTATGCAAAAAACTATGACATTGAAAAATCTATTAATCCTCCTTTGTTGCGGAGCTATTCTTGCTTCGTGTAAAAACGGCGGGCTATTCGGGAAAAAGAAATACGATAAATCAGAAGCTACAGGCTGGAACTATAATGATAAAAACATGGGCGGTTTCCAGGTAGCCAAAGCGAACGAACAGGGCCTTGGACCCGGTCTTGTGTTTGTACAGGGTGGTACCTTCACCATGGGCCAGGTGGATGAAGACGTAATGGGCGATTGGAATAATGTTCCCCGCCGTGTATCCGTCGCTTCATTTTATATGGACAAAACAGAGGTGACCAATCTTCACTATCGTGAATATTTATATTGGCTGAATAAAGTATTTGATCCTTCTGCCGACCCAAACAACCAAAAGATCATCGATGGTGCATTGCCCGATACCCTCTGCTGGAGAAGTGAGTTAAGCTACAACGAGCCTTTGGTTGAATACTATTTTCGCCACCCGGGATTTAATAATTATCCCGTAGTGGGTGTGACCTGGAGACAAGCTTCAGACTATGCTTTGTGGCGCAGTGACCGTGTGAATGAAGGTATTTTGATCAATAAAGGTTATGTAGCCAAACAATCCCTGCAGGGTGAACAACAGGAAAATAATTTCACCACTAAGTCATATTTGTTAGGTCTTTACCAGGCACAACCCGGTAAAACTGCTGCCTCAAAAAAGAATCCACTTAAAACTCCACAAGGAACTCCGCGTACCACAGTGAGTTTTGAAGATGGTTTATTACTTCCCAATTACCGGCTGCCGAGTGAAGCCGAGTGGGAATATGCAGCTTATGGCTTGATCGATCAAAACCCAAGACCCAGTACGAAAGAAGGAAAAAGAGGTGAAGAGCTTGCGATGAATAAACAAATTTATCCCTGGTCACAAAACGTGTATGGCTTACGTGACACACGTCATGGTAGCTGGCAGGGTTCATTTCTTGCAAACTTCAAACGTGGCTCTGGCGACGTTGCCGGTGTGGCCGGTGGTTTGAATGACCGTGCCTTCTATACCTCGGAAGTAAAATCATTCTATCCAAATTCATTTGGTTTGTATAATATGGCCGGTAATGTGAGTGAGTGGGTACGTGATGTATATCGCCCCATGACAACCATGGATCTTTCTTCAGAAGATGAGACAAATCCTTTCCGCGGTAATAAATATCAATCATTATATAAAAATCAAAATGGCGAAGCTGAAATTGACAGCATCGGCCAGGTGAAAATGCGCGACGTTTCCGATTCAGAAAGCAGGAGCCGCCGCAATTATCAGCGCGGAAACGTGATCAACTATTTAGATGGTGATAGTTTATCCCAATCCTCATACGGTTACGGAATTACAACGCTTATCAGCGATCATTCAAGGGTTTACAAAGGAGGTAGCTGGAACGATCGTCCTTATTGGTTAAGCCCCGGCACACGCCGTTTCCTTGAAGAAGATCAGTCTATGAGTACCTTAGGTTTCCGTTGCTCTATGGACCGTATGGGTAGCCCCGAGGGTAATAAGCGGAAAACCGGTAACTGGTGGAAGAGCAAGCGCCAAAATACGCGAAAGAAATAATTTGAATATAGAACAAACCAGGTCCCGGCAACGCTGCCGGGATTTTTTGTTTTATCCTCATCTTACCTTTGCGCCATGGAAATTTCTGAACTGTATGAGATCTATAAAAAGTATCCTTCCGTACAAACCGATACCCGCAAAATAAAAAAAGACGATATTTTCTTCGCCCTGAAGGGTGCTAATTTCAACGGAAATGAATTTGCGCAAAAAGCAATTGAAGAAGGAGCATCTCATGCAGTCATCGATGAAAAAAGATTTGAGATCCCCGGTAAAACAATATTGGTCGATGATGTATTAATTGCGCTTCAGCAACTGGCAAATCACCATCGCAAACAATTCAATAACTTGTCCCGCAATGGCGGGATTCCTTTTATTGCCATAACAGGAAGTAACGGAAAGACAACTACAAAAGAATTAATTCACGCGGTTCTTTCCACAACGTATACCACTTATACCACGGAAGGAAATCTCAATAATCATATCGGTATTCCACTTACCATTTTAAAAATAAAAGGCGATGCGGAAATGGCCGTCATCGAAATGGGGGCTAATCATATTGGCGAAATTGCGTCTTATTGTGAGATAGCGCTTCCTACGCACGGATTGATCACTAACTGCGGTAAGGCGCATCTTGAAGGCTTCGGCAGCGAAGAGGGAGTTCGAAAAGCAAAGGGGGAGCTATTTGACTATTTAAGAATATTGACTCACGGTTATGCGTTTGTGATGTGGGATTATGATTACCTGCAAAAAATGAGCAAAGGAATTAGTGGTATCATTAAGTACGGAACAGGAGACGATGCGCATATAATTGGCAGGGTTTTAAAAAGTGATCCGCTTCTTGAAGTTGAAATTTTACAAGGTCTTGATGAAAAAGAAATAAAGACACAATTGGTCGGAGAATATAATCTGCCAAATGTTCTTGCAGCGGTAACGATAGGAGAATTTTTCAAGGTGCCCGATTCAAAAATTAAGTCTGCCATCGAAAATTACACTCCATCGAACAGCCGCTCACAGCTAATTCAAAAAGGAGACAATAAGATCATACTCGACGCTTATAATGCTAATCCCAGCAGCATGAAATTAGCCATTGAAAATTTTTCCAAAATGCCGGGTGACAAAGTTTTGATCCTGGGATCAATGGCCGAGTTGGGAAATGAGAGTGAAAAAGAACACAAAGCATTAGTTAAGCAGATCGGGGATCACAAGTGGAAAGAGGTGATACTCGTAGGAAATGAATTTGAGAAAATTACTCATCCTTTTCATCAGCTCAAAAATTCTGATGAAGTAAAGGATTGGATGCTACAACAGAAATTTGAAAACACAAGCATCCTGATAAAGGGAAGCAGAAGCATGCAAATGGAAAAAGCACTTAAAGAATGAGCGAAATGGCAAGGTTATAGTGGTCCGAATAGTAAAAGAAGTTATATGGAAACAGAAAATGAAAAAGAAACTTTTAATGACATTATACAGGGTGACAGGCCTGTGTTTATCGATTTCTTTGCTGAATGGTGCGGCCCTTGTAAATTGATGAAACCGGTATTGACGGAACTCCGCCAGAGGATGGGTGATAAGATCCGTATTTTGAAAGTTGATGTGGACAGAAGCCCGGTAGTATCTTCTGCTTTTGATATACAAAGTGTTCCCACTTTGATGTTGATCCAAAATAAAAATATCTTATGGCGGCAGGCGGGCGTAGTGCAGGCCGGTCAATTAGAAAAAATCATTAACCAGTTTTTAGTTACACAACAATGATGAGCTCCGAAAAGAAAAAATCAAGAGGTTATGTATCGTCGACATTAGGTTGTTATTGTCCCCGGTGCAGGGAAGGAAAATTATTCAAAAACTCCATCAGCATAAAGCTGAAAAAGAATATGGAGATGCATAAGGAGTGTCCTGTATGTGGTCAGCCAACGGAAATTGAAGTAGGGTTTTACTATGGAACAAGTTATGTGAGTTACGTACTCAGTGTTGCAATTTGTGTACTGAGCCTGGTCATATGGTGGTTGACGATCGGTCTATCAGTTGATGATAACCGCTTCTTTTTTTGGTTAGGCTTCAATGCTGTTTTATTAGTCGCTCTCCAGCCCTGGCTTATGCGCCTGTCAAGAAGTATCTGGATCTCCTTTTTTGTAAAATATGATCCGAACTGGAAAGATCATCAGCCTGTTGATGTAAGCGAGCGCCTGAATCCCGACCAGGCAAATAACTGGTAAAGAGCCACGATTTAGATGATTAAAATGGATTACCAGGAAAATAAAAGTAGGTGAACTTTTTGATGTTAGTTGACAGGGCAGACAATTTCATTGCTTCCGTTGCGGAGACTGAGGGATTCGAACCCTCGATACGGTTTCCCGTATACACACTTTCCAGGCGTGCCTCTTCAACCACTCGAGCAAGTCTCCATACGCCTGTGACAGCTTCGGCCGGCACAAGGGGTGCAAAAATAAAGAATCTTCTCCCTGCGTTTTTGTAAATTTTTTAAAACTGCAAAAGAAAGGCTGTCCCCTCTCCCTCTACAGATTGCACCTGGATATTTCCACGATGAAGCATCATGATCTGTTTGCAAAGACTAAGACCGATGCCGCTGCCACTCTTTTTTGTGCTGAAAAAGGGAACAAAAATTTTATCAAGTAATTCAGGAGGCATCCCATTTCCGTTATCCGCAATCTTAATGACCGACCTGTAATTGGAGGCGACGTAAGCCGATAATACGATCTTTGGAGCCGTGCTATCCTTGATCGCTTCGATCGCATTTACCACGAGATTGATCAGAACCTGCTCAATGAGATTGACGTCAACTTCCAACTGAAGGTCTGTATCTTTTAATATAGTTTCCAGCTCAATGTCTTTCTGTTCAAGAGTGGGTTGCATTAACTGGAGCAGGTTGCCAAAAAGTTCCCGCACATATACTTTTTTCAAATTCAATGTTGTGATCTTATTCAGGTTGCGGTAGGTCTCGGCAAATTTCAATAAGCCCTCACTTCTCCTTTTAATGGTATCAATTCCCAGTTCAAGATCGTCAAGTGATCCGCTATCATCATTTAATGAAGTGACCGATTGCTGCAGCCTGTGCTTTAATGTTTCCGCCAGCGATGAGATCGGGGCTACCGAGTTCATGATCTCATGGGTCATCACACTTAATAATTTTTGCCAGGCCTTTGACTCGGTTTCATCCAATGCCTCGTTCACATTTTGAAAAGCAACCAGCTTATAGACCTTTCCTTCCGTTTGGAAAGCAGTCGCAGAAAGCAATATCTTAAACGATGTCTTTTCAAAATGAGCGGAGGCGATCCTACTAATACCCGGCTTTAATGTCAAAACTTCTTTATATAATCCTTGGTCTCTTCTTTCCAGGGAATGTATAGTTTTCAGGTAAGGTAATTGCATCATTTTTTTTAGCGACTCATTCATCCAAACGACCAGGCCTGTTTCTTCTTCGTACGAAAGAATACCTGTATCAACCAGCTCCAGGATCTTTTGAAGATATTGATATTGGGTTTCCTTTTCTTTGCTGATGACCTTAAAAGTCGTGTTGATCTCATTAAAACCTTTACGCAAAGGTTGCAATTCAATAGGTGCATGCTTTACATCGAAATATCTTGAAAAATCGCGATAGTGAACGGATTCCACAAATTCATTCAGCTCATCCTGTGCCTTCTTTTGAAAACGAAAAATATCAATGAGCTGGTAGATGATGACCGGGGCGGCTATTAATAGATAAACGTACCACTGCTTTACCAGGAGAAATGAAGCAAAGGAGAGTGTGATAAAAAGAAATAACACCCTTATTAAAATCCGCCACTCAAAATTTTTAAAATTCATGGGCCTCACCCTCGGTCCCTCTCCAAAGGGAGAGGGAGGCCAAGCATATTATTATTAATGAGCTGGTTGTAATTAAGCATTTCAACTTTCAAAGAACTACTATTTATCAAAAAAATTTTCGCTCCAAGTCCTCCCTTTAGGGAGACAGAGGGCGTCTTTATATATCATACTTACTTAACCTCCTGTATAAAGCAGTTCTTGTTAATCCCAATTCCTTTGCAGCCTTTGTAATATTTCCATTATGTTTTTCAATGACTTTAAGAATTGTATTTTTTTCAATAGCACTCAATTTTAATTCGGCCGGTTCATTTTCTGAAACAGAAGGCGTTTCAAGAGGTGAGAAGATAATATCTTTTGGCTGCAGCACTTCTTCATCGGCCATGATCACTGCACGCTCAATAGTATATTGTAGTTCACGAACATTGCCCGGATAATTATAGCTCAATAGTTTCTCCATAGCTTTTTTATCAAATTCAGGTGTGATCTTCATGTATTTGTTACTGTATAACCTCGCAAAATGCCTGGCTAGTAAAATAATATCACTTCCCCGCTTACGGAGCGGAGGCATCATTATCTCCACCGTGTTGATACGATAAATAAGATCTTTTCTAAACCTGTTTTCATTGCCTAACTCAGCTAAAGAAACATTGGTGGCGCAGATCAGGCGGATGTCAATAGGAATTATTTCATTGCTGCCTATTCTTGATATCTGCCTGTTTTGCAGAACACTCAAAAGTTTTGCCTGCTGGTGCAGGGAAATGTTACCGATCTCATCAAGAAAAAGCGTGCCGCCATTTGCCATTTCAAATCTTCCGATCCTGTCTTCACGGGCATCTGTAAAAGCTCCTTTTTTGTGACCGAACAACTCACTTTCAAATAATGATTCGGTCAACGCTCCCACATCAACTTTAATGAATGGTTTGTCGGCTCTCATCGATTGCTGTTGAATCGCTTTCGCAATGAGATCCTTCCCTGTTCCGTTTTCTCCCAATATTAAAATATTTGCATCCGTTGGAGCGATCTTCCCAATTTTAAGAAATATCTCTTCCATTACCTCCGATTCGCCGATCAATTCTTTACCGATCACTGATTCGCCATTTTGCTGGCTTACGGGAACTGTCTTGTTCTCTTTTTTTCTTAACGCTTCTTTTATGATGCCGAGTAATTTTTCATTATGCCAGGGCTTGATCACAAAATCAGTAGCCCCTTCTTTCAATGACCTAACTGCAAGATCAATGTCTCCATAAGCTGTGATCATGATGACACAAACATCAGATTTTATTTTCCTGATCTCTTTCAGCCAGAACAATCCTTCATTGCCGGTGTTGATCGAGCTGGTAAAATTCATATCAAGCAGGATCACGTCATAAGCATCCTTCAAAAGCCAGCGGAGATTTTGAGGATTTTTTTCAGTAACCACATTTTTAACCTCAGTCTTAAGCAGCAACCGGACTGCCGTTAATACATCCTGGTCATCATCGATCACCAATATTGATGCATTCTTTAAATTCATCGTTTGAGTAAGTTGAGAATACAAGGCGCAACGGATTTAAATGTTTTCAATAACGAAATGGTGTTATCCATAACTGTTGGCCTTATCTCAATGCTGCAAGTATACCATAAATACAAAGCGGTGGCAACTAAATTTTTACAAAAAAGGATACGAAAAGACTGTATCAAAAGCGAACAGTTATTGTATCATAAACGAACGTCTTCGTAGATTTGGATAGATTTAAACAACTGGTAATCATTATCGTTTCAGATTGGCATATTCTTCCCATTTTGGAAACCAGTTTGCAAGTTTTTTAGTTCAAGTTCAGGGTCGGCCCCGGGGAAATTTTTTTGAAACGAGCTTACCCGGTAATTGGCCCTGAACTTCTCACCAAACGGCATTCGGGAACAACAAACAAAAACAATAAATCGCTAATACGTGGATAGAGTTGTAAAGAAAAAAAAATGGAACAGGAAAAGGATCTTAACCATTACAGGCATTGCTGCACTTGTGCTTTTGATCGTACTCAGTTATTTATACACTTCCGGTAAGAGCAAATTGAACGTGGACCTCGAGCGTATTACTGTAAGCGAGGTAAAAAAAGGGCCTTTCCAGGAAACCATCCCCGTGAACGGAGTCGTGCTGCCACTGACAACGATTTATCTCGATGCAATTGAAGGGGGCCGTGTTGAGGAGAAATATGTTGATGATGGGACGACGATGAAAAAAGGAGAGCCGATATTGCGGTTGTCAAATACCGACATCCAGCTTGCGCTGGTAACTCAACAAACCAATGTATATAACCTGCTTACACAGATGCAGATCTCAAAAAATGCCGCCGAACAAAACACGGTTACCAAGCTCAACCAGATGACAGATGTAGAAAGCCAGTTAAAGGAAGCGGAACGAATTTACCTGTTAGACAAGGGACTGTATGAACAAAAAGTGATCGGTTTACAGGAATTCAAAAAAGCAGAAAACGACTATAATTATTATCTGCAAAAGAAAGCCTTAACCGAGCAACTTTTGAAACAGGATTCTCTTTCAAATTCACAACAAGTTTCGCAGGCAAAACAATCTTATGAAGGGTCACAAAATGCGCTGAATGTAATGCGTCAGAAAGTGGGGGATCTGATCGTACGGGCCCCTGTTGATGGCCAGTTAACCTCACTCGATGCGGAAATTGGTCAATCAAAAAACAAAGGTGAGCGCCTGGGACAAATTGATGTTCTGAGTGGATTTAAAGTAAGAGCCGACATTGATGAGCATTATATTTCAAGGATAATAATTGGTTTGTACGGAACATTCACTTTTGCCAATAAGGACTATAAACTGGAGATCAAAAAAGTCTACACACAAGTTACAAATGGACGCTTCCAGGTGGATATGGAATTTGTTGGTGACGTGCCCCAGGGTATTCGCCGTGGACAGACCCTGCAGATACGCCTTGCATTCAGTGATGAGGTGGAGGCTGTCCAGGTCGCCAAGGGCGGTTTTTACCAGCAAACGGGCGGCAACTGGATCTTTAAGGTAAGCGACGATGGAACAAAAGCCTATAAAGTTGACATACAACTTGGCAGGCAAAATCCGGATTACTATGAAGTATTGAGCGGATTGAACCCGGGCGACAAGGTCGTCACATCCAGCTATGAGAACTATGGAGACATGCAGGAATTAGTATTGAAAAAGTAAATACAAAACTTATGAGGAAGAAAATTATATACGCAGTAGTCACGCTTGTGGTGTGCATAGGTTCCTCATCTTTTAAACAAGTGTGTAACGTTACCGACAAAAAAACGTCTTATAAAGAAAAGGTACCGGTAAAAATATGCCCGGTTAAACCACAGCAGGAATTAAATATATCACCTCTCTATAATCTTTTAGAGATCTAAACCGATACATCACCTTAAAATAAACACAATGATCAAGATCAAAGACCTCGAAAAAATTTACAGAACTGAAGAAGTTGAGACCGTAGCCCTGAACAAATTATCGCTTGAAGTAAAAGAAGGCGAATTTGTAGCTATCATGGGCCCTTCCGGCTGTGGAAAATCTACTCTATTAAATATACTTGGTTTACTTGATGATCCTGATGGTGGAAGTTTTCAATTTAATAGTATCGAGGTAGCAAAATTCAACGAACGCAAAAGGGCCGACCTGCGCAAACACAATATCGGCTTTGTGTTCCAGAGTTTCAACCTGATCGATGAACTAACAGTTTTTGAAAATGTTGAATTGCCTTTGATCTATACCGGTGTAAAATCCGCTGAGAGAAAAAAACGTGTGGAAGACGTATTGGATAAAATGCAGATCATGCATCGCCGTAATCACTATCCTCAACAACTTTCCGGTGGTCAGCAGCAACGTGTAGCGGTTGCCCGGGCTGTAGTAAACAAACCTAAACTCATCCTGGCTGATGAGCCTACAGGAAATCTTGATTCAAGCAACGGTAACGAAGTAATGCAATTGCTGACCGATCTGAATGAGCAGGGAACTACCATTGTCATGGTGACCCATAGTGAACATGATGCCCGCTACAGCCATCGCATTGTGAGAATGCTTGACGGACAAACCGTACTGGAAAATATAATGGTTTAAGACAGCTTTGAGCCATAAGCTGTGAGCCGCTAGCCAATAGACTCAAAGCTCGCAGCTATTCGCTCACAGCTAATAAAGTATAGCCATGATTAAAAATTATTTGAAAGCCACCTTCAAAAATTCAAGGTGGCAAATAATTTTTTTTCTGCTCCAGCCGGGGAGGTTGTCCCCAGGCACAACTCACTTTCCTGTTCATAATTTTTTTGTACCGCTTCCGACTAAGGTACAGCCATCCGTTGCCAACCCTGTAAAGAGTTTGAGAACTGAGTAGTGAGTGGTCAATGGTGAGTGGTGAATGGGTTCACTATTGACGAGGTTTGTTATCGACAATTGACCATTCACTATTGACAAAAATTTTTATGAACCCAACATCTGCACTACTATGAAACACCGGTTGCGTCGCACTCTTGTACGACATCAAATCTACCCGACAGAGTTTAAAATTAAAGCTCATCATTATGATACGGAACTATCTTAAAATTGCTTTTCGCAATCTGACAAAATACAAGTTCATTTCTTTTATCAATTTATTTGGACTTGCTGTTGGATTGACATGTTGCCTGTTGATCGCAACCTACATTCTCAATGAGCTGAGTTACGACCGGTACAATAAAAACGCGGATAATATCTACAGGGTTACACGAGATTTCAATAATGAAAATGGGGTTGTTTCTTTAAGACTCAGCACCATCTCCCCTCCCTTTGGTTATTACCTGCCAAATGATTTCCCGGAAATACAAAAGATGACCCGCTTGCTTGACAACGGCATTACACCATTGCGTTACAAGGATAAACTCATCAACGAACAGAGTGTTTTTTTTGCGGATGAAAATTTGTTTGATGTATTTACTATAAAAGTATTAAAGGGAAATCCAAAGACAGCTCTCTCAGGTCCCTTTTCTGCAATGCTTACTGAAGAAACTGCCAGGAAATATTTTGGTGATGAAGATCCAATGAATAAAATTATAAGAGCAAACAACCAGTTCGACGTAAAAGTAACCGGCATCTACAAAGCTTTTCCCGTCAATTCACATATACATCCGGGCATGCTCGTATCGTTCAATACCTTAAAAGATTCCGCTGTATATGGAGAAAAAAATCTAAGAACAAACTGGGGCAACAATTCATTTTTTACTTATTTATTATTACCGCCGAAGTACAATACTTCCCGGATGCTCGCACAGTTTCCGGGCTTTATTGACAAGCACATGGCCAATGAAGAATACGTTGGTAAGCAGGCATCAAAATATACCAAACTTGGTTTGCAAAAATTAACAGATATCCATCTTTATTCTCACACAGACTATGAGGCAGAGCCAAATGGCGATATAAAAAGAGTTTACATTTTTGCCGCCATTGCATTTTTTATCTTACTCATTGCATGCATCAATTACATGAATCTTTCTACTGCACGTTCAGCTTTACGTGCAAGGGAAATAGGAATAAGAAAAGTAATTGGTGCAAGAAAAAGAGAATTGATATCACAATTTCTCAGTGAAAGTGTATTGCTTTCATGGGTGGCTATTTTAATCGCCTTTGGCCTTTTGTATCTAACCTTACCGGCATTGAATAAAATCTCCGGCCAGCAAATTTCCCCCGACATCCTTATGAAATGGCAGATACTTGTTCCTGTTTTTCTGACGCCATTCGTAGTTGGGATTTTATCGGGACTTTATCCAGCACTATTCATGTCATCATTTCAACCTGTTAAAACACTGAAGGGTCTGTTCAAAGCAGGTGGAAGCAATATCTCATTCAGAAAAGTATTGGTAATACTACAGTTTGCGATTTCCATCGTTTTGATCATAACCACGGCCATTGTATTTCAGCAATTGCATTATATGCAAAAAAAATCTTTAGGCTTCGATAAAGAGCATATTGTCGTGGTACCTTATAATAATGCACTGAACGATAAATACGAGGCGTTTCGAAGTGACCTGCTTTCAAACTCTAATTTTAAAAATTCTACAAGGACCTCACGTATCCCCACC
This sequence comes from uncultured Bacteroidota bacterium, assembly GCA_963737475.1. Classification (GTDB taxonomy): domain Bacteria; phylum Bacteroidota; class Bacteroidia; order Chitinophagales; family Chitinophagaceae; genus VBAU01. The sequence goes on from CAVTSY010000012.1 coordinate 221,861, forward strand.
GGCAGACTACTCGATGATATGGGCGCCTATGTTTTATCGGGTGATTCCATGAAAGCCACAAACACAGATATAAAATTTGTTTCCGTTGATTATGACTTTGTTCCCACTTATGGAATTCCTGTGGCAGCGGGGCGAAATTTTTCAAGAGAGTATGGTACCGACACTTTAGGTTTTGTATTGAATGAATCTGCGGTTAAGTCGATCGGTTGGAAATCTCCACAGGAAGCAGTTGGAAAAGATTTTAAATATGGAAACACAAAAGGGCATATAATCGGCGTGATCAGGGATTTTCATTTTGAAAGCATGCACCAATCCATTGTTCCATTGGTCCTTGTTATGTTTCCACCATCTGTCTCTTACTTCAATAATCTTTCGGTAAAATTTTCGGGGAATAATATTGCCGCCTCATTGTCTTACCTGGAGAATACCTGGAAAAAATTTCTTCCCGAAATCCCCTATCAATATGCTTTTCTTGATGAGAATTTTGATAAGCTTTACGAAGCAGAACAAAGACAGGGAAATATCTTCACCATTTTTGCGTGTATAGCTATTTTTATCGCCTGCCTTGGATTATTCGGGCTTTCCGCATTTGCCATTACTCAACGAATAAAAGAAATAGGGATCAGGAAAGTTTTGGGCGCCGATGTAAGTACGATCGTCACACTTCTTTCAAAAGATTTTTTGAAGCTCATCCTTATTGCTGCCATTATTGCTTTTCCTGTGGCCTGGTATTTCATGCATAAATGGTTGCAGGATTTTGCATACCGTATTAATATGCCCTGGTGGATCTTTATCGTAGCTGGAATTATCGCCTCAATTATTGCACTGTTTACGATCAGTTTCCAGGCGATAAAAGCGGCTGTTTCGAATCCTGTGAAATCTTTACGAACGGAATAGAAAAGAACCACGATTTATGGATTTAATAGGATTTCTGGGAAAATAAAATTTTTAATGTTCCAATTCCTCCCTTTTGGGGAGGTTAGGAGGGGTCTATGTTTCAAAATTATTTCAAGATCATTGTAAGAAACCTTTGGAGGAATAAACTATACACACTCATCAATATTGTTTGTCTTTCATTTGGCATTGCCGCCATCGTGTGGAGTTTCCAAAATTATCGTTTCAGTTTTAGCTGGGATAATTTTCATGCAGACAGGGAAAAAATTTTCCGTGTGCTCACAAGGGAACAGGGTAGTGATAACCTGAAAAGCATTTGCCCGATGCCGATTGCGAATGCAGCTAAAAATGAGTTTTCTACCGTCAAAGAAGCGGTGCGCTGGGATTATCGTCCGCTTAATATTAAGGCAGAGCAAAATGAAGCTTTTATAATTCCTGTGAACTTTACTGATCCTCAATTTTTCGATCTTTTCAATTTTCCACTTGTAAAAGGCACAAAGAATTTGAACGATCATTCTACTGTACTGATCACTGAACAGGCTGCAAAAAAATTTTTTGGAGATGCAGATCCTGTTGGAAAAACGCTTTTGTTTTATTCGGACGAAACTTATAAAAAGCCCCTGACTGTAACAGGTGTTTTGAAAGATCCCCCACTGAATTCTTCGCTGAGATTTGGAGTGATAACTGATTTTGACAACGAGTATAAGATGGATGGCAGCATTATCAAAAGTGATGACTGGGGATTTTTTCCGGAAGCTGTTTTTTTGAAATTATCTGATCCGTCGCAAGCTGCACGATTGAGTGAGGATTTAAAAAAATATATTCCATTGGAGCAAAGAGTAAGGCAGGATATAAAACTTACCTCATTTACTTTGGATCCGCTCACGCAGGTTGCCGATCATTCACGTGAAATCGGCGGTAATACGCTAATGCCAAGACCTGATGATGCAGCGGCTTACGGTCCTATTGTATTGGCAATACTCATACTCTTATCAGCATGCTTAAATTTTGCAAATACATCTGTGGCACAGAGTAATCGTCGTTTAAAGGAAATGGGAATTCGAAAGGTGATGGGCAGTTCGATCAGGCAGATCAGGGTACAACAATTGCTTGAGTGCGCAATTATCGTATTATTTGCGATTGGCCTGTCTGCTGTAATAAATAATTACTGGTTACCCGCTTTCAACGCCATGTTTGTTTTTGTGGATGTTAAGGCAAATTATTACAGTGATTTTACGCTGCAGGCTTTTCTCGCCTTGATATTCTTAACTGTTACGCTCTTAGCCGGCTCATATCCCGCATTTTATATCAGCAGGTTCAATGCGATCAATATTTTCAGGGGATCGGTAAAGTTTGGCGGCACTAATCTTTTTTCACGTTTATTGTTAGGGTTACAGATAGTTGTATCCTTTATTACAGTGATCGCAGGAATGGCTTTTTCACGCAATGCTGAATTTCAGCGCACGTATGACTATGGATATGACAGAGAAAATATTATTGGTATCAACCTGCAAAATGCAGCGGCTTACATACCGCTACGGGATGAACTGAGTAAAATTCGGGGTATTGATATGATCGCAGGTACAAGTGATCATATTGGTTTTGCATATCGTAATGTTCCTCTCTCATCAACGGGAAAAAATAAGGAGGCAATTTATTTAGATGTGGGAGAAAAATATGTTGACCTGATGAAATTAAAACTCGTAGCCGGAAGATCATTTAACACTTCAGGCAACAATGATTATGCACACTCCATGCTGATCAATGAAAAACTTGCATTTGAATTTGGCTGGAAACCGCAAGACGCAATCGGGCAACAAATACGAAAAAATGATACAACTGTATGCACCGTAATTGGAGTATTGAAAGATTTTACACAGAGTACACTTTTCCTTCCTGTTGAACCTGTTGCAATGAGGCTTGAAGACCCTTTAAAATATTCGCAGATCATCATACGCGCAAATCCCGGTTCATTAACAGCGCATATGACCAGGCAAAAGCAGCGTGGACCAGGCTGTACCCGTTGAAGCCTTTTATAGGATATTACCAGGATGAGATCACAGCTGAATCAAGCCGTGTAAATGAAAGCATCGCTACCATATTTTTTTGGTTCGCAATTATATCAGTGCTTATGGCTGCAACGGGAATGTTTGCATTAGTTTCATTGACCGTGCTGAAACGAATGAAAGAAATAGCTATAAGAAAAGTTGTGGGAGCAAGCGGCCATCATATTTTCAATCTCGTGATGAAGGGATACTTCTGGATATTCCTGCTGGCTGCGGGTTTAGGCTGTTATGCAGGCTATTCACTTTCCAAATTATTAATGGATATGATATTCAGGATCAACTCCGGCGTGAGTATGAATTCGCTGATCTTTTCATTTACCTGTGTACTGATAATTACGCTGTTTACGATTGGATCACGTGTATTGTATGCATTGAGAACGAAAGCTACGGATGTACTTAAGGCGAATTAAACCATGGTTTTGATTAGAACTTAAAACGTAAACCTAAAACTTAAGACGTGTTAAAAAATTATTTAAAGATCGCCTGGAGAAATCTTCTCAGAAGCAAATTTTATTCAATCATAAACACACTGGGTCTTGCGGCAGGTATGGCCGTAGCGATGTTAATTGCTTTTTGGATTTGGGATGAAATTACTTACGACAGGTATCACGCCAATCATAAACAGCTTGCCCAGGTGATGACCACCTTTTTTGACGATCACGGTAAAAAGGAGACAGGCCAGGCGGTTTGTATGCCAATCGGTGAGGAGTTAAAAAGCAAGTTTGGAAGCGATTTCAAAAACGTATCCATGGCATCATGGAATTTTGGTCATGTACTGGCTGTTGACGACAAAAAAATTACTGCAAGCGGCATGTGGGTCGAATCGAATTTCCCGTCAATGTTTACTGTCAGGATGTTGAAGGGGAACATCAATGGTTTATCCGATCCTTCCACAATTTTAATAAATGCGTCACTCGCAAAAACTTTTTTTGGCGACGCTGATCCCATTAACAAAATCATCAGGCTTGATAACAAGGATAATTATAAAGTTGCAGGTGTGTTCGAAGATTTCCCGCGCAACACGACTTTATATGACGCTAAATTGTTTTTGCCCTGGAAAAAATATATCACGACAGAACAGTGGCTAAAAAATGCAGCGACGCAATGGAACAACCATTCCTGGCAGGCATTTGTCCAGGTTGCCGACTACATCAATATGGATAAAGAAACAGAGAAGATAAAGGATATTGTGATGGTACATAAAAATGAAAAGACTGACGGTAGAGAACAAGCTGTTTTATTCCCGATGAATAAATGGCGTTTATATAGCAATTTTAAAGATGGTAAGGCCGCCGGTGGGCGCATACAATTTATCTGGTTGTTTTCAATAATTGGTGTGTTCGTATTGATGCTTGCCTGTATCAACTTTATGAACCTCTCAACGGCACGTAGTGAGAAAAGAGCAAAAGAAGTGGGCATTCGCAAAACCGTTGGTTCTGCCAGGGGACAATTAATAAGACAGTTTTTAAGCGAATCTGTTTTAGTAGCATTTATCTCGTTTGTCTTTTCCATAGGTCTTGTGCTCCTTTTACTGCCGATGTTTAACAAGCTTGCTGATAAAAACATCGAATTGCCCTGGAGCTATCCTTTCTTCTGGTTGATCGCATTGGCATTTACTTTTATCACGGGGTTGATCTCAGGCAGCTATCCTGCACTGTATTTATCAAGGTTTGAACCTATAAAAGTTCTAAAGGGAACATTTCGTGTTGGCAGGTTTGCTTCATTACCACGTAAAATTCTAGTTGTTGTTCAGTTTACTTTTTCCATCGCATTGGTCATTGGCACCATCATCATTTTTAAACAAATTCAATATGCGAAGAACAGGCCTGTGAATTATAGAAATGAAGGGCTTATAACAGTGATGATGTCCACGCCCGATCTGTATGGACATTATGATGCCATACGCTCAGATCTGCTTGCAACAGGTGTTGTAGACGACATGGCAGAGTCTTCGAGTCCTACAACAAGTGTATGGTCAAACCAGATCGGTTTCAACTGGCAGGGAAAAGATCCAAACTCATTACCCAGTTTTGGAACTATTGCAGTTACAGAAGATTTTGGTAAAACCATTGGCTGGCAGATCAAAGGAGGAAGAGATTTCTCCAAAGATTTTGCAACAGATAGTCTTGCAATGGTGTTAAATGAATCTGCTGTAAAATTAGTGGGGATGAAACGCGATATCGTTGGACAAACCATCCAGTTCAACGATAAAAATTATACAGTGATTGGTGTGATAAAGGATATGATCATGGAATCGCCCTACAAACCGGTCACTCCAACTGTTTTTTTCTATGACCGCAACTGGGCAAACGTAATAACAATTGCCATAAAACAGGGAGCACCCATAAAAAGTTCTTTAAGTAAGATAGAAACCGTTTTTAAAAAATATAATCCTGGTGCGCCGTTCGATTATGCGTTTAACGACGAAGACTATGCAAAGAAATTTGCTGACGAAGAACGTATTGGCAATCTTGCAACATTCTTTACAATACTTGCCATATTCATTTCCTGTCTTGGTTTGTTTGGGCTTGCATCGTTTGTTGCAGAACAGCGAAAAAAAGAAATTGGAGTGCGCAAAGTGCTGGGCGCATCAACATACAATTTATGGCGAATGCTATCTAAGGAATTTGCCTTGCTGGTGATCATTTCATGTGTTATTGCAATTCCTTTAGCCTGGTATTACCTGCATGGCTGGCTTCAGCAATATGATTACAGAACAACAATATCATTCTGGATTTTTATTGTTTCAGGAATAGGAGCTCTTGTTATAACATTATTGACCGTGAGTTTCCAGGCAATAAAAGCCGCCATTGCAAACCCTGTTAAAAGCTTGAGAACGGAATGAGCCCCAAACCCCTAAAGGGGCTTTTGGCTAAAGTAATTCTGTTCAATATTAGTTCTTATTCAACAATTATTTTACTGGTGAGCATTACTCAAAAGCTCATTAGAAATTCTAAATTCCCCCTTTAGGGGGTTAGGGGGCCTTATGATCAGAAATTATCTAAAGATCGCCATCAGGAATTTGTGGAAGAATAAAACGTTTTCTTTCATAAACATTGCCGGGCTGGCAATTGGCTTGTGCTGCTTTCTTTTAATTGCGCTATATGTATTAGATGAGCTTAGCTTTGATAAATTCAATGCCAATGCGGATCGTATTTACCGGATCAATTCCGATATACGTTTTGGCGGGGCTGACCTGCACATGCCGGTTACCTCTGACATGATGGGGCAACTATTAAAAAAAGATTACCCGCAGGTTGAACAATATACCCGCCTTTATACGTTTACTGGTGACAAATTAATAAAAAAAGGAAATGAATACATTAACGAGGAGCATGTTGCCCATGCTGATTCCACCTTCTTTGATGTATTTACACTTCCGGCCATAGAAGGCGATACAAGAACTGCTCTCAATGAACCGAATACAGTGGTGATCACCGAATCGATGGCAAAAAAATATTTTCCGCAGGAGTGGAACTCTACCCAGGCTCTTGGGAAAAATCTGGAAGTAAAGGACGAAAAAAACCCACTGTATAAAGTAACAGCGGTTATTAAAGACATCCCGCAGAATTCTCATTTTCATTTTGATTTTCTTTTTTCAATGAAAAATGTGGATTATAACTGGGGGCAGCTTACCAGTCATAATTTCTATACATATATCCGCCTTAAAAAGGGTACAGACTACAAGGCCTTTGAAAAAAATTTTGATCAATACATCGACAAGTATGTCCTCCCTGAAGCAAAACAGTTCATGAACATTAACAGCATGGAGGAATTCAAGAAGGCGGGGAATAGCCTGGTTTATACATTAATGCCATTGACACAAATTCATTTGCATTCTGACCGTTCATTTGAATTAAGCCCGGGTGGCAACATTCAATATGTTTATATTTTTTCCGCCGTGGCATTGTTTATTTTAATTATTGCCTGTATCAATTTCATGAATCTCACGACAGCAAGGTCTGCCAATAGGGCAAGGGAAGTAGGCATAAGAAAAGTATTAGGCACTGAAAAACGGGAGCTCGTAAAACAATTCCTGTTTGAATCAACCGCCATGGTCATCATAGCCTTATTCATCGCCATTCCTGCAGTCTGGCTCGTTCTTCCTCTCTTTAATGACATGGCTGCAAAAAAAATGACAACGGGCAGCTTGTTTACTCCATACATATTACCGTTACTGATCGCCCTTCCATTTGTAGTGGGATTAATGGCGGGCAGCTATCCTGCTTTTTTCCTTTCTGCATTTCGCCCTATCGAAGTATTGAAGGGAAAATTAAAATTGGGAGCCAGGAGTGGCGGTCTGAGAAGTGTGCTGGTCGTGTTCCAATTTGTCACATCTATCATTCTTATCATCGGTACAGTAGTTGTCTACCGACAACTTCATTATATACAAACAAGGAACCTGGGTTTTAATAAAGACCAGGTATTAATTATAAATGGGGTCAGCGCATTAAATAATAATATGGTCCCCTTTAAGATTGATGTATTGCAGTTACCGGGTGTTTCAAGTGGTACGTTAGGCGGATATTTACCCGTTTCGAGTTCTTATAGGAGTGATAATACCTACTCCACCGAAGCAGTGATGACCACGAAGACCGGTTTTGATATGCAGAACTGGATGATCGATTATGACTACATCAAAACAATGGGAATGCAGATCATCAAAGGCAGAAATTTTTCAAAGGAGTTCGGCAGCGATTCAAGCGCGATAATAATTAATGAGACCACTGCGAAGATCATTGGTTATAAAGATCCGATCGGCAAGCAATTATTCAGATCGGTCGACCAGCAAGGGCGCGTCGGGGCTTTCACGATCATTGGTGTCGTAAAGAATTTCAATTTCGAAACGCTCCATCATGAAGTTGGGCCGCTGGCTTTTGTGTTAAGCACAGGCGGTGGATTTGCGTCCTTTAAAGTGAACACGGCTAACATAAATCAATTAATTGCGCAGATCCAGAGCAAATGGAGGTCAATGGCACCGGGCCTGCCATTCAGTTATCGTTTCCTGGATGAATCATTCAATGAAATGTATCGCAACGAGCAGCGTGTAGGAAAAATTGCGTTGGTATTTTCTGTGCTTGCCATTTTCATCGCTTGTCTTGGTTTGTTTGGGTTAGCCACATTTATAGCAGAGCAGCGTACGAAAGAAATTGGAATAAGAAAAGTGCTTGGGGCAAGCGTGCAGGGAATAGTTCAAATGCTGTCAAGAGATTTCATGAAGCTGGTTGCCATTTCATTTGTAATAGCAGCACCGATGGCCTGGTATTTCATGCACAAATGGCTGCAGGATTTTGCGTACCGGATAAATATTAGCTGGTGGATTTTTGTCGCAGCTGGTTTGGCTGCGTTACTAATCGCTTTGGTCACTGTAAGCTTCCAGGCGGTAAGAGCTGCGATCTCGAATCCTGTGAAATCATTACGAACCGAATAAAATAAAGCTGTGAGCGGTGAGCCGCGAGCTCATAGCTCATAGCTCATAGCTCATAGCTCGGAGCTAAAAGCTTTTCTTATGTTTAAGAACTATTTCAAGATCGCCTGGAGAAACCTGTTCCGAAACAAGGGCTTCTCATTGACCAATCTTCTTGGTTTGACAATTGGCATAACCTGTACTATTTTAATTTTTTTATGGGTGCAGGATGAGCTGACCTATAATAAATTTCACGCCAACTATGACAGTATTTATAAAATAAAGGCCAACCGTGATTTTAATAACCAGGTGTTCACCGATGATAATATGGTACTGCCTTTGGCAAAAACATTGAAGGAAAAACTTCCCCAGATAAGAAATGCAGTGGTCACTACACACGGAGGCTCTCATATACTTGCCTATGGTAATTCAAAATTGAAAAAGAAGGGTTATACTGTAAGTGATCATTTTTTTGACATGTTCTCCTGGAAATTTATCTCGGGCAATGCCGCTTCAGCTCTTCCTGATGCTTACTCCATAGTCTTGACACAATCTGCAGCGACGGCCTTGTTTGGAAATGCTGACCCTATTAATAAAATGATCAAGGTAGACAATGACTATGATGCAAAGGTTACCGCAATTGTAGCCGACGTACCGGGTAATTCCACCCTTCAGTTTGATTTCATCAATGCTTTCAATTATTCCAATGAATTTTTAAAGCAGGCCATGAACAACTGGCAAAATTCTTCATGGGATGTTTATATACAACCGAATCCCGGGACAAATATGAGCCTGCTGGAGAAGAACATTACTGAAATAAAATACCAGCACGATCCCGATGATAAAAAGATCAGCACCTACTTCGCATTTCCCATGAATAAATGGAGACTTTACAGCGATTTCAAGAATGGCAAGAATACGGGGGGGATGATCGAGTATGTAAAACTCTTTACCATTATCGCGCTGGTCATTCTTTTGATCGCATGTGTCAATTTCATGAATCTATCCACAGCGCGGTCGGAAAAAAGAGCAAAAGAGGTCGGTGTAAGAAAAACCCTCGGTTCAGGTAAAAGACAACTTATTATGCAGTTCTTCTTTGAATCAATGATACTGGCATTTATTGCTTTTGTTCTTTCTATTGGCGTTGTTTATTTACTTCTGCCTTCCTTCAATACTCTTGTCAATAAACATTTATCACTTGATCTCAAGCAACCCACCTTCTGGTTGGGCGCTGTAGCTGTGATTTTGATCACCGGAGTTGTGGCGGGCAGTTATCCTGCATTGTATCTCTCATCATTCAACCCCGTTAAAGTTTTAAAAGGAACTTTTCTGGCGGGAAAAGGCGCCGCTATACCAAGACGCATTTTAGTAGTCGCACAGTTTGTTACCTCCATCTTGCTGATCTCAGCCACTATTATCGTTTACCTGCAGATACAACATATCAAGAACCGTGACATCGGTTACGACCCCGATAATCTTCTCATGATCGATGCTACTCCGGACACTCAAAAAAATTTCACGATAATAAAACAGGAATTGCTGAATACCGGAATGATAAGCTCGGTAACGAGAACTATGTCTCCCATCACCGATATATGGTGGAGATCACCCGGGCCTGATTATAATGGCAAACCGGCAAATCAAAGTATAATTTTTTCCGGTGAAAGCAGTGATGTTGATTTTACAAAAACAATGGGTATAAAAATTTTACAGGGAAAAGATTTTGCCGGAACTCCCTCTGATTCCACCTCCATGTTATTAAACAAAGCTGCCGTGGAAGCAATGGGTTTAAAAAATCCGCTCGGTATGCAAATGAGATATGGCAGAACATTTACCGTTATTGGGGTTACGGACAATGTAATAATGGGTTCGCCATTTGTACCAGTGGACCCAATGATGGTACTTTTTGATCCCATACGGAGCCAACTCCGTAAGCATACGATTAAAAAATTCAATACAGCCGCAAAAAGTGTTGGGATCTGTCGAAACCATCTTTAAGAAATACAACCCCGCTTATCCTTTCGAGTACCAGTTTGTTGACGAGGAGTTCGGGAAAAAATTTATCGCCGAGGAACTTATCAATAAACTCACCAACATTTTTGCAGGACTGGCAATTTTTATCTGTTGTATCGGCATTGCAGGACTCGCATCATTTACCATTGAAAAACGCATCCGGGAAATTGGTATTCGCAAAGTACTGGGCGCAACGGTTCAACAGCTGTTGCTTTTGATCTCAAAAGAATTCTTAAAACTGGTGCTCATCGCTTTTGTCATTGCTGTTCCCTTAACATGGTGGTTCATGAACAACTGGCTGGACAAATACACATACCGGGTCAATATAAGCATATGGCTGTTTGGAATTGTTGGTGTTATCGTATTGTTGTTAACATTGATAGTGGTGAGCCTGAACACAATAAGAGCGGCGATTGCTAACCCTGTGAAGAGCTTACGAACCGAATGAACCCCAAACCCCTAAAGGGGCTTTTGGGTAAGGTAATTCTGTTCAACATTAGTTCTTATTCAACAATTATTTTACTGATGAGCATTGTTCAAAAGCTCATTAGAAATTCTAAATTCCCCCTTTAGGGGGTAAGGGGGCTCTATGTTCCGAAATTATTTAAAGATCGCGTGGAGAAGTTTGATGAAAAACAAGACCTTCTCTTTCATCAACATTTTTGGTTTGTCTGTCGGGCTTACCTGTTGTATGCTTATCACCATCTATCTATATCATGAAGTAAGCTATGATAAGTATCACAAAAACATTGATCAGCTATATCAACTGGCGACCACCTTTGTTGGCGATGGTAAAGAAGTAAGAACCCCAAACACACCTGCCCCCATGGCCGCGGCGATGCAAAAAGAGTTTCCCGAAATAAGTGAGACAACAAGGCTAATGGCTTTGTTTGCAGAAGACAAAACTTTGTTGCAGTACAAACCGGGAAATGAAGAACCAAGATCTTTCTATGAAAGAAAAGGCTACATGGCGGACGCCTCTTTCTTTACACTATTTACTTACCATTTTGTTGAAGGCAATCCGCTTACTGCATTGCAGGAACCTAACAGCATTGTAGTAAGCGAAGAGATCGCAAAAAAATTTTTTGGCAACCAGCCTGCTTTAAACAAAATAGTTCACGTAAACAGCAATACCAATGGTGAATATGATTTCAGGGTAACGGGCGTTTATCGCCCTTCCGACAAGCCCACTCAAATTGATGCAAGATTTTTTGTTTCCATAGCCGGCGGGAATATGGAACAATTTATAAAACAGCAAACGGACATGGTTAGCAATAACATGTTTAATACATTCCTTTTGCTGAAGCCTGGCTCTGATGCAAAAAAACTGGAAGCTAAGTTCCCTGCCTTTGTTGATAAGTACCTGGGTACAGGTTTAAAGGCAGCCGGGTTTTATAAAAAACAATTCTTAGTTGCCGTAAAGGATCTGCACCTCTATACCGGGATGAGTAACGACATGGCCTCTTCCGGAACTGCGAGTAAAACTTATTTATATATTCTTGGTTCTATTGCGTTGTTCACTTTGCTGATCGCATGTATCAATTTCATGAATTTATCTACGGCACGTTCATCAAAACGTTCTGCCGAGGTAGGTGTTCGCAAAGTATTGGGGGCAAGAAAACTGTCATTGGTCAATCAGTTTATCGGCGAATCATTGCTGATGAGCATGATCGCTTTTGTAATTGCGCTGATCATTACACAACTTCTGCTGCCTGCTTTTTCACAGCTGTCAGGTAAAAATTTGTCGCTTCATTTTTCACAGCAATGGTTCATTGTTCCTGGATTCCTGGTTCTATCGATTATAACAGGTTTATTAGCCGGAAGCTATCCTGCCTTTTATCTTTCATCATTTCAGCCGGTTAAGGTTCTGAAGGGACGATTCACCAATTCCCTGTCGGCTGTTGCATTAAGAAAAGGCCTGGTAATTTTTCAATTTATTATTTCAGTAGTGCTGATCATCGCCTCCGTAGTTATCATGAATCAAATGAACTATTTACGCTCAACCGATCTTGGATTCGCAAAAGATCAGCAAATAGTAATACCATTGAGAAGTACGACCGCAAAAAATATTTACGCATCGTTAAAGAATGAGATCAGGAATAATCCCAGGGTGCAAAACGTTGGAGCAACCCTATACTACCCGGGTATTGTTAACCCGAGTGATATGGGTTTATACAAAGAAGGAAAAACCGTGAACGATGTGGCCGATGTACACACCAATTGGGTAGATGAATCGCTGCTTCAAACACTCGGCATCAAGGCTGTTGCAGGAAGGTTGTTTTCAAAGGACTTTCCTTCTGATACAAATTCCCGCATTATTCTCAATGAAGCGGCAGTGAGAAAGATTGGATTCAAATCGCCACAGGAAGCTGTTGGCGGAAAGGTAAAATTTGACTGGCGCGGAGAAACATACACGTGGACAATCATCGGCGTGGTAAAAGATTTCCATTTCCAGGATCTGCACATTCCCATCGAGCCTTACGGTTTTCAATTAAATAACCAGCCGCAATACAACTATTTGATTGTTCATTCGAAAGCAACCGATGTTGCTTCTTTAGTAAGCTCAGTAACTGCAAGCTGGCATAAACTAGATCCTAATGAACCATTCGAGTACAGTTTTCTTGATGAAGATTTTCAAAAAAATTATGAAGCAGAAAACCGTTTGGCTTCAATAGTTAGTTATTTCACTGTTATCGCTATTCTTATTTCCTGTCTTGGGTTGTTTGGTTTAGCAACGTTCAGCGCCGAGCAGCGTACAAAGGAAATTGGCGTAAGAAAAGTACTGGGCGCAAGCGTCACGGGAATTGTAGCACTACTTTCAAAAGATTTTTTAAAGCTGGTGACCATTTCTATTGTCGTTGCCTCACCTCTTGCGTGGTTGGTCATGCATAAATGGTTACAGGATTTTGCTTATCGTATAAATATAAGTTGGATGGTTTTTGCAATAACGACAGTATTGGCATTACTCATAGCATTGATCACGATAAGTTTCCAGGCGATAAGAGCGGCGGTGGCGAATCCCGTTAAGTCACTCCGTACGGAGTAATGGATAGTGAGAGACGGTGTTAGCACAATTGACCGTTCACTACTTAGGATTTGAAATATAATTAAAACATAGAATCCATGATAAAAAATCTCTTTCTAGTAGCAATTCGAAACTTCAGGAGAGATAAATGGTACAGTCTTCTTAACATTCTTGGATTAACAATTGGTATTTCGTTCAGTTTGTTTTTGATATTTTATATTAAAGATGAATTGAGTTATGACCGGTACAACGAAAAAGCAAACAGGATATACCGCATCAATTCAAATATAAAAGAGCCGGATAAAGATACTATGAGGTGGGCTGTTACTCCCTTCCCCATGGGGCCGGCATTGAGTAAAGATTATCCTGAAGTGGAAGAAGCAGTGCGTTTTGTCAATAATTATGGTAAAACGCTGTATAAAAATGGCGAGCTCCGTTTGTATGAGGACAAGGTATTTTTTGCAGACAGTAACTTATTCAGGGTTTTCAGCCACAAATTTATTGAAGGTAATCCGCAAACAGCTTTGGTGGCGCCTCATTCAATGGTATTGACACAATCAGTTGCTGAAAAATTCTTTGGTAAAAGCAAACCTTATGTTGGCAAGTCGCTGGAAAATGCCAGCGGTGATGTTTATAAAATAACCGCCGTTATAAAAGACGTCCCCAGGCACTCACATATCCGGTTCAATATTGTGATTTCAAGAAGTTCGCTTCCCGCGGATTTTGCGAACAACTGGGGAGGCTTTGGCTTCTATACTTATGTCTTATTAAAACCGAATACGAGTGCCGCCGCCTTTGAAAAAAAATTATTGCCGCTTTATGATAAATACCTCGCTTCCATTTTTGCACAATTCAATATTAAGATGCGGTTTGGGGTGCAACCCATCACTTCTATTCACCTTCACTCCAACATGAATAATGAGCCGGAAGAACTTGGTAGTACGTCATACATATATATTTTTTCTGCAGTAGCAGTTTTTATGCTGCTCATCGCTTGTATCAACTACATGAACCTCACGACAGCCCGCTCAGCAAGAAGATCAAAGGAAATCGGCATTCGTAAAGTGACGGGCTCCTCCAAACTGCAATTGGTTGCACAGTTTCTTATTGAATCCACATTAACGGCAGTTTTCGCCTTGCTGCTCAGCATCGGAGCAATTGCACTGCTGTTACCCACATTCAACTCATTATCGGGAAAGTTCATTTCTTTCAGAACATTACTTGAGTCCGGTACTTTATTAATCATTTTAGCAGTAATTGTATTTGTCGGTTTGGTCGGTGGCAGTTACCCCGCTTTTTATCTTTCAAAATTCAATCCGATAAATGTTCTTAAGGGAAGCCTTTCAAAAGGCTCGAGCAATGTAACGCTGCGACGTTCATTGGTAGTAGTCCAGTTTTCTATTTCTATGATCATGCTTATCTGTACGTGGGTCGTGTATGGCCAACTGAGATACCTGCGCAATAAAGACCTCGGATTTAGTAAAGACCAGGTACTGACAATATCTGCAAATACAGACAAAGATGTAAGTGGCAAAATTCTTTCATTCAAAAATGAAATGCACACAAATCCGCACGTACTTTCTGTAAGTACTTCACAAGGCGTACCCGGCTCCGGCATCAACTTTAACCTGTTTTCCATTGAATCAAAAAATGGTTTTGTTGACAAAGGAGTCGACTGCTACAGTGTGGATGAAGATTACTTCAAAACGCTCGGCATGAAAATAGTGAAAGGAAGGAACTTCTCCGGATTACCTGACACACTACATAGCATTATCGTCAATGAAAATATGGTTAAAGAATTTGGTTGGGGAGATAACCCTATCGGTAAGAGAGTGAAGTTCCCGGGAGATACATCGGGCACCTACTTAGAAGTAGTTGGCGTAGTAAAAGATTTCAACCAGAAGTCATTATATAATCCTATTGCACCATTGCTCTTGTTTTACCGGCCTAACAACAATGGTATCCAGTTAAAACTGAATGCAAAGGATATTTCATCCACGCTGGCATCGGTTGAGAAATCCTGGAAAGTGGCTTTTCCCGATTTACCATTTCAATACACTTTTCTTGACCAGGATTTTGATTCGCAATATGCGGCTGATCAGAAACGTGGTAAAATATTCGTCGCTTTCTCAGCACTGACCATTCTTATTACCTGTCTTGGTTTATTGGGATTAATTGCTTTTACGACAGAACAGAGACAGAAGGAAATAAGTATTCGGAAGGTTATGGGAGCAAATGCCGGGCAGATAATTCCATTGATAATAAGAAATTTTATTGCCCTGATAGGATTGTCATGTCTGATTGCATTTCCCGTAGCATGGTATTTCATGGACAAGTGGTTAAAAATATTTACCTATAATACGGGTCTTGCTCCAGCACCATTTATACTTTCAGCTTGTGTGGTATTGCTGATCACATTGGTGACGGTAATTTTTCACACTTTGAAGGCGGCGATGGCAAACCCCGTAAAGGCATTGCGAACCGAGTGAGTAAACCAGCTATTGGCTGTCAGCTCATAGCTCAAAGCTTTTTTTATGATAAAAAATTTTCTCCTTATTGCATTGCGCAACTTAAAAAAAGATTTTTGGTATAGCCTCTCGAACATATTGGGCCTTACCATCGGCATTACATTCAGTTTGTTTTTAATTTTTTATATAAAGGACGAATTGAACTATGACCGGCAAAATAAAAAAGCAGACCGCATATACAGGATCAATACTTATGTCCATGAAAAGGACAAGAACACGGACATGGCTATAACGCAATTGCCACTTGGTCCTGCTATGAAAAAGGATTACCCGGAAGTGGAAGAAATGGTGAGGCTTGCAAGCAGGGAAAGAACTTTATTTAAGAGTGGTGACAATAGTTTTTATGAAAAGAAGGTCTATTATGCCGACAGCACCATATTCAATGTCTTTACTCATCATTTTGTTGAAGGCAACGCAGCCACTGCACTGAATGCGCCTTTCGACATTGTGATCTCAAAATCGCTGGCAAAAAAATATTTTGGTAACACACCGGCAATGGGTAAAACACTGAGAACGGTCTATGATGTGTACAAAGTGACCGGTGTGATCGAAGACGCCCCCAAAAATTCACATATCCATTATGATATGCTGATCTCCATGTCCACGTTTTTACGAAATAACCAGGGCCAGGATAACTGGGGCAGCTTTGGCAACTTTACCTATTTACTTCTTAAGCCGGGAGCCGACCCGCAGGAGCTAAATAAAAAGTTAGCCGATGTCTATAAAAAGTATGTTGATGTGATCTTTAAACAGTTCAACATAAACATGCGATATGATCTGCAAAACATAACGTCTATACATCTGCACTCCAATCTACAATTTGAACCAGAAGAACTCGGCAGTATGTCATACATCTGGATCTTTTCTGCGGTCGCTTTTTTCATGTTGCTGATCGCCTGTATCAATTACATGAACCTTACCACGGCCAGATCTGCACGCCGGGCGAAAGAAATAGGTATACGGAAAGTGACCGGCTCATCAAAAAAGCAATTAGTAGTACAATTTTTGGGAGAAAGTTTATTGACCTCGCTGGTCGCCGTTCTGCTCAGTGTTTTACTGGTGTTCCTCTTATTATCTACGTTTAATTCTATCTCTGGTAAAACATTTACTATTGGCAACTTGCTGCAGTCGTCAAACATTATGTTGCTGCTGGGGATTGTATTATTCACAGGGCTGGTAGGTGGAAGTTATCCTGCATTTTATTTGTCAGGATTTAAGCCGGTTGGGATATTAAAGGGTGCTCTCTCAAAAGCATCCGGGAACATCAATCTTCGCCGCACACTGGTTGTGTTACAGTTTTCCATTTCGATGATCATGCTTATTTGCACATGGGTAGTCTATTCACAACTTTCTTATGTACGCAAGAAAGATCTTGGTTTTAATAAAGACCAGGTGATGACAGTCACTATCAATACAGGTGAAGATGAGCGCAGCAAGATATTTGCAATGAATAATGATTTCAGGAATCTGCCGGGTGTACAGGCAGTAGGAGCCGCTAATTCTTATCCCGGGTCTCCAAACATAAACCTCAATCTATTCACTGTCCAGACCAATACGGGCCATGTAGATAAAGCGATCGAAAGCTATAATATTGACGAACATTACCTGGACGCGCTTGGAATTAAACTGGTCAAAGGGCGCAACTTTTCGGGTCCTCCCGATACCCTGCACAGCATCATGATCAATGAGGCGATGGTGAAATATTTTGCCTGGAATGAACCCATTGGTCAACGTCTGAAATTTCCTGGCGACACTTCGAACAATTATTTGGAGGTGGTGGGAGTGTTCCATGACTTCAACCAAAAGTCATTGTACAATCCAATTGCACCACTGATCCTCTTTTATTATCCCAACGGCAATGTCATTCAACTGAAAATGGATGCAGCTAACATCAAAACATCCATTTCAAAAGTGGATGCTACCTGGAAAAAATATTTTCCGCAGCTGCCTTTTGAATATAAATTTCTTAGATGAAGATTATAACTCACAATACGTTGCCGATCAGAAACGGGGAAAGATCTTTGCCGCATTCTCCTTATTTACCATTATCATCACCTGCCTGGGTTTGTTAGGACTTACTGCCTTTACCACGCAACAACGACAGAAAGAAATAAGCATCCGGCGTGTGCTGGGGGCTTCACCATGGAAATGGTTAAAATGATCACTAAAAATTATTTATGGCTGGCTTTAATTGCCGCGGTGATCGCATTCCCGGTTGCGTGGTATTTCATGAATAAATGGTTACAGATATTTCCATATAACATGGGGTTATCCATAGTGCCCTTTGTGATGTCGGCCATGGTGATCTTAGTTACTGCAGGGGCTACGGCGAGTTTTTATTCAGCAAAAGCTGCCCTGTCAAAGCCTGCAAAGAATTTAAGAACCGAATAGAACCACGATTTACATGATTAAAAAGATGTTTAGGAAAATTATTGGCTCTTTGGTTTCAACACTATTATTTAACTGATGAGCATTTATTCAAAAGCTCATCAGAATTATTAAATCCTCCCCGCCTAAGGCGGAGAGTTAGAGGGGGTCTCATGTTCAAAATTCATTTAAAAATTGCCTGGCGAAATCTTTTAAAGGATCGTCAATTCACTTTGCTGAATGTGCTTGGACTCTCTGCGGGCCTTGCCTGTGCCTTACTCATTTTCTTATGGGTGAATGATGAACGGAGTTACGATAAGGTCTTTGCGAACGACGATCGGCTTTACCAGGTGATGGAGCACAGGAAATCAGGTGGCGACGTAAAAGTTTCTGATGAGTCATCGGGTCTGGTAAGCGAAGTGTTAAAGAATCAAATGCCACAAGTTCAATACGCCGCTTCGCTGGCCCCGCCCGACTGGTTTCAACAATTCACTCTTTCAGTGGGCGATAAAAATATAAAAGGCAAAGGACAATATGCAGGCAGGGACTATTTCAATATTTTCTCTTTCAAGCTGCTGGAGGGAGATAAAAATAAAGTACTCGCCGACAACAATTCCATCGTGATCTCCGATGAGCTTGCAAAAAAACTTTTTGGAACAGCCGAAAATATTATTGGTAAACCCATCGATTTTCAACACGACACAACTTTTTTCGTGTCGGGCATATTTGAAAAAACGCCTTCTCACTCGACGCAGCAATTTGATTTTGTTTTATCCTTTGACTACTACTTCAGTGTGCAGAGTTGGGTAAAAAGCTGGGGCAATACAGGCCCGCACAATTTTGTATTGCTGAAGAAAGGAACCGATATCAAGGCATTTAATAAAAAAATTGCCGGGGTGATCGCTGCCAACTATGATGATACCACGCGAAGTTTATTTGCCGCTAAATTTTCTGACAATTACCTGCTCAATTCTTTTGACCACGGCTCGCAGGTTGGCAGTAAGATCGTTTATGTAAAATTGTTTTCACTGATCGCCGTCTTCATTTTGATGATTGCGTGCATCAACTTCATGAATCTTTCAACGGCAAAAGCTTCAAGACGGATGAAGGAAGTAGGGATAAAAAAAGTGGCTGGAGCCAACCGCAAGCAACTCGTTTTTCAATTTCTTTCAGAATCCATCATGCTCACCCTGCTGGCAATGGTATTTGCCGTGCTGATCGTGTGGCTTTTACTCCCCCAGTTCAACCAACTCACAGGCAAACAGATCTCGTTAACACCGGGTCCAAAGATCATCACCTCATTTTTTGTCATTGCTTTGATGGCAGGATTACTGGCCGGCAGCTATCCCGCACTGTACCTGTCAAAGTTTGACCCGCTATCGGTGTTAAAAGGAAAATTGAATACTTCCATAGCCGAGGCCCTGTCGAGAAAAGGATTGGTCGTTTTTCAATTCACGATGTCTTCTGTTTTGATCGTTGCAGTGATCATCATTTACCGGCAGGTACAATTTATACAATCCACAAATCCCGGTTATAATAAAGACAATATTGTCCGTTTTGATTCGGAAGGAAGTATACAGAGAAGAGAAGATCAATTTATCGCAGAGATGAAGAAAATCCCGGGTGTGGTAAATGCCAGTTTCACTTTCAATAATATGATAGGCCGCAATTATGGAAATTATGGAATAGAATGGCAGGGGAAAGATCCCAATGCAGATATTTATTTTGAAGGTTTTGGAACCGGCTACGACTTTATTGAAACAATGGATATGCAAATGAAAGAAGGCAGAAGCTTTTCCAGGAATTATGGTGACGAATATTCCAAGATCCTTTTAAATGAAGCCGCTGCCAAAGTCATGCATTTAAAGGATCCTGTAGGAAAGAACATCACACTGTTTGGTAATAAGAGACAGATCATCGGCATTGTAAAGGATTTTCATTTTGAATCGCTACATGAAACCGTAAAACCTGCCTATTTTTCTTTACAAGCACCCGGCAAAAACCCGTGGTATAAGATGATGGTAAGAATAAAGGCGGATCACCAGCAACAAACCATTGCAGGCATTCAAAATTTATTTGAAAAGTATGATCCTGGTTTCCCTTTCACGTTCAATTTCCTGAGTGAAGCTTATCAAAAGCAGTATGACACTGAAACAAGGGTCGCCACACTTTCAAAATATTTTGCAGGGCTGGCTATCATCATTTCCTGTTTAGGATTATTTGGACTGGCTGCTTTTACGGCACAAAAAAGAAGGAAAGAAATAGGCGTAAGAAAAGTTGTCGGCGCTTCCGTTGCGGATATTACAGGCATGCTGTCAAAAGATTTTGTAAAACTTGTGATCATCGCATTGTGTATTTCTTTTCCTGTATCATGGTGGTTAATGAATAGCTGGCTGCAAGGCTTTGCCTATCGCATCCACATCAGTGCGGGTGTCTTTTTCATTGCAGGTATTTCGATCATATTGATCACTTTGTTTACGATAAGTTATCAATCGATAAAAGCGGCCATTGCCAATCCTGTTAAATCTTTACGAACAGAATGAACCCCCTGTCCCCCTAAAAGGGGGAACTTAGGTTGAAGGTTCCTTGTCAGGAGTTCTTTACTAAACGCTAGTATTCTACTGAGGAACGTTATTCGACAGCTCATTAGAATTAATAAAACACTCCCTTTAGGGAGTTGGAGGGCTTTATGATAAAAAATTATTTCAAAATCGCGTGGCGGAATCTCACCAAAAGCAAATTTTATGCATCGGTAAATATTATCGGTTTATCAACCGGTATTGCTTTCACGTTATTAATAGGCGCTTATGTGTGGAGTGAGCTACAGGTAAACTCAAAACTGAAAAATGAAGACCGTCAATATATAATACAAAGCAAATGGAAAGACCCTAACCAGGGAATTGAACTTACCACCATGGGCCCCTTGGCAAAGGCTTTAAGAGAACAATATCCTGCTCTTGTAGCCAATTATTATCGCTGGGATGGTATTACTTCCAATGTTTCAAAAGGAGACAAAAGTTTCAGAGAACCCCTGCAAATATGCGACACCACTATGTTCAACATGTATGGATTTAACTTGCTTCATGGAAATCCGAAGACTGCTTTTGACGGTCCGTTCTCCCTTGTAATTACCAGCGAAAAGGCAAAAAAATATTTTGGTCAAACAGATGTAGTTGGTCAAACACTTACGATTGAAAGCTTCTCCGGTTCTAAACATGATTTTGTTATTACCGGCGTATTGAAAAACCCGTTTAAAAATTCTGTTACATATCTCAATGATGATAACAATAACCAGTTTTATATTTCATCAAATAACATAGGTTATTTTGGCAGAAACATGGACTGGCCCAATCAATATATTGTTGGGTATATTGAATTGCAAAAGGGAGTAAAGCCGAAAGACCTTGACAAAACGATGGAGCACCTGATGAAACAAAATGCGCCTCCGCAGGTTGCTGCCGGTATGACGCCTTATCTCGTTCCGTTAAAGGATTACTATCTCTCGGCAAACAATGGCCTCGTTGAAAAAATGTTGTATGCCTTATCGGCGATTGCCATCTTTATTTTGATGATGGCTATCATCAATTTTATCAACATGTCAGTAAGCAGGTCTGCAACACGCATGAGGGAGATTGGAATACGAAAAGTATTAGGAGGATTGAAGAAACAATTGATCTTGCAGTTTCTTATTGAATCAGTCATCCTTGTTTTTTTTGCAACAGTGTTTGCAATGATCATGTATGTGTTGTCAAAAGAAATGTTCAGCAATATTCTTGGAAAAGAAATTCCTTCGTTGAGCGATTTCCCAGTTTATTTTATCGCCTTTCCGCTTTTGCTTATTTTGATCATTGGTTTTATAGCCGGCATTTATCCTGCATTTGTTTTGTCATCGTTGAAATCAGTTGAGTCATTAAAAGGAAAACTTTCTTCCATAAAAGAAAATGTATGGCTTCGGAAATCATTGGTGGCATTTCAATTTGGTACTGCTACGATTTCGTTCATTGGTGCAATCATTATTTCTTCGCAAATCAATCTTTTCTTTAGTAAAGACATTGGCTTTAATAAAGATTATATTGTATCTGCACAACTACCGCGTGACTGGACACCGCAAGGGGTTACAAAAACAGAAGACATGCGTAAACAATTTGCTGCAATGCCCCAGGTAGTCAATGCAACGCTTTCTTTTACGGTACCCGATGGTAACAGTTCCGGCAGCGCATCTTTATATAAAACAGGCGCTGATTCAACAACAGCAGTTGCCTCTGAACAAATAGTTACCGATGAATATTATGCATCTACGTTCGCCATTCCTATGACGGCAGGAAAATTTTTTAGTGCACCGGGCGCATTCACTGATTCTTTTACGTTTGTAATAAATGAAACACAAGCTAAAGCCTTCGGATGGGCTACCGCGCAGGATGCAATTGGCAAACAGGTAAAATTCCAGGGTGGCGGTCCCGTATTTACCATTGCGGGTGTCACAAAAGATTTTCATTTTGGCTCCATGCAAAAACCGATTCAGCCGATCACTTTCCTGCATGTTAAACTGGCAAATATTTACAGGAATTTTTCATTTAAAATAAGACCCGGCGGTATCGGAAACTCAATTGATGCATTGCAAAAAAAATGGTCAGCGTTGATGCCGGGCGTTCCATTTGAATACACCTTTATGGATGATGCTTTAGCCAAACTCTACAAGTCAGAAATACAGTTAGAGAAAGCCTCTTACACAGCCACAGTTCTTGCTTTAATTATTGTGTTGCTTGGTGTACTCGGGCTTATTTCATTGAGTGTTCAAAAGCGTACCAAAGAAATTGGTATCCGCAAAGTGTTGGGTTCATCGGTAACAGGAATCATGGCCCTGTTCATGAAAGAATTTTTGGCAGTAATCGTAATTGCCGGCGTGGTGGCTTGCCCGTTAGCATATGTGATTATGCGAATATGGCTGCAAGGCTATGCTTACAGAATTGACATAACCGCAACACCATTTATAATTTCAATGGCAAGTTTAGGAATGATAACAGCATTGCTGATTTGTGCGCAAACAATAAAAGCAGCAATTGCCAATCCTGTGAAATCGTTACGAACAGAGTGAGCCCCCTGTCCCCCTAAAGGGGGAACTTAGGTCGAAGGTTCCTTTGTTAGGAGTTCTTTACTAAAAATTAGTATTCTACTGATGAGCTCTATCAACAGCTCATTAGAATTAATAAAACACTCCCTTTAGGGAGCTGGAGGGCTTATGTTTAAAAATTATTTTAAAACCGCATGGAGCAATCTTATTAAGAATAAGGCGTCTTCTTTTATAAATATTGGCGGATTAACGATTGGTTTAACCTGTTGCCTGCTCATTGCATTATATATTCAGCATGAATTAAGCTTTGACAAATTTGAAGAAAACGGAGATCGTATTGCACGTGTTATCATGCAATACAGTTTCGATGGAAGCAGTGAATCGAATGAAGGAAATTATACCAGCGTAAGAGTAGCGGCGGTTTTTCCGAAAACTTTTCCCGAAGTAGAATCTGCTATTAAAATGACAGAATATAGCAGGGTCGTTCAATATGATGATAAGATGTTTGATGAGAAAAATTTTATGTATGCTGATTCAAACTTCTTCGATATTTTCTCATTCAAATTACTAAGCGGAAATATACATGATGCACTTGCTGCACCTTACGATGTTATGCTTACAGAATCAACTGCAAAAAAATATTTTGGTAACAGCAATCCTGTCAATAAAACATTGCGTGTTGGTAACGATAGTAATTTATATCGCGTTACAGGTGTTATGCAGGATTGCCCTTCCAACTCACAAATACAATTCGATTTGCTCGCTTCATTCTCTTCACTTGGTATTACGCCGGATTATGCAGATACATACTGGGATGCGAATTACACTACTTATTTATTACTAAAAAATAAAAATACGATCAGCCAGTTGCAGGCAAAGCTTCCTGCTTTTATGAAAAAGGAAATGGAGGGGCAAGGCGCTACGGTCAATTTTTATCTCGAACCATTTAATAAGATACACCTGTATTCTCCTTACAACAGCTTTGTGCCAAACAACAGCATCACTTACATTTATATTCTTGCTGCAGTGGCGTTGTTGATCCTTATTATTGCCTGCTTTACTTATGTTAACCTGAGCACTGCACGTTCATTGGAAAGAGCAAGAGAAGTCGGTGTTCGAAAAGTAGTTGGCGCATTGAAAAATCAATTGTTCTGGCAGTTTATTAATGAATCAGTTTTACTTTCTTTAATCGCTGTTTTATTGAGTTTGATTTTATCAGCGCTTTTATTACCATTCTTTCAATAGTTTATCAAATGAACAACTGCAGACACAAGCGCTTTTTTCTTTGCCATTTATTTTATTCTCTATTGCTGTTGCACTCATCATTAGTTTTCTTGCCGGTATTTATCCCGCACTCATTCTTACAAAATTTCAACCGGTAAAAGTTTTAAAAGGCGCATTTAAAAATACATCTTCAGGACAGACATTAAGAAAATCATTGATCGTTTTCCAGTTTGCGATTTCAGTATTTCTTATTGTTTCCACTTTTATTGTACAGCAGCAATTATATTTTATTCAGCATATAAAATTGGGTTACGATCGTGATCATGTAATTGTATTACCGCTTGATGATAAGATGATCAATAATCTTGCTGTAATAAAACAACAATTTAGGCAAAGCCCTGATGTGCTAAGCGTTTCAGCCTGCTCTAATACACCGGTTCAGGGCGGCGGCGGTTCAGCATGCGATCTGCTCTAATGCCTGAGGATAAACAAATGACAGTTTTTGCAGATCGTGTAGATGAAGATTATGTTAGCACGGTCGGATTGCAAATTATTGCAGGAAGAAATT
>CAVTSY010000013.1:0-308161 GCA_963737475.1 uncultured Bacteroidota bacterium
CATTGATTGCGTATGGATACTGATGTAGTGAAGCAACTTTCAACTTGGGTTGGCACTTGATCAATAAACCATATAAGAATTGTCCAATTAAAGTTAGTTGATGAGCTCGCCAAAACTTGAAATGAAAATCCAGAACAAGCCAAATCTTATAAATTAAAGCAGTTTTAATAAATCATAACGTGTATATCCTTGTTAGGAGTTAATCCATTCTTAATGTTGACCGGTTTTCCATTTTTTAATTTGCTTTAGATTTTAACCTTCCTAGCCAGCTTTATTTAAAAGAAAACATACTGGTAACTCAGCGATATCATATTATAGTCCAGGCCGGTGTTTGTAAAAGCGCCCACGTTAAATTGCAATTTTAAGGAATGGCCTTTTGCAAAAGGAACTGACCAGGTAGCGCCAATTCTCCAATTGTCTTTTAGATCACCGGCAGAAACATCATCAACCGTTGTTTCACCTCCATTGAACCAATTCCCGTTAATGCCCACCCACATCTGGTTTTTGAAATAGTAACTGGCATGCGTCTGCAAACTAAACACGGGTTTTTGTTTCTGTATTTTATTGCTGAGGTATTCGCTATTTACAGTGTAAAACCATACACCCGGTGTATGCTTCGGCGTACACATGTTTGAAACGTCGCGATATACCCACTTCGGGTTTAAATGCCCAGCGGTGTGCCCCTATGTTAATGCGTTTATCTTTATAATAAAGGCCTGTTGGTACTGATATCACCAGGCTTGCACCCACAATAGTTTTTTGCTGGTATTTGCGGAAATCTTTTTTATCGATGGCAGGAGAGCCCAGGAGGTTCATACCAAATCTTATGCGCGTATCACCAAAGCCTGTCCGCGCCCCTGCGGTATCATGTCCATTTATTTTTAATTTCCCTGACATAAATGCAAATGGCAGGGAAACCTGCACCCTTGATAATTTATTGGCCAATCCAAATGTGCGCACATAGGCTACGCCAAAATTATTGCTGGTTATTTTGAAGTCAGCAATGGGCAAAGAGGGGTCTGTCACTACATTTCCTTTGGCTATACCGTAAAGAACTCCTATCGCATTCATTCCTTTTGGTAAATTCGCATAGATCCTTGGCTCAAGGTCCTGGCTTTTGGCATTTATACAGCAGAAACAAATTATCCAAAGTAAAGATCCTTTTGCTTTTGGAATTTTTCTACTCACTTTTTAATGTTACAACTTGTTAACTCATTTCTTTATTAGCACCGAAAGCGCTTGCCCTGATCAAAATAAAGCAAACCAAAGTTGACCTTGACGATTAAAGGTAGTTGAAGAGCTCGCTAGAAATTGAAATGAACAGTGTGGGACAAGCCAAATCTTATAAATTATAGCAGTTTTTGTGGCTCATCGATTTTTTTTTCCGCAGGCCTTCTCTTTAGTGATAGAAAACACCAGATCAGAAGACCTACATGCAGCAAAATAACGGGCCATAAGGCTATACCCAAAAGTTTTCAATCAATCCTGCGTAAACAAGAAGTGCGACGGCTCCGGCATTATACAAAATAATAGCCTTGATCATTATAACAGAAGAATTGGTTTCATTTTTAGCCAGCCAGCATCCAAGAGCCAAAGAGATCAAAGACACACCCCCAATCCTACCCAATAACAGCCCAGCAGGTTCAGTGATTGAAGCACCGAGCAAAACAGAAACAGTTGCAGAGGGCATTACAGCAAGAGCTAAGCCGGTAGTTACTTCAATTAATGCTGTTATGGCCAGAAGTGATTTCATCTTAACTGTTATTATTTTAGGCCTACTGTTAGTTTATTGTTGACCTTATTCCCTTCTGCAAATGCTGCTGCTTTGGCACTCGTTTTTTCTGATTCAGTCATTCTATTTTTTATTAATTCCCGTGTTTAAATCGCTCAAGATTTGTGATTTCAAATTTTGTCAATCATTATAACAATGATAGTTCTTTTATTTTAAATAGATATTACGCCGGTTCAAATGGTTTCTGCAACTTTGAAAGTGAAGCTTGCATAACTTTAGAAAAGCAGGGCAACGAAAATCCTGAGAAACTCCTTTTGATATCATTAATTTGAAAACACGAACTTTGAGACTCACCGCGATTTATTTTAACACTAAAATTTCGATTAGCGACGATGACCACAGCTAAAAACCTGGACATCCATATAGAAAATATACAACCTATTCTTTCGGTAAAGGACATCGCAGTAAGCAGAGAGTTTTATGTTAATAAACTTGGATTTGAAGAAGCAGAATGGGGAGACAATAATTTTACCAGTATCAGCCGTGATAACTGCAGCATCTACTTGTGCAGGGGCGAACAAGGAAATCCCGGAACGTGGATATGGGTTGGTTTCGATGGTGACATATTTTCATTATACAATGAACTCAGGGAAAAAGGAGTAACAATCCGGCAGCCCCCGGTCAATCATTCATGGGCTTTGGAAATGCAAATCGAAGATCCCGATGGTCATGTTTTAAGATTCGGAACTGATCCTGTTGGTGAACCTTTTTAAGATTCGCTTGGGAAAAAAATGTAATTCTAAAATGAGAAAGCTGATCATGCTGGAAAGGATTTTAAAAAGTTTTGTTGGAGTATTTTTGTAACAATATTTATTTAAAAATTGGTAGACAAAATTCCACAATGATATTAGATAAATTTTTCTTCTTTTTCGGAAAATAAAACTCCAGCGATCAAGTCTTCATTCAATTAAACATTGTATGAAAAAATTTTAAGCGGAAAAACCGTTCTTAAAATTTTTTGACCAATGCCTCTTTATTATTTTCAGTGTCTTCATGTGTGAAGGCATGCTGTTTGATGCAGGTTATACACTCCGTACATGTATATCTACATGTACTTAAGATTAATATTTATTCACCTAAAAAAATAACGTTTTATGACAAACAGAAAACGTTCCGGGCGAGGTTTTGCCTCTATGGATCCCGGAGAAAGACGAGAGATTGCCAGCCGTGGTGGAAGAGCCGCACACGGGTATAGAAATGATGATTATGATGATGACCTCCGTACCGGCAGCAGAGGACGATATGAAGAAGATGATGATGATAATTATGATGAAGACCGGCGAAGCGGCAGAGGAAGATATGACGATGAAGATGATGATCGCCGCGTAAGTAACCGGCGCCGGTATGACGATGACTACAACGATTATGATGAAGATGATCGTCGAAGCAGCAGGCGGGGATATGATGATTATGATGAGGATGATCGTCGTAATGTGCGAGGCCGGTATGAAGACGATGATGACGATTATGAAAACTCAGGTTACGAAGATGAAGACGACTATGATGACAGAGATACCGATGATGACTATTATTCCCGTTCAGGCCGCGGCAGTGGCAGACAAGGGCGGTCGAGAAGAGGTTTTGGTGGCATGAGCAAGGAAGAAGTAAGGCGCATAGCTGCCAAGGGTGGAAGAGCATCGCATGAGGGAAGAAGTCGTCATTCTTCAAACGGAAGATCAGGTTCATCATCAGGTCGCGGAAGAAGTTCCTCTTCGGGCAATGGTCGCAGACAAAATACTTCAGGCAGAAGGAGCAGCAGTAATAGAAGTGGCGGCAATTCTAATGGCAGCAGAAGTTCAGGCCGGAGAAGCAGATAGTATAGGAAGTATTTTAAAAATTAATTCATTGTTTACACAAAAATTCAAACATGAAACAGCAAATAAAACAGGCCGGGAACAAAAATGTTCCCGGCAATACCGGGGAAAATGGAAAAAAAGAACACGGTTCTTTATTAGAAGAATTTTTTACAGATCAGCTAAAAGATATCTACTATGCTGAACAGCAATTGCTGAAAGGTTTAGAAAAAATGCAGAAAGCAGCAACTACGGAAGAACTCGAAGAAGCATTTAGCGACCATGCGAGGCAAACAGAAAGACATGTAAAGAGGCTTGAGAGGGTCTTTAAAACTATTGGTAAGAAGGCTGAAGGAAAAAAATGTGAGGCAATGGATGGCCTTCTTCGTGAAGCAGACTCTATTATTAGTGAGACAGAAGAAGGAACCATGACAAGAGACGCAGCGTTGATCATTGCTGCGCAAAAGGTGGAGCATTATGAAATTGCTACGTATGGCGGATTAGTGCAACTTGCTCTTACCATGAAACTGAATCGGGTTGCAGATGTTCTTGAAAAAACCTTAACGGAAGAAGAAGATACGGACCAATTGCTGACATTCATAGCAGAAGCTCATATCAATTTCGAAGCGGAGGAAGAAGGCGGCTATTCGTGGCAAAAACAGGATGAGACTGAAGAAACTGTAACCACATGATATAGCTTCAAACGGCTATAACAAATTTTGAAAAGATGATCCGGGTCATAAATGATCCGGGTCATTTTGTATTTCTCCTATACACCCGCAGAGTTTCTATTGCTACATCCCTAAACGGCATTTGTATCAATATGTAAGTGGTAAAACGCGATGCTTTTCGCTTTTATATTTAACAAACATTGGTATTTTCTTGCTGCAAGACCGTTGCGTTTTCTTCCGAAGTTTCATCATACAGTTTAGCCGGTGTTTTCATTTTAGCACGGCGATCGAATAAACAATAGGCCAGTTTGGCTGAGAGTATTCCAATAGCAGCACCTGCAACCACGTCTCTTATCCAATGCCTGCTCTTTATAACCCTGATGACGGCCACTGCCGTAGCCGCAGCATAACCTGCACAGCTGAGTATGGGCAGTGAGTTTTTAAATTCTTTATGCATGAACTCAGCGCCTGCAAATGAGGAAGCGGTATGTCCTGAAGGAAAGGAGTGATGACCCATGTATGGAAAAGGTCTGTGTTCGCCTACAAGCTTTTTTAAATTGTCTGATAACAGGTACCTAATGGCTTCTGTAGCTCCTGCGATCAATACTTGTTTCTTCCATGATGATCGTGCTTGCAGTCCCATCGCATTCAACAAAAACACAGCGGCAAAAGGTATCCATTTTAAATGATCATCGGCGGATATATCAACAATGGCCTCATTTTTTTTCAAAAAGAAATTGTGTATACGTTTCTCTACAACACCGGGCATAATATTGGTTTTTTGATCATAGTTGTGGTATCATCTATGCTTATAAGAGTAATTTGGAAAAACTATGCCATTTGAAGCTATATGCCATTTGAATTCAGTCCGCTCAACTATCCTCTTCCGACGATGCGGCACATTTATCGCATTTAATAAATAATGGATGTAAAGACAAACAGCGAAATAACCCGCGAAATCAAAATAACCGGAACCCGTCACCGGCTGTGGATAGTTAGTTATATAGCTTTAGCGGTTATTTGCCTGGCGGTTTATTTCTTACTGCAATTCCAGGTGTTTGGATTGTTGGGCATTTACCGGTCCTTACTTCAGCGCCTGGCACTTGCGGGCCTTGTGGTGTCGTTTGTTTTTATTGTGACCAAAACAATAGAAAGCATCGTAACCAAAAGGTCCCAGGCAAAAAAGCTAAGTTATAATATCATTCGCCTCATTCGCTTTCTTAGTTTCCTGATCGCTGCCTTCATAGTAATTAGTTTTTTATTTGCCAAATGGTACACAGCCGCAGTTTCATTGGGGCTTTTTTCTTTGGTGCTCGGTTTTGCTTTACAAACCCCTATCTCATCGCTTATTGGTTGGTTTTATATTATCATACGCACTCCTTACCGGATAGGAGACCGGATACAGATCGGCGATTTTACAGGTGATGTTGTTGAGATCAGTTACCTTGACACTACACTTTGGGAATTTCATGGTGATTATCCTTCCAACGATGTTCCCAGTGGCCGATTGATCCGTTTTCCAAATACGCTTGTATTGCACTCCGAAGTATATAATTATTCCTGGAGAAAATTCCCATTTATCTGGAATGAGATACCTTTTCATATTGCTTATGAAAGCGATCTTAGTTACGTTGAAACTGTAATAAGAAATACGGCGAAAAAAGAACTCGGGGATGAAATGACCAAAAGCATAAAAAGATTTAAAGAATTATTACAGCAAACGCCGGTTGATGAGTTGGAAGTAAAGGAGTATCCTTTTGTGGTGTTTAGAACAAATCCAAATACATGGATTGAAGTCTCGGTAACCTATCTTGTACATCCTAAGCAGGCATCGGCTGTGAGAAGCCGCCTTATTAAATCTATAATAATTGAATTAATGAAAGAGCCTGATAAAGTGATGTTTCCTAAAAGCAATGCAAGATAAAAGACAATATAAATCGTTGCTAGCTATGGAATTTGAAAAGATCGTAGGTGCTGTCTCAGGATTACTCACGTCCATCTCCATGCTTCCTCAATTCTTTAAGCTGATAAAAACCAAAGACTGTGAAAATATTTCAACAGGCATGCTAATCGTATTGTTATGTGGAGTTTCCGGATGGATATACTATGGTTTTTTAAAAAATGATATTATCATCATCGTAACAAATGCACTTGCTTTGCTGGTAAATCTTTTTACCATGATATTATGTTTAAAATATCGCACCTAGACTAAGGTTGCTCAAGTGAAAAAATGTTGATCAGACAATAAAAAATATTATATTAAAATGAGAAAGCTATATTTATACAGATGTGGAAAATAAAATAAAACTCAAACTTAGTTTTACAAAACAGTTTGCCAATGGCGAGATTGCACTGAACTATTCCCGCGATAGAAAATAATTGCCCGTTGATCTTTAGTTCCATTGGCAATATGTGTAAGAAATCCCACTTCTTTAAGATCCTTCGCCAGCAGTCTCTTCAATTCATTTCCCTGGTTTTTCTCTTTAGCGAAAAAAAATCAGGGAACTGCAGAAAAGACAGGAAATAAATACTTAACTGATAACTGTTGAAGAAATATTGTCTGAAGGTAACAGGTGGCACTTAGCTTGTGGCTAAGTTAATTCAACAAAATATTTTCTAATCTTTAAAAAAAGGAGGCCGTATGTCATCACTGATCAGGAGAAATAGAAATTTCTTTCCAGCCTTTAGTCGTTTTTGGGACGACGATGATTTCTTTAACAGGGGAATGATCAATTGGGACACATCCAATTTTTCAAATCCTGACGCTACCCTTCCCGCGGTAAACATTAAGGAAACAGAAAATAGTTACGAAGTAGAAATGGCAGCGCCGGGCATGAAGAAGGAAGATTTCAAAATTGAATTGGACAATAATGTTCTTACCATTTCGTCAGAAAAAAGCGAAGAATCCCAGGAGGGCAATGGAAATGAAAAATACAGCCGGAGGGAATTCAGTTATCAATCCTTTCAGCGCAGCTTTTCGCTACCAAAGGAAGTCGTGGATGAAGACAAAATAGAAGCACACTACCGGGAAGGCGTACTTCAATTGAGCATACCGAAAAAAGAAAAGGCAAAGCAAAAACAGCCAAGAAAGATAGAAATAGCCTGATGAATTCCTCGTTATGAGGCTGTCTCAAAACTGTTGTTTTCCTACCAGGACACCAACCTGCCTGCCGGTAGGCAGGGACGCGAAGAAAATAAAACTTGAAGGTGAAAACTATGTGTCTTTGACTCTTTGTGGCTTATCCTACTAAGCGGCCTTTTGAGACAGCCTCTTTTTCTCCAGGCATTTGAACGAAAACTATAAGTCTTTTAAATAATCCCTGTATTCGCGGCCAATGGGGATCGACGCTCCGTTCACCTCAACCATGTCTGCCGTGTAGGCGTTGATCTTGTCCAGCGAAACAATAAAAGAACGATGTACCCTTTTGAAACGATTTGATGGTAAAATTGCTTCCACTTCATGTGTGCTCATTTTTGACAGCCATTCTTTTTTTGTCGTAACGATCCTGATGTACTCACGCTGACTTTCTATATATATTATTTCTGAAAACAAAATTTTTACTTTCTTTTTTTGAACGTTCACAAACAGGTGATCTTTTATTTGTTCTTTTTCGATTTCCTCTTTTTTTCTCTGCGATATTTTCACCTTATTCACTGCTATTAAAAAACGTTCAAACTCAAAGGGCTTCAGCAGGTAATCTGTTACATTCATGTCGAACCCTTCCACTGCATATTGATGATAAGCTGTGGTGATGATAACGGCGGGCGGGTGTGCAAGTGTTTTTAAAAAAGCCATGCCCTTTAGCTTTGGTAAGTGGATATCTAAAAAAATGAGGTCTGTATCATTCTGCCGCAGCCAGTCTGTTGCAAGAATAGCATCTTTGAATGTTCCCTGCAATTCCAGGAAAGGCGTTTGCGAAATATAGTCCGACAAAATTTTTACCGCCAATGGCTCATCTTCGATGATGATGCATTTTATTTTCGACATGGCTCGCAAGATTGATTTTTAAATTAGCTGTGAACACTGAATCCCGTTGCTGCACGGACAGATCGTAGTTTGTGTATAGTAATTCCAACTGGCGTCTTAAATTAGAAAGACCGATATTTTCTTTCACACTACTCTGTGCGGTTACGTCCGTAGAATTTTTTACGAGAAATGCCAATTGTCGCTTACTCACTGAAAGATGAATATCGACAAATGGGCGGCTCCTTGTTTCTGAAACACCATGCTTGAACGCATTCTCAACCAATGGTATCAACAGCAGCGGTGGCAAGGCCTGTTTCATATCTTCAACGTCATAATTAAAATTAATATTCAGAGATTCATCGTAACGCAATTTTTCAAGGGCAATATAGTCGCTGATGATTTTCAGTTCCTGTTCTATCGCTATAAACTCTCCGCCCGTTTCATAAAGCATAAAGCGCAATATTTTTGAAAGACGTAAAATTGATTCCGGCGCAAGATCATTCTTGTCCCTCGCGAGTGAATAAATATTGTTCAGTGTATTGAATAAAAAATGGGGGTTGGTTTGTGACCGCAGATAGTTCAATTCTGCCGCCTGCTTTTCAATTCGCAGTTGTTGTTCAGCTTGTCTCAACTTTACATAGTTATAAAGATGCCTTATCGTACCAAAAAAGAAAATTGAGCCGACACTATATCCCATTTGAGCGGTAATACCGGCTTCCTTTGATTTAAAAGTTTCCACGCCGGTATAAATGTGCAGGTTGATCCCGAGAAGTCTCCATGCATACAGTCCATACGACCATATGATACAACATATCCATAGGATAATAGCGCCGAGAAAAATATTATAAATGAGAAATCTCCTTCTTCGAATTACAAACGGAGCGATATATTCCAAAAAAATAAAATTGATAACGAGGACATACATCACTCTCCACACATTATTTCCAACTGCCTGCCAAAATGTAAAAGGAAGACTATGCAGGTTACCCAGGACCCATAGTGCTGCATACGCCAGGGCAACCCACAAATAAAATTTGACAAGCTTACTATCAAATGAAAATCTCATTTCACTGATAAATATCGGCAAATCTTTCTCTCTGATTAAAGCAATCTATGGAACCGGGCTTTGAGGAAACCAACGACATGGAAAGGTCAATGAAATATACATGAAATACCAGATCTCAAATCCAAAAAATCCAAATAAAAATCAAATTCCAGATCCCAATTACGCTGCCGTTCTGCGATTTGAGTTTTTTAATTTATTTGGTTCTTGAGTTTTGGTTCCTGGAGCTTGTGCAACCCGGCCGATTCTTTGCACTTACATTGTGGCGTTCCCTTGCCGATCTGTTAGCCGGGACGAATCTGTAGAATAATTTCCTTGCTGCTACTGCTTTCAGCTTGAGATTTTGAGCACAGCATTTGTTGCAAGAGTTTTACGTATCGGCAGAACAATGCGAAATTTACATCACTTAGAAGATTCGGCACTCATTGATATGCTCGCTGAGTATACATTGAAGTTTACTCATCTCTTCTGTGTTTATAAAGGAGTACACCCGGGCGAAGAATATCAGAGTTGCAAAAAGATAATTGAAAAAATAATAGCCGAACTGATCTCCAGAGGCCTGGTTCCCCCAAAAATTTCATCACGGTCAATGGAAGACGAGTCATCTTTTCTTTCCAGATGATCTTTTAATTTCATTTGACCCTCTGCTCACCTACTTGTTCGCTTTCTCAGCTTTTTCAATCTTATCTTTTAAATACTTCGCATATTGCTCGTGTTTCTCTGCACCCATAATGGCATCCAATTGAGCCCATCTGCCCTGGGTAATGGCATCCGCATATTTTTCTTTGGCCGCATCATCTTTAGCATACCGGCTAATACGATCCAGCGTGCTCAGGTAACAAATATTTACATTGTCAATATCAGTCATCTGCTGCTCTGTCATGCCTAAAGTATTTTTAAGATAAGCCTGGTTATCTGCCCTGAACGATTTCAGTTTCATCATTTTTTGTTCATCAGTCATTTCACTCCACTTCTGTGCATTGGCTGCAATAGCTGTAACTACGCAAACCACGATAAAAAGGATTGTCTTTTTCATTTTTATTGATTTTAGTTTGAATGACTATTTTTTTTTATGAATACCTTGATTGTGTATACCTAATAAATTTTACCATAAGCAAATAGGGCAAATCATTCTTATCAGTGAAAATCTGTGTAATCTGTGAGCAACAATCTCATCAGCACCCAATGTTTATCTCACTGATTTCACAGACGAGCACAGATTTCTTTCATTTCAAATTAAATCCAAGTCGTATCACAGGGCCAAATGTTGTCATATCATACACAAAGCGATCATTCCCACTCCCGGTTTCATAGTCAATATAGATGACCCGGTACCCTGCTGATAACTGGAACAACCTGTGTTTCTGTTTTTCATCATCTTTTTTTTACAAGTAACATCTCCAATTCCATTTTGATGAAAATGCCCCACAAGCCGGGGCATTTCTAAACCTATATTTATCAATTGTACTAGTCCCGTGAAAGTGCTCCAGCCGCTTCTTTTTCCATATCTAAATAAACTTCCTTACTTACATCAACACCCACACCAAGGATTGTTCCTCCCGCAAATGTGCCAGGGCTTTTATATTCCGAGCTTACATTGTCGGCACTGTCGAATCCAATACAAAGTCCGTCACCAGCGAGTGTGAACTTCCCCGATTGTGTTGTCATCGTACCTTCTGCAACAACTTTGTCATCTATATAAAGCCTGGTCGTTCCAATCGATTCACCATACTGACCCGTCTTTTCGCGAACGAATTCCATTCCGAGGGAATGTTTGCCTGGCGTGAGTTGTTCCTTTGAAATAAACTTTTGCTCAGTAATGCCTAAGAAGTTATAAGTGTAATACAACTTCTTGTCCTTGATGAAAAGTGCATGACCACCAAAGCGTGAGCCATGTGCAAACATCACTCCTGATGCCTTGTCGGTAATATCAACATCAGCGATGATCTTATACGAACGGCCGCGAATGCTCACGGCTACTCCTTCAGGGACAGCCCCTGTGTGAGGATAATAAATATATCTTTCCCTCGGAGGTTCCGATTTGGGACGGTCGATCCCCAGTATTTCCACAGCCGTGCGGTCATCCAATGGCAATACAAAATTCTTATCCGCTTCTTCAAACCATGCATTGATCAGGGCGTTCAGTTTTTCAGGATTTTCCTTCGAAACATCTTTTGATTCTGAATAATCTTCATCCACATGATAGAGCTGCCACTGATCTTTATCGAAGTTACCGGCGCCACTTAGCGGAGCATGCAATGCCACTGCTTTCCATCCATCTTCCCACATACCGCGTGTTCCAAGCATGGAATAATACTGCCGTTTCTTTTGTGTCGGAGCTTTTGCGTTCTCGAAAGTATATTTCATCGAAACTCCATTCAATGGATATTGTTGTGATCCTTTATATACTTTCGGCATTTCCAAACCAACAATATCAAGTATAGTAGGAACAATATCCGTTGAATGATGGTATTGTGTACGAACTTGTCCCTTTGCTTTGATACCTTTTGGCCAGTGAATAACAAGAGGACAACAGGTGCCGCCTGCATATTGCGAATAGCGTTTGAACATCTGGAATGGCGTGCTGAACGCCACGGCCCAACCCGTTGGATAGTGGTTGTATGTCTCAGGTCCGCCCAGCGTATCCAGGTATTTCAGATTCTCAGCTAGTTCATCAGGATAACCATTAAAGAATTTGTTTTCGTTGACTGAACCGTTGGGGCTGCCCTCACCTGAAGCTCCGTTGTCAGAACAATAAAAGATGATCGTATTATCCAGCTGACCTGATTTTTCGAGATAGTCAACAATGCGTCCAACCTGTACATCGGTGTATTCTGAAAAACCTGCATACACTTCTGCCATTCGGGAAAATAATTTCTTTTCATCCGCATTCAATGTATTCCATGGTCTTACTGCATCTCCCGGAACTGTCTTAGCAACATCTTCGGGCATTGGATTGATCGGGGTTAGCGCAGTGCCTTTCGGCGCAATACCTTTATCGATCATTCGTTTTAATACCCATTCGCGATAGGCCTCATAACCTTCATCAAACTGTCCTTTGTATTTGTCTGCATATTCTTTCGGGCTGTGATGTGGAGCATGATTGGCGCCGGGACAGAACCACATGAACCATGGTTTGGATGGAGTTCCGGCTTTCTGATCACGGATCATTTTAATTGCCTGGTCGGCAAGATCCTTTGATAAATGATAACCTTCATCCGGGCCATAAGGCTGCTCAACGAAATGGTTATCCTCAACGAGATCAGGATACCAGTTGTTGGTTTCACCACCGAGGAATCCATAGTAACGATCGAATCCTTTTGCCAATGGCCATTCTGATCTGCTGGCGCCGGCAGAAATGTCTTCTTCCGGAACATTATGATTCTTTCCAAGCCAGAAAGTACTAAAGCCATTATCCTGCAATACTTGCCCGATCGTTGCACACTCTGCAGGTAAACGCCCGGCCCAACCGGGAAATCCGTTCGATGCTTCCGTGATGCATGCACAACGATTGACATGATGATTACGGCCCGTGAGAAAAGTGGAACGTGTGGGCGAACAAAGCGCGGTTGTATGCCACTGTGAATATATCAGCCCATTGTCAGCAAGTTTTTGCAGGGTTGGCATATTGATCTTTCCGCCAAATGGAGACCATGCGGCAAGACCTGTGTCATCATACAACACGACCAGAATATTAGGGGCACCTTCAGGCGCTCGCTTTAATTCGAAAGGCGTCCAATCGGCTTTGGAGTCACGCACATCCAGTTTGATGACTCCTTTAAACAGTTCATTTGCTGTTGCCATGTGTTCAAAATTTTTTCGCTTTTATAATTTGGGATAGTTAGTGCAGGGGGTAAGAGACAGGAAATTGAACTCAACAATGTCAATATACGCATTCCGCAAATTGTCACGGCATTTTTGAAAATGAAGTTTGCTTGATTTTATAAAATTAGAGGAAAACAAAGCTGAATTGTTTGGTTATTTATCGGTTAATTTTTAGAAGCTGGCAAAAAAACTTGATGGCGATATCTCGTTTTCAATAAAAAGCCCCGGCGAAAATCAATTAAGAGAAAGAGATGAAAAGATCGGTTGTTCACTTTTGCACTCAGGTGAAACTGTGTGCGTGCATTCAACCTCATTCGAAACTCCGATGTTGAAAAAACTGAAGTGATTTTATAAGATTTGGCATGTTTCCACCTTTCAAATAATTATTCAGCGTCAATCTTGCTCTACATTTAATAAAGTCAACAGCCACCGAATTACCCGGTTGATAAAGTGCCTGGTCAATAATGTAACGATAAATAGTTATCTGGTTAAGGCAGCGGTGTGATGCAGCACACTTCATGCTGCTGTAGCTTCTTGTGACTGTTACAGGGTTTATAGAGAGGTTTAGCTATATTGTAATCAAATAGCTAATACCTCTCTTATGATCATTTATTCTACGGCTGATTCAAAAAATGATTTAAAAGGGATATTGCAATTACAAAAGATAAATCTTGCCCCCAATTTAACAGAAGCCGAAATACAAAACCAGGGTTTTGTAACAGTAGACCATTCTTACGACCAGCTTAAAAAATTAAATGATCACGAGAAACATGTCGTCGCGAAAGACAGTGAAAAAGTGATCGGTTACCTGCTGGCCATGACCAAACGGTCCCGGCTTGATATACCTGTATTGATACCAATGTTTGAATTATTCGATACCGTTTCTTATAAGGGTAAAAAAATTTCGGAGTATAACTATTTAGTGGTAGGACAGGTTTGTATCGACAAAGCTTATCGCGGACAAGGTATTCTTGACCAATGCTATTCCGCCTATAGGAAACATTATAGCACCCAATATGATTTTGCAATTACTGAAATTGCAAATGCCAATTTCCGTTCTTTGAATGCGCATAGGAGGATTGGTTTCAAAGAAATAAATACTTATCTGTCACCGGACAAAAAAGAATGGGTTGTTGTGCTTTGGGATTGGAAATTGCAGGGCATTTAAGTTTAAACTCAGCTACAATTTTTCCAAATGAAAAAAAATATTTTCACCTGCTCTTTCGCAATTGCCGCGCTTTTATTTTCCTTTGGCGCTTCGGCGCAAAAAATGGGTGATGCAGCCGAACGGTCGGCTAAGTTGACCGAATGGATGAGGATCAATCTGAATCTGACCGGTGAACAACTTCCCACAGTGCGGGACATTAATCTTAAGTACGCAAAAAAAATGGATGCTTTAAAAACCAATTCGCTTCCGAAAAGTGAAAAGATGAAACAAATAGAAGACAATGATAAAGCAAAGGATAAGGAATTGAAAGATGTGCTGACGGGCAGTCAATTTCAAACTTATCTCTCCAAAAAACAAGAAATAAAAAAGAAATTCAAAGAAAATTTGAAACAAAGACAGCAGGCGGGATAATTCCCTTTCATCTTATTAGCGTTACAGTTCCTTTTCTCCCGACAACATTATTTAAATAATTAACCCCTTTGATTATCCACACATACACACCGGTTTCAGGTGTTTGACCATTTATTCTTCCATCCCACCCTCTTAAAAGATCTTTGGTTTCGAAGACGACTTGTCCCCAGCGATTATAAATCCGGAAATAAAATAATTGTTTTAAGCCCGGTGCAACGACGTGGAGCACATCATTTCTTCCATCCCCATTTGGTGTAAAAGCAGAAGGAACATAAATTTCCAAATGCTCATACACTTTTATATTTATTGTATCCTTTGCTTCACAACCATCATCATTTTTTACGATCAAAATATATGTTTGATCCCTCGCCAGGGTAGCAGCGGGATCGGCAATAAATGCGTTGCTCAAAAAATCATGAGGTATCCATTCATAATTTGCTCCACCTGTTGCATGCAATTGAATGGATTGATTGACGACCGCGATCGTGTCATTTCCTGCAAAAGCATGAACCCTGCTGATATCAATTGTTTTTGCAATGGTATCAGAAGTGCAGTCACCTGCGGCAGCCCAAAGTTTTGTTGTATAGCTATTGTCCTTTTCAAAAAAATGAGACGGATCTTTTTGCATTGAAAAACGGCCATCCCCAAAATCCCATTGCCATTTATCAACCGTGGCCGCATTTGCCAATGTTGACCGATACTGCACATTTCCGCGGCAGTCTTTGGTGAACGAATAATCAACCACCGGCTTTTCCCCGATAGCAAGTGTGATAGTTGTATCAGCCCTGCAAACAAATTCAGTTTGCACCATAAGCGATACACTATGAGCACCCGTAGTAGAGAATTGCGTTATGGGGTCTTTGTCGGTACTCATCATCCCATTGTCAAATCGCCATGTCCACGCAACAGGAATACCCACATCGGCACTGCTCTTATCGGTAAAATGAATATCGGTACCAGTGCATAAAGGAGATGCTGTAAAATCTGGTTTTGGTAGTGAGCCCAATGTGATTTTTTTTACCAGCGTATCGTAAGCACAACCTGAAGAATTTGTGATCGCAAACCTTACTGTATAAGAACCCGGCTCCGGATATTGATGAGGTGGTGGGTTTCGTTCCGTTGAAACAGAACCGTCACCAAAGTTCCAATACCAGCCTACAAATGAAAGAGGATCGGTGCCATTGCCCGATGAATAAATGGAACTATCGATGAATTGAATAGGGCCGGCAAAACAGGAATCCATCCCAGGTTTCCGCTCGATCCTTGTAAGGATCTGCCCGAAATAAAAATACAATCGCCCCCAGTCGAGATCAGAATAAGCTGGGTGCCATGTGAGCTGAGTATTGGATGAAGAAAATCCCCAATAAACAATGGGATTACCATTAAAAACTGTTTGCACGAGGTCATAAACTGTTGAAAGAACCAGCCCGCGATCAATAAAAACAGAAAGTTTTTTTACAGTGGGATCCCAGTCAATCGTGATCAAATGACGAAAAGTAGTCACCGGATCAAAGGGAGGATATTGCACCGTTGAATAATACGGTTCCATTGAAATTGGTCCCGCCAGGTTATCGGGAGAGGAGTGATCAAGATTACCATGGATCTGGATGCTGATATGATCAAACACCGGGTCATTCTGATCCTTATTCTGTACGGCATCGAAAGTAACAGCTACGGATTGGTAAATACTATTGATCCCAAGACTGTTCAGTCCATCGCTAACCACTTTGGGATCGGATCGAAATACAAAAGCTCCTCCGTCCTCTCCCAACCCATCGATCATATCCATGGTAAAACTGGTATTAAAAGGTTTTGAGAGATCAATTTGTTTTTCAAAGAAAACCGAACCCCTGTTGGTGGCTAAAAAATTCTGATTGAAATGCGGCGCAAATAAAACTCCACCGCAGGTCACTTCTGAAACATTATCGCCACTCTGGATAAAAAAATCGGAGGCTTGTCCGAAAGAAAAATTGCAGGTGAGAATTGACATCATCAATAAGGTACCTGTCTTCAAAGATTTGTTCATACATGGTACATAGAGGCATGGAGCATGTGCCTCGCTGAAGTAAGAAAGAATATTAAATAATTTAAATCAAGAGAAGCAGGAAAAATCTCGCTGGTTTCCTAAAGCAGTAAAAAATTATACTCAAGAAGGAATTATATAACCTCAAAAGCTGTATTCTTTGTGTCCGTTGTGTCCCGATAACTATCGGGACGTAGTGCCCTTTGTGTCCAATTTCTTCAGGTCACAAAGAATAAAGTAGTACACAAAGGACACAACGATGAGAAGATCGCTCAACTCCTTTCACGTCGGTGTAGATCATGTGGCTTCAAAAAAATCGCTCTCTTTTTTTCAGAAACTTAGCAAGAAACGGGTTTTCGGAAATCGCGATAAACAACAATTTTGTTCTTACAATAAATGATAAATTATGCACAGAACAATCGACCCGGCTATATTATATTTTGGAACGCCGGTGATCCTGGTCAGTACAGTAAATGAAGATGGCTCATATAACCTTGCGCCTATCTCTTCTGTTTTCTGGCTTAGCTGGCGTTGTGTGATAGGTATTGGCACGGCATCAAAAACAGCAGAAAATATTTTGCGCACAAAAGAATGTGTTATCAACCTGCCTTCGGCGCACCAGGTAGCCGTTGTAAACAAACTGGCATTGACAACAGGTCGCTATCCTGTGCCGGAATACAAACAGGAAAGAGGTTACCGTTACGAGCCGGATAAATTTAAAACAGCCGCTGTTACTCCAATTAGTGCTGTTACAGTTCAAGCTCCAAGGGTGTTAGAATGTCCTGTCAATCTGGAGGCGAAACTTGCATCGGTACATTACATTGCAGAAGATAATAATGAACTAAAAAGAAAAATAGCCAGTATTGAATTAAAAGTTACACAAGTACATGTGGCAGAAAATATTTTGATGGACGGCTATCGCAACAGGATCGATCCTGATAAGTGGCGACCATTGATCATGAGCTTTCAGCAATTTTACGGATTAGGCAACAGGCTCTCACCATCAAGGCTGGCAACAATACGTGAAGATTGTTACCGGACCACTGACGTGATACCTGTAAGTGCAGTGAAAGAGATGCATTCTGCCGGGATATTAAAATAAGAAATTGAAAAAGGATGAGTTGCCAGGAAGTTTGTTGATGGCTTTATTTTTTTGATTTTTATTGATCCTATTCTACACCCCGAACACGCATTTCGATGGTATAAACAGATTCAGAGGCAGTGATGAACAATATGTTTTTGTTCCTTCCTCCAAAACAAAGATTGGCGGTCCATTTAGAGGGGACTTTGATCACTTCTATTTTTTCC
This sequence comes from uncultured Bacteroidota bacterium, assembly GCA_963737475.1. GTDB lineage: Bacteria > Bacteroidota > Bacteroidia > Chitinophagales > Chitinophagaceae > VBAU01. The sequence continues at coordinate 18,022 of CAVTSY010000013.1, forward strand.
CCTTCTTTATTATAAACCGTAACACCATCACCGGTGAGATAAACGTTGCCTTCGTTGTCCAGCGTCATTCCATCTGAACCCTGTTCACAAAAAAGTTGTTTGTTCGATAAACTGCCATCTGCATTGATCTTGTATTTATAAGTTTTACCGGCTTTGATATCGGCTATATACAAAAATTCTCCACCAGGTGTGCCCACAATTCCATTGGGTTGCTGAAGATCATCTGCTACTACCACGGCCTGGTTCTTTCCTTTTGCTAAATAATAGACCTTCTCGCCTTTTATATCAGGAGATGTCCTGTCCCAATACGGACGCTGATAATAAGGGTCAGTAAAATAAATGCCGCCTTTCAGATCTTCCCAAAGGTCATTGGGGCCATTGAAACGATGACCTTCAAAATCCTTTAGCAACACGGTCACTTTTCCTTTGGGGTCAATTGACCACAATTCATCTTTTTCATCAGCACAAGTCAATAAATTTCCCTTGCGGTCAAAATAAGTTCCATTGGACCGGCCAGTTTTATCTAAAAAAACCGAAAGCTTTCCCTGTGTATCATACTTCCATATTTTATCATTGGGCTGATCAGTAAAAAAAACATTTCCATGTTTATCTACTGAGGCGCCTTCTGTAAAACTGAATTGATCAGATATTTTTTTTAATACAGCCCCTTTGGCAACAACACTATCTTGTTTTTGCTGAACATTTTTCACAATATTATTTTTTGTAAATGCAGAAATGGCAATGATAAAACAACTGGCCAGTAAACCCTCGATTTTCATGAAGTGCATTTTTATAAGGTGAACTTTTGGGGGCTAATGTAACATGAAATTCTCTTGTGAAAGAAAATTTTGTTTGTCAACCTGTTTCCTCCTTTTAAAAAAATACGACGCATTGTGTATGCTGATTATTTTCTGCAGAATTGATCAAAATTAAATGCGGGGTAAGGTTAGTGTGCCCGTATTTAATTAAAAACTTAACACTGACAAAAAAGGAGTATTTATGTCTTTTAACAACCTGGGCCCTGTAACCAGTATTGCCTCTGGTTCAACACAACGTTGGTGGTATCGGAGATCAGGAGGCGGTAACTATGGCTTTCAGAGCGCGGGAGCCGATATCAAGACTCCCGGTGCTGAATTGACAAGCTTCGATCAAAGCAAACTGATGGAAAATGATGGATCGACTACCTATCATGTAAGCATCAGGAATTCCGGAGGCGTACCATGTTTGTATAATTTACAAGGAGGAGGTGCATCATGAGACTTACAGTAATCACAGACAGTAACGGTTCAGTAACCGGAACTGTAAAAGGTCATTCAAAGGATTTTGAATCGGGCGAATTCAGGGCGGGCCTCATTATTGGAACGGGCGAAAAGAAACATGAAATTGAAGTTCCCGATGAGTATGAAAGAATGAATGCCGAGGAACTTCATAAAAAAGTAAAAGAGCACATCAAAAAATCCTGATTTTTGCGCTCACATGACTTTATCATAAGGTTTTCCAATTGGGAAACCTTTTTTGTTTGATGCTACGATATCGTTAAGACATCAACCTGCCTGCTGTGCTACCGAAGCAAGCCCGTGAGAAGGTTGCGCCACTAAGGCGCGAAGACGTAAAGTGTCATGAAGGCCCGTGCATCGCAGTTTCCTGCTCGAGTTTGCAGTACGCCAAAGGACCGAAACCTTATCCGAAAGAGATGCTCCAGGGGCGTCCATGGACCTTGGCATAACCTTAGTAACACGTGATTGCCTTGAAAGAAAAACCTTATTACCTTATTTCCAAAAGAATGCTCTTTACAATAATAAGGTAATAAGGTTGGCAGGATATCCTGCGTTATTCTACTAAGGTTATAAGATTTGCGAGCAGATTTTCTGGGGCATGAGGGGGTTTATCAACGCAATAGGATTTGTGTCTAAAGTTTTACTCCTTTGTACAGTATTGACGATCGTACCGATTGCTCTTTTAAATGTAAAAACTTTTTTCTTTCCTCGTCGAGCATGAAGTTTTTAAGATCCTGTTCGCTGTTAAACTCCACAAGGTGTATTTCGTAGGGTTTATCAATCCCACTTTCAATGAAAGCATCTTCCGCTGGTCTAATCCGCAGCAACAGCTTCCCGTTGTATTTTGCAATGATCGGTATGGCAACATCCTCAAATTGATGAAAGATTGACTCCTGACCTTCTTTGATGTAAATTAATTGTGTGACGTAGATCATCTTCTCCCTGTTAATTTTAACTCTATTTTCTTCGTGTCCATTGTGTCCCGATAGCTATCGGGACTTCGTGTACTCCGTGTCCTGTATTTTGGTCACAACGGCCACAAACCTGCCTATCGGCAGGCAGGGAGTTTCACGAAGAATACACAAAGCATACTGCTATAACTAAAGCAAATCACTTTTTAGTCACAACAACAAGTTTCGCCGATTGCAATCCCGGAGATGTCGCTTCAAGAGTAATATCTCCCGCATCACCTTTTGGGCGAAGGATGACAAGACATTTTCCCCTGAATGTATTTCGCTTTGGTTGATGAAAACTTGCCATCTCCGATGGATTTGCATTACCCACCGCTGCCAACTCCCCTGCACCAGTTATTGAAAACTCAACCGGGAGATTTGCATTCGGAACAACATTGTTCTTGTCATCCACAATTTCAACAGTAACATAAGAAAGATCGTTGCGACTTGCCTGTAAGGTTGACTTGTCTGCCTTAAGTAGAATAGTTTTGGGTGCGTTTGTTGTTCTTAAAATCACGTTTCCAACTTCTTTTCCATTTTCAACAGCAATCGCTCTTAATTCTCCGCTCTCATAAGGCACTTCAAATTTTGCTGTTATTGAGCTGTCTGGAATTTGTTTCTCACCAATTATTCTTCCATTTAATTCCAAACGAACAAGCGGCGAACGCGAATACACATTTACACTCATTTTCTTTCCCTCATTACCCGGCCATGTCCAGCTTTGCTGTTCATCGGGCCAGCCCCAGTAACTTATCCTCTCTTTACAGCCATCCGGCAGCGGCGCATGAACCGCCATTTCTATTTTACTTCTTCTCCACACTACGTCACGATAATAAGATTGGGGTTTTTTATCCCCGATCAGATCGATATCACCACACCATGAATTGAACCATGGCCATGGCTTCGAAAAATCATCTTTTTCATTTTCACAAGATGTATGACCGATCCCTGATTCTCCCAAATAATCCATCGCTGTCCATACAAAATCACCAATGACATAATCGTCTTTTTCAACCAGGCGCCAGTTTTCCAAAGCATGCTGCGGCACTGATTCAGTTCCTGCCATGACCCGGGATGGAAACAGTTTATGATCGGACTCGTATTGATACCATTGATAATTGTAACCACCTATATCAAGCAATGCAAATGTCGGAGCAGTAGCATCCCATTTTTTCCCCGGGTTATCCCAGAATTCACAAACTGCCGAAGTAATAGGTCTTGTAGAATCAAATTGATTAACCACCGGTCTGAATTTTTTTATGATAGCGAGCCCGGAAGAATCAGCTCTTTCCTGTATCTCATTTCCAATGCTCCATAAAATTATAGAAGCATGATTGCGATCACGCAGCACCATTGATGAAAGATCCCTCTCCCACCATTCGTCAAAAAATTTATGATAGTCATCCGGGTTCTTTGGTTTCTCCCACATATCAAATGCCTCGTCGATGACAAGCATTCCCAAACGATCACACGCATCCAGGAATGCAGGAGATGGAGGGCAATGACTGCTGCGAACAGCATTGAATCCGTTTGCTTTTAATAACTCAATTCTTCTTTCTTCTGCACGGTCTATTGCTGCAGCTCCTAATATCCCGTTGTCATGATGCACGCAGCCACCTTGTAATTCCATTTTCTTCCCGTTGAGCACAAATCCATTTTCTGCACTGAAACTAATTGTGCGGATACCAAAACTGGTCGTGGTCATATCTTCTGCTTTGCCATTGACAAATACTGTTACCTCTGCTTTATATAAATAGGGCGAATCCGGTGACCAAAGCCTTGGAGATTTGATGGCAATATCCTGGACAGTTTGTATTTTATCGTTTGCATTGATCGATGAAGATGTTTCCGATTCACCAACTATTTTGTTATCGGCATCCAATAGTCTGGCGCTGATCTTAATATCCGATCTTTCATTTTGTTCATTGGAGACATTCGTTACCACTTTTACTGTTGATTCCCGGTCTGAAACCACAGGTGTGATAACATGCACTCCCCATTGATCAATATGCAATGGATTTGTCACGACCAGTTCTACATGACGATAAATCCCTGAGCCGCTGTACCACCTGCTATTCTTTCCCCTGTTCATTACACGAACTGCGATCACATTTTTTTCACCGGCAGTCTTACAAAATTTAGTAATGTCAAAATAGAAAGAAGTATAACCGTGTTTGTGTGCACCCACATAATTACCATTTACCCATACATCTGTCTCGGTGTATGCTCCCTCAAAATAAACGGAGATCAATTTGTCTTTATCTTCTGAGTTAAGGGTAAATATTTTGCGATACCACCCTGTACCTCCCACAACGTGACCCGTTGAAGCACCATTATTGGCTCCTTCGCTTTCTTTTGAAAAAGGCCCAATGGTCTTACCGGGAGTTTGCTCGGGAAGATCTTCAATACTCCAATCATGCGGAAGATCTAATACCCTCCATTTTGAATCGTCAAAACCGGGTTGTTCTGCACCGGCAACACTGTCCCTTATAAAATGCCAATCGGCATCAAAATCACGAACCCGATCATTGAATGCTGAAAATTGCTTTTGTTCTGAACAACCGATCAATAAACAAATTGAGATCAGAACAGAAAATACTTTTATCATAAATTTTCTATTGACGGTTTTTATTCAGTGGCAGTAATCATAACCTTCGATGATTGTAATCCGCTTGCAGAAACAGTAAGAGTGATCTTTCCTGCTTTAGCAGGTGACTTCACAATTACCAAACATCTTCCCTGCCACGCTTTACGTTGTGGCAATTGATAGCTCTCCAAACTTACAGGATTGGCATTTCCTACACCAACAATAGCTCCACCTTCGATTTTAAACTTTAACAAATTTTCCGCCTTAGGATTGCGAGCACCATTTGCATCCGTCAATTCAACTGTAATATAACTTAAGTCTTGCCCGTCTGCTTTGAGCGTTGACCGGTCTGCAGATAATTTAATTTTTGAAACTTGTTTTGCTGTTTGCAATTGCGATGAAGTCATTTGCTTTCCCTTTGTATAACCAATTGCTTTTAAAATCCCCGGTTGATATGCAACCTGCCAGGTAGCTATAAATTTTGTATCCCGGCTGGTTTGCTTTTTGCCCAATGTTCTTCCATTTAGAAAAAGTTCAACTTCGGGACAGGAAGAATATACAGAAACTTCCATCGGTTTATTCTCCTGGCCCGGCCACGTCCAGTCAGCCACTACATCATGCCATTCCCATTTACTCCACGCTTGTTTATCCGGATTCAAGGGGAACGAAGGTTTTGGTGGTTTTACAAAAACTGAAACCTGGTTTTCTTTCCAAAGAGCATCGCGATAGTAAGATTGAGGTCGCTTCCATCCGCAAATATCAATATCACCGCAGTAAGCAAGGTTCCAGGGATAAAAATTACTTTCCTGCCAATAACCTCTCCACCCAATGCTTGCTTCGCCAATATAATCAAAGGCGGTCCACACAAAATCGCCAATTACATAAGGATTATCAACAACACCCATCCATGCACCAAACGCTTCCATTGCATAAGATTCTGTTCCCATCATCACCCGGCCAGGCATGCGGTCATGATCCAGTTTGTACAAACTTTCTTTCCCATGATCACCGCCGGCAGCATAATTATATCCGCATACATCCAGCGTAGCAAAGAAAGGATCTTTTTGCGGCCTGAGATTATTGACAGCAGCAGCGATCGGTCTTGTTGGTTCTAATTGACGAATGTAACTGCCAAGCATTTTCGCTACTTCAATTACTTTAGGATTTTCCATATCGCGGATCTCATTCCCAATGCTCCAGATAATAATGGAGGGATGATTGCGGTCACGCATCACCATGCTTTCAATATCTTTTTGCCACCATTCATCAAAATACAGATGATAGTCATAAGGATTGTTTGCGATACGCCACATATCAAAAGCTTCATCGAGCACTAACATGCCGAGACGATCGCAAGCATCAAGAAAAGCCGGTGAAGGTGGGTTGTGGGCACAACGAATCGCATTGAATCCGCTTGCTTTCAGCAACTCAACTCTGCGTTCTTCGGCACGGTCATAAGCCTTTGAACCAAGTGGTCCATTATCATGATGCACACAACCGCCGTGCAGCTTGATCGTTTTTCCATTCAATCGAAACCCATTTGTTGCATTAAATGAAATAGTGCGAATTCCAAATTTTGTTTCTGTTTGGCCAACTAGCTTACCATCACGATATACTTCAGATACTGCTGTATAAAGTATTGGAGAATCAATCGACCAAAGCTGCGGATTGTTCAGATTTAGTTCCTGGGCAAATTCATTTGATGCATTGGCACTAACCTGCTGTTGCGATTCAGTTCTGGCAACCTCACTACCCTTTGCATTTATTATTCTTGTTACAAGTTTCACTTCCAAGGCATTTGACGTTTCATTCGTAATATTCGTCTTCACGTTCACTTTCGAATTTGTGGCAGTAGCGCCCGGCGTAGTAATATAAACTCCCCATGGCGAGACATGGACAGGGTCAAGCACCTTTAACCATACATGGCGGTATATCCCGGAGCCTGAATACCAGCGACTATTTTGTCCCTCATTTTTTACCTGGACTATGATCGTATTTTTTTCTCCGAATTTTATTTTACCAGTTATGTCAAACCAAAAGCTCGTATAGCCATAGGGGTGGTTTCCCAAATATTCTCCATTCAGCCAAAAATCCGCATTCATATAAACACCATCAAACTGGATATGGATACGCTCATTTTTTTCTGCGGTGCCGACGGTAAATGTTTTGCGATACCATCCTGTTCCTCCAACCGTAAATCCGCCACTTACCTGGCTGATGGCTTTGGGATCAAAAGGAGATGTCGTACCGGGCAGGTCCTCGATACTCCAATCGTGCGGCAGATCAACTTTCCGCCATTTCGAATCATCAAAACCGGGCATTTCAGCACCCTGGACTCCGCCGCGATAAAAACGCCAGTCAGAATCAAACAAGGTTGTTTGCGAAAAACTAATTCCGAAAAGAAAAAAAGCAAAAAAAAGAAGACCGATTTTTTTACTCATAGCAATCATTTTGTAGCACAGCAGATAAACAATGTTACTGATTTCTTTCTATCTGCTGAAGTCCGGGGTTGCTTTGTTGAAAGACGGGGCCGTTAAAAAAATCATGTGGGGCAAGTGGTATCTGCAATAACTTTAAATCCAGTGTATAATTTTTTACGGGGGATTCCGGCATTAAACTATAACCCGTGAGCGAATGAAGTTGATAAGGATCCGTAATGGTCGTGATAAAGGGACCTTTAAGTCTTGGATCGATTTGCTTTCCTTTTATTTCTCCGTTTAATTTTTCCTGTCCCGTAGCCGCTGACCATTCTGGAATGTCTCTGTAATTGCGAAAAAAAATATTACCGCCTGTTGTCCACCACAAATTATTCACAAACCGTTCTCCGGATGAAGGTCCATGAACGACAGCCCCCGAACCAATAAAAATGTTATTGGCCAACAAAAAATTTTTATTGCGGCTCATCACTTCAAGCTGAATGGCCGGTGCATGAGTGGAGTAAACAACGTTGTTGTATGCCATGCAATCTCCGAACTGAGTACTATCGTCGCTTCCGTTCCAGACAAAGATCCCACCAGAGCTCTTAGTAGTTGTTGCATCATTGGAACTCACACAGTATCTCAAAATGTTGTTATGCCATGAAGAGGCCCCTGGATACTGAAATAATCCATACCCGGCTCCCTCGTTTTCATACGACAAGCAATACTGTATAATTGAATTAGTGACACCCCCGTCGAGATCAAAACCGCCGCCATCCTGGCCTCCTTTTGAAGTTTTATTACGATAGCTGATACAATACTGGATCGTCACATGATCACTTTCATAAGCCCAGATACCAACGGGGCCATTGCCTATCCTCGGCATGTCCCAGCCATTATTTGTTGCCGTGCAATGGTCGATCACAACGCTATCAGATAGTCCGGCCAATATTCCATTACCACTGTGATTATCCAGGATCGTAGGATCACCTGCATTGTTTTCAGCTCTGCAATCCTTAACTAAAATGTTTTTTGATCTTTTGTCGCTCGTTCCTGTAATATGAATTCCACAAAAACCATTATTGAACGCGTATATGTTTTTCAGATCCACCTTCCTGCAGCCATTCAATTCGATACCCGATTTTTGAAACCCCTCTGTTCTTATATTTTCCAGGACAACGTTTGCAGTCTCAAATAAAGTGATTCCATTTGCTGTATTCCCTGTTTTTCTTCCGGCGCCCTTCACGTTTATATCCTTCACATGAAAATAACTACCATGAACAATGATTGCTTCTTTATTCCCGCCATCAATAACAGCGTTCCCATTTTCATTTTCATAGCTCGTAATTAGAACAGGTTTATCATTTGTACCATTTATTGCAAGCGATAATGTTCCCCGAAAAAACTCTTTACCTTTTAGAAATATCCTGTCGCCGGGCTTAAGTTGTATTGAATTTATTTTTTGTATTGTTCGAAAAGGCTTTGCCTTCGTACCCGGATTGCTATCATTTCCAGTTTGACTGACGAAATAAGCATTCTGATGGCTTTTGCAAGCCTCGAACACGCCCAGTGAAATCAATAAAAAAACGAAAACAGTTTTTTGAATAAGAATTTGTTGCATAGATATAACTGCTTAGACCTCTTTCAACGATTCATCAACAGGCACGGCGTGAAATTAATTGATAAAAGTTATTTCCCGTGAATCGTGTTACACTTTGATCGTCGCCTTGTCTCAAGATAGCGTCATCATCACTCTCCTGGTTTTCCATGAATGATAATCGTTGCACGAAATATTATTTTATTTTGGCAAGACAAATTTGGAGGCAACATAAAAAACTTTTTAACTTTAGAATGTAGACTTGACATTACCAACCATTAAATTCAAAAAAAAATGGCAACATTAAGAAGAAGAGCTGCGAAAAAAGCAGTTAAAAGAGCAGCTGTAAGAAAAGGAGTAAAAAGAAGAGTAGCAAAAAAAGCAATTAAAAGAAGAGTGGTAAAAAAAGCAGTTAGAAGAAGAGTTGCAAAAAAAGCGGTTAAGAGAGCAGTAGTGAAAAAAGCCCTTAGGAGAAGAGCAGTGAAAAAAGCAATTGTAAGGAGAGCGATCAAAAAAGCAATTGTAAAAAAGGCCATCGAAAATGCAATGCAAATGTGATTGGAATTTTATTCCTGAAAAGTCCCGCAAGTTTGCGGGACTTTTTTTATTGCAACCTTTTGAATTTACTGGGAGAATATCCTCACAGCAAAAAAGCCGTTCACGCTGTGCGCATAATGATAGTTTGCATCAGCCAAATTAAACAGTTTATCGCGGCGCCTGGCTAATATCAGTTCCGGGCACCGGCCATATTCCGGGACTTGGAAAACTTATTCCTTTATTGAATCCCCTGGTTTGACCGTCCTGTCCAAAATAGTACAATGGCCATCCATTGTAGGTAAGCTGCGTTTTTCCAAATACACCAATGGATCCAAATTTTGTTTTGTCAAGGGTTGAGGGAACAACAATTTTGTCGGTTTCATAAATTGGCCAAACATTGTTGTTTGAAAAATCGGGTTTTGTAAATTTATTCCTGTTTGAGCTATCCAATTTGAAAGTGTACAGGGTCACACCCCTGTCATCCGTGAAATAGGTTGTTTTACCGATCCCTTCTGTGTAGTCCGATTTATAACTTTTTCCGTCATGTCCTATCAATTGTGCGTTAACTATCATGATAGTATAATCCGGTTTTGCTACAAACCATACGTTACCTACACCTTCTCCCAGCGTTTGTCCCGGCGCTTCCTGTGTATTTGTTCCGTTTACCAAAGGCGCATAGTAATACAAAGGCCAGCCCTTATATGTTGCTTGTTTTTTTCCCGATACCGAAGTAACTGATCCAAAATCTGAAATGTCCAGGCCATCACCCAACTTGTCGGCTGTAAGATTATCAACGTTGAAGACAGGCCAGAATGCCTGGCAACCACCTGTACAGCTGTCCTTTCCGTTGGGGTCATTTGAGAAAAAATACAAGGTATGGTTTTGCTGGTCGACAAGATATTTACCCAAAGTGGCACTTGTCTGCAAGCTTACCTGCTTTTGTGCTGGTGGATTTGGTAGATTTGGACTGCTGTCATTCTTTTTACAATTAACAGCAGTGATCAGTAAACCACTCATTAGTACGATCGAAACTGAAATCTTCATAGTCTTCATTTTTTAAAAAATTTTGATTTAATGTAGAGCAAAGCAACATTCAATTTGATCAACGCACTTAAGGCTTTTCCCTTATTTTACTTTCGGCTGATCCTTATTTTTTAAATCGTTAATGTTTAGACCAGGAATTGGATCTACGAGCAACGCTCTGCTTCGAAAATGCGATTAGGTACTGCCTCCCATTTTAAAAATGATTTCTTCCTATTTTAATAATCCCGGCATATGGAGTTAGTGGAAAGAGCCAGCTTTATGGCTATACTCGAAAATGAATTTGAAAAAGTGATTGTTGGAGAGGGACGTTGCATTCTTCTCACCGGAGAGCCGGGTATTGGTAAAACATCGCTTGTAAAGAATTTCTCCGCCAGGAAAAAGAAGATGTGTAAGGCTTATATCGGAACCTGTGACGCCCTGTTTACGCCGCGACCATTAGCGCCTTTATATGATATTCTTTTGCAATTACAGGGTGATATTCCCAGGAATATTGCAAGTATCAATGACCGTACTGAATTATTTACAGGGTTCCTGCACCAACTGGAAAATCAGAAAGAAACGACCCTTATTGTAATTGAAGATATACATTGGGCAGATGAAGCCACTATAGATTTTATAAAATTTTTTGCCAGGCGTATTACAAAGTTTCACTGCCTCTTTATTCTTACCTATCGTGACACCGAAATTGATAGTCAACACCCGTTGAGAAACGTTTTGGGCCAGGTGCCCCCGGACTCATTCGTACGACTGCAGCTAACTCCCCTTTCCAGGTACATAGTTGAAAAAATGGCAATAGAAAAAGGATACAAGGGAGAAGATGTTTACGGCATTTCGGGTGGCAACCCTTTTTACGTAAATGAAATACTGGCGAGCTATAACCTGGGTATACCTGACAACATTAAAGATTCGATCTTGTCTTCGTATAACAGGCTTGACGAAAAAACAAAACAGGTATGGCAAATATTAGCTGTGCTTCCCACAGGCCTGGAAATAAAATACCTGGAAAAAATGGAACCGTCATACACTACAACAATTCACAGTGGTATCGATCTAAAAATATTAATTCTTAAAGAAAATTTGATCTTCTTTAAGCATGAATTGTATAGAAGAACCATTGAAGCTTCCCTGTCACCAATATTAAGAATTGAATTAAATAAAAAAATCCTTGACCTTTTCCAGCAAACGTTTGAACAAAAGGGGGAAATTGAACGCATCATACATCATGCAAAAAATGCAAATGCCTATGAAGTAGTAACTCACTATTCTCCGATCGCGGCCCGCAAGGCCGCTGCAATTGGAGCACATGTTGAGGCATCACGGTTGTATTTAAGCGCAATTGATAATTACCAGGGGGATGATCCCGATACATTGATCCAGTTTTATGAACCATATGCTTATGAATGCTATTTGACGAGCCAGGTTATGGAAGCTATCATTTACGCAGGGAAATCGCTGCATCTCCTGGAACGGAAAAATGATATTGGAAGAATCGGTAATTGCCTGCGCTTTTTGTCCTTGCTCTATTTGTTTGATGGCAACCGCGCTAAGTCAGAATCTTATGCCAGTCAGTCTATCGACGTCTTCGCCAATCAACCTCCTTCAAAGGCAAAAGCTATGGCATATGCCAATATGGGCCGATTGAAGGCCATGTCGGATGAAAAAGACGAGTGCATTTTGTGGAGTGAAAAAGCAATAACGATGGCGGAAGACCTGGCCGATGAAGAAACTCTTTGTTACGCCTGGAACAGCCTTGGTACAATTCTCTCAAAAATTCGTTCATCCGCAAACAAAGGCCTGGAATTTTTGCACAAAAGCATGACCCTTGCTTTAAGAAATAACTATGAGGAATACATTGGTCATGCATATGCGAATATTGTTGCCGCTGCAGTGGTTACGAAAGATTATTTATTGGCAAAAAGGATGTTGGAAGAGGGTCTCCAATTTTTTGAAGACAGGGATCTCGATCTGGGTACAAAATATTTGTCGGTTTATAAGGCCCGTATGTGCCTTGAAACCGGCTATTGGAACGAAGCATATAACATTGCAACTAATTTTCTGACAAACGAAGAACAGTTTTCACTGATCAAGATAGGACTTCATACCATTGCTGCAACAATAAAAATGCGCAGAGGCGATAGTGATGTCCTTCCCCAACTTCTCGAAGCAAAGGAAAAAGCATTTGAAACCTGGCAACTGAATAGAATTCTGCCGGCAATAACTGCACTATTAGAATATGAATGGATAATGGATCGTCGATTCGTCGACCAGGCGGATATTGACTATGTCATAAATGCCATGGAATTGCGTGGAAACATTTACGAGAACAGTGCTTTTGCCTGGTGGTTGTTGAAGGCGAGAGAACAGAGACTGCAACTTGATGATCTTTACGAAGGGTTCGGGATAAATGATAAGACAACGGCTTTAAAAGCAGCAAGTTTATGGAAACAATTGGGCTGTCCTTATGAACAGGCTCTCGCATTATTCCAGGGAGATGATAATGATAAAAGAGAAGCGATTTCAATTATTCAAAAGTTAGGCGCTGATGCCGTATATAATAAGTTGAAATTTGAGATGAGGTCTTCTGGAATTAAAAGTATTCCACGCGGCATAAGAAAACACACGCGGTCAAACCCGGCGCATTTAACAGAAAGGGAATTGGACGTACTACAGTTATTAAAAGAAGGGATGCCAAATAAAGAGATTGGAAGCAAACTTTTTATATCTGCCAAAACGGTTGATAACCACATAGCCTCAATATTTTTTAAACTCAGTGTACATTCCCGTGCGAAGGCCATCGAGCAGGCCACTCAAATGCAGATCTAAACCTGGTCTTTAATAAGAAACCCCGGAACAGTCCCGGGGTTTGCTTAACCTTAAAATTACCATGAAAAAAGACTACGGACTAAAGCCGAACAATGTGTCTCGAGAAAGGGGACTCTATCCCATTAACAAAGCGTAAGCTTCCTTACCAATTATAGGTATTATGATTTCCGGATTTTCTCCCGAAATAGCTTTTAACTCTTTTAATAACTTTTGCAACTCCTCCTCCCTCAGCAATATTTGTTGTATGCAAAACCCGATAAAAGAATTGTCATTTACATTTTTCAAATGATCCATTAATTCAGTACTCACGGCGATTTTTAGTTTATGAAAAATTTAATTTGTATTGATCATTAAAAATTAACGGCCATCGATATTCAAAAAGAACCGGCCTTAGACAAGGCCAGTCTTAACCTTAGTAATGCCAATCCTGAACAATGATTAAAAATATTTTTCAACTTTACCATCCGTTCCTGTTTTTTCTAACGCTAAATACCCTTGACAAGTTGAATCCAAACCGTATTTCTCCTTTTCCCCAGCTGTCGTGCGTATCAGTTATAAATGCCCTCTCATTCATACCGGTGGAGTTTGAAAAATGCAGTTGAAAGACGTGACCGCCGGTTTCAATATCGAAACCGACAGAAAGTGAATTAGTGGTATTTGAATTCGCGGGCCGGTTCAATACGGGAAAATAATCAACCACAAATGCAGTCCTCTTACTTAATTTAAAACGACCGCCGATTCCCAACGCATATATATCATTCACATCACCAGCTTCTACCGCATTTCGATGCACAAGAGTTGGACTAAGCTGAAACGAAAATCTTTCGCTAAACTTTCTGCCAACAATGGACTGATAATAATATCCCATACGGGATGAAGCCTTGATCTCCTTTTGCGGATCGGGGTTTTTAAATGTATAAGCCGATACGCCTGCAACAAGCACCCACGAAACAGGAGAACCACCTCTTGCCTGCCTTACCGGTCTCCATTTTATAAATCCATCCAATTCCTTCTTAAATGTGGTTCTCCCCATTCCAATGGTAAGATCTTTCCCGAGCCCATAGTCAAATCCAAGTCTCATGCTTGCCTGGTCAAGACCGAACAATTCTGAGGCACCGCCGTTTATCGTACCGAAGCGATGCAGAATGCGAACATCTAATACACCCTTTCCAATAAGCTCCATCGAGTGTCCATTAATAACCCTTGAAGATTTGAAGGCATGAGTGACAAACTCTTTTTTTGGCCGATCTGGCTCTACGCCTGCTAACAGGCTGGTGTCTTGTGCATATAAATAACATGTCGTTAGGAACAATGCAAGAGCAGCAATAAAGACTTTTTTCATTTGTAATTTTTTATCCGGTTCATGGCTGTGCCTGGGCTTCGTACTTAAGATGCAAAGCGACCTTCACCGTTTTTGAAACTTTATCTTTCACCAAAGAGGGTATTGTAATCTTGTAATCCGATAGCGCGACGTCAAATTGAGCATCGGCCAAAGCAACTCCTTTCAATATTGTAAAAGAGGCAAGCGTCGTTAATGTCCGGCTCTGACCGTGCATGGTAAGTTCACCAGTTACCGAAACCGTGTACTTTCCATCTTTATCGAAACTGACTTTGTCTAGATCTTCAATGTGACCTTTGAACGTTGATTTCGGAAACTTATCGCTTTCAAGATAGTCTTCGTTGAAATGTTCCTGCATCAATGCTTTTTCAAACGTGAAACTTTTCACCAGGACACTGAATTCGATCTGTCCTGTTTTTTTATCCAGCACACTCACCGCAGTTTGTGTATTGGCTTCTATATCCTCAAGAGGACCCTTCGAATAAAACGAAATGGATCCATTGCGGGTCAGCAACCTGTCCTGGGCATTTGTTGTAATGCAACACATCACTACGAACAATGAAAAAACTAAGGGTTTCATATTCCTATTTTAAGTTTAAATTATCGTGATCCAATACACAGCGCACCATTACTACGTCCATCAGGTAGCCGGAACAAATCCCTTTAATAGTTACCAGGTCACCTTTTTTCAGATTGTTTATTTCTTTATTACTCTCCCGTCCAAACTGGCAAACTACTGACGTACCGGAATATCCATCATTCAAAAAAACGGTAGCAGTTGTGTCGGTTGTTTGAATAGCGTGTGCAACTCCATGCACACTAATTGTTTGATCTGCATATTTTGCGTTGGCCTTTGGCTCGTCGGTTTCGAACCCCTTTATAAGGGCTGAGGCATCTAATCTGAAGGCCGGCTCCAGGTGATGAGTATCGGGAAGGCTACGGTTGTATTCCCGGTATCCATACAGGCCAACAATAACAGTTATAATGAATGCGGCTGCCAGGAAAAATCTATATGTCTTCGATCTTTTTTTCATCTTTTATTTTTTAATTATTCCTGGTTCCCTCGTCGATCCAAATTCTTACGGCATTGATACTACAGTCATCCAGTTTATCTGCCCCGACAGGCATAGGCGCAAAACCGGCAGCATGTGAGATAGAGCCGAGCAGGCGGCCACTGGCTGCTAACGCCTTCACCTCGTCATAAGTCTCCAGCGATACACCTCCAAGACTTGATCCATTACCGTGGCAGGAAAAACAATTGGCTCTTAAGAGAGGCTGTATAGCCGCGGCAAAAGAAACATTTGCGGTATCACAGTTCGCGGGCGGGAGGAGCATTTCCTTGTCGTAAGTACAACTTTGTAAAAAGACAATTAAACCTATAAGAGATACAACTATTGCGAGAACAGGTTTCATTTCATTAGTTTCTTTGAATAGACAAATTGATTACTATATTCAATCGCAGAGGACATTCTTCTCGTTCTGGGCAGTTCACACTATTTTAGACCTGGTGGTTACCTATTTTTGGCGATGACTGAGAAAGCCACAGTTAATTGCGCCGCTAAAATTCGGTTGTTGGTGGCAGTTAATGTTTACCGGTAATTATATCAACTGTGGATACTTTCGAAAAAGGGCGATTTAAAAAGTCTGATAATACCATATTAAACAGTTCGGGTTTTTCAACGGTTCCATAATGAGTTGCCCCCGGCATTACAAAGAAATTAGAGTTTGGTATGTTGTAGAATATTTTAATTGAATGTTCAAGCTTGATAGCGTCTCTGTCGCCCGACATAATTAATACAGGACATTTAATTTTTTGCAAGTCCTTCTCGGTGATATCAGGTTGATAGGCTAATAGTGAATAAAGTCTTTTTGTATTAAAGTTCTTTGTAACTTTTAATGTGTCCAATATCAAATCATCAATTTCATCAAAGATTGCGGCCTTTCCCGGAAATATATTGGCGCCATAAGTGGCCAGTTTTGCTATTTTATCCGGATAATTTATTGCAAGTAAGAGCCCTAAAATAGCTCCATCACTTTGTCCCTGAACAAATGCACTGTCTATATTTAAAGAGTCCAATAGAACTTTAATGTCATTGGCCATTTGTACGTAAGTCAATTGTTTTGTTGTTGTGTCAATTGATTTTCCGTGTGCTCGGCTATCAATGGCAATTACCTTAAAATACTTTTTAAAGTACTCAATCCTTCCACTTGCACCTCTTATTGAACCTCCGCTGCCGTGGAGAAAAATTAGTGGCTTTCCTGTTCCATAAATTTCATAGTATAGATTTATACCATTAATTTTTTTGTAGTTTCCTGCCTCCTTGTTATCTCCGTATTTTATTGAATATTGAGTTTGTGCATGTAACAGGCTGCTTGTTGAAGTAACTATTAAAAAAGCTAAAAGGCGCTTTATTATATTATTCATGTTTTTGTTTTTTTAAGAATTGTAAGGGTGCAGAGTTTTAATTGCCGCCAACCTTCAGGCATTAGCGCCGTTCCGGATCCGTGATCCGTCTGCCGGCATTGCAGTTGAATTAACCGTTCCGCCGTGGAAAAAGGTTGCCTTGTGTTGAAATATTTAGTTCAAATTGAACAAACCTCTGTCAAGTTAAAATGGATAATTTTAAAAAGCGGACTGCCCCTTGTTGGGAACCTAACAGCCACCACTCTTCAGTTATATTACCTGCGTCAAACGGAAAGTGGTCAGTCTGCATAAAACTCTGGTGAGCCATGAAGTCAAATTAGAATTTAGGCACACTTGCACCCAATAGGTAGACCGGGGAAATGATTAGCTGTTTATGCTGATCCTTGGAATTTAAAACAGCTCTACGCCGTTGTTGGTGTTCGATGTTATCGCTCTACAATTATAAACCACCACACCAACAACCGGATACAGTTAATCCCCATAATGAGCCGGAGAAAGCCACAGTTAATTGCGCCCCTATTAAATTCGGTTGTTGGTGTAACATTCCATAATCGAAAAATCTTTAGTTAACCACCAACGACGGCGTCATCCTATTTCTGAACAGTCCCAAATGGGGGACTTTTTTTATGTCGATCCCTATTGTGATGTAGTAATAAAAAGTTGGTATAACAGTAAATAAAGTTCAGAAAAAATAATTCTGAAAACGAATAAACTTCTATAAGTTTATAATCTAAAAATTATCTTATGAAGAAAATAAGAATTTTATCTGTTGATGGTGGCGGCATTCGCGGCGTTATTCCCGGAACTATCCTGGCACAACTCGAAAAAATTTTACAAAGACTCAGTAAAAGCGAACGCAAGCTTGGCGATTACTTTGATATGATCGCCGGTACCAGTACCGGTGGAATTTTATCATGTATTTATTTAATGCCCGGCGATGACGGCAAGGCAAAATATTCTGCACACGATGCAGTTGACCTGTACATAAAGAACGGTCATGAGATCTTCGACAGAACCACTGCCCAAAAGTTTTCAAGTGTGGGTGGAATATTGCACCAGAAATATTCGCAGGATGCATTGTATAAATTGCTCACTACTTATTTTGGCGATGTAACATTGGATAAATTGATCAAGCCAAGCCTTATAACTTCTTACAATATTTCAGACCGCAATGCAATATTTTTTACCAGTGCCGATGCACGCACAGATGATATCTATAATTTTTATGTGAGAGATGTGGCAAGGGCAACATCAGCAGCGCCAACCTATTTCTCACCTGCACACATTGAATCGATGAACAAACAAATTTTTTCATTGGTAGATGGCGGTATGTTTGCAAACAACCCTGCATTGTGCGCCTATGCAGAAGCAAGGAAACTTAATTTCTCAAAGCTGTTTAATGATCCGCAGAAAAAAGATAAACCTACTGCGGCTGATATGCTCATGGTTTCCATGGGAACAGGTTCGGTTAAAAAAAGATACCGTTATGATGATTTTAAGCACGCCGGCGAAATAAAATGGCTGGAACCCGTGATCGATATTTTAATGAGTGGCAACTCAGAAACGGTAGCGTATCAATTGACGCAAATGTATCTTACACTTGAACCGGAGAATCAAAAAAATTATTACAGGCTTGAGCCGGGCTTAAAAGAAGCATGTTCTGAAATGGATGAAGCTACCCCGGAGAATATTAATAATCTTTACCAGGCAGGCTTAGCATTTGTACATGAGAATATCAATATGCTGGAAGAGATCGCGAAAAAAATTCTTGATAATGATTAAATTCGGAACTGGAGAAGCCACAATTAATTGCGCCGTTATTAAAATTCGGTTGTTGGTGTAATATTCCATAGTCGAAAAATTCTTCTAGTTGAACACCAACAACAGCGTAAGAAAAAATTGTTGATCAGGAACTTTAAAGAAGAGCAGTTGAAAAACCGATTTATTGAAAAGAAATTGTGAAAATCACGATCGAAAATGCAATGCAAATGTGATTGGAATTTTATTCCTGGAAAGAAGCTGTCTCAAGACATCAAAAAAATAGATTTCACGCTACGGCGCTACGAACGCAACGTTTGAAATCTGATATTTCTAATTCGTATCGGGTTCCCCCTCCTCGATTCCATTATTATTGTTGTTGTTTCTTTTTTTGAAAAGATCAAAATCGGGATCACCAAATCTGTATGAGAAAGTAATACGAAATGTTCTTGCACTCCAGCGGCGATAAGCGTCCTGGTAGAATTCTTCTGTATCATAAATGGTTCCGAACTTGCGGGTGTTGAAAATATCATTTACACTGAAGGAAAGTGAACCAGCCTTACGCTTTAAAAATTCTTTTCGCATCGCAAAATCGGAAACAAATCGTTGCTTTATCTTTCCCTGCGGTATCACGCGAGGACCCTCGTAATCTGCGATCAACTGGAAGCTAAGATTATTGAACAACCTGCTCTTATCCGTGACGATCTTATAATTGGATATTAGTTTGGTTTCAAGATTGAACCCGCTGTTGTCCAGGTTTACTTTGTTCACACTTGCCTTTGTGGTACGGTATTGCAAATCGAGATTGTATGAGAGATCAAAATTTTCCCACAATTTTTTTTGCAATGTAAATTCTGCGCCCATCCGGTTGGTATGGCCCGCATTGATATAAGTGCTCACTATCGCGTCCGGGGAAATGGCTGCGTCATTCAATTGTTCATATAATGCATGCGAGATCGTATCGCTGTACTGGGTGATGTCGCCCACATTATTTTTAAAGTACAGCACTCCCAAAAAACTTCCGCTGTTTTTATTAAACCGGTTGAAATAATTCAACTCAAAAGAGTTCGTGTATTCCGGCTTGAGTGCAGGATTCCCGAGGCGAATATTTAAAGGGTCATTGATATCAACAAAAGGATTTACCTCCCAGAATCTTGGTCGGCGTATTCTTTTTGAATAGTTGAATTGCAGGTCTTCATTTTCGGTCAATGGCTTTGTGAGAAAAAAGCTCGGGAATATCGAATAGCCGAGGTTTTTGAAGCCATCGGGGAATGTATAGCCGAAATGGAAATTACTGTCAATAAGAAGCCCGTCAAATTGTGCCAGCTCGATCCGCAGGCCCGCCTGGTAAGTAAGCGAGTTCCATTTGCCGGCATAATTGATATAACCCGCATTTATTTTTTCAGTGTATTTATAATGATTGCTTAGTGGCAATTTTGTACTGTTATTGAACTCATCAAGAGCATAAGTGCTGAAATTTGTTGAACTGTTATTGTAGAAAGTTCTTAACCCGGTCTCTATTTTTTTATGATCCTTCACCTTGCTTGTGTAATCTATCTGACCGGTAAGCTGGTAGTCATCACCTGTACCATCGTTAAGCACACGCGTATCCGGCGAATAAGAACTTCCATCGGGGTTATAAAAGTTATTGACAATAGTTGAGTAACTGGTCCTGCTTCCTTTGTTATAGGTTACGTCTGCAGTAAGTTTTTGTTCGGGTCCATCAAATTTTCTTTCAAAGCTCAGGCGGCTGCTGCTTCTCTTAAAAGTTCCGGTGCCGGCGGAAGCTCGGAGACCGGTGTGATCCAACGTTTCAAGCTGGTCGAAATATTGCTGGCTCTGTATTTCATTGTTTCCAAAATGACCATTGAAAAAACTTTGCGTAAAAGAGAGCATATTTTTTTTATCAAGGTAATAATCAGCGCCAAATCGTACCGATTGAAATGATCTTAAACGTTTGTTCTTTGACGATTGATAAAAATAATCTGTAACGGTGTCATTGCTTTTATTTTCACGATAGGTCTCCTCAGTGAGGTTGCCGTTTGACCGGTTGTAACCCCCGCTTGCAAAAAGGTTAATTTTCTTTTCACGAAGATTAAGGTTAACATTTCCGTTAATTAAACCGGGCGCTCCGCCGCCGGCGGAGGCAATGCCATTCAAACCAATTCTCTTATTTTTCTTCATTAAAATATTAATGATACCACCGGCGCTCGACGCATCGAATTTTGAAGAAGGGTTCGTAATAAGTTCCACGCTTTCTATATCATCGGCAGCTATTTGGTCGAGTGTGAGGACCGTAGGTCTTCCGTCAACGAAAATCTGAGGTGTGCTGTTTCGCATTTGCACATTTCCATCGACATCAACCGATAACGAGGGAATGTTTTTCATGACGTCAACGGCAGTGCCGCCCTGGGCGGTAATATTTTTTTCAACATTAAATATTTTCCTGTCAACACCAAAATGCATCGAAGGAGTGCTGACGGCAGTGACAATTACATTGCCCAATATTTTCTGCTTGCGTACCATTTTTATGGCATCCAGGTTTTTCGTCGTATTGCCTCTTACCCTGGATAGCACGATCTCCTTATATACAGTTTCATAGCCAACCACTGAAACCACTAGTGAATATTTTTTCGCCTCCGGTACATTTTCAAACACAAATTGTCCGTCATTGGCCGTAATAACGATCCTTTTAAAATGGTTTGCAGAATTCACGCCTGTAGCTTCAGAAAGCTCAACAGAAGCGCCTTGAATGCCTTTACCGCTCATACTGTCGGTTACAATACCTGTCACTTGAATCTTTGATCTAATATTAAAATCGCCATTCATTTTAGTTTGGGCTGATAATAAAAAACTTAGAAGGGTAAAAAATAAGCTGAGTACTATAGATTTCATGCGGATATATTGATGTTTTGCACGATAAGAGTTCAGGGGGCAGATTACGTCTGTCGCAATATACTATCGCGACATTAACGTCGAATTAGACGGAAATTAGAAATGGCTGAGGAGAAATCTTGTTGCTTTTGATAGTTGGTGTATTCCAATGACTGTGCCACAGTTTAGGGATTGATTTTACCAATCAATCTTTTTAAATAAACAAAGTGTGACCCCGTCAGGACTTAAATGCTGACGCTTTAGTCAGCAGCCGGACCGCAGGTGGGGGGACTTTTTTTATGTCTGCCCTGGTCCTGAATTTTAATCACTCAATCATCCTGGAATTTCTCATACACGTCATATCCCCTTTTTCGAGCCCAGTCTTTGGCATGTTTAATAGCTGTAGCTATTATTATCCCCTCTGTCATATTGCTCTCCTCCAATAAAGCATTGGCAATCTCAATGGCTTTATTTCTAACCTCCAGGGGTAAATTCTTCATTGAGGCTGGGTAGTTATCTTCATCCCACGGCATTGCTATTGGGTTTTAAAACGATCAAAAAATCACTAAGGAATTTATAGCAAAGTTATTTAAACAGATTAGGCTGGATATGTAATGTTAAACGACCTCCGGGTTTTGGGAGCTAAGCAAACAATCCTTATTTTTGCGACCCATTTAAAATATTGGCCCCGTAGCTCATCCCGATAGCTATCGGGAGAATAGAGCATCGTGAGTAGAAAAATATAAATAGGCCCCGTAGCTCAATTGAATAGAGCATTTGACTACGGATCAAAAGGTTTCAGGTTTGAATCCTGACGGGGTCACCAACCTCTTCGATCGTGAAGAGGTTTTTTATTTGATAATACATTACATTAGTAACTCACAAAAATCTCCTTTAGGGGACGGGGGTATGAAAATTCAATTCTGGTCGATCGGAAAAAATCATGATCCATCCATAAAGGAGGCCGTTCAAGATTTCACCAAACGCATCTCAAAATATTTCCCGGTTGAATGGACAATCATACCTGTGCCAAAAAATGCAGGGATGATGAGTGAAATGGACCTGAAAAAAAAGGAAGCTGAAATGATCCTTGACTGGTTAAAGGATGGTGATTACCTGGTAGCGCTTGATGAGCATGGCAAAGAAATGAGTTCAAAAAAACTCGCCGAATTTATCCAGGGAAGAGCGAATGAAAGTATCAAAACACTGGTCTTCCTGGTAGGAGGTGCATTTGGACTCGACGAAATGATATTACAAAAAGCAAATTATAAATGGAGTCTTTCGCAACTAACCTTCCCACATCAACTTGTAAGATTAATTCTGGCAGAACAAGTATACCGGGCCTGTACGATCATGCGCAACGAAAAATATCATCATCAGTGAATTTCTGATTCTGGATTTTGATCCCGATCTTTATTGGGGTAATGTCTCAGTTTGAAATTTTTTGAACCACAGAGGTTCCCAATGAGTGACTCATGTTTCGCGGATAGCAAATCTGGCTCTCACGGATTTCACGGATATACACAGAAAAAATCAGTGAAAATCTGTGGCATCTGTGAAAACTTGTATAGAAGAAACATCGGGAAATAGATAACACATAGATTTCTATGTGATCCCGGTAGCTATCGGGACTATTGTAGCCTTTGCGCCTCCAATGTGGTTGCCTAATTCAAACTGGTGCACTGCCTTTATCGGCCTTAGATTTGATCATCATTTAACTTCTTCCACATGGAGCTATCAATTACTCTCATCATCATAGTTGTTACGACGCTTGTTTCCCTCAGCGGATTCAGCAGTCATAAGATCATTGATGACCTGATCTTTTATCCGCCTGCCGTTTCACAGCAAAAACAATGGTGGAGGTTTTTTACCTGCGGGCTTATTCATGCGGATGTCGGACACCTGGTCCTAAACATGTATGCGCTGTATATTTTTGGAAGAAATGTAGAAAAGGCATTCGTTGGCATCTTTGGTCACTATGGAAATTTTGTTTACCTGCTGATGTATATTTCAGCCCTGGTTGTTTGCCTTTTACCAACTTACAGAAAACACCGGGATGATTATCACTACAGGAGCCTCGGCGCGTCCGGAGCCGTTTCTGCCGTTGTCTTTTGCTTCATCTTACTCTTTCCCCTGCAAAAATTAGGATTGATCTTTTTTCCGGTCATGATACCCGGATTTATTTTTGGAACTCTTTACCTGGTTGTCTCTTCTGTCCTCGAAAGAAGATCGAGAGACAATATCAATCACTCAGCCCATATATGGGGAGCACTATATGGAGTGGTTTTTTTGATCGCAGCCTCTGCCTTTTTTTCAAGCTATCCTGTCCTGCAAAATTTTGTTGAAGACGTTCGGGGTTGGCTAGGAAGTTTCTAAACTGATCTTTAAAATCGATTGTGTTTTTTCTGTGATCTTGAAGCGGTCGTCGATCCTCATGCCAACTACCCAAATTATTTTCTTATTCATCTCGATGACCCATGCTTTTTCCTTTTCCGTTTTGGAAAGTTTCTGATCAATAAAAAACCGGGCGAGCTTTTTCTTTTTCTTCATGCCTAATGGGTAGAAGTAATCTCCTTGTTTCCATTTGCGCAGAATAAGAGGGAATGTGATCTCATCAGCGTCGAGGCAAGCAATTGAGTTTGAGATTTGAGATTTAAGATTTGAGATTTGAAGACTTGAAAATTGAACATTGAACATTGAGCATTGAACATTTTTTACTCCTTCTTCGATCACAATCATTTCTGCATCTGCTGATTGATCTTTCGAAATAATAAACCAATTCCTGAATTTGATGATCCGGTGAGGAGTAGCCGGCGACTGAATAAATTTCCCGGATCCCGCTTCCGCCAATTTGATCACTTCACCAACCTGTTTTTCCGTAAACCCATAGTCAGAAATAATTTCAAAGATCAATGCCCTGTTGTGATATGCCATGAGTTGCTTAACAGGAATATGAACCTCATCATTTTTGACCTTGCACAGTTTCTTTTTGATCTCGCCAATGGAAATTTGATAAAGCTTTTGAATTTCGCTGAACCGGTTGATATTATCCTGCAGGTTTGTCTTTACCTGTGGGAACACTTTGCTGATCAAAGGAATGATCTCATTCCTGAAAAAATTACGGGTATATTTTACCGACTGGTTAGAAGAGTCCTCAACGAACTCCAGCTTATTTTCTTTCGCAAACTCGATCAGTTCTTCTTTCCAGAATGGAAGCAATGGTCTGCGGATATATTGATGCACAACTGGAATTCCTTCTAAACCATGCACCCCGGTTCCCCTGAAAAAATTCATCATCAGCGTTTCAATGTTATCGTCTGCATGATGAGCGGTGAGAAGATAAGCTGTGAGCTGTGAGCTGTGAGGCGGGAGTCGTGAGTCTTTAGTCGTAGTCTCATTTTGACGTTTGACGTTTGACGTTTCACGTTTGACGATTTCCTTAAACCACTCATACCTCAGATCTCTTGCTGCCTCCTGGATTCCTTTCTTATTTTCATGGGCGTATTTTTCAGTATCGAAATCTTTTACCAATACTTCCACTTTGTATTTATCTCCAAGTGCCATGACAAACTCCTTATCCCTTTCACTCTCTTTATCTCTTAGCCTAAAATTACAATGAGCAATGATAAAATTGTAACCAGCCTGTTTGCATAATTCGCAGAGAACAACAGAGTCTACTCCCCCACTGACAGCCAACAACAATTGATCTTTTGGATAAAAAAGATTGTGTTGTTGAATAAATCCCGTGAATCGCTCTAGTAAAGCCATATAAGGCAAAGAAACAAAATGTATTTTTGATTAAGCCAACAGAAAAAGAGAAAGCCAAATTGGATGGGCTAGA
This sequence comes from uncultured Bacteroidota bacterium, assembly GCA_963737475.1. Taxonomy (GTDB): domain Bacteria; phylum Bacteroidota; class Bacteroidia; order Chitinophagales; family Chitinophagaceae; genus VBAU01. The sequence continues at coordinate 43,494 of CAVTSY010000013.1, forward strand.
TGATTGACATTCATATTTGGCTTATTGCATCAGGCAACGTTTCTTTTTTAGACAAAGAATACTAGTGCTATTTTAACCGTAATAATGCGCATAATTTTTGCCACAGAAAACGCAGAAACACAGAGAGAAATCAATAAATAATTCAGTGTTTCTGTGTATTCAGTGGCGACAAAATACAATTAATTTAACACTAGAAATGGTATTAAGCGGTTTGTCAATTATTATGTATGAATTTATCCTGGTGTGGTTTTCATAGCAATGAACATGAACTTCATCCTAAGTTCCCCCTTTAGGGGGACAGGGGGTCCAACTCCTCATACGCACTTCGCAATTCATTGTATGCATGATCATCTCCGCCTTTCTTTGCTTCCTCCATTCCTTTCTCATACCATTTTATGGCGCCTTCATTATCTCCATTGCGTTCAAATAATTTGGCTAAATGATAATAGCTGCCGATGTATGCCGGCTCACGTTGTAAAATATCTTCAAACAATTCTTGTGCTGCAGCGTCATCACCTGCTTTCATGTATTCTAAAGCCAGCGCATGCTGTACAAAACTGTCAGCTGGATCTTGTTTCAAAAACTCTTTCAATTTTTCAACTCTGTCCAATGGTGAAATTTTAAATACTTCCTGTTTTACCACCGTCAACAGGAATACTAACGCCACTTACATATGACCCTGCCGGTGAAGCAAGAAAGGCCGCGACTGCTGCAATTTCGGATGGCTCACCAAAACGTTTCATGGGTATCTCATTCTTCATGGCCTGCTCTACTTTGTCGCGGGAGGTATTCGCACTCACAGCCGCTGCATCAATGACAGAGGCAAGCCGTTGAGTATCGATATTGCCGGGCAAAAGATTGTTGACCGTAATATTGAATTGCCCAAGTTCATTTGCCATCGTTTTCGCCCATGAAGCAACTGCTCCCCGGATAGTGTTAGATACTCCCAAATTTTTCAACGGAATTCTCACATTAGTTGAAATAATATTAATGATGCGTCCATAGCCTTCTTTCTTCATTGAAGGCACGACCGCTTTTGTAAGAATGTGATTGCAGATAAGATGCTGGTTAAACGCTCTTAAAAACTCTTCTTCCTTTGCGTCCATGATCATCCCGGCCGGTGGTCCACCCGTATTGTTAATTAAAATGTGAACGACATGATGTTTCACATGCTCTTCAATCACTGTTCTCACTTCCTCCGGTTTACTGAAGTCTGCAATAAGAAAACTATGCTGCTGCCCCGGCGAAGTATCAAGATAGCGGACAACTTTTTTCAAGACTTCTTCGTTTCGTGCAATCAATGTGCAATTAGCACCCAACAAAGCCAGTTCTTTGGCGATGGCCAGGCCAATACCCTGTGTGCTTCCGCAAACGACTGCATTTTTTTCCTTTAGTGAAAGATTCATACCACCAAAGATACATGAGCATCAAAAAAGATCGGGATAATCTGTAATGATGCCATCTACTCCCATTTTTTTCAACCTGTCAATAGTTGGCTGATCATTCACTGTCCACGGGATGATCCTGATATTTTGCTGATGACATTTTTTGACCAGCTCATCGTTGACCAATGAATATTCAGGACTATAAATAGTGGGAGTAAAGCCAAGAGCTTTTATCTGATCATCCAATTCCCGCTTGTCGAAACCCTCGATCAGCATAGACGTTTTTACAGAAGGATATTTTTGATGCAGGTATTGCAGCGTTCTGAAGTCAAAAGACTGGATGATCGTTCTTTCTTCAATCCCTTTCGCCAATATCACTGACGTTAGCAGGTCAACAAACTCAACGGGCATCGGGTGAAAAACCGAATCAAGAACGGGATCGGTTTTGGTTTCAATATTATACCAGGGCAAAGGCCTGTTTGTCGCTTTCGCGTGCTCTTCGCAGCTGTCAATTACATCGCTGAGCAAAGGCTTTACCACGTTCATTTTTTGCTGGCGGGGAAAACGCGGATGCGGTTTCATCCCCACATCAAATGTTTTTACCTGCTCATACGTCATCCAATAAATAACAAATTTTCTTTCTTCAAGGTCGTTCATGTAAGTACCGTCAGGTTTGGTCGTGATGTCCTGTGCGAACCATGGTTCATGCGACAGAACAGGCTGTTTATCTTTCGTGATAGCAATGTCCATTTCCAGCGTGGTAACACCAAGGTCAAGCGCTTTGATCATGGCAGGAATGGTATTTTCAGGCATCAGGCCGCGACAACCACGGTGGCCTTCTTTATCAAACCCCCAACCCCCGCCCCCATCCCCTAAAGGGGCTTTTTGAATATGCGTTGGATTTGAACAAGACATTATAAAAGAAATAAACCCAAATAAAAAATTTCGTTTCATTTGAAGATTTGTTCTTTTCTTTTTTCCATCAGCTCACCAATTTCTTTTGCATCACCTTCCTGCTGTTTTAATTGCTGCACAATATTGTCATAACTTTTTTCGTCGCGGTTCTGGCTTAGCTTATGCACATTATCCATTTCTGTTACTTCAAGCTCAAAAGCAAGAATGGCTTTGATCAATTTTTCTTTATAGTCGATGGGAAGGTTATCATAAACAGTAGACGAAGTCAGATTATTATTTTCAAAATGAAGGGAAAGTTTTTTTAGCAACCCGATCAGGGCTGCTTCATCCAAAAATTTGATTTGCCCCCTTGCATGTACTGAAATATAGTTCCAGGTAGATGCCTGCTGGGGATTGCCACTGTACCAGGTGCCGCTTACATAGGTATGCGCACCGGTAAATAATGCAAGGACATTGGGATTTCCTTCAAAGGCCTTGTGATGGTCTGACTTTTTTGCTATATGTCCGTAGATACAAAGCCTTCCGTCGATTTCTTCCACCAGCACGGGAATTTGTGTGGCTTCGATTCTTCCGTTTTTATCGGAGCCGATCAAAGTAACAAAGGGATGACCTCTCATGAATTCTATCACCTTTTCTTTATCATGTTCTTTATAGTGAGGATAATTGTACATAGAACCACGATTTTCTTGATTAGAAAATAATTAAGAGGAAATAAGGCAAAGGGTTAAAATAATTAAGACAAAATAAAACCAAAATATCCAAAATAGTCCATCCGAATCCTGCAAATCGTGGTTCTATCTTAATGCTTCTGCTGACCCGGAGCGAAAGGTTTTGCAGATTGAGTGCCTGCTACTTTTTTTGCCTGTCCCGGAGGCAAACTTGTTTTTGATTTAGAGGTCTCTTTTACAAAGCAGGAAGTCAAAATTAAAACTACGGGTAAAAGAAAAAGAAGGCGAAGGTTTTTCATAGTTGTGATTTGTTGCAAAATACTCCGCCTTTATGAGATCACCGATGCGACTTTTTCCTGTCCAATGTTCGCGTTGCGCATAGCGATACTACGTACAACATGGGCAGCAAATTCAGAAAAGGCCTTTTTACTGATCACATCATCACTCATCATCACGGGTATTCCTTCATCACCGCCTTCACAAATGCTTTGCACGATGGGGATCTGGCCGAGCAAAGGAATATCATATTCTTCGGCTAGTCGTTTTCCACCTTCTTTCCCAAAGATGTAGTATTTATTATTTGGTAATTCTGCGGGTGTGAAGTAACTCATGTTTTCAACAAGCCCTATGATGGGCACATTGATCTGGGCCTGGCTAAACATAGCGATCGCTTTTTTTGCATCAGCCAACGCTACATCTTGTGGAGTAGTAACGATGACGGCGCCGGTAACAGGGACTGTTTGCACCAGTGTTAAATGAATATCACCGGTTCCCGGGGGCATATCGATCACCAGGTAATCAAGTTCATCCCAGTATACATCGGTAACAAACTGGCGGATCGCGCTGCTGGCCATTGGCCCACGCCAAACCACTGCATTTTTTTCATCAACCAGTAAGCCGATGCTGATCAATTTTATTCCATAACGCTCGAGTGGAGCGATCATTCCTTTGTCGCCGATCTCTATCATCATCGGTCTTTCACCACGAACACCGAACATGATCGGTACGCTGGGTCCGTAAATGTCGGCATCCATTAAACCAACCTTTGCGCCGCCCTGTGACAATGCCAATGCGAGATTGGCAGCCACTGTACTTTTTCCAACACCGCCTTTTCCACTCACTACGACGATAATGTTTTTCACCTTTGGCAGTACCGATCCCGGGTCAGATCTTTTCGTGGTCGTATTTGAAAGGAACTTTACATTTACCAACGCATCTTTATTTACAACGTCCTTTATTGCTTTGATACAATTGTTCTTGATCAAGTCCTTCAAAGGGCATGCGGGGGTAGTGAGCACAACAGTAAAAGAAACATAATTTCCTTCAATAGTAATATCCTTTACCATGTTGAGCGTGACAATATCCTTTCCGAGGTCTGGTTCCTGCACGTTACCTAAAGCTTTTAAGATATCTTCATGGGTCATGTAGCGTCTGATTTTTGTCCAAATGACCCTCCAAAAAGTCCTTTGGGACCTTCGGAGTGGTTTTTGAATAATAACTTTGCCTGTTCGTTAAAACAGTTGTAAAAAATATTTTTTCTGCGCAAAGGTAACCATCATTCATGTTATTTGTTTTTCAGTTTAAACAACTTGTCTTTATTTTGAGGCGATGAAGAAAATTCTCTTATATCTTGGAATTGCTTTTTTCATAATACCGGCTACTGGGAAAGCTCAATTTGAAACTGTTCGTGACTCTGTGGTTCAGTTATACGGTATAGTTATGACAGCGGATAGTCTTGTAGGTATACCGGCAGTAAGTATCACAATAAACGGCCAAAACCGTGGAACCATCACAAATGGCCAGGGAGTTTTTTCCATTGTCGTTCTAAAAGGCGACGTTATCGATTTTACCCATGTAAGTTATAAACCTAAACAAATTACGATTCCAAAGACCCTTGAGGGCAGTCAATACAGCATAGTGCAATTGATGGTAGAGGACACTGTCTATCTTCCTGCCACAATTATCCGACCGCGACCATCACCCGAGCAATTTGCCAGAGATTTTGTCAATGCCAAAGTGGATGATGATGACATTGAAATAGCCCGCAAAAATACAGATGCCGCCAAGAGAAGGATCTTATTAAAATCAGTTCCTGGTGATGCCGGTGAAGCCACCCAACTTCAATTTCATACTCTCGCAAACAAGGCGAGCTACGCAGGCCAGGTACCTCCCATGAATATTTTCAATCCTGCCGCCTGGTCTGAATTTATACAGGCATGGAAACGGGGAGATTTTAAGAATAAGCAATAGAACCGCGATTTGGGTGGATTATAGATAGACTTTTAGGATAATTATATAACCAGCTTCGGTAATTCTGTTCATCGCCTGTTGTGTCACTCCCTTGTACGTTCTGTTCTCTATTCAACGGCTTATTTCACGCTAAGACGCTAAGATTCGCTAAGGCGCAAAATATCTTTGCGACTTACGTATTAACCGTTGCGCCTTTGCGTGAAAAATTATATAGCCAACGTCCCCTGCCTCTGCTCATCTTCGTTGTGTCACTCCTTTGTAGGTTCTGTTCTTACTCAACATTACTTTGAACAGCTTACATTTGAAAGAAAATTTTAGACATCCCTGCTAAGTGAGTTTACAATAACTCCCCTTTAGGGGCAGGAGAAAATTTCAAATTTTAAACTAACACTGGGGGCTTTTCATAGCATCGTCCCTTGCGACGCTCCGTTCAACCATGCACACTATCGCATCAGTGGCTTTATTAGAATTTGAACTCCTTACATTTGCTTTGAACATTTTAATAATGCTCTTCCCTCTAAAATGAATTAACAATAACTCCCCTTTAGGGGTAAAAGAAAAATCGACTATATGACTATTACCGGGGGCGTTTCAGTTATAGGCGCAGGCACGATGGGCAACGGAATTGCGCATGTATTTGCGCAACATGGTTTTGAGGTCCATTTAATTGATGTTTCAGAAAAACAGCTTGAAAAAGCCATTGGCACGATCAGCAAAAATCTCGACAGGCAGGTGGCCAAAGAGATCATACGGAAAGAAAAAAAAGCGGAGACACTACTCAATATTGCAACAACAACTTCAATACAGGAAGGAGTAAAAAATGCAAGGTTGATCGTTGAAGCCGCCACCGAAAATGTTGACTTAAAACTCAAAATATTTAAAGAGATCGACGCAGCTTCGCCCGGAGGCTGTATTCTCGCTACCAATACGTCTTCTATTTCGATCACAAAAATCGCATCAGTAACAACTCAACCTGAAATGGTGATCGGCATGCACTTCATGAACCCGGTACCCGTGATGAAACTGGTAGAGATCATCAATGGCTACGCCACCAAAAAAGAAGTAACTGATAAAATTGTTGAGATAACAAAGCAGCTTGGAAAAATTCCCTGCGTGGTAAATGATTATCCCGGTTTTATTTCCAACCGCATTTTATTGCCGATGATCAATGAAGCGATCTACAGCTTATATGAAGGTGTGGCTGGTGTTGAAGAAATTGATACGGTGATGAGGCTGGGCATGGCTCACCCCATGGGGCCATTGCAGCTTGCAGATTTCATTGGTCTTGATGTTTGCCATTCGATCCTGAATGTTTTACATGAAGGCTTTGGCGATCCAAAATATGCCCCTTGTCCATTGCTGACAAATATGGTCGCGGCAGGAAAATTTGGAGTGAAAACCGGGGAAGGGTTTTATAAGTATGAGCCGGGAAATAAAGAGTTGGTGGTAAGTGAACGGTTCAAATAAGTGATCTTTATGAGCAATAACAGGAAATTTCAAAGTACCTGGGTGATCGTTGGCTATATCTCCTCGCTCTTTGGCGGTTTCATGGGAATGATCATTGGTTCAATTTTGATCAGTGCAAAAAAAACTTTAGCCGACGGTAGTGTTGTTTATGTTTTTAATGAACGAAACAGGAAGCATGGAAAAATAATTCTGTACGTGGGCAGCAGCATACTGATCTTGTCGATCCTTTTTTTTATGAACTGGTTCTTTCTGGAAAAAGTCTTGTTTGGCAGACCTTTAAAATAAGGCCGGACGACTTGTTAAATTTCTATTGCCTCGAAATTTTGTCGGTTTCTTTCTTTATTACTTTGTGCACTTTGTGCCCGATTAGTGTACTTTGTGACTTATAATTCCCGAGATTTCTTAAAGTGCCTGACAGGTTTATGGCCTTACGACGGACACAATGAACCATAGACAACACAATGCACCACGACGGACACAAAGAACGGATTTACTAAACTCAAACCACCAACGCTGCAAAACAATTTTTAAATTTTAGTCACTTCAATCCTTAAGATATCTTTTAACTTCAGAAGAATAAGTTCATGATTTATTTTGGGAATGCCAATATTCATTCTGCAGAAACAATGCGATTTGTTGATCAGGTACAGTGCAATCTTTATTTTCATTTTCCCGGCAGCACCATATTTAATTTTAATTTCTTCTTCTTTATAGTTTTGATATCGCCTGCCGATGTGATTTCGCCTATCTTTTTCAATTGCAATGCATCTACGGGAATTTCAACCCGCTTTACTTTTTTCCACTTGAACTTTAAACCGGTATGTTTCTCGATTAGATCCAGGTTTACCTGGAAAACCTTTTTGTATTTGAAATCATCAAAGATACCCGGTTCAGCGGCCTTCGGTATTACTTTGGGTTTCTTCGGGTAGATAAGAATTTTCAGATCATCCCTTAACCGCTTTTCGTGGCTCATCATAAATCCTGTTGTCCAAAACTGGTCATCCCACTGAAAAATGACCACCTTCCAGAAAAGCAAGGGCACCTGGAAGGTTTTATCATTCTTATACACAGGATCATTCTTTGCAAGCACGGGTCCTGTAAGCACCCCTATTTTTTTGTTAGCTGCCGATCCCCCTTCAGAAATAATGTATTGTTCCAGCGAACGCCACAAGCCACTATTCAGTCTTTCAGCCTGGGGCACACTGTTTGGAAAATGAAAGCTTTCATAAGCAGATATCTGTGCAGCTTTTCCAGTTCCCCAACTCATCTCATCATTACTGGCCATGTGCCCAATTTCGAATTCAGTAAAATCTTTTTCAAGATCATAAAATGTTTTATTGAGCTGGAAAGTATCTTTTATCCGTGGATCAGAAACAAATGCAGCGGCACGCTTAGTATTCTCATCTTTTTTTGAAAGATCGATATTGCTGGCTGAAAAAAAGGGAACCTTTCTTTTTGTATTATACAATACAGTAAAGAAAGAATACCGAAGCAGCCCTTTCTTATTTCCATCCACCATTGGCAGGAGTTTGATTTGTTTCGGCGACAGAACAGAAAGAGAAACGCTTGTTTTACCATCAATAAATTTTGGTGAATAACCTTTGCAAGCCTTTAAATGATCTAACGCAAAAGCCAACTCTTTCAGACCGGTAGCGGGAGGCATTGATAAGTTTTAGAAAAGGTAAAGAGTTGTCTCTATAAAACCAACTTATATTCTTAACATCGTCACTGTCGCACTTCTTTGTGCACCTTGTACCCGCCCGGATGAATCCGTTGGGCTTGCCTGGCGCCCTTTGTGGAAACAGCTATGGTCACGGCGAACACAACGAACTACAACGAACACGACGGCATGCATCATAAAACTCAAAGCCAATGGTGCGAAAACATTTTTTAAATTTTCCCCTTTACCGATGTGTCTCCTCCCAATACCAGGACAATTCACATTGAAGAACATGAGGGACTCGTTGGCAACCAGTAACTCATTCTCTCTTAAATTTTAGTCATTTCAAGCCCTGGGATATTTTTTAACTTCAGAAGAACGAGTTCATGATTTGTTTTGGGAATTCCAATGTTCATACTGCAAAACAATTCCATTTGCTGATCAAGCACAGTGCAATTGTATTTCTTTGCGATCATCATCACCTCATTCATCCTTGAATAGTCAAATTGTAAGCGATAGTTTATTTCAATGGCCTTTTGAATAACAGGTGTGGTTTGTAATGCGAGTGCAGTCGCAGTTTTATAAGCGTTGATCAACCCCGGCACTCCCAACAGAATTCCACCAAAATATCTTACAACAACTACGGCAAGATCCGTTAACCGTTTACTATCAATTTGTCCCAGTATCGGTTTGCCTGCACTGCCGGATGGCTCGCCATCATCATTGCTGCGAAAAGTATTTCCATCCGTGCCAATTCGGTAAGCAAAACAATGATGCGTGGCTTTGGGATGTTTATCCTTCAATCCTTGTAACTGATTTTTAAAATCGGTGGAATCCGTGATCGGGAAAGCATAGGCAATGAACTTACTGCCCCGATCTTTAAATTCCGCGGACGCTGATCTTTCAATGGTATAATAATAGTCGGCTGACATGGAGCTTGCGCTATTTATCCGCCCCGCCGAAGATACACATGCAAATCTTCTTATTCTATTCTGCTCTTTTCTTTAGCTCCGCCACAGGCATTGTGACCATCCTGCCTAACGGCTTGCCCATTCCTGTAAGTGATCACTCGCAAATTAGATGCATCTTTAGGAACAACCAATGGTTCTTTATATTCAGGATAGAATTTATCAGGAAATGAATTATCAAAACTGTAGTAAATATTCAAGCCCTGCACTTCTGTACTCAATTCCACCACTTATTTCGCCATCCGCATTTTTTGTCACTTTGAAAATGGGATCAAAAATACTCGGAGCATATTTTTTCTCAGCCACATCATAGCGTTCAAAATGTTTTTCTACTCTTGCTTCGAAATCATTCCAATTCTTTTTTTCCTTTGGCGACCAGACGGATTCGGTGTCGCAAATGCTCTGGGCCAAACCATATATTGCACATGTCGCATATTATACACTTGCTCTGTCCATAAATTGGCCTGGCCTCCCTTAATATATTTTGCATCTACTCCATCGAGGCACGGGTTCAAACTCATAGGACTTTTGTAATCTCAAAGTTGCATAAACGGGCGGTTCAATAATTGCGTCACCTTGCATATAATCCAAATAGGCATAAGTGGTAGGGCTCATCACCACCTCGTGCCCCATTTTTGCGCTTCGATGCCACCTTTTATTCCTCTCCAGCTCATAACAGCAGCATTCGGTGCAAGACCGCCTTCCAGTATTTCATCCCATCCAATTACTTTTTTTCCCTTTGATTCAACGATCTTCTCCACTCTTTTTTCAAAATAACTTTGTACCTCTTCCTGTGTTTTCAATTTTTCTTTTTGCATCAGTGCTTTTATTGCATCACTTTTTTCCCAAAAATTTTTCGGGCATTCATCGCCACCCACATGTATGTATTCAAATGGAAATAGTGCCGCCACTTCTGTAAATACTTTGTCGAGGAAATCATAGACTTTATCATTGGCAGGGCAAAGCGTGTTGTCAATAAGCGCGATCGGCGGAGCGCCGTGGGACCAGTCCATGAAATTCTCACCAGACCGCACTTTGTATTTATCAGCACCAGCCGTACAGGAAAGTTCAGGATATGAAGCAACCGCAGCCAGACTATGCCCGGGAACATCTATTTCAGGAAGAATGTTTACAAAGCGATCTTTTGCATATTGCACTAACTCTTTAATATCATCTTGTGTATAAAATCCTCCATAATTTCTTGGTTCATCATCAGCAGGCGGAGTAAAGGTTCCGAATGTTCCAACCTTTTTTACATTCCATGCACCGACAGAAGTAAGTTTGGGCAAAGCTTTGATCTCAACCCTCCAGCCCTCATCATTGCTCAAAGTAAGATGCAGCATATTAAACTTATACTTCACCATATCATCAATAAAACTTTTTACTTCCTGTTTGGTAAAAAAATGACGCGTTACATCAAACATCAGCCCTCTCCATCCAAAACGCGGATAGTCTGTGATCTCAACAGCAGGCATGGCCCAGGAAATATCCTGCCGCCGGCAGGCGTCTTTTACAGCGTTCTTGCTTTCTATCTCTTTAGGAAGCAATTGCAAAATGGATTGAGAGCCATAAAACAATCCTGCTGCTTTATTGGCTGATAATGTCACTCCATCTGTTGCAACCGATAATTTATATCCCTCGTTACCTAACGATTTGTCTTCAGTAGATAAAAGAACCAGTTTTATTGCGTCGCTGGAACCAGATTTGGCAACCGCAATTTTATACCCGGTAGGAGTACTCAAAGCATCTGCAAGAAAATGAGCGACCCTGTTAGCGTCTGCATCCGTTGATGCCAGTTCGATCACTGTTTTATCAGTCAGTTGAAATGATCCCGTTTTGGCAACAACTGAAACAGGTATTGGGATAATATTGACTGAAGTAGTTTGCGATAACATAAGCAAACTAATTCCCGAAAAAAAGTAGGTGACAAGCAATTTTTTCATCTGGTTATTTTTAATTTTTAGGGCGTTAAGATACGAACAGGAAGATATCAATTGAGCTAAATTTTCATCTTTTTCATAAATTGGGATATGAAAACAAAAATTCTTTTAGCCGGTCTTCTTGTTTTATTTTTTAATTCTTCTTTTTGCTTTTCAAATCCGCCCGATGATCATGCGACACTGGCTATTGGCTCTAAAGCTCCTTCTTTTTCTCTTAAAGGCGTTGACGGCAAAACTTACACGCTGGCGTCCTTCGCCAAATATAAAATTCTTGTCATCATTTTCACCTGCAACCACTGTCCCACTGCACAAGCCTATGAAGACCGGATCATTCAATTGACAAATGATTACCGGTCAAAAAATGTAGGCGTGGTTGCCATCAATCCAAATGATCCTTCTGCAATAAGGCTGGATGAACTTGGCTATACTGATATGAGCGATACTTATGCAGAAATGAAAATAAGAGCCACTCAAAAAAAATTCAACTTCCCGTACTTATATGACGGAGCCACACAATCGACGGCAAAAGCCTACGGACCGGTTGCAACTCCTCATGTTTTTATTTTCGATAACGAGCGTAAACTCCGTTACCAGGGCCGTATTGATGACGTGGAAAAACCAACTAAAACCCCAAACAGCTTTGATACACGCAGTGCCCTTGATGAATTGTTGCAAAACAAAGAGGTGACTGTAAAAACCACCAAAGTGTTTGGATGCTCAATAAAATGGGCGGAAAAAGAAAATTGGATAACAAAGGGCCGTGAAGAATGGGCAAAGGAACCGGTGGCGCTTGAACCAATTGACGAAGCAGGTATAAAAGAACTGTTGCAAAATAATTCAGGGAAACTACGATTGATAAATATATGGGCCACCTGGTGCGGTCCCTGTGTTGTTGAATTTCCAGAATTTGTTACGATGAACCGCATGTACCGGGGAAGGGATTTTGAGTTCATCAGTATCTGTCTTGATGACCTGGAGAAAAAAGATAAAGCGCTTAAATTTCTCAAAGAAAAACAGGCTTCCAACAAAAACTATATTTTCAATATAGATAATAAGTATGCTTTCATCGAAGCTGTCGATCCTAAGTGGCCGGGCGCACTGCCGTATACAATGATCGTTGAGCCCGGAGGAAAGATCGTGTATGCACAGCAAAACATTATAGACCCGGCCAAAATCAAAAGGCTTATTGTTGATGATCCGGTTATTGGCAGGTATTACTAGTGTGAATGGTGAGTGGTGATGGGTAATGAGTGATGAGTGATGGGTTACACAGAAACCAGCAACCAGAAACTAGTGTTATGTTAACCGTAATAGTGAGCATAATTTTGCCACAGAAAACACAGAAACACAGAGAGAAATCAATAAATAATTCAGTGTTTCTGTGTATTCAGTGGCGACAAAATACAATTAACTTAACACTAGAAGCTAGAAACCAGAACAGAAACAGCAACCAGAATTTCCTTACATTTAACACCAAAAAAATTCTTAGTATGGCTACCAAAAAATTATTATCCTTTTTGATCGCACCAGTTATTCTGTTGGCTTTTACAACCAAACCTGATCGTGCAGATTTTTCAGGTGAATGGAAATTGAATGAAGGCAAAAGTGACCTGGGTCAGTTTGCACCTTATGCTCCCCGGACTATAAAAGTAACCCAGGCTGGCGACTCTATTACTATTTCAAAAACGGCTCCCTCCATGAATGGCGACGACTTTACTTCGTCAGAAACCTTGACCTATGATGGCAAGGAAACAAAAACAACATTTTTTGGCACTTCAACAAGAACAGCCTCCGCCAAATGGTCTGACGACGGGCAAACACTGGCCATCAGTTATGTTCTAAACCTCGACTTTAATGGTCAAACAACGGAAATAAAAGGTACCGAAGTGTGGACGCTGGGTGATGGTGGGAAAACTCTTGTATCGCAAAACAATTCCTCTTCTTCATTTGGAGAGATGGAAGCAAAAGGAATTTACGAGAAGTAAAGCCAACTGCTTAACTGCGATCCCGGGGAAATATTTCTTCGGGATTTTTATTTTGCCGTCCGGAACTCCAAAACTTCAAACCTTTAACTATAAACCCCCTCCGAAAGAGTCCCTTGGACAAACCTTACCCCTATCTTTGCGCCATGCAAAAAATCGGCATTCTTGGGGGCGGCCAATTGGGGCGTATGTTGCTGCAGGCAGCGGCCAATTATCCCGTCGAGACTTTTGTTTTAGAAAATGATCCCACTTGCCCCGCTGCACATCTTTGCCATCATTTTATTTGTGGAGACATAAAGGATTTTGACGCAGTTTACCATTTCGGACAAGGGTTAAATGCCATCACCATCGAGATCGAAAATGTAAATGTAGATGCCCTTGAAAAACTGGAAAATGAAGGAGTAAAAGTTTTTCCACGACCACATGTTTTAAAAACGATCAAAAACAAGATCCTTCAAAAACAGTATTACCAGCAACATGAAATTCCCACCGCTGAATTTATTGTAACTGAGAATCTGGAAGAGCTTGATTCAAGAAAAAATTTTCTGCCCGCTGTACATAAATTAGGAGAAGGAGGTTACGATGGACGTGGAGTGCAGATATTGACCAATCCCGGAGATCTTGAGAAAGGTTTTGATAAACCAGCCGTGCTGGAAAAGCTGATACATATCCACAAAGAGATCTCCCAGATCATTGCCATTAATGCCAAAGGTGAGACGGCCATTTACCCGCCGGTCGAAATGCTTTTTGACCCTGTATTGAACCTGCTCGACTATCAACTTTGCCCGGCGCAGCTCGATACAAAAATTCTCTGGAAAGTGGAAGCCATCGGCCTGGCTGTAGTTCGCAATTTTAAATCGCCGGGAATATTTGCTGTAGAAATGTTCATTCACAAAAATGGTGATGTGTTTGTGAACGAAACGGCACCGCGCGTTCACAACAGTGGTCATCATACCATCGAGGCCCATTACAGTTCCCAGTTCGACATGCTTTGGAGAGTTATGCTTGATTATCCCCTCGGCAATACGAATGTGATCCTGCCTTCTATCATGGTGAACATAGTCGGTGCCGAAGGATTCAGTGGTGAAGTGAAATACGAGGGACTGGAGGAAGTTTTAAAAATAGAAAACGCCTTTGTTCACATATATGGTAAAAGGCAGACAAAACCTGGCCGCAAGATGGGACATGTTACCATTCTTAGTCCAGAAAAACAAGATCTTCTCTTTAAATCGAACAAAGTAAAAAGAACTCTAATAGCAAAATCTTGATACTCGTTTATCCAAACGAAAAACCGTTTGTACTTTTGAATGATTAGCGTGCAGGAATAAAGAAAATCTGACGTCTAAACATTTTAATTTTCGGAAATTTTTCTTTTACCAATAATCGAATCATAGTGAACTTGATATTTAAAACTTTGCATTTCTTTTTAACACCAGTTATTTGTATTCTTTTATTGTCTTGCGGAGATTCGTCTAAACCGAATGGTTCAAAATCCCAGGGGGGCGGAGGACGTCAAATGACCTTAAGAGTTGATGCTTTTATTGTACGACCGGTTAGCATTGGTGAAAAGATCGATGTCCCCGGATCACTTATTGCCAATGAATCTACGGACATTCATCCTGAAATATCGGGCCGGGTTGTTCAATTGAATGTGGCAGAAGGAAAATTTGTAACAAAAGGAGCACTGCTTGCAAAAATTTATGACGGTGATCTGCAGGCCCAGTTAAAAAAATTACAGGTGCAATTAGAAATAGCAAAAACAAATGAAGAACGTTCTGCACAATTATTGAAGATACAGGGCATCAGTAAAGCTGATTATGATGCAACTCTTTTGAATGTAAGTAATACACAAGCGGATATTGATATAACAAGGGCTAACATTACAAAGACGGAAATAAGAGCTCCATTTAGCGGAAGGGTCGGATTAAAAAACATCAGCCCCGGCGCCTATATAACTCCCGCTACTATAATAGCAAGCATCCAGGACGTGAATGTATTAAAACTTGATTTCACTGTACCTGAAAAATACAGTGCTCAAATGGATATCGGCAGGCAGGTTTCATTTACAACTGAAGGATCCAATAAAACCTATATTGCAAAAGTGATAGCTACAGAATCAAGCGTAACAGAGGATACACGTACATTAACAGTGCGTTCTGTTGTGCAAAATAAGGATGCTTCACTGGTGCCAGGTTCATTTGCAAAAGTAATGCTGAAGTTTGAACCTGATCCAAATGCATTGATGATCCCTTCCCAGGCCATTATCCCCCAGGCAAGGGGAAAAAAAGTTGTCGTGTACCGGGATAGTGTGGCAAAGTTTGTGGATGTAACTACAGGGATTCGTGATTCAGCAAAAGTGCAGGCATTAACAGGATTAAAAGCAGGCGATACCATTATTATAACTGGTTTGTTGAGCGTAAGGCCTGAGGGCAAAGTAGAGGTTGAAAAAATAGTGAATCAAAAATAATTCTATGAAGACCTAGGTTTAGTCTTTTACACATTCAAATTACGAAACCATGAATATATCAGAGCTCAGTTTACGGCGGAATGTACTGGCCATTGTGATGAGCATTATCATCGTGGTGTTTGGCGTAATTGGGTTTAAATTTCTTGGGATCAGGGATTATCCTGCAATTGATCCTCCCAATATTAATGTACGTACCAACTATGCGGGAGCTAATCCTGAGATCATTGAATCGCAGATCACCGAGCCACTTGAAAAAGCGATCAACGGGATCGCCGGTATAAAAAATATTACGTCATCCAGTAATCTTGGTGCCAGTAGTATTAATGTTGAATTTAATCTTGGTGTTGATCTTGAAGCAGCGGCCAATGACGTTCGTGATAAAGTATCGCGGACAGTCCGATCTCTCCCTTCGGATCTTCTTTCGCCGCCGGTTGTATCAAAAGCCGATGCCAATGCGGATGCTATTATTTCCATGACGGTGCAGAGCAATACGCGGAATCCTCTTCAGCTAACGGACTATGCCGAAAATGTTTTGTTGGAGCGGTTGCAAACTATACCGGGTGTAAGTTCTATACAGGTTTGGGGTGAAAAATTGTATGCAATGCGCATCTGGCTTGATCCCCAAAAACTAACTGCGTACAATCTTACTCCTTCAGATATACAGGCAGCATTACTGCGGCAAAATGTAGAATTGCCTTCGGGAAAAATTTCAGGCAATGCAACAGAATTAACACTTCGCACTTTCGGAAGACTTACTACCGAAGATGAATTCAACAACATTATTGTCAAGTCGGATTCAGCAAGCCTTGTAAAAGTAAAAGACATTGGGGAAGCTGTGTTAGGACCTGCCAACGAAGAGTCACAATTGAAAGAAAGCGGTGTGCCTATGGTTGCTTTGGCATTGGTTCCACTTCCCGGTTCAAATTATGTATCTATTGCTGATGAATTTTATAAACGCTATAACCAGTTACAAAAAGAACTTCCTGCTGACATTAAACTAAATATCGCATTAGATCAAACAAGATATATAAAAAAGTCTATCTCGGAAGTGGAAGAAACCCTGTTGATCGCCTTTTGCCTGGTGGTTCTTATTATTTATTTGTTTTTCAGGGATTGGCTGATTGCTCTTCGTCCATTGATTGATATTCCCGTTTCACTGATCGGCGCTTTCTTCATCATGTATCTCGCAGGTTTTACCATCAATGTGCTTTCATTACTTGCTATTGTGCTGGCAACTGGTCTTGTTGTGGATGACGGTATAGTGGTTACAGAAAATATTTATAAAAGAATTGAAAAAGGGATGAACAAGTGGCAGGCAGCGGTCGAGGGGTCTAAAGAGATCTATTTCGCCGTTATATGCCACTTCGCTTACGTTAGCTATTGTATTCATACCTATCATTTTTCTACAGGGTTTTGTAGGAAGATTGTTTCGTGAATTTGGAATCGTGGTCGCCGGTGCTGTACTGATCTCCGCATTTGTCTCATTAACTCTTACGCCTGTATTAAATGTTAAGCTGGTAAGGAAAAATATTACAAAACATTCATGGTTTTATACAAAAACGGAACCTTTTTTCCGGGGAATGGAAAATGGTTACCACCGGCTACTGGAAAGTTTTATGAAAGTGAGATGGCTGTCATTTGTAATTATTATTGCCTGTGCAGCCGTCATAATATTTATCGGTCGTAATCTTCAATCAGAATTAGCACCCATGGAAGACAGGAGTCAGTTTCGATTGCAGATAATAGGGCCCGAAGGGATGTCGTATGATGCCACCGATAAATATGTGGATCGGCTTTCAAATTTTATATTGGATTCCGTTCCTGAGAAAGAAACCGTTTTGTCTATCACAGCTCCCGGCTTTGCCGGTGGGTCTATTAATTCAGGAATTGTTCGTGCCACACTTAGAGATCCAAAGGACAGACATCGTTCACAAAAAGAAATTGTAGCGATGGTGAACCGCAATCTTCCCAAATTCAATGAGGGACGTGCGTTTGCAATAGAAGAACAAACCATTTCTGTAAGTCGTCACGGAGGTCTGCCTGTACAGTTTGTAATTCAGAACAATGATTTTGATAAACTGGCAAAAGTGTTACCCAAATTTTTGGATGAGGCCGCGAAAGATCCCGTATTTCAAACGGTGGATGCTGATCTTAAATTCAATAAACCCGAATTACGTGTAAGTGTAGATAGAGAAAAAGCCAGTGAATTGGGAGTAAGCATTGATGATATCTCGCAAACGTTGCAGCTTGCTTATAGTAATCAGCAGCTTGGCTATTTTACCATGCTGGGAAAGCAATACCAGGTGATGGCACAGGTGGACAGATCAAACAGGGATGACCCTTCAGATCTTAAAAATCTCTTCGTAAGAGGCAGTTCCGGTCGCATGATAGGACTTGATAACGTGGTTTCAATGAATGAGGCAACTACCCCTTCCACTATTTATCATTTCAATCGCTATAAATCGGCAACTATTTCCGCGAATCTTGCCCCGGGAAAAACAATAGGCGATGGTATTGCCGAGATGAATAAAATTGCAAGCGGTCTTTTGGACGATACATTCGCTACTTCACTCGCTGGTAGTTCAAGAGACTTTGCTGAAAGCTCCAGCAATACAAGCTTTGCATTTTTGCTAGCATTGGGTTTGATCTTTTTGGTTCTTGCTGCACAATTTGAAAGTTTTATTGATCCATTTATTATCATGATCACTGTGCCACTGGCCATTGCCGGGGCTGTATTATCATTATGGCTCTTTCATCAAACGTTAAACATTTTTTCTGAGATTGGTATGATCATGCTGATAGGCCTTGTAACGAAAAATGGAATTTTAATCGTTGAGTTTGCTAACCAAAGCCGTATCAATAAGGGAATGAAAAAAAGAGAAGCTGTAGTCTATGCAGCTACACAGCGTTTGCGCCCCATTTTGATGACAAGCCTGGCAATGACGCTCGGTGCATTACCATTGGCATTGTCATTAGGCGCTGCAGCCACCAGCCGTATCCCACTTGGTATTGTGATAGTAGGCGGAGTAATGTTTTCGCTGATCCTTACACTTTTCGTAATACCTGCCATGTACTCTTATCTTTCTACAAAAAAGAAAAGAAGTGAACTGGATATAATAGCTGAGCAACAGCAAAAGACTGCTGTACAGGAACAATTACAACCTTCACAAGCCGAATGAAAGTCAATCATAAAAATATATTTCCGGGAATACTCAACAGCGATCAGGATCACGCTGAGGCGGGACAAACTGTGCAATTGAGCGATCGCGACAGGTCGGGACAGGCAACAACAGGCGATGATAGTAGCGATAAAGCCTGCAATAAAAGAAGACCTGCTCCGTACATTTTCGCGATGTTGTTTATGTTTTCTGCTTTTTCTTCTTCAGCTCAAAAAATACTGACACTTGAAGAAGCCATGGCCAACACGCTACAAAAAAATTATGATATCATCCTGTCAAGAAATGATTCCACCATCGCAGCTATTGACAATTCCTACCGGAATGCCGTATTTCTGCCGAGATTGAACGGAAATGTCGGAGTAGTTTGGAACAATAATTCTCAGAAGCAGACTCTGTCAGACGGAACCAAGAGGGAAAGCAATGGCCTGAAATCAAATAACATCAACTCGCAACTTGCATTAAACTGGACATTATTTGACGGATTAAAGATGTTTGTGCTCCGCGACAGGGCTGAACAATTACTGGAGTTTGGAGAATTGGAAATCAGAAACCAGGTAGTAAACACAGTCGCTACTGTAATCAATAACTATTATAATATAGTCCGGCAAAAACAACAATTGAGATCCATTGAAGAACAAATGTCAATTGACAGCGAACGGGTACGATTGGCTCAGTATCGGCTTGATGTAGGTGTCGGCATAAAACCAGACCTGCTCCAAAGCAAGATCGATCTCAACGCTCAAAAGGCAGCACAGCTCCAGCAGCAGGCATTGATAGAACAATTGAAGGAGCAGTTGAACCAGGCCATGGCACTCCCGCAGTTTACTATGTATGACGTGGCAGATACTATTACGATCAATAAAAATATTTCCCTGGCTGAGGTGATGAATGATTCAGAAAAAAATCCTGCCATGCTGATGGCTAAGAAAAATATTGATATTGCAGGGCTGCTATTAAAGGAGACGAAAGCTGATTTTTTCCCTTCTATTTCATTTAATTCGACTTATAATTTTAGCAGGACAACTAACCAGAGTGTTATCAATAATTTCTCAACGCT
This sequence comes from uncultured Bacteroidota bacterium, assembly GCA_963737475.1. GTDB lineage: Bacteria > Bacteroidota > Bacteroidia > Chitinophagales > Chitinophagaceae > VBAU01. The sequence goes on from CAVTSY010000013.1 coordinate 63,432, forward strand.
TTTTAACCAGGTGAAAGGGTTTAATTATGGATTCAGCGCCACCATCCCGATCCTGAATAATTTCAATACCCGTCGATTGGTAAAGCAGGCAAAGTGGAATGTCAGCTACCAAAACATAGTTTACGAAAATCAACAATCGCTGACAATGCTAAGTGTGATCAATGCATTTCAGAGTTATGAACAGCAGAAAAAAGCACTGGCATTAGAGGAAGAAAATATTTTACTGGCAAGAGAGAACCTTGACATTGTTTTTGAAACTTACAAATTGGGTGCAGCCACATTGCTACAACTCAAACTGGCGCAAAACAGCCTTGCTGATGCCGAGAACAGGTTGATAGAAGCAAGATATAATGCAAAGGTTTCAGAAACGGAGTTAATGAGACTTTCCGGACATCTGATAAGATAGTTTATCGTTTAAGTTTTATGTTATGGTTAACTTGGGGCAGTAAATCTTTTTTCATGGCCACTGTTTACCGATTTGAAGATTCAGAAATCTGGCAACCAGCAGGAAAAACTTATCAAGAAGTTCAAAGCCCGGAAATAAAAGGGCTGAAATTCAAGCGACGACTGAACAACAACGATAAACAATAAACCTAAAACGACAAGCAACGAATGAATCCTCTTGTTGGAATTATTATGGGAAGCGATAGCGACTTAACGGTCATGCAAGCTGCTTCCGATATCCTTAAACAATTTGATATTGCTCACGAAGTAACAGTAGTGTCAGCACATCGCACACCCCTTCGCATGGTTGAGTACGCACAAAAGGCAAAAGAAAGAGGATTGAAGGTGATCATTGCAGGTGCCGGTGGTGCTGCACATTTACCGGGCATGGTGGCTTCCATTACTCCACTCCCTGTTATCGGCGTCCCGATAAAATCTTCTAACTCTATCGACGGATGGGATTCTGTTCTTTCTATCTTACAAATGCCCAATGGTGTGCCCGTAGCAACTGTTGCCTTGAACGCTGCTAAGAATGCAGGCATACTGGCTGCCGAAATTATCGGATGTTTTGATGATGATGTTTCCAAAAAAATTACCGATTACAAGAAATCCCTCACTAATGAAGTTATTGAGAAAGTAGAGAAGCTAAAAAAAGACGGTTGGGAGAACAAGTTTGACGCCCCAAATCTCTAAAGGGGCTAAACATTTCTTTGGATTGCGTCTATCCTTTCTTTCACTGGGTCGTGTTTTCTTCCATGCATTTTTAGCGGCAAATGCAACCGTACGAAAGTCGAAAAGGGCCTTTGGGAAATCCCTGTCCCTATGGATGCCCATTATCCATAGTTTCGCAGCTGTGTCCCTCTCCCGGCGCATTGAAAATCACTACTGCTGTTATAGTGATATTTTTTAGAGCTGAAGGCATGTGCCAGTGCTCTGTATTTTTTGTGAAACCTTCAAAAAGTATTGTATGAAAAAGAAAATGATTGCCGGTAACTTGTATTTATTTGTTTCGTTTCGAAACCATCAACTCCCGAAATCGATTTTATTGGCTTGCCTGTTATTGGTGTTTATGCCTTGTTTGTTGTTCAGCCAGAACCTCGATGATTTCAGAACAGCCGCTGCCGCCGATGGTGTAAATCTGATTCCCTTTCCCGATCTGCGTAAGGATGCAACTTCCATCGCCGATGAAGTACAACGCAGAAAAGATGAAGCAAAAAATTACGACTACGATCTTTTCCTCAGCCAGAAAACGAACGCGCTGAAAGAGATAAAGAAAAGAAATGACGAGATTTCCTCCATTTCAAAGGAAATAGATGATTTTAAGAGCAAATACCCCGATGGAAACCCTTCTTCCTTCCAGGCTGAAATCGACAAGCGAAAAAAAGAGATATCCGATTTTAACGACAAGATAAAAGATATGAATAATAATATGGCCAAAGCATCGGACACCTATGACCGGCTTTACAATGCCCGCGCCGGTTTGCGGGAATATTTTCAAAAGGCATTGGACCAATTGCCCGATGTAACCTCCAATCCCGCAAAATACCTTGGAAGCAGCCCCAGTGATGAGGACCTGGAAAAACTAAAACAATATGTAAGGGTCATTGATGACCAAATCGAATCCGGCATAAAAACACACAAGGAGCAGGAAGACGGAGCAAAAAAGCGAAAAAGTGACTTTGATAATTTAATTGCAATGACGGAATATAAATAGTTGGAGCGGGAGCGGTGGTTTTGCCGTTTGTTATATGAAGCTTACAACATTAGCAAAGTCTCGCTCTCACAGAGACAAAACCACCTCTTCTTAAACGGGCGTATCCCAAATCCGATAGTCACCGGGCTCGCATCTATTTATTATGAACACAGGTGTGTTTATTCGATTTGGTCTATGTACTGTTGTTCAAATTCCTTGCGGGCACAACAAGAAGCATAGGGTTTCACAAGTCTGCGGCAATTTGAAATGTTCTTCTCAATGAGGCTTGTTGAAGAGGACGATTTTATTACCTTCCCATTTCCTGTTCGGCATCATTTTCCAGACAATTTCACAAACTCGCCTTCCAAACCAAGTCAATGATGACAGATTTGCTGAATAAAGCCGTTTCCCCATTTGCATAATGGTATATGAAGTTGTCGATTTTTGCTGTAAACCATTTTGGGGAACAGGTTCCTGTTTGGGCAGGAAGACCTGGTAATGGGTGAGCGGCGCATCAAATTTTTCTCGTTTCTTTCTTTATTTATGTAGCCCTTTTTCCCATGGTCCGCAAGTTTTGAAAAACGATATTTACAATCGCTTGCATAGCATTATCGGCCGTCCCGGCAGAGACCGTATCCCAGAAAACCATGATTCGACTATTTGCCACACAACTGGCATCCGTGACAGGAATAAAGCATCCTTGCAAACAGGGGCTAAACTCTCATTGGATCGAGTGAACGTTAAAAAACGGTTGGTTGGAAGGCGGGGGAGGGACCCACACCGTGGGCTGAATAGTATTTTATATCAAAAGAAAAAACTTCGTTTTCGCCATCAATAACCTCCTCCAAAAAATGATCTCCAAGATAAAAGTCTACCACCTCTGTCGATAACAAAAAGACGATGCCCCGAAGAAAAGATTAAGCATCTTGTACGATCGGTTCAAATCTAATGATGCTGTCTGCCTGTATATAAACCTATCCTGAAAATTGTAAAGTCAAATAGCCTCAGACAATATCACAAACTCTTCTTCGAGGCTTAGTGAATGCTCGTAAAGTTGCCGGATAAAATCTTTTCCCCATTTTCCATAATAGTACATGAAGTTGTCGATCCTTTCCTGTAGACCGTTTTTGGGAAACAGGTTTTCTTTTATGGTATGTATTTGCCGCTGTTGGTCCGTAAATTTTCTTTTCTCTGCGCGCAGCATCTTTTTTTCCAGTTCCTGGAGGCGATAAACTGATTGCGCCCTTAACGCTTCCACATGTTTACCGAGTGTAGTATCAATTGCCACAGCTTGTTTCCTCAATGATTCATATAATTTATCGGCCTCGGTGAAATTGCCATTCAGTCTTATCTCATTTTTTGTTTCCCTGGCCACCAGTTTATTCATTAATTCCTGCTCCGGTAAAAAGAAATCTTCAACGGTGAATCCAAGTTTATTGATCTTTTCCTGCCATTTCTTTTCAACGATCAGAAACGAATTGCGCAGGAGCAAAACAGGATAAGGGATCTTATAAAATCCAAAAAGGTCTTTTAATTGCAACCAATAAGCGATCTCTCCTCCTCCACCGATATAAACAAGATTGGGTAAAATGAGCTCCTGGTAAATGCCACGCAAAATAACGTTCGGGCTGAACCGTTCAGGATGTTCTTCCAGATCCCTTAGTAAATCGTCTTGTGAAAACTTTGTTTCTGTATTCTGTATTCTATATTCTGAATTCTTTCTTACAATCCTTTCCCTGATTGAGTCCTGTAAATAAAACAAATTAATTTCTCTTGGGTTGGCTTGCAGCTTATAGTCGGCAGCTTCGAGCCTTCCTGCTGTTTGTTCCACAATCCCCGAAGCACTTTCATTCAACAGATCATCCTTAAAAATTTCTTCCGCCTGCTTCTTCAGAGCAGCACCATCTGGTATCAAAACGACCAACCCGTATTCGCCAAACAAAGTGTTGATCAGCTTAAAAGTAGCATCCTGGATCATCACCCCTTCTTTGTAGCAATCTTTTATTATTGAAAGGATCTCTTTCCCGCCAGGCAACACAGATAGTTGCCCCTCAAGCTGTGAGATCAACCTCAGCAGTTCTTTATCGATCTTCATTCTTCCTACTGCACCGGTTTGCCTGGTATTCCAGGCAATTTTTTCTCCGTTCAAATAAAAATGTCCGATTTCGTCGAGGTCTGCGTCCTCACAACCCATATAAAAAACAGGAACAAAATTGTATTGAGGCAACGAGGCTTTACAATGTTCGGACAGTTTTATAGTGTGGAGTATCTTGTAAATAAAAAACAATGGGCCTGTGAAAATATTGGGCTGATGTGCCGTAGTAATGGTAAATGTATTCTCAGAAAGAAGCGCTTCTATACTTTTTTTAACTGCATCGTTCTGTTGAATGTCACTGTATTGTTTTTTTAATTCCTCAACGAGAGTGTTTCTGTTTGTTGAAAATCTCTGTCTTCCGGCTATCGCCTTCTGTATGCCCTGCAACGACGGGGTATGATCATAAAATGGTTTCAAACCTGGTGCATGATCCAAATAATCTAAAATGATCTTTGTAAAACAATTGGTTTGCCGGTAAGGTAATCGTGCGGAAGCAAAATTCATAGAAGTAAAAATAAAAAGACGCCGGTGCTATCGAAATATCTTATTTCAAAATTAACGTTACTTTACCTGGAATGCGATAACGGAATTTCTGAAGAAAGTAGGCACGTACACAATTTTTGTTTTGGGATCAAAGCCGATATCCGCAGTATTTGTATTCTGCGCTTTTCCATCAAATAATAATTCCTTTGTTCCATCGGCATGCACATACCACAAAGCACCCTGCCAGCAGGTGACCAGGAAATCGTTACCAGTAAAATTTTCAATGCCGTCTGTTCCACCTTCCATGCCATCACTGATCTTGGTGACCGTGTGATCATCATTTACTTTAAGAACGCTGCCTGCATCTACTATAAAAAAATCGTTTCCGCGTTTCAATACACCATTGGCACCCTTCAGATTTTGCACATAAACCGAAGATCTATCGTTATTCACTCTATAGATCACGTTGTTTTTTGAATCAGAAACCCAAACAATACCATCGGTGCCGATAGAAATATCATTCAATCCCTTTGCTCCTTCAATTGGGACCTTTCTCTCAATAACCCCCTTCTTTATATCGATCACAACAATTTCATCAATGTCAGCAGCTAACAATTTCCCTTGATACATTGCCAGGCCCTTTGGTGAATTTAAACCCGTCACCCAGTCTACCGCAATGATCTTTCCATCCAAACCGATCTTGCCAATGGAACCGTTTCCGTCCTTTGCCCAGCCATCAGTTCCATTAATATTGGAAACATACAATACTTTGTTGTCTGCATCGAGTAAAACTGATTCGGGCACTTTCAACAGAGTATCTGTTTCCCAAAGTTTAGTTGCGGAATGTTGTGCAAATAAACCCGTGGAAATACAAAAAAGGATGGCGACTGAAAGAAGATTTTGTTTCATAACCAAAAATTTTACTAAAGATACCAATGAAATGAAAGATTTATGAAAATCTTCCCGGATCAAAAGCAAAAATATCAATAGACGTAGGCCGGTTACCGATGATCTCATTCACTAATTTTCCCGTAGCGGCAGCTGCCGATACCCCGAGCATTGCATGACCACCGGCAAATGTAAGGTTAGAAAACTTTTTGTGCTTGCCAATGTAGGGCAGACCATCTGGTGTAACAGGCCTGTAACCATACCAAGCTTTTCGAGGTTCAGGTCGTGAAATATCCAATGAAGGGAAATATTTTTTTACGGAATCATAGATAGCTGTAACCCGTTTCGGTAAAATATTATCACTATGCCCGCTCAATTCCATCGTTCCCCCGATCCTTAACCAGCGCTCAATGGGTGTCATCGCTGTCCGTCCTTCGATCAATATTGCCGGGCGGCGCAGATTCTTTTCCATATTTTCATACACGACGCTGTATCCTTTTCCTGGCTGCATCAACAAATGAATACCGGCCATCCTGGCAACAGCGGGCATCCATGAACCATTGGCAATAATTATTTCATCCGCATTTATCTTCTCATTATCCGTAATGACCGAAGTTATTTTTCCATTAGTTTTTTCTCCGAAGGAGTCCTTTCGGACAAATCCCTTCACTTCTGCATTGAGAAAAAATTTTACCCCCGCAGTTTGTAAATAGCGATGCAACGTTCTCATCAATTTTGCGGAGTCCAAATGACAATCATCCAGCCACAACACACCACCTGCAGCATTCACTTCCACTTCCGGCTCTAATTCCTGCACTTGTGATGCTGAGTAAGTTTGTGTTTTTAGACCCAAACTCATTGCCTGCTCTGTCAAATGTTTTTCATGGTCTCCCATCTTTTCACTTTTGTAAAGTGTCCAGCAACCTTTTTCGATCATGGTAAAAGAATCATTGAATTCTTTCTTCAGATCATTCATTAATTCGCGGCTTAATTGCAACAAATTGTTGAGATGAGGAACATTCTCTTTTACTTTTTGTGCATTAGAGTTTTTCCAGAATGCCAGTCCCCATTGTACCAGTTCCCAATTCAACCTGGGTTTAATATAAAAGGGAGAAGATGAGCTGAGCATCCATTTCAAACCCTGGCTCACAATCCCGGGCGATGCCAAAGGAATAAAATGACTGGGAGAAATATAACCCATGTTCCCAAACGAGCACCCATCTGTTATATCACTACGGTCTATGACAACTACTTCGTATCCTTCGTTATTCAGGTAATAAGCGCAGCACAATCCAACTACCCCACCTCCAATTATTGTTACTCTCATAATTTTAGGACGCAAACTTATGCATTTCTATTCAAGCGTTCTGCCTCACCTGCTTCCATGAGTCATTTTAATTATCCTGCCATCTTTTGCACTCATGATCATTTCAAAAACGTCTTGAGTATAATTTTTAGGAAGAGTCCCTCTCAGGAACCAGTACCCATCGATCAGGTAGCATTCGTAAGGTCTTTCTGTAGTAATTGTAGCCTTACCATACATTTTAAACAACATTAGTTCGGCAATGGAGATCGCCGTTTCTTTATCCCTGATCAAAGTGTCAGGAGACAATTTATAACCGCCATCATTTAAGATATTTTTAATCGTTTGTTTTGCACTATCCTCACCAATCACAGCCCTGTTCTTATAATTCTGGCCAAAAAAACTAAGCGGTAATATCACAGCCGCCAGGATAAAAATAGTTTTCATCATAAGTTCCTCCGATTCCTTAAGCAATTTTTAGCAGCAAGCGCACTGTTAATTTTTCCCTGTCAGGTTTTTTATCATAGCCACTTCATTTTTATCAAATGGAGTTCCGTCCCTTCTGAAAATATCATGAAACCAGGTCTTTGGTTCAGAGCTTCCTTCTTTGCTTCCCCAGGGAAAAATAGTATTGCTCTTGCCGCTGACAAAACCCCAATTGATCGCCCCTACGTTGTATTTCTTCAGAACAGGAAGATGTGTTTCAAATTTGCTGCCATTGGTCCTGGCCATGTATTCAGTGCAGATCAATGGGCGGTTTCTTTTCAAAAGCTCCTTTATCTCTTTCTCCATATCCTCTGCATTGCTGTAATTATGGAAAGTGATAACATCGGAATTATTTAACTGAAATTCACTAAGCTCCTTGTTATCATACCAAATTCCCACTGTCAATGGTTGAGAGGGACGAATGCTCCATGCCCACTCAAATATTTTTTTCAGCAATGGCATGGATGTCAAATTGTAACCGCTGTTACCAGGTTCGTTATAGAGATCCCAGCAAAGAATCCTTGGATCATATTTGAAACTTGCCAAAATATCCTTCACGTATCGTTCAAGGATGTTCCACTTTGCGCTATCGTTATGCACGGACTGAGCGGGGCTTCTCATCCAACCGGAATTATGAACACCTGGTTTTGGCAATGGCTGTGTTCCGTACTTTGGTTCAGGGTTCCAGCAGTCATCAAAAAAAACAAACAAAGGCTTTATATGATGCCTCGAAGCAATTGTCAAAAACATGTTGATCCTTTTCTTGAAACCAAAAGAGTCGTTTTCCCAAACGAGATCGTGAAGAAAAACACGGAGGGTGTTAAATCCTATTTCTTCTGCCCATCCCAATTCACGATTGATAGTGGCAGTGTCGAACGTTTCAGGCTCCCACATTTCCAGTTGGTTAATGGCTGTGCTGGGTAAAAAATCACAACCGATCAGCCAGCCTTGTTGTTGATACCAGTCATTGGCCTTTTTCTCCGACCACATCGTTGACTGGGCATTGGCTGTAAATGAAAAAGCAAAAATTAAAAATGCGGTTAGCGTTTTTCTCATTTTATCATTTTAAATTTTTCGGGATAAAATAATTAAACCCTGGGAAGCGTATACCCGTTATGATATTCAGCCGCAAGATATTTATTAGCGTCTTCGTCAGTGAATTTATTTGAAGCGGCATCCCAATAAATTTTCTTTCCCATACGGAATGCAATATTTCCCATATCACAAACAGTAGCCACATGGGCCGCTAATTGTACTGGACAATTTAGATCTTCGACCTTTCTTGTTCTTACAGTATCAACAAAATTTTTTGTATGCAGCGCTACCCCATCGTCCACTTTCTTTTGTCTTCCTACTGCCTCCATTTTATTCTGCCCGTTTATAACCTCAGGGATAACCTCCCAGCCACCGCGATCAACGACCAAGGTGCCATTATTCCCAATAAATGCCACTCCATGATCACGTTGATACGGACCATCATTGATTCCCGTAGCATGTTCCCACAGCATGTTAAAACCATTGAATTCAAAAACTGCAGTTAATGTATCAGGCGTCTCTTCGGCATCATCGGGATAAGCAAACTTACCGCCACTTGCTACAATACTTTTCGGCACGTCTGCTTTGGCACCGAGCAATGCATAATCGATCATGTGTACACCCCAGTCGGTCATTAATCCACCTGCATAATCCCAATACCACCTGAAATTAAAATGAAAGCGATTGGGATTGAAAGGACGTTTTTTTGCCGGACCCAGCCACATATCATAATCGACACCTGCAGGCGGAGTACCGTCAGGCTGCACAGGAACAGGTTTCATCCATCCCTGGTAGGCCCATGCCTTCACCAACCGAACATTTCCCAATTTTCCTGAATGCGCAAAATCCATCGCATCCTGGTAATGTTTGTTGCTGTGCTGCCATTGACCTACCTGCACCACACGATTATATTTGGATTGCGCGGCTACCATTGCCCTGCACTCTGCGATAGAATTGCCGACGGGTTTTTCGCAATAAACATCCTTTCCCGCCATGCATGCATCCACCATTATCTTACAATGCCAGTGATCTGGTGTACCAATGATCACAGCGTTTACGTCCTTTAATTCCAGTACTTTCCTGTAGTCACCAAAGGTTTTGAGTTTTGACACATCAACATTCATTTTTGAAAGATCAGCCATTCTTTTATCCAGGACGTTTTTATCTATATCGCAAAGTGCAACAAGATTAACGCCATCATGTTTCAACATGGCACTGAGATCAGTAAAACCCATTCCATTGATGCCGATAGCGGCAATATTAATTTGATCTGAAGGAGCGACCCGGTTTTTTAAAATGGAAAACGTTTTACTATCAAATGAAGATAAAACCACTCCGCCTGCGGCAAGTGCAGAGGCCTTTTGCAAAAATTTTCTTCGGGATGACATAGCGATTGTTTTAAATTACAAATAGCAAATCTCAAGTTCCAAATAAGTTAAAAATTCAAAAATCTAAAAAGTCTTCCAATAAACGTTCTTAAATTTTTATTTTTTACTTTTAATTTATTTGAGATTTGTCATTTGGGTTCTGGAATTTTTTTTCTAATAGTTTCCTCCGTCTTCATATTTAGAAGAATAATTAATCTTTATTTGTTTGATCCTTGTCGGCAACCAGACCTGCATATCATTCGCTCCACGGTTAGCCCAGCAATAGTAGGGAATGGCAGTGATCTTTCTCTTTTCTATTTTAACTCCATCCCCATCTTCGTTTGCCATTGCAGAAGGTAATTCAGTTTGCAAAGCGACGACAGGTTCGTCCAAAATTTTATAGTCAGTTGCAGTAAAATTTGTATTTGGAGGAAGTACTAAATTCCAAACACCGTCTTTGTTATCTGCACCTTCGACACAATAAACGAGCGGGCCGCGTTGAAGAGCTATACGATCAATATCCGATCTTACTTCCGACCTCGCTGCAACTTTAGTGATGGGCATATTATATTCAAAACTTATTACATCCCCCTTTTGCCATTTCCGATCAATGATCGCATACCCATTTTCTTCTCTGAAAGAAATGACCTTTCCATTTACATTAAAAAATAAGACTGATTCGGAGGCATTTGCATTTTTATATAGATCTCCCGGCACGATCCCTCCCTTCTGCCAATCAGGAATGCGAATGTGAACGGGAAAATTCTCTTTCTTCCCTGGATCAATATTGATCTTCACTTTTCCATCCCACGGATAATTGGTTTCCATTTTTACAGCAACATCAGTATTCGAAAGTTTGATATTTGTATTGCTTCCTACAAATAAATTTATCCAAATGCCATCATTACTTTTCCCATAAATATAATTGCCGACAGAAGTAACCAATCTTGCGATATTCGCCGGGCAACAAGCGGTGCCAAACCACTCTCTTCTTTGATGCTGCCCATTTGACGCAAGCACGTTATCATAGAAAAACCGATCACCGCTTAAACTTAAGCCATCCAGTGCACCGTTGTATAAACTTCTTTCCAATACATCAATGTATTTACTGTCGCCTGTTAACTGGCACATGCGCTGATTCCATAAAACCATTCCCACACTTGCGCATGTCTCACAATACGCATCTTCGTTGGGCAGATCATAATCTTTTGTAAAGCCTTCATTGTCTCCCGCTGAACCGATCCCCCCTGTGATGTACATATTGCGATACACCACATCTTCCCAAACTTTTTGCATCGCAGTCATGTATCCATTATCACCGGTAAGTGCAGCTACATCTGCAGTACCTGTATACAAATACATAGCACGCACCGCATGACCCGTAATTTCTGTTTGATCTTTCACCGGCTTTATATCCTGCCAGTAAGCCGGAGTCGCCCATTTACCTTCATAATTATAAATCCCACCCTTTCCCCGCTGCTGCAGATACCAGTCTGCTAATTTCAAATAGCGATCATCATTTGTCACCTTATACAACTTCACGAGGGCCAGTTCTATTTCTTCGTGACCACTGAACCATTTTTTGTTTCCCAAACGAAATGTGGAATCGATATGATTGGCTAAACGGATAGCAACATCCAATAATTTTCTTTTTCCCGTAGCATTATAATAAGCAACGGCAGCTTCGATCAAATGTCCTGCATTATAATCTTCATGGGCGTCAATGACCGTCCATCGCTGACTGATGTCACGCAACGTAAAATAAGTATCCAGGTAACCATCGGGTAATTGCGCCGCCGCCATCTTATCGATCCATTCATCAGCCTTTGCTTCCAGTGCAGGATCAGGATGTGTTTTTAATGCATAGGCCATCGCTTCAAGAGCTTTGTACACATCACTGTCATCATAATAAAGTCCTTCAAATTTTTCTCCCTTATGCCTTGCTACTTTTTCAAAATTTCGAATGCGCGGTGTTTTTATTTCTGTTTGATAGATACAAGCCTTCATCGTCACGGTCGCAACCTTATCGATCTTTGGTTTCCAGAAATTATCGGTGATATTGACCTGCGAGAAATTGACAAACTCAAATTTCTGCAAAGGAGTTTGCGAAAAGGCTTTGATACCTGCGATCAATACAATCAGTAAGAAAATTTTTTTCATGTGGCAAGCTTTGGAGACCTCACCCTCGATCCCTCTCCGGAGGAGAGGGAGGCCTGGCCTTAAGCAATAAATTCAGCTTTAGTAATTAAGCATTTAATCTGTCAATCTCTATTTACGCGTGGATATCTCATCGAAATAGTTTTATCATTTCCGTTTATCCATTCCAATCCTGCAAATCGTGGTTCTACACCTGGAACCCATACGCATAAGGATCATCATCTTTATCAATTGAAATAGTGTTATGTCCGTAGATCTTTGCCCAGCCTTCGATGGATGGTTTAATGGCGGGTTTCCCGTCAATAGAAAGTTCTTCTTCAATCCTTCCGGTAAATTTACTGCCGATGATGCTCTCATGAACAAATTCATCCCCTTTTTTCAATAATCCTTTTGTATACCATTGCGCCATCCTTGCCGACGTGCCGGTGCCGCAGGGTGAGCGGTCAATGGCTTTATCACCATAAAACACAGCATTTCGTGCTGTAGAAGTTTTATCTATGACCGCCCCCGTCCATAAAATATGCGTACAATAATTGATGGTTGGATCTTGCGGGTGGACAAACTGGTATTTTGCATTAATGCTTTTCCTTAACTCTCTTGCCCATGTAATTAATTTATCGGCAGAATAATTTTCCAGTCCTTTGAAATTCTTCTGCACATCAATGATCGCATAAAAATTTCCGCCATAAGAAACATCAAAAACCAATTCACCCAATCCAGGACAACTAGCCGTTAATTCAGATGAATGAAGAAAAGAAAGAACATTGGTGAATTTTACAGATTCAACTTTTCGTTCAACAGGGTGTTCGTCAAGTCCTCCCCTTTGGGGAGGATTTAGGTGGGGCCGATACTCTGCAACTACCAAACCGGCAGGAACTTCCAACCTCACAATACCGGGAATCTTTGGCGTTATCAAACTCTCTTCGATCGCAATCGTGATCGTTCCGATGGTTCCATGACCACACATCGGCAGGCAACCGCTTGTCTCAATAAATAAAACCGCCGCATCATTTTGGAGATCATGCGGAGGGTATAAGATACTTCCGCTCATGATGTCGTGACCGCGGGGTTCAAACATTAAGCCGGTCCTTATCCAGTCATATTCCCTTAAAAAATGCTGACGCTTTTCGCTCATATTCCTTCCATGCAATACAGGTCCACCTTCTTTTACGAGGCGCACAGGATTGCCGCAGGTGTGGGCGTCGATGCAATGGAAAAGGTGCTTCATTGACTTCTTGCCATAAAGGCTCTAAGGCACAAAGATGCACAAAGAAATCTTTGATTTGTTTAGCGTCTTTGTGTCCTGGGGCAAAATATGATGAATAGTTTGCCAACGAGTGACTCATGTTTCGCCGGCAACAAATTTGGCTCTCAAAGATTTCACGGATATGCACAGAAAAGATCTGTGAGAATCCCTGCCTGCCGGCAGGCAGGTGTGGCATTTGTGAGAACTTGTAAAAGAGAATTTCGGGAACTACAAGACTGCCTTCGTTGCTTTGTTCGTACAAGCAACTACTGCAGTCGAAGAGTGCGACGCAACGAATGATGAGCAGAATTAAAGACGCTGACACCATAAAAAAATAAAATAGATTCTAAAAAGTGTAACGTTTCCGAACAGTTTGCGTCTCAATGTTAAAGCCTGTTAAAAAAAGATAAAAAAGCTTACGTTTTTTTGTTCGTACGAAAATAGTCGTATATTCGGTTTCAAATTGATCGCCTTTATGTCAAACACTAAATATATAAAACCTACTGAAAGCGAACTGGAGATCCTCCAGATTCTGTGGACAAAAGGCTTAGCGACTGTTCGTGAAGTTCATGAGGAGCTTGCGAAGACAAAGGACGCTGGTTATACGACCACGTTGAAGCTAATGCAGATCATGCACGAAAAGGGTTTGGTAAAAAGGGATGACTCGATGCGTACACATGTGTACCAGGCTGCAGTGAACAAAGAAAAAACTCAAAAACATTTGTTGAGCAAAATGATCGACTCTTTGTTTGGCGGTTCTCCAACGCAGCTTGTCATACAGGCGCTGGGCAATGGCGAACACAAAGCAAGTCCGGAAGAATTGGAAGAGATTCAGGCTTTATTGAATCAGCTTAAAAATCAGTAGACATGTTTTTCCTCGGCATCCCGACAGCTGTCGGGACAAACTTTCTGCAGGCATTGGGCTGGGCTGTATTGAACAGTCTTTGGCAGATGGCTTTTCTATGGGTGATATTCCAGGTGATATTATCCTTTGGGATCAATAAACCTTCAGCTAAAAGCAGGCTGGCAACAGTTCTAGTAAGCATGGGCTTTGTATGGTTCATGTATACATTGGTCTTTCACTGGTTCATTGACCCGGATTCTATCAAACGTTCTTTATTGGCCATTGGTTCATTTGAAACAGGCAACAAGGTTTGGAATGAAAAATTACAATTGATCCTTCCCTACGCTTCTGCAACTTATTTGTTATTGCTGATCGTTCCCAGCGTTCAATTCATTCGTAATTATAAATTCGTCCAGGTAATCCGCGCAACAGGATTATCAAAATGCAATGTCGACCTGAGAATTTTCGTACAGCGCTTTGCGGAAAGAATGGGCATTCACAAACCTGTTCATACTTATATTTCTGATCTGATCTCCTCCCCTGTTACCATCGGCTTTCTCAAACCGATCATTTTAATGCCCGTTGCGGCCATTAATAATTTGACAGTTAAGCAAGTTGAAGCCGTATTGCTACATGAACTTGCGCATATCCGCCGCCATGACTATCTTATCAACCTGCTTATAAATTTTTTTCATACTGTTCTTTACTTCAATCCATTTGTAAAACTGTTTGCAAAAACCATTGAACGGGAAAGAGAAAAAAGTTGTGATGAAATAGTAATGCAGTTTCAATACGACCCCCACGGGTATGCTTCTGCCTTGTTGGTGCTCGAGAAAAATAATTTCATGCGCCAAAGAATGGCGGTTGCCGCCTCAGGACAAAGAAAGGACCTGCTACACCGCATCGAAAAAATATTAGGGATTGAAAAACGAAAAACTCCTGACTTTAGAAAATTAGGCGGTTTGCTTGCAGGGCTTATCTGCATCATCGGATTAAATGCCATCTTTTTCTTTAGTTCCCCTGTTATCCAAAATAACCCTTTAGCCTTTAGCGCTTTTACAAATCCTTTTTACCAGCTTGTATCGGATGGAAGGGAATTTACAATTGACAAAATTGACGAACCTGTTGAAAAGCGGAAAACAGAGACGCAAATTGCAGTTGTCAAAAAAGTAAATTCAAATAGTCCAAAGAAGAAGATTGAGCGTTCCAAAGAAGTAAATTTCGAAGTGCCGGAACAGCATTTTGTATTGAAGACGCCGGAGATGTCAGGCAATTTTGCACTGGTAGATCAGAAAATTCAGTTACAACCTAAACTAAAAAAATACCAGGAAGAGCAAGTGAAGGGAACCGTGGAAGCAACAAAAAAGATATTGCAGGAAGGTCAATGGAAACAGGTAGAGAAGAATGTAGCTGATGCGCTTACCGAAAATGAAAAAGAATGTTTGAAACAGAAATATTACATCGACCTCGCAAAAGTAAACTGGCAAAAACTGGAAGATAAGCTTCGTCTTTCTTATAATCACATCAACTGGGAAAAAGTAACCACTCAATTAAATACAGCCATTACTACAATTAAACTCGATAGCCTTACAGAAGTTTACAATATTGCTCTTGAAGATCTGAACAAAGCAGAAGACTGGATGACAAAAAATAAAGCGGTTTCAATTCCCGATACAGACCTTCAGCTGAATGAAATAAAAGTACACAAGGAACAAGTGCAGACACAATTAGAAACTATCAAAGCGATCAAGGAAAGAAAGATCATTCATTTATAGAACCACGATTTCCAGAATTTAAAATGATTTAGTGGAAATTGGATCGTATAAATTCAATTATACTCATCATTGAAGCTGAGATATTCTACCATTAATACAGTTCTGCCTGAAATAGAAATTGCTTAAAATTCCTCTTAATCCCTATAATCCAATAAATCGTGGTTCTGCTTCTACCAGTTACATCTCGGGCAGGCGCCGCTGTATTTATTTCCAATGAGAAACCCAAGAACTATCTCATGGGTGCCACGACTGACAGTATTTAAATTAGTAGTTGTAAAATCATAGGCATAGCCAACATTGAAAGTGTTGCTGACATTCACCCCAAGCATAGCTGCATAACCATCCTGGTAACGATAGCTGCCTCCTACCCACAAAAGATCCCTGTATTGAAATTTAATATTCGTCTCGACCTGGAAATTATTTTCTGATGAACCCTGTACATATTTCAGCATCACCGAAGGAAGTGCATTGATATCATCATTCAATAACAATCTGTACCCCCCTGTCAAAAACAAATGAGGAATTAATCTTCCCGCAGTGGGTACCATGGCATCGTCCGCAAATGAAAATTTTTGAGGAATTACCTGTTGTGCTGAAAAGCCAATAAAATAATCACGGGAGTAGAGCCATAAACCCACTCCCAGGTCAGGTTCTATTTTATTGATGTAGCCGTCATAAACTGCTCCTGCTGCAGGATCGTTAGGATCTCCGGTGCCACTGAAATCTGTTTTCGATCTGTCAATTCCAATTTTCGTGACACCTGCAGAAAATCCTCCTGCAAGATTAGTAGTCGCATTCAATCCAATATGATAAGCATAAGTAACATCAGCCGTAAAGCGATTAAAACTTCCCGTGCGGTCATTGATAACCATCATACCAATCCCGTGATGAGGTTCAGCAGCAGTATACGATTCCCAATAAGCCTTGCCTCTCGGATTTTCTCCCGGTATATCATAAGAAGTAGCGCTGGTTCTGTAATCTTTTTTGCCAATCGGACCCTGTATAGTAAAGTAAGCAGTACGTGGAGCGCCATTTAAACCCACCCACTGGTCTCTTGCACTAAGTTTGACATCCGTATAATTTTCAATTCCACTGATGGCAGGATTGAGAATATAATTATTAAGAACATACTGGGTGTAATGCGGACGCTGCTGTGAAAATGCGACCACAGCTATCAATACCGTCATTATAGTTAAAAAGACATTTTTCATGATCAACGTATTACATCTACATAACCTGACATTTTTTGTTTTCCATTTTTGGGATCGATGATATAGTAATAAGTTCCCACAGGCACCTGGTTACCATTTACCGTTCCATCCCATGGCTTATCATAGCCCACCGAATGATAGATCAACTGACCATAACGATTGTAAAGATCAACCGTACAGACGGGATAGCTTATTAAATAAGGTATCTCCCATTTATCATGTATCCCATCACTGTTGGGACTAAATATGTTTGGCACTAGTGGTGATCTAAGTATCTTGACAAATACATCATCTGAACTGCTACATCCTTTGTCGGATGTTATCCTGAGCGTATAAGTGATATCATCTTTTGGCGTTGATGTCGGTGACAAAACCTCATCGCTGTTCAACCAGGTCGATGGCGACCACAAATAGGTAACAGGGTAATTGACATTGATCACGGGAGTCAATGAAATTTCTCCTCCTTCCAGGACAGTTTTATCAGGGCCTGCATTTGCTACCGGCACAGGATACACTTCTATTGTTTGCTCAGCATAGTTTGAACAGCCATTATCTGCCGTGTAATTGTATCGTATGGTCTTAATGCCATCGCCCGCCGCAGAAGGATCAAACATCCCCGATGAGGATATACCCGGGCCACTGAAACTTCCTGCTCCCGGTAATCCATTTGTTACCGCTGCACCTGTGATTTGAAATGCCGGCACGTCACCACATACACCGTTTAAAGCATCAAATTGAAGCACAGGTTTTGGCAATAAGGTAATGGTCCTGTCTATATATTCTGCGCAGGTCTGTCCTGAATAAGCAACATATCTTATTATTACATTCTTGCTTGCAGAAGAAGTAAGTTCCGGATAGGTATAAGTATAAATTTTTCCGGATGAAGGTTCATCATCTACCGTTTTTGCTGTTGGATCATTTGCATGATCCCAGTATATCTCGAGCTTTATAATACGGCCGGGATTCACCAATGAGTTATCTGTAAGGTGAATGGCGTTTCCACTGCAAACAGATGCAGATTCCTGTAACGAAAATGAAGGAACCGGAACCGAGCCATTTACAAAAAATGTTTTAGTAACTGAAGAAGCACAGCCGATGTTTGAAGTAATGGTTTCTGTAACGTTGTAAGAACCAGTGTTTGTGTATTTGTGTTGCGGATCTTTTAAGGTTGATGTATTGGAGCTACCTGCATTTGCATCCCCAAAATCCCAGTTGTAGATAAGTAAGTTCTCTGTACCATCAGCAATAGAGCTGCTGTCAGTAAATGAGGAGAATGGATCATCGAGACAACTTTCCGGAAGTATAAAATTGACAACAGGAAATGTTCCAACTATAATTTGTTGTGAAGACAAAAAGCTCTTGCATCCTGAAGCAGTTTCGACCAATAAACTTGCGGTATTTGTTCCGGGTGATCTATAAGAATGAAATTGCTGATCTCCATTTGTTGAAATTACCGGTGGCGAACCGTCGCCAAAATCCCATGTCCACTTAGTAATGGGAGGTCCTGAAGATGATGAAGACTGGTCGGTAAAGTTCAATATCTTATTCTCGCAGGCGGGGGTTGAAACGGCAAAATTTGCCACCGGGGGAAGGCTTATCGGAACCGTTCGTTGCACAGTGTCAGAAAAACAGCCAATGTCTGTGATCACTGAATATTTAACGGGGTAAGAATTTGCTGACTGGTAAAGATGAACAACGTTTTGAGTAACCTCTGCATTTCCATCGCCGAGATCCCATGAATAGCTGATGATGTTTCTGCCACCCGTGTTTACAGTTCCCAGGAAGTGTACAGAATCCGTCAGGCAACCGTTGCTGCTAAAAGAAAAATTAACAACAGGTGGGTCAAATACCTGCAGATCGTAGTCAATGACCTGGTCCCCGCTACATCCGTCTGAAGAGGGATTTTGAGCAACCACCTGCACAGGATATGTACCTGCAGCGCTTAGGGTATAGGCCGAAGGAAGATCGTATTTATAAACCTGTCGTCCATTTATTGTCCACGTGGAATCATAAACGGGACTGCTGATTGTAGTGTCGGCAATGCCCATTGCATTTAAGGCTGCACCAAAAATCCATTGTATCTGCGTAGGCTGATAAGGAAAGGTTATTGAAAAAAATAAAGGAGAATTTTTGCAGCCCGCAGGAAAATTTACTGTAGCATATTGGTTTCTTACAGACATAAATTGATACAGGTCTTTCACATTAGCGCCGGCAGAATAACCATACGACTCAGCACTTGCAAATCCATAAGCTAATGCATTGAATCCTGAATCTGAGCCCAGGGTATGATAACCCTCGTTTACATCGAGATAGATGTATGAATAAGCTGCATCAGACGGATGAACAGTCCATGTACTATTCACAGGTGCTCCGTCCAATCTAAAAGAAGAGATTCCCGTACCTGCATTTGGCATCATTATCTGCAAATGATGCTCATAAGGAGGGGTCGGATTTGCCAGCGGAGGGTTGACAAGGGTTACTTTACTAATATTCTGCTCAACCGGATTCAGAACGATCATATCCGGATCATAGAGCATTCCCATATTTCCATCACATCCCTGCGTTGTGAAATATTGAGTAACTGAAATGGGAAGATCTGATTCGATCAGGTTTGGCGCATTATTAAAAAATTGATACCAAACGCCATTATTAAATGAAGATGCAGGAACGAGTGCACCATTTACATACACATTGGCGGCCGGATTACTTTTTGCAATACGATAATAGTTGTTTGGATTATTGTCGCTTGGTGCAGTCAGATATTTTTTACCCCATGAAACCATGGGATATAGTTGCTGGTAAAGATTATCGGAACTTGTCGCATTGCAACTTTTGGGGATCCTGACCTTACCACTTCCGGAAAAAACCGCGATCTTTTTACATGCGCCGGTTCCCGATGAAATGGACCGGACATGAGTGCCGGTAAGATCAACACCCGTAGTGGCATTGGGACCATCCAGCGCTCCCAGCACCTGGTAAATTTGTCCTTTATTAAGATTCACAGTATAAATACCATTGGCAACCCAGCCATTCTTTGTGTTTGCCGAAGGAGTGATCTCTACAGTGGTATTATCATCAACTGCTATTATGGTAATGTAAGAATTTGAATTTGGCTCGTTGGAGACCTGGGTAAAATTCATGGAATAATATTCTTTTCCAAGCACCGTTGTTGGCAGACATAAAGTAGCTCCGCTTGCCTGCGACCTGGTGATGTACGAATAAACAACAATAGGATTGGCTGCCGTTACCCGGATAGCTTTGTTTGTAAAGACCCCTTCATCATTGATGAAATAAGTGGACGGAACATCCGCAGTTACTACCTGGCCAGGAGCGATAGAACCCGATTGCAAATTTGTCCCCCCGTAGATTTCCACATTGTAGGTGGTTGCAACATCCGAAGTAAGAAAAAGTGTCATGGTGGGCGCACCACCACCATTCACCATTCCCACATGATAACAGTAAGCCAGCCAAAATTCCTTCCCCTTATTTGAAAAATCCTGGGCAGATGCATACAGACAGGTAAGTACTGCAGTTACCAATAGGGCAAGCGGAAGGCGGGTGGAAGCTTTCATTGAGTCAGGTCCTAAGAATAAATAACGCGCTCAAGATAATAAAAAGGTCTGAAGCATTATAGCAGCGGCCGGCTAGTAAAAACTCTACCTGCCTTTAATTGCTATATGTAAAAAAAATTAAATGATTTTGAATACTTCATACAAAAATGACATTAGATACCGCAACTATATGGTTACTAGCAAGTAATTGTGTAAATTTTCAAATGGGGTATTGTTTTAAGAATTGGTTGCAGTTCAGAAATAACAGTAGTAAAATTTTGAAAGATTTTATTTAATATATTCAATATAAGAAGTTGGTTTCTAGAAACATTTAATAAGAAACAGCAACTCTAAATATTTGCAGAGATTCTCTTCATTCAAAAAACGATCCTTACTAATAAAATTGTCTGGACAAAAACCAGGTTTTCGGCTCCCATTTTTGGCCCCGCCAGCCAATCCTACCCGGTTCGAAAAATTTAAAATTCCAGGTCCGGTCAAAAAAAGCTTTCTGGATCCTGAATGGAAATGAGAAATAGAAATAAGGGAAAGGAAAGTGAGGATTAAAGTTTGTTGCAAGGGAGGGCGTAGGAGAATGCCAAAGAATTAAGCACTCCTATTTTCACGCAAGTGAAAATATTGTCGATTGAAGAAGTCGCAGAGATAAGAGAAAAACTCTTTCTCCTACTCTTTGGGCGGAACGTTACAAAGTTCAGCACGACCTATATAGATATATCCATTCCAGTCATTTCAACGAACAGTTTAACCACCAAAGCAATACGGCGCTCATTTATCAATAAAGAATTCATCCCCTGCTGTATAAACGCTAGACTGCAGATACTTTACCTTAATAAGAGTCTTTGATGTGAAGAGTAATAAGGGCGAGCTTGATAGCGCGGATTGTTGACTAACATCAAAGAATCTGAAGTGACTTTTATAAAATACCTTTACCCTAATAAATTATTTTATCATGCAGCGCCCGCCATCTTTTATCTTGCCGCTCATCTTTCTGTTTATCATCTCCTGCAATTCCTCGTCCGAAAATACAAACACAGAAACCCCCCGGTCGTCTGCGGGTAAAGCAGATCTTGTCGATGGTCATCCGGACTGGATCATGCGGGGAAATATTTATGAAGTGAATGTTCGCCAGTACACTCCCGAAGGAACTTTTAAAGCTTTTGAAAAACATTTAGACCGACTAAAACAAATGGGCGTGCAAACTCTTTGGTTCATGCCGATCAATCCTATCAGTAAAGTCGATCGTAAAGGTTCAATGGGGAGTTATTATGCCGTGGCCGATTACACTAAAATAAATCCGGAGTTCGGAACGCTGGATGACTGGAAAGAACTGGTAAAACATGCACACGACATGGGTTTTAAGGTGATCATTGATTGGGTGCCCAATCATAGTGGCGCGGATAACCGCTGGATCAGCGAGCATCCTGATTTTTATGTAAAGGACAGTACCGGGAAACCGGCAATACCCCATGATTGGACTGATACGCGAAAGCTTGATTATAAAAATCCTGCTTTGCAGGATAGTATGATCAGCAGCATGAAATACTGGATCACCGTTTCGGATATTGATGGTTTTCGTTGTGATGTGGCGGGAGATGTGCCGGATGATTTTTGGAAGAGGTGTATTGCAGAGTTGAAAAAAAACAAGGAGGATATTTTCATGCTGGCCGAAGCGGATAAGCCTTCCTTGCACGTTGATGGCTTTGATGCTACCTATGCATGGGGTATGTTTTCGATGATGAAAAAAGTAGCAAAGGGTGAGCGACCAGCTAATGCATTGGATAGCATTCGCAATTATGTTGATACGGCGTTTCCTGCTAATGAATTAAAAATGTTTTTTACCAGCAATCATGACGAGAATAGCTGGAATAAGGCTGATTATGGCACAATGCCAGGGGCAATACATGCACCCTTTGCCGTGTTCACTCAAACCATGCCGCATGACGTACCTCTTATTTATAGCGGACAGGAGGAACCTGTGTTGGACAGCATTAGCTTTTTCTACAAGGACACGATACAGTTTAAAAATTTCGGCAGGGCAAAATTTTATGAAACATTGCTTGGGTTAAGAAAGAATCCTGCACTGGCAGCCAATGCCAGTTTTAAAAAAGTAAATGTGGGTGATGACAGGGCCATATACTCCTATACAAGACAAGACGGTGGAAAAAAGATATTGGTCATATTGAATCTTTCAAAAAGAGAACAACCAGTCAGGATAACAGATGCCAGCTTATTGGGCAATCCTTATAATCTGTTTATGGGAACTAACGAACAGCTTACAAACAAAGAATGGAAGATAGAACCATGGGGTTATGTGGTGTATGTGTATGTGTATTAACGTGAGCCGTGAAACGTCAAACGTGAAAAATACAAACGCATTCAACATTCACCAGGCACAATTCACGATTGAGTTTAATTAAGTAAATTCATTGACATAATTATTAAAAACAATTGCCATGCGAAAGTTGTTCTTTTATTCGATCATCTCACTGATCTTTTTATTTTTTGTAACTGCGGTCAAAGCAGCACCTGATACATCTTCTGTTGAGGGACGATGGGATATCACTATCTATGACTCCGGAAAGACGATGCCTTCATGGCTGGAAGTTGTTCATTCAGGTTTACACACTTTAGTTGGACAATTTGTTGGTGCGGGGGGAAGCGCTCGCCCTATTTCAAAAGTGAATTTCAATAATGGCAAAGTAAGTTTTTCCATTCCGCCGCAATGGGAAACAGGAAATGATCTATCATTTGAAGCCACGATGCAGGGTGATAGTCTCGCAGGTACCATAACGTTTCCTAATGGAAAAACTTATAACTGCAGCGCAGTTCGCGCACCTTCATTAAAGCGCTCATCGATACCCGCATGGGGAAAGCCTGTAAAGCTTCTTAATGGCACTGATCTAACAGGCTGGCATGCCTCAGGAGAAAAAAATCAATGGGTAGTTGAAAACGGTATCTTGAAAAGTGCAGCTCCAGGCTCTAATTTAGTTACTGACGCAAGCTTTACAGACTTTAAGTTGCATGTGGAATTTCGCTACTCTGCGCATGGCAATAGCGGAGTTTATTTACGTGGCAGGTATGAGGTCCAGATCCTGGATGATGATGGAACAGCACCGCAAAAAGGCACATTGGGTGCCGTGTATGGATTCTTACCTCCCGTTGAAACAGTTGCAAAAAAACCAGGTGACTGGCAGACCTATGATATTACGTTAACAGGAAGAATTGTTACCATAGTTGCGAATGGCACTACAATTATTTGTAACCAGGAAATACCAGGCATCACAGGGGGTGCTCTTAACAGCAATGAAGGTGAACCAGGACCGATCATGTTGCAGGGGGACCATGAGCCCATTGAATACAGAAATATCGTTCTGACTCCGGCCAGGTAATTGTGCAAAGTTTCAAAAGAATCGGATGCAGGACGTAGCAACCTTATTCTTGTTATTAACGATTAATTATTGAAATAGCCTCCTAACTTCACTCTTAACCATACGGGCCATTATCATTTTCTCCGGAAAGTTTTTTAATCCCTAAAATCTGGATTATGAAAATGATCGTTCGCTCCCATAATATAAAGCCTGCTCATTATTTTGTAATCGTCTCTCTTTTTATCTTTCTGTGTACAATGCTGACGAACTGCAAAAAGAATGACAACAATAATAATAATAACAATAATACGACCGACAGTACTAAGGTTGATCTGCAACTCGTAGCCGATGGATTCGTATCTCCGATTGGTGTGGTTGCTTCACCCGATAATACAGGCCGTTTATTCATAATTGACCAGGCAGGAAAAATCTGGATCATCGATCAGAGCGGTAATAAACTATCAACCCCCTTTATGGATGTAACCTCTGTGATCGTTTCATTGAATGCAAACTACGATGAACGTGGATTGTTAGGACTTGCTTTTCATCCCCAATTCGCCACCAATCATAAATTTTACATTTATTACCAGCTGCCTCCGCGTACTGGTAATAATTTAAGTCGCATCTCGGAATTTCAAAGTTCTGCTTCAGATGCAAACCTTGCAGACATGGCCTCTGAAAAAATTTTACTTGAATTGGACGATCCGCAAAGCAACCACAACGGAGGAACACTTGCATTCGGCCCTGATGGTTTCTTATATATTTCCATTGGAGATGGTGGTGGTGGCAATGACGTGGCGGCCGGTCACGTCGACGATTGGTATACTGCAAATGCGGGTGGTAACGGACAAGATGTAGTGTCAAATCTTTTCGGAAATATTTTACGCATTGATATCAACAGTGGATCACCCTATGCTATTCCTCCTGATAATCCTTTTGTAGGTAAAGATGGTCTTGATGAGATCTATGCCTATGGATTCCGCAATCCTTTCCGCATGTCATTCGACATGGGCGGCAATCATGATCTCATCGCAGGTGATGCTGGCCAGTCCTTGTATGAAGAGATCGATCTTGTAACAAAGGGTGGAAACTACGGATGGAATGTAAAAGAAGGAAGAGTATGTTTCAAGGCGGCGGCCAATATGACAACATTCCCCAGTTGTCCGGCAGTGGATAATTTTAATAACTCTCTCATTGATCCTGTAGTTGTGGTAAATAATGCTGCGAATCCGCAAGGAGGCCGCGCACTTACTATTATCGGTGGTAATGTATATCGTGGAACTGCCATACCTGCTTACCAGGGCAAATATATTTTCGGCAGTTTTGGACAAGCAGGTGCAGCACCCGATGCAGAACTCTTTATCAGCACACCGGCTGGACAAACTGATTGGGGTTTTGAAGAGGTCAGTCTTGTAAGTCACCCAAATGATATTGGGTATTACCTCAAGGGATTTGGCCAGGATAATAATGGAGAGATCTATCTTACGGTCAGTAGCAACATGGGCCCTTCGGGCACCACAGGTAAAGTTTTTAAATTGATAAAAGCGCCCTGATCATCCTTGCCAGTTCAATGAGGAAATTTTTTTTGATTGGCACAATCGAGCATGATTTATTTTTTAGTTTCTTGAAATAAAATTAGATTTAGTTAAACCAAATTGCTATGCAAAAAACATTTGTTTACCCCGCTGCTTTATTGCTCCTAACGGTGTTAATGGTATCCTGTAAAAAAGAACAAATGGGAAATTCTATCGTGCCTGCACAACCCAACCAGTACATTGATGCAAGTGTTGTGTCGGGAGAAACCTTCACTTTTGTTGCAGGTTCCACTGGTACATTGAGCGTAAGCAAGCAAGCCTTGCATTTCCAGGTCAGCGAAACATTGAATGAAAATGGTTCCGTTTATTATAATTACAAGCCAGCAGCAGGTTATATTGGAGCAGATGAAGTTGCTTTAATGTACTTGTCCGATGCTGCTGCGCCTGGTCTTAGTTCCAGCACTGGCTGCCCGGCAAATCATAATACTCCTGCCTCCAACGGAATGAGTTCAATAGTGATAAAACTGAATGTGACAAAATAAGGAAGTGGGGAGCTGTTTACTTTTTCTTTTTAGCTGCTTTGGTTTTTGAAGTACATTTTGGTTTTAGTGTTTTTGCATACGCATAACTGAGTTCAAAATATTTCTTCAACTCTTTCGGAGAGCTCAGTAATTTGTCGGGTATCAATACATATTCTCTCATCACTGCTCCATACTGCTTCATCAATCCTGATTTATATTTATCCAGGAATTCCTTCCGATCCTCCTTTGACAAACGAAAACCCAATGAGCCGTCTTTTCCAAGTAAAGAAAACATGTTGTCGTGCAAATATGTATAAGGCATCTTATCCCCTTTTCGTTCAATGGAAGGATTGCTTGCGACCAATTTTTCATAAATGGCCAGTTTGTTTGCATAGGATCCAAATTCTTTCTTGACAGCCATGGAATGACATTCAGAGTCTATAACTTCAAATTTTAAATATCATTTCAATACTTTTTAAGTAATATTAATATTCAATACATCAACCACTATGCATA
This sequence comes from uncultured Bacteroidota bacterium, assembly GCA_963737475.1. Lineage (GTDB taxonomy): Bacteria > Bacteroidota > Bacteroidia > Chitinophagales > Chitinophagaceae > VBAU01. The sequence goes on from CAVTSY010000013.1 coordinate 89,968, forward strand.
GACCTTTCTGCTTAGTCCTCTTAGTGATTGCCAGCGTGACGTTTTTACAAACAGGCGCTCAAAAAAAATCATCCCGGTTTAAAGTGATCGCATTTTATACAGAGAGAAATGATCTTGCTCATATCAGTTTTGTACATGAAGCCAATAAATGGTTCCCAAAAATGGCTGCGCAATACAACTTTGTATATGATTCAACAAATGACTGGAGCAAATTAAATACTGATTTCCTTTCGCAATACCAGGTTGTACTTTTCCTGGACACGAGACCTGACGTACCTGAACAAAGGACGGCTTTCAAAAAATATATGGATAATGGCGGGGCCTGGATGGGTTTTCATTTTGCCGGGTTTGCATTAACTCCTTCTGAATTTCCTCAAAACTGGGATTGGTATCACAATGAATTTATAGGCGCGGGACAGTATGTGAGCAACACCTGGCGGCCCACATCGGCCATTCTTCGGGTTGAAGACAGTAAACATCCCGCAATGAAGGATCTGCCAACGACATTTAAATCGTCGCCGAATGAATGGTACAGGTGGGAAAAAGATATCCGCAATAATCCCGACATTAAAATATTATTATCGATCGACTCTACCAGTTTTCCTCTCGGCACAGGTCCCAAGCAATACGAAATATGGCATAGTGGCTATTATCCCGTGGCATGGACAAATAAAAAATACCGGATGATCTACACCAATATGGGTCATAACGACATCGATTACGAAAACAAAACGAATAAAGAGTTATCGTTTCAATTCGATAATGAGATCCAAAACAAATTTGTTCTTGACGCATTGCTTTGGCTGGGAAGAGGAGATGATAAATAAAAAGGTACAGCAACTTTTAGGCTGCCATACCTTCATGACCTTTTAGTTTATATTTACAAAAGGGTTACATTTTTACAAATGAGAACGATTTGGTCCCCTCCGAGTTTATGATATTCACAATATAAATTCCGTTAGGAAGGCCTGCCGTATTTACTTGCACGAGTTGCTTGCCCTCAGCAGGAACTATTGTCTTCACCAATACACCATCTGACCTGATCACCTTGATTGAAGTTGGTTTCTCCAACCCTGTCATATCGATCGTCAACAGGTCACGAACGGGGTTTGGATATATTTTATACTCTGCCTTTGGCACCGCTTCAGGTGTTATCGCCTTGGTTGTTATTTCTTCCTCCCCGTCACATGAATCGGTGCGGAAGGCGTTGACGGCAATATTACTGAGACCCGTATTTCTCCTGATGATATCCGAAAATTTTGTACGTTTTATCTGGTCACGGATGGAATTAGGCAGGTTAGGATCATTGAGATAAAAATAGAAATCGCCGTCTCTAAGGTTTTCAAATTGTGCCTTGAGCATTGCATTCATTGTTCTGCCAACTGATTTGCCCGGCAAATGATCTTCTGCTAATATTCCGATCCACAGATCAACATTGTTTACACTTTTATATAAGTTTTGCAATGAATCAGCGAGTGAATCAACAGAAGTGATGTCTGAGAATTTGCGTGCCGCTCTGCCTGTATAAAAAAGCCTTGCTGTATTATAATCCGGCAATCCGTGATCTCTTCCTCTTTGAATATTTAAACTACCCAGGTCGATCCCAAAACGAACAGGACTGCTTGCACTGACAAACAGGAAATTTCTCAGCACATCATTTATCTTAGTATCTGTTTCATATTGATCATGACTTGAAGCACCTTTGATGAAAACATCTATTCCATAAGTAGCTACCAGCTTAGGATTCCAGAATGCTTCTACCAGGTCCAATTCTCCCGGTCCGACGTCTTCACAATTATTATCAACAAGCAGTACATCATCAGATACCATTGTATGTCCGATCCTATACGATGCCGTGGCAAAACTGTTCATGATATCAGGTCTTACATTGTCCTTATATCCGTAGTAAGATTTAAGTATGATACCCAGGGCAGGTAAAAATTCCTGGTAAGTGATCGCTTCAATTTCGGCACCCACTATCTTTCTTGCGGTCTGGTACATCTGCTCGTCATTTCGCATGCCCAGGCGAACTAAGCTGTCGCAAATTCTGTTGTGCTCCCGGACAAACAAAGTATGAAGAGAAGTGAGAACAGGATTTTCTGCTGCCCGATCGTCCCCTGCAACAAACGTCTTTACATGATGGTCACTATCATTGGCCATTTCAGGAGCGTTCAGGTCGATTGCACCACTCAATTCGCCATTCCGCGTATTATAGGGTAATAAATTTCCTGAAGAAGTCTTCATTTTCCCATTTCGCATCGTTCTAAGCCATCCTGCTCTTTTTGAATCGGAACCATAGACATTCGATCCGTCAATAAATGAGGTGATCATGTTAAGCTGCTGCCTCAGTTTATTACCACGTGCATCAGTTGTCATCTGGTAATCGCTTCGGTAAAAGGGAATGTCTTCGGTAAATATCACTTCAGCATTTGGCAAAGGGATAGGAACATATTCTGTTGTACCCGTCGGTGTTGAACTCATGTCATGATCCAGGAATTGCCCCCACTGGTACACCAATGTGCTCAGTTGCCTTGTATTGAATTGTGTTACCGGTTCATCGATCACTGCATTTGATATTGCTCTTGGCGATGGGCGGTTGACACCCCCAATTGCGCCACTTGGATCGCTCGGGCCATATTGAGCTGGCAATTCTCTGAATAACGTTATACCCGCAGCACCCCAATTTGTTTTTGAACTGCTGCTTATATTGTTGTTTGTGCCATTTATTGATCTGTATGGTGAATGGATCTTTAGAGGAAGCACGCCTGCCAGGGGGTCTATCAAAGGACGTCTCACCTGCACAAGCAAGTTTCCCTTGGTGGCTCTGCTTTGCTGTGCACTAGATTGAATAAACGATACAGAGACGAGGATGAAAAAAACAGCTGTTTGTAAGATTGTTTTCCTGCACATAGTAATAATTTTTAAGTGTAAAAATTTTTTTCATCGCACAAAAAATTATTGACCCGCCGCTCAGTAACTGGAAACGCCGGCGGTGAAATGAGAGGGGATAATTGTACATCAGGCTGGGGACACGTAAGAACCGGTAACTATCATTTGCAACGGAATGCGGGTCCATCCCTGGAAAATATTCCTGCTTCTGATGACAATATGTTATTTGTTCCGGTTAATGAAAGTACGTGCTGATCAAAAACTACGGGGGGGATTCTCGAAGCAGTTAGTTTTTCATCGGCAATTAGTGAAGGGGTTTTCATAGATAATATTCTTAAGCAGTTTAAAAATACCCATTAGCAAATTAGAATTTCAAAATGCAAAATCCGTTACACAATTCTGATAAAATGTTATATAATTCGGAGCCAAAAATGAATGTGATGAAGACCGATAAGCAGTTACAAACTTTCGAGAGGAACTAAATTTTTATATCTTAATTTTTTAAAAAGAGAGGGAGTTATGCCAGTTATTTTTTTAAACTGTGCAGACAAATGAGCAGTGCTGCTATAGTGAAGCTTCCACGCGATCTCAGAAAGAGTAAGGTCATTATGCAAAAGCAATTGTTTTACTCGTTCGATCTTATGGAGGATAATGAAATGCTCGATCGTGACATTTTTCACCTTCGAAAAAATTTTCGAGAGATAGGTATAATTCGTTTTTAATCTACTGCTGATATAACTTGAATATTTTATAACGGGCAATTCATCAGAATAATGGATCATCTCGATGATCACATTCTTTATTTTTTCTGTAAGAATATTTTCTCTGCCGGATATTAATTCAAAATCATTCTGGTGAAGACCTTCCTTCAGTCGCTCATATTGTTGATCAGAAAGGACCTCACCTACTTCAATTTCCCCGATGTCGATCGATACGAGATGCAGGCCAAGGTTTTCAATAATGGATTTGACTTGTTTTTGGGAGGGCACGGTGGTCATATTTTTGATAAATGCCTTCACGGGTTATTCATTGGAGTATCAGGGATGATGGCAACATCAAAAATTTATCCAGTTTCCACTAACCCAATGAATTGCCTTTTAAACCAGTCATTTTGTTGAGTTAAATCATCTTTTTAAAATTATGAAAGGATAAAATACGATGATACGCAGGGTAATACCAACAAGTGAACTCAACAGAGGTTTTAAAAATTGGAACGATTTTTTATTTTTTACCATATCTGCCTGCTCTGTGTATAATAATATCAACTTCTAAAAACTTGACCATGACAAAAACAACTGTAGAAACCAGGACTTCACAAAAAATTCTCATTATTGAGGACGAAGGTGAAATGTGTCTTGTGTTGAATATTTTACTCAGCAACGAGGATATTGAACTGGATCATGTAAAAAATCTTTCGGCTGCTGAAGAGTACCTTGCAGAGGAGTTGCCCTCCCTCATTATCCTGGACAATAAACTTCCTGATGGTTATGGAGTTGACTATATCAGTCACTTGAAGAAAAAATATCCATCTGTCAGGATCATAATGATCACAGGATTCGATGCTTCGGTAAAGGATGTAGCTATGGAAAATGGAGCAGACTTGTTTTTGGAAAAACCATTCACCAAACAAGAATTTCTTTCGGCGATCAAAGCACTGCTCAATTTATAACCAGGATTTATAGGATTTTTTAGGATAAAAATGGATATTAAAGAAGAGTGTTCGACAAGAGTTACTATAAGTATATTTAATTCCTATAAATCATTTAATCTGGAAAATCGTGGTTCTACCGGAGAATGTAGGTGATGCCCCCAATGGTTTGCCTGTACAATCCCGATTTTAGCGCACCTCTTAATTCGGTTTTATCGAATGATGAATACCATTCAAACGGAACTGAACCGATCCGTTTTAATTTCCCTTTCAACAGTTTATCGTCAAACGTGGAGTACCAGGTAATGGAGTTATTGCCGATCGTTTTCAATTTTCCCCTGTACGCTTCATCATCGACAGAGGAATAGTATTCCAGGACTGAACTACCAATAAACCGCAATTTTCCTTTATAAGCTGCATTATCAAAATTGCTGTAATAATCCAGAAGAAGAGTGCCGATTGATTTTAGCTTTCCCACTTTTGTGGTCTCATCTAAATGACTATAGTAAGTGAATGTGCATGTGCCAATGCTCCTGACCTTACCTCTGAAAGCGGAGTCTGCTTCCTGCCCATAATATTCTATTCTGCCGAGGTATGGTTGAAGCTTAGGGTCATAATAACTACCTCTCTCCGACAGCAATTCAGTTCCCCACTCAAGCAGTTTGCCTTCATCTGTAACACGCAAGAGAATGCCCTGGTCGGTAAGAAAAGAAAAATAAGAAAAAGTGGCCCCGCCGGAGAAAGTGACCTGGCTCAATTTCTGGGAATATGCAGAGTTAATAAATAGTAACAGGGTAATAGCTGTAAATAATTTCCTCATAATTATCTTAATAAAGGGTAAGGGATTTCTTTGTCAGACCTTACTCCACAAGATAGTTTTTAATGCAGATTTATTATAGTGTTTCCCTCAATCTTTCTTTTAAAAGAAGTTAAACCTCTCCACCGGGAATATGAACTCCAGCAACAAAAAAGGCCAGACAAAAATCTGGCCTTTTCGCAGGGCTGAGGTTTTAGTTCTTTTTTATGTACCCAAATAAACCATGCTCCTCATCGTCGGGACCTGCAGTGAAGAATAGCCAATTAGGATCGATCATTGTTGCAGTAGCGGGAGCAAAAGAAAGTGCCCATAAACCCTCGATGGTTATTGCCTTTCCGTCAGAACGAAGTTTTCCGATAAATTCACCATCCTGGTTAAAGGCATTAATACGTCCGTCCCCAAAATTTCCAACAAGTATCACTTTTCTTATTTCATGATGGCGATGCCTGTTAATTTCGTTTGCTTTGCCATTGTCATCGTCGTCATCATCGCTATCCCATTTTTTATTTACCCAGGAATCGGGGGCCATTGCTACTCCCCAGGGTGCATTCAATACTCCCCTTGTTACAAAGCGTCGCAGAAACCTTCCATTCGATCTAAAAACATCTACAAAGCCCTTACCTGGTCCATCCTCATCATCTCCATCATCGCCTACCTTAGCATACATCACAAACAGGTTGTTGTTTATGTTTTGAATATTAAATGGTGCATAGCCGGGAGGAATAAAGAAATCTCTGAATGGTTTATTAAATACCTTTTTCCAGGCAGTATCATATACATCAATTCGTCCCGTCTTGAAATTAGCAGCATAGATAAAAGAATCTGTACCGTCAGCTGCAATAGCAAGACCTTTATAGTTGGCATAGGCAGAATTATCCTTTTCCTGGATGGCAACATTACCTCCATTCCACCCTGAAATAATTCCATCTTCTCCCACAAAAATAAACCGGGCAGGCCTGCCATTAGGCAGCCGAAAACCTGTACTTCCATTGAATACAATACCTGTAGGGTGACCGCCACCCGAAGGTGATCCCGGGGAAGGTATAGCAACAGCGGGGATCACATCAGCACCTGCCGTAGTGTAGACGGCGCTCATACCCGTTTCATTTGCGTTAACCCAGGCAGGTCCGGAAGGAGCAAATGCCAGCCCCCAGGCATTTTTGAGAATGGCATCAATTCGTAGTGGGTTAAATTCATCGGTATCCGACACAATATTTACCTGCTCAAAATCTCCTTCTAATTTTTTTTCTTCAGGGATATTTGATTTATGATTCCGGTCCGTTAAGTCACTTGCCGGGTCTTCAATATTTTTCTTACAGCTGGTGGCAACAAGTATCAAAAAAGCAATTACCAAATACCAATTGCCTTTCATCATAAAAATATTTTTCATATAAATTGATTTTGGTTACAAAAAAAATTTCTGCAGAATTTCTGACGTTTAAATTCTGTTCTTTATGTAGTTGGATTGTAGAAAGGAAAAAAGGAGCTTTATAAGTAAGCGTTGACGGATCTAATAAGGTTGCCACTGTGATCAATTTTCTTTTTGGAATTTAATTTGTTTTAATATCACGGGGACGCACTGTTACTTAATTAGTTTTTATCTTATCTTTTAGTTACCAAAACATCATTGCTATGAGGAAACTATTTAGCTTCATTGCCGTTTTATTTTACCTTAATTCATTTGCCCAGGGAAGTTTTGAGATCAGTTGTTCTTCCAAACTCGAAGATCATATTCCCGATGGTCGTTTGCTGCTTCTGTTAAGTCACAATGGCAACGCAGAGCCTCGTTTTCAAATCAGCGATGGTCCTTCCACCCAACTGGTTTTTGGAATGGATGTGGACAACAGTACAAAAGGAAGATCTCAAATATTTACTCAAAATAATTCTGCCATTTTTGGTTACCCCATTCAGAACCTGAAAGACTTACCAGACGGAGAGTATTATGTACAGGCATTACTTCATCGCTATGAAACTCTTCATCGCAAAGATGGACATGTAGTAAAACTTCCGATGGACAGGGGTGAAGGACAACAGTGGAACCTTGCGCCTGGAAATTTTTATTCAAAGCCAGTTAAAATTAAAATCGATAAGAATAAAGCAGGAGTAATAAAAATCGAAATGACAGAAGTGATACCGCCGATCAAAGAGCCGGAAGACACCAAATACATCAAACATATCAAAATTCAAAGTAAACTTCTCTCTGAGTTCTGGGGAAGGCCGATGTATCTTGGCGCTCATATTTTATTGCCTGAAGGATGGGATACACACCCGGATGTAAAATATCCTTTGGCTATATTTCATGGCCATTTTCCATCGGACTTTGATGGCTTTCGTACAACTCCTCCAGATACTTCTTTAAATCCTGACTATAGCGAACGCTTTCACATCAGCGGCTATAATAAGATCATTCAACAGGAAGCGTATGATTTTTATAAACTATGGACAGGGCCAAATTTTCCAAGAGTGCTCGCGATAGAAATACAGCATGCCTGTCCTTATTATGATGATTCATATGCGGTGAATTCAGAGAGCATTGGTCCTTATGGTGATGCAATCACATATGAATTGATCCCTGAAATTGAAAAAAGATTTCGCGGCATCGGGCAGGGATGGGCGAGATTTATGTATGGCGGTAGCACCGGTGGATGGGAAGTATTAGCAGCGCAGGTTTTTTATCCGGATCAATACAATGGGTGTTATTGCGCCTGCCCCGACCCAATTGATTTCAGGGCTTATACAGTAGTGGACATTTATAAAGATAAAAACGCCTACTTCCTTGAAAGTGATTTTAAAAAAACACCACGGCCTGCTATGCGAAATTATCTTGGGTCATGTAAGCTCAACCCTCGAGGAAACAAATTACCGTGAACTGGCATTGGGTACACACAGCCGCAGCGGACAACAATGGGATATCTGGGAAGCGGTTTTTTCACCTGTTGGTGCCGATGGATATCCAAAACGCATTTGGAACAAAGCGACCGGGGAAATAGATAGCAACGTTGCAAAGTTTTGGAAAGAAAATTATGACTTATCCTACATCATGAAACGTGACTGGAATAAAATTGGTCCCAAACTGAAAGGCAGGATCCATATTTACTGTGGCGATATGGATAGTTATTATTTAAACGACGCTGTTTACCTTACAGAGGAAATGCTGAAAGCCCTCGACAACCCAACCTACGATGGTGAAGTTGATTATGGCGACAGGGCAGAGCATTGCTGGAATGGTGATCATACACAACCGAATTACATTTCAAGATTACGATATCACCAGATGTTTATTCCAAAATGGGCAGAAGAAGTAAAGAAAACAGCGCCCACAGGAGCTGATCTTCAGAGCTGGAGATATTGAAATTCACCTGTCAGACAATTATGACTCTATTAGCAGATAATTATAAGGAAACTTTATCCAGTTGCTATTTCTTAGACCTTAGGTCGGCCCGGGCTCTTCATAGCTGGGCCTGTGCAGAGGGAGACCCCGGATTAAGTTGTTTATGAAACTGTTTATTTATCTTGTGCGCTACATAACTATTGCTATATGAAAAATAAGATCGTATTTATTTCAATTTCAGTCATCCTTCTTTCCTGTAACTCATCTGTCCAAACCTCTGAAACCGCTTCATCGAAAAAGCCGATCGAAGGAACATGGAAACTTCTTACCGGCACATTGATAGAAAAAGGCGATACCGTTGTAACCGATTATACAAAGGGAAAAGCATTCATCAAGATCATTAACGATGATCATTTTGCATTTCTTGACTCATGACCTAACCAAAGGGAAAAATGCCGACTCAATGTTCTCATGCGGAGGAGGTGGTTACGATTTCACGACAGTTCGTACACGGAGCACCTTGAATATTGTAACGACAGGCAATGGGAAGGAAATGATTTTTCATTCACCGTTACGATTAATAACGACACATTAATTCAAAAAGGCATTGAGAAGATCGATAGCATTGGCGTAAACCGGATGAATATTGAAAAGTATGTCAGGTTAAAAGATCAGAAATAATGATCACCAATGACTATCCCGATACATAAACTCAACCTTATTTGAATCCCTAGTGTTCTTTGTGCCTCCGTTGTGTACTTCGTGACCCCTTTTCCCGAATGAGTATGGCCACAACGGTCACAAAGGATACACAAAGAACACAAAGGTTATTACTAACTAGTCAGTCAAATCATTTAATAATCCGATCATGAATTCTCAAGAACTGAAAGCCCTGCAGGCGCCTCTTAAAGAAAAATATCGCAACGATCCTGCATCAGCAATAGTCACATTAAAAGCCGAAGGGAAAATTGATGAAGGCATTTCCTGTAAAGTGGAAACAGGCCGTTCATTGGTTGAGGCCGGTCTTCATCCTGCGACCGGCGGGACCGGCTTGCTGGCCTGTTCTGGCGACCTCCTTCTTGAAGCACTGGTAGCTTGTGCAGGTGTTACTTTAAAAGCAGTTGCTACAGCGATCGGAGTTGAAATAAAAGAAGGAATCGTCAAAGCAGAGGGAGATTTGGATTTCAAAGGAACGCTTGGAGTTTCAAAAGAAGTTCCTGTCGGATTTAAGAACATCCGACTCAAATTTCAATTGGAATCAAATGCAACCGCGGAGCAGTTGGCAACTCTTGCAAAACTTACCGAACGCTATTGCGTAGTTTATCAAACCCTGATAACGGGAGTCAGTGTTAAAACAGAATTTCATTCGGGTAATTGATCCTGTTCGCTGAATAATCGCTTATGAAAATATCAGGCTTTCCTTTTCCCCGCCGCAAGTAAGACAACTACTCCGGCAAGTATACTAAAGCCTCCGGCATAATTGGGCCACGCGATTGTGTGCTTTTCCTTTTTATTGATCTCAACAGGGCCTGCATCCACTACCTTTTCTTTACGGGTAAATGTAACAGTACCAAATACAAACATCAATACTCCCAATACTACAAGAATGATCCCCAAAATTTTCATATATTAATTTACCACTTCACATCAATAAAATTATGCCACTAAAGCAGCCTTTAATTCCGGAAAACGAAGTCAATGGCTTCAACGTAATGTGGATTTTTCTCTTCATTTTTCTTCTTCCCGGCAAAAACTGCTTCATTTCAACGCATAGCACTTCTGGTCTTTAATTTGTTGATGATAGATAACAACTACCAAAAGCAATATTGATCTTTATCCTGTGTCATATACTGCGAGCAAGAATCAGTTAACATGAAAGTTCGCTGCTACTTAAAAACCGATGAGCATAAATCTTAGTAGTAACTTTTTGACTGATTATTATGAATCAAATGAAGAAATGGTATATAATATATACCCGCCCGGGACAAGAAAGAAAGGTAACGGAAAGTTTAAGCCGGAAAAAAATCGAATGTTATTGTCCTCTCAATAGTACAACTCATCAACCCTTCTACAGAAAAAGAACAACCCCCGAAGTTTTATTTTGCTGTTACTGTTTTGTAAGGATCTGTGAGACCCAAATTCCGGAATTACGAAAGGTCAATGGAGTTATCAGCCTTGTTTTCTGGTTAAATAAACCGGTTATTGTTCCTGATCACGAGATCGATACTATAAGGGAATTCTTAAATGAATATAGAAATGTATCTCTCGAGAAGATCGGCATGGATGAGAAGGTCAAATTTCCGAATAGCCTCCTGGCCGAAAATAAAGATCGGGATATCTACCCAAGGAACAATACAGCAAAAGCCATACTTCCATCCCTTGGATATGTAATGACTGCTGAAACAACAGCAGCAACTATAGAAATGCCTGTTGCGCAATTATTGCCGCGATTACGCTCAATAATGGATAAAATAGTTGGATGATCTCTGCTCACGGGAATGCAATGGCATCTTATAACAGGATCAGTTGACCCAAATGATAGCTCATATGATTGGTGCGGTTAATGATAACATTCAACTTATTCCTGTGAGGTTCCTTTAAGAAGTCTTCATCCGATACTGCCATATGTCTTTTGAACCAATCTCCCGGTGCAGTGGATCGGATATGTTTGGAAAGCTCTGCATTAACTGTGTTCAATTGTTCCTTTAACTCAGCAAGTGAAGGCATATCCAACCCTGACTTATCAGGATTCGTGATAAATACATTCTCAAGATGAGGGAACAATTTCTCTCTAAATGCCAACAGTGGCAACATAGCATCACTGATGGCAATTAAATGCCCAACCAGGTAAATGCCTGTATTCTTACCCGGAGCAATTTCTTTTGAAAGTTGTTCACCAGTGACTGACGATAAAAACTGGTTAAAGTTATTATTTTGCTTATCCCATTCAGCAACTACCATTTTGATAAATAATTCTGGTTGTATGAGTGGCCCCATGTTTATTTCATTGATCATGTAAAATTATTTTCAATAACCGTTTGTGCCCGTGGCGTGTTATTTAGACGAAAATAAAATACCATTGTAAAAACGAAAAAAGCTTTTCATCATCAGTCGCTTTGATGTTCTTCATTACTACCTTCGGCGTCGGGAAATTATAATAATTCTGTGGATTTTATGTTACAAGAAGCACGCATGATGGCTTAATATTGAAATTGCCGGTTTTTTGATTATTTTTATTCGTATCTTTTTGTCCCCTCAACTCCGATTTTTTATTTCTACCCGTAAAACAAAATTTCCAAACATTAAAAATCATTAATTACATGGCACATTCAATTGCAGGGATTAAAAGGGCAATGGATTACTGGTGGCTGCTACTTCTGACAGGAATAGCATTAATCAGCATGGGTATTTGGGTTTTTATCTCACCCGATGATGCCTATGTTTCTCTGAGCGTTCTCTTTGGAGTATGCATATTGTTTGTCGGAGTTTTTGAGCTTTTGTTTGCATTTTCGGCAAAACGATCGCTTCATACCTGGGGCTGGACAGTAGCAAGCGGCATATTTGATATTTTGATCGGGTGTTTCATCCTGGCATACCCCCACATGACCGTTACGATCTTACCCTTTGTGCTTGGTTTCTGGCTGCTGTTCAGAGGATTTTCTGCAATTGGCTTTGCCCTTGATATGAGAAGGTATGGAGCTTCGGCCTGGGGTTGGCTTCTGGTTATAGCTATTGCGATCATTGTGTTTGGTATTTTGGTACTGTCAGTTCCTGCATTCGGTCTGCTGCACATTATCATCTGGACCGCGGTATCTTTTATCTTCGCAGGAATGTTCCGGATCTTTCTTGCAATTCATCTTCGAAGAATGAAAGAAGGGTTGGAATAGCAAGAACATTTCGAGGCCTCTGCCGCAATCAAAGATTGTATCTTTATCTGATGCCAAAAGAATATTTTGTCATTATAATTCTTTTTTTATCGCTGTCAACGGCAGCCCAGGTGCCCGTACGCGATGAGCCAAGGCATCACAATGTTTTCGAAAACAGCTATGTCCGACTCCTCGATGTATTTCTTTCTCCACATGACACCACTCAATTTCATGTGCACAACACTCCGTCCGTTTTCACGACTTTTACTAAAACCGCTACCGGCTCGCAGTTGATAAGCGGGCAACCATCGGGAGATCTTTCAGTAGCTGGCAATTCATGGTATGACAGTCTTTCCACACCGCGCATTCATCGTGTATGGAACGAAGACACGACCTGGTTTCATGTGATGGATATCGAGCTCATTGCCGGCAAACCGCACAGTGATCAACCTGTTTTGCAGAACCCTCTTCTAAAACCATTTTTTGATAAACCACTTGCCAATGGATATCGGCTGGAACTGCATCCGGGTAACCGCGTAGAACTGCCCGCATCAACGATCGGCTATTTATTGTTAAGCGTCGGCCATGCAGTCATTGAGTACAAGGCAAATGATTATATGCAGCACCGCATCATGAAAAGTGGCCACTACATTTGGATAGAGTCCGGCAAGTCATTTTCATTTACCTCACAGACAAATACTCCTTCATCATTCGTGCTTCTACAACTTAAATAGTGTGTCGGCCTTTTTGAAATATGCAATGGCAGAAAATCCTATCTTCAATAAGATTAAAATATTTCTCCATTAATTATTTTATATGTCAATTAAAAGAAGAGATTTTATCAATCTCTCTGCTATGGCAGCTGCCACCACTGTAGCAGCAGGTCTCGCCTGCTGTTCCAACGGACAAGCAAAAGAAAAAGGATCATCTTTTGACGAATTAAGATCCATGACAGATGATGTTGTGCCCATTGACTTGCGGGAAAGGAAAGCGAGGATAGAAAAAGCACAAGGCTTGCTCAGCGAAAATAAAATAGAAGCATTGATGCTGGACTGCGGCACTTCACTGCAATATTTTACCGGTATCAGTTGGTGGCCCAGTGAACGGCCCATGGTAGCTATCATTCCTGCAAAAGGTAATGTAAAATATATTTGCCCCGGTTTCGAAGAAAATCGTCTTCGTGAACTCATCACAATTGGAAAAGATGTTTATGCCTGGCAGGAAGATGAAAGTCCTTACAAACAAATAGGCGCTGCATTAAACGATGTGGGCGTCCGGTCAGGCAACGTGGGCATTGAAGAAAGACTTCGCTTTTTTATCCTGGATGGCGTGCGCAAAGAAGCTTCGCATTTGAATTATGTAAGCGGTGATCCTGTCACGATGCCTTGCCGTATGATAAAATCAGCGGCTGAGTTAGCACTCATGCAAAAAGCTGCTGACATCACCTCGGCGGCAATAAAGATTGGTATTAGCCAATTGCATGAAGGCATGACACAAGCTGAACTTTCTGCTATCATTGATGATGCGCAAACTAAATTAGGCGGTCGACCTGATTTTTCACTAACACTCTTTGGCGAATCGTCCTCATTTCCTCATGGCAGCACCAAGCCACAAACATTAAAGAAAGGTGATGTTGTTTTAATGGATTGCGGATGCAGCGTGGAAAATTATGCATCTGATATTACAAGAACAATTGTATTCGGTGCTGAACCCACCAAACGCCAGGAGGAAATATGGAAACTTGAACAAAAGGCACAGGCTGCTGGATTCGCGGCTGCAAAAATTGGTGCAGCTTGTGAAGAAGTAGATGCCGCCGCTCGCAAAGTAATTACGGATGCAGGATTTGGGCCGGGATATAAATTACCGGGACTGCCACATCGCACCGGCCATGGAATTGGCATGGATGGGCACGAATGGGGTAACATGGTAAAAGGAAATAAGCAAGTCTTACAACCAGGAATGTGCTTTAGTATTGAACCAACTATTTCTATTCCTGGAGAATTTGGCGTGCGTTTAGAAGACTGCGTTTACATGACTGAACAAGGGCCCAAGTGGTTTTCAAAAACCAGCAGATCTATCACCGAGCCATTCGGTTAATAAAATGAGGCTGTCTCAAGACTGTTATTTTTATTGCCTGAAGTTTTACGGGCAAGTACTCAAAAATGAGGCTGTTTCCAAGGCCACTTTAGATAGGCTACAAAGACACAAAGTTTTGACCTTCAGGTTTTATTTTTCTTCGCGCCCCTGTCTATCGGCAGCTACCGGCAGGCAGGTTGGTGCCTTGGTGGCAATAATAAGGTCATTTAAATTTATCCGGGAATTGTTTTACAATACCATCAGTGAGCATATCCGACATTTCAAGAATTTCATTATGTACGTTATCATAAGCGGCAACATCTGCGTCATAATCTTTCTTAATTCTTGCAACAGCCTCATCAGTGGTTAATTTAAGATGGTCATGCATCATCTTTTTCATATCATCTTCTTTCCAGTTCGGATTTGCTTTACTAAGGAAAGCCGATATCTCGTCGGCATTGGCAAACCATTTCTTATTTGCGGCATCCAACGCAGCATTGTCAGAGGCTTTAGCAGCCTTTACAACATCTGCAGCAATGATGATATGATCATGAAGCAGGCCAGTCAGCTTGTTCCCCGCAGCCTCGCCATACAGAGGCTTGATAGCATTGCCGATATCATCCTGGTTTTTCAACAATCTTTTTACTGCCTGGTCAGCGCCGGGGAGACCGTCTGTAAGACAGCAAATGACATTGCGTGTCCACGTGACATGATCCTCCCACAATTTGCGCATATTAGTACGAAGCTCATTGGCAGCCGGAGTGGGAAAACTCATTTTCATATTCATTTGTCCAAATGAATCAAATGATATAGAAATGATCATCATTATTGCAATAGCAATGCATATACCTTTATACTTTTTCATATCTGCATAGTTTAAAAATGAACGGGATCCTTACAAGGACTCTCAGGTATTAGAGTTGCCGGGCAGGCTTTGGGTTACAAATTTTGGGCAGGTAAATTCGTAACCAGGGTCAGCTATAGGTGGATAAAATTTTTAAGCAAGTGAGGCATCGGTAAACGGAATGCTATCATTGAGTCGGATCTGAAAATATTTTTCCAGGGCCAATAAGAACTCCCCTTCACTGTTCAAGGGTGATTCTGTAATTGAATCTCCTTTGGTGATCTTTATTTTGTTGGCTGTTACCGTTATCCGGCCCTTTTCAGTTGGCCGGGAACAAAATTTACTCTGTGTAAAATGCGATAGTGGAGAAGTCTGATTATAATGGCACATGTCTTTGAATTCGCTCAAGTCTCTCTTTTTTAAAGTGAACATGTATTCGGGGACCCAGTTTTCGCCGGCACGTTTAGCAACCTTATAGTACAAGTCGTCATATCTCCCGATTCTGAAACTTCCTCTTTCATCATTGTGAATTGTATTTAATTCGATCTCCAGGGGCCTAAAGGCGAATTCACCAAAACCTACATCAGCCAGGTAATCTGTCGAATCTATTCTTGCAATGATCGCGAGATGATCAAACTCAGGCGAAAAAATTTGCTGCTGCTGATCAAACACTCTTGCAGAGATCATTTTTGCATTAAACCCGATTGAATTCAGCAATTCATGGAATATGCCGTTTAATTCATAACAAAAGCCACCCCTTCTTTTGACAACCACTTTTTCGAAAATCTTCGCAAGATCTAATTCAATAGGAACCTTGTAGTGAATGTCAAGATTTTCAAACGGAATGTTTAAAAGATGCTTCTTTTGAAGAGCGTTTAAGACCTCTGTCGTAGCTTCTGTTTTGCCGCTATAATTTATCCTTTCCAGGTACTTTTCTACTTCCATCTTAACCAAAAAGAATTAAAAAATGAAGGTACTAATTACAACACTGTTATGTATGCGGTCATATACTTTCACCAATTCATCAACTCGTTTCTTCAGTTCATTGCTTTACAGCTGGCGACAGCCTGGTGTTCGTTGTAATATTGGTTCATAAACCTATGTTATGAAAGATTCAAATGGTTACTCACAAGAGTCCACTGCAACAAAGTATGAGTTGTGCAGTGAAAAGAAATGTGCTACCTGTTTCGAAAACAGGGGATGCATGTACGAGCAATATTTTACAGCTCCAACATTTAATTTGGTTACGCTTCTTTTGCAAAACCAGGCAAAAATGCAAACACAAACGATCAATAAGTGAGCAGAAAAATTCTTGTGAGAAACAACCGTCCCGCCTGAGGCGGGACGGTTGTTATTCTTATGCCTAAGCAGATTGCACCAATCGAGGTTATAAGACAATTTCAATTCACATTCTGTCCATCTTTCAGTGTTGTCATCATAGTCTGCAAATTTGTTTTACTTATACAACCAATGTCGGTATGGGAAGGGCTCATTTCTGCAAAAGGTGATTATAAAAAAGCCTTTAGCTACATGGAAGCTGCTTTAGCGCAAGCTCCCGATGAGGGAAGCTTCGTTGTTCATACTCCGGGGTTTACCTAAATTAAATGTATCAATTTCTTATTTGAAGATATTTTTTTTCAAATCGCTCGCGTTTGTGAGCCTAAAATCGCGATTTATTTCGGAAATTAGGAGCAGATAGGTATGGTTCTTGAAAATTAAATAATGATGATTAAAATAAATGCCATAATATTCGTAACTCTATTTGCATTCTCCATGTCAAGAAATGCCGATGAAAAAATGAACATGAAGCATTTACCCGACGCACCTGTCATTGATGGCCCTTACGTTCTGTACAGAAATGATTCCGTTTTTGTGAACTACATAAAGGGAGATTCGGTGACCGGGTCGGTAGAAAGGGATAGTATGAAACTATCGGGAAAGGACAATATCACTCTTCGTATCAACACCGATCTTCCGGGAAAAACCTTTGACGTAAAACTGAAGCCAAAACTGGCTAACGAAAAGGCGGAATATAAAAAGGCTGACAAAATGCTGATACTTTCAGATATCGAAGGGAATTTTGGTGCTTTTCGAAAATTATTGCAGGCGAATCATGTCATTGACGATGATTTCAACTGGACGTTTGGAAAAAGCCACCTTGTACTGATTGGCGATTTCGTCGACAGGGGCACAATGGTCACTGAAGTATTATGGCTCATTTATTCGTTAGAGGAAAAAGCAAAGGCAGCGGGTGGCTATGTACATTACATACTGGGCAATCACGAGATCATGAACATGAGCAACGACCTGCGCTATGTACAGGAACGCTACCTGAGGCATGCTGCATTGATGAATAAGAGTTATGTGCAATTATTCGGACCCGATGCTGAGATCGGCCGATGGTTGGCAACTAAGAATGTGACCGAGCGTGTTGGAGATATCCTTTTTATGCACGGAGGTATTTCCCAGTATGTGAACATGATGGATATACCATTAAAGGAACTCAATGACGTGGTGAGACCTCTTTATACTGACACGACTTATCAATATTCCGACAAGCGACTGGACATATTGTATAGTGATTTTGGTCCTTTCTGGTACAGGGGTTATTACGCAGCTCCAAAAGCTACATTGGCGCAAATTGACAGCACACTAAATATTTATGGTGTGCGCCATATAACCACAGGTCATACCATCGTAGCAAATGAAATCAGATCCTTGTACGATGGTAAACTTTTTGACGTTGATGTTCATCATGCCGCGGGTTATTCTGAAGCTTTGCTTTTTGAGAACGGAAAATTCTCGAGAGTAAATGCTGCCGGTGAAAAGTTTGATATTGCACCTCTTTAAGATCATCACGGATTTTATGTAGCCGGCTGCATTGCTATTATTCAGCTTTGCTTGCGTCGCACTCTTCGACGTTCGGTAATTCTTCTATACAAATGCTCACAGATGCCACAGATTTTCACTGATTTTCTGTGTATATCAGTGAAATCTGTGAGAACCAAACTTTTTACCAAAATGTTTAGCGCAGCGTCACCAACGACATGGGTTATTAGATTATCTCAAAGGGATCCCTGCGGGACAGAACGATGACAGGTCCCGATAGCTATCGGGAGCGACGTCCGCCCGTGCCGGTACGGACGGGCAACCGACGCTCAATCGGAGTTACTATAACTGGTAACAAAAAATCAAGAATTAATCCTGTCACTCAAATCCAATCCATTTGCTTTAGCCACTTCTTTCGCCAATTCATAGCCTGCGTCAGCATGCCTTATCACTCCTATCCCCGGGTCATTGCGTAAAACTCTCTTCAATCTTTCATCCGCATCTGCTGTTCCATCGCAAACAATCACCATGCCTGCATGGATGCTGTAACCCATACCCACGCCACCGCCATGATGCAACGAAACCCAGCTGGCTCCGCCGGCAGTATTTACCAACGCATTTAACAATGGCCAGTCAGCAACCGCATCACTTCCATCCATCATGGCTTCTGTTTCCCTGTTCGGAGATGCGACAGAACCCGTATCCAAATGATCACGGCCAATCACGATCGGCGCTTTCAGTTTTCCTGTTCTTACAAGTTCATTAAATGCAAGTCCTGCTTTTTCTCTTTCACCCTGCCCCAGCCAGCAAATACGTGCAGGCAAACCCTGGAAAGCAATTTTTTCTTTGGCCAGTCTTAGCCACCGCTGCAATGATTGATTTTGCGGAAACAATTTTGATATCACTTCATCTGTTACAGCAATATCATTCGGATCACCACTTAATGCTGCCCAGCGAAAGGGCCCTTTACCTTCGCAAAAAAGCGGGCGAATGTACGCGGGTACGAAACCGGGAAAGAGGCCCCCTTCACCCCCCAAAGGGGCTGGAGCTCTCCCATATTTTTAGACTCATACTCTAAAGCACGAGCCCTTATATTGTTTCCATAATCAAAAGTCACAGCACCTTTATCCCTCAATCGTCAGCATAAATTCGACATGCTTGTACATACTACGATACGCATATTCGATATATTCTTCAGGATTTTTTTCTCGTAAAACTTTTGCCTGCTCATAGGATATCTCATGTGGCCAGTAACTGATAGGATCATGCGCAGAGGTTTGATCAGTAAGAGTATCAGGAATAATATTTCGTTCAATCAGTCTTTGTAACAGATGAACTGCATTGCAACAAACTCCAATGCTTTTGCTTACAGCTTGCAATTGTAGCCTACTGCTTTATCAATTGCTTCATCAATATCCGTATATTTTTCATCAAGATATTTTGTAGCAATTCGTTTATCGATCCTCCACTCTTCCACTTCCGCAATCAGGGCCACGCCTTCATTCATTGTAATAGCAAGCGGCTGTGCACCGCCCATACCTCCCAAACCGGCGGTTACGTTTAAAGTGCCTTTTAGAGAGCCGTGTGTCGTGTCCCGATAGCTATGGGGACGTGAATCGTGAATGGACTGCCGACTGCCGGCTGCAGACTGTGAACTAAAATGCTTATCAGCCACCGCAGCATACGTCTCATACGTTCCCTGTACAATTCCCTGGCTGCCGATATAGATCCAGCTGCCTGCTGTCATTTGGCCATACATCATCAATCCCTTTTTTTCCAGTTCATCAAAATGTTCCCAGGTTGCCCATTTTGGAACAAGCTGTGAATTGTGATAAGAATTCGCGGAGCATCTTGATGTGTTTTTAAAATGCCAACAGGTTTGCCTGACTGAATAAGTAATGATTCATCATTCTCTAAAATTTTTAATGCTTTGATGATATTATCAAGCGCCTCAAAATTTCTTGCTGCTTTTCCTCTCCCTCCATATACAATTAATTCATCCGGTTTTTCTGCTACTTCAGGGTTGAGATTATTCAGCAGCATTCGCAATGCAGCTTCCTGTATCCACCCTTTACAGCTTATCTTATTACCGATTGGGGTTTTGTATTTGGTGGGGTCGTATGTCTGTTTTGTTCCTGTTACCATAGTGTAATATTTTTTTAGCGGATGGTTTGTCATGCCGATTAATAATGATTGTCATGCTGAGCTTGTCGAAGCATTGTTGGAATCTCCTCTAACAGTTGAAGATTTAGACAAACGCTTAAGCTCATTCCAATTTTCTATGAATAATGCCTGTTTCTTTTTCCTTGACCAACCCTTTAATTGTTTTTCCCTGGAGATAGCTTGATTGACATCGGTATAGTGCTCGAAGTATTTTAATTCAACTGGTCTTCTATTATACGTGTAACAACCAGGATCGTGACCTGTATTATGTTCCCACATTCTCCTATCTATATCGTTAGTTACCCCGGTATAATAACTACCATCCCTGCATTCGATAATATAAACGTAATAATTATGACCTAGCTTCATGACAAGTCATTTTCGATAGAATAAATTTCGACCACCCTTCGACAAGCTCAGGGTGACAGCTACAAGCTGAAGCTGTCTTCATAGCCCTCATTCAATTGAACATTCTTTGACTTCGCAAACTCATTCACCTTTTCCACGAAACTAAAATCAGCGATGATGCTTTTTATCTTTTCAATATCATCTGCAAAAATTCTGTCTTCTTCAGCAAAGGACACAAACTGCCGGACATGCTCATGGGCAAACTCTAATAGTTCACTACTTTTTAATGGCCTGCGAAATTCTATGGCCTGGCAGGCTGTTAGTAATTCAATTGCCAAAATGTATTCGAGATTATCCAGCACTTTATTCAACTTTCTTCCACTGATGCTTCCCATGCTTACGTGATCTTCCTGGCCAAGAGATGTTGGAATACTATCTGCACTTGCGGGGAAACAAAGTGTTTTGTTTTCGGTTACCAATGCAGCCGTCGTATATTGAGGGATCATGAAGCCGCTGTTCAATCCAACATTTTTCATCAGCAACATGGGCAATCCCCATTTTCCCTCTAATAACAAATAACAACGCCGGTCAGAGATATTTCCTATTTCTGCAGCAGCGAAACAAGCATAATCAAGTGGCAAGGCCAATGGCTGTCCATGAAAATTTCCACCACTTATGGTATCATCAGAAGAAAAAATGATCGGGTTGTCGGTAACAGCATTTAATTCCGTCTCCGTTAATTCTTTTAAATGAAGCCATGCATTGCGGCTTGCGCCATGTACCTGCGGCATACAACGGAGTGAGTAGGGATCCTGTACCCTTCCACAATCGATGTGGCTTTGCATGATAGCCGAATCCTTCAACAAAAACCGGAGTCGCTGTGCCACCAATTTATTGCCTGCAAATGGACGAAGCCGATGCAGTCGTTCATCGAACGGAGCCTTCGTTCCTGTCAATGCTTCCAAACTCATTGCCCCAATAATATCTGCAGCTTCCAGGCAATTATGCATTCGTTGCACAGCTTTTACTGCAAAGGCTAATACGAATTGCGTACCGTTGATGAGTGCAAGTCCTTCCTTAGGCCCGAGGTGTAAAGGTTGCAATGAAAATTTTTTGAGGAGGTCTTGCGCCTTGTACCTCGTGCCTTTATGGATAACTTGTCCCAAACCGATCAATGGCAAAAACAAATGGGCAAGAGGAGCAAGATCACCCGATGCGCCCACACTTCCTTTTTCCGGCACAACCGGCAACACATCATTTTCAATATGCCAAAGGATTCTTTCGATGGTTTCCAGCCTTATCCCGCTGTAACCTTGTGCCAGCGCATGTACTTTGGTGATAAGCATCAATTTTGCGATCTCCGCCGGGATCGCCTCTCCTACCCCCACGCTATGGCTTTGTAAAATTTTATGTTGCAGTGTTGCTGTATCTTCTTCAGAAATTTTTGTTGTAGCTAAAATGCCAAAGCCCGTATTGACACCGTAAACAGTTTTATTGTTTTCGACAATGTGTTGAACATATTGCTGTGAATTGTCTATCTTTTTGATAGCGGAATCATTCAAAATTCCTTTTATTTTCCCTAAGCCGACGTCAACAGCATTGCCGACGGTAAGTTTATCGATCCCGTAATTAAAATTTTGAGGCATACTTAAAATAAGATGCCTCAAAGTAAACGAATATGCTTCAAATGATGACGCTAGAAAGAATACCTGGTTTTGCCATTGGGTTTTTGATGATTACCGGAAGACCGCCCACCCTTTCTTCCTATTTCTGCCATGTGTTCTCTATCCCTGCTTACCGTTTCACCACCCTTGCGACCGGCATTTCTCGCTTCTTCTGAATTAAATTCATGCGCTGTTCCTTTTGTGTGTGCAGCCTTTCCGCCTTCGCGGGCGATCTGGCGTTGCCGCTCCGGATCCATTGAAGCGAAACCACGTGTTGAAGTATTTAGCTGACGTCTCATGTTCTCCAGGTTTTCCTGACTGTGTTCCATACAATAAAATTTAAAGTTGAGAATTTGGTATTGTGATTTGAAAGAATCGTGCCCGTGTTGTAGTGCGTTCCTTGAAGTAAGGAAGTAGAATTAATGTCCGTAAAAAATCATACCATCATCATCTTTCGTTTAAAATGCGGGTATTTCTAAACAGACTGAGCAAAAGATTCTTCCGTCATATTGTTTGTGAGGAAAATATTTACACAAACACATGAAAGTTTTACTAAATAAAAAACTCTTCGAAATCCGAAGAGTTTAGTGATCCGGATTGGATTCAAACCAATGGCCTGCTGCTTAGAAGGCAGCTGCTCTATTCAGCTGAGCTACCGGACCTTTGAATAAGAGGCGGCAAAGATAAATTTTTTTAGATTGCACCCAAACCGGGCCAAAGCTTATGGATGTGAAAATTGATGAGACATGGAAAAAAATTTTAAAAGAAGAATTTGATAAACCCTATTTCGAAAACATTGTTCTTCATTTAAAAACGGAAAAATTACAGGGGAAAGTAATTTACCCTCCAGGTTCCTTAATTTTTAATGCATTTAATACTACGCCTTTTGATAAGGTAAAGGTTGTCATCCTGGGACAGGATCCTTATCACGGCCCGCACCAGGCACATGGCCTTTGCTTCTCTGTACAAAATGGAGTCCCGCCACCACCATCACTGGTAAATATTTTTAAAGAATTGCATGACGATATTGGAGTAAAAATTCCTGCAAACGGCGATCTTACTAAATGGGCCAAACAAGGCGTTTTTTTATTGAACGCTTCGTTGACCGTACGCGCTGGCGACCCAATGAGTCATTCGAAGATCGGTTGGGCTGAATTTACAGATACCGTGATCAGGAAAATTTCAGATCTGAAGGATCATGTTGTTTTTTTATTGTGGGGCAAATTTGCGCAGGAGAAAAAAATATTGATCGATGAAAGCAAACACCTGGTCTTAAAAGCAGCCCACCCTTCCCCCCTGTCAGTAACGGGTTTTTTAGGGTGCAGGCATTTTTCGAAAACGAATGAGTATTTGGTAAAAAACGGGATCGACCCCATCGATTGGGCTTTGTAAATAATAAAATAAAAAATAGCAATGAAAATCATCGAACCGGGATTGACCTTACAAACTGATAAAGTCTTACTAAGACCTATTGAAGAAAAAGATTTTAATACATTTTTTGACCTGGCCCAGGATGAAGGCATGTGGGATTATTTTACACTTAACCTTGCCAATAAAGATCATTTGCAAAAATGGATGGATGCTGCTTTCGCCGATAAAGCAGCCGGCACAAGAAGACCGTTTACGATCATCGATAAAATCACTCACCAGGTTGCAGGCAGCAGCAGCATGGGAAATATTTCTTACCATGATCTCAGGCTAGAGATTGGATGGAGCTGGCTGGGAAAAAAATTCAGAAGTACAGGAATTAATTTCCATGCAAAATATTCCATGCTCCGGTATGCATTTGATGAATTGAATTTTGAACGTGTAGAATTTAAAACAGATGTTCTGAATGAGAGGGCAAAACAGGGATTAAGAAAGGTTGGAGGAATAGAAGAAGGTGTACTTCGCAGTCACATGACCATGTGGAATAACCGCCGTCGCAACTCAATTTATTTCGGGATAATAAAAAATGAATGGCCCCAACTGAAGAAAACAATTTTTAAAAGCATCGAAGGCTATGAAATTGCTTAAGAATATCCTCGGGAGAATTTTTGCATTGTGGGCCGCAATCGTTTTTATTTCCACCATGCTGATCGTTTTTATTCCAATGTGGGCGACAGGATTATGGAAAGAGCCGACGCGATCTGACATGATGCATAAAATGTACAGGAACTGGATGCGCATTTTCTTTTTTTTTACCGGCCTCCGGTTACGTGTAAAAGGAAAAGAAAATTTTTCGCCAGGCGAAAACTATATCGTTGTATTTAATCATAATTCCCTGATTGATGTCCCGGTTTCAGTGCCCT
Source organism: uncultured Bacteroidota bacterium (assembly GCA_963737475.1). Taxonomy (GTDB): domain Bacteria; phylum Bacteroidota; class Bacteroidia; order Chitinophagales; family Chitinophagaceae; genus VBAU01. Next base: position 114,734 of record CAVTSY010000013.1, read on the forward strand.
TCATGCCGGGAGCAAATAAAACCATTGCAAAAGTTGAGCTCGCAAAGATCCCTTTGTTTGGACTTTTATATAAGAGAGGAAGCGTACTCGTTGACCGAAAAAATGAAGAAAGCCGCAAAATGAGTTACATAAAAATGAAAGAAGTGCTCGACATGGGTCTTCATATGTGCATTTACCCGGAAGGTACAAGAAACAAGACCAACCAACCCTTACAACGATTTCATGACGGTGCTTTCAGGCTTTCATTTGATTCAGGGAAACCAATTTTGCCCGCCCTTATTTTTAACAGTAAAAAAGTTTTACCACGAAAATTTTTCTTTTTCTGGCCGGCAAAAATTGAATTGCATTATCTAAAGGCTGTTCCCCAAAATGATTTTGCTTCTGCGGAGAAACTAAAGGAAAATGTATTTAACCTGATGAAAGAGTATTACAGTTCTTATTCAGCTAAAAATTAGTAAACGTTCTTGTACGGTTGACTCTCAGATCCTGCAAAATAGAAGATTTGGGACTGATATTTATGTTGAAGTACCGGTAAAGACCGACAGGAGTGATTCCAATGCTCATTTGCCAGCAATGCATGTCTCTTGAAATATTCATCTGGAACATCTGGATCTTGTTCGTGGAAAGATCATAATATCCATTTGCTGTGAACATCCATTTGGGGGAGAGGCTGAAGCTGCCATTGACACTTATATTGGAGTTGAATTTTTTTTCAAAGCCGCTGTAGTCAGGTTTAAATTGTTGATTATAATAAAGACTAAAACTAAGACTAACAGACCATGGAATATTAAAATCAACGAACTCGCCAGGGTTTTGCTGCATGTAGTCGATGAGGTTTTGTTGATCGGTAAGATTAGGATCGTTTAAAATCTCATTCAACTGCATTTTACGCTGCTCTTCTTTTTTAGCGTCTTTTGCTTTGCTTTTAAAATTTGTTGAAATAGCAAGATTGGCATTTGATATTCTTCCCCAATAAAATTTTCCATTGCGGGAAAATAGATTGTTCACAGGATAGCCCCTGCTGTCGTAGTCATAAGGATTGAGAGATGCATTTGCCGTGATGCTTATTTTTTCAAATAGTGAACTACGCAGATAAAATACGGGATTGCTCAGTTGAAATGAATCTGCAAGAAAATTATAGCCCGTTGAAAACCCAAAGCCGTCGATCAGCTTCACCTTCTTAATACCGCCATTAGTAGTGTCCTTTTTTGACCTCACTTTCATTTCGAGATTATTGTCCAGTTGGAAACTCATGCCACCAAAGTCCCTTCCACCGGAATAAGAGACAATCCCACCCCCGATATCGTTATACGTTAACTCCTTTCCCGTTGAATCCGTCTGCACCGTTCGCAAATGTTGTTGATTCAGGTCAGGCGAATAATTCAGGCTGAACGATGGGCGCATGACATGCCGGATAGCTATTACCTTTGAATTCCTGAACTGGTATGTTCCAAACACTGCCGTATTAAATCCTAACGAAAAACCAGCTTGTTGCTCAATGAACAATCCCTTCCGGAAACTGGTGTCTACCTTGTTGTTTGCACTGTCCCAATCGTAAATAGTAAGACGCTGCAACCAGTTCTGGCTGTATGAAACGCCCGGCGAGATCAGGAGAGCTCCGCCTAAAACAGGCGGCAATGACAATGAGATCGGGATATTATGACGTGCGGACCACTGGGCCGTATCACGCAGATATTCGAAAAGGGGTTTAACTCCATTCTGGCCATATTTTACCGTATCATAAAAACTGAAGGAATTATTGAACGATCCGTTGTAGCCAATGCCAAGTTTTTCATACCATTTCGGCGTACCTATCACTTCCTTCTTCTGCAGCGGGTATATGGTATTCATTGTAAAACCCACGTCCGGTAAATTGATACTTATATAATGCAAATTGTTATTCTGATTGTGGTTTGCACTTACCGTAAGATTGAACGGCGTTCCAATCCACATTTTTGAATAGGTGATAGACGAGGTCAACTGGTTTTGGAAATTGAGTTGTGGATTATTGGATACGTATTGATTGTATTTTGTAGAACCGGCATTTACACTGGCACTGAAATTAGTTCCCGGTCTCGCCCTGCTGTCAACCGAATGATTCCATGTAAGAAAATAACTCATGTTATGTGTATAGTCGGGATCGCCTTTAAAATTAATTTTTGTGGACTGGACATTGAGATTTAACCCACCCCTGTACTTATACCTTTTCCGGTATGTAGGAGAAAGCGTAGCTGCCCACCCGCCATAAGAATAAATTTTTGTCCGAAGCATGATATCCCAATATTGATTGATCACTTTATAATAACCGCCATTGATGAGACCCAATCCATATTGCTCGTTTGTTTCAAGCGAAGGGGGCAAAAAACCTGAGTGGCGACCGGTACTTAATGGAAAGATCCCAAAGGGCAGATAAATAGGAACAGGAACCCCCTCAAATTCGGGATGAATAGGACCGGTAACCGCAAGCTTTTTGTTGATGATCTTAATTTTATTATACCTGAACCCAAAATGCGGATCGTCCAGGTCACAAGTGGTCATCACACCGTGTTTTGCATACATCGTGGTGGGGCTTATTTTTTTAACATAGTCGCCCTGTATGAATGCTTCGCCGCTTTGTGTGAAGGTATTTTTTGTTAGTCCCTTTTGCGTTTTAAAATTAAATCGTATCGTATCGCTTTGGAAAGAACTTTCGGCCTGCTTGAAATTGGCTCTTTCTACAATATCTCCTAAGGTATCCACGCTGTTGTACGCGGTTAATATTTGAGTCTCCTGGTCCAATTCAACTCGTGGCGCCGTGAGCTCAATGTCTTTATAATTCGTTTTCGTTTTGCCATACAGGAATATCTTTTTTTGGTTGATCATGACAACAGCCGAGTCTTCTGCTTCGTAATTTACAGGTGCATCCAATGAATCCTTTGAAACTTTAAATGCGAACGTGTCTATTTTTTGAGAAGGATTTGTTGTATCAGGAAGCGTGCTTCCGGTTGAGTCAATTAAAGTATCTTTTTTATTGGGGATAGTGTCATTTTTCAGAAGAGGTTTTACGGTATCCTGCTGGCATGTTAAAATGCTGTAAAAATAATTTGGTGATAAATGAGCTGCTGTAGTTTTGCACGTTAGTGTACAAATTGTCAAGGCGATGGTGGCAGTCAGTACCCCGGCTGAACAATAAATTGATCTAAATTTGAGCAGTTGCTTCATACGGGTTGAACAAAAATAGCCTTTTAATATGTAGAAGCTATTTTAGTAACTCTAAACAATTTGTGAAGATTCAAACAAAAACTCTCCTTTCGGAGAATGTTTCAGAACTAATAAATAATTTGCCGGCATGATGAAGAGAACCATCCTGGTGAGTTTCTTTGTTGCAATAACTGCTGTTTTGCTTTCTTTTATTCCCAAAAATGAAAGGAAGCAAAAAGTTTTGAAAACGATTGTTGTGGATGCTGGTCATGGCCTGATGCCGGATGGTGGCCACAATGGTGCAAAGGGAAGCTATTCTTATGAAGATGATATATGCCTGTCAATATCCCGGGAATTAGTATCCCAGTTACAAGAAGCGTTGCCCGATGTAAAGATCGTGGAAACAAGAACTGATGAAAATATTGTTGCCCTGCATCGCCGGGCTGAGATCGCTAATGAAAATCACGGCGATCTTTTTATTTCCATTCATTGCAACGCAATGCCACCGATCAGGCACAGCGAACGCATAGGAACGAAAACGATAACGACATATGTCGGAAAAGGAAAAAAGAGAAGAAAAGTAACAAAAAAAGTTCCTAACTACCGCTATTGGACAACACCAAATCCAAGGAAAGGTACGGAAACATATATCTGGGGTGCCCATAAAAATGAAGACAAAGAAGTAGCTGTTCGCGAGAATGCACCCATGCTGGTTGAAGAAAATTATGAAGAGAACTATGGGGATATCGACCCGAACTCGCCGGAATTCATTGCACTTGCCCTGTTGAAAACAAAACAATTTTTTAAGCGCAGCGCTGCTCTCTCCGGTTTCGTGGAAGATGAATTTACAAAAGCAGGCAGAACGAGCAGTGGTCAGCAACAGCGACAAGTGGGCATCTGGGTACTACAAGCGACGGCAATGCCAAGTGTACTCGTTGAAACTGGTTTTATCACGAACCGCGAAGAGGAAGATTATTTGAATAGCAAAGAGGGACAGCAGGAAATATCAAAATGCGTTACCGATGCGGTAAAAGACTATATTGGCTGGCTAGAAAAGCAACAACAGCCATTAAATAGCAGCACTCAAAATACCAACAGTGCGGCCGATCCCGTTAGGGATTCCAGAGCATTTCTTGATATGATAGAAGAAAAAGAAAAAAATAGTTTTTAAATTTATTTTTAAAAAGTTCGACCTCTAATCCCATCCAATGATAAAAAAAATTTCGCGAGCCCTGCTTTTTCCCCTGGTAGCATTTTTCTTCCTCCCGGGTTTTAGCCAGACCTCGAAAAAAGTATTGAGCACAATTATTATCGATCCCGGTCACGGTGGCCTTGACCAGGGGGCCAAAGGCGCTTATTCTACCGAAGCTGATGTGAGTCTTGGCGTTTCATTAAAACTCGGCAAAGCCATTGAAGAAGAATTTCCGGATACAAAAATCATTTATACAAGGACCACAGATATTTTGCCGGGAAATAAAACAAATAAGACCGATGCGCTAAGATATCGTGCCGACCTTGCTAATTCTTCAGGCGGGGACCTTTTCATTGCCATCCATTGCAATGCTGCTCCTCTTATCAGGCATAGCAAGATAACCGGGTACAGAACAGTAACAACAAAAAGGAAGAAAAAAAGGGTGACGAAGAAAGTTCCGATATACCATTATTGGTATACTCCGAACCCCGCTGAAGGAACTGAAACTTACATTTGGGCATTGAGTAAAAGCGACGACAAAGTCAATTCCGTTTCAAAAAATGATGATTATTATGGTGAAATTGATTCCACGTCCAATCTTACTTTGCCTGATCCATCGGATCCGGCTGAAAGAGCGAGAATGTTGATCTATGCACAAAATTACTTTCGCAAAAGTCTCACATTTGCTGACCTGATCGAAAAAGGCTTTCAAATCCAGGGAAGAACATACCGGGGTGGAGTAAAACAAAGAAACGATAAAGGAATTTGGGTGCTACAGGCCACTGGTATGCCAAGCGTCCTCGTTGAAATTGGATTCATTACAAGCAAGGAAGAAGAGGACTATATCAACAGTGATAAGGGACAGGATGAAATTGTATCCAATATTGTCAGCGCTTTAAAAGATTACAAACAAAGACTGGAATCACGTCAATTGACAACAGATGACAAGAAAGCCTTTTAACTAGTTGGCTGTTGGCAATTGGCAACCTGCAATTATTTCCGCAACAAATCATATTATGCATATAGCAATTGACTTCTGACTGCCGTCTGCAAACTGCCAACGCAACATTCCACCTTCTCAAAATAATTAGTTAATTTGGCGGCAGCTTTGCTTAGAATTTGCCTGAAAAATGATATTACATGAAGATCAGTAATGAAACCAAAGTCGGAGTTTTAACGATAGCTGCTCTTACCTTTTTAATTCTTGGCTTTAATTTTTTAAAAGGGAACAACGTTTTTTCTAAAAATAAAAGGCTCTATGCCGTTTTTACGGATATAGGCGCCCTCGACAAATCCAACGCCGTTAAGATAAGAGGCTTGCAGGTTGGGTCAGTGTATGACATTGATGCAACAAACAAAAACCTCGATGGTATCGTGATAACTATCAATTGGACAAGGGATATCAATATTCCGGTAAATTCATCAGCATCCATTGTTGCGTCGCTTGTTGGTTCTCCCTACATTGATATTGAAATGGGAGATTCAAAACAGTTTTTAAAAAATAAGGACACGCTGATCACGAGAATTAACAGTGGTGTGTTCGGAGACCTGACATCGCAGGTGAATCCAACACTTTCAAAAGCCCGCACGGCAATTGATTCCCTGACGGTGGTATTGGGGTCACTAAACAGGCTTTTTGATCCTTCCACAAAGAATAATATCCAGGGTATCATTGCTAATTTACTTGCGTCGTCAGCAAACTTGCAAAAACTATTGAACACTGAGACAGGATTACTTGCAAAAACAATAAGTAACCTCAACGATGTGACGGGCAACTTGAAAACCAATAATGATACAATCAATAGTATCCTGCATAATGTAAATTCCACTACCCAGCAGTTCGCAGCTCTTAACTTCAAACAAACCATGGATTCAGTGCAGTCAACCGTAAACCAGTTGAATGCTATTTTGTACAAGGTCAATCATAACAATGGCACCTTGGGATTATTAATGAATGACAGAAAGCTGTATGATAACCTCCGCAATACAGCATTGGGTCTTGAAATATTAGTGGATGATATTAAAGTTCATCCCAAACGCTACGTTAATGTCTCTGTTTTTGGGAAAAAAGATAAGGGTGATTATTTAACTTCGCCTGCCAAAAAGGATACGCTAAGCAGTAACAAATAATGACCTTAAAACTTCTCTATTTTTTTTTCCCGTGTTTCTTCTTTACCGGTATTCAAGGAGCCTGGTCGCAGGAACCTGTTCCTCCGGATACCACAAAAAAAGTGGAGATACTGGCTGCAAGAAAACTCGAATTTCTAAAGACGAATGATACCACGGAATTACAAATACTCGCAGGCAATGTAAAACTAAGACAAGGAAGTACGCTTTTTTACTGTGATAGTTGCGTCATCAATAACCGGATCCATCTTCTCGAAGCATTCGGTAATGTTCATATCAATGATGCAGACACAGCCAATGCGTATTCCGATTATCTGCGCTATCATACGGACAAGCGGGTTGCTTACCTGGAAAAAAATGTTCGTCTCACCGATGGCAAGGCCACCCTAACAACAAATAATCTTGAGTATGACGTGGAAACCAAACTCGGTATTTACACGAATGGCGGAAAAGTGGTAAATAATAAAAAATCCGTACTTACCAGTACCGAAGGATATTACTATACCGATCTCAAGGATATCTATTTCAAAAAAAATGTTGAACTGAATGATCCATCGTATTATTTAAAATCTGACTCACTTCTATATAATACAGAATCAGAAGTGGCGAGATTTATTGCTGAAACTTTTATTAAAGACAGCAGCAACAGAACTATAATCACAAAAGAAGGTTATTACGATACAAAAAATAAAAAAGCAGAATTTGGACTGAGGCCGGTTATCCAGGATGGACCAAGAAGATACACCGGCAACACGATCATTACAAATGACAGCACCCATATTTCTCAAATAATAGGAAACGCAATTATTGTAGATACAACAGAAGCTACTACGGTAATTGCGGGTGAGATCCTGGCAAACAATGAGACCGGGACCATGCTCGCATTTAACAAACCATTAATGATCGTGAAGCAGGACCAGGATTCCATCTTTATTACAGCAGACACTTTATTCTCTGCCCGCTTGTCTGACCTGTACAAAGCAGGCGATTCAGTAAACATTTTGAACGTTGCTGACTCCGTCCAAAAGGATACTGTTAATAATCCCAAATCTCAAATCTCTCTAAAGGTCCGACAGGACTCCGTTGGAGAGTCCTTTCGGACAAATCCGAAATCCCCAAATTCCAAAACAGACAGCACTGATCGCTATTTTGAAGCTTTCTACCATGTAAGAATTTTCTCTGATTCTGTGCAAGCGGTTTCCGACAGTATGTTTTACTCGTTCAAAGACTCCGTGTTTCGTCTTTATAAAGACCCGGTGGTATGGTCAAAGGAAAACCAGGTAACAGGAGATACCATCTTGCTTTTTACAAAAAATAAAAAAGCGGACCGGTTTAAAGTTTTTGAAAACAGTTTACTGGTCAGTAAAGTGCAAGGCGATTTCTTTAACCAGGTAAAATCTTTAAGAATGGATGGGTATCTCACCGATGGTTCTATCGATTCAGTCCGTGCCCGGGGTTTTGCTGAATGTATTTATTATATCCAAAATGAAGACAGCTCTTTCACGGGTGTCAATCAATCGAGTTCGGATATAATGGACATCTATTTTGCAACAGATTCCACAGGGGGGAGAGCATTGCAGAGGGTGGTTTTCAGAAGCGCTGTAAAAGGAACATTGTGGCCCATGCGTGCAAAAACACCGGAAGAATTAAGACTTCAAAATTTTAAATGGCTCGATGATCGAAGACCAAAAACAAAATTTGAACTCTACGAATAGAAGCGTTAAGAAAAATTAACTTTCTTTCTGCAATATATCCTCCGCTCACTACTATCATTGATCCCGCCTTTTTTTCAATTGCCAGATTTGCATTTTCTTTTACATTTTGTTTAAAATTTGATGGCACCATTTTCGTTAAAAACGAGAAAACATAATACAATGAAAAAAATATTCCTCGCCATTTTTTGTTTTATCTGCTTCGGGGCTACCAATTCACTGTCTGCGCAGGAAGCAAATAATACGTCTGCAATAGGGACAGACTACAAAACTGCTATCGGTATCAGGTTAAGCAATAATGCTCCCATCGTTGGCAATGCGATCACGTTAAAACATTTCCTGAATGACAAAACAGCGATCGAAGGTTTTTTTTCATTTAATGATCCTCTATCGATCGGCGCTCTGCTTGAGATACATAAACCACTAAGTACCCCGGGCTTAAGATGGTTTTACGGCGCCGGCGCTTATCTTGGCTTTGGTAAAGAATACGACGTGAACAAACAAAGAAATGTGAACACAAATTATTTTGGAGGCCAGGGAGTCGTTGGTCTTGATTACAAATTCGCCAGTGTGCCTATTAACATTTCACTTGATTGGAAACCGGAATTGAATCTCATCTCCGATATAAACTTTGAGCCGGCAGCAATAGGATTTTCGGCTAGGTTCACTTTTCCCAAATAGATTTACCTGTTGCAGTCATCTTCATCAACCGGCCATGCCGGTTTTTTTATTTTTCCACATTGCAGCTTTTTTTTCAGGATTTTGCGGCTTTATGCAGGAATTACTTATTTTAGCAATACAGAAAGATTGCTAACTTTTTTAACCAAACGAAATACATTGCTATGAGGAAATCCTTGCACTTACTCTTTTGATGATTTAAATCATCAAAGGTTTCCACCAATCGACACATTATTTCCTTGTAACGATTCCAAACCCTGAACTGCAGATCATTTTTCTGCCTGCAATAAGTTTTTTTATTTAACTCAAAACAAACGACTATGCGAAAATTTTCTTTTCTGCTCCTGTTATTGTTTCCGTTATTTATTCTTGCTCAAAGACAGGTTACCGGTAAGGTGACAAACGAAGAAGGGAACCCGGTGGCGTTTGCCAGTGTCGTAGAGAAAGGTACAACCAATGGAACAACCACTGATGAACGGGGCTATTTTTCAATCCATGTAACCAGCAATAACCCAGTGCTGGGTATTTCTTATGTTGGTTATCAAACAAAAGAAATAAATGTAGGCAGTGAAAAAGAAATAACGGTTTCATTGGAAAAACTTGGTACAATGTCTGAAGTAGTAGTCACTGCATTGGGAATTAAACGGGAAGTGCGATCATTGGGCTACGCTTCCCAGGAAGTTAATTCTGCGCAGATCACGCAATCCAAGCAATCGAATGTAATAAATGCTTTACAGGGAAAGGTAGCCGGTGTTACCATTTCCAGTACGGGAGGAGGACCCGGCCAGAGTGCAAGCATCCTGATTCGTGGTATCAATTCATTAAATCCCGACAAAGACAATCAACCCCTGTTTGTTATAGATGGATTACCGGTTGACAACAGTACTTTCACAACAGGCACAACAGGCGGACGCGGCGTGCAGATGCCTAACAGGATTTCCGATATTAACCCCGACGATATTGAGAGCATAAATATTCTACGTGGGGGCGCTGCTACTGCCCTATACGGACTGCGTGGCGCCAATGGCGTGGTTGTCATCACCACTAAAACTGGTAAGGCAGGTGCCCTGAGAGTAAATTTTACATCCTCCTACAGTACGGACGTAGTGGATAAATATCCGGATCTGCAATTAAAATATACACAAGGATATTCCGGTGTTTATGACTCCGTCAGTTTCTGGCCTGCATGGGGTCCTACCGTTGAAGAAGCGAAGACAATTGATCCCACTCATCCCGATCAATTATATAACAACTGGGAGAGAGCATATGTCACAGGTCATCAATACAAAAATTCCCTGAGTTTTTCAGGTGGAACGGACAAAGCTACTTTCTCTTCATCACTATCCTATCTTAAACAAGATGGCGCTATTCCTTTTACATGGTATCGGGATATCACCGCACGTGTAAACGGACAATTGAAGTTTAGTGATCAGTTTAAAATGGGTACCTCACTCTATTATGCAAACACAGATGGTAATTTTTACGACGCTGACCGTTTTAATGAAGAACTGATCTACTGGGCTCCACGCTGGGATGTAAACGATTATGTAAAACCCGATGGAACACAAAAGACATATGGGAATGGCAATCCTGTTTATTATGCATCCACAAATAAATTCAGATCACAGGTGGACCATGTGATCGGCAGTATCAATTTTGCTTATTCACCCGCTAAATGGGTAACAGCAAGTTATTTGTTGGGAATGGATGAGTATGGAGATGCCAGGACAGCAACGGCTCCGGGTCCGACAGGTATTCCTGGTGAAATTATTGCGGAAGATAACGGGCTTGGTTTTGTTCATGAATATCGCCTCAATTACAGGCAACTTAATTCTAACCTTCTGTTGACCTTTGATCATAAGTGGGGCGAAAAACTTCAGAGTACTTTACGTGTCGGAAACGATGTACTCGACAGGAAATTGAACAGGGTGAGTGCCGAAGGTGATGAACTTGATGTATATAACCTGTTTAATCTTAGCAATGCAAAACAAGTAAGTATCTCGCAGTATAAAGAAAACTATCGTATCGTAGGGGCTTATGGTGATCTAACATTAGCCTATGATAATTTTCTTTACCTGAGCCTTACAGGCAGAAATGACTGGACTTCTTCCCTCGAAGCAGCTAATCGCTCGTTCTTTTATCCTTCAGGAAGCCTGAGTTATATATTTTCACAGAACCTGTCGTTACCGTCCTGGGTAACATATGGAAAACTCAGGGCCTCGCTTGCAGGAATTGGTAAAGATGCTTTGCCCTATAGTACAAGCATCACCTACTCTCCTTCTTTTGATGCGCCCGTGAATGGAGTGATCGGTTGGAGCCGTGACGCCAATGCCGGCGTAGCTTCTCTTGAGCCGGAAAAAACGACCACGTTTGAAGCAGGAACAGACCTTAGCTTTTTCAAAGACAGGCTTGGCCTCAATTTCACCTGGTATAAATCAAATAGTAAACAACAGATCATACCCGTTGCGACCGCTCCCTCTTCTGGTTTTTCCACTATCACGCTCAATTCGGGAGAAATTGAAAACAAAGGTGTAGAGTTGACATTAAGAGGAACACCCGTTAGAAACAAAGATTTCAACTGGGATGTCACTCTTAATTATTCAACAAACAGCAACAAGATCTTATCGATCTATCCCGGTCTTGATCAAATTGTGATCGGTAGCCAGTATGGATATTCTAATTCTACGGTAACAATGAAGTATGTTCCGGGTCAGTCAGCAGGAGACATTTATGGAACGCCATGGACCCGTTACCAGGACACAAAGAGTCCTTTATACTCTGATCAAAGTCTTCCACTGGTGATCGGCAGCAATGGCTTCCCGGTGCTTACTCCAAGGTCTAACCAGAAGATTTTAGGCAACTCTTATCCAAAATGGATTGGAAGTATTGGCAACTCATTCGCCTATAAAAACTGGAGCTTATATTTTCTTTGGGACACCCGCCAGAAAGTTCAGAAATATGATCAGTTCTCAAATTTCTTAGCTGCATTTGGTGAATCTGCCATGACCAGCAACAGGGATCAAACCATTGTTTTTGATGGAGTGCTGGCAGATGGTACGAAGAATACAAAGGCAGTTTGGTTAGGACAAGGCGTAGGTCCTGATGGTGTAGATTATGGGGCAGGTTATTACCGGAATGTATACAGAGGTATTTCAGAAAATTTTGTAGAAGATGCGTCATGGGTAAGACTCAGAACAGTTACACTTTCCTATATGTTGCCGGCAAAAATTCTGTCGAATACATTCATTAAAAATATCAGCCTCGCCTTTACAGGTAACAATTTGCTGCTGTTCACAGACTATAAAGGATTCGATCCCGAATCGAGTTCAAGCTATGCAGGAAGTAATGCCAATGGCTTTGCGGGCTTCACATATCCTGCATTACGCAGCTATATTTTTACTTTAAACGTTGGACTCTAAAAATTTATAACCATGAAGAAAATTCTTTTCAATATAATCTGTGTTACTGTCTGTGTATTGATATTCACCAGTTGCAAAAAATATCTTGACATTAATCAGAATCCTAATGCCGCTGAAGAGCCTCCTATTAATGGCTTACTGGCAAACACAACTTACGAAACAGCCAATGACGTTTTTAACGCCTCTAACTGGACATCGTATTATACACAATACCTGGCTTCTCCGAATGCGGCAAGTGCAGGAGATACTTATGACCAGGTTAATCCGTCATTGGCCTGGGATGGTTTTTATAACACTATGACCGATCTATATGATATGCGAAAATTTGCAGTTGAAAAAGGTCTCAATGCATATGTCGGTGTTTCTGATATTTTAATGGCGCTGCATATTAATATGGCAAGTAATCTCTGGGGTGATATACCATACTCTCAATCTTTTCTGGGCGTTGAAAATGTCACACCGGCTTTTGACAATGAGAAGGATTTATTTGACACTTGCATATCATTGCTCAATCGGGGAATAACAGCTTTACAACAGCCGGATGCCAGTGGTGAATTGAATGCCGCCAGTGATTTTATTCATGCCGGTGATGCAGATGCATGGATCAAAACAGCGCATGCGTTAAAAGCGAGAATGATGAACCAGTTATCTAAAACCTCTGGATATGATGCCAATGCCATCTTATCTGAATTGTCGCAGGCTTATGCAGGCAATAGTGATGATGCACAAGTAACTTCTTTCCAGGTAAGAAATCCATGGGCACAGGTAGCACTAAATAATGCAGGCTTAAATTTGGATGGATGGTTATCTTCTTATTTTGTAGATGCTTTAGATGGCGCCACATATGGAGTATTTGATCCAAGGTTGCCCCTGATCACTGAACAGACAAAATATGGAGACTATCGTGGTACCCCGAATGGCCAGGGCCGTATAGGCACAGGAACCACACACGAAGAATGCTATCTTGATGTTGATAAATGGTATTCATCCGACAACTCTCCTCTACAGATCATCACTTATGCAGAATGTAAGTTTATTGAAGCAGAAGCCCATTTCAGAGCAGCGGACCCAACAAGCGCCTACACAGCATACCTGGCAGGCATCCAGGCGAACATGGAAAAAATGAATGTGCCCGACACCGGCGTGCAACGCTACATGAATGATCCGGCTGTTGCAGTTGGAGCAAGCAATTTAACTCTTGCATCAATCATGAAAGAAAAATATGTGGCTTGTTTTCTCAGTCCCGTAACATGGGATGATATGCGTCGCATGGATTATGCGTATAAAGATTTCGGTCTTCCCGTAAATGCAGTGTTGAGTACATTTATCCGCCGCACCAGTTACCCGGTTGATGAAACTGCAACCAATGGTGAAAATGTGCCTTCTATAAGTGGGTTAGATCAACATTTGTGGTGGGATCAATAGCCGTAATGATATAAATAAAAAAGAGGTCGTTTTCTATACTTAAAGATCCGGTCCCGGGTGTTAAAATTTCAAACATTGCACCAAGCTTCCGATTGGTGCAATGTTCTTATACCAGGGCCGGCTGCTTTTTGTTTTTCCACACTTCACTTTTTTCGTGATCTATTGCTTTATACAGTAATTATTATTTTTAATACTGATTTGCAGCCATGCTCAAGAAAGAAAGACAAGCCTACATCCTGCATCAAATCAACCTTCACAACAGAGTATTGTCATCAATGCTCTGCGAGGAAATGCATGTTTCTGAAGACACGGTCCGAAGAGATTTGCAGGAACTTTCAGAAGGAGGGAAATTAATAAAAGTTCATGGAGGTGCTTTGTCTCCCTCATTCAGCCAGGTTCCCTATTCTCCCAAAACTGTTTACTCACGTCCGCAAAAAACGATCATTGCAACAAAAGCCGTTTCGCTGATAAAAAATGGGATGTTTATTCTTACAAGCGGTGGCAGTACTATTATCGAATTAGCCAGGGCACTTCCGCCACAATTAAATGCAACATTTATTACGGGCAGCATTCCCGCTATTGTTGAATATATGAATCATCCGAACATTGAAATAATAGTCATTGGCGATAAAATTTCAAAGAATTCAATGATCACCACGGGAGGCGAAGCGATCAACAAAATAAAACAGATAAAGGCCGATCTCTGTTTTTTAGGAATAAATGCTATTGACCGGGTACATGGTATTACAGACATAGATTGGGATATAGTACAATTAAAAAAGAATATGATTGAGTCGTCACAAAAAGTAATTAGCCTGACTATCTCAGAAAAGGTCAATACGTTCCAACCATTCAAAATATGTGATATTACAGACATTGACATGCTGATTACAGAATTGCCTGCCAATGATAAATTATTAAAACCTTACCGTAAAAGCGGGATTGAAGTTTTGTAATTGCAAAAAAAATATCCATTGAAAAGTGGCAAAGGGCTTATCCAAAAAATAAATAAGCAAGCAGAATAGATGTAATGATACCAACAAGGTCTGCAAGCAGCATTGCTCCTATAGAGTAACGGGTATTTTTAACAGACACTGCTCCAAAATAAAGAGCCACTACATAGAAAGTCGAATCGGATGAGCCTTGCATGATACTCGAAAGCCTGCCTGGAAATGAATCAGCACCGTAGGTGGTCATTGTGCTTACCATCATTCCTCTTGCTCCGCTAGCGCTAAGAGGACGAACCAACGCAGTTGGCAATCCTTCCACAAACCGGGTATCGGTGCCGAGCCATAGGAAGAAATTTTTCATACCATCAATAATGATATCAAAAACGCCGCTGCTACGCAGCATACTGATAGCTACCAGCATTCCCACGAGATAAGGAATGATTTTTACAGCCGTTTCAAAACCTCCCTTTGCACCGGTTATAAACGCGTCGAAGACATCAACCTTTTTATATAGCGCGCCAAGTATGATCAATAGAAAAATCAGCAATATCAAACCGTTGCTCAACAATCCTGAGAAAGATTGTAGCCTTGTTGCATCAAGTGAAGCCAGGTATATCACCAACAAAACAATAATAGCAGAGATCGACAAAACCCAGAACAAAATAACTGGCTGAAAAAGGTTGATCTTTTGCTTGACGGATACAATACACATGGCAGCCAGTGTTGCCGCGAAAGTCACAATCATGCAAGGGATAAAGATGTCAGTCGGATTCGCTGCATTCGCCGAAGCACGGACAGCAATGATGCTCACAGGTATTAAGGTAGGTCCGCATGCATGCAAAGAGAGAAACATGATTTGTGCATTCGAAGCCACTGCTTTACTTGGATTGAGTTCCTGCAAGCTTTCCATTGTTTTTAATCCAAAAGGAGTGGCTGCATTATCCAGGCCCAGCAAGTTCGCAGAAAAATTCATCATCATGTGACCCATAGCCGGATGACCTTTGGGAATTTCAGGAAATAGTTTTGTAAAAAAAGGCCCAATGATTCTTGATAACAAACTGATTCCACCTGCCCGTTCAGCAATGCTCATAAATCCCATGAACAGCGCCATGATGCCGATCAGTTTTAATGCGATGTTCACTGCTGTCCAGCAGGTTTCAATGATGCCGTCAACAGGTTTTTGAATTCTTTTCAATGCCTGACTATACGTCATCACGATCAACGAAGGATTTTGGGTCTTGAGAATTCTTGTCGAATCAGAAAGAAGATCATCTGTAAAAAGATATTTACTGCTGATAACTTTATCTTTCAATGAAAGACTAATGAGATTCATCTTTTTTACAAAACTGTCCTGTGTTATATTGCCGGCATTAACATGACCGGTGAGAGAATATCCATAGGCATCATCGGCTTTGCCTACGACTATCCGATTGAAGATGTCGTTGTCTTTCCATGCGAGCCATTTGAAACATGCTACAAAAACAGAAACAATTATAAATGCCGACCAGATCCTGCTTAAAGCCATGTAGTGAGATTTGAGGTTGGAAGTTTGAAGTTTGAGGTTTGAAGTTAATGTTTTCCGTTAACTGTTCATGTAGCCACACTTCCTTTCATCATTTGTACATCAGCTATCTGGAATTTTACAATAACTTGTAAGCACCAAAATCAATCGACATGCCCAGAATAATTTTTGCCGGCTTATTGCTGATCGCAATAACATCAAATGCACAATTCAAAGCTGACAATGTAAAATATACCACAGTTTTTCCTGAAGAACTTTGTAAAACACTCATGGCAAACCAGGCGTATACGCTACTTGATGTGCGCAGCCAGGGAGAATATGATGATACTTCAACTTCGGCAGGCCTTAATATCGGCCATATGAAAAATTCAATACACATCGATATTCGTGAACTGCCCAAAAGATGGAAAGAATTATTAGCTTATAAAGACAAACCGCTCTTTATTTATTGTTCACATAGCCAGCGCAGTCGCAGGGCCTCCAGGCTACTTGCAGACAGCGGCTTTACCAAATTGTATAACATAAACGGTGGTCTGACTAATTTTTACACCCAGGGAATTGAATCAAATCCTTGCCAGGGCTTGGAAATTGTGACAACCATTCCTTATAAAATTCTTTCATCAAAAGAACTCAATGCAAGCGCCAGGCAGGGGAAATCATATTATATTGTTGATCTCAGAAGTGATTCTATATTCAGAGGAATTTCTATTGAAAAGACAAAAGCTGAGGGCCGTTTTAACGACGCGATGAATATGTCATTTGAAAAGCTGACATCTTCTGCTATCGCCTTGCCAGCCAAACCTATTCTGTTGGTTGATGAATATGGTGATGAAAGCCCGGAGGCTGCAAAATTATTATTTGAAAAAGGATACAAGGACGTAAGTATTTTGTTTGACGGTATGGATGGCTGGGTTGATTACACAACGAACGCAGCCGACAAAATCGTGGTAAAATGGACAAGAAACATTAGCTATACTTTGCTTCCTGCAGACGATTTTAATAAGATGATCGCCAATAAAAAAGAATTTACACTCATTGACGTCAGAACAAAAGATGAATTTAATAACACCTCAAAAAATTATTGGCAGAATATCGGGCAGATCAAAGGAGCTGTCAATATCCCAATTACTGAACTAAAAACGAGTAACTCCCTTCCTCAATCCAAAGACGCTGTAACTATCCTTTACGGATTTAATGCACAACCGGAAATTTTTGAAGCGGCAAAATGGCTAAATGACCGGGGCTATAAGCATGTTTCTATTTTGCAGGGAGGCATCTGGAGGCTTCGCTGGACCTCGCACAATATTAAAGGAAAAGCAGACCTGGATAACCTGGTCGTCAATGTTCCTCCGGAAAATGAATAAGATCAACATCCTCCGTTCGCCGTTCTCACCTATCTTTGCGCCTCAAATTTTTAAAAAAAACTAAACTCCCCTTTAGGGGATGGGGGTATCATGAGTTTGCAAGCAGGAATTGTAGGATTACCAAATGTGGGAAAATCAACTTTATTTAATGCAGTAAGCAACAGCGCAAAGGCGCAGGCAAGCAATTATCGTTTTTGTACAATTGAGCCGAATATAGGTTTGGTAGATGTGCCCGATCCAACGATTGAGCAAACTGGCTGAACTTGGTACATCCGAACCGCATCGTGCCTACGCAGATCGAGATCGTTGATATTGCCGGTCTGGTAAGCGGCGCCAGCAAAGGCGAAGGATTGGGAAATAAATTCCTGGCAAATATTCGTGAAGTGGATGCCATCATTCATGTGGTCCGTTGTTTTGAAGATGAAAATATTTTGCGTGAAGAAGGACCTATCAATCCTGTTAGCGACAAAGAAATCATTGATACTGAACTCCAGTTAAAAGACCTGGAGAGCGTGGAGAAAAAAATTCAGCGAACTGAGAAATTAGCAAAAACAGGCGATCCAAAACTAAAAGCAGAACTAGAAATTCTTAAAACATGTAAGGAGCATCTGGAAAAAGGGAAAAATATTCGTGAACTGGGTTTGACAAAAGAAGAAAAAATTGCTATTGCAGATCTTTTCTTACTGACTGATAAACCTGTTTTGTATGTCGCCAATGTGGATGAAGCGTCCATGCATACCGGGAATAAATTTTCAGACGCGTTGAAAGAAGCTGTAAGAATGAAAACGCGGAAGTGATCATCATGAATAATTCCATTGAAGCAGCAAATTGCTGAACTGGAAAATCCGAAGACAAGGCAATGTTCATGGAAGAATATAAAATGGAGGAACCTGCGCTAGACCGACTGATTCATTCCGCTTATAGGTTGCTGAATCTGTAAACCTATTTCACTGCCGGCGTACAGGAAGTACGTGCCTGGACTATTCACCAGGGATGGAAAGCACCCCAGGCAGCCGGTGTTATTCATACCGATTTTGAAAAAGGATTTATTAAGGCGGAAGTAATCGCGTACAATGATTACGTACAATATGGCTCCGAAGCTGCCTGCCGCGAAGCTGGAAAATTAAGAATTGAAGGAAAAGAATATGTGGTGAAGGACGGAGATGTAATGCATTTTCGGTTCAATGTGTAACTTAGGAGTTGTATGTTGAGCATTGAAAATTGAGCATTGTATTTTCTTGCCCGAACAATAATATTCAATACTCAACGATCAATTTTCAATTCTCAATTTTCAATTTCTTGGCTAAAAGAGAGCATTTAGTGAAGCTGTTCCCCTATGCACCGTTCGTGAACTACCAGGTTTACGTCCTTCGTAGTCGAATCTCAGTTCAAGATTATTCAACAAGGTTTTTGTGAAGCTTAAATTCCATAAATAATTCTTCCCCGGCAGCAGTCCATTCAGCATGATGTATCCCACAGTACTGTTAATATTGTTGACTGTGCCTTTATCCGTATAGTCAATCATGTTATAAGTAAATTTTGCAGTAATGGAGGCACTTCGGAGTACATTATATTTTGTCTCAAGATTCAAAGCATGTGAAGTGGCTTTTTGCCCGCCATTAAATGCGGTGTCGTTTTTCTTGAAATCATAAGAATAACCCGTTACGAACCTGAATTTTGTACCACGTATAAAAGTTATCCTTGGCTCACCCAGCCATTCGTTGATCTTGTAATTATGATTTTCGAACTGCGGGCTACCGGCGTTGACGGAATTAATTTCTTTTTTTGTATTTATGTCAAAGGTGACGGAGCGGCTTAAATTAAATCTCACTTTAAATATCCAATCATTCAGTTTGCGGCTCTCATAACCATAGGTCAGCAGGGCCTTGCCGCCATTTTGCAAATTGCTTATATCAAAACCCCAGGTACCGCCAAAACGGTTGAATGAAAATGTATTCAGTAAAACAGTGTTTAATGTTATCAGCGCCGTGTCATTCAAAGCATACTTGAAAGGATTGAATTCAAAATCCCCATTGGCAATTGACTTCTTTGATATCTGCATTGATGATTGCAGGTTGGTCCTCGAAATTAATTTTGGAAAACTCTTTAACCTGGAAGAGTTCATGGCCGCCCGGGGATTCAACGTCACACTATAATTAAAAGTATTATAATTCGCCTTCACAAATTCGTTGGTTGGTGTAAATATCCGGATAAATCTTGCCTGGTCGGGAAATGCCGCCAATTCAAATTCATTCAATTGCTGAACCCCGTCATTGTTGTAGTCGATCCATGCATACTGCCCTGTGCCCGCCGGTACTTCAATATAAGCGTAATCTCTTTTCTGTTCCTGCCCCGCCCCCAGTTCATACAGCACATTTCCTGTTAATAATCCTTTCCACTCATTTACCATATATTCCGCGCTGACCCAAAATGGTGTTGTCATCTTTTTGGGATGTAACCAGTGAATTCAGAACCTTTAACTTCCGGAAAGTAGTATTCAATAACAATTGATGATGTTCATTGGTCAGCAACTCAGTTTGTAAATTAACATTGTAACTCTTATCACCCCGAATAAGTTCTTTACCAAACGGGTATTTATCGGAGCGTGTAAAAAAGGTCAGGCCGTATTTATTTTTTCTTTTTTGATCCGATTGCAGGTACACAGAATAAGTATCAAAGGAAAAGCTATTAAAATTCAGTGAGTCGGTCTCATCATTTTTGGTTTGATTTTGTTCCAGCGCATATCTCACTCCAAAACGTAATCCACCCATCTTGTTCAACTGCTTGCTCAGGTCAAAAACGGGCCGTAAAAAATATCCTGCCGAATTCAAGGTTTTAAAATTCGTAATGAAAAACTGGTTATTGAATTGCCAGCCTTTTACATTCAAATTTTGCAAAACTGAATTTTGAATACCATTATAGTTGTCACTCCGGTTGTAATTAGTGATCTGGTAGGTCAGCGAATTGCTGTATTTGTCTTTTAACTGGGCTGACGCCCTGATAATATTTTCAGTCGCGGGATTTAAGACCAATGGCAGTCCCCAATCTCTCGTAAATTCAACCTCCCTGAGTCTTTCAATCGGTTTGAATTTATCCTGCACATATTCATAGTCCAGGGTTGTCAATAAGTTCAGATCCTTTGGTTTTCTTGTGCTGATGGGAAGTGCATTTGTCAATCTGAATTTTGCCGCATAACCGGCGTCATCGCCATTGTTGACCTTAGAAAAAGTGTTTGCATCATAGTTACTCATCGCTACCTCAGTGGTCACTGAAGTACGCTTGCTGATCGCATAGTCAATACCTAAATTGATCACCTGCTGTTTTTTGGGAGTTACTAAGATCATGGCCGGCTCATAGCTTCCCTGCTTCACGTTGTTCACAGGCGCAACAAAGCGATACACTTTCCCGTTGGCTCCATTGAGGTCAGGAGTGTAATTTCCTTTGCCTTCTCCCACATCGACAAAAGAAAGATTGTATTGCGCACTATCGGGATTCGTTGAGTATTGATAAAATGAATCAACACCCGTACCTGTGGTAAAATAGATCCTGGAATATAAAATTTTATTAGCCGCAAAGGTATCAATCGCAGCATTGGGATAAAATGCATTTTGGATACTGTCACCCAAATTGGCCAAAAATGTTTTTTGGTTTATATCCAGCGTCTGGTTTATTGTTGAATTCTTTGCATCACTATTATTAAAAGCCCCAAAATGCAGCTTCAATTTTTTATTGATATTGAGATCCTGCGACAGGAACAAATTTGCATTCAGAAAATTTCTGTCAGAATATTCAAATTCCACCTGGATCCTTGTGTCCTTTGTGATCATTCTTTTAGGAGTAAAAGTGATCTCTGCCGTATTATAGTTGATCACATAATCCTGGTCTTCCCCACGCTGGAGCAATTCACCATCGATAAAAACTCTCTCGGTGTTTGCCAGTACAATAAAAAAGAATTCATTGTTGGCACCCGTGAGCCTGTAGGGTCCCTGGTTTCCTTCGAGTCCCTGGAAAACATTCCGGGTAAATTTTCCTTTTGCAATTGAACCACTGACAAGAGTATTTGAATTTACTGACCCCGAAATTCGGTTGTTGGTTTCAAACGAAATTCCCTCAAGCCGTTTATAAAAATTCAAAAAATAAGTTTGGTTCTGCCGAATGTCAATGTCTCCCAAATTCAGTTGCCAGTTTTTCTTTTTGAACTGAAGGAAGACCTGGTCAAATTCGCTTAACTGTTGTGTGTTGCCGTCAGGTTGAATAGGAATATTGTTATCCGTGATAGCGGCATGAATTTCGATGCTGTCGCCCAGCATTCCCTGCATTTGTAAATTAAGAGTTGAATTAAGGACGGCGTCCTGGCTATTTCCAAAAGAAATTTGTCGTCCAAAGGAGCCCACTGTACTCAGGTTACCAAAATCAAACATCCCTTTTGAAGAGCCATACTGATTGGTGGCAAAACTCAGCGGGATCACAAATGGAATTTTTGATATGCTGTCGTAGTTCAAATGTTGTGAAACCGGGTTCAATTTAAAAGGGAATACCCGGTAGGTAAGGAGCACACTGTCAGCGGAAGGCTTTTGCTTCCAGTAAAGGACCGCTTTTACAAAATCCAGGTGATACTCTGAATCCGGGATCCCGGCAATGGACAAGGTCCGGGGAACAATGCTGGTCGTATCGAGCCTCATTGTATCCGTGACAGCCAATTTTCTTTGCCGAAGGTTTGAGCCTGAGCCTCCATTTTGGGAAGGCAGTTGCCCCCTGGTCCGAACGGAGAGCAGAAACAATAAAAAGAGCAGCAATATTCGGCTCAATTGCTTCAAAAGCAGTGGGTTTAGGGTAAAAGCGTAAAAATTGGGCTTTTATTGCCCTTTAAATTTGATACCAGCCGTTAATTCCGGCAAAAAGCGCAAATTTGAAAATTATTTGCCCTAATTGACGCATGCACCGGAGAAAACTTTTATTGGCCGCATTCAGCAGCTTCTCTTTCATTTTCGGTCATTCTCAACAATTTAATACCTGGTATTTTGGCAACGCAGCCGGTTTGACTTTTAACCCGGGAGGAGCAACTACGCCTCATGCCATGGAAGATGGGCCTAACCAGGCCTATGAAGGCAATTCAAGCATTTGTGATGATAATGGAAATATTTTATTCTATACAAATGGAGCAACCGTTTATAATCGCACGCATCAAATCATGCTCAATGGCGACGGTTTGTCAGGCCATCAATCAGCAGCCCAATCATCAATAATTGTCCCTCTCCCCAATAGCGACAGCATCTATTACATTTTCACAACCGATGCGTTTGAAAATAATTTTGCGAATGGTTATCGCTATTCAATTGTCAATATAAATCATGATGGAGGCAAAGGAGAAGTCGTTACCAAAAATGTTTTATTAAACGCTTCATGTACTGAACGCTTAGCCGCTGTTCGCCATGCGAATGGTGTTGATGTGTGGATCGTTGGAAATGAGAAAAATTCTAATACTTTCAAATGCTGGCTGCTTACCTGCAATGGTTTGCAAGCAGTTCCGGTCATCTCTAAAACAGGTATGATATTAAGTGACCAGGATTTAGGAGTAATGAAGGCAAGCCCTGATGGAAAATTTCTTTGTCAAACCAATTATGCCGACTATGCCGGGAATTTCTTCCAGCTTTTTGATTTTGACAATACTGCCGGCACAATTTCAAATCCAAGAGTAATCAGTAACCCGGCAACCACCTATTTGGGTTGTGAGTTTTCTCCTGACTCCAAATTGTTATATCTCACCAGGGCTGAACCACTCATTGATCAGTTCGAAGTGACAGCCGGATCATCAACCTCCATTAACGCTACCAGGCTGAATATTCCAGCTGCTTTTGGTTTTTACGGAATTCAAGCCGGCCCCGATGAGAAGATCTATCTAAACCGTTATAGAACTAAATTGTCGGTGATCAATCTCCCTGGTATAAAGGGAACTGGTTGCGATTTTGTCCTGGACCAGGTAGATCTTGCGGGGAGATTCGGGTATTGGGCCTCCCTAACGCTATTAACGACGAGCCGCTCGACCCCAATAACAATTTTACGTACCTGGTAACTGATACCTGCAAAGGAACCGTTCAATTCACAGCGGTTACAAATCTCCCTGAACCTGTGCAATGGTCATGGGATTTTGGAGATGGAAGTACATCAGGCCTTCAAAACCCTGTACATATTTTTTCTCCACTAAACAAAATTTATAATGTTAGGCTGGTTATTACATCTCCTTTTGTTTGTGGAAAAATTGTAAAAGGAAAATATGTTCCAACAACAGGAGTTACAGCAAACGCTGATTTCAGTTTTACGACTAAATGTGATTCAGGATATGTCCGTTTCATAAATGCTTCCAGAATTTATCCGGACGATAGTGCTTCTTATATATGGGATTTTGGAGATGGCAATACTTCTGCAGAAAAAAATCCAATACATACGTATGCCAATTCAGGGGCCTTTTTAGTTAAATTAAAAATGCAAACCAGGCTTATATGCTTAGACGATTCAATTTCAAAATCGATAGATCTACAGCAACTAGACATACACACTTCACCCGCCAATGCTCAAATTGATGCAGGTCAACCTGTGCACTTAAATGTCACAGGCGGAGGTACTCACTTTCAATGGACACCTGCTAAATGGTTGAGCGATGCAACAATTGCTGATCCAATTGCAAGTCCCATCGATAATATCACCTATAAAGTAGTTGCAACAAACGATGCAGGTTGCCGGGACGAAGATTCTGTCTCAATAAAGCTAAATGCCCCGAATGATATTTACGTTCCTTCTGCATTTACACCAAATGGAGATGGAACGAACGACACATTCAAGCCCTATATGGGAAGAAGTTTTACCTTATTGGAATTTAGTGTTTATGATCGGTGGGGAGAAAAAGTATTTATGACTAAAAAAGAAAACGGCTGGGACGGAAAAATAAACGGGCAGCCTCAAAATAGCGGAGTCTATATATGGATGCTGAAAGCCAATGATGAGCACGGCAACATCATTAATAAAAAAGGAACAGTGGCTTTGATAAGGTAGGCTATTTGTCTTCGCTGAAAGCGCTCACCAGGTATTCTTTTTTCAACCTGGATATATTGGTAATGGAAATTTCTTTAGGACAAACAGCCTCGCATGCCTGTGTAAAGGTGCAGCTGCCAAAACCCTCTTTATCCATTTGCCCGATCATAGACAGCACCCTTGTTTTTCTCTCAGGAGCTCCTTGTGGCAACAGAGACAGATGAGCAACCTTGGCAGATACAAATAGCATTGCAGAAGAATTCTTGCAAGCTGCAACACAGGCACCGCAACCGATACAGGCTGCCGCTGCAAATGCCTTATCTGCATTTTCTTTTTCGATAGGGATGGCATTACCATCAACGGCACTGCCGGTATTTACTGAAATGTATCCACCTGCCTGGATAATGCGGTCAAAAGCGCTTCGGTTAACGATCAGATCTTTTATGACAGGAAATGCTTTTGCTCTCCACGGCTCTACCACGATCGTATCACCATCTTTGAAAGCACGCATGTGAAGCTGGCAGACAGTGGTCGCATGCCAGGGACCATGAGGACGACCGTTTATATACATGGAACAAGTTCCGCAAATTCCTTCACGGCAGTCATTATCAAATGCAATAGGATCTTTGCCCTCATGGATCAATCTTTCATTCAGTACATCAAACATTTCCAGGAAAGACATTTCCGATGAGATATTCTTTACTTCATAAGTTTCAAAACTTCCCTTACTATCAGCGTTTTTCTGACGCCAGACTTTTAAGGTCAAATTCATTGTATAATGCTCCATTGATACTCTAATGTATTAATTTGAGAATTTGAAAATTTGAAAATGCATAAATCAATCCCCAAATAAATCCGGGTATTTTTCCTTTTGATGATGAAATAATTTTTGATAAAATTTTAATTATTTCATCTAAATCATTTCTAAACTTCCTTTCAAACCTGTAACGTTCACCTCGTTCACACAAAATCAGCCAATATAGAGTTTCACTTGCCTCTTTAGCCGCAACCTTCATTTTATGAATAAAATCAGCTTTACTTTCTGCATTCTGAGCTTCAAACACATTGGCGCCAATTGAAGTTGCGGAACGAAGCAATTGCCTTGCAATTACATATTTCCTGTCCTGTTCAAGAGCTTCACAATAATTGATAATTTCTAACGAAAAATCAATTGTTTTGTTTGCAATGACATTGTCTTTATCATTTCTCATAATTTGAAAATTTGGTGGATAATTTGATTCCATTTCAAATTACCACATTTTCAAATTTTCAAATTACTTATAGCTCCTTTGAGTAGGTTTCACTTCCTCATACTTCAACTCTTCCTTATGCAACTCCCATTGATGTTCTCCTTTGTATTCCCAGGCAGCCACATACATAAACTGGTCATCCTGTCTCAATGCTTCCCCATCTGGTGTTTGATATTCTTCTCTGAAATGTCCTCCCGCACTTTCATTACGATGCAGCGCATCAATACACATCAATTCACCCAATTCAATAAAATCAGCCACCCTCTGTGCCTTGTCCAGCTCAGTATTAAGTTCATTGATGTCACCCGGTACTTTTAGATCTTTCCAAAATTCTTCTTTCAATTGCCGCACCTCTTTTATTGCTTCCTGTAAACCTTGTGCGTTGCGTGCCATACCGCATTTATCCCAAATAATTTTGCCCAGGCGTTTATGAAAACTTTCCACCGATTGTGAACCTTTAATATTCATCAACTGACTAATACGGTCAGACACTTTTTTTTCTGCTTCATCAAAGGCCTCATGATTGGTAGGCACAACAGGATTCCTGATCTCTCCTGCCAAATAATTTCCCATTGTATAGGGGATCACAAAATATCCATCTGCCAATCCCTGCATTAATGCTGACGCACCCAGGCGATTGGCTCCATGATCAGAGAAATTGGCTTCACCCAAAACATACAAGCCATTCAGGTTACTCATTAATTCATAGTCAACCCACAAACCACCCATTGTATAATGAACTGCGGGATAGATTCTCATCGGCACTTCATAAGGGTTTTCGCCGGTTATCTTTTCATACATATCGAAAAGGTTTCCATATTTCTCTTTTACTACTTCTTTTCCAAGTTTAATAATTTCTGCGTCTCCAAGTTTAGCGATTGTTGCTTCATTCACATCGTGCAATGCCTGTTTTCCTGCCTCTATTTTTCCGTACCGTTTAATCGCATCAGCATAATCCAGGTAAACGGCCTGCTTCGATGTGCCCACTCCATAACCCGCATCGCATCTTTCCTTCGCCGCTCTTGATGCAACATCTCTCGGAACTAAATTTCCAAATGCGGGATATCTTCTCTCCAAATAATAATCCCTTTCATCTTCCGGAATTTCATTTGGCCTTCTCGTGTCTCCTTTTTGTTTTGGAACCCAAATACGACCATCATTGCGCAGTGACTCAGACATCAACGTTAATTTGCTTTGATGATCTCCGGTCACCGGAATACAAGTGGGATGAATTTGTGTAAAGCAGGGGTTGGCAAAATATGCACCTTTCTTGTGTGCTTTCCAGATGGCAGTCACATTACAACCCATCGCATTGGTAGAGAGATAAAAGACATTTCCATAGCCTCCTGAACATAGTAACACTGCATGACCAGAATGTCTTTCGAGACGGCCGCTCACCAGGTCTCGAACAATAATACCACGACACTTTCCATCAATATTCACAATGTCCAGCATTTCATGACGCGAATACATTCTTACATTCCCAAGCGCCACTTGTCGCTCCAATGCCTGGTATGCACCAATCAATAACTGCTGACCCGTTTGGCCGGCAGCGTAAAAAGTTCTTTGTACTTGTGTACCGCCGAAAGAGCGATTACTCAGCAAACCACCGTACTCTCTCGCAAAGGGTACTCCTTGCGCCACGCATTGATCAATAATATTTACACTTACTTCTGCCAGGCGATGAACATTTCCTTCTCTCGAGCGATAATCACCGCCCTTAATGGTATCATAAAACAAGCGGTAAACGCTGTCTCCGTCATTCTGATAATTTTTTGCTGCATTGATCCCTCCCTGCGCAGCAATGGAATGTGCACGCCGCGGAGAATCCTGGAAACAAAATGTTTTTACCTTATAACCTAATTCGGCCAACGATGCCGCTGCTGATGCTCCGGCTAATCCTGTTCCTACTATGATTATTTCCAGCTTGCGCTTGTTCGCCGGGTTCACCAGTTTACAATGCCCCTTGTAATTCGTCCATTTGTCATTTAACGGCCCAACCGGAATTTTAGAATCTAACATAGAATCACAGATTATTCTGATTGATTTGATTTAAATGATCATAGTTCTCTACTTGACCTTTCTTTTATTTCTTTCCTTATTTTTTGTTATGCCAAAGGCATCCCTTTGGGACCAGCTTTCACCTTTCTATTCAACGTCTGTTGCGTCGCACTCTTGTACGTTCGGTCCCGAAGGTCCGAAGGACTCCCTTGGAGGATCCCTTTGGGATAATTCTATTCATTTATTTTTTTCAACGGGTAAAAACCCGTTGCTATTCATCACTTCACCCACCCTAAATACGCACTCACCGGCATCATAGCGAATATGAGGCAAACAATAATTGAAAATGCCCACCCTGTTCCATTCAGAATTGCCAGGTATCTTTTATTCGAAACCCCTAACGTTCTGAAAGAACTTTGAAATCCATGTATCAAATGCCAGGCAAGGGAGATACAGCCAATAATATATAAAATAACTATCCACGGATTTTGAAAAACCACGACCATTTTTCCATACAGGTTATGATATGCCATTCCGGGTGTATCATCATACATGACCTCATCCAATCCTCCAAATCTTGATGGGATCCAAAAATCGGCGATATGCACGATCAGAAATAAAAAGATCAATGTGCCAAGCAAACCCATTGATTTACGATACCATGTACTTCCCCGCGAACCCATTGGAACGTTGTAGCTGATCCCCCTTCTTCCCCTGTTCTGTAGTTCCAGGACATAACCTTGTGCAATGTGAATAATAAAAAAAACAAACAAACCTATCTCGAGAACACGGGGAACCAGTGTCTGACCCAGCCAGTGTGCAGCTTTATTAAATACTTCACCATTATCACCAGGAACAAAGACAATGGCCCACATACAGGCATTTACGGTAACGTGAACGATCAAAAACAAGATCAGGGACAAACCCGTTACTGCCATCACAAACTTTTTACCTACTGACGAAGTGAAGAATTCAGACCATTTCATAATCAATGAGGAGCTAAAAAATTTTATCCAAAGCATCGCTCCAGGGGAGTCCCTGGGGCCTTTGGCGCTGCAAAAATAGCATCGGGACGTCAAATGAAAGAGAAAACTTTTTGGTTGCTTGTTACTTGCTCACTTGTTGCTTGATGACAATTGAAATTTTTGTTCCTACGGAAAAACCAGTGACAAGCAACCAATACCCAGCAACCAGTTACATTTTTAATCTCGCCATCAGTTCATTATCAATTTTCTTAAAGAGATGAAAAGGTTTGTAAGTTCTCCAGTTAGGAAGATCGTACAATTCAATATATTGATTGAGCTTGACGTTTTTAAAATCGTGCTGTGTAGCCTCGGGCATGTCGATCATTACGATCCAACCATTTTCATCCGTTACCTCTTCATACCATTCCTGGTAATATTCCTTGTCTCCACTGTGAAAGTTTAAGACATTATCGGCTATGAGAACAAATTTGAAAATCCCTTCCCCCTCAAATACATCGATCACCTCCCGTTTTAATTCCATGATATCATTTTCTATAGCATCGTTCCATTCACCCATTAATTCGATCACGGCATATTTTTCATCATAGTCGGCGATGAGCACTTTAAGGTAAAGCGTACGGGAACCAAAATCATCCCATTGAGGATGGATGTAGTAATTGTAAATGGTATGCGAATATTCAAATTCAGAATACGCTCTGCCAAAAAATGGTGATCGTTCGTCGTCCTCACTTACATAAATATGACGCCAATTATAAAAAGGTTCAATGTCGTGCATAGGTTACATTTTCTCAATTCGAAAATGATCGATGAACTCACATTTTCAAATTTTCTACTGCTTTTTTTACACTTCCAAATTGTAACAAGATCTCCTTTGCCCGATCATAATCTTTCATGCCCGTTCTTTCCATCACCATCTTTGTTCCCCGATCTACCAGCTTCTCATTTGTCAACTGCATATTTACCATTTTATTATCTTCCACCCTCCCTAACTGTATCATTACCGTCGTTGAAATCATATTTAATACCAGTTTTTGAGCAGTGCCGCTCTTCATTCTTGTGCTGCCCGTAACAAACTCAGGGCCTACTACTACTTCAATGGGATAGTCTGCTGAGGCGCTAATAGGTGAATTTGGATTACATGCAATGCTCCCGGTTATGATACCCCTTGTCCTGCATTCCTCCAATGCCCCGATCACATAAGGTGTTGTTCCGCTGGCAGCGATACCCACAACTACGTCTTTATCGCAAATGTTATATTCCTGCAGGTCTTTCCAGCCCTGCTCTTTATCATCTTCTGCAAACTCAACGGCGGTTGTAATTGCTTTTTCGCCACCTGCAATAATTGCCACTACTAATCCGTATGGAACTCCGTAAGTTGGTGGACATTCACTCGCATCCACTACTGCTAACCGGCCGCTTGTGCCTGCCCCAATATAAAACAAACGTCCTCCCATCAACATTTTATCAGTAATGGCCTGTACCAGTAATTCTATTTGGGGTAGAGCTTCCGCTACCGCAAAAGGAACAGTCTGATCTTCCTCATTAATGTGGCTCAGGACCTCAAGCACACTCATTTTTTCAAGGTGGTGATACTCCGAAGCTTGTTCTGTAATTTTTAAAAAATCTTCCATATCATTCATTATCGGCCATGAAAATCAACCAACCCTTCCATTGGTCTTTTTATTACTTTTCCCAGGTCGAACTCGTAATTATTGCACAGTTGCTCCAGCACATCTCTGAATCCAAACGCAATGCTGCCTGCAAAGTTCACCGGTAATTTCCAAATCTGAGGATATTTTATAAGATGATAGAAAAAGAAGTCATTTAACCCATCTTCCAGTATATTTTCGACCATGTAATGTCCGCGGTTTTCTGCAAGAAACAAGGCAAACGAGGCAAGGTAACGACTGGGGAATGGCCTTCTGTATACATTTTGCAATATTTCAGCCCGGTCGGTATTGTATTTCTTATCAAAAAAATATTTTAAATCCTCATCAAAAATTTCATATAAGTAGTATTGAAGTACTTTTTTGCCTAAGTATGCACCGCTTCCTTCATCTCCTAAAACGTACCCCGGGCCCGGCCTGCTCTTCACAATTTTCTTTCCGTCATAGTAACAGGAAAAAGTTCCGGTACCCAGGTTGCAGGCAATCCCTTTTTGATCTCCGCATAAAGCTCTCGCCGCGCCGGTAATATCATCGTGCACGTTTACATTTGCTCCCGGAAAGATTTTCTTCAAAATCCCGGTCATTATCTTCCTGTTTGCAGGATCAAAAAGGCCTGTGCCATAAAAATGGATCTCATTGACCACTGCTCTTATTTTTGACTTAAGCTCCTTTGTCAGAAGGTCTTTAATTTCTCCGGGAGTTAAAAAATACGTGCTGATCCCCTGGGTCAGGATCATCTTCTTTCGGCCTCCATTAAGAAGACACCATTCCGTTTTTGTAGCGCCGCTATCAGCAATTAGTTTAACCGAGGTCATGTTTTTTCAACCGGAAGCTAAAAGTTTTGTTGTAATAAGTCTGTACCCAAAATCGTTAAATACAAATCCAGTATTTTGCAATCAAATTACAAAGAAAGCAAAGAGATGACTAATAAAAAATTACAGGTTTGGCTGCCACTGATCTTTTCCATCGTCATGATCGCCGGAATGTTTTTCGGTTTTAACCTTCACAAACAAACAGGAACTACCAAAAGTTTTTTTGCTTTAAATAAACGAAATTCCCTCGAAGAAGCCCTGGAACTTATCAAGTCAAGATACGTCGATTCCGTACATATGGATACACTTGAGGAAGGAGCCATTCAGCAAATGATGAGTGGTCTTGACCCTCACTCTGTATACATCCCTGCCAGCAGCCTCAAAGACGTGAATGACGATATCGCCGGTAATTTCGAAGGCATTGGTGTTGAATTCAATATTTTTTCAGATACAGTAAATGTATTGTATGTCGTGCCGGACGGTCCAAGCGATAAAGCTGGTTTGCGTGTGGCTGACCGGATCTTAAAAGTCAATGATAAACCTATTGCGGGACAAAGGATCTCAAGTGAGGAAGTCAAAAAAATAATACGCGGACCGGGAAATAGCCAAATCAATCTGACCATTTTACGCAATAATCAAATCCTTACTGTTCCCGTAACCAGGGGACGTATTCCCGTTCCTTCTCTTGATGCAGGTTATATGATCGATAAGAATACAGGTTACATTAAACTAAATAAGTTTTCTGAAAATACTTACGCAGAGTTCATGCGAGCCATGGAAAACCTGAAGAAACTGGGTTTACAAAAATTGATCCTGGACCTGCGAGGAAATGGTGGCGGCGTAATGGACCAGGCCATTCAAATTGCAGACGAATTTCTTGATGACAATAAATTGATCGTTTATACAGAAGGCACCAACGTTAAAAGAGCAGAATACACCGCCAAACGGCCTGGTTTGTTTGAAACGGGCAAACTGGTAGTGCTCGTTGATGAACTTTCCGCAAGTGCCAGTGAGATCGTTTCAGGTGCTTTGCAGGATTGGGACAGGGCGACCATAGTTGGCAGAAGAACTTTTGGAAAAGGGCTTGTGCAGCAACAATATGAACTGAGTGATGGCTCTGCCATACGATTAACTGTGGCACGTTACTACACACCCGTCGGCAGAAGCATTCAGCGAGCTTATGACAAGGGAAGAAAGGTTTATATGGAAGACATCTGGGAACGGTATAAAGACGGTGAACTATTGTATGCAGATTCAAACAAAATAAATAAAGGACAAGTTTATACCACACTCGGAAAGGACAAAAAGAAGGTTTATGGTGGAGGAGGAATTATGCCCGATGTTTTTGTACCCATTGACACAAATAACATAGAACATAATGTGACAGAACTATACCTGGAGACCGCCTTCAATAGTTTTGTTTATAATTACTACATCCATAATCTTCCCCAGCTTGATCAATACAGATCCGCCATTGATTTTGCACAAAGATTTCACGGGATCAATGATATATGGAACCAGTTGGTGAATTATGCAAAAAAAGATACGATCTATTTAAGAAATATTCCGGAGAAGGACCAGGAGGCAATTAAGCAAAAATTGAAAGCTTATCTCGCACGCTATAAATGGAGAAATGAAGGATTTTATGAGATCTTGAATATGGATGACAATGCTATAAAAAAAGCCCTTGATGTCCTGAAGGATTAGCTACGTGAACTTCTTATTTTTTGAGCATTTGCCATGCAATTGCAGCCGAAGGAATAAGTATAGCCAGGTCGGCAATATGTGCCATCCATTCAATGCGTGGAATGCGGCTTAATGGAAAAGCAATTGCGGCCAGGCAAAATAATAGACCGGTCCAGGCAGGAACGGACCTTTTCAACATTAAATTGATCCCAAGAACAAAAATGCTTAATGGGAATAATGGCCCGGATCCGAATAATAACATTTGAGAAGTAACTGGATAATGCGATAATGAATAAAGGTATTGCTCATGTGAAATATTGAAGATCGTTGCCAGGTAGCCAAGAAAGGCAAAACACACACCACTGATGCATCCAAACACTGCGATCCATAAACCCCACACTGCATACCGCGGCTTTTCATTTTTTATCAGTGAAAAAAGACCTGTAAGCGCGGGGATCCAAAAAAACATTGAAAAGATGATCAGGACCGCCGCTTCCACTCCATACTCACCATTTTGCCAAAAGAAGGTGGAAGCCGCAAACAACATGGGAGCAACAATTAAACAAAACCCCTCCACTTTCTTTTCAAGTTGAGAAGATTTTGTTGAAGGCGCCGTTGTAAAATTCTCTGGCATTATAGTTTTGTTGAGAGAAAGTTATTGGTCATTCCCCATTCAATAATTCTTTTCTATCCATCCTATAAGATGCCACCAAACCAATTCCACCCCCGATCGCGATCAATGAAAAGTACAGGGCAACAGGTTCAATTTCCCGTGGGATCATTAAGGTATCTATCAGGAAAGCTGACAGCAATCCTATACCTGCTCCTATGAGAAGCATACCCCATTTAAGATAGGTGGGCGTTGATCTCCGTGCTCTTTCTTTTGGATTCATCCCTTTCTCGATCATAGCCAGGTTTTGGCGCGTTTTCAGGTAAACGATGCCAAACACCATGGCAAATCCTCCGGCAAACATTACAATTGGTATTAAAAATTCTCCTCCGTGCATAAAATAAATTTTTATTGCCTGCCTGTCGGCAGACAGGTTAATGAATTTGTTCGTTACATTCTTTGACTACTATCTATAAATCCTGGTTACAGCTTGTAAAGAACTTTTTTTGAATCAATTTACAGGAACTTTGACCACAACCTGCTCAGACAGGTTACAATAAATGCAAAAAAACTCAACTATATATATGTCATATCTTCTCCCATTAACCTTGTACCTTAGTTATGTAACCCCGGAAGTTTCCTTGTAGTCTTATAATATAGAATGTCAGCCGGACCTTCAGATAGTGAAATCATCAGCATTGTGCTGAAAGGCGACCATAATGCCTACGCTTTATTAGTAGAGCGGTATAAATCGTATGTGTTTACACTTACTTTCCGCTTTACCAAAAACCGGGAGGATGCGGAAGAAGTTTCACAAGACATATTTATTAAGGCTTATCGCTCTTTGGCAGATTTTAAGGGGACCGCAAAATTCAGCACCTGGCTTTATACAATTGTAAACACCACCTGCATCACCTTTTTGAGGAAAAAGCGTTTAGATGTAAAATCACTGGATGATGAAAGAACATTTGAGGTGGCCGATAGCCAGGATTCGGGGTTCAGGGCAAACCAGGTTGAACAGAAGTCGAGGCTGAACATGGTCAACCAGGCGATTGCCTTGCTTAGCGCTGACGATGCCGAGATCATAACTTTGTTTTATAAAAATGAACAAAGCCTTGAGGAGATCGGTCAGATACTTGGAGTGGAAGTCAATACAGCTAAGGTTCGGTTGCACAGAGCGAGGACGAGATTAAAAGAGAAAATGGAAAGATATTTTTCAGAAGAAATAAAAGACCTTCATTAAACTGATAAAAGCCATTTAGTATGGAAGAAAATAAAAATAATATTGATGACAGATTGTGGGAGTACATCGATGGACTAAGTTCCATTGACGAAGGATCTGCCATTGAAAAATTGATCGAAACAAACAAGCAATGGAAGGAGAAGTATCACGAGTTGCTTGAGCTTCATCAACTGGTGCAATCATCTGCATTGGAAGAACCTTCGTTACGGTTTACAAAAAATGTGATGGAAGAGATCGCGAAATATCAAATTGCCCCGGCTGCAAAAACTTACATTAATAACAAGATCATTTGGGGTATTGGTATCTTCTTTATCACTTTGATCATTGGATTTTTAATTTATGGTTTTGGACAGGTGGATTGGAATGCCGGCGGTAATGATAAGCTACCTATCGATATCAGTAAGGTTGATTATGGCAAATTTTTCAATAATACTTATGTAAATGTCTTCATGATGATCAATGTGGTGCTGGGATTGATGTTGCTGGATAGATACCTGGCAGCCAAGAAGAAAAAATTACAGAAAGACGCTTGATGATTTTATCATCAGGTCCGGTAAGTCCCGACAGTATCGTCGGGGCTTTTTTTGACACGGATTACTCTGATTGACCCGCGGATTACTCTCTCTGATTTTTCTGATTTACGCTGATTAAATAAAGTTTAGCTTAATTGGCTATTGACAAACTCACCACCCACGATTCACGTTTCCGTCAGACGCCGAAGACGCGACGCTTGAGGCTAACGAAAGCTGCCTGCCAAATTCATAACTTTACATCATAAAGAAAGTTATGGATATCAAGAACAACATCCTTGAAACTATTGGCAATACTCCGTTGATAAAACTGAATAAGATCACTAAAGATTTTCCATGTATGGTGCTGGCGAAGGTGGACTATTTCAACCCCGGCAATTCCATAAAGGATCGAATGGCGGTGAAGATGGTTGAGATGGCAGAAAAGGAAGGAAAATTGAAACCAGGCGGAACGATCATTGAATGCACAAGTGGAAATACAGGAATGGGGCTTGCCCTTGTCGCAGTGGTCAAAGGATATAAATGCATTTTTACGACGACTGATAAACAATCAAAAGAAAAAGCTGATATTTTAAAAGCGCTAGGCGCTGAAGTAATTGTGTGCCCCACTAATGTAGAGCCGGAGGATCCGAGAAGCTATTATTCAGTTGCAAGGCGCCTGGAAAAAGAAATTCCAAATTCATATTTGTGTAATCAATACGATAATCTCGCTAATCGTCTTGCCCATTATGAAACCACGGGACCTGAAATATGGAGGCAAACAGACGGAAAGATCACACACCTTGTTTGCACAGCAGGAACAGGAGGAACAATTACAGGCACTGCTATGTATTTAAAGGAAAAAAATCCTGACATACAGGTTTGGGCAATCGATGTATATGGTTCGTTGCTTACAAAATATTTCCGCACGGGCGAAGTGGATATCCATGAAGTTCATCCTTATATCAGTGAAGGTTTCGGGGAAGACTTTGTTCCTAAAAATTATGACATGAGTGTGATCGATCATTTTGAACAGGTGACCGATAAAGCTGGTGCAGTAATGGCGAGAAAATTGGCGAAGGAGGAAGGAATATTTTGCGGGTACAGTGCAGGAAGTTGCTTGCAGGGACTAATGCAGTTAAAAAATAAATTGAAAAAGGATGACCTGGTCGTTTGCATTTTTCATGATCACGGTAGCAGGTATGTGGCTAAGATCTATAACGATCAGTGGATGATCGAAAGAGGCTTCCTTGATGTAAAAACATTCAAAGATATTATCAGTGCACGGGGGACCCAAAAATTGGTGACCATTGAACCGGGTCAAACTGTTTCAGAAGCAGTAGAGCTGATGAAGAAATATGATATTGAGCACATACCGGTGATGAATCACAATGGGCCCATTGGAGCTATCAGTGAAAATGGTCTGTTTCAAAAAATATTTGACAATCCGGAGATAAAAAACTCAAAAGTTGAATCCGTCCTTGAGCCCTCCTATCCTATCGTAGATTTTGACACACCTGTGGAAAAACTAAGTTCTCTTATCAATAAAGAAAATGGCGCCGTGCTGGCAAAAGATGAAGCAGGCAGTTTTCATATTGTTACAAAATACGATGTCATCCAGGCTTTGGGGAAATGAAAAATTAAATCATAAGCCACCGGTTTAAGCATAAAATCGTATTTGTACCAATTAATTATTCGTGGTTTTGCAATAAAAATATTCGCTGTATTACTTTCCTTCCGGTAATTACCGTCGCAATAAAAAGGAGCAGTTTTGCTCTATACAATTTAACAATGCCGACATACTTTTGTTTCAGAAGTTGATTGATATAGCATCAATCTGTCCAATGTCCAAAAACCGTCCTAAGAATTTATCCAAATCCTGGAAAACCAAACCCAAGAAATCCAATATCGGTCAACTTCTTCCTTTTTAGGAGATAAACCAAAACCAATTGATCCTAAAGAACTGATCCACCCGACCGAAAACCACCAAGATCCTTGAAAAATAGTTAAGATCCAACGTCCTTAGAACATCCAATCCGATGGAAAACAATTTGAGGTTAACGCCAACAATTGACTGTCCAGCCGCCGTAGTCCAAATCCATTGAAAGATTTTAAAACAATCCGACCCGCCTGTTAGCTTGGCTAACAGGTGGAGTCACGGTGGCCTCTTCAAAAACATTCATTTTCCCTTTTTAAATTTTATTTGCCGAACGATTCCCAAGCCAATTAACATGGTGAAGGGAAGAATATTTTCCATTAAGACCTCCGTTTATGCGGGTCTCTCCGGATCAGTTTCCAAGCCTGTTACTTATTTCCCGCCATTTATTGAATGCATTTTGCCAGTTACGCATTAGGAATTTAAAAAAGCAAAACCGGTTAATAGCTTCGGGTTTCCTACGCAATACAGCACCCCTTGAAGCAACCATGGAAGACCATGACCGATTTTTCAATCTTTTAAATTTTATTTTATGAGGAATTTATTCTTTTGTGTATTGTTCGCAACCTCTACCCTGGTAACTCATGCGCAGTCAACCTCTGATATTCTTAAACGGCAGGCCGCGGAAGGGGTAAAAGAAGGGGCAAAGGAAGGAACTACGGTTGCAACGGAAAAGGCTGCTGATAAGGTCACCGACAAAATATTGGGGAAAATATTTGACAAAAAGAAGAAACCAAAGTCTGATAATACAACGAATAACAATGCTGCATCCGGTTCTACAAGTACCGCATCCAATTCTCCAAATACACCAGGTAACAATTCAAAAAAAGACAATGGTGATGGTTCCCCAAGTTTCAAGACCTATAGCAAGTTTGATTTTATTCCGGGAGACAAGATTCTTGCTTATGATGATTTCTCAAAAGATGCGATCGGGGATTTTCCTGCAACATGGAACACAAATTCGTCCGGAGAGGTAGTTACCTCATCTTCGCGGGAAGGCCACTTGCTTATGCTCACAAAACCGGGAAAATTTATACCGGAATACATTAAGAGCCTTCCTGACAATTTCACTTTAGAATATGACATAAGCTCCAACAAAGATTACAATGACTATTCCCCGCCTCTTTCTGTTTATTTTCTCACCGGACCAAACGGCAGTAAAGACGTTTTGGATAACTGGTTTATGGCAGACGGGCAAAGAGACGGCGTCAAATTCAGTGTTCAACCCACCGGCGGCGCAAACACCGGCTATGCATTTGCGGAAAGTTTTGAAGATGGGAAAAGCACAATGAGGAACGAGGTCTCTACAACACAGTTCAATGGCAACGAAGGCAAGGGAGACAGGCATGTCCACGTTTCTGTTTGGAGGCAGAAGAAGAGAATAAGAGTTTACCTAAATGAAGAAAAAGTATATGATCTGCCCAGTGCATTTCCGGCCAATAAGCCATATTCTACTTTGCTTTTTGAAATATCAGGAGATTTTAAAAACCAGGATCGTTACCTGGTCAGCAATATAAAATTTGCTGCGGGTGCACCCGACACCAGGAATAAGCTGATCACCGAAGGAAAATTTGTAACCAGCGGTATTTTATTTGATGTAAACAGCGATAAGATCAAACCTGAATCATATGGTGTTTTGAAAGATATTGCAAATGTTCTTACCGAAAACTCATTAGTAAAAGTGAAAATAGTCGGGCATACAGATTCCGATGGAGGTGACGCGGATAACCTTGCCCTTTCCAGGCGTCGGGCTGAATCTGTAAAAAACTCTCTCGCGAAAGATTTTGGTATTGATGGAGCAAGACTTGATACAGACGGGAAAGGCGAGTCTCAGCCTGTCGACAGCAATTCAACACCCGAAGGGAAAGCCAACAATCGCAGAGTAGAATTTCTAAAATTGTAAAATGCCTCGTCGCCCGGCATCCCATGCAGTTGGAAGGCAAATCGCTAAATGATAGGTGGATAATATCTCACGAATTGGCGATGCGGGACAGCACTCGCATCATTCGTAAGTGGAATTGCAGATCGTTTTAATTGCAGAAACAATGAAATCAGAATGAAGCAATAAAATAGGATCATGAAACAACTTAGAATTCTTTTGCCGTTATTGTTCATAGCTCTCTGCTCAGCAGGACAGGGGATACCAAAGGGGAAAAAGAAAAATACCAAAATTGATTCGGCGGGTGTGTTTCCAAACGGCGTACAGAAAGGACCAACAAAAAACGCCGAAATCGGAACAGCAGAAGGAAAGGGTGTGTTGCTGGTGTACACGGGAAAAATAAGTGGTTCTATGAATATCGACGTGGGTTACCATGTCGAAATGGATTCCCTCATCGGCCTCAGGTGCGACATTGTTTTGGAAAGCGGGCAAAATGTGTTAAGTCATACAGGGATATTTTATCAGTTCTCTTCGCCGGACCACACTGTCTTTTATGATTTTCGTTCTCATAAATCTACTATCAACGGATACTCCTCAGCGCCGGGCGATGACCCGGAATTTGTTGTTGTCGGGGAGGAACAGGTTGACAGTTTTACCTGTACTCTCGTTCAACACAAGGATAGATCATCAATCCAAAACTTTTGGATGAGCAAACAGGTTCCGGGTTATCAAAGCTTAATGAACGTACTCAAAAGTATTGGCGCCGGCCTGCCGGGAATGGCGATCAGTGGAACGATATTCGTATGGGGTGGACTTGTAAAATTGAACCGCACTGACACAGAGTCGGACGGCAGGGCGACAACTTTACATATAAATCTTGTAGAGGTTAACCCCAATATGAGTTTTCCCGCAAGCGATTTCGATGTTCCATCACAATAGGAAGGTAAACGGGACAAAAATTCCCTGGCAATTTCTCACAAGTAAGTGTAAATTTCAAAAGACATACACCTCAATTTTTTTAAATTTATAGGAAACAAAAACTGTGAAAGCCTCGTGGCTGTATATGGCCAGTGTCTTCTGGGTGAATGCTGCATATTCACAACAATTTCCTGATCTGCAGTTCAATTATCTCACCGAGAAAGAAGGACTCTCGAACAACGAGGTGGGATATATTACCCAGGACCAGCAGGGTTTCATCTGGATTGGTACGCTTGACGGATTAAACCGTTTTGACGGTTACCGCGTAAAACATTTTTTTCATAATCCTGCTGATGAAAATTCGTTGGTCAATAATGGTATTTACCAGATTATCCCCGACAGGACAGATCATTTATGCATCGCCACACGTGAGGGGTTGAGCTTATATGATAAAAAAACCGGCTTGTTCCGGAATTTCCGCCATAATCCGGCCGACAGTGTCAGCCTGGATAATGATGAATATGTAAATATCTATGTCAGCAAAAATAATTCGAAGTGGGTCACTACGCAATCTTCCGTATACCATTTGGACAGCTCATTTCACTTAAAAAAAATTTCCACCGGAATTAAAGATCTCGATGATGTGGAAAAAAGAAAGATCGAATCATACAAAGCATTGACCCAAGACAGGCAGGGAAACTTATGGGCCAGCAATTTTGAATATGTATTCATGATAGACAAAAAATCCATGCATGTAACGAAATGCTTTGGCCCCTTTAACGGAAATATCCAGGGTGTTTACCAGGATTCAAATCTTCAATTTTGGGTAGCCTCTTTTGGCGGAGGACTCATGGGCTTCGATCCTGAAACTGGCAAGATCTTTACCGTAAAACTGAATAGCCCAAGCAACGTCATCTATTCCATCACTGAATGGCAGGACCAGCGCCATATGCGGTGGCTGGTATTGGGTAGTGATCATGGTCTTATTCTTGTTGACCCCGTTTCTCTTAATAATAAGGAATATACTTTTCATCTCGGACATTTCCCGCAGCAGGTTCTTACAAAAAATGTTGTTCAGCATGTTTTTGTCGACCGCCAGAATATTTTATGGGTTGGCACGGAAGCAGGGGTTTGTTATGCCGTGCCTTCGCGACAGCTTTTCGATCTGTGGAATATCTCCACCTCTTCCGGCATATTGCCAACCACTGCTTCAGACTGGATTTATTCTCTTTGTGAAGTTCCAAAAGGATATTGGATGACTCGGTGGGTGGGAGAGGGTCTTTTTTATTTTAATGAAGAAGGTGTGCTCACAAAAATGGTCAATAGTGTACGAACTGCTACCAAATCTTTTTCACTCTCCGATTCATTGAAACCATATTATATACGTAGCCAGGGCGATAGTGTTTTATGGTTTACCACAAATGAGTATCTCGTTCACTATGACCTGCGATCAAAAAGGGCTGTATTATATAAACCACCTGATGCTAACTCAACCACCGGGTTGCGTACCATCATGACGGTGAACGATCATGACTGGTGGATACGAACACGGAACAATGGACCGAACGGCATTTATGTCTTTGATCCAATTGCCAGGAAGTTTACAAAACATTTTATTAATTCATCGGGATGCAGCGATTGTGTTCCGTCCCAATTGCTAACCATGTACATGAGCAGCAAAAAGGAATTATATGTAACGGCACTTGGCAAAGGCCTGTTTAAATATGATCCCGGCACAGATCATTTCGTTCCTGTATTCAGTTTCCGGGGAACAGACCTCAGGCAACATAGCAATAGCTTTGAATCCATTGCCGAAGACAACCAGGGAATATTGTGGATAGCGACCTATACGGGTGCTTTTGCATTTGATCCGACGTCAAAAAAAATAGTGCGGGACTATACGAGCAATGAACTCCTTGGAGGAGTAGACGTTTCGGGGATCGTTCTTGACCGAAACCAAAACATCTGGCTGAATACTGAGAGGGGTATTTTTTACATTCTGCATGCAACAGGGCAGGTACGCCAATTGACCA
The DNA here is from genome assembly GCA_963737475.1 of uncultured Bacteroidota bacterium. GTDB lineage: Bacteria > Bacteroidota > Bacteroidia > Chitinophagales > Chitinophagaceae > VBAU01. The sequence continues at coordinate 156,862 of CAVTSY010000013.1, forward strand.
ATACAGAAGGGCTGAGGAACAATTCGAATGGCACATTTCAAACAGGGAATGGTCATTCGATTTACAGCGGCATACAAGGATATGTATTACGGATACAACCATCCGAATTACTGGGCCATCCCGATCAAAACGTACCTGTACCTGTTCATTTCAGCGAGGCAACGCTAATGGATGCTCCCTGTTTTTTTCATTTTAGTTCTTCAGGCCAAAAGGAGATGGTTGTTGCACCCGGACAAAATCGCTTCACTTTGGATTTCTCCGTTATGAATTATGATGGGGACAACCGGTACTATTACAAGTTGGACGGCGTGATGGATAAGTGGCAGCAAAATGAAAATGGTCATCTTGCTTTTTATAACCTTTCGCCGGGCAAATACACCTTGCATGTTAAAGGTGGGAACACATATGGAGACCTGGTAAGCAGTGAAGATGAAGTAGCAATAATTGTACAGCCTCATTGGTGGCAAACCAATTGGTTCAAGATCTCATGTCTTGCATTCATTATAGCTTTGACCACTTTCCTGATACGCCGGCGGATATTACAAATCCGACAAGAGGCCTCCTTCAAACAAAAAATTGCTGAGACTGAGATGATGGCATTAAGATCGCAGATGAACCCGCATTTTATTTTCAACAGCCTGAACAGCATTGAAAATTTTATGATGCAAAACGAAAAGCGCCTTGCCAGCAGTTACCTGAACAAATTTGCAAGGCTTATACGAATGATCCTCGACAGTAGCCGCAATGAACTGGTGCCATTGGGCAAAGATATGGAGGCATTGCGTTTGTATGTTGACCTGGAGCAGCTGCGCTTTAATAACAAATTTTGCTTCAGGCTCCATGTAGATCCTCTCCTGCTCAATGGTGATTACAAGGTCCCGGCCCTGCTCATTCAGCCTTATGTCGAAAATGCGATCGTGCACGGGCTGGCACATAGCGAAAGAGATGATCTAAACTTAACGGTGTCAGCCATCCTGGAAGGAGATTATATTCACTACAGTATTGAAGACAATGGCATCGGCCGCCAATTATCATCCCACTACAATCAACAAAACAGGCCTCGTCATAAAAGCGTAGGTCTTACCATTACAGAAGAACGTATTAATATCTTTAATCGCAAACAAAATGCTAATGGTCGTGTTACCATTACTGATTTGTTTGATAAAAATGATGAATCATCCGGAACGAAGGTGGACATCTTAATAAAGGCAGTTTAATTATATGGAATTACTAAAGGCGATATTAGTAGATGATGAACTAAGCAGTCTGCAAAACTTGCAGCAAAAAATCGCAGAGTTTTGCCCTGAAATAAAAATCGTGGCTACTCCGGGTAAACCCGAAGAAGCGCTATTCCTGATCCGCCATTATAAGCCTGATGTGATATTTCTTGATATTGAGATGCCGCGAATGAACGGATTCAGGATGCTGGAAGAACTCCAGAATGTTGACGCCGAAATAATCTTTACAACGGCCTATAACCATTATGCCATTGATGCTATTCGTATAAGCGCCTTTGATTACCTGATGAAGCCAATTTCTGTGGAGGATCTGCAAAATGCCGTGAGCCGGTTAATGGCAAAGCATAAGCGACAGACACAGGAAAAATTAAATGTTCTAAGAAAAAGCCTGCAGGAAAACCGATCGCAGGAAGACCGGATCGCCATTCCGACAGGTGAAGGAATGGAGTTCATTAATATAAAAAATATCGTACGTATCGAATCGAGTTCAAACTATTCAAGATTGCATTTGCTCAGCGGTCAAACACTTCTCGTTACACGACTATTGAAAGATTTTGAGGAAATGCTGTTACCGTACCGTTTCTACAGAGTCCATCACTCACATGTTATCAATCTCACTTATATAGAAAAATATATTCGCGGTGAAGGGGGACAAGTTGTGATGCAAAATGGGGATGTGATCGACGTGGCAAGAAGAAAAAAAGATGAATTTCTTAAACTGATCGCGTCATAAATAATTATTCCGTTAGTAAGAGCTCATGGCTATTGAGGGTTTTTTATAGTTAGTTTTTTGACCTTCAGCGGAGATGGCTTCTTTTTCAAATGGATTCTTGCTGTATGAATGAAAAAATATAGCAAAGAACAAATATCTTTTGGCAAATTCAAGGACGCCGTATTTTCTATATTGTTGTACGTGAGTAAACTCGTGTCTTACCCACGGAGTATCGGATAAAAAATCTTCCTTGCTGCAACTGAGATAAATGGTTCTGCCAATGGTAATGGCATAATCTTCTTCTTCGCCGTGCATCCTTCCGGCTATTTTCGCTATCGGATTGTTGGGAACAAGCTTTACCGACTGGGAGTAAGACGCAGCTACAAGCATGATACAAAGGGACAACAGGGTGGCTCTAAGCATACAGGGTACGGGTTTTAAGCTACCTAGTAAAACGTTTTTTTACAATTTTAATTGCTGTTTTCACATGAATTTGATCGGGATAAACAGGCCTCGAGTTCCACAGCCCGCTTGTAATGCGCTAACGGGATGGAAATAAAAAAGCCCTGACTAATCAGGACTTGTGACCCCTCAGGGGATCGAACCCTGGGCCCACAGATTAAGAGTCTGTTGCTCTACCAGCTGAGCTAAGGAGTCAAGCGGACGGCAAATGTAAATACAAAAGAATTTGCCGTAAAATCTGTTTCCACAAAAAACAAATTCATTTCACTCCCAACTTTCTTATACATTTGCGCCGCAAAAAAAAATATTTGTATGAGCAAACAGACATTTACCATGATAAAACCGGACGCCATGAAAAACGGCCATGCCGGCGCTATCATTGATCGTATTATAAAAGAAGGATTCAGGATCGTGGCAATGAAACTGACCAAACTTTCGGCACAAAAGGCCGGAGAATTCTATGCCGTTCATAAGGAAAGGCCTTTTTACGAAGAGCTGGTTCAATTTATGAGCAGCGGTCCTATCATGGCGGCTATTCTGGAAAAGGAAAATGCAGTATCGTCATTTCGTGATCTTATAGGCGCCACGAATCCCGCCCAGGCAGCCGAAGGAACCATTCGAAAATTATTTGCGACTTCTGTTGGAGAAAATGCCGTTCATGGAAGCGACAGTGATGCGAATGCGATCATCGAGGGAAATTTCTTTTTCAGCAACCTGGAAAGGATTTGATCTTTAGAAAGCTTATATCTGGTTCGATCTTTTGATCTTGTTTGGTACAGGTTTTACAATATAACCGGCTTTACGCAGTAAGTTTATCACGCCTTTGTCACCGGGTAAGTGCCCTGCCCCCACGGCGATGACAACAGACTGATCGGGTAAAATAGTTTTTAATTTCTCCACCCAATTTTTGTTCCGGTTATATAGCAAGATATCGGTAAAGTTGGCAATACCCATATCGGTCGTTTTAGTGAGCTCCTCGAGTTTTGAGAGGTCCTGGTCCCTGTAGGCCTGCATTAGTTTATCGTATTCTTTTGTTTCATCACTGGTTCCTTTATCTGCTTCGTCAATATATTTTACCAATTGCATCGCCTGCATTTTATAGGGAATGGTATCAAAAATGCTCATTTGAAAAGACATCGATTCCAGCCCTTTGACATCTTTCCGATGTTGTTTTGCTTCTTTCATGATCACCTCCTCCATTGCTTCAGGAGATTCGCATTCGGTACTTCCTTCCATTAACATAGAGGCTGCCAATAATGGCTTATAAGTCTCCAAAACGGAGAAAGGAAGCAAAGTTTCCTTGTTCTCAAAATAATTTTTTACCCTGGCATAATCTTCTTTACTGAGAAGATCTGCCAACGTGGTATCATTGCGCATTTTCATTTTCCTTATTACACCCAACATTTCAAACAAATTATCCATGTCCACTTCAAAATAAACCGCATCACTGCTTTCAATCGCAGCTTTCAAACTATCGCTTAACACAGCCTCCTCGGAACAGATCATGTGTATAGTACCAAACAAATAGGATGGTTTCGGCAGGCCATTGCCGGTTATTTGCCATAATAGTGTATTGCTCTTGTTTTTTTCCTGTGCTAATGTTATTAACGAGGTCATCACCATCATCAAGCCAATGCTCCACTTCTTCATAAATAAAAAGTTTTATGCAAAATACTAAGATGCACAGACGATGGAAAATCATAAATAATGCCGGGTTAGATATTACCAAATTTGGCAGTCTCCCACTTACCCATCACTCATCACCCATTACTCACACTTACTCATCACTCATCACTCATTATTGATCACTACCGTCCTAAAGCTGAAAACATTAGTTCTTTAAAGGTATTACTGAGTAAGCATTTAGGAGTTTTTTGCAGTTCAAACGACTTCATGTGGCCGGGAAGACAGTAAGACGGTAAGAGACCACAAATCCACTTAACGTCTTGCCGTCTTTCCAAGAAAGAATAAAGCTCTCTTTAACATAAACAAATTTGAACATGTTCTATTAATGTTTAGGACGCTAGTGATTATTCATTATTCATTATTCATTATTCCCTATTAGCTATCTTTGCCGGCTATGGCAGAAGCAAGGACTGTCGCCTTTCATACGCTTGGTTGTAAGCTCAATTTTTCTGAAACTTCCACCCTCTCAAGGATGCTTGAAAGCGAAGGGTTCAAAAAAAAGGAATTTGACGAATTGGCTGATGTGTATGTCATCAATACCTGTTCGGTTACTGAAAATGCTGACAAAGAATGCCGCCAGCTGGTGCGTCGTATTCAGCGAAAAGCTCCCGAAAGTCTTGTTGTTATCACCGGCTGTTATGCTCAACTAAAACCAAAGGAAATTTCTGAGATCCCGGGTGTTGATCTTGTCCTGGGGGCTGCTGAAAAATTTAACCTTATCAAACACATTAGTGAGTTAAGTAAAGGTGATCCTGCTAAAATTTGCAGTTGTGACATTGGCGAAATTTCGGATTTTCATTCATCCTATTCCATTCATGACCGTACGAGAACTTTTTTAAAGGTGCAGGATGGTTGTGATTACAGTTGCTCTTTCTGTACCATTCCGTTGGCAAGAGGAAAAAGCCGGAGCGACTCAATTGATCATGTAATAAAAAATGCCGAACATCTTGCTTCGCAAGGTGTAAAAGAGATCGTGTTGACCGGGGTTAATCTTGGTGATTTTCGCCCCCCATCCCCCGAAGGGGGAGAAACAGGAAACGCTCCTGATGAAGAAAGAAAGAATTTTTATTCGCTAATAAAAGGGTTGGAAAAAGTAAAAGGCATCCAGCGCTATCGTATTTCTTCCATTGAACCTAATTTACTTACTAACGAGATCATTGAGTTTGTAGCCAACAGCGATAAGTTCATGCCGCATTTTCATATACCGTTGCAAAGTGGCAGCAACAGAATATTAGGATTGATGAGAAGAAGGTACAGGCGCGAACTATATGCCGATCGCGTACATCTTATTAAAACCCTAATGCCTCATTGCTGTATCGGTGTTGATGTCATCGTTGGCTTTCCTTCTGAAACTGCCGAAGATTTTAAAGAAACTTTCGATTTTCTGCATTCCCTGGATATTTCATACCTCCACGTTTTTACTTATTCAGAAAGAGACAATACGCAAGCACTTTCCATAAAGCCCGCTGTTCCGATAAATGTTCGTCATGAAAGAAACAAAACTCTCCGTAATCTTTCTTACCTAAAAATGCAATACTTCACAGAGCAGCACACCGGCCAGGTTCGCAAAGTACTGTTTGAAGCGAGCGATAAAAAAGGAATGATGGAGGGATTTACCGATAACTACATTAAGATCACAACACCGTACAGGGCCGAGTGGGAAAATGAAATCGTAGACTGGAAAATATAGCGTAACCGTTCTTTAAGAAATTGCTATCAGAAAACTTCTTCTTAACTTTTCAGCTCATTTACTCAGAATATTTTTCTTTCAATTTCAAGATCAAACTCAATCCAGATTGTATTATGAAAAAATCACGTCGTCATTTCATCAAACAAACAGCATTTGCAGGAGCCGGCATCATGGCTTCAAAACTTGCATGGACTGCACAAAGCTACGATCGTATCATCGGGGCAAATGACAGGGTAAGAGTGGGGGTAGTTGGCTTTTCTGACCGTCATCGCAGTTCACATCTTCCTTGTTTTATGAACCATTATAAAGAATTGAATTTCGACCTGGTCGCTGTCTCAGATATTTGGAAAAAACGCAGGGAGGAAGGAGCCGCTGTGTGGAAAGAAAAAATGCAGCACGATATAACAGCGTGCCGTAACAATGAAGAGATGTATGATAAAAAGTTAGTGGATGCGGTGTTTATCAGCACTGCGGATTTTCAACATGCCTTACATGCGATCGAAGCCGTGAAAGCAGGTTGCGACGCCTATGTTGAAAAACCTTTTGCAGAGACCATGGAAGACAATCGTGCTGCGTTAAAAGCAATCAAGGATTCTGGTAAGATAGTGCAGATCGGATCACAAAGGAGAAGCGGGGCAAACTACAAATCAGCAGAAAGTTTTATAAAATCAGGAAAGTTTGGACCGATAACGATGGTTGAGTTGACCTGGAATGTTAATCAACCCGGTCGCTGGCGAAGACCTGCACTGGTCCCATTGTTAAAAGAAGAGGACACAGACTGGAAACGATTTTTATTAAACAGGCCTTTTGAATCATTTGACCCAAGAAAATATTTAGAGTTCCGCCTGTTCTGGCCCTATTCATCAGGACAGCCAGGTCAATGGATGAGTCACCAGATAGATACTGTGCACTGGTTTAGTGGCCTGCAACATCCGCGTAGTGTTGTTGCAAATGGCGGAATTTATATGTGGAAAGACGGAAGAAAAAACTGGGATACAATGACAGCGGTATTTGAATACGGTCCTGAAGATGATCTTGCGTCAGGGTTCCAGGTCACATTTTCATCGCGAATGCATAACGGCGATGAACATCCGGCGGAAATTTATTATTCCAATGGTGGCGAGTTAAATCTCATCACCAATAAGGTTTCACCAACCGGTGGTCTTACAAAAAGATTTGCAGATGAAATGAATATGCAACCAAATTTATTGCCTGAAGTAAACCTTGCACAAACTGAACAAGTGGTTGCTTCAGCAAATACGGGTGGGGATCAACTTACTTCAAATCATATACGAAATTGGATGGAATGCGTTCGAAGCCGCAAACAACCAAATGCCCCCGTTGAAGCAGGGTATAGTCATTCTATGGCAACCATTATGACAAACGCCGCTGTGCACACGGGGCTAAAAGTAACATTTGACTCAAAAGCGCAGGAAGTGATGGCAGGAGGAAAGGTCTTTAAATACTAGAATTGACAATTGCCAAAAGATGCACCCGAAAAAATATTTTGCTTCTCTGACAATAAGCATCATCTCATTCCTTGTTTCAACTGCACAAAAAGAAATGGTGAGTATCGTCAAAGAGAAAAATGAGAACAAGATCGATGTCTTTATAGGACAAAAACTATTCACCAGTTTTTTTTATCCCGACACATTGGAAAAGCCCGTGCTGTACCCGATCTACGCATCCAATGGAACGACGATCACCAGGGGATTTCCTCTTCAGCCACTACCAGGCGAACCAACAGATCATCCACATCATGTTGGCCTTTGGTTCACCTATGAGAATGTGAATGGGCTGGACTTCTGGAATAATTCATATGCTATTCCTGCAGAAAAAAAACATTTGTATGGTTGGATAAAAACTGACAAGATCATTGAAACATCAAATGGTGATAAAGGTGTATTGTCGTATCATGCCAATTGGGTCAATCAAAAAAATGAAGTGTTGCTGGAGGAAACCACAAAATTCGAATTTAGCGGCACTCCTCACTGGCGTATCATTGACAGGTCAACAACCTTAAAAGCCAATACAAATGTTGTATTTACCGATGCAAAAGATGGAATGCTGGGGTTGAGAGTAGCGCATGAATTACAGATTCCATCCATGACAGATCAAAAATTCACGGACGATAAGGGAAATGTAACAGTCGTGAAGAAAAGTGCAGACAGCATTGCAAATGGCAATTATCTTACGAGTGAAGGAAAACAAGGCGATGATGTGTGGAGCACAAGAGCAGTTTGGTGTAAAATGTATGGAAAAATGGGAAAAGATTCGGTAAGCATTGTGATCGTTGATCACCCAGGCAATCCAAATTATCCTACTTTCTGGCACGCGAGAGGCTACGGTTTATTTGCTGCGAATCCTTTGGGAGAAAAAATATTCACCAACGGTAAAAGTAAAAAGAACCTTCAATTGAAAAAAGGAGAATCAGTGCGGTTCTATTATAGAATTATCATTCATGACGACAAAGAAACAGTCCCTGCAAAACAATTAGACAAAATTGCTGATGAATTCTCAGCAATAAATCCCGATCATTGAAGATAGATCATACGCGCTTTTATTTATGCGGGATGGTTAGCACAGGAATCTTTGAATGAAAAACCATCTTCTTTGTAACGCTTTTCAGTAATACTTTTTCCCAAAATCCTTTGGGATAAGTAATCATGGCTGCCATATCCGTTTCATGCCGGGCGTGATACAATTCAATAGCGCTTTCAAAATGCTTTCCTTCAATCACCTCTCCAGTGAATTTGATATCTGGGTATTTGGTCTTTAAGAATCCGATGTATTCGTTTATGTTGCGGTTGCCGGCAAGAAAATCTACTGCCTCAGCTGTATCTACATCAATAAAAAGACCCACTTTTATTTCTGCAGAAAATATTTCAGCAAGAGAGACAATGATGTCCAACGATCTTTTATTTTTTTCAAAGTGGTTGGTCAGAAATAAAATCGTACCCGGTTTTTCCAGTTCATAATCTTCCGGCACTACCAATACCGGAACAAGCGATTTAGCCACAACACCCGCAGCCACCGTTCCAATCAGCCTTTCCCTCACTGCCCCTGCACCTTTGGTGCCCATTACAACAAGATCAATTTTTTTGTCCCTGCAAAAATCAAGAATGCAATTTATCGGGGTGCCACGCTCCAGGTCTGTTTCTATTTTAACAGAAGGATATTTTTTTGCAATAGTCCGGCAAAATTCGTCCAGTTCCGTTTTTCTATCATCCATCACCAGGATGTCGTATTTGCTATGCAGGGCAAAAGGAGCATAAATTTTTTCAAATCCCAACTCCATTGCGTTTAAAAAATAAATGACGGCGCCGCTGCGCTTTGCAATTTCTGCTGCATATACAGAGGCTTTCAACGCATTGTCAGAAAAATCGGTTGGCACAAGTATCTTTTTCATGTCTTAGTTTTTGCGCATCGTAAAACTATTCTAAATATTTTTGAAAAATATTGAGGTATATCAGCTTTATGACTGATCCCGATTTTGAAAATCAATGAAGGATTTATGTTTTTCCCATTGCAGGTGTATCGTCGTGGTATGAAGCCAATTTCTTTAAAAACAGCAGAGCCAATACTATTTTTTATAGGTTACCGCCTTCTCGCTGAAATTCTGGTCAGGATGATCTGAAATGAATGTTTGCTTCCGAAAATTCGCGGAAAAAATCCCTCTCTTTTTTTATTTCGTATATATCATAAAACAAAAAATCGAAGCCAATCCAGAGTAAAAACCATCCACCCGGCTCCAGTATAATTTTCATAATAGAAAGAGGTAAAGAATGCAATTTTTTAAAACTTATATATGCGTTTAGCATCATTACTATAAATCCGGCAATTAATGTGATTATAGCAGTATCTTGTTTTTTTCTACATTTATCGTGGTTGTTCCGGAATTGATCAGTAAAGAAATCTTTCAAACTATTTGTGATCATTTTCTCAGAATTCTCCTCCCGCTTTTCCTGTGGCAGCAGCAATAATAAATCAGTAACTCTCTCCCTCTTATATTTTTTTGCCATGCGAAGTTCATGCAAAAAATCTTCCGAAATCCTTCTTTTCAGATAATGCCGGGAGTCAAAATCAGAATAAATATCATCATAATAGTCGAGCCACAGACTTAATTCCGGCATAATTTATTGTATTGAATCCGGGTACATTTTGCATCTAAAGCCCTGCCGCGATGGGAGGCAGGGCTTTAGCGACTTTACGACGCCTATTTGACTGCAACATGCTTTGTAATCAAAGCTTTTTTTGCTTCCTCCTTCTTGGGTAAGGAAAGTTTCAGCACTCCATCCAGATAACTGGCGTCAATTTTTTCTTTATTTACTTCATCGGGCAAAGTAAAGCTCCTGCAGAAAGAAGAATAATTGTATTCTTCCCTCGTAAATTTTTCTTTCTTTTCTTCTTTTTTCTCTTCCGTTTCAGCGCTGATGGTAAGTATGTCGCCATCAACGTTAATCTTAAAATCATTCTTCTTCATGCCAGGCGCAGCCAAAGATAATTTGTACTCATCTTTGTTCTCTTCGATGTTTACAGCAGGCACGTTTAATGCACGTCCCCAAAATGGCTTGTCAAGCCATTCATCCCATGGCCTGAAAAAATCCCCAAACAACGATGGTAGCGACGACCCAGTGGGCCTTGTTAAAGCTCTTGTTGACATATAGCCTCCTTTTTTTATAAAATAAAAATCTCAGTCGCAAAGCTATTTGGAGAAGTAATTGAATACAAAGATGATCATCAGGACAAAAGATGAGTGTGGTCAGAGTTCGGAATGTTCAGCCAACCGGTGCACAATTATTCTCCATTTTGCTTAATATTTCTTTAAATCAGCTTCATGCATTCGAACCAGCCTATGCCAATAAAAGCGGTTGCTAAACAAACCAGGAAAATCATTGACTGAAATATGTGAAAATTCATTCCAGGAAAATCACATTGATAGGCGTGGAAAATATTTGGATATTTCCAACCAGGCAATAGCACTGATCGATATGACGGTGGGCAACCGGGCGAGGTTTTAATGACAGTCGTCAACATCGCACCCCACCCGCGTCATTCTTTTTTTTGCTCTTTTGGGTCAACTTTAGGAGAGTTAATCAGAATTATGAAAAAAATATTAGTTCCAATTGATTTTTCGCGTACGTCACGAAATGCAGAGGAATACGCAGCTTCCCTGGCCAAAGTCTTTGGTGCCGAGGTTCAGCTCTTACATGTTTACAAGGAGATTTTGCCCCCTACGGTTGGTCCTGAGCCGTGGACAGTGACCCTCAGTGAAACGCAGGTAGAAAATGAAAAGGCGATCAGTAAAGAAGTGAGTTATTTGAAAAAACTCTATCCTGTGGAAGTGACATATGCATTAAAAACCGGTTCAAGAGGCAGATCCATAAATGCGATCGCCGAAGGAATAGATGCCGATCTTATTGTAATGGGCATGCGTAGAAGCAGAAGAAATAAGATTTTGGGAAGCACAGTTCTGACCACCATCCGAAAAACAAAGGCGCCTGTGCTCATTATTCCCGACGAGGCAAAATTCACGGCTATCAGGAATATTGCATTGGCGGCTGATTTTACCGAAATGGTGAGTGGCTCCTACTTTGACACATTATTTGAAATTTATAAAAAATTCGATTCCTTCATGCATGTGCTGCATGTGGAACAGCCGGGTGCTGAGCTAAAGGCTTCTGAAGTTCCCGAAAAATTACAATTAGGCATGGTATTATCCCGGTTCACTTATCAATACGAAAAGATCGAGTCATATGATGTTGAAGAAGGAATTCAAAATTTTGTTGAAAAACATCCAACCGACCTCCTGGTGCTTATAGCTCATCATCACTCTATTTATGAAAGGATGTTCGAAACAATTCATACAAAATCTTTGAGTTTTAAAATGAATTTGCCGCTACTAGTTGTCAGGCATCCATAAGCCGAACCGACTAACCTCCTCGTGAATCGCAGGAACCTCGGCCTTGTGCTTTGTGCTGCGCAAAGATGCGCCCTTTGGATTCATGATCTACTCTTGTTCGTATTCTCAGGCATTTTGTTTTTCGCGTTCTTCGAAATTCTTATTCCCTTTACCTCCGAAAAACCCGCGCCCGAAGGATCTATCTTCCTTTTTACTTTCATCAATTTCATTTACCGATTTAGAATCTTCAGAAGAAATGAGCAGCATTCCTAATACGGTCCCCGCTATTGTTGCTACCGCAAATGCAGCAAGTATTTTAGTCGATGTCTTCATATAAAATGATTTAAAGTTATCATCTACAAATGATCAATAAATACTCATCATGACGTTTAATTAGTGGCGGGATTCTTTTGTTCTTCATTTTGTTTCTGTTTTTCCACCTTTCTAAAATAACCGCGGAGTAAAAAGGTATGTTTCATTGCCTCCATGTCCTGGTTAAAAGCGTCGGTGCCCTTTTCAATATGATCAAGGCTTTGATTAAGCTTGATCGTCATGGAAGAATCTTTGAGCAAAGCATTTGCCAGGCCTTTACCCGTCTCCCAATCATATTTTATCGAGTTTACAAATTTGCTTATTTGTTCAGCCAATGTATCTGCGTTTTTTCCTACCTCATTGATTTTTTTAACGGCTTCATTCAGATTTACCACAAAGGAACTGTCAGTGAGAATAGCTCCTAACGATCCTTTTCCATTTTTGACATCGTTAACAATAGCATGCAGATCATCGATCATATTGGCGGCCCTGGCTGTTGCCAGCCGGATATTATTTGCAGATGATTTGATGCTCTCCGGCAGCGCTTTTTCATTCAACAGCCCCCACAGTGCCTGACTACTGTTTATATTTTGAATGGTAGTTTTCAAATTTTCAGCAACGCCCGAGATATCATTATTGGTTTTGGATAAGGTTCGAAGCATTTCATCTGTATCAACAGGTTTTTTTGAAGTCAATAAATCGCCCTCCTGTGCCAGGTCTGCTGCTCCCTTCCCGGGAACAATATTTACAACCTTGTTTCCGACAAATCCCTCCGTGCCAACAGATACAATCGCATTGGCCCGGATGATAGATTTCATTTTATCATCGATCAGCATGGTAACTTCAAGCACAGTATCATTGAGAAAGCTCACTTTCTTTACACTTCCTACCTCTATACCGGCGTACCTCACGTTGTGACCCTCTTTTAATCCCTGCACATTTTCGAACCGGGCTTTTAATATGTAATTTGAACCAAAGAGGTGACGGTTCTTACCTATCATATATAATAGCACTATGAGAAAGATTAATCCTGCCATGACAAATATTCCCAGTTTGATATTACTAATAACCCGCTTTGCCATAAAAAAACTTATTCAAAAAATTGTTTCACCTTTGGATCAGTTATTTCTTTTAACTTTTCAAACTCTCCGTTTGCATAACATTTTCCGTCCAATAGAATTATCACTCTGTCTGAAGCCATCTTCACACAATTCATATCGTGTGAAATAATGATTGATGCAGCGCTATATTTTTTTTGCACTTCAACCATCAATTCTATTATTTCTTTTCCTGTAATAGGATCCAGGCCCGTTGTTGGTTCATCATATAAAATAATCTCTGGTTTAAGAATAAGGGTTCTTGCCAATGCGATTCTTTTTCTCATGCCGCCCGATAATTCAGCAGGCATCATATCGATCGTATGAATCAATCCTACATCTTCCAGTGTTTCCATTACGAGATTATTTATCTCCTGCTGCGAAATTTTTATCCAGTGCCGCCGCAAGGGAAATTCAAGATTTTCCCTTACTGTCATTGAATCATATAACGCGTTGCTTTGAAAAAGAAACCCAACCTTAACTCTGATTCTGTCCAGTTCGTCCTGGCCTAATTCCGGGATATTCTTGCCAAAAACGTGAATGGATCCTTTATCCGGTTTCAACAAACCAATAATGCATTTAATCAGTACAGATTTGCCGGAGCCAGACTTTCCAAGCACCACCACATTTTCCCCTTTCCTGAGATCCATGCTAAAGTCGATCAACACATGATTACTCGCGAACGATTTATATAGGTGTTGAATTGTCAACACCTCTCCATCTCCCTGATTTACATCCCGATCTTTTATTATTTTTTCTTCTGTGATCATGATTTAATTAAGACCTAACAGATCGGTAACCTGAACAACGAGCAAATCAATTATGAAAATCGTCACTGATGAAACTACCACAGCTGAATTTGCTGAACGTCCAACACCCTCTGTACCTTTACTGGAATTGTATCCTTTGTAACAGCCAATCATGCCTACTGCAAAACCGAAAAAAAATGACTTCACAAATGCCGGGATCACATCCCCAAACGAAAGATTAGCGAACACCTGCGACCAGAATAAATGAAAGCTGGTGATTCCGCGAACATTTACACCGAGGTAAGAGCCATACAGAGAAACTGCATCCCCCAGTATTGCCAATACCGGCAGCATCAAAGTGGCCGACAGCACTCTTGTGACGACGAGATACTTAAAAGGATTGGTTCCGCTTACTTCCATCGCATCGATCTGCTCCGTCACCTTCATTGAACCTAATTCTGCGCCAATACTGCTTCCGATTTTTCCCGCAAATATTAATGCGGTGATGACGGGACCGATTTCTCTTACGATGGCAATCCCTACAATTGCCGGTATCTGGGATTCCACACCATAGTCGACCATAGATGGTCTTAGTTGCATCGTTAGCACCAGCCCCATTATGAATGCTGTTAAACCGACCAAAGGCAGCGATTTGTAGCCGATAATAAAACACTGTCGAAAAAATTCTGCAGTTTCATAGCGCGGTTTAAACCACTGCGAAATAAACCGGCTTGTAAAACGGGAGAGATGTCCTGCTTCATCAAAAAAATCCTGCCATGGAGATGTTGGTTCCATTATTAGATCATAACCGAATTTTGCTTTTTTTGATTACAAAAAGCATGAAGATGATCACTGCAAAAAGTGATTGTTATCAGGGAGTGCCGCTGAAAGAGAATCCTAATTTCCATTTCAAATCTGATTGTTGCCATATATAGCCAAGTGATCGCAAGCAATTATTTCAATGATTGGATATGGAAATTATTTTCCAATGATCCTTATCAGAATAAAATTTGACGTCACTCACATTCCATCGTGGTATTCTAAACGTACTTTGAATTGCTCCGCGAAAATTTGCCTTGATATTTTAAAATTATACCCGAGGCCTATTTACATACAATATCAATAGTCCATCGCTAAATTAAAAGAAGGATTTACCCTGATCGCTCAGTATCGGAAATCATGAATGCCACTGACAAGCGTCATTGGCGGAAATTGACGTTATAAATACTTTAGCAAAAATAAATTAGGGTGAAAAAGATTCTTGTTCCAACAGATTTTTCGAACAATTCGAAAGCCGGCCTCCGGTTCACCCTTCATGGTCAACCCAGGGAAAAGCTTGAAGTCATTAAAAGAGCCTGGAATGATGGAACAGGTGTAAAAAGTTTGTAACTGGTTTGAAAAATATTTGCAGCCCGTGCCTGAAAAAAGAAATTGAAGTCAAAGAATAAATTAGTTTTTATGCATACAATCATTACAAAAGGATATGGAAGAAAGTGGGGCAGTTTTCCCCTTGAAGCAATGCCAAAAAGAGAACGGAAAAAATCTCTTCTTCAACGTTTTCAATTGTATATTAACAAAGAAAATGCGGGAGAAAATCATTTTAAATGGGAAGCACTCGCAATGGCAACACAGGCAATTATTATCACGCCTTTCATCATTTCGATCATCATGATGACGGGTAATTGGATCCCACTTTGGTTCGTTGCCACTGCTTCAATGTTCGCCACTTTCATTCCGAGTCTGGCAGGTTTAAGTGGAAAACAAATTATGAGAGTTTACTTTATGAACCAAGTCATTTCCGTTTTAATCATTGCAACAGCGATTTTATATTTTATAGTTACACAACATTAAGATAAAAATATGTTTCGTGATAGAATTGATGAGGTTTGCAGCTTGCAAAAAAACTAAAGAAATACCAGGGCGACCCTGGTGCGGTGGCGACAATGCAAAATATCCCAGGAAAAAGAATGCATTTTATGTGTAACTACACCAGGGCAACACCTGGCTCGATAATAAATGCTGATGGCCTGCAGTTGTGAACAGGAATCAATTATTTTGATGATAAACGTCAGTAATTGCCTTTCTTTTTAGTCCCAACTTTATATTCTGATGATAAGAGATTGCAACAATGGAACAGTACAGAAATAAACGAGATTTACAGGAAAATGAGCAGCCGGGGCCTGCAAAAAAAATCCCTTATACGTGGATATATCTTATAATCTTTCTTCTGTTCTTAATTCCTTCGCTTTTTAATCTTTCTTCTTCCCCAAAAGAAATTACGTGGAAACAATTCGAAAATGACATGCTCAGCCGGCACGCTGTTGATAAAATTGAAGTTGTAAATAATGAGACAGCGCAGATATATATAAAAACGGAATTTTCAAATGATCCGCAATTCCGGGATGTATTTAAGCGCCGGTTTGGCGGGATGAATACCGGGCCGCACTACAAATTCAATATTGGTTCTGTTGAATCATTTGAAAGAAAACTGGATGAGGCACAAAAGAATATTCCAGGGAAAGAAAAAGTAAATGTGAGCTACATTAAGAAAACGAACTGGTTTGCCAATGTGTTGACCTGGCTTATTCCTATTTTTTTGATGTTCTTGTTATGGCAATATTTCATGCGCAGAGCTGCGAGAGGTTCAGTGGGAGGCTCCTCAATTTTTACATTTGGAAAATCAACAGCTACTTTAATAGAAAAGAAAAAAAGCAATGTCACATTTGATGATGTGGCGGGGTTGGAAGAAGCAGAAATGGAAGTGAGAGAGATTGTTGACTTTCTTAAAAACCCTGAATCATTCACCAAACTGGGAGCAAAAATTCCAAAAGGAGTAATACTGGTGGGTCCCCCAGGTACAGGAAAAACTTTACTTGCAAAGGCAGTGGCCGGGGAAGCGCAGGTCCCGTTCTTTACTATTTCGGGTTCAGAGTTTGTAGAGATGTTTGTAGGCGTAGGTGCATCAAGGGTCAGGGATTTGTTCAAACAGGCCAAAGACAAAGCGCCATGTATCATTTTTATTGATGAAATAGATGCTATTGGAAGGTCAAGAGGTAAGGGTGCATTCTTATCTGGTGCTAATGACGAAAGGGAAAGCACCCTCAACCAATTATTAACAGAGATGGATGGGTTCGGAACCAATAGTGGCGTAATTGTACTGGCTGCTACCAATCGGGCCGATATGCTGGATCCGGCATTACTTCGACCAGGGAGATTTGACAGGCATATTTATTTAGAGCTTCCGAACATGAAAGAGCGGGAAGAAATTTTTAGAGTTCATCTTCGCCCGCTGGTATTGGATGATACGATTGACGTTCATTTTTTAGCTTCACAAACTCCAGGGTTCTCCGGAGCCGATATCGCTAACATCTGCAATGAATCGGCGCTGATTGCGGCAAGAAAGAAAAAAAATAAAGTTGGGCGGGAAGATTTTTTGGACGCCATTGACAGAATAGTAGCTGGTCTTGAAAAGAAAAGCAAAATCATCTCGGCGGCAGAAAAAAGGATCATCGCCTATCATGAAGCAGGCCATGCGGTAATAAGTTGGTTGTTGAAACATATAGACCCTCTTGTGAAGGTTTCCATCATTCCACGAGGCAAGTCATTAGGCGCCGCCTGGTATTTACCTGAAGAAAAACAATTGATGAGCGAAAGTGCTTTCACTGAACATCTGTGTGCAACTTTAGGAGGAAGGGCCGCAGAAGAAGTCGTATTTGGTGAAGTTTCGTCCGGTGCACTGGATGATTTGGAAAAAGTAACAAAAGAAGCCTACATGATGGTAGTGTATTATGGGTTTAATAAAAAGATTGGCAATGTCAGCTATTATGATTCTACAGGCCAGAGAGATATGGGTATTCAAAAACCATTTAGCGAAGAAACGGGTAAGTTAATTGATGAAGAAATACGCAAACTGGTGAATACAGCTTATCAAACTGCTAAAGAAATACTTCAGCAAAATCGGGATTCCCTCAACAAGGTTGCAGAGCTGTTACTTCGCAAGGAGGTGATTTTTAAAGAGGACCTGGAAAACATTTTGGGCAAACGAAATGTGGAAATAGCTATCGGGGCAGCTACGCAAGATGAAGACAAATTACTCGTAGCCTCTTCACACCATTAAAAAATATTCATTTTGAACCTACAGTAATAATTCCTGAAACTGAAGAACATTTGCGATAGTTGCTCTATGCAATTAGTAACATCGAAGAGCGTGGCTGAAAATTGTTTTTTTCGAGTCCGGGAAAAAAGGAGATCAC
The DNA here is from genome assembly GCA_963737475.1 of uncultured Bacteroidota bacterium. Classification (GTDB taxonomy): domain Bacteria; phylum Bacteroidota; class Bacteroidia; order Chitinophagales; family Chitinophagaceae; genus VBAU01. The sequence continues at coordinate 174,963 of CAVTSY010000013.1, forward strand.
CAGAAGGCTCTTTGCGATGACGATTGCAACTATTAACGCAAGAAACCACAATCACTGATCATTCTGACGGCTGTCATTTGCCTTACGAAATGAAAAAACTACTTTTAAATAAGAAGTAATAAGTATGATTGGGAAATTATCATACGAAGAAATTGAGGACTTGCTTTACAAACAAGTTGTGGGTCGTTTAGGATGCTGCGAGCAAGGGTTTATTTATGTCGTCCCTATCAGTTATGCCTATGACGGCAACAGCATTTATTGCCATACTTATAAAGGGAAGAAAGTGGAAATGATGCGCAAAAATCCGAATGTATGTTTCCAGGTTGATGAAATGAAAGATATGGCTAACTGGAAAAGTGTTATTGCATGGGGTGAATTTGAGGAAGTGGAAGACGAAAAAGAAAAACACAAGGCCCTGCAGATCTTGTTGCAAAGGGCCCTCCCCCTTGTTTCAAGCGTCACCACGCATCTGGGTGAAACGTGGCCGTTTTCCGCGGCAAATGGAAGTGAACTAAATAGAATTCCAGGCATTGTATTTCGCATTTCCCTGAAAGAAAAGACTGGCAAATTTGAACGCACATCTGAATCGCCGGTAATGTCATTTGATTAAACTACTTTCTATTATTAAGCTCCTTGTGGTTTTTGCTCTTCACCTATCAATGGTTTTCTTTTGTATAGAGCAAGTCATAATATTCTTTTGCCAGGCGATCACTATCAAAAAATGGAATGATATCATTCATACCATTCTTCATAATGCTTGTCCACTCTTTTGGATTATTGTAATAAGCAGGCAATACTTTTTTTTCAAGCAACTCCATTAATGATTCGGCATCCTGGGAATCTTGTTCGTGATCGGATAAAGAGATATCGGGGGATGGAATCAAAAAACTATTTATACCAGGGCGGCAAAACTCAGGAAACCAGCCATCCGGAAGGGACATATTCACTGCTCCATTCATGGCTGCCGTCATACCACTGGTGCCTGAAGCTTCGTGTGTCATTCGGGGCACATTCAACCACACATCTGCACCTCCCTTGAGTATTTTCGAAAGTTTCAGTTCGTAGCCAACAAGGATTGAGCAATTTGGATAGGTTTTACAGAGTTGGCAATTTTATCAAATACAGCGACGGCAGCATAATCAACCGGGTAAGGCTTTCCTGCCCAGATAATCTGGACAGGAAAATCTTTGTTCTTTACCAATTGATCAAACCTTTCCATATTATGAAAAAGCAGGTCGGCTCTTTTATACCCGGTAAACCGTTTTGCAAAAACAATTGTCAAAATTTTTTCATCATAGATTTCCCCGCTTTGATCCGACACCTCTTCAAACAGGAATTTCTTCCTGTTATCCTTTGCTTTTCTCAAGACATCGTCATTATTTTCTTCCAGGGCCTGGTACATTTCTTTATCGGCCCAATAATTAAAATTTTGACCATTGGTTATAGAAATGATCTTACAGATATCAGGATAGTTTTGCCACAAACCTTGTAACGTCTTTAGATGTAATTTCGACACGCCATTTGCAATTCTTGAAAACCGAAAGGCCGTGTAAGTATGATCTAACTGATCATTGGCAATTCCAGCAATTTTCCTGATCTCGGCAGAGGGAATGCCGCAAAAAAATCCCATTCTTTCCAATAGGAACAAATCGGTTTTTAAGTTTCCTCCCTCTTCAGGGGTATGATTAGTAAATACAAATCTTTTTTTAACTTCTTCGATATTTCCATATTTTTTATATAAATAGAATGCAAGGGGCAGGGCATGCGATTCATTCAGATGATAAACTTCCGGTTCCCAATGGATCAATTCAAGAAGCCTGGCGCCTCCTACACCTAATAAAATAGCCGAGGCTATTTTTGTCTCATTGTTTGAATCATAGAGCCGATGACAAATCGTTCTTGCGAGGTAATCATTTTCAGGTATATCCGTAGTCAGAAAAAAAATCGGAACGGTGCCAAAAACTTCAGGAGCTAAGTAGTACACCGCTACCTGCACCTCATGTTGAGATACAATAATTTTAAATTGAATATCCGTTTTTTGCAGAAATCCATATACTTTTTCCTGGAACAGAACATCCATGGTTTGATCACTTTTTCTTGTTTGATCATAATAGCCGAACTTCCAAAGAATGCTGACCCCAACCACATTTTGCTTTAGGGCAAAAGCGCTGCGCATGTGAGAGCCTGATAAAAACCCCAAACCACCCGCATAAGTTTTCAAAGATTGATGAATGCCAAACTCCATTGAGAAGTAGGCAACGGGGGTTTTGAAGCGGCTGTCATATTCATAAGGATGTTTGAAAGAGGTAAAATCCATTTCCTGGTGATTTTAAAAAATCGTCTCTACCCATGTTTCTTGTTTTTTTAACTGTGGGCAATGAAAACAGGGGTTTTGTAATCAACAATGATCTCGGTAATGAAACTTTTTTTGACCAATTGTGAAAAAGCGGACCGCCCATAGGAGCCGGCCACTACCATGGGCGCAGGCTTTTGAATTGTCCAGCTTGCAAAATATTCTTTGAAATCCATATCAAGTTTGAAAAATGCAAGATCAGAAAAATGCCTGGCAGCGAGTTCCTCAATATTTGATTGTTCCGGGAAATCGCCATTCTTGTTGTCAGAAAAAATAATCAATGCGGGCTTATTATTTAGCTCAGGAAACAAATAAGCGTATTGCCTGATAGCAAACACGCTATCTCTACTTCCATCGTAAGTAAGAATTGTACTTTGTGGAAAATTGAACTTCTCGGGAACTACAATAACAGGACATTCCGAATGATGAAGTATGTTTTCTAAATACACATTAGGTTCAGTTGTTCCTAACTCCTTATAGAAAGTTTCGCTGCCTAATATCAATAGGTCTGAATACCGGGTTTCTGTTTTTAATTCATGCAGGGGAAAATCAGAAAAATCCTTGTGGATCCTGAACTCTATCCCACTGCTTAAACAGAGCATTTTGAAACGTTCAATATTTTTTTCTACTGCATCAGCATGTTCCTCGTAAACCAGGGGTGTATATACGGGAACAGGCTTTCCTCCTTTTGCATAGCTCAAAGGATTTGAAAAGATGATCTGTGGAAGAAAAACGCCTGACAATAACACCGGGTTTTGTTCATTTAGTTGCCGGGCAAATTCAAAAGCTCCTTCGGAGAAATTATCACCGTCGAAAGCAAGAATAATCTTTCGCATGATCCTGAGATTTGAAATAAAATTATTTCAATGCCATGATGAAAAGGATGACCCCCGGCAAACAATTTCCTGATAGCTGTCAATGATGCCTGGTGTTTGCTTAATGACAATTCGCATCTTTTTCTTGTCTTAATTTCTTATGGGGCCATTTATTGAATATGGATTGACGTACTAAAGAAACAAAACGTCTTCAACATAACATTTGACCTTTCGCTCCTGATAGCTGTCATTATTTGGGGTGACAGCGGGCATTGATTGCACTATTTTACCTGCATAATTTCGCATGATACAATTTATTGATTAACCAAACTTCTCAATCATGAGGACCGACAAAGAAATCCAAAAAGATGTGATGGCCCAGCTTACCTGGGAGCCAATACTGAATTCATCGGAAATAGGAGTAGCAGTAAAAGAAGGCATAGTAACCCTTTCGGGAATTGTAGACACATATGTTAAAAAAATGGTAGCGGAAAAAGCAGCAAGAAAAGTAAGTGGGGTTAAGGCAGTTGCCCTGGATCTGCAGGTAGGAGTGTCTCCAATTTTTAAAAAAACCGATAGCGAAATTGCTGAAACTGTTCTCAATGCCTTACGACTGCACACGGCTGTACTGGAAGACAGGATCAAGATTAAAGTAGAAGACGGAGTCGTAACGCTGGAAGGCGGTGTTGAATGGGAATATCAACGCAAAGCAGCTAAACAATCAATCGAAAATCTTCCCGGCGTTCGCGATGTCCTGAATTATATTACCGTAAAACCAAAGGCGCTGGCAAGCGATTTAGAACAGAAGATCGGCGCCGCATTTCAACGCAGTGCAACTATTGATGCTCAAAAGATCAGAGTGGAAATAATAGGTTCAAAGGCGATTCTCACCGGAACAGTAAGATCAATGGCTGAAAAAGAAGATGCTGAGGATGCTGTATGGGCCGCTCCTGGAATAATTACGGTTGAGAACAGGTTGTACGTCGAAGAAGAAGCATTTGCATTCTGAATGAACTCTGTTTTATTAAATGAGACTGTCTCAAACTGTTGTTTTGCTCCCAGGACACGAAGATGCGAAGGAAATAAAACTTGAAGGTCAAGCATATCTACTGAAGTGGACTTTTTAGACAGCCTTGTTTTCTGATATTAAATGATCTACTTTAAATGTTCAATTACCGTCATGATGAATTATGAGTCACATATACAAGGAGAAAAGCCTGTTGTGATTGATTTTTACGCTGACTGGTGTCAGCCGTGCAAACTGATGACACCGATACTCCAGGAAGTAAAAAAAACAGTAGGTGAAAGAGCAGTAATACTGAATATGGATGTAGAAAAGGAACCTGCATTTGCAGAATTATATGACATCCGGGCTGTGCCAACAATTATCGTTTTTCATAAAGGGCAAATTTTGTGGAGGAAAAATGGTATTTCATCAGCACATGAAATTCTGAATCATTTGCAAATGGTCATAGATTAGGTGATCGAATTTTTGTATGCATATTTCTTTCCGAGTTTATTAATCCTGTCTCAGATTCTCACTGCAAATATTTCAATGGCGCCAGCTCCAATGGTAGCTACATTCATTACTGACGACAATCCTTCTTATAACTGATGGCTATCCCAAAATATTCATGAAAGTATGCCAAACTGAAACCGTTGGCTGTAATTAGAGATTAATACTCTAAAACGTATCTAAATTTTTCCCAGCGGCATCAAATATATAGGTTCTTCATTTTGCGGCAATTCAAGAACTTTTTTTACCAATCTGTCTGCAAAAGCTCCCACCGTCACTGTGCCAATCTGTAAAGGAACAGCTTGCAGAAAAACATTTTGGGCAGAATGACCTGTTTCTATGTGGACATATCTTTTCCCTCTTTCAAAATATTTATTTGTAGAACGATTGTAATTGCCTGCAAAAATCAAAACAGCGGCACAATCGCGAATAACAGGCTGCATCAAAGCGGCGGCGGACAATTGTATTCTTTTGTCTCCTTCCGCAATTTGCAGCAATGAATGATCTACGGGCAGATAATGATAAACTCCCGGGACAAGTCCTTCCACGTTGGCAGCGAGGACATAAATTTCTAATGGATAGAGCGCACCGGCTGAGGGCGCCGTTTTTTTATTTTCCTCACCTGTGATGCCCTGTGCAGCCCACAACAACTGCGATATCTCTTTCAACTGCAATGAACCAGGTTTATAATGACGTAACGATCTTCTTTTCGATAAAGCTTCTTCAATGGATAGCTCGCCCGAATAAAGAGCTGGCGGAAGCGCAACAGTTGATCTTACCTCCCCGATCCTTTTTCTCTTTGTCTTCTTAAATAGATTTTTTCCTGTAAATATGAACAAAGAAATGATAATGGTGAGTGTGGCTGCAACTGAAATAAGAAATGTACGACTCATCTCAATGTTTGTTTTTGCTTGATCTTAATTGATACATACCCTGCAGGCTTTTATGCCGGTGCTGATGCCCTTTTCAAGAACTTGCCTGCTTTTTGAATTGTACCGAAAAATGGTGATTCCTTTTGTTTTTTGTCGCCATGCATTCAAATAGATCTCATTTATATCATTAACACTTGCCGCTTCAGGCAAATTGATGGTTTTAGAAACAGCATTGTCAACATATTTTTGAAACGTTGCCTGGTGTTTTAAATGCCAGCCAGGTGAAATCTCCAAAGCAGTTTTAAAAAGATTTTTAACAGTAGTCGGTATTTGTTTGACGTGTTGCAGGTAACCCGTTTCTTTTACTTCTTCCATCAAAGCTTCAGAATACAATTTGTTCTTTTTCAGATAATCGATGAACAGAGGATTCATTTCCGGAAGAGTACTTCCATCCAGTACATTACTGCGGCGATAAGCAATAGCAAACAAAGGCTCAATAGAAGAAGAAGTACCGGCAATGATGGATATGGTTCCTGTTGGCGCAATGCTTAACCTGGTGGCATTCCGGAGTTTGGTATCCGGATAAAAAATACTTTTTTCCCAATTCTTAAACACACCCCTTTCTTTTGCCAGTTGAACAGAAGCTTCAAGGCTTCTTTCTTTTAAAAAAGCCATTACCTGGTGAGCAAGTATGATGGCATCCTCAGAATCATAGGCTATTTCAAGCCGGATCAACAGTTCTGCCCAACCCATGATGCCTAAACCAATCTTTCTGTTCGAAGTAACGATGGCTTTTGTTTCCGGTAGCAGGTAATGATTCACTTCAACCACGTTATCCAAAAATCGAATTGCCATTTCGATGGTAGAACCGAGCTTCATAAAATTGATAATACTTTCCCCCCTCTCCTGCCCGACAAATTTTGAAAGGTTTATAGATCCCAGGTTGCAAGATTCATACGGCAACAGAGGGACTTCGCCACAAGGATTAGTACACTCAATTTTCCCCAATGATTGCAAAGGATTACTTGCATTGATCGTATCAAGAAATACTAATCCCGGATCGCCGCTCAGCCAGGCATTTTCTACGATCAATCTCCATAAGTCTTTTGCCTGTATTGTCTTTACAATTGATTTTGAATTTGGATGAATGAGATCCCATGGTTTATTCGCTTCCAGTGCTTGCATGAATTTGTCAGTAGTGCCCACAGAGATGTTGAAATTGTTCAGTGCATGCTCATCTTTTTTTGAAAGAACAAATTCTTCAATGTCAGGATGATCAACATTCAGAATACCCATATTGGCGCCGCGCCTTTTTCCCCCATGCTTTACATATTCTGTAGCTGCATTATAAACTTTCATGAATGAAACCGGTCCGGAAGCTTTGCCGCCAGTTACCGAAATCAGATCGTTCTTTGGCCGCAGTTTTGAAAAATTGAAGCCAGTACCTCCTCCGCTTTGCTGAATCAATGCAGCCTGTTTCAAGGTAGTAAATATGCTGTCCATGTTATCATCAACCGGCAAAACAAAACAGGCACTGAGCTGATTTAACGACGTCCCGGCATTCATTAAGGTCGGTGAATTGGGAAGAAATAACAGGTTCTTCATCGAATCATAAAATATACTTTGCCATTTCTCTACCTCGTTTTGGGTTCCCCATTCCAATTCTGCTCTGCCACCGCATTAGCTACTCTCATAAATAATTCATCCGGCGTTTCCACCAACTCGCCTCTTAAATTTTTACGGAGATAGCGGCTCTCCAAAACTTTTAGTGCGTTTTCTGAAAGGGGAATCATTAAAATATTATTATTTCTCTCTTTTGTGATCCGCAAATTTTTTAATCTCGTTCCATGACGCTGTGTTCAATATATCTTTCTTTGTGCACCAGGCCCTGCGGGCAATAAAAACTCCCAGTTGCATAAAGGCAAATTGGCTTTGCTGGTGACTATCTGTGCTGATCACCAGCTTCACTCCATTTTCCCTTGCCATTTTCGCCAGCTCGTCATTCAGATCCATGCGATCAGCCTGGCAATTGATCTCGAATGCGGTATCCGGTTTGTTTGGCTATTTCGAAAACCTTTTCCCAATTCACAGGATAGGCTTCCCGCTGACCAATGAGTCCTCCCTGCGGGGTGTCCAATGCAATTCACAAATTTATTCTGACAAGCTGCTATGATTCTTTCCGTATTATCATGGGTAAACCCGGAGTGAATAGAAGCGCAGACCCAATCAAGTTGTTCAAGCAGCTCATCTTTCAGATCCAAACTGCCATCAGCCATGATATCAACCTCAGTCCCGGTCTTAATGAAATCTTTTTTTAGTTTATTGTTTATACGTTTGATCTCTTTAATCTGCTCAACAAACTGTTCTTCGTTCATTCCCCCGGCAACTATTACTGATTTCGAATGATCTGTCAGTACAATGTATTGGTAAGGATAATGCTCAGAATACAAATCGGGCCAGATCTTCAATATCCATAGTTCCATCACTCCATGAACTGTGCATTTGCATATCGCCCTTCATGTCTTCCAATGTCACGAGAGAAGGAATTTTCTCCAGGGCCGCAAGATCGAGTTCTCCTTTATGCTCACGCATTTCGGGTGGAATCCATTCAAATCCCAGTTTCTTGTAGATCTGTTCCTCAGTGGCACCGCAAATTCGTTCGCCAGTTTCAGCATCGAATAAACCATACTCGCTGATCTTATATCCTTTTTCCTCGCAATGGTTCGCAACTGGACATTGTGTCCTTTGAGCCTGTGAAATACAGTAAAGCTGAACCCCATTCATCAGGATTAATGATACGAACATCAACCTGTTTATCAAAATCCCTGGTGATTACACTGGCTTTGGTATCGCCTTTGGCCAGCACTTCCCTGACAAGAGGAAGGGCTACGAATTTTGCAATGATCTTTTTTCTGTTCTTTTCTTCAGATGTGATCAAAATATCAATATCGCCTATTGTTTCTTTTTTTCTGCGAAGGCTGCCTGCTAACTCTGCCTGTTTCACTTCCTTCATTTTTTTAAATTCCTCCAGTACTTTGTTGCCCACTTCCATCGCGGGCCACAACAGCATGCGGTCCTCAACAGTTTTATGAAGTTTTAGACTGCGGAGCATATTATCCACCTTTTTCTTTCCGAAGCCTTTTATTTCACCAATTCTCCCATCCTGCAAAGCCTTTATCACTTCATCGCGACTATCAATTCTTAATTTTTGGTGAATGAGCTTTAGGGATTGAGGTCCAAACCCTGAAATATTCATCAGCTCTAACATGTCTATGGGAACAGTTTTCTTCAAGCTTTCAAACTTCCTAATCTTTCCAGTTTTGATATATTCATTTATTTTCTCTGCAATGCTTGAACCAACGCCGGGTATTTCTTCCAACTGATCTTTTTTAGTGTAGGTTGTAATATCATCCTGCAGATCATTAATTATCCGCGAGACTTTTTCATAAGCAAGAGCACGAAACCTCTGCTTACCGTTTTTATACTGGTAAATATGTGACATGTCTCTGAATATTTTGCCCAATTCCTTATTTACAACAGGCATAATTTTTCTTTTTGATGAAATTACAATGGCGAAGACTTTATACCGATGACGGCGTGCAGGAAAGCAAATGACAGTGATCAGAGCTCCGGGAAAAAGAGAGCGGAATGAAGGGCGATAACAGGGAATGATAGAAAGATCATTTATCGATAATGTTTCGAATGATAGAGTTTCGAATGATCAGAATTAGGATTTCCGCTGATTTGAATCATTCTAAAAATAAAGGAGATTAACGAAATTGGATCACATTTGGTTTAAATGAAAGACGTGACTAAAAGAAGGGCAACAATTAAATTTGAAAGAAAACACTGGCCCGTGATCATACTTACCCTGATCATTTTAATGATCATTTTTATTGTTTTCTATGTCGTACTTAGAAATCCTGCACATTAGAAATTTTTATTTTTTTCCCACGAAGAGATTAGCCCTGGAACAATGACTTCTCTTCCATGTATTATAATCAGGGCGTAAGCTTCCGGGTGGTGGCCCGCTTCGATTTCTTATTTAGGATCAGCGCAAGAACGAAGCCATCAGAAGATTGGCATGATAAATAAGACGTCTTTTTTGACTGCCATCATTGTCAGGGCTAACCTTTGTCATTGGGCTGATGTGCATTAAGTAATAGATTTGGCATATTGAGAAACTTTATTTAAAAAAGAATTATGCACCTGGAAATAAATGACAAAACAAGCCTGAGGGAAATACAGAAGGTATTTTCGGATTTTTATCCTTACCTGAAGATCGAATTCTACAGTAAGCGTCATAAAAAGTATGAAGCATCGGATGAAGATCGCGAGATAGAGCCAGACATTCTTATTGGCGATATTAAGGCCGCACATGTTGCAGGCGTCCTGGAAATTTTACCCCTATCCAGGGTTTGGGAAGTGGAAAAGGAATTTCAGGAACGCTTTGGCCTTCACATCCAAATTTTTCGTAAGGCAAAAGACCGTTGGGAACAAACCACAGGAATGGACGATTTTACATTAAAAGATTTGAATGAGTTTGGAAGAAGTTCTTCGGATAAATTCATTGTATCAGATTATGAGCAGAAATTCTGGGATGTTGAAGAAAAGCCTAACAAATTATTTTAGGGCTCACAAAAATCTATGAATGCAAAATTCACATGGAACCATACAATCTGATGTTGTTCCGAATTTAAAGGATTACGAAGTATCCTGGTATTCGTTTAATTGGCAGAATGAACAAAATTTCTGGATGGGTTACCGGAAATAAGGGTCTTAATATTGCCTATGAGGCCATCGAGCGTCATGCAAAAGGCAAATTGAAAGACAATATTGCTCTTCGCTGGATTCGGAAGAACAGATCGTTCCGTGATTTCACTTATGATGACTTACATAAGCTCAGTTCCCGTTTCGCGAATGCTCTGACAACGTTAGGAATAAAGAAAGGTGAAAGGGTTTTTACACTCGCGGGCAGGATACCCGAATTATATATCGCTGCTTTGGGAACATTAAAAAAAACAGCGGTGTTTTGCCCTTTGTTTTCTGTTTTTGGGCCTGAACCAATATTCCAGAGGTTAAGCAAGGGTGATGCAAAAGTGCTGTTACAACCAAAGAATTGTTTGAAAAGAAAATAAAGCAGCTATTGGGCCGATTACCCTCTCTTCAATTTATTTTATTATCCGATGAGGAATTGCACGTGAGTGATAAAATTTTATCGCTGCCAAGATTGTTGGAAGAAGCTTATGATGAATTTTTTATTCCGCCTACTGATCCGGAAACCCCCGCCCTGCTTCATTTTACCAGTGGCACTACCGGGATGCCCAAAGGCGCATTGCATGTGCATGGTGCTGTATTGATGCATTATATCACCGGGAAGTACGTGCTGGATTTTCACGAAGGAGATATTTTCTGGTGCACGGCAGATCCGGGATGGGTAACAGGAACATCGTATGGAATTATATCACCGCTCGTAAATGGCATCACCAATATTGTAGATGAAGAAGAATTTGATGCAGTAAGATGGTATTCTATACTTGAAGAACAAAAAGTGAATGTGTGGTATACTGCACCAACGGCGATCCGGCGATTAATGAGGATGGATGTCCGGCCAAAAGAAAAATATAATCTTGAACATCTTCGGCTAATATGCAGCGTGGGTGAACCGTTGCATGCAGAAGCTGTGCTATGGGGAGAGAAAGCTTTTGGTATGCCAATACTGGATAACTGGTGGCAAACAGAAACTGGCGGCATCATGATCGCCAATTATCCGTCCATGAAAGTCAAACCTGGAAGTATGGGCAAACCTTTGCCAGGTGTGGAAGCAGCGATAGCGGAAGTAACAGATACGGAAATAAATACCATAGCCGATCCTAATAAACAAGGTCATTTGGTGCTGAAAAAAGGATGGCCTTCCATGTTTCGATCCTACCTGCATGAAGAAGAACGTTATAAAAAATCCTTTCGCGGCGATTGGTATATCACCGGCGACCTGGCAAAGAAAGATGAAGAGGGTTACTACTGGTTCGTTGGAAGAGCGGATGACATAATCAAAACCTCCGGCCATATGGTGGGTCCATTTGAGGTGGAAAGCATTTTGATGGAACACCCGGCAGTTGCTGAAGCGGCCGTGATTGGAAAACCTGAACCGATAATTGGCGAATTAGTGAAAGCCTTCCTGGTATTGAAAACGGGATTTGCGGCTGATGAAAAACTACAATTGGATATTGTCGGCTTTGCAAGAAAAAAATTAGGCCCGGCTGTGGCTCCGAAAGAAATTGCTTTTGTAAATGAATTGCCCAAAACAAAAAGCGGAAAAATTTTAAGAAGATTATTAAAAGCAAGAGAATTGGGATTGCCGGAAGGAGACATTTCTACATTGGAACAAAGCCAATGAACACACATGGAAGATGTACAAACTATACAAACAACAGGATCGATAAAAAAAGAACATGGTTTGCATCTTCTTTACCAGATGATGTTGATCCGGCGGTTTGAAGAAAAAAGTGCGGAATTATATACAAAAGAAAAGATCCGGGGCTTTCTCCATTTATATGTAGGTGAAGAAGCGGTGGCTGTGGGAGTAATGCAGGCATTAACCGCAGAAGACAATATATTAAGCACATACCGGGAGCATGGCCATGCATTGGCAAGAGGTATTGACGCGGGAATCATCATGGCTGAAATGTACGGGAAGCAGGAAGGTTGCAGTCGTGGTCGCGGCGGATCTATGCATTTGTTTGATGCAAAGACAAAATTTTATGGAGGAAACGCTATTGTTGGCGGACATCTCGCTATGTCTGTTGGTATGGCACTTGCCTCTAAAAAGCAGAAGAAAAATAATATCACCTGTTGTTTTTTTGGGGAAGGTGCTGTGGCAGAAGGTGAATTTCATGAAGCCATGAACCTTGCGGCATTATGGAGTGTGCCCGTTTTGCTTATTTGCGAAAACAATTTGTATGCAATGGGCACTGCAATCAAATATTCTCACTCGGTCACAGAAATAGAAAAGAAAGGACCTGCTTATGGGATTGAAACTTCAGTTGTGGATGGAATGGATGTATTGCAGGTGGAGAAAGCAGCAAAGGAAGCTGTCGAAAAAATACATGCCACAGGAAAGCCCTTCTTCCTCGTATGTAATACCTATCGCTTTCGTGCACACTCCATGTTTGATGCAGAGTTGTATCGTGATAAAACCGAGGTGGACGCCTGGAAAAAAGAGACCCAATTCCGGCATTACAAAAATATTTACTGGACGAAAACCTGGTTGATGGAGGTGACATAAAAACATTAGAACAACGAATAGAAGCAGAAGTACAAAAAGCCGTTGACTTTGCAGAAGCCGGAACATGGGAGCCATTAGCGGAACTGACAAAATTTGTTTACAACGAAGCAAAAAAAAGTGACAAAGAATGAAAATAATACCATAACGCTGACCTATCGCGAAGCCATAAAACAAGGCATCCGCGAAGCATTGCAAAAGGATGAAAAGGTTTTCCTAATGGGAGAAGACGTTGGCCGGTATGGTGGGGCTTTCGCTGTAAGCAAAGGATTGCTGCAGGAATTTGGTCCCGAACGAATCATGGACGTGCCGTTGTCTGAATCAGGTTTTGTGGGTGCCGGTATTGGTGCCGCGCTCAATGGCATGCGTCCCATAGTGGAAATAATGACGGTGAATTTTAGTTTGCTTGCAATGGACCAGGTGGTTAACAATGCAGCTACCTTATTGCACATGTCCGGGGGACAATTGAATGTTCCAATCGTAATACGAATCAGCTGCGGAATTGGCAGACAGCTGGCGGCACAACATTCACATAGCTGGGAACCCCTGTATGCTCACATACCCGGTTTGAAAGTTTTATCTGCCGGTGTACATGAAGATGCACGAGGAATGTTGTTGACTGCACTGCAAAGCCCTGGTCCTGTAATTATCTTTGAATATACTTTCCTGTTAAATAAAGAACTGGAAATACCTGCCAATGCTGGTGCAGTGGACATTACCAAAGCGAAGATTCGTCTTGAAGGAAAAGATATTTCCATTATCACTTATGGAGCCGGCGTATATAAGGCATTGGATGCCGCGAAAGAATTAAGATCACTGGGCATAGATGCAGAAGTGGTTGATTTAAGAGTGCTCCGCCCATTGGATGAGGAAACCATTTTCAATTCGGTAAAGAAAACGCACCGCGCTTTATTGGTAGAAGAAGCATGGGGCTCGGTGAATGTGTCATCGGAAGTAAGCGCAAGAATCATGGAAAATGTTTTTTATGAACTGGATGCACCCGTGCAAAGACTCGGCGGCATAGAAGTACCCATACCCTATCCAAGGCATTTGGAGGATGCATCGATCCCACAGAAAGAGGATATTATCAATAAGGTAAAGAAAATGCTGCAGCATGATAGAGTTTAAGATGCCCAGTTTAGGAGCGGACATGGAGGCCGGCACGTTAGTGGAGTGGCTTGTTAAACCGGGCTCCAATGTGAAAAGAGGTGATATCATTGCTGTAGTGGATACACAAAAAGGCCTGATAGATATTGAAGTATTTGATGAAGGAATTATCAGTGAATTAGTGATCAGGGAAAATCAAAAAGTACCTGTGGGAGCTGTCATGGCTTTGATCGAATCGGCTAAAGAAGAAGTGATGAAAAAAGAGGAACGAGCACCTGAAAAAATAGAAGAGAAAGAAGTTGAAAAAATTATTGTCACTGAAATTCACCATGGGGTCAAAGCATCACCGCTTGCAAAAAGAATTGCCGCTGAAAAAGGTATTGATTTGATTTCGTGAAAGGAACTGGCGAGGGCGGAGCCATCACAAAAGAAGATGTGGAGAAAGCCATTGTCGCGGGAATGGCCCCGGCAGAAGGAAAGAAAATCACCGGGACAGAAAATATCCGCATGGCGGTAGCCGCCGCGATGAGTAAATCAAACCGTGAAATACCCCATTATTACCTGGAGACGAAGGTGGACATGAGCAAGGCATTAGCCTGGCTTGCTAATGCAAATAAGCAACGATCAGTAAAACAACGATTGCTTCCTGTTGTATTATCAATTAAGGCTGTTGCTAAAGCATTAGCAGAAGTACCGGATTTGAATGGTTATTGGGAAAATGGATTGCAAAGAAAACAAGAAATCAATATTGGTTTTGTGATTTCTTTGCGAAATGGTGGTGTAATGATACCTGCCATTTGTAATGCCGATAAAAAAACGGTTGATGAACTGATGGCTTCGCTGAATGATATTATTCCAAGAGCAAGGGCTATGAAGTTGCGAAGCTCTGAATTGAGTGAAACCACTTTTACAATCACCAGCATGGGCGAAGGAAATGTTGAAACAGTCTATGGAGTAATATATCCGCCCCAGGTGGGCTTGATTGGCTTTGGCAGTATTTCTGAACAACCCTGGGCAGAATCAGGAATGCTGGATGTTCGGCCTGTAATGAATATTACTTTATCAGCTGATCACAGAGCTACAGACGGAGCAACAGGAAGCCGTTTTTTGACGGCCATAAAAAATCACTTACAAAAACCAGAAGCATTATGACAGATCAGGAAATCAAACAAATAATTTTTCAGCTGCTAAAAAAAATTGCTCCTGATACAGAACCCGAAAAACTAAAGCCCGATGATGACATTCGCCATACGCTGGAAATAGATTCTTTTGATGCTTTGCAATTTGTCGTTGCGCTTGACGAACAGTTTGGCATTGAAACGCCGGAAGAAGATTATGGAAAGATTGCGACATTAAAAGATCTGACAAATTATATCTCGGACAAAAAGAAATAACCAATTATCAATGAGTACAAATTCATTATTTCCCGCAGATCTTGAAAAGTGATCTGACTGAAGTTTATTTAATTAATTAGTGCTTATTAAATTTCTCGACAAAAGTTTCATTGTTATGCCTTACATGCGTTTCTGCAGGTATTACATGACAATTGACTCACAAAAAATGATTCCTGTAATAGAAAATATGATTGTCATTATTGTTTCGAACTCGTATCCTTGCCTTCATTTGTACCTTTGAACTTCCAACAGGTTCTAAGATCAATAAATAATATTAAATGTTATCTTTTACAATAAGTGGCACCTATACAGATCTCTATGAAATAACAATGGGGGAGGTTTATTTTCTCGAAGCGCGTAAGGATATCCCTGCTTGTTTTGATTATTTTTTCAGGAGTATTCCTAATAAGGGCGGATACGTAATGTTTGGAGGGCTAGGCGACTTATTGACTGTGTTGGAAACTTTGCATTTCACTGACGACGATATTCAATTCCTTAAAGAATTAAAATTTCATCCTTCTTATATTGATTTTCTGAAAGGCTTTCAATTCCATGGTACTGTATTCTCTGTTTTAGAAGGTGAAGTTGTGTTTCCAAACGGTCCCCTCGTACGCATACAAGGAAATCTGTTTGAAGCCCAGTTGGTTGAAACACTCTTGCTCAACATCCTGAATTTTGAGTCTCTCATTGCTACAAAAGCTTCACGCATCCGGTATATTGCCGGAAACAAGGTCTTAAGCGATTTTGGCTTTCGGCGTGCGCATGGTCCTGGTGGTGTGTTGGCAGCACGAGCCGCTGTTGTGGGTGGTTTTCAAAGTACCAGTAATGTATATGCTGCATTAGTGTATGACATAGAAACTGCTGGTACTATGGCCCATTCTTTTGTCGAAAGTTACGATTCTGAACTTGAAGCCTTCAGGGCATTTGCAAGATCTCATCCGGATAATTGTATTTTTCTTGTTGATACGTTTGATACATTATATAGTGGTGTGCCAAATGCTATAAAAGTTGCAAAAGAAATGGAAAGCATCGGGTTCAAGGCTACTGGCATCCGGCTCGATAGTGGAGACCTTGCCTATCTCGCTAAAGCTTCAAGGACTCTGTTGAACGAAGCGGGCTTATCTTATATGAAAATCGTTGCTTCAAATCAGCTTGATGAATTTGTTATCAAGAGTTTGTTTGGACCAGGAAGCCCCTCATTGATATTTTTGGAGTCGGTACAAAGCTGGTAACGGGTCAACCAGATGGGCACTGGATGGCGTTTATAAACTATCAATGGCTGGAAATAAACCAAGGCTCAAACTATCCGAGACCGCACAAAAAATAACCCTGCCCGGTATTAAACAGGTGAACAGGTTAATAGATGAAGATGGAATGTTCTATGGTGCCGATGCAATCGTATTGGAAGATGAAATATCATTTGGAACTATATACAATCCTTTTGAACCGTTGCAGTCGCTAAATATTGAGTCTTACCAAAAAGAGCCTCTATTGGTTAAAGTGATGGAAAGTGGCAGGCGATTATTGCCATTAGACTCCCTGGCTGAAATAGCCTCGTATGGAAGAAAAAGATTGGATCTTCTTCCAGGGAATATAAACGATTTGAAAATCCACATACTTATAAGATCGGAGTTAGCAAAAAACTTCTTGATTTGAGAAACCGTCTTGTAGATGAACATAAAAAACAGAAAAGTGAAAGCGCTTATCCTGATAGACATACAAAATGATTTTTTGCCGTCAGGCGCATTGCCTGTGCCTGGTGGCGATGCAATTATCCCTGTAGTAAACAAACTCCAGAATTATTTTGACCTGGTAATAGCAACGCTGGATTGGCATCCCGCTAATCACAAGAGCTTTGCTTCTAACCATGCCGGAAAAAAACCTTTGGATATTATTGATCTGCACGGTGTGCAGCAAACTCTGTGGCCCGATCACTGCATACCGGGCAGTTGGGGAGCCGATTTTCCTGCCAGCCTTAACACGAACAAAGCAACGGCAATCTTTCGTAAAGGCACAGATCCTGAGCTGGATAGTTACAGTGATTTTTATGACAATGCACGTCGCAAATCAACTGGTCTCGCTGGCTACCTGCGGAGAAAAATGTAAACGAAGTTTATCTTACAGGCCTGGCGGGTGATATTTGTGTATATGCAACTGCTATGGATAGCCTGGATGAAAGATTTACAACGTTTATCATTGAAGATGCTACCCGTCCACTGAACCAGGAAGATTTTAAAAAAGCGAGAAGAAGCATTTTATGGAAAAAGGCGGGAAGATTATACAAAGTGCAGATTTGATTGCTGCTTTTGAAAATAATAAAACAAAACAGCAATAAAAAAATTTCTAAAGCCAGGTTAATATGGATGTTTGTGAAAAATAAAATGCCTTATTCATACTATCCCGAATGATCGAAATGATTTTTTGATTCTTTTGTTTGCTTTTTGTTGATTACCCAGTACAAACCTTTTACATCTGTTTTCCATTGAGGAAGTACAAATATCAGGATGATCTCCTCCACAAGCTCTATCGCAGTTAAGCTCACTGTTATATAGAAGAGTAAGTAAGCAGGCTCACTAAAAAAGAAAAGTGAACACAGAAAAGTTCCTTGCATAATTGCGGCAATTTTTGCTGAGTAGGTGTGAAAGCTGGTCATCTTACCATAACGAATGAAAGCAAAAATCGTTTGCAGTAGAAAAAGTGCTAATAACATCACCACCAGAACAATTTCCTTCCGGATAAAGTCTGGTTTAAGTATGATTATACCTGTTATGCCAGCAGCAATAGTCAGGTCGTCTCCAATAGAATCCATCCTGGCGCCCAGGATGCTTACTACCTTATACCGGCGGGCCAAATAACCGTCAATTGCATCTGTAAAAAAACTAACAGCAAGAAGCCATTTAAATATTCCAGTGTACCCGGTTATGATCAGTAAAAAAGAAATGGGGCTGTTATGATCCGGTAAAAGGTAATGGCATTCACAATATAATAATTGCGCTCAGGCATTGGGAAATAATTAAATAACAAAAAACAAAAAGGTGCCTCAGCCCAGTAATGCTGCTATACATATTTCAGATAACCGTCCATTAATTGAAGATACTTTTTAACTGCAGACAACGATTTGGACTTCTCTGTCTTCTCCGCAGCACTCCTTGCACGAAGGCTATTAACTTTTGCCCTTACGTTTGCTCTATAAGCTTTATAATAGATAAAAAGCACCTGGTCCTCATCTGTAATCATAGCAGGGAAAAACCGATTATAATGATCCATAAATAAAGCAGACAGATCCTGCCTGCCGGATGCATCAAGGTCCATGCAAAGAAATGCCACCTCATTCAGCACATCAATCTTCCGAAAATCATCATTGAATTCTATGCAATCGAATGGCTGGGGAGAAGGCAACAAAAAAATATTCCTCGAATGCAGATCCCCGTGACAGTCCCGAAAAAAACCGGCATTGAGCCGCGCTTCGAGCAATTCTTTATTCTTCGCTATAAATACATCGGAAGTTTCTATTGCAAGGTTGATGATGCTACCAAATTGTTCACCCAAAAAATCTTTTTCGGCGCCCAGGTCATTGAATTGTTCCTGCACATCGATGAAATTTTTTTTATAAATGATTTCTGTGTTTTTATGGAAGAAAGCTATCTTCCCGGCAAGGTTCCGAATGTCAGCCTCGGTTACTTTATTTTTCAATAAAAGTATATCCATTTGCTTTTCCTTATCCAGTTTATGCATTCTGACCGCGTAATCTGTTATCGTTCCCTTTTCGCCACCTATGATAAACCGGTCCTGCCATTCATATATCGGCAACACATCAATATATATATTGTCGGTCAGTCGTTTGTTTAGTTCGATTTCTCTCTCACAAAAATGCTTCCGCAACGCAAGAGTGGAAAAATCGAGAAATGAATATTGAATGGGCTTTTTGATCTTATACACAAACCGATCACATAAGATCACCCACGATATATGCGTTTCAATTAATTCCCGGTGAGAAGGATGCTCCGGGAATTCTCCTGCTGAAAGCAGCCTAGTGATCAGTTCTTTTGTCATTTTCTTGCTCCAGGTAAAGTAAGAGCCTCCGCAGCATGTAATCTATATTTTCATCAGTTGATTCAAGCACTAAATGGGATTTCGTCATCGGCTCCCACTGTTGCTGAATAAATTTATATACTTTAAAATCAGCTTCACTATAGGGTCGTTTCTTTTCCAGCCTTTCTCTTGAGATATTTTCACTTGCCTTCACTTCAATAAAAATTATACTTCTCCTTCCTTTCATTTCATTTATAAATAGTTTCCTGGTTTCACTCTTATGAAATGTTGCGTCCAGGACGAGATCCGTGTTTTCTGTTATTGCTTCTTTCATTTTTAGCAACATGGCGTTATACACGGCCGCTTTTTCCTCCTCTGAGTATGCTCTGACCTTAAACATCTCCATTCTCAGATGATCACTGTTGATGTAGCCGGCATTGATCCTTTTTGCAAGCCGCGATGCAAAATAACTCTTGCCTGATCCCGGTAACCCAAAAACGATTACAATCATCATAAAAACTTATTGTCAAATCATACTATTTTCTTTCATAGCCGAAAATCTCACCCTCTCATAACTGTAAGTCATGTTGCTAACTGCCCTTCAATAGGTAACCCACCCCCGGTTATAAAAAATATCAGCATACAGCAGGCAACATGAAGCGCAAGAAATAAAGCATAAACTTAAAACTTCAGCTGGTGGTGATATTTCTCCGCGAGCTGAAGGTATGCATTAGCCTTTATCAGCCATTTTTGATCATTTTTATAACGATCCTCTTCTTTGTGCCTTGCAACAAGATAAGCTCTCAGGCAGGCTTTCTTGATTTTATAAAACGTTATCAGTGATCCGGGCATAAGATCACTTGTGATTCTCGTGTACTCGTCTAAAAACAATTGGCCTGCTGTTAGACTGCCCATCATTTCACATTCGATACATAAAAACGACAATTCTTCGGCAATGTCCATGATCCGCAGTTCTTTGTTGAATTCGAGCCTGTCGATGATAGCAGGAGATGGTCCAAGACAAATATGTTCCGGTCTCAGATCACCGTGTGCCTCAATAATTTTCTTATTCTTTATTCTTTCATTAAACAGGGTATGATTCCTCCTGAGAAAACTCATTTGGCTTTTTTTCAATTCCTTCAATAGCACCGGGGATAATTCAAATAAAGGGAGGCTCAGTTCGTCATAATTAAGAAAAATGTCCTTTTCCAATTTTTTAATGTGGTGCAAAATATCAATAGAAACGGGTGGCGAGGTTTTATAAAATTCGGTAAGTAACCTGGAAGCCCCGCGTAAATACGTTTCATCAATACAATCATGCTGTATAGCATAATCAAGCATATCTTTCTCAGGGATGCGTCTCATCTTCACCAACCAGTCAACAATTCTACCCTCTCCTTCAATTTGCAGTATTCCTGCCTCAGTCATGGTGAGCGGCACTATTCCAAGGTATATGCCCCTTGCTAATCGTTGGTTTAAACGAACCTCTTTTCTGCAATTTTTCAATCTTGCCTCCAACGTTCGAAAATCAAACAGCCGATTTACAACAGGCTTCTTAAGCTTATATACTACATCATCTACCAAAAAAACCCATGACATGTGAGTTTCTTTTACTTCTACACTCACATCCCGATATGGATAAGTTGTTGGTTGTTTTAGAAACGCAACTTTTTCATCTATAGACACATCATATTGTGCAACATGCCCTATGCTTTTGTACTCTTTCATCAAGGATGATTTAAGCTTGAAGTAACTCCGTAACAGAACCGCTTTCTTCCATTCGTTTAATGGCTTCCCCAAAAAGCCGGGCCGCATTTAATGAGATCAGTTTTTGTTTTACCGGTGACTGTTCTAACCGGAAAGGCGGAACGGTATTGGCAGTGATGATATGATCCAAAGCTTCTTCCTGCAATGTATCACCGGCTTTGCCTGCAAAAATGCCATGGGTGGCCATTGCTATTACTTTTCTTGCTCCCGATTTTTTACAAGCTACGGCCGCTCTTGCGATTGTACCACCGGTACTTATTAGATCATCAATGATGATCACCGTTCTTTTATTTACATCGCCGCCGATCTTTTCGCCGGAGACCACTCCGCTACTGCGGTATTTCTCCATGAAAACCACGGGTAATTCCTTATCCATTTTTTTGCTCAAAATCTGCTGAAATTGTTCGGCTCTTTTAATACCACCAAAATCAGGCGACATGATCACAGCTTCCTCATTTTGTATAATCGGAATTAAATAATCAGCAAATAATTTTCCTGCTTCGAGGTTTTCTGAGGGAATTCTGAAAGCATTTTGGAAAGCCTGCACATTGTGTACATCCATTGTAACTATGCAATCTGTTCCTGAAGCTTCAAATAACCTGGCAATATACCTGGTAGTTACAGGATCCCTGGGTTTTGTTTTTCGATCTTTCCGGGCATAACATAAATAAGGAACAACTGCTGTTACCTTTTTTGCCGAAGCATCCTTGAGTGCTCCGATAAAAAAAAGGAAACGGCAAAGTTTGTCATTTACGGTTTCCGAGCTATCACTATAAAGGGAATGAATTACAAAAACATCCCGGTTGCGTACGTTTTCAAGCGGTCGGATCTTGTGCTCGCCATCTTCAAATTCTCTTTCCTCAATTGCGCTCAGCGACAGGTTGAGTTCATTGGCAATCAGTTCTCCAAGATCGCGGCTGCTATGCAATGCAAATAATTTCACTGGATCAATTTTTAAACTGCATGCTGTTTATCTCACCTCTTCTATTTCTTCTTTATGACGGTTTAATTGATGCTCCAAATCGTTAATTACTTTTTCCAAAGCTATTTCAAAACTCTCTGCCTTATCACTTGCAAACAAAATAGTTCGGGGCACTTCCATTTTTGCTTCAATAAAAAAATTTTTTTGTTCATCGTCTTTTTCTTTCCGCAGCACTACATCGCAGCGATTGATGCGTTCATATATTTTGCCAAGATGTTCAAATTTGCTGCGTATGAGATTTGTTATCTTTTTTCCTATTTCAATATGTGGTGATTCAATTTGTAACTGCATAACTTTATTTTTAGAACTAAATTCCTCTGATCCTTGAATTACATTACGTCAGCAGGCGAAGCTATTATGGTTGTTTCTTTTTTTTCGGGTTTTTTTACAATCACACATTCAGTGGTAATAAACATCCCTGCTACCGATGCTGCGTATTCCAATGCCAGGCGGCTCACTTTCACCGGATCTATAATACCGGTCTCCAATAGCTGCTCGTACTTTTCATTTTTCGCATTAAATCCAAAATCATTTTCACCTGCCTTTACCCGCTGCAAGATCTCGGCTTCTTCCAGCCCGGCATTCATTACAATTTGCTTCAGTGGCTCTTCCAGTGCCTTCCTGACAATTTCAACACCCACTCTTTCGTCTTCATTGACGTCTTTTATTGCTTCAAGTTCTTTCAGGCAACGCAAATAGGCTATACCTCCGCCCGGGACAATACCTTCTTCCATCGCAGCGCGGGTTGCATTCAGTGCATCGTCCACTATGTCCTTCTTTATATTCAATTCAATTTCAGACGAGGCTCCTACATAAACAACCGCTACGCCGCCTGTAAGTTTAGCGAGACGCTCCTGTAATTTCTCTTTGTCATAATCAGAAGTTACTGTTTTGATCTGAGCTTTGATTTGAGCAATGGCGCCATCAATTGCCTGTTTTTCACCTGTTCCACCGACAATTGTTGTTTTATCTTTTGTAATTACTATTTTACCGCATTTTCCAAGGTGGGTAATTTCAGCATTTTCTAATTTCAATCCCTTTTCTTCACTAATCACCGTTCCCCCGGTGAGTACTGCAATGTCTTCCAGCATTTCTTTTCTCCGATCGCCATATCCCGGCGCTTTTACTGCGGCTACTTTCAGCACTCCTCTCAATTTATTCACTACAAGAACGGCCAATGCTTCTCCTTCCAGATCTTCAGCAATAATGAGCAAAGGATTATTTGCTTGTGAAATTTTATCCAGGAGTGGCAACATTTCTTTCATACTCGAAATCTTTTTATCATACAACAGGATGTAAGGATTTTCATAGACAACATTCATCTTCTCGGCATCCGTAACAAAATAGGGCGAAAGATAACCTCTGTCGAATTGCATCCCTTCTACAACCTCCACATAGGTTTCAAATCCTTTTGCTTCTTCAATGGTAATTACTCCCTCTTTACCAGCTTTTTTCATTGCATCTGCAATCAATTTTCCAATCTCAGGATTATTACCAGCGGATATGCTAGCTACCTGTTCAATTTTTGCACTGTCAGTGCTTACTGGAATAGCCTGCTGTTTCAATTTTTCAACAACCAATTTAACAGCTTTATCAATTCCTCTTTTTATTTCAAGGGGATTAATACCGGCTTCTACTCTTTTTAAACCTGTATCGATCATTCGCTGTGCCAGCAAGGTAGCTGTGGTCGTTCCATCTCCGGCAGCTTCTGCGATCCTTATTGCAGCATCTCTTATCATTTTTACTCCCATCTCTTCCACAGGATCTTCCAGTTCAATTTGTTTAGCCACTGTTACCCCATCGCAACTCATTTGCGGAGATCCGTCCATTTTTTCGAATACCACATTTCTTCCACGTGGTCCCAGCGTAATAATTACAGCTTTTGCCAGGCGATCAACACCGGATTTTAATTTCTTCCTGGCGTCGAGATCGTAATCAATTTGCTTTGCCATAGAGAATAATTTATAAAACAATACTAGGTATTGAAAAGGTCTTCAAAAATGATCTCCATTCCCAATAGTAATGATTTGCATCATTAATTGGTTTATCCTCCTTTTATGAATGACCGGCATCACTAAAAACAGTGATAGCCCTCATTGTCCCGAACGCGTAAATAAGGTTGCTTTACAAGGAATTTTATCCATTCATCTATAAAACATTTTGCTATGCTTCAAACACTTCCATTTAATGATCATGTGGCCGAATACGAGGACTGGTACAAAAAATATCCTTATGTATTCAGATCGGAAGTTGCTGCAATAAAAGAACTATTGCCCAGGGGAGAAAACATCCGTGGTATTGAAGTGGGACTCGGCACGGGCCGGTTTGCAAAAGCACTGGGAATAAAACAAGGCATAGAGCCTGCTGAAAATATGAGAGCCGTGGCAAAAAAAAGGTATCTCTGTGTTGAATGCAGTGGCCGAGCATCTGCCTTACAAATCACTTCAATATGATTTCGTACTGATGAATTTTTGCGTTAGTTATTTTGAAGATGTTCCGGAGGCCTTCAAAGAAGCTCATAGGGTTTTGAAGCGTGGTGGTTGTCTCATTATTGGCTTTATTGACAAGAACAGTCGCATTGGAAGGTATTACCAGGAAAGAAAACCGGAAAGCATTTTCTACAAAAAGGCAAACTTCTACATGGTAAGGAAAGTAGAAAAGGAACTAAAAAATGCAGGATTCAAAAAGCTCGAATTTCTGCAAACGCTGTTTCACGACCTTGGTAAAATAGAAAGCATTGAAAGGCCATTGCCCGGTTATGGAAATGGTTCTTATGTTCTAATCAAAGCAATAAAATAAACTTTATGACTCCTCACACTTTGCCGCACGGGCAGGAGAAAGCGGTAACCTATAAAAAAAATACGATATTAGCTCTGCCGCTTTTAAAGAAAATGGCTTCATACCACCACGATATACCTGTGATGGGAAAAATATAAATCCTTCATTGAATATTGATCATATTCCCAAAGAAGCCACAAGTCTTGCAATTATCGTTGACGACCCTGACGCACCAGCCGGCACGTGGGTGCATTGGGTGATGTGGAATATTCCAGTTACCCATCATCTCAAAGAGAATGGATGCCCCGGGAGCGCAAGGGATGAATGATTTCAGCAAACATATTTATTCGGGGCCTTGTCCGCCAAAAGGAACGCACCGCTACTTTTTTAAGGTGTATGCATTGGATTGCAAATTGGAAATTCCTGTAAGTTCAAACAAGTCTGACCTTGAAAGGGCAATGAGCGGTCACATCCTGGGATTTGGAGAACTGATTGGATTATATAAAAGAGAATAATCGGCCCCCGATTGAAAACAATGGAATATACTCCCCCGTTGTTCAGAAGAATTTACGCCACTTTTTAGTGGCAGTATGAGTGCCATTTATTGTCCGGGTACACGCATCCTTATTTTATATCCTTCATTTAAATACAATTTCCGATCCGATGTTGATGTTGATCTTGTCTTACAATCCTTATTCGCTGAATTGGACCATGAGTAACAGGGTATGACACACGCAGTTTACCTGAGGGGGAAATGGAGTTTTTGATCGGAGAAAATTTTTTTTACACGAACAAGAAATGGAACTAAATAAAAAACAAGGCAGGTCCGCTGAGACCCACCTTGTCGACCAATGCAGTTTATAGCTTTTTGAAACCGTTATTCTCCATTAGCCTATTCAATCCAGCCATCGTCCTGGTTAAGTTAACAATTTCTATTCTGCGTTGAACAAGTAGTTTACTGTCCTTTAAACAGCTATTTCTACCCTTCTTCTTAACCGACCTAACGCCACATTGAAACTGGTGTAAAAGTACATTTATTGCATTCCCCGAAACAAGGATTGTTGTCAGCAAAATTTCTGTTAGTCGTCAAATTTTTACCCCCGTTTGAACTTTTTTGAATACCATAAAATAAAACAAATAGACTTCTTGATGGAAAGAGACTTTGATTGAAGTACTGACGAGAATTTGATTTTTCGTTGATGGCTGTCATTGCAACGGGGCGCTTTCCGACAATACTTTCGCTTTGAAAATTAATCATCCATTTTTTAAAACGAAACCATTATGGCAATCTTAAAAGTGCTTGAGTTGATGGCAAATTCTACTAAAAGCTGGGAAGATGCAGCGCAGCAAGCCGTCAACGAAGCCTCAAAGACCTTAAAACACATTCGTTCTGTTTATATACAGGATCACAGCGCTGCAGTAAAGAATAATAAAATTGTGGATTATCGTGTAACGGTTAAACTCTCTTTTGAGATTAGAAGAAAAAAAGAAATAATTCAACCTCATCGGATTTTTAGCGAAAGTTTAATTGGCAATGTGGCCCCTAAATTGAAAGCATTTGCCTTGGAAGGGTAGGATACAAAGTATGTCCTTGCAGCGGTTCAATTTATTCTTCAAACTAACCAGGACCAATCAAAAGAAGAGCCTGGGTTTCTATCTGGTTTTTTAGACCCTTTCTGAATTTGCCACTGCCTGATAAAATCAGAAATGAAAAGTTATCGCGAAATCAATCAGAACAGTTCATGCTTCCTGGCTTTATGGATCCGCTCATTGTAAAACAAAGTGGTTTCATCTTTTTTCCTGGTATTAGCGACCTTTTCATTTTGCGGTGGTTTATTTGTATCCGTTTTATATGTCAATAATTTATTGACATTTACCTGACCGGGTATAATTAGTAATTGGGTTTTATGTTTCTTTTGTTTAGTCATAGAAGGAAGCATAGACGAAGCTACTCATTGAAGGGAAGCAATAAAAATGATGGTGATTAAATGGAATAGTGATTGTCATCAGCTTTAGTTTTTCAGAAAGAAAATCAATTGAACATTTTCTTAAGTTTAGTTTTGTTTCTTATAATAATGCTTCCATGATTCATTTCAATGACGTGTTCGTCTTTAAAATCTCTAAGTGTCCTGATTAATGACTCCGTGGCTGTACCCGCGAGCGTAGCTAAATTTTCCCGCATGATGTCTATGGCAAAATCCTCATCCGAATCCTGGTTATATTTCTCTTCAAAGAAAAGTAAGGCGTCTGCCACTTTTTTGCGCAATGAGTTATATGCCAATCCCAAAAGATGTTGCTCTTTTTCACCAATATTTTTAGCCAGTAATTTCATGAATGTTTGTGTTACCTCGGGACTATGATACATCAATTCATCAAAATCCTCTTTTGGAATTACGGCTAATTCAGTTTCCGCCATTGCCTCAGCTGTTTCTTTATAATTTGTTTGCTCCAGCAAAGCTGCATAGCCTAAAAAATCGCCTTTGGCAGATAATTCAACTACCAATTCTTTTCCCTCTTCATTTGTTTTAGAGGTTTTTACTTTGCCCTTTTGAATATAAAATAAGCTTTCGGGCCTGTTGTCCTCAAAATAAATGATTTGCTTTTTTTTGTACCTATTGGTATTTCTGTTTTCGATCAATGCTTTCATTAGTTCAGTTTTGCTCATGTTTTTAATCTCGTTTTCAGACTCATGAGAAAATTGTTGTTTCAAAAGTTCTGTCCTTTTCAACCTGCCTTCGACGGCACTTAGTAGGTCAGTGCCTGTGAACGGCTTGGTGATGTAATCGTCTGCCCCGGCGTCCATACCTTTTCTGAGTTCTAATTTCTCTGACTTTGCTGTCAAAAAAATAAAGGGGGTGTTCATTGTCTCCCCGTTTTTCTGCAAGGCATGCAATACGCCAAAACCATCCAAGACGGGCATCATGATGTCACAAATGATCAGGTCAGGCTTTTCCTTTAAAGCTATCGCTACACCTATTTTACCATTTTCGGCAGTGAAAACTTTGTAGTTTGCTAATTCGAGTATTTCTGCAGTGTTCTCACGGATGTCAGTGTTATCATCAATAATTAAAATCTTTTTCATAGCCTGATTTTTTTAAAAAGGTGGGTTGGAAACCAACTTTCAGGTTTTGTTTTCAATCGGGGATTGAACATCTTTCGCCTATTCATTCTGTGGGAGTATGCAATCAATTACACATTTCCGCGCCATATTTAGAAACCTTTGCAAGATTCACTAAAAAATCGCACGGTTTTTCGCAGGTTGATCTGGTAAGAGGGGATTTAGGAAACTCTATCGAAATTCTTCCTGAAACACAATAACAAAAATACGACTATTTCCGCCGCCAAATGCGCGACCTTATGACATCGAAACCGCAAATGCCAGTTCCGATAAATCTTGATCAGCCTGTACCTGTATTTGTTATCTACATGCCAGCAGAAGTCGTCGGGGTTGCCGGAAAGGTCAAGTTTTACAAAGACATTTATCAATTAATAAAATAAAATGTAAATCCGGGTCCATCTGACCTCCATCTTTTTTTCTGAAGGAGGTATTTGGCTGGATGAGGAAAGGGCCTGTGTCATTACAATGGTGACTAAGTGGAACGTAGACTGGTCCCGATAATTATCGGGACGAACCAGTGACCCCTACCTTGTCAAGGTAATGCTCTGAACCATCCCGATAGCTATCGGGAGAGCTAACACCGGATCTTATTGATAACGAATTTTCAGTTGTTCAAAAATTTCAGGATATTTTTTAAAATTTTCAATGAATTTCCGACTCTTCATTTTTTTGATATGAGATTCAATTCTCCTAGCCTGCATATAACTGAGATCATTGTGTGAATAGTAAATGCACCAGTCTTTTGCACTGGAGGTAAAAGCTTTCGGGAAATGGGTTAAAAGGTGCTGTTCAATTCTTACAATAACGTCTTTACAACTGCCGACATAATATTTTTTAAGAGATGGAGAGAAAAGGATGTACACGGCAGCCATTGCTCGTTTTAACTTGGTGGAACGTACTGGACTCGAACCAGTGACCCCTACCATGTCAAGGTAATACTCTGAACCAACTGAGCTAACGTTCCCGAGCGATAAAATTAATGAACTCGTCGAAATTAATTTCGCACTTCAAGCAACTATTTTACTTTTATTCTGTCATTTATAGAGATGGCCAAATACCAGGTAACCATACAATTTGAAATTCACGAGGAGTTTAAAGATCTGATTCCCCCTCACCGCACCTACATAAATTATCTTATTAATAAAGGTGTTATTGATCACTATGCAGTAAGCATGGAAACTCAAAGAGCGTGGATAACATTAAACGCCGATAACAAAAGAGAGGTGAAAAAGATCTTGTCAAAATCCCCGATCTATAAATTCTGGACCTGTGAAATTGATGAACTGTTTGTTTTAGACGGGCAACATTACCGTTTACCTGCATTACAACCCAATTAGTCTTTCTTTATCTCCATCCACGAGGGTTTTTGTTTCAACACTTTTTTATAAATAGGACAGGTTTTGTCATGAGCTCCCGGCAGGTAACCTGTACTCACCAAAAATTCATTTACTATTTCACCCCCGGTAAACCGGAATGTCTGTTTAAACAGTTTTACCCATTCCTCCCTGGTCTTTGATCCGAAGGACTCCATCCGGAGGTGATGCTGATCAAGCCAGTTCTTGAAAGAACCAAATTCTTTTTGAATTTGCTTTATTCTTTTTGCATTGCTGATCGTCGCTTCGATCTTCAACCGGTTACGAATAATGCCGGCGTCCTGTAAAAGTTTTTCAATTTTCTTTTCTGAATAACGGGAAACCTTATCAATATTAAAATCATCAAACGCCTTAAAAAAATTATCTTTCTTTTTCAGAATAGTTTCCCAGCTCAAACCTGCCTGGTTGATCTCCAAAATTAATCTTGCAAAAGTGCATTATCTTCTTTAAGAGGAAATCCATACTCATTGTCGTGATAAAATTTATGAATAGAGGCTTTTCCAGCGTTTAAAACATAAGTACAATAGGACATAAATGAAGAAATCCTCCGAATTAGGAGGATTTTGTGGGAGTTGACGGGATCGAACCGCCGACCCTCTGCTTGTAAGGCAGATGCTCTGAACCAGCTGAGCTAAACTCCCTTTATTCAATTAACTTTTTAGAACTGCTAATCTCCTGATTAATCGGGATTCTCCGAACCGTCCGCCGCAAAAGAATATACTCCTTTTTTTGCGGGAGTGCAAAGATAAGGGCTGGAATTCTCTCTCCAAATTTTTTCTAATCAATGAATTACCAAAATGGCCGGTGTTTTGAATTCCCTTCAAAGAAAGTATTGCAGATAGAAAGATAAATTTTTAATTTTACGGTAATGAAATCCTCTTCAAACGAGACTAAAAACATTACTTCCGAGGTAACAGATGTGCTCACTTCAGTGGAAGAGCCGTGTAGCCTGATCGTATGGAATGATGATGTTAATACTTTTGAATGGGTAATAGAGACCCTTATTGAAGTTTGCGGTCATACAGAAGAACAAGCCGAACAATGTGCCTACCTGGTTCATTTTAAAGGAAAATGTGACGTTAAGCAAGGCGAGTACGAAAAGCTAAAGGTGATGTGTGATAAAATAACCGACCGTGGTATTGGCGCTACTGTTGAAATTACAGCATGATCTTTCCTTAAATCTTATTGGATGTTGCCCCCGCCTTCGGCGGGGTCTTTTTATTTTTGATCAAATCTGAAAGTAATTGCCAGTTTTTGCATTAGATAAAAAACTTTATTTTCCACCGGTTAATCTTGCCGGACCTGATGGTTTATTGGCAATAGGAGGTGATCTTTCGCCCGAACGATTATTACTCGCTTATAAGCAGGGCATTTTTCCCTGGTATGAAGGTGAATACATTTTATGGTGGAGCCCTGATCCGCGTTTTGTTCTTTTCCCTGGTGAATTAAAGATCAGCAAAAGCATGAGGGTGCTTTTGAAAAAAAATGCATTCGATTTCACCATCAACAAGGCATTTGAAAAAGTAATACACCAGTGCAAGAAAATAAAAAGGCCGGGACAAAGAGGTACATGGATCACTGATGAGGTCGAGACAGCTTATCTACGCATGCACGAACTTGGTTATGCTATAAGTGCCGAAGCATGGAAAGATGGAACACTTGTGGGAGGTGCCTATGGTTTAAGAATCGGAAAGATCTTTTTTGGTGAAAGCATGTTCAGCAGGGTCAGCAATGCGTCAAAATATGCGTTCATACAACTTGTACAGAATTTAAAACAAGACGGAGTTGAATTGATCGATTGCCAGGTTTATACCGAACACCTTGAAAGCCTGGGTGCAAAAATGATAAGCAGGAAGGAATTTATCAACACCATTAACGAGCTAACCAGGGAGGAAATATGACCCACTTTTGCCGGCAACAAATTTGGTTCTCACAGATTTCACTGATATACACAGAAAAATCTGTGGACTCTGTGACATCTGAGAGGCCTCTTCAATCTTGATGTGAATGGACCGGCTTGAGCACGAACCCCCAATAAAATGCCAGTACATCAGCAATCAAACTAGTGATCGACACAATAAAAATTTACCGGCGACTTAGTACTTACATTATAATTACTTTCGTTATTGATTTAATAATGTTTCCCCATCTGTGGAAAATGTTTTTAAAAAAGTCTTTTAAACTGTTCCGATATTGAGTGATGTTTTATTGTTAGCAGATCAACAATTGACAATGCAGGTAAAAGCATGGAGGAATCAAAAGAAATAACAGCCTTGTTTCACCTGATCGACGACCCTGATGAAGAAGTGTTTGATGCCGTAAGTAAAAAGATCGTTGATTATGGTAAGCCCATTATTCCAAACCTGGAACATTTATGGGAAACAACTCCCAGTGAGGAAACACAGGTTCGTATTGAGCTGTTGATCCATCGCCTGCATTTCCGCGATCTCACCGAAGATTTTCATCAGTGGAGCGTCTCAGGTCATCATGACCTTATGTTGGGCGCCCTGCTTGTTTGTAAATTCTTATATCCCGAGCTTTCTACTACACCGGTATTGCAGGAAATTGAAAAAGTTCGTCGCAATATTTGGCTGGAGTTAAACAATTATCTTACTCCTCTTGAACAAGTCAATATTGTAACGAGCATTTTATACAGTTATTACGGACTGAAGGGCAGTGAAACAAACTACAAGGAGCCGAATGAATTTTTACTACACAAAGTACTGGAAGCCAAACATGGCAACCAGATCAGTAATGGAATTTTGTATTTGATACTTTGCGAGTTACTTGACATCCCCGTTAAAGCAATTGGTGTACCCAAGCAATTTGTGATCGCATATTTCAAGCCGGGTTATTCTGAAGAAAACCTTCCTAACCCTCTCAGCAAAATTGAATTTTTTATCGACCCCACTTCCGGGCAAGCATTCACTCATAAAGACGTCGAAAATTATTTTAAGCGCATTACCGTCCCTCCCACCGCCGCTCATTTCAAACCGCAAACAAATAAGCGAATGATCCAGCAATTGCTTGAAGAACTCAGCAAATGCTTTGATGATGAAAAAAATCGCTACAAGCAGACTGAATTGAATCAGCTGGCAAGGCTTTTAGATTAGTTCACCCTGTTGCTTTATTTTTGCACCTCATTAATAAACCGGTATGAGTAAGAATACAGAGTACGATGATATTTTCAGTAAGCCTCAAAGAGCTTCTGATTTTAAATTTGGGCAAACGGTAGTCTCGGTCTTCGATGATATGGTTACACGCTCAGTTCCCTTTTACCTGGAAATTCAGCGCATGATGACCGAAATGGCCGCTGACTTTGCCGTGGCGGGTACCAATGTATATGACCTGGGATGCTCAACAGGAACTACGCTGATCAATCTCGATAAAGTTTTGGATCCCGCAGTCAGTTTTGTCGGTGTCGATGATAGCGAAGAAATGTTGAAAAAATGCAGGGCAAATTTTGAAAATGAGAATGTGAACAGGAAGTTTGATTTGCAGCGGATAGATCTGAACCAGGGAGTAAGAATTGAAAATGCATCAGTAGTCGTTATGTGCCTGACCCTGCAATTCATTCGCCCACTGTACAGGGAAAAATTGCTGAAAGAAATCTACCAGCAAATGAATGATAACTCATGTTTCATCCTGATTGAAAAAGTGCTGGGTGAAGATTCGCTGTTCAATCGCCTTTTTATTGACTACTACTATGATTTCAAACGCCGGAATCATTACAACGATATGGAAATAGCTCAAAAACGTGAAGCCCTTGAAAATGTTCTGATCCCGTACAAGCTCATGGAAAACCGGGAGCTTTTGCTCACTACCGGCTTCCGCTACGTCGACACATTTTTCAAATGGTACAACTTCAGCGGAATGATAGCAGTAAAGTAACAAGGTACAAGGAACAAGGCACAAGAAACAAGATACAAGAAAACAAAAACAACAAATCCACGAACTACAAACCATAAACTATAAATTAAGTAATGGTCAAGCTGGGCAATTTTTTATTTCGCAATCGTAACGGGATATTCCCTCTTTTTTACTTAATGCTGTTTGTCCCCTCATGGGAAGTATTTTCAAATCCCGTTACAGCGATGCTCATCGGATTTAGTGTAACGATCATGGGTCAATTGATCAGGATAATTACAATTGGCCTGGTTTATATTATTCGCGGCGGCAAGGACAGAAGGGTCTATGCGGAAGACCTCGTAACTACCGGTATCTTTTCTCATTGTCGTAATCCGTTATATGTAGGGAACATCCTCATTCTTGTGGGACTGGGTATTGCTTCCAATTCTCTTTTGTTTATGGCTGTCTTTACGCCCTTGTTCCTGTTCTTCTGGCAGGCCATTGTTTTAGCTGAAGAAAATTATTTACGAAACAAATTTGGAGAACAATACAACGAATATTGCAAAAGAGTGAACCGCTGGCTGATCAATTTTAATGGAATTGGAAAAACATTACGCAGCATGCAATTCAAATGGAAAAGGGTGATCATTCGTGAATACAACGCAACTTATATCTGGATGACTGGCGCCGTGCTGATCGTGATGAAACATTTTTATTTTCACGAGGATCAGTTTGATTTTCACAAAAATCTTCCTGTGTTTATTTCTATTCTTGTTCTGCTGTTGCTTCTTTACTTATTTGCAAGGTATTTGAAGAAGTCAAGAAAATTAGTAAGCGATTAATGCCTCACCTAAATCCTCCCCGAAGGGGAGGACTTTGCAACTGTACAAAAAAAGTTGAAGATTGCTTATAGCCGAAATGGAAGATATAATGTTTGTATTTGTAATGAAGCACTGCTTCCTCTCCTTTGGAGAGGAAGTTAGATGGTGAGGCTCCATCCATCTCTATATTCTCTTTTTACAAACTGGTTGGCTTCATCAAAATTTGTGATCTTCATATTCTTTGCATCCCATAACAGCGTTTTGCGTCCGTTAAATCTTCCCTTTGAATCTTTGATATTCCAGCTCCTTAAAGCAAGATTGCCCATCAAAATTGTTTCCGTTAATGGCCCGGCATAATCAAAACCGGAACTCAATTCTGCATTACCATAGCCGGCGATGCAAGCATTCACCCATTGTATATAATGTCCTTCCGGCACGCGAGCCAATGTTTTTGGCACATTCACTTCTTTCATTTTTGATGTCGGAAGTAATTTGGGATTGCTACCATAAGTTCCGCACATCATTTTTCCTTTTGTTCCTTCAATGATCACTCCTCCACTTCCGTCACCATCTCCCATTTGTTCATCAGGACCCAGTTCATCAGGACGTTCAGGACGAATTCCTCCATCCATCCAATGTAGTTTTACATCAGGTTTTCCGTTTTGACCCGGGAATTTCAAAGTGATAGACGAAGCGGCGGGACAACTATCCGGATAATAAGATGCCGTCCACATTTGTTCATAGATCGCAGCTTCACTGCATTCCACTTCCGAGGGATAACCAAGACCTACCGTTTTAAATGCAGGATCGATCAAATGACATCCCATATCGCCCAATGCACCGGTTCCAAAATCCCAGTAACCCCTCCAGTTAAATGGAACATATCCTTCGCGATAATCCTGCCACGCTGCAGGGCCCAACCAAAGGTCCCAATTCAATTCGGGTGGTATCGTAGCAGTTGCTTTTGGTTTTCCAAAACCCTGAGGCCAAACAGGCCGGTTTGTCCATACATAAATGCTATGTGCATCTCCAATAATTCCGGCATTATACCATTCCATCATTTGTCTTACGCCATCACCGCTGGCTCCCTGGTTTCCCATTTGTGCCACTATTTTATTTTTCTTCGCATAGTCAGTGAGCAACCTGGCTTCATAAATATCATGCGTCATTGGTTTTTGAACATATACATGTTTGCCCAATTGCATCGCTGCCAGTGCCGCAACAGTATGCGTATTATCGGGCGTTGATACAGAGCACGCATCAATATTATTCTTTTCTTTTTCCAGCATCTCACGGAAATCTTTGTAATAATTTGCTTTGGAAAAACGACCCCTTGATTTTTTACATTGCCTGTCATCCACATCAGCAAGAGCGACGATATTTACTTTAGAACTTTTTGAAAATTCAAAGAGGTCGCTTTCACCTTTTCCACCTGCACCGATACCGGCTATATTTAATTTATCACTGGGTGCAATAAAACCACGACCCAAAACATGCCTTGGAACAATAAAAAAACCAGCACTTACGAATGAAGCATTCTTTATAAACCTTCTTCTTGAAAATTTTTCTTTCATAATTGACATAAACGGATTTATTTAAAAAATCAAAATTCATAGAACGGCCAGGGAATACTATCAAAATGCCAGTTTCCAGTCTCCCCTGTAATTTCTTTTTACAAATTGATTCGCAGGATCAAAATTTGTGATCTTCATATTAGCGCCATCCCATAATAATTTTTTTCTTCCGGGGTAAACGGGATTTCCTTTTGCATCCTTCTCACTGTAGTTATAGCTTCGAACAGCAAGATTTCCCATGATCACGGTTTCTGTCAGCGGACCCGACTGATCGAATGAAGAACTGGTGTAAGCGCCATAACCTTTTTTACAGGCATTGGTCCATTGTGTTTGATGCCCCTCTGAGCCTCTTTCAACAAACGGCCTTATTGCTTTTGGCAACTTCGCATCTTTCATTTTTGAAGAAGGAAGTAACGTAGGGTTTCTGCCAAATAAACCTCCCATTAATTTTCCCTTTGTTCCTTCGAAAATCATCCCACCGCTGTCTTCTCCCATTGCTTCATCGGGCAAAAGTTCAGCAGGACGCTCAGGTTTTATGCCGCCATCATACCATACCAAGTTCA
Organism: uncultured Bacteroidota bacterium; assembly: GCA_963737475.1. Lineage (GTDB taxonomy): Bacteria > Bacteroidota > Bacteroidia > Chitinophagales > Chitinophagaceae > VBAU01. Next base: position 211,159 of record CAVTSY010000013.1, read on the forward strand.
ACAGGTATCATTTTTTCTCTTGCTGGAAAATGAATGTGAATTTTTGCTGAAGGCGGGTAACTGTCTGTATAAACGGCTTCTTTAAAGAATCCTGTCCATACCTCGCCGACACTACATTCAACAGAAATTGGATAACCAAGCTTTAATGCCCTGTAAGGAACATCAATAAAATGACAACCCATGTCCCCTAAAGAACCCGTACCAAAATCAACCCAACCGCGCCAGGTTGCAGGAAGATATGTTGGATTAAAATCCCTTTGAGGTGCAGTTCCTAACCATAGATCCCAATCCAATTCTGCCGGGATATCAAATTTTCCCGTTGGCGTAGGAATGCCCTGGGGCCACACCGGGCGGTTGGTCCATACATGCACAGTATGTACATCGCCAATGACTCCGGCCTGGATCCATGCCTCTACATTTCGCGTATCATCACCACTGCTTCCCTGGTTTCCCATTTGAGTAATCACTTTGTATTTTCTTGCCGCCTCTGTTAACACCCTTGCTTCATAAATATCATGCGTCAGCGGCTTTTCACAATAAACATGTTTTCCCAATTGCATCGCTGCCAATGATATCACAGCGTGCATATGGTCTGGTGTAGTTACAATGACTGCATCAATATTCTTTTCTTTGTCCAGGAGTTCCCTGTAATCTTTATAGTAAGGAGCATTTGGCCACATCTTTCTTGCCTTTACAGCCATGCGATCATCTACATCGCATAAAGCCGCAATGTTCTCTGCACCATTATTAAATGCATACGGAAGGTTCACTTCAGCCTTCCCACCACAGCCTATGCCGGCAATGTTCAATTTATCGCTGGGGGCAATAAAACCCCGTCCAAGAACATGACGTGGTACAATAAAAAAACTACCAGCAATGATCGATGTATTCTTAATGAAAGACCGGCGTGATTGGTTTCTATCTTTTGGGTTTGAACTCATAAGGCAAAAAATTTCTTTAAGGTAGGAAAGAAAAAAATGAATAAAATAAAAATTTTAAACAGCAAGTACCGATGCCAAAGCTGAATAGCGAACAAGCCGCACAAGGGAGTGACACAACAAAGGCTTAATACTAATTCAATCGCTGGCTACCACTTATATTTGCTGTTTAGGAAGAAAGAATGGCAGAGATCAAAAATCGTTCGGCTTATTTTGAATATTTCATCGATAATAAATACGATGCGGGAATTGTATTGACCGGGACGGAAGTGAAATCATTGCGCGAAGGGAAAGCGAGTTTTAATGACAGCTATTGTTTGATAAACAAAGGCGAGGTGTGGATAAAGAATCTTCATATAGCTGAATACTCGCATGGAACGGCCAATAATCACGACCCGTTACGTGAAAGAAAATTGTTGTTGAAAAAAAAAGAGATCAGGAAAATAGAAGCCAAGCTGAAGGAAAAGGGTTATACCCTGGTGCCACTCCGCATCTATTTTAATGAAAAAAAGATGGCAAAAATGGAGATCGGTCTTGGTAAAGGCAAAAAAATGCATGACAAACGGGAAACAATAAAGCAAAGGGATACTGAAAGGGAAATGAAGCGTTACCTGTCCAAATAGGACCCCTCCAAAGACGTCCTTTTGAACCTTCCGGGAAATAAGTTGGCCGGAATAACGTTTTAGATTGAATTATATTTTGTTTTGAACACTATGAAAAAAACCTTTTTACTCATTCTTGTTCTTATTTCACTGAACGCTTTTTCACAATCTGTTTCAGGTTATTGGTATGGCAGCGCTTTCGTAAAATCAAACAGCTCGACCAATAACTATCTTGTTGAATTGATCCTGCATCAGAATAAAACACAGGTAAAGGGCATCATTAATTATTATTTCAAAAGAACGTTCAGAAGCATAAAAGTGAACGGCAATTATAATTCTCTTACAAGAGAGTTATCATTATTCAATATACCGCTTACTTATCATGGATCGCTGGAAGACATGGAAGTGGACTGTATCATGGATTTTTTTGCTACGCTGCGTGTGTCAAAGATCAGTTCAAACATCATTGGCACTTTTCATGGCAAGCCTGGCTACCAGAACACCTGTGCCGATGTGAATTTTAATCTTAAATTCAATGCCGATATAAGCAAAGAAGATTCGATCATGACCGCCATAAAGCTTTATAAGGAAACTTACCAAACATGGAAACCGACCTATGAAGATACTCTTGTTGCGGTGAACATTGTTCCCAGGAAAGTAGTGAACTATGTCGTTGATGAAGAGTATAAAAAAAGAGAAAATGTGGTGGCGAATGAAATTACCGTATTATCCGATTCGCTAAAAGTCGATTTTTATGATAACGGCGAGATTGATGGCGACTCCATTTCCATTTTCTACAATAACCAGCTAATTGCCTTCAACAGGATCCTAAGTACAAGATCCGTTCATTTTGATATCGCATTAGATAGCACAAAAGAAGTAAATGAGATCAGCATGTTTGCCGACAATCTTGGTGCCATTCCACCAAATACTGCATTGATGGTCGTTTCTGACGGTAAAAAACGTTATGAGATCCGGATGGCCAGCAGCCTTGAAAAAAATGCAACGTTGAGGATACGGCGGAAACCCACCAAGTAGTTAAGATTATTTACTCTATAAAGGTTCTGTACTTTATTTACTATATAGACTCCACATTCCTTATTCAAACAACTCCGGCTGTTGATTTTCTTTCCTCCTTACCCATTCCATTTCAGTAGTCTTGGTAAAATCTACCAGCCGGGCCCCCACAGCTTTCCACCCCATTACCTCTACTACCTTTTCCAATTTGAATTTTGCTCTCCGGACCTGTGAGCCCCTACCCTGCTGCACGGCAAGTACCGGTTCTGCATCTGTGGTTACAGCTTCCAGGACATTTCCTTTCCCCTCTTTGATAAAGAAGAATTTGTTGTGGAGAGTGGTCGTTTCAATTTTAAAACGTTTTACATTGTACTGTTTTTTCTCGTCATCCAGGTAAACGGCGGTGATTATTTTTTCAGGATCGAATTTTTCAATCAGCAAAATATTCTCGGCATCGAATCGCTGGGTCATCTCCTGGTCGGTTATTTCATAATTGCCATCATTGTAGATCACCAATATCCTGTCATCCGGTTCAAAGCCTCCAAGATAAATTCCTTTTTCTTCAGCACTCAGTCTTCCAAACTTATCATCAAACCAAAGTTTTCGCCCACTCAATGTTGCTTTACCTGCCTCTTTGAATTTTACGGATTTGATCGGGTATCTTGTTACCTGGTTACCCATGCTGCTACGACCTTTGATCGCTAATTCTTCAAAATAAAAATCAAATTCTTTGATTCTTGCCGAGCTATTGGGACTTAAAACGATTTTCACCACCTCTGCCTCACCATTTGGATTCACACTCAGGTAGTGCACTTTACTTTTTTCATCTCCCCTTGTAAGATCATATTCTTTATCTCTTGTAACACCTGTCACATTGAAACGTTTTGCATAGCTCAGTCCACCTTTGCCGTCAGCATAGATCATATTGTAAGTGGTTCGTTCATCGTTTTTCTGAAAGACAGCAGCGTGCAGAATATCCTTTCCAATAAAAACCTTGTCCTGCACTTTTACCACTTTCATGATGCCACGCCTGGTAAAGGCAATGATATCATCAAGATCCGAAACTTCAAATAAGAATTCATCTTTTTTCAAACCGGTTCCAATGAAACCTTCTTCGCGATTTATATACAACCTGGTATTGGCGATAGCCACCTGCTTCGCCTCGATCACTTCAAATTGCCTGATCTCCGTTTTGCGTTCTCTTCCCTGCCCGTATTTCTTTAAGAGATTCTCATAATAAGCCACAGCAAAATCAACCAAATTATTCAGATCATATTTTACTTGTTTGATCTCTGCTTCCAGGCCCTTTATCTGGGCGTCCAGTTCTTCGATATCCAGTTTATAGATCCTTCTTACCGGTTTTTCAGTAAGCTTTATGATATCTTCTCGTTTAATATCCCGCTTCAGTTGCTTACGAAAAGGAGCAAACGCTTTCGCGATGGCTTCTAAGACTTTTTCCCAGGTCTCATGTTTCTTCTCTAACTCTTTATATATTTTTTCTTCAAAGAATATTTTTTCAAGTGAGGTGTAGTGCCATTTATCCTGTAATTCGCTTAGTTTGATCTTCAGTTCCTGCTCAAGAAGATCTTTTGTTTTATCAACCGAAAGTTTCAAAAGATCGTTCACAGTAAGGAACTGCGGTTTTTCTTCAACGATCACGCAGGCATTTGGAGAAATGGAAACTTCGCAATCGGTGAATTTATACAAAGCATCTATCGTTATGTCAGGTGAAATTCCCTGGGCAAGATCAACCTGTATTTCCACTTCGGCCGCTGTGTTATCAGTAACTTTTTTGATCTTTATTTTTCCCTGGTCATTGGCTTTTACGATCGATTCCATTAGTTGAGTAGTGGTAACTCCATAGGGCACACTTTTGATCGATAAGAGTTTTTTTATCGGCTTCTTCAATATGCGCCCTGACCTTTACTTTTCCTCCGCGCTTGCCTTGAGAATAGTCGGTCACATCGATCATTCCCCCCGTCTGAAAATCGGGAACTAGATCAAATCTTTTCCCTCTTAAATGTTTTATCGCAGCTTCGATCAGTTCATTAAAATTGTGAGGAAGAATTTTTGTAGAAAGACCCACCGCAATTCCCTCCGCGCCATGAGCAAGCAACAAAGGAAATTTCATGGGCAAGGTCACCGGTTCATTCTTTCTGCCATCATAACTCAGTTGCCACTCCGTTGTTTTTGCATTGAATGCCACTTCTAATGCAAACTTGCTTAAGCGGCCTTCAATGTAGCGCGCAGCGGCTGCTTCATCCCCTGTTCTTACATCACCCCAGTTGCCCTGTGTTTCTATGAGCAGATCCTTTTGCCCCATATTCACCAATGCATCGCCAATGCTCGCATCACCATGCGGATGATATTGCATGGTTTGCCCAATGATATTGGCCACTTTATTAAAGCGGCCATCATCCATTTCTTTCATCGCGTGCAAAATGCGGCGTTGAACAGGTTTTAGTCCGTCTTCCACTGCCGGCACCGCACGTTCCAGGATTACGTATGACGCGTAGTCGAGGAACCAGGTCTTGTACTGGCCATGCAGACCTGTGCCATTATTTTGTACCTGTAGTTGTGACTTGCTTTTTGACATATTTTTTAAATGTTCAATAATCAATGCTCAATATTCAATGCTCATTTTCCAGGCCCTTCTTTCCCCTGTTTTTCTGTGCCGTTTCTATACTCTTTGCGATGATGGCAATTAGCTCTTCGGTTTCTTTGAAAATCTCATCAGTTTTTTTGATTGGTTTTATCATTTCTTTTCTTCTAATAATTTTCAATGCAGTTCTGCATTCTTTTAGTTCTTTCAAAACAACCCCAAGTTTATGTATAAAATCATTTCTTGACTCGGCTGCCTGAACCTCCCCATAATTAAATGTTGGGGATATACACGACTTTATAAGTTGACCAGCTATGTAATTCCCTGCTCTCGTATTCGGCAGTGCTTCCACTACATCCATCACTCTACAACTATATTCAACCAGTCTATCTTCCAGATCGTACTTGTTCTTCATTTCCATATTTGAATATTGAAAATTGAACATTGAACATTGAGCATTGAATATTCTCACTTGTTCTACTATGCAAAAGACTTATTTCTTTCCAATCATCCCCAGATGTGTATACTTAAATCCTTCATTTAATTTCAAACCATAACCAAACATCCTGTCCATCGATGAATGTCCGAATAATACGATCCCAATAATTTGGAGCCATTCATTTTTCAATACAAATCCTGCCATGAAAATTGCTGCGGCAATTCCTTTGTGATGAAACAAATTATAACAAACTGCACCGACCTTATTCCCGGCTACATAACCAATGCAGCTGATATCAGGAGCGATCAATATCAATAAATAGACCCACCAGCTTACGTGAAACAAGCTAAGAGCATAAATGGAAAGTGATAAGCATAGCCGCTTCTTCTAATTTCAGAACATTTTTCATGACATTTAAATTATCAATAATCAACACTCAATGTTCAATGTTCATTTGGGCTACTTGCTGAATATTGAAAATTGAATATTGACGCATTGTCGAAGGACTCCCTGAGACATTTTGTTTCCTTAAGAATTTTCAATTTGGTTTTGCAATTCAGCACTCTCCGCCTGAGTTCCGGGCAATTTCACATCAAACTCTTTCCAGCTTTTATTTACATCTCCCAACACTTCAATTCTTCCCTGTGCTATCAATTCTTTCATTCGCCACATAAGAAACACATCGCCTGTTTTTATTTTCATGCGATGCAACGTGTTTGTCAATACCCTGGTTGCCTTCTGCCAGCCATTGGTAAGATTTTTCAAAATCTCATTATCGTAAAATGTTTCCTCCCTGCCTACGATCTTTTTGCCTCCTTCCAGGATCCTTACAGTTGAATTTTCCGCGCACAATTTCGTCCATTCATCAGGATCTATTTCGAACTCACTCATTGTGACCGGTCTTCCCAGCCGTTTTGCCTTTAATAATTCCTTCGGTTGTATCTCACTGATCCATGACGGATAAAACAATTGTCCTTTCTCGTTGATGAAAGGAAGATTGTTTAAGTAAATGACCTGGATTCTTCCCTGGTACTCTTTAAAATGTTGAATGAACCAATAATACCCGCACACGTCATGCTGGTTTTGCCCCATCCATATCCAGGCTTGCACCTCGGCGTCCGTATCGAGCTGTTCCTTTATTTTTTTTACGGTTTCTCTATCATCGAAAAACGTTTGTGGATCATTTTCGTATGGCGAATTCTTCAATAATTCTCCCCACCAGCTTACCCTTGCATTCCAACCCTCGTTGGTCTTAATATCGATCAATGGGCCTACAGCAAAATCATCTTTTATCTGCAACACGTTACCTGTTAAACCTCCATCCAGTTTGATGACATCCTTCATCAAATTCACTTCTGAACCATTAAAGACAATATGAATCATTTGCTTAGAATTAAGAAGTTAGAATTTAGAAGCCAGAATACAGAACCACTATCAACTTTCAATCAACTTTCATCTATCATCTATCAACTATCTACGCCTGTGCCATTTTCTTCACGCCGTCCTCGGGAACCGGGGCATCAATTTCGACCTTCAAATTTTCAATAATAAACTCCTGCCTCTCCTGTGTATTCTTGCCCATATAATATTCGAGTAAGTTTTGAATATGGTCGCCGTGCTCAAGGATCACTGCCTGCAATCTCATCTCTTCTCCAATAAATCTTCCAAACTCATCCGGTGAAATCTCTCCCAGACCCTTGAATCGTGTGATCTCCGGCTTGCTTCCCAGTTTTTTTATTGCCGCCTGTTTTTCTGTTTCGTCATAACAATAAATTGTTTCCTTCTTATCCCTCACACGAAACAGTGGTGTTTCCAAAACAAATACGTGCTCCTTCTTCACCAGGTCAGGAAAGAATTGCAAAAAGAAAGTCATCAATAGCAATCGAATATGCATGCCGTCCACATCAGCATCAGTTGCGATCACAATATTCTTATACCGCAACCCATCCAGGCCTTCTTCAATATTCAATGCGTGTTGCAGTAAGTTGAACTCCTCATTTTCATAGACCACCTTTTTAGTAAGCCCAAAACAATTCAGCGGTTTACCCCGCAAGCTAAACACGGCCTGTGTCTCTACATTTCTTGCTTTTGTGATGGAACCACTGGCACTGTCACCTTCCGTTATAAAGATGGTGGATGCCCGTCTCAACTCCTCATACTCTGCCTTATTTTTTGTTGGTGCTTCATCATTCCAATGAACCCTGCAATCCCGAAGTTTCCGGTTATGAAGATTGGCTTTCTTTGCTCTCTCATTTGCCAGCTTTTTGATCCCGGCTAATTCTTTTCTTTCCCTTTCACTTTGTTCTATTCTCTTTTTTAATGCATCAGCCAGCGCTGGATTTTTATGCAGGTAATTATCCAGCTCTTTTGATAAAAAATCTCCAACAAACTGCCGCATGCTTGGGCCGCCTTCATCTACATTGGCAGAACCAAGCTTTGTTTTTGTCTGCGATTCAAACACAGGCTCAACCACTCTTACCGCGACCGCTGCTACAATTCCTGTTCTTATATCAGCAGCATCATAATCCTTTTTATAAAAATCACGAAGGGTTTTTACATACGCTTCCCGAAAGGCCTGCTGATGAGTGCCGCCCTGCGTGGTGTGCTGACCATTTACAAAACTGTAAATATCCTCGCCGTAATCATTGTTGTGTGTAATAGCCACTTCAATATCATCCCCTTTTAAATGAATGATGGGATAACGAATCTCATCCGCATTCGTTTTGCGTTGCAAGCAGATCAAGTAAACCGTTTTTGCTGACATAACTTTTTCCATTGAAAATAATTTTCAAACCCGCATTCAGGAAACAATAGTTCCATATCTGGTTCTCTAAAAATTCAGGATGGAATTTGAAGTTCTTAAAAACGGTATCATCAGGGATGAAGGTAACCAGTGTTCCATTTTGTTCACTGGTCTTTGCTTCTTTATATTCTTTAATGAGAAACCCGCGTTCAAATTCTGCAGTTTTTTCTTTGCCTTCGCGAACAGCCGTCACCTTAAAATAATTACTTAGTGCATTCACGGCCTTTGTACCCACGCCATTCAGATCCAACACTCTTCTGAAAAACTTTACTGTCGAATTTTGCCCCGGTATTTATTTTGCTCACCACATCCACCACTTTTCCAAGGGGAATGCCGCGACCATAATCACGAACGGTAACTTGTTTTCCTTCCACGACCAGCTCAACGGTTTTTCCATAGCCCATAGCAAACTCATCAATACAGTTGTCGATCACTTCTTTTACCAGCACATAAATTCCATCGTCGGGGCTGCTGCCATCACCAAGCTTGCCAATGTACATGCCCGGGCGCATCCGAATGTGTTCCTTCCAGTCGAGTGACCGGATACTTTCTTCGTTGTAATCAAAAAGGTTTGTCTTTGTTGACTCTTTCGTGGTCTCTTTATCTTTTGCCATTGTAAGTGGTACGAAATTATTTTAACGTTTGTGTTAACGGTGATTGGAAAAATGTATCGACTGATGATTTTTTTATATTCTTATCGATCACCTGATCCATCAGGCCCCTCGTTCATCGCTGCGAATATAGCAAAAGCGACCTTCTGCCTGAATTTTAGAGTTGTTAACGGCTGTGGAAAAATGGTTGTGTGCTTTTTCTTAAATACCCTATTAATAAACTCATTACGGATATTTTTCCGATAACAGCGCAGAAATGCGGGGAACGCAGAACTTCCAGTCATTTCTAACCTGCATGCCTGGGTCATTCAATTTACTTTCAAAATTCAGAATTGTTCAATCCTGGATGCAATTTTTTCAATTCCACAACAAGTAATCAAAAAATGCTATGGCATAGTAGTTGCAAACAACTATCGCTAATTTTTTTTAATTAATTTTTTTTGCTAATCAAAATTTCTTTAACCATTAAAATGTTTTTTATGAAAAACGCCAAATTCGCAGCATTTGCATCCGGTATTGTAGCGCTTGGTTTATCTGCGTTCACCCTGCTCCAAACCAATTCCATTAAAGGAACGGTTAAGCCTGCTGACAAAGCGGTCAAGGCATGGGCCATTTCAGGTGCTGATTCAATAAGTGCACCCGTAACAAATGGCAGCTTTGAAATTGAAAATGTAAAGGCAGGAAATTATTCAGTGGTCATCGAGGCACAAGCTCCATATGCAAACACACAGAAGACAGACGTCCAAGTTAAAGATGGCGGAGCTACTGATGTTGGAGAAATTCAATTACAACAGAAGTAAATGAAGTTTTCTTTTTGGTTCAATGAGGCTGTCTCAAAAGAAGCCTTTACACAAATAGCCGGGAAGGCTGGAAGACGTTAAGTATTGATATGCAATGGCACTTGTCTTTCCGACTTGCCGTCTTTCCGGCTAATTTGACCTTTTGAGACAGCTTCATTTTTTGATATCTATAATTCGACAGTAATGAGGTTATCTGAAGCACCAAGTTTTTGCAAATTTGTTTTCACATCGCTTATCATCGCATCAGGTCCACAGATATAGAATTGCTGCCTGAAATTGCTGATCTTTTGTTTTAAATATTTGTCATCGATCTTGTGGTGATCATAGCCCGGCACTTCTTCCTGGGTCAATGTATTAATGAAGTTATCTCCCAGCATCGCCGTAAATTCATCTTTGAGAATTATATCCCTGTGAGTTTTGTTTGAAAAGATAAGTTTGTTATCACCCAGCTTTTTATCTTTTTGCAGTTGCCGGAAAATAGCTATGAATGGAGTAACACCTGCACCACCGGCGATAAAAGTTCCTTCACCTTTATACTGGATCGCTCCCCATACATCGTGAAGCAATAGTTCATCCTCCACTTTTAATTGCCCGAGCTGATTTGTTACTCCGTCATGATCAGAATAAATTTTGATCGTGAACTCAAGGTGATCCCATTCATTCAAACTAGTGAACGTAAATGGTCTTCTCTGTTCCTTCCATCGGGGTTTATTGATCGCCACCTCAGTAGCCTGGCCAGGGACAAATTTGTAACCCTGGGGTTTCTCAACCCTGAAATGTTTTACATTATGAGTCACGGGTTCAAGGGAAATGATCTTTACAACATGCTCTTCCATACGATCGTTTTGGCATTTGATAAACTTTAAACAACAAGGTTACAGTTGAATTGTTCATTTTTAGCATGTATAAAAAATAATTTGCCGCCTGTTTTTTAATCCGTAACTTTTAAATACAAAATTTACGGCTATGAAAAGATTAATTATTGTACTCGTTTTACTCGCCTGCATCGCAGTCGTTGCCTATGCAAGTCTGCGTAGTACCAAACAAAAAGCCGCTATCAAAACAGAAAAAAAAGAGATCAAAAAGAAACATGAGTGCAGTCACACATGCGCTTATTCTTAAACAACTCAACCCCGACAAGTCGGGGTTTTATTTTGACTTTTGCCTGCCTGCATCTGCCCTGCATGGACACTAAAGATCCTGAGAATAGAGTAAGAACCATGCGTTCAAACTCTTATGGCCAGAATAGTTTTAACTTTTATCTTTGCCCGCCCGTACCGGACAGTACTTTCGGGCGGGCACCTCAAAAAAAAGCTGTGAGCGATGGGCTTTGAGCTGCAAGCGTTGGTCTTGCGGCCAGTGGCTAAAAGCTCGAGCCATCAAAATTAAAAGACATGTCAAAAAAAATTACAGAACTATTAGGTGATAAAGCTGAATACTTGTTAGATCATAAGTCTAAAACGATTTCGAAGGACCAGTTGCATTTGCCAGGTCCTGATTTTGTAGATCGCATCTGGATCAACAGTGATCGCAATCCGCATGTTTTGCGTAATCTCCAGTGGATGTACAGTACAGGCAGACTGGCAAATACAGGCTACCTCTCTATACTGCCGGTTGACCAGGGCATTGAACACAGCGCCGGGGCGTCGTTTGCAAAAAACCCAATTTATTTTGACCCGGAAAATATTGTTAAGCTTGCGATGGAAGGTGGATGTAACGCAGTGGCAACTACTTTTGGTGGCCTGGGTTTCCTGGCTAGAAAATATGCGCACAAAATTCCATTTTTGGTTAAGATCAACCACAATGAATTTCTAACCTATCCAAATAAATTTGACCAGGTAATGTTTGCTTCCGTCAAAGCAAGCTGGAATTTAGGCGCTGCTGCTATTGGCGCTACCATTTATTTTGGAAGCCCTGAATCAACGAGACAATTGCAGGAAGTAACTGCAGCATTTGAAATGGCGCATGAACTTGGTATGGCGACGATCCTTTGGTGCTATTTGCGTAACCCGGCATTCAAGACAAAAGAAAAGGATTATCACGTATCTGCCGATCTCAGCGGGCAGGCAAACCATCTTGGCGTTACCATCGAGGCAGATATCATCAAGCAAAAACTACCGGAGAACAACGGTGGTTATCTTGCACTGAATACAAAAGAATCTGCTTACGGTAAAAATGATCCGCGCATCTATTCAGAACTTACCTCTGATCATCCCATTGATCTTTGCCGCTACCAGGTTGCTAATTGTTATATGGGCCGTGCAGGATTGATCAATTCTGGTGGTGCTTCATCAGGAGCCGGTGACCTGGCTGAGGCTGTAGTAACTGCTGTTGTAAATAAACGCGCAGCTGGTATGGGTCTTATCTCAGGTCGTAAAGCCTTTCAACGCCCAATGAAAGAAGGTGTCGAAATCCTGAATGCGGTCCAGGATGTTTATCTTGATAAGGATATAACAATAGCGTAGCTACCAAGTTTTTTTAACCACGAAGGCGCAAACCTGTCCCGCCATTGGCGGGAGACACTAAGTCACAGAAAGGCTCGTGAATCTTTGTGCCTTTTTGTTTGTTACTCCATGGTTTTATGTAATCAGCTTCCGAATTACTATTTGGCTTTGGTTGCGTCGCTCCGAAGGAGTCCCTTTGGGGCACACTTCTACCGCAACAATTCTGTTCGGCAATAAGACTTCATTTTTAAACAACGAACATTTCAAAAAAAAGGGGTTAAATTGTAGATACTTAAACCACGATTTGCGTCATCGGAATAGAAGATAAATGAGGTCACAATTTGTGACCTCAAGATGGAAGAATACAACCACGATTTATAGGATTGTGAAGGATTATTAGGAATTGGCAATTAAAAATGATTCCACTCAATAGCTCAATAGAGTCGTACATGTACAAGTGTGCGACGCAACGGAAGTTCAATAGACATTACATCGTTGAGCAAACAAAAAAATAAACGATGCCAGAAACAAAAACACTATCTCAGGTAAAGAATCCACAAAGCTCCCCTTTAGGGGATGGGGGCGAGATCATTCGGAACAATGAAGCCTACACTTTATTTTCCTGGAGCAAACAAAAAGGAACAAATCCCATTGCAGTAAAATATGCTGAAGGCGTTTACCTCTATGATTATGATGGCAAGAGGTACATTGATTTTTCTTCGGGATTGATGAATGTAAATATCGGGCATGGCAACCAGCGGGTAGCAGAAGCCATAATGAAACAAATGCAGGAAGTGACCTATGTAACGCCAGGTTGCGTAACAAAAGTGCGCGGTGAATTGGGGAAAAAACTGGCAGAGATCTGTCCTGGTGATCTGAACAAAGCGTTTTTCACTTTATGCGGGGCCTCATCTATTGAAAATGCAATTAAATTGGCGAGACTTTACACAGGGAAACATAAAATTCTGACCCGCTATCAGTCATACCACGGTTCAACAAATGGAGCCATGACTGCAAGCGGCGATCCCCGGCGACTTGCTGTCGATTCGCAACAAGCGCCCAACTTTGTTCATTTTGATCTTCCTTATTTATATCGCTGGCAGCATGATGAAAAAGCTTTATTGAGTGATTCTATTGCACAGCTTGAACGCATCATTGCCTATGAAGGACCCAACAATATTGCTGCTATCTTACTGGAAGGTCAGTCTGGTTCTTCAGGATGTTTTCTTTATCCAAACGGCTATTTACAGGCTGTGAGAGAGATATGCAATAAGAATGGGATACTATTGATCATTGATGAAGTGATGAGTGGCTTTGGACGCACGGGCAAATGGTTCGGATTTCAGCATCATGATATCATTCCCGACATGATCGCGATGGCGAAGGGCCTTACTTCGGGTTATTTGCCCTTTGGTTGCCTGATGGTAAGCGATAAGATCGCTGCCAGATACAATGACGTTGTACTGCCATTAGGTCTCACTTATTCTGCTCATCCCGTCTGTTGTGCCGCAGCACTTGAAACGCTGAAAATTTATGAAGACGACAATTTGATTGAAAATGCCGCGGTCATGGGAAAATATATGGATGATCAAATTGAAAAATTAAAACAAAAACATCCCAGTATCGGGGATTGGAGAAATACAGGTTTGCTGGGTTGCATTGAATTGGTAAAGGATCGCAAAACAAAAGAGCCGATGGCTCCATTCAATGCGAAACCGGATGACATGAGCCATAATGAACAAAGTCGCTGCAAAATTGAAAGAGTCAGGTCTTCACACCATGGTAAGATGGAGTTTTATTTTTATTGCTCCGCCGCTTTGCATCACAAAAGAACAAATTAATGAAGGGTTAGCGATCATCAGTGAAGCTATAAAGATTGCAGATGAACACATGAATTAGAGAAAAAGTCCATTTGAGTGATACCAAGGATGCCCTTAAGAAATCAAATTTTTTTTAATAAAAAATAAGTCTATTTTTATTTCACGAACTCGATCAGGACGTCTCCCAGGGGAGTTTGCCACTACATCTTTGTATAGATTTTCCCTTTTTTCCTGATTGATATCTTTACCTGCAGCTTTTAATAAAAACTGACTAATTACCATGACCAAAGAAATATTGTTGATCGATGACGATGCGGATGAACTTGAAGTTTTCACAGAAGCCCTGCGCTCCGTTGATAAAAATATTCAATGCAGCCAGGCAAAAGACCTGAATGAAGCCCTTGAATTTTTAAATTACAGTTCCCCGGCTTATATTTTTATTGACTATAACATGCCAAGGGTTAATGGCCTGGAATGTGTTGCAGAAATAAAAAAAATTGAGAAACTCGAAAAAAGTAAGATCATTCTTTATTCAAACTACATCAGCGAAGAAATGAATGAAAAAGCAATGTCTTTGGGGGCTTACAAATGTGTGAAAAAGCCCAATATGATAAATGTGCTTATAAAAAATTTAAAAGAGATACTGAATAATCACTGATCCGGTATTTAAATGGGAAAATAACATTTAAATGTCGTACACTCTGGTGTACATTCCGAGGCAATAAAACCACCGTGCAGGTCCATGATCTTTTTACAAATAGCAAGTCCTATTCCTCCTTTCTGTTTTCCTTTTTCATGCAAACGGTAAAACATCGTAAATATTTTTTCTCCTTCCTGCGGATCAAAACCAATTCCATTATCAATGACTGATATAAGATCATAAGTAACGTCTCTGAGGGCTGCCGGGTGTTCTGTTTCGGAGCCTTTTTCGACAGAATGTCTTATATCAATGGTGGGATCCAACTCTTTTTTTCTGAATTTGATAGCGTTGCCGATCAGGTGGGAAAACAACAGAGAGATCAGTGGGGGGTACCCCTTTACAGAAGGCAATTTCTCAGAACGAATGATTGCATTTTCCCCTTTGATCTTTTCATCGAGGCCGCTTAAAACAATTGTCAATATCTCATTCAGATCAACTAAGATCGCCTGCTCCTCGGAATGGATCTTTGAAAAAGAGATGATATCATCCGTCAGTAATTTCATTTTCTGAATGGCAGCCTGGGCCCTCCTGATATTTGCTTTGCCTGCGTCTGATAAATTCCTGGCGTCATTGTTTATAAGGAACTCCATCGAATTGTAAAGATGTTTCAATGTTTCGTTATAATCATTGGCGGCTATGGTGGTGAATGTCTTTAGTTCTGAGCTTAAAGCTTCAAGTCTTCTGTTCTTTGTAAATAAAGCTGCATTCAACTGCATTATTTTTTCTTCGGCTTGCTTTGCAATAGTTATGTCCTCCCTGTAAACAATCAGCCCGCCATTAAATTTCATTGCTCTTACATGATCCCACATGTCCTGGCCGGTCTCCTGGTGCTGAAAGACCATATCCAAAGGTTCCCCGGTTTCAATGACATTCACAAATTGTTCAAATAATTTATTGTACAACTTTCCATTGTTGACGCCAGTTGTCTTATCTCCTATTAAGCTTCTGAAATCGGTGATGACATGGTCAGAATTTCTTACGGCTTCAAATACGTATACTTCATTCGAAATTGTTTCGAACAATACTTCAAGTAACTCGTTGTCTAAATTCAAACTCATTTTTAAAGACGAACTTTTATCCTTTATTCATGCAAATAATTGTGCCGACAACTTTTTTTGCAGGCACAAAACATTCTCTTTAACCAATTAGTATGGAGCTCTCAAAAACAGGAATTAAGTTGTTGACGTGGTAATGCCGGTATGTAAAATTTCCGGCTTGTACGCGGTAGAACATGAAGATAAACAAGCCAAATGAATAATCATCATTTGAAAAAAAATTTTATGAGATTCGTTCACACATTCATTATTGTATCAATGTGATTAAGGGTATAGCTTTTGTGATTTAAAAAGAATGGAAAAGGAAGAAGCAAGCGCAAGAGGTGAACAAAAAAAGTTTCAGGTACCTATCGGGGAAAATATTGCCTACGTCGAGATCATATCCTTACAAAATAAAATTTGTGCTGTAGAAATTCCAGGCCATGAGACAATTTTTATTACAAGGATCAGGAATAAAGACAATAGACCTTGCTGGGTGTCAATTCCACAAGGCAATAACGATTTGGCTGAAATTATTGGTGACTACATTGATGAGCAAATTTATTCGAAAGGGAAATAGGGCTATCGCGTGAGCCTGTGTTGCAAGCAAATGTGGCAGTTGCCACTATACTCATTTAATGTTTCTGGTGGGTGTCTTTCAGTGAATCCATAATACCATTTAGAATGCTACCTATTCAATGATATAGACATAAAACATCCAAAGGTCCTTTCAGAACCTTACTGTCGGGCAGACTGGTCCCGATAGCTATCGGGACGAACCAGCGACCCTCCCGACGAGTCGGGATGCGCTATTCTTTTAAAAAGTATTCGGAAAATTCTGCTTGAATAAATTTTTTGTTGCGAAGTGATTTTAATTTCTGTTCAAACTTAGATGCCTCGCCCTTGTTTTCAAAACTCCGAACAAAGACCAATTTCCACGACCCCTATTAGCTGTAAGATGATGATGATTTCCATTATGCTCAATAAGCCTTTCCAGCGTATCTGTTTCCGCGAAACCGTAGTACCATATTAAAGTAGCTTCTGATTCTATAATGTAGACATAAAACATCCAAAGGTCCTTTCAGAACCTTACTGTCGGGCAGACTGGTCCCGATAGCTATCGGGACGAACCAGCGACCCTCCCGACGAGTCGGGATGCGCTATTCTTTTAAAAAGTATTCGGAAAATTCTGCTTGAATAAATTTTTTGTTGCGAAGTGATTTTAATTTCTGTTCAAACTTAGATGCCTCGCCCTTGTTTTCAAAACTCCGAACAAAGACCAATTTCCACGACCCCTATTAGCTGTAAGATGATGATGATTTCCATTATGCTCAATAAGCCTTTCCAGCGTATCTGTTTCCGCGAAACCGTAGTACCATATTAAAGTAGCTTCTGATTCTATAATGTAGACATAAAACATACAAAGGTCCTTTCAGAACCTTACTGTCGGGCAGACTGGATTCGAACCAGCGACCCCTACGTCCCGAACGTAGTGTCCCGCGATGCGGGACTACTGCCCTCAATCAATTTTTTAAATTGTATCCCACCTTTCCAACTTTTAATTTCTTTCTCTCTTTTGAGCGCCCGGATCTTATAAGGATACGCTTCAATCAACACTATTATAAAAGGACGCCTGTGCTTTGTCGATCGCTGTAAACCTGCATTATGAAAATGTAGTCTTGCCTCAACGTTGGAACTTTCTCCAATGTAATATTTACCATCTTTCAGACTTTGCAGTATATATACAAAATGCGGCATGAAAAAGCTCTGCGTTAACAGAGCCATAAGTCGGGCAGACTGGATTCGAACCAGCGACCCCTACGTCCCGAACGTAGTGCGCTACCGGGCTGCGCTACTGCCCGTCATATCCGCCGAAGCTTTAGCGCAGGCGGATAAAACGATAATGAAAAATGTCCGCCTTCGCCATGCTTCGGCGGACGATGTCGGGTGGACTGGATTCGAACCAGCGACCTCTTGCACCCCATGCAAATGCGCTACCGGGCTGCGCCACCACCCGAAAGGGAGTGCAAATCTACATGAATTTGCCTTTAAGAAGGTCTGTTTTGTTTCTTTTAGTGTAATGGTCATTGAAGACTAGAAGTTATTTCTCTATCGGAATACAAACGTTTCCGCTTTTTATCTATAAGCCGCAAAAAATGGCATACATTAGTATCGCCATAATGAAATACCTGCTTATAATACTTGCATTCATCTCCTGCAAAAGCAAAACGACTGACCAGCAGAAGGATAAGACAGTAAATTCAACTGCTTTAATGGATTCTTCGATCAGGGTAATAAGGGAAATCGATATCTATGATGAATGTAACTACAAAAAGGCCGACCTGCTCATAGAACTAAAAACTCAGAATAAAGATTCATTGCTGCGGGCCGCGCAGATATTGACAGGGGTCCTTCAAAAACAAATCGAATTCGATTCTACCTGTGCCAGGAAAGATAAAACGGTGCAGCTATTTCTATACGACAAAATGGATGGCTACAAAGACTCTCATTACTACATCCGTGGTGAACTGACAGGATCACAACCGCCAAAGGCAGACTTTGGTGCTTTTTAGCGGTCTGCCGGGGAATTCAAGAGACATATTGCTCTTTTTCAAATCAAAAAACAAACTTTATCTTCGCCCCTTAATGACAATACTCATTAAGCAGGCTTGCATCGTTGATCCTACTTCTTCGCTCAACGGACAAATCACTGATATTTTTATTGAGAACGGAGTTATTAAGCAAATTGGAAAGAATCTATCTCTTTCCGCCGATAATGAGATCAATATTGAAGGGCTTCATGTTTCACCAGGCTGGATGGATGTTTTCTCAAATTTTGCAGACCCAGGCTATGAATTTAAAGAAACACTGGAAACAGGGGCACAAGCTGCAGCTGCGGGGGGCTATACTGATGTGATCGTTATTCCAAATACAAACCCTGTTATTCACAATAAAGCCAACATTGAATACATCATTCAAAAATCAAGATCTCTGCCTGTCAATATTTATCCGGCCGGTGCCATCACAAAAAATGCTGACGGAAAAGAACTCGCAGAGATGTTTGATATGCAGATCAGCGGTGCCGTCGCTTTTACTGATGGGATCAATTCGATCCAATCTTCAGGCTTGCTTTTAAAAGCACTTCAATATGTAAAAGCTTTTGACGGGATCATCATTCAACTACCTGATGATAAAACCATCAATCCGCAGGGATTGATGAATGAAGGAATTATTTCGACACAATTGGGTTTACCGGGCAAACCTGCCATGGCAGAAGAATTGGTGATCGCAAGAGATATCAAACTGGCGCGATACGCTGAATCGAAAATTCATTTTACCGGCGTAAGTACAAAAAGATCTATCGAGTATATACAGAGAGTAAAGATCCAAAATGAAAAGAATACCGCAGTTACGTGCTCAGTTACGCCCTATCATTTATTTTTTTGTGATAAAGACCTCCAGGACTATGACACGAACCTGAAAGTAGATCCCCCTCTTCGCTCTGAGGAAGATCGTGATGCTTTGCGAAAAGCAGTGGTTGATGGAATGGTGGATTGCATCGCCACCCATCATTTGCCTCACGAATTCGACAGCAAGACACTGGAATTTGAAAATGCTAAATATGGAATGGTCGGCCTGGAAACAACCTATGCTGTATTGAATACATGTCTTGACAACATAAGCCAGGAAAGGCTGATAGAGTTACTTTCAACAAATCCCAGGAAAATCTTTAAAAAAGAAATAGCCGGTATCCGTGAAAATGAAAAAGCAATCCTTACCTTGTTTGCACCAAAACAAAAATGGACCGTTACACCATCCGATCTGAAATCAAGATCAAAAAATTCGCCCTTCATTGGTAAAGAGTTAACCGGGAAAGTGATAGGCATCATAAGTAAGGAGAAACTATTTTTGAACCAATAAATTTTTTTTATGGAAGAAAAAAAGGTAATGACACACGTACAAAAAGGCCTGCTCGTGTCACTCATTTTAATCATAATCGATCTTGCCGGTTATTTTACCAAATTGGCTGAACAAAGCTGGTATTCCTGGGCATCGAATGGTGTGTTGTTTATAGCCGTCATCTGGGCATGTATTCATTATGCCAATCAGATGAATAACCAGGTAACATTCGGAAATGTATTCGGCTACGGTTTTAAGTTGTCTATTGTAGTCGCACTGATCATGATCGTTTATGTACTATTGGTCATGACTCTTGTTTTCCCTGACAGGAAAGAAAGAGCTCTTGAAATAGCAAGAGAGAGAATGGAAGAACGCGGAAATCTTTCCGACGCACAGATCGAACAGGGAATAGAATTCACCAAAAAGTTTTTTTTCCCCTTTGTGATCGGAGCTATCCTGTTAGGTACCGTCATATTTGGCACAATAGCCTCTTTGATCGGGGCGGCCATTGCGAAAAAGAAACCGGTTAACCCATTGGATCAAATGACAGTGTAATGGACATTTCTGTTATTATCCCTTTTTTAGACGAAGAAGAATCTTTGCCGGAACTGACGGAGTGGATCCAGCGTGTAGTCAGTAAAAATAATTTTTCATACGAGATCATAATGATCGATGATGGCAGCACCGACAATTCCTGGCAGATAGTTGAAGAACTAAGAAAAAAAAATCCCTGCATCAAAGGCATAAAATTTCAACGTAACTATGGTAAGTCAGCGGCGTTAAATGAGGGTTTTCGTGTTGCGCAGGGAGATGTGGTCATTACAATGGATGCTGACCTGCAGGATAGCCCGGAAGAAATTCCTGAGCTGCGTCGCTTGATCATTGAAGATGGATACGATATTGTCAGTGGCTGGAAAAAAACACGTCACGATCCTGTTTCCAAAACCTTGCCTTCCAAATTTTTTAATTGGTTCACTGCAAGAGTTTCAAAAATAAAGCTTCACGACTTTAATTGCGGATTAAAGGCCTATAAATTAAAAGTTGTAAAAAGTATTGAAGTATACGGAGAGATGCACCGGTATATCCCTTTAATTGCAAAATGGGCGGGCTTTAAAAAGATCGGTGAAAAGGAAGTTGAACACCGTGCAAGAAAATATGGCAAATCAAAATTCGGCATGGGCCGGCTTATAAAAGGAGCGCTTGATCTTGCTTCAATTTTATTTGTCGGCAAATATCGGGAAAAGGCCAATGCATTTTTTTGGCACCTGGGGTGTCATCGCATTTTTTTTGGGATTGATCATTTTTCTATATCTCACCATTTCCAAATTCTTTTTTGACAGGACAGGGTTGACACAACGTCCTCTGTTCTTTTTTGCGATCCTGGCAATGATCATCGGTACTCAACTTTTCGTTACCGGTTTTGTTGCTGAACTTATTTCACGAAATGCGCCGGGACGAAATAGTTATCTCATCGAAGAGAAACTGGGATTGTAATGCAGAAGATCATTATCATAGGACCCGCACATCCATTACGGGGGGGATTAGCTACGTTCGATCAAAGGCTGGCAAAAGAATTTAATAACAACGGCGACGATTGTTCCATCTATTCGTTTTCATTGCAGTATCCCTCTTTCTTATTTCCAGGCAAAACACAATACAGCAATGAACCGGCACCAAATGATCTGAAAATTTTTTCCGTTATCAACTCCATCAACCCCCTGAACTGGATAAAGACCGGGAACAGGATCCGCAAGGAAAAACCAGATATTGTTGTTGTTCGTTACTGGCTTCCCTTTATGGGGCCGGCATTGGGCACGATCCTGAAAAGAGTGAGGAAAAACAAACATATAAAGGTCGTTTGCATTGCCGACAATATTATTCCGCATGAACATCGGCCCGGTGACAGAGCGTTTACAAAATATTTTTTAAAAAGATGTGATGCATTTATCACCATGAGCGAAAAGGTAATGGATGATCTGCGAAAATTTGTGCCAAAGGAGAAACCTGCCAAACTTGTTCACCATCCCTTGTATGATAATTTCGGAAATATCATATCTAAATCGGAGGCGAGGGAAAAATTAAAAATTAAAACTGACGAATTAGTCATTCTCTTTTTTGGATTTATCAGAAAATATAAAGGGTTGGATATCCTGCTGGATGCGATGAAAATTCTGAAAGAAAATCCGATCCCGATAACTATCGGGACCGAAATCCGAAATCCGAAATTGCTTATTGCCGGCGAATTTTATGAAGATGAGAAACCTTACCTCGAACAGATCGACAGGCTCGGCATTAATGATGATGTGATATTGCGAACGGATTTTATTCCAGACAGCGAGGTGAAATATTATTTATGCGCGGCAGATGCCGTGATACAGCCTTACCGGAACGCGACCCAAAGTGGTGTCACACCGCTCGCCTATTATTTTGAGAAGCCAATGATCGTCACCAATGTGGGGGGCTTACCATCGCTGGTGCCAAATGAAAAAGCGGGTCTCGTTACAGGACCAACTGCGCAATCTATTGCCAATGCCATCCTTCGGTTCTATCAATTAGGAGAAAATTATT
The DNA here is from genome assembly GCA_963737475.1 of uncultured Bacteroidota bacterium. Taxonomy (GTDB): domain Bacteria; phylum Bacteroidota; class Bacteroidia; order Chitinophagales; family Chitinophagaceae; genus VBAU01. Next base: position 233,437 of record CAVTSY010000013.1, read on the forward strand.
TTTTACCGCATCTTCGCACCGAAAAACAGAAATATAGCTGGAGCAACTTAGTGAAAGCGATAACACAGTTAGCTCAATGAAATTTCCGTTTGACGATCTTAGATTGCTGATTAATTAAATCAAAAATCCGCAATCCAAAATCTAAACTCCAGGCAAATGATCTATCGAAGCAAAGCACCCTTACGGATTGGACTAGCCGGCGGTGGCACTGACGTGAGTCCATACAGTGACCTCTATGGTGGTGCCATCTTAAATGCCACCCTTTCATTATACGCCCACGCTACTATTGAACCGATCGAGGAAAACCAGGTCATACTGAATGCAATCGACCAGAAAGAAGAAGAATGCATGTCGAGTGGGTATCAATGAATTGCCCGTGCAGGGTAAACTGATCTTATTGAAAGGTGTTTATAACCGGATACAGAAAGACTACGGAGTGCCTGCAAAGAATTTCCGGTTGTCAACGTTTGTCGACGCACCGGCAGGTTCGGGTCTTGGCACTTCGTCAACATTGGTAGTGGCTATTGTTGGAGCCTTTGCAGAGATGTTGCGTCTGCCGCTGGGAGAATATGATATCGCTCATTACGCGTATGAAATAGAAAGAAAGGATCTTGGACTTGCCGGTGGAAAGCAGGATCAGTACGCTGCCACCTTCGGCGGAGTGAACTATATGGAATTTTATGATGGAGATAAAGTGATCGTAAACCCGCTGCGTATAAAACAACAATATTTGTTTGAGCTGGAAAATAACCTGCTATTGTATTACACTTCGAAAAGCCGTGAGTCGGCTAAGATCATTGAGCTGCAGGCAAGCAATGTCGTAAATCAGAAAGAAACTTCTATTGAAGCAATGCACCAGTTAAAACAACAGGCGCAAATGATGAAGGAAGCGTTGTTGAAAGGGCGCCTGCACGAGATCGGTGAGATCCTCGATTTTGGTTTTCAGCAAAAACGAAAAATGGCTGCAGGCATCAGTAATGACCTAATGGACGAAATATATGAAACGGCAAAGGCCGCGGGCGCGACCGGTGGCAAAATATCGGGAGCAGGAGGAGGAGGATTTATGATCTTCTATTGCCCCGGAACTACGAAATACAATGTCGCAAAAAGTTTAGAGAGATTTGGAGGCGTTCATCGAAATTATCAATTTGTTGAACATGGATTAACAACGTGGACGGCATAGAACCACGCCTGCCTGCCGGTAGGCAGGATTTATGGGATTGATAAAGATTGTAAGGATATGAGTAAGATCAAAGATATTATACAGGCTTCAATAAATGTGAAGCAACAGGTTTTAAAGAATGAAGAGTTAATTAGCACAATTGAAAAGGTTGTGGAGATAATTGTAAAGGCTTTTCAAAATGGCAAGCGTGTATATTTTTGTGGAAATGGGGGCAGTGCAGCCGATGCTCAGCATTTGGCTGCAGAATTTTCCGGTCGCTTTTATACTGACCGGAAGGCCTTGCCTGCAGAAGCCCTTCATTGCAACACCTCTTATTTAACAGCAGTGGCCAATGATTATAGCTATGACGTGGTTTACTCAAGAATAATTGATGGTATCGGGCAGGAAGGTGATGTGCTTGTCGGTCTTTCCACATCAGGAAATTCGAAAAATATTATTAATGCATTTGAAAAAGCCAGGGAGAAAAACATAATAACTGTTGGCTTTACCGGCGAAAGCGGCGGGGGAATGAGGTCGTGTAGTGATTATCTTATTAACATTCCTTCAACCGATACACCACGCATACAGGAAAGTCACATCATGGCAGGTCATATCATTTGTCAACTGGTAGAGGAAAAATATTTTAAATAACAACCAAAAACCAAATCCCAAATTCCAAATAAATTCCTAACATCCCCGATCTAAAATCCAGAATGGTTAAAGAAGCAATCATATTGGCCGGCGGCCTCGGTACGAGACTTCGTTCTGTAGTTTCCGATCTTCCGAAATGTATGGCGCCGGTTGCGGATCAACCATTTCTTAAGCATGTTATCCGGTACTTACTTTCGCAGGGCATTGAAAAATTTATTTTCTCGCTGGGTTACAAGCATGAAATAATCGAGCAATTTCTGAGCGATGAATTCCCGACCCTTCATTATCAATGCTCCATTGAAGAAGACCCACTCGGTACGGGAGGAGCCATCTACCTGGCTTGTAAGAGGGCAAAAGACAACAATGTTCTTGTAGTAAACGGTGATACTCTTTTCAAAGCAGATCTGAAAAAAGCCTCTTCATTTCATCTTGAAAACAACGCAGATTGCACGCTACTGTTGAAACCTATGCAGGATTTCGATCGCTATGGTGCCGTTGAACTGGATGACGATTATTCGGTAAGTAGATTTAACGAAAAGCAATATTTTCAAACCGGCGATATCAATGCAGGCATTTATATTTTGAACGTAGAACAATTCATTGATAAAGACTTCCCGGAAAAGTTTTCATTTGAAAAAGATTACCTGGAAAAATATTACACGGAAGGGAAAATATTCGGATTGATAGAGGATGGTTATTTCATTGACATTGGCATACCTGCAGATCTTCAAAAGGCGCAGGAAGAACTGAAGCAGATCCCCTTGCATCTTGAAAACACAGATCCTGACTGGACGCTTTTCCTGGACCGTGATGGAGTGATTAACTATGAAAAAGAAAATGATTATATATTGAACTGGAGCGAATTTGAATTTTATCCCGGCGTTACAGAGGCGATCAGCTTGCTTTCAGAAAAATTCGCTACAATTGTTGTGATCAGTAACCAACGGGGAGTTGGAAGAGGCCTGATGAGTGAAAAAGATCTGTTCGACATTCAGCGACGAATGAAATCAGAGATCGAGAAAGACGGCGGGCGTATTGATAAAATATATTATTGCACGGCCACAGATTCCCATCATTTTTACAGAAAGCCCAATCCGGGCATGGCTTTACAGGCCGCGAAAGATTTTCCCTCCATCGATTTGTCAAAAACCATAATGGTAGGCAATAAACTCAGCGATATGCAATTTGGCCGTAATGCAGGAACATACACCGTTTATTTAAAGACCACCCACCCCGCACAGGCATTTCCGCATGCGGACATTGATCTTGTTTTCAATTCCCTTATTGATTTTGCCAAAGCTTTGTAAAATTTTACCTGCCTACACTTTTAAAAGGGCTCTTATCGTTATTACGGTCTGGATTCTACTGTAACTTCGTACGATATGCTGAACCAAACTCCCCTGAAAAAATTTTTTCGATTTCTGGCTTTTTTCGCTACGCTCAACATCTTTTTCATACAAACGGCCATTGCTCAAAAAATTGCCCAGGCGGACAGAAAAAAATTGACAGAAAAAGAGGATTCTTTGCGGCACCTGGCTGCCGATATTATCCTGGATAGCCTTACTGCATCCAGGATGAGGTCGGATAGCTTGTTTGTAAAAACCCTTATTCGTGCGCTACAAATAAAAAACTCCTTTTATTACCCTTTTGATTCCGTGCAAGGCATCTCTAAGTTATATGCCCCTGACAGCACATTCAGAATTTTTACCTGGAACATTTCTTTTGATGATTATTACTCCCGGCAGCGAGGCGCTATTCAAATGAGAACAAATGACGGCTCATTAAAATTAGTGGCCCTGCGTGATTGTTCAGAATTTACTCCTGATGCCATGGATTCCATACGGACCAGGCTAAACTGGATCGGCGCCGTGTATTACGATATAGTAAAGACAAATTATAATGGTAGAAATTATTACACATTGATAGGTTTTGATAACAACAGTGTAATGAGCAATAAGAAATGGATCGAAGTGATGACGTTTGATCAGAAAAATGAGCCTGTTTTCGGAGGTCAGTACTTTAATTATCAGCAGGACAGTATGAAACGAGCTACACAGTATCGTTATAGTCTTGAATATAAAAAGGAGGCGCGTGCCATTTTAAAATACGATGACGACAGCAAATTGATCATTGTGGATCATTTAATTTCCGAAACTGATGAACCTGATAATAAATGGACCTATGTTCCTGATGGAGATTATGAAGCCTTTAAATGGCAAAACGGGCAGTGGATGCATATTGACAAACTATACAATTACAAATTAGAAGAGGGCCATGCTCCTGTGGGTGACCCGCTCCTCGATGCAAAGGGTAATCCAGATGAAAAGAAACTGGAAGAAAAATCAGAACAAAATAAGACTAAGAAAGGCAACGAAAGATAGATCGTAACCGGAGATAACATTAATCATCGAGTTTTAGTACTGCGAGAAATGCCTCCTGAGGCACTTCCACATTTCCAATCTGCCGCATGCGTTTCTTTCCTTCTTTCTGTTTCTCCAGTAATTTTCTTTTACGGCTTATATCACCGCCATAACATTTAGCAGTAACATCTTTTCGCAAGGCAGAGATGGTTTCCCTGGCAATGATCTTTGCTCCTATGGCAGCCTGTATGGCGATCTGGAATTGCTGGCGCGGCAATAACTCTTTTAATTTTTCGCAAAGTTTTCTTCCAAAATCCTGTGCCCGGCTGCGGTGGATCAATGCACTCAACGCATCCACTTTTTCACCATTCAGTAAAATATCCATCTTTACAATATCGCTATCGCGGTAACCAATCGGATGATAATCAAATGAAGCATAACCGCGCGTCTGTGATTTTAATTTATCATAAAAATCAAAAACGATCTCCGTCAATGGCATTTCGAAAATCAGTTCCACCCTTGTTTGGTGTAAGATAAGTCTGATTCAGTAAAATACCACGCTTACCCAAACACAGAGTCATGATATTGCCAATATATTCTGGTTTAGTGATGATCTGCGCTTTGATATAAGGCTCTTCAATGCGATCTGTTTTTACAGGATCCGGCAACTCAGTAGGATTATTAACAATGACCTTCTCTCCTTTCGTGGTATAAGCGATAAAACTAACGTTGGGAACTGTGGTGATCACCGTTTGATCGAATTCTCTTTCCAGTCTTTCCTGGATGATCTCCATATGAAGCATTCCCAAAAATCCGCAACGAAAACCAAAACCAAGAGCCTGTGAGGTTTCCAGTTCATAAGTCAATGAAGCATCATTCAATTGCAGTTTATCCATGCAATCACGCAGTTCTTCAAAATCATCTGTGTTCACTGGAAAGATTCCAGCAAACACCATTGGTTTCACTTCTTCAAAACCTTGTATCATTTGCGGATCTGGATTGCTTGCCAACGTGATCGTATCTCCCACTTTTACTTCCTTTGCATTTTTAATGCCGGTGATAATATAACCTACATCTCCGCAACCTACTTCAGGTTTTTCCGTCATCTTCAGTTTCAGAATACCCACTTCATCTGCATCATATTCCTGGCCTGTGGAAACAAATTTTACTTTATCACCTTTTTTAATACTTGCCATTAAGAATTCGGTAATAAACAATGATGCCCCGAAAAGAATTGAACACACTGTCAAAGATCAGCGCTTGTAAAGGCGCATCCGGATCACCTTTGGGAGCGGGAATTCGTTCAACGATGGCTTCCAGTATGGCATCCACTCCCAAACCGGTACGGCCACTGGCCAATAAGATTTCTTCAGGTTTACATCCGATCAGTTCAATGATCTGATCCTTCACTTCTTCGATCATCGCCCCATCCATATCGATCTTATTGATCACCGGAATGATTTCAAGATCATTTTCGATTGCCAGGTACAAATTGGAAATGGTTTGTGCCTGTATTCCCTGTGCAGCATCAACCAGCAACAAGGCGCCTTCACAGGCAGCAAGGGCCGGCTCACTTCATAACTAAAATCCACATGACCAGGAGTATCGATCAGGTTCAGAATATATTCCTGCCCATCCTTGCTTATAATTGATCTGGATGGCATGGCTTTTAATGGTAATCCCCTTTTCCCGTTCCAGGTCCATATCATCCAGCACCTGGTCCATCATATCCCGGTCGCTGATGGTATTGGTAGTTTGTAAAAGGCGGTCTGCCAGGGTGGATTTTCCATGGTCAATATGTGCAATAATGCAAAAATTCCTGATGTTCTTCAATGATTTTTCTTTTAGTGCGCAAAGGTAACTAAAAGCTGCCAGCTGATAGCTATGAGGCAGATATTCCTGTACTTCTGAATTGCTGAACAACTGCAACAGTTCTGACTCTTATTGTTGAACTGCTTTCACCATCCGGCGTAGCGGGTGGTTTACAGAAAAAATTCGTTTATCAACAGCTGCGCCACAAGAGCATCCTGTAAAAATATCAATCCATAAAATCAAAAAGATATTTTTCGTCAAATGGTATTTCAAATCTCTTTAGCAAGTAATGGTATTCCTGCCGGAAAGTTTTCTTTTGATGGTGCGACTCCTGATTCAAGAAAATTCGTTAATTCGTTACCATGGAAATCTTGATACGCCGCATTGCCGAGCAAGATGCAGAGGCGATAAACGCACTTTCAACCCAGCTTGGCTATACAATGCCCATTGAACAAACCCTGGCTAATATCAGATCAGTATTGGGAACCAAAAAGCATAATGCCTTTGTCGCCATAGCTGAAAACAAGATCATTGGCTGGATCGGTGTGGCCGAGGCCTTACAAATCGAATCTGCTCCTTTTTGCGAAATAAGAGGTTTGATCGTGGATGAAAGATACAGGGGACATGGAATTGGAAAAATGCTCATCGAAAAAGTAAAACAATGGAGCAAAGAAACAGGGAATAAAACTTTAAGACTGCGATGCAATATGATCAGGAAAGAGGCGCATTTGTTCTATCAGCATCTCGGCTTTAAAGAAATCAAAGAACAAAAGGTTTTTGAGATGAAGATCTAAAGTCCCCGGTTCTTATTAAAAATACACTATAGCTCCTCATTTTACATCCTTGGTAACAGCAGTCAATGAAGAGCAAATTTTCCGAACGCATGTCGATATTCATTTTTCGAAATTTTAAACTTGAAAATTCATCACTTCTATCTTCCCCTCCTCATATCCAATGATCGCCTTATTTGCCATATTTATAAAGAGGCCGGTCTCCACAACTCCGGGAATCAAATGCAAAAATAGATTTAAGGCTGAGGCATCGGGGATCCTTTTCGCAATCACAATCGAGGATATAATGACCGTGATCCGTAACAAAGATCTCGCTGTTCTTTTTTCGCAAACTTATTTTCCTGCAAAATCCAGCTGCAATAATTTTTTGTTCTACCTGCTTATAACCAAACGGAATTACTTCGACGGGCAATGGAAATTTTCCCAGTTGCTGAACCAATTTTGCACTGTCGGCAATGATGATCAACTCTTCAGAAGCAGCAGCTACTATTTTTTCCTGCAGCAAAGCGCCGCCCCCGCCCTTTATTAACCGACCCCGGGGATCAATTTCATCAGCACCATCAATTGTCAATAGTAACTTGTCAATAGTATCCAGATCTGAAACCGGGATGCCGGCCTCGCCTGCCAGCTCTGCAGTCTGAAGAGAGGTGGGCACCGCTGTTATTTCCAGGCCCTGTTTTACTCTATTTCCCAATTCTTGAATAAGCCAATATACGGTGCTACCGGAACCAATACCGATGGTCATTCCCTGTTTTACAAGATCAGCTGCATAAACACCCACTTTCTTTTTTATTTCATCCTGTAACATAATGAACTATCCTGATTTCTGCTGATCATTATAACCATCCTGAACGCCTGAAAAGATAATAGAGAAGAACACAAAGCCCAACTGTTAATAACAATATTGCATAAAACCCAAAAGGCCATTCTGTTTCCGGTATAAACTTAAAGTTCATGCCATAGAAACCTGCAACCATTGTGGGCAATGCGAAGATGGCCGCCCAGCCGGCAAATTTTTTCGACACATCATTTTGTGAGATGGATATCAGGGAGAAATTTGCCTCCAATGCTGTGTTCAACAACTCTCTTGTGTTTTCCACCATTTCATTGATACGAACCACGTGGTCATATACATCACGGAAATAAGGTCTTGTTTCTTCTGAGATACTTTTCATATCAAACCGCATCAGCCTGTTACAAACATCAACCAATGGAGATACTGCTCTTTTTACTTCAAGCAATTCCCGTTTTAACTGGTATATCTGCTCAGTCGTCTCCCGACTTGGCTTTTCCTTGAAAATTTTATCTTCAATTGCTTCGAGTTCCATTTCCATTTGATGAACTACGGGATAATATTGGTCAACGATGAAATCCATAACGGCATACAACGCAAAACCTTGTCCCTTACTCAACATCTGGGGTTCGCTTTCGCATCTGGAACGAACATCGGCATAGGAAACGGAGGCACCATGTCTTACAGTCACAATGTAATTGGCTCCCACAAAAAAATGTGTCTCGCCAAACTCAATGTGATGTTCCCTGTTTACCTGTGCTGTACGCAACACGACAAAAATTGAGTCTTCATACATCTCAACCTTGGGCCGCTGATGGGCTTTGTGCGCATCCTCAACAGCAAGATCATGTAAACCAAATTCCCGCTGAACCTGTTCCAACACCTCTTCCGTGGGTTCATGCAATCCTATCCAGACAAACTGGTTATTCTCTTTCAGTAGTTCATGTACCTGGCTTAGAGGAACATCCGCTTTGCGGCGGCCTTGCGAGTAGGCAACACAATTGACGATCGTCTTTGACGGAGTTTTACTTTGAGAACTAACCTCCATAGCTGTTGATTAGTATTATCAAGGTAGATTTTTTTATTAAGTAATCATGCTTTTTATCAGAAAAATAATCACGACTGGCTCAATATGATCTAGGTGGGCACAAATCAATTTAGTTTCGGAACGGCGGCAACGACTCAAAAGAATTGCCCGATTATTTCCAGCCCGAAGGATTGGCGGAAAATAAAATGACATCATAATAGAGATAATAAAAAATAAAAATCAGCTAATTTTAACATCTCTTCCCGTGCGTTCACGGGTCCATCCATTTATTAACATTAAAATTGATCTATGAGGAAGCTATGTTTATTTACCACCATTCTGCTTTTTATCTCGCAGTTCTCATTGGCTCAAAAGGATTACAAAGTCGTTTTTGATCTTACGAGCGGAGACACTCTCTCACAGCAAACTGCCATACGCTGGGTAAATGAAATTATAAAGACTGAGCCAACGGCACAGGTGGAGGTTGTCATGTTTGGAAAGGGCTTGCCGCTGGTCGTAAAAGACAAGTCAGCCTTAGCCAATGATGTTGCGAGTCTTGCCACCAATAAAAATGTTGCATTTAAAGTATGCGCAATAGCAATGGCAAATCAAAAAATTGACAAAAGCCAGCTACTCACCGGTGTGCAGATAGTACCGGATGGCATCTACGAAATTGTCAGTAAGCAAAGGGAGGGATGGGGCTATATAAAGGTCGCTCATTAATAGCCCACATCAAATGTATTATTGAGGCATACCGGCATCGCGCCATTGTTTGAAAACGGCGATCGTGCTATCACCAAGCCTCGCATGTTTGAACGGCATAAATCCCGTATCAGTAGGATTTAATGAAATGCGTCGAATAACATCGTTAATATTTGCTTTCAGGGCATCATAATTATCCAATGCTTTTTTGTTTCCGCCCTTCACGGGTATATGACATGGGGAACAATTGGAGGCGACAATTGATTTTACACTTACTGCATAACTGACGGCAGAAGGATTTGTTGCAGCGCTGGCTGTAGGCTCCGTCATAGCCTTTTTCTTGCTGTGACAGCCTGCAAATACAATTACTGAAAGGCTGATAACACCTACCGGGATCAGGAATTTTTTCATTAGTTTCTAAATTTAAGTTTAAATATATTTAATAAATGGACTTAAACAACTCTTTGCGGCAAAATTTATATCATTGGTAGATGGAAAATGGTTGACCGGCACATTTATTTCAAGGCATTTTTTTAGATTTGATGACCAGTCATGAAAGCGATTGCTTCCGAACTAAATAAAATCATTGAGGATCACTTATCCGCTTTGCGATCCGTTAGCCAGGAAGAATTTCATTTCAAACCCTCTGCCACGAAATGGAGCAAGAAAGAAATCCTCGGTCACCTGGCGGATTCGGCGCAAAATAATATTCGCCGGTTTATTGTGGCGCAATATGATGAGCAACCGAAAATTGTTTATAACCAGGACAAATGGGTAGCCATAACAAATTACCAGCAGTACCCATTGACAGACCTCATCAATCTTTGGTATCAACTTAATAAACACATTTGTCACTTACTGACATTCATGCCCACTGAAATGAGCAAACGACAAGCTCAAACAGAAAATTTACATGACTTACGATGGCTTGCTGAAGATTACATCAGGCACCTGCTTCATCATTTGCACCAGGTATTAGATCTTGAACCTGTAGCCTATCCATAAAGATTTTAAAAATCAGAACTGAGAGAGCCAAATTATTTTGTCCGCTTAGTTTCATAAATTACACATATGTTCCCAATAGGCGATGATAATTCAGACCGGACAATAACTCCTTATGTGAATTATGCGATCATTGCCCTGAACGTGATCGTGTTTATCTTTTTGCAAGGGTTGAGTGGCGATAATGCATTTACTTACTCCTATTCAACAGTGCCTGGAGAAATTTTAAGTGGTCACGATATTGTTACCGACCCGGCAGTATTCACTGATCCGAACAGCGGTCAGCGGTTCGCGGTACCAGGATTAGGGCCTACACTAATTCCTGTTTATTTCACACTCATCACCTCCATGTTCATGCACGGAGGTATTGCACATATTGCCGGCAACATGCTTTACTTATGGATATTCGGGGACAATATTGAAAATGCTCTTGGTCACAAACGATATTTATTGTTTTACCTGCTTTGTGGAATCATTGCTTCCCTAAGTCATGTCTTTGCAACAAAGCTTTTGGGGCAGAATCCTCTTATTCCAAGTCTTGGTGCCTCTGGCGCCATCTCAGGTGTTTTAGGCGCCTATATTTTGTTATTCCCGCGCAGAAGAGTGACTATGTTTTTCGTCAGGTTCATCACACATGTTTCTGCGCTTTGGGCAATTGGTATCTGGATCGTTTTTCAAATAGTAAGCGGGCTTGGAATGCTTGGTGGATCTGACGCAGGCGGTGTAGCTTACGCAGCACATGTTGGCGGATTTCTTGCGGGCTTGCTGCTTATCAAACTTTTTATACCACGTACCAGGTATGCCTAAAACCACTCGCTTCACAATTACCGGGTAAACCCGCGATACACCCGGTTTATAGCATTGTTGAAGCAACTCCTTTTTTTAAATTACCCCTTGTCTTAAAAGAAATACTCCGGTAATTTGGCGGAGCATGTTCAATATATTTAAACATCCATTTTAGGAATTTGCTTTCGTGTCAGGGCATCATGAACAATTATGTAGATCAGGTTACCAATCATAGGAACGCATACGATAGCAACGATCCAGAATATCCTTCTTTCACCACTAAGATTTAACACCTGTCTAAAACTGAGTGCATAAAACACAAATCCAAGAACCACGCCGGTTACAACAAAAATGATATGAAGAGTTGTTCCTCTTCCCGGGATTGAAATGCCAACAAGAAATAATATGAAAGAAATGAACAATAGAATAAGCAAAGAAATATTTTTCATCACCGCTCTCTTTGCATCGTATGCCACTATAATTATGCCCCTTTGACAACCCAGCCCAACTTATGACTCTGGCATGTTCATTGTTTTTCTTTTGTAAAACAACTTAACATGATACGCAAATTAAAATCAGGGAAATACAGGCTCTATTCAAAAAAGAAAGACGGGAAAACTAATAAGAGAAGGAACCTGGGGACGTTCGATTCACTGCAGGCGGCGCAAAAACACGAACGGGATGTTCAATATTTTAAACACCATTAATAAATACGGCCGCTTTCATCTTCATCCAATAATTTTTCGGCAAGGCTATCATCAAACACCTCATGCCTGTTGGTAATTGCCTGTCTCAACAGGTCATGAATGGTTATCACACCTTCAAAATGCCTGCCATCATAAACTAACAGATACCGGGTCTTGTGAGAATTCATGAGATTCATACAATATTCAACCGTATCATTCAACGTAACAATGGGCAGATCGGTTGACATCGCTTCATGAACCTGAGTTGTATTGCTCGCTCTTCCTTTTAGGATCACATTTCTTGTGTAATCTCTTTCTGAAAATATACCTTTATATCCATCAGCATCCATCACAACCAGGTAGCTGAGGTTAACTGAATTCAAAAGATTCAACGCCTCGATCACAAGTGTGGATGGGCTGACCTGGTTAAAGGGTTTTGTTTTAGTATCAAGAATATCTTTAACAGTTCGCATACATTGGGATTTTTTCTAAGGTCGTATTTATTTCTATTATTGTCACTGATTTTCGTCAGGCGCTAGTCAATAAGACGCAAAAACTTGTAAATAATGTACCCAGCAACGGCCCCGGAAGTATTTAATATCACATCGTCTATATCCGTACTCCGTACGCTGGTAATTAATTGCATCAACTCAATAGATATGGAGACGACCAGGCAAATGATAAAAACTCTAAAAAAACCGGAAAGCCCTGGAAAAAGTAAGGGAACATAAATACCGAGGGGTAGCAACATTACCAAATTACCAATGACCTGTGTACTGGCCAGCCGAAATTGTTTGAACATAAGGAAAGGATGCAGGTTTATTCTTTCTTTTGTCTGAATGCGCTGCAAAACGCGTTGCCACCAGCCGTGCGCCGCCACCTCTCTGAAAAGTATAAAATAACCGGTCAAGGTTAATACCATGAATACATAAACAAGAAAACTTGATTGTATGAATCCCTGCAAAATGGTTTCCTGCTTTTTTTTATAAACTCCAAGGATCATTACGAGAAACATGATGCAAACCCCAAAAGCAAGGCTGGCTTTTCCTCTTAAACCCGCCACTGCATATTCTCCATGATATCTTGCTTTAAAATAGAAAATGGCAAGAATAAAGACAGGTAGCAAAACAGCTATCTTTTTCATCTTATTGAAGAAGTATTTTTTTCAGATCGGCCTCACTAACATTCAGCAAATTCGCAGATGGCAACCGCCGGGTAAGTTCTTTCCAGTTCTTATCGGCCGCAAAAACTCTTTTAAGAATCGGTAATGCTTTATCCACCTGTTTGTTATTTGCAAGAGTAATAGCAGTCCAGTATTGCATTTCCAGGTTTGAAGGCATCAGTTGCATAGCCGCGTTATATTCATTCATTGCCTTTACCATGTCATTCTTTTCAGTCGCCAGGTCACCATTGTTCATGTGTTCATACGCAAGATTAACTGTATAAAGCCGTCGCAACTCTTTAATAGGTTCCTTGCTGTCATCTACCCTGAGGTCCACAGTTCTTTCATCCCATGGTTTGCCCTCCGATTTACCCGGCACGACGATCAAAGCCGCGGATTGCTGACCGCGAATATCGCCGCCGGCCTTTTGTGCAGCTTCCAGCGCAAGCAACATTTTTTCGGCCAGTGGTTTATTGCCGCCGGATTCAAATGCCGCAGCCATAGCTTTTGAAACCTGGTCTGTCAACATCATGTTCGACTGAACACTAAATTGCTTCCCCTGTATCTGAGTGGCGTACTGTATACAGCCTTTCCCGGTGTGTGTGGCTACATTTCCTTTCGCATCAATAATAGCCACTTGTCTTACTTCTCTCCCTTCGTCATCTTTTAATAACACATCCAATGCATCCTGCGCTGTTAATCCCCTGCGCAAGAGGTCAAGACCACGAATACCAAAAGATTTGTTGACAAAAGACTGAGTAGCCACTGCACCCACTCCTGCTTCTGCCCAACTTACCACAGTACCGACGGAAAACCAATGACTCTGTACTGCGACAGCCATTTCACCAGTGACTGAGTCACGGGCCACAATGGAAAAAGTGTGAGCAAGGGGAAAAGAATTCCTATATACCTGGCTGAACAAAATCGAAAATGACATCGCAAATGAAAAGAGCAGAAAAACTTTCCTCATAAAATTAATTTTGGCTTGCTAAAATTATGCATTCGAAGCAAACTTAATTGAATAGTAAACGAACCGATCCAAAGATTGTGTAGGCCTGAGAAATATTATATCAAATTAATCCTACTATCTCATCGATCGCACTACTAAGAAACTCTCCTTTGCTTATTTTCTTTCCCAAGAGTTCCATATTCATTTGCATTTCCAGGTAATCTCTTTCTGAAATGGCCCTGATCTTCTCTTCAATTTCATACAGGTTGTCTATTGTAAAACCTATTTTTAATTCCCCGATCAAAGGAGCGGTACCCGCAGAAGCGGCAACAATAATTGGCAGCTTAGCCAGGATATACAATGATAATTTATGGTGGCTGATGTATTGAATATAGTGCCCGAGGCTACCCGATGGTTTTTCAATACTGTCTCCTTCCCATATAAGGCCAAAAGACCCTTTGAGTCTTGCAGGAAGGGAATAAGGATCGTCGACTCCATGGTAAGTAACATTACTCTGCGAAAGCATAGTGGCGGTTTGCCCCGGCCCATACAAATGAAACTGTAAAGAAGTTTCCCTTTTGCCCAGCAAGTGAAGTTTTTCAAGAAACAAGCTTTTAGCCAGGTTACCCGCAAATGCAACGTCAGAAGAAAGATGTCGCTGACCTGGAAAAGGTTCAGCTCGAAAATCAAAAAACCGGATCACCGCAGCATTGCAATCTCCCGATACATTTTTATATAGCCATTCTCTCATCCTGGCATTATGCACAATAAAATATTTGAATCGCCTAAAGAAATTGATCTCCTTTTTAAGCAACGCTTCATTCCCATCTTTAATCCCATCAATGTCGGCTATGTAACAAACAATTCGCACATTTTTTTTATTGAGCCATTTTAGTAGTAACATGTTCATCCTTGCGTACACCGGATGCAAAAAGAATACAACCGAATTCTTTTTGATAGCAAGGAACATTTTAAAAAGAAAAAATAGTCTCGCCACCTTAGCTTTCAGTGAAAAGCTATCATGGCAGGGAAACAAGATCGGCTGGAAACCCCGGGATAATAAAATTTTTTCAGCATCAACAAATCCTACGCCTCCATGCAGGTATTCTTCGTTCATATATTGCTGTATAAAATATTTTTTTGCCACGCTCTTTATTTCAGGGTTGAAAGTATAGCATACTTCTTATAACGCAAACAGTTTTAATTATATTTACAACTATAACGACTAATTGTGACGAGACCTGAAATAAAGATCGCTCCTCCAAAAACAATTTCATTTGATCTTGCAGAACTCTGGGAAAACCGGGAGCTACTTTATTTCTTCACCTGGAGAGATATCAAAGTAAAATACAAACAGACCTATCTCGGCATTCTTTGGGTGGTGCTCCAGCCCTTGTTGCTGATGCTTGTTTTTTATTTTCTTTTTTTTAAAACCCTTAACATACGTGTCGGCATAGCCTATCCGGTATACAGTTTTGCAGGTTTAATTTTGTGGGGACTGTTTTCAGCCGGGATCACTCATAGCAGCGAAAGCCTGTTAAGCAGTTCGCAGATCATCCGGAAGATCTATTTTCCGCGACTGCTTATACCTCTTGCCTCCCTGTTCACTGCAATGATCGATTTTCTTATTGCATTCGCACTACTATTCGTTCTGCTGATCATTTTCCGGCAGCCGGTTAGCTGGAAAGCTTTTTTTTGCTTTCCAATAGCCATCATCCTTACATTTATTTCTTCATTCGGTATTGGCTCGCTGCTCGCCGCATTGAATGTAAAATACCGTGACTTCCGTTATCTTCTACCCTTTGGCATACAGGTGCTCTTCTTTAGTTCGCAAATAGTATATTCCATTCATTCCTTGCAGGGTCCATTCACATGGTTGCTTTATTGCAATCCTCTTAATGGAGCATTGGAGATTTTTTATTACCCTTTGCAAAGCCAGTATTTGAATTATACCGGCGTTTTGGTAAGTGCAGTGGCAGCCATTGTATTTCTCATGAGCGGTTTGATATATTTTAAAAAAACGGAAGTTTATTTCGCCGATCTCATCTAAACTATGAAACCTGCAGTTGAAATAACCCAGTTAGGTAAAAAATACAAAATCAAAAAAACCGATCGGTACCTTGCCCTGAGAGATACTATTGCTTATTCTTTAAAAAATATTTTTAAAAGAAATTCCGGCGATAAAAAAGATTTTTGGGCGCTCCGGGACATTAACTTAAGCATAGAACCAGGAGAACGGCTGGGCATTATTGGAAAAAACGGGGCAGGTAAAAGTACATTGCTTAAACTGCTGAGCCGGGTGACCTATCCCACAACCGGCGAGGCTATCATAAGAGGAAGACTGGCGAGTTTGCTCGAAGTAGGCACTGGTTTTCATCCCGAACTGACAGGCCGCGAAAATATCTACCTGAACGGATCCATCCTGGGCTTGAAAAAAACGGAGATCGAAAAACAATTTGATGCGATTGTAGATTTCAGTGGGGTGGAACCATTTTTAGATACCGCACTCAAAAATTATAGCAGTGGAATGCAGCTTCGGCTGGCGTTTGCTGTAGCAGCGCACCTTGAACCGGAAATATTACTGATCGATGAAGTACTTGCCGTTGGTGATATGGAGTTTCAAAAAAAATGTCTTGGCAAAATGGAAGAAGTAAGTAAGCAGCAGGGAAGAACGATCTTGTTTGTGAGTCACAATATGACATACATTTCTTCGCTTTGCACAAAAGGCCTCTTATTAAATAATGGGAAAATAGCAGCAAGCGGTGATGTAAGTGAAGTCATCAGTACTTACGTTTCTCATATCGCCAACCGCACTGCGCGGCAATCATGGAAAGGAAATGAGCAACCGGGAAATGACATTGTGAAGGTTCATTCTGTAGGATTGGTCAATTCTTCAATGAATACAATTGAAAATTTTAAAGTAACTGAGGATATCGGTATTGAAATGGTTTACGAGGTGATGAAAGACAATGAAGTGTTATGGCTGGGACACAACATTCATAATGAGCAGGGCATAAATGTCTTTGACACACACAGTGTAGGTACTGATTACTACCGGCAGCCACACAACAAAGGGATATACTCTTCCATCGTATGGATACCGCGTGATCTTCTTAACCCTGGAATTTTTTTCATTAGCAGTGCCATCTTCAATCACCTTAAAAATGTAATTCACCTGCATGAACGTGACATTTTAATGTTCACAGTTCATGAAGTATTTGACCAGGAAACAGCGAGGGGGCTGAGTGGCGGAGACTTTCCCGGGGTAGTGAGGCCTTTATTGAAATGGCAAATAAAAAAAATCTGAGATGCAAAAGAAATGGACGGGGGAAAGACTGGAAACTTTTGTTGTCAATGAATCAATGATCGAACATTTGCACCGGTATGCGATAGCTATGGAATATGTAAACGACAAAGTTGTTCTGGATATCGCCTGTGGAGAAGGATACGGATCAAACCTGCTGTCAAAAAATGCCCGGGAGGTAACAGGAATAGATATGGACAGCAAGACCATCAGCCATGCTTCAAAAAAATACTCTAACAATAATTTAAAGTTTATCCGGGGAAATATTGAAGATATTCCAGTTGCCGATAACTCATTTGATGTTGTGATCAGTTTTGAAACCCTGGAACATACAAACGAGCACAAAAAAATATTCCAGGAAATAAAGCGGGTTCTGAAACCCGGTGGTCTTCTGATCATCTCCACACCGGAAAAGAAATATTACAGTGAGCTAACTGGTTACCAAAATCCATTTCACCTGAAAGAGGTCTACGAACGTGAATTTATTGACCTGGTAAGAAATCATTTTTCCTATCATTATTGTTTCTATCAATCGTCGGGGCTGTCATCGGTGGCCATGCTTGAAGGAGAAAGTAAAATAAATATCTATGAGGGAACTTATGAAGCGATCCAGCCTGTCAGCAGCATGGAGCCTCTCTATCTTATAGCAATTGCTTCTGACAGGGAAATTGATAAGCCGGCATCCAGCATTTTTCTTGGCAGATTGTTGTTTCAAGTTGCACTGGATGAAAAAGAACAGGAATTAAAGAATACGATAAGCTATAAGACCGGACATTTTCTTTTGCAACCCCTGAGAATGATCAGAAACATATTTAAAAAACAGGGTCATGACCTATGATCAGATTTTCAGTGATCATTCCCAATTATAATCACGCGGCGTATTTGGCCGAGCGCATAGATTCAGTGCTGTCTCAAACTTATCCCGATTTTGAATTGATCATTCTCGACGACTGTTCTACGGACAATAGCCGCAGAATCATTGAATCTTACAAGGGGCATCATAAAATATCGCAGATCATTTTTAATGAAAAAAACAGCGGATCTCCCTTTACACAATGGAAAAAAGGAATTGAAGCAGCAAAAAATGAATGGATATGGATAGCCGAAAGTGACGATTTTGCTGACCCTGGCTTTTTGGAGGAAGCGGCAAAAGCAATTGAGGAGCATGCTTCTATCGGACTCTTTTATTGCGATGGTGCAATCTGGGAAAACGAAAACAGATCTGCTTTGAAAAAATTTTCTTATCAAAAGAATCAGATCTTCAAAACAGAAAAATGGGATCATTCTTATTTCCAGGAGGGAATTACTGAATTAAATGAGTGTCTGAAATTTGACAACACCATCAACAACGCAAGCGGCGTTGTATTTAAAAAAGACCTCCTGAATAAAACCGGTGAACAATGGGAAATTTTTAAATATTACGGCGACTGGTATTTTTATTTGCAGCTCTGCAAGGTCGCAGATATCTATTATTGCAACAGGGCCCTTAATTTTTACAGAGTGCATTCAAAGAGCCTTTTGAATGCCTCCACGTCATCACTGATCAGCAGGCGGGAATATTTTATGATACTTCAATCGCTCTATCATAGCGCCCAGGTGACCAATAAACGAAACCTCATCGATCATTTTTGTTTTCACTATCTTAACCTGGGATTGTTTAGTCATTCAATGACAAATAGTTTTCAGATCATCAAGACATATTTTCGCTTAGACAAGAATCTTGCGCTTAAAATCATTCCCAGGCTGGTACTGATTAAGTTGTTTAGAAAGAGTCATGAGCGCAGCATTCTGCAAATTGAATATCACGGAAAGGACCATTTCTCAAATGACCATCCGACAAAAAATATATAAATTAAGCAGAACATTGTAAAAAGGCATTTGAAGGACAGGCACTATTCTGTGACTTCATAAAATTTAGTAACGGTCAAAATGAAAAAGGCGATAAAGAAATTTTTAATCACTAATGATCTTTATTACCCCCTAAGATATTCGCTCCTATTTCATTTGTATCAGTTCTTCTTCAAACCTCATGACATAACTCAGCAACGAAGAGAAGTGGCCTTCTACAGATCGTTCCTGAGCCATTGCGATCTCATTTTCGATATCGGGGCGAACGATGGGCACAAAACAGCAGCATTCTTAAAAATGGGTGATAAGGTAGTTTGCTGTGAACCCGATAAGCTGAATCATAAAATATTGCGGGTTCGTTTCAGACATCGAAAGAACAGAGTTTTTATTGAAAATAAAGCGCTTTCGGACATAACAGGGTTTGTCGAATTTTATATTCATCATCCGGGTTCAGCCTTTAATACTTTAAGCCCAAAATGGAAGAAACTCCTGGAAACCGACAATAAAAAGAATTGGAATGAGAAGGTCAGTTTTAGCGACACAATAAAAACTGAAACAACTACACTGGATATACTGATCAACAAATACGGCGTGCCTGATTTTATCAAGATAGACGTGGAAGGATCCGGTCTTTGGTATTAAAAGGCCTGACCCGGCGGGTAGCCTGTCTTTCTTTTGAAACATTGCTTCCGGACTGCATTGCGGAAATGAGGGACTGCCTGTCTGCCATTAATAAATTGGACCCTTTCGCCACGTATAATATCGCAAGAGATGAAAAACTTTTATTAACACATTTTGTTTCTAAAACAGAGCTGGAAGAATGGGCAAATAATTACCCGGAAGATACTTATACTTTTGAGATCATCGTTAAAATGCAAGCATGAACATTACCATTTTTGAAAACGGAACATTTCGAAACTGCCTTCACTGTCATCAAAATAAAATAGCGATTTATACATCTGCCAATTCTTGTTTGAGCATACAGAAGTAAATATTGCCCAAGTATTAAAAAGAATTATTTTCATGCGCAAATGCAATCATTGCTGTTGGAAATATTGCGATGCCCGGTTACACGGTCGCCCCTGACATTGCAGGTACTCTCATATTCTCCGGGAAGCCACGAAATATCAGAGGGCATTTTATTCGCGAATAAGGACTGGTTCTATCCTGTAATAAATGGCATTCCTTATCTTACTGTAGAAGCATTTCTTGATCATCATATTTTTTTTGAGAAACATTTGCCGGATTATTTGAACCGGAAGAGATTCTTGGTTGAAAAATACGGAAGGCTTGTTAAGTACGTAACGAAAAAGAATCTCCGCACGAAGAAAAGCTTTACTCAGGAGTGGAGGCTGTTTGATTATAAAAAAGATAAGACGTGGAATAAAGCTGGTTCGGAGTTAATGATACAATTTCTTGAAGAAACAGGCGAGTCACCTGAAAGCCTGAAAAACAAAATCATCTTTGATGCAGGTTGTGGAAACGGCATGTTGAATCAGTACATAGCAGAGGTCGGTGCCACTGTTATCGGAATGGATTTTAGCCTGAGTATTGAAAAAGCGAACGAGCAAAATACAAGGAAGAGTTCGTTTTTTATACAGGGCGATGTGCAATTTCCACCCGTTGCTTTTGAATATTTTGATATTGTCTATTGCAGCGGTGTGTTAATACATACAAACAATACGGAGCTTTCTTTTTCCTGTCTTGAACCTTGTGTAAAAAAAAGTGGCAAGTTAAGTGTATGGTTGTATCATCCAAGAAAAGATTTCATTCATAACCTTTTTAATCTTATTCGTCGTGTTACTTCCAGGTTACCGCTGAGATTTCAATTTTACCTTTATGCAATTACCCTGTTTCCGGTAAGCTTTATCGTAAAGCGGTTAAAAGGCAATAAGCAAAATGCGAGAGAAATGATGATAGAAATACTTGACTGGTTTTCGCCGCAATTCCGGTGGGAACATGAACCATCCGAAGCAGCGACGTGGTTTCATAAAAGAAATTACGATTCAGTGGAAGTAACAACCCATGGCACTTTTGGATTTAACATTATTGGGATAAAGAAATGAAAACAGGCATATTTGAGACCGAACATTTTGAAGGATCTTATCCGGTTATAAAACTGTTTGATTATCCCAATAATGAGATCACTGTTTTTACCTATGAAGAAGCCTATAGGCAATTCAGGTATTTGTTTCCCGAAGAACCCAGGCGGTATGAATGGAAAATAAAGCCGGATAAAAGATCAAAATACCTGTTCATTCTTGATATGTACCGGGAAATCAAAAGAAAGAAATTAGATCTTGTCTATCTCAATACTATTTCAAATAATTTCATTATCTACGCCTTGATGGTCCTTTTTCTCAGAAAAGTGAGAGTTATTCTCACCATTCATAATATCAATACATGGTTTGAATATAAATGGTCCTTTAGTTTTCGAAGAATTGTCCGTTACGTTGGCAGGAAAGCTGCTTTTGTCCCTGATATCAGAATTTAATGTAATTGCCATGGCGATGGTGGACCACCTCTCAAGCAAACTACCCAAACACAAAAAAGTCTATTGTGTGCCCGATGCTGTCTTTGAAGAAGCTCAGTGCAGGCAGACCCAGCCGCCGGTGCAGGAACATATCAATATTGTCATATCAGGTACAGTGGATGGCAGGCGAAGAGATTATGAGCAAGCCTTTCGTCTTATTCAATTGCTCGAAAATGCCAAAGCTTTTTCAACAGTCATTTTCCTCGGTAGATTTTATGATGAGTACGGAAAAAAGATCCTGGTAAAAAGCAAAACAGTTCAGCACAGATTTTCAACGTTGAAATATTATGAATTTGAAACCGTGCCTCAGCCGGAATTTGATCGGGTTATGAATGCGACCCATTTTGTTTTTATTCCTTCCGTTCTAACAACAATCATTGAAGATGGTGTGATGGAATCATATGGCGCCACTATATCGTCCGGCAATTTGTTTGATGCAATAAAACATGCCAAGCCTCTCATTATCCCCGAACTGCTAAAAACAGATCCCTTCCTTGAGAAAAGCTGTTTTCGCTATAAAAAAATAGAGGAGATAGCGGCGTTTCTTTTATCATTGCAAGGTAACCCCCTTCAATATGCCAGCTGGATGCAAAAAGCAATTGCTGCCTCACAGAATTACACCATCGAAAAAGTAAGAGAGAGGAACCCTGATCTATTCACACGGCCTGTATCTGGATAAATTCTTTTCTGTTTATGTAATAGAGAAATAAAAAGTAAAGAATAGGGAACAGGCTTAAAAGTTTCAGGATAAAAATTCCCGTTGCAAAACCCAGTAAATAAAATAAGGCAAGCAAGCAACAACCCGCAAGTAATTGCGTGTCATCAATTGCACAAACAATTTTAAAATAATAAGTATGAAGGTGGTGATAAACTAATTCAAGTGGTTTTGTGAAATGGTAGCCGTCTGTCACAACAACTTTCGGATTATTGCTTTCAACAGAAATGATCACCCGCTGACCGTGTTTTACGGGGTAAATTTCATTACCGTTTATAATAACCCGGATATTTAAAAAACTAAGCAGTATCTGCTTTTTCCTCGTGATAACAATATAATAGGAAGTAGGAATCGTTTAGATTTTTAGTTCCATGGTTCTGCTTTAGAGGTTTACTCTTTCTACATCATGTGGCATAGAAAAAGAAACGCTGTCTCTAAAACTATTTTAAAGCTCTTATGATCTGTATAAAGTCGTCAGCTATCAATGAAGCACCACCCACCAGGCCACCATCCACATCGGGGCAACTAAACAATTCCGTAGCGTTATTTGCTTTTACACTCCCACCATAAAGAATGGAAATATTTCCAGCAACATCCTTTCCATATTGGTTTCCCAAAATAGAACGCAAATGTGCATGCATTTCTTGTGCCTGGCCGGTAGTGGCTGTTTTTCCCGTGCCGATCGCCCAGATAGGCTCGTAAGCGATCGCAACATCCTTTATTTTTTCCGCCGGCAGATGAAAAAGAGATTCTCTTAGTTGAGTCTCTACAAATTGATTTTGTGTTCCCGCTTCACGAATGGTCAGCGATTCTCCGCAACAGAAAATAGGAGTTATAAAATTCTCCAGACAAAGATTGACCTTGTCCGCCAGCATTGCATTCGATTCATTAAAATATTCCCTTCGTTCACTATGCCCAACGATGCAATATGGAACAGCCAAAGAATGCAGCATTTCCACCGAAACTTCGCCGGTAAAAGCCCCATTTTTGCGATGAGAGCAGTTCTGTGCTGCCACATAGTAATTGCGCAGCTCTTCCACTTCACTTCTTGCCATCAGCAAATAAGGGAAGGGAACGGCAAACACGGTTTGTTGGTGCTCCTTAAGTTTGATATCGGCACTTAAAATATCATCCAATAACTTTTCTCCCTGTTGAAAAGTAAGATTCATCTTCCAGTTAGCAGCAGCTATTTGCTTTCTCATAATAAAGTTTAAAAAGTTCATACGTTCCGGAGGTTCCAGAAGATCCAGGACCAACTTTTGCAACCTTTGAACCTTTGAAACCTATTGAACATTTAATAATGCCCGAAGATATACTTCAGAATGTCTTTTTCTTTTTTTGAGATCTTTTTCCCCTTTAGTCTTTGCCAGTTCTCAATATCACTTATTGCCCGTTCAAATTCATAGCGGTCAATCCCGTCATTTCCCCAGGAAAAGCTCGGGAGATATTTGGGAGTAAGGCCGGAGCCAAATACATTACAACACACCCCCACAACAGTCCCCGTATTAAATGAAGTATTGATCATACTTCTTGAATAATCTCCCATAAACAATCCGCATTTAGGTCCCGCATTCACCTGTCCTTTTGGTGTCCAGATTTTCACTTCACCTGCATTGTTTTTCAGGTTTGAATTAGATGTACCAGCTCCAAGATTGCACCACTCCCCTATCACCGAATCACCCAAATAGCCATCATGTGCTTTATTGGAATATCCAAACATCACAGAGTTTTTAATTTCACCACCCACGGCACAATGGGGGCCAATGGATGTTGCGCCATATACTTTACTACCCATCTTCAATACAGATTTTTCGCCCAGGGCAAATGGCCCGCGGATCATGCAACCTTCCATCACTTCCGCATTTTTGCCAATGTAAATAGGGCCGGCCGAGGCATTCAAAATAGAACATTCAACCTTTGCGCCCTTTTCAATAAATATATTTGACGGCTTGATGACCGTGTTTGATTTTGAAACAGGTTGCGACTTTTTTTTCGAAGTGATCAATTCAAAGTCCTGCTGAATGGCCTGACCATTCCATTGAAAAATTTCCCAGGGATACTGGAGCGCCTTTATTTTATCCTTAATGGTAATGGCCCTGGATACTTTTATTTTGTGCGGCTCAATAACTTCTTTCTTTGTGAACCGGAAAACTATTCCCGCATTTCCATTCGCGGAGATAAATTCACCATTCTTTAGCTTCGAAATTGTTTTTATCATTTTTAAGGTGGGCAGCACGTTGCCATGTATCATCAGGAAAACATCTTCGCCCAGATTCTCATCAATACGGATCGAGTTTCCGATGTCCTTATAATCATCTTCCCATTTATCGAATGAAGGTAAATCAAGATAGCGTTCCCATTTTTCACGAATGGTCAGAATGCCAACCCGGATGTCCTGTATCTGCCTGGTTAAGGTAAAAGGATGCAGGTTCTCTGGCTGACAAAATTCTTCTGTAAAAATGATTATCACTGGTAAAAGGATTTAAAAGATTGCATGGATAAAGCTAACACGGATTGCAAGAATTATAAAAAACCATTCGTATAATAGTGATTGCAAATCCGTGAAATCATTTTATTCCCCGCAATCCAGGATTAAAAAAACCTCCCGAAGAATCAGGAGGTTTAAAGTATAGCCATGAAAAACAAAAAAATGTAATTCAGCTTAAAGCTAAATAATTATTTTTTCTTCTCATACTTCTTCTTGAACTTGTCGATACGTCCAGCAGTATCAACCAATACGTTTTTGCCGGTGAAGAAAGGATGTGATGTATTTGATATCTCCAATTTTACAAGTGGATATTCATTGCCATCTTCCCATTTGACAGTTTCTTTCGAGGGAGCAGCAGAGCGACTGAGAAAGGCGTGACCATTACTCATATCCTTGAACACAACCAACCGGTAATTTTTGGGATGGATACCTTCTTTCATAAATGTCTGATTTTTAAGGATGCACGGATTTTGCCGTACAATTAGAAAATTAAATTAAGGTCGCAAAGTTAGCCACCAGGGCTAATCCATCCAAATGTATTTAAACGCGGTCTTACCGGCATCAACCCAAAAAAAGCTACCAGATAGTAGCTTTTGTCTGCAGCTTATATGAAAAACGAAAGCATCAAGTGTTGTTTCGCATATCAGCTTGCGCCTTTATACTTACTAACCCGATGCTTTCCGGAGTAACATTCCTCTTTTGACGGATTCCTGTTTCTCCTGTTGCATTCTTTCTGTTTCCAGATTTCGTGCAACGATTGTAAGTCCAAGATACATTCAGGAATACGCCATTCCAAATTTTTTGATTTGTTGTTTTACACGCGTTATACACTTAGTTATTAACATGATCAATTGCGCATGTTCTCATATTGAAGGGGGACGCCAAGATTCCAGTTTTTCGAGGCTTGAATAATTGACTGCAGATCGTCGATCTTTTTTCCAGACACCCTGACAAGGTCATCCATGATTGAAGCCTGCACTTTGATTCCCGAGTCTTTAATGTTCTTTACGATCTTTTTTGCGTCCTCTTGTTTCAATCCATTTCTTACCAGCACCTCTTTTTTCCATGCTTTACCACTTTGATAACCTTCTTTTGAAAAGTCAAATGCTTCCGGGGCAATACCCTGCTTATGCGCCCTACTGATGAGAAGATCGATGAGCTGACGCATTTTCATTTCATCTTCTGTTTCGATGGTAATTTTAAATTCCTTTTTATTGAGATCGATCACAACATGTGATCCTTTAAAATCAAACCGGTTGGTGATCTCTTTTGTTGTCACATTTACTGCATTGTCCAGTGCCTGGGCATCTACTTTGCTGACAATATCAAATGAAGGCATATTTAAGATTTGAGATTTGAGATTTTTTTTCAAAAGTAATACTGTTTTTGAAAGTAGTTGCTGAACAGGGATCAGAACCCTGAAGAGTGCGACGCAACAGAAGAAGCGCAGCGGTATGACGCCGGTATCATAAATAAAAAGTCCCCTGTAGAAACAAGGGACGTCATTCACATGAGAAAACTAAACTTTTCAATTGGCGCCACCAACCCTATTCTGTTCATCCAGGGTAGCGCTGTTCCTGCGCCGCTGAGGCGGCTGCTGAATATTTTTTCCAAACCTGTAAGTAAAAGTTGCTGTAACCTGGCGAACATCGAACTTACTGTGGATCTTTGCATAGATATTCCCGTATTCAGTAAGCCCCCTGTACTCCTGCCACGCAAAAGGATCGCGAATATTCAACCGTACCGTTGCCTTATTTTTCAAAATATTTTTCTGCCCGCCGATGCTCATTTGATAAATCGGCTGGTTAATTGTTAGCTGATCAACTCCCTTGCCACGGTAAAAACCACTTAGTTCCAAACTAAATCCCTGCTTTATCGTAAAGGTATTGGTGATATTTACCATGAATGACGTATAAGATATATCCAACGGCTCGGTATTATAGATCCCCTTGTAATGATTGTTATAAACGTTAGTGAAGAAGTTTGTGTTCCACCATTTGGTAATAGGTACCGGCGCAGTGATGGAAATGCCCATGTTAATGAACTTCGCCACGTTGTCTGACGTAAAGTATACGATCTTCGTCTGGGAATTTTGCTTGAATATCTGTGAGATCACGTCTGTCGTATTATTATAATTCAAAGTGGTGATGATCTTTCCTTTGAACGTGTGGGATAGTTCAATATTGTTTGTGAATTGTGGCAATAAATAAGGATTTCCCTGGCGATAAGAAAGTGAATCAAGAAAATAAGTAAAGGGATTCAGATCCTGGTAGTTGGGCCTGGTAATTCTTCGACCATAGGAAAGGGTCAATGAATTTTTATTGTTGATTGTATAAGTTATATACACATTCGGGAAAAGGTTCGTGAAATTTCTTTTGAAGGTGGAATCGTTAGTGACCTGGTAACCTTTGGCAATTGTATTTTCGACTCTTAATCCACCTTGCAAAGTCCATTTCTTGATTTGCTTATTGAGAGTGACATAAGCAGCATTAATATTTTCATCATAAATGAAATGGTTCGATCTCGAATCAGGAATCCATTTGTCAGCATAAAGCCTCTGGTAATCTACAATATTATCATTCTTTACATAACTGGACTTTATTCCTGCTTCAAGACGCCCTCCCTTAAAGGGATGCGTATAGTCAGATTTAATTGAATAAATATTTATGTCAGATGGCAAATGACCTTTTAATAACAAAGGATCTGAGGTTTGCTGATGCATTTCATCATAAAACTCTGTGGTGAGAAGCATGTTGGAGGTGTTTCTATAACCTATATAATCCACATCTACGGTTAATTCAGTGCCCGCAGTGTCGAATACATGCCTGTAGTTAAAATTTCCGCTGAAATTGTTGAAATCGATCCTGTTTTCTGTGAGTGAAACCATACTTGAAGTCTCTTCATGATTCGCATCAGAAAGAGTGTTAACTGTAACAGGTGTGGGATGTCCGTTGAACATGAAACCGCTTGCCACGACTCCAAAGGTATTTTTCTTATCGGCAAAGAAATCAACGCCTAATTTTAATGTATGATTATTGTTACCAAACTTAAATTTTGTGGCTACATCTGAATAACCGGCTATATCACCATTGTCATCAAAAAATTTCCTTTCAATATTCAAATTGCCACGGCCGTTGTAAAAATTGGGGTTATAGTTGCCAAAGAAATTGAGCTTGTTTTTTCTATAATTAAAATTGATACTGTTCTGTGATTTAGGAGTTACATACAAGGCGTTCCCTGTCTTAAAGAAACTTGTTGTAATACCCGCCATTACCGATCCGTTAAATCCTGATGCTCTTCCTTTTTTTGTCTTGATATTGATTATACCGGAATTTCCCGAAGCATCATATTTAGCAGAAGGGTTGGTCATGATCTCGATTTGCTCCAATTGCGAGGCAGGCATATTTTTAAGCAAATTGGCAAGATCAGTGGATGACAAATAAGTAGGCTTGCCATCGATCATGATGATCACTCCCGCTTTTCCGCGTAAACTAATATTGCCATCATTGTCGACAGTGATGCCGGGGGATTTCTCCAGCAATTCTAATACCGTTGCTCCTGCACTTGTCGGTGATGCATCGACATTCACTACAGTTTTATCAGGCCTTGCTTCAATGAAAGGTTTCTTTGCGGTTACTGTGACGCTACCCAGGTCTTTTGCCTGTTCACTTATCACCAGCACGGGGACATTTATCGTGGGATTAGAAGAAGAGACTTCAAATGGTGCACTTACAACTTTAGCATAACCTACATTGCTCACTGACACGAAATATTTCCCATCAGCAATACCTAAAAACTCATATTGACCATCTCTACCCGTGGCAACAAATTTTGCTACCGAAGAATCTATTAATTTAAGAAGAGAGACAGTTGCAGAATGAATGGATTTCATGGAAGCATCCTTGACACTTCCCGTGATCTTCCCGTTTTGTGCCTGTGCAATAAAAGAAAAAAGAATGGCTATACTTAAAAGAGTAGATAATTTTTTCATCCGGTCAGTTTGGCTATTACTTTATTATGTAAAAATGGTGGGAACAGAGCACTTTGATGCCAGAATTATGACAAACTTCGTAGTTTACGTGACGAAGGGTAATTATCACTTGCCTGCTGCACCTGCGTTTAATAATTGTTTAATAAATCCTTAATGTGAAAGAGCATTATGCCAAAAAAGGAATACTGATCCCTCAATATTCCTTTTGATTTCTATTTGACTAGTTACCTTCGCCCACCTTCACGCGGTTTTGTTCATCAACCGCTCCGCCTTTTTTGTGATTATTCTGGGGACCCTTCATGGGTTTACCGAAACGATAAGTAAAGGAAATGCTTGCAACTCTGGAATCACGCCTATTTTCAAACGTTGCCTGCGTGCTCTGGAAATTGATTTTTCCTTTCACCCAATTTGTGTAAAGAATATCCCTCACGTTCAGTCGAACATTCCCTTTTCCCTTCATTATTTGTTTTGAAACGCCGGCGCTCATTTGTCCTAAAGGTTCAATTTGTATTTGTCCCTCGATTCCCTTTGACCTGTAAAAGCCACTCAATTCTGCGCTCCAGCCGTTGTTGAACTTAAATTGGTTACTCACACTAAATAAAACATTCGACGCATTAACATTAATTGGTTCGCCATAAAGTTCACCCTTGAAGCTGTTGTAATTATAATTACCATACAAAGAAGCCGACCACCACTTCCACGGCTGTACCTGTGCGCTTACGCTGATCCCTGCATTCTGCCGTACTCCAATATTTCCCCTCCGAACGATCGTAGCATGATCCACCTGTTCAAATGTCTCAGTAAAGAAATCTTTTGTTCTGCTATAGTTCAATGTTGTAACTAAAAATCCTTTGTATGTATGCGATAATTCAACATTCGTTGAGTACTGAGGTTTTAAAAATGGGTTTCCTGATTCATAGGTGTAATTATCCAGGAAGAAAAGGAATGGATTCAGGTCCTGGTAAGCGGGGCGATCGATCCTTCTCCCGACATTAAATCCAAACTGATTTTTATCATTAACCGTGTAACTGAGAAAAACGGTGGGAAATAAACTATTATAGCTATTGTTAAAAGCAGAATCTGGTTTTTGGGCATTCCCTAACTGGTGGCCTTTGTAATTTGTATTTTCAAAACGCAGACCCGCCTGTACCCCTAACTTTTTATATTGTTTGCTGAAATTAAGATATGCCGCATTGATATTTTCTTCGTACCGGAAGCTATTTGTTTTATCAAGATCAGTTTCCCACTCATCTCCTATCATGTTGAAGTAATTTGCCTGGTTGTCCGTATTCACATAACTGCTTTTTACACCCGCTTCAATCTTTGCGCCCTTCTTTAGCGGATGAGTGTAATCCATTTTTGCAGAATATATATTGATATCTACAGGGAGGTCTCCAAGCAGATCAGTCTGTCCGCGTTTTGTACCATTGGGATTGAAGGAAGCATTTGTGAACATTTGACTATTCGTTGATGAGTACTTTGAATAATCAAGATCGGCAGTCAATTCACGACCGGCTGTATCAAACTCATGACGAAAATTAAGATTCAGATTTCTATTCCTCCATTTATTTTGTCCATCACTTGTTGAGTTTACAATAGAATCGACCTCATTGTTTGAATTCTTTAAATAAGAAGTGTTGTAATTAAGCTGATTTTCATTGTCAATAAATCCTGAAGCAACAAAGCCCAGGGTTGTCTTTTTACTGGCGAAATAATCCATCCCTAATTTTAAATTATGGCCGTCAACATTACGCGGCATAAAGGCCACCTGGTCAAATAACGCATCGACCGTTCCATCAGGGTTCAAATAAGTGCGATGAATGGTTAATTCCTGGTACCCGTAATTCTTATAATACCCATAATTCAGAAATGCATTGAATTTGCCGTTGCGATAATTCATGTTCAGGCTTTCATTTGTTCTCCAATATTTTCCCTGCGAAAAACCGGCGGTGGCATTTCCATTAAAACCGACCTGTTTATTCTTTTTTGTTTTTAGATTGATAATACCGCTATTACCTGCGGCATCATATTTTGCCGGAGGGTTGGTCATGATCTCGATCTGGTCCAATTGATTGGCGGTCATATTTCTCAGGAGGTTCACAAGATCCTGTCCACTTAAATAAGTTGGCCTGCCATCAACATATATCTGCACACCTTGTTTTCCTTTCAAACTGATGTTACCATCCTTGTCGATCGTAATGCCAGGGGATTTTTCGAGAACTTCCAGCACAGTAGCTCCAACGTTGGAAACCGCCGCATCTACATTTACGATGGTGCGATCGATTTTTTGCTCTATCAACGGTTTTCTGGAAGTAACGGTCACTTCCGTGAGATTCTTTGTTTGCGGAATAAGTTCGATCGTTTTTAGCTCAATGGAATTTTTTTCCGGAGTTACTTCAAAAACTTCCGAATAACCTTTTTGATGACCCACAGCGGAAACTAAAACCAGGTATTTTCCTTCAGGAATATTCTCAAATTCAAAATGCCCGTCCTTATCTGCAGCACTTATTTTTATTACTGATGAATCTTTAATGCGAAGTAAAGTGATCGTTGAGGATTCAATTGTTTTGGAATTCCCGTCTATAACAACACCTTTTATTTTTCCGGTGCTTTGTGCATTCACGAAAATTGACAAGCCAAGTAAAAACACCGGAAGCAGAACATAATATTTTCTCATACAATTTAATTTAAGACCTGTTAGCTGAGACGACCAGTTAATAAAGTCCGTTACAGATTTGATGAATTATTTTTAAAATTATTTTTATAGTTAACCAGTAGGGGTTAATAGGCATTTCAATAAAGAAGGTTTAATGGTTGTAACTAATTACACGCGAAACTTTCCAATTACCGCCCTGGTTTTGCCAAAGCATGATGAAAGGGAATATGCCACAATCATTTTTGCCATTTTCCAGGTGGCAGAATTGATGTTCACCGATCTCTATCGCACCATAATCTTTAATGGGATAAACTTCAAGGCTGTTTGGAGTGAGTTCTCTTTTGATCCCGTTGTTTTGAGCAAACATTTTTTTGAAGTTCCCGTTCGTTTGATCGTAGTTCGTTAAACCACTCTTGTCGTGATAAAATTCAAGGTCTTCAGTAAAGAATCTTTTTAGTGATTCAATATCATGTGCGTTGAAAGCCCGGAACAACTCACTGTCCTTTGAAGCGATGATTTGGTACAATTCTCCGGAGGTAGCGGAAGTTTTTGCACCAGGTGCACTATGGTCATAACTAAAGACTCTTGATATTCTCCATTGGCCATTCTCATATTTCCAAACATGAATAAATTTCGCGACCCCGCTCATCGCCTCCTTTCCGTTTTCTGTGATATAAAAACGATGATCACCCAGTTGCACAGCTCCATAGTTGTTAATTGGATAAACCTGCATGCTCCCCTTTACAAGCTCTCTTCTCAACTTTGTTTTTCCTTCACCACAAAAGTTGTTTTTGAGCTGTTCGACCAAAGTCCGCCTGGATTTTGTCAGGCCGCCTTTATCATGATAAAATTCAATGTCATCCGTAAAGAAAGTTTCATTCTTTGCCGTATTACATGTGTAAACATTGGCAAAGACAACACTGTCCAGGTATGCCAGTTCAGCGTACAGGTTTCCATCCGGAACACCGGATGTTTGGGCATTGACACAGAACCTCGATAGAAGAAAAATGGTTGTTAAAAGAAATAATGGGAATCTCAGTCTCATATTCAAAGTGTTAAGTACTATCCGTTATTGATTACAGGCCAAAGATAGGTACTTTGCATTGCATAGAACATTGTTTTGTACCGAACGGCAATATTTGTTGATGATTGGCGGGAACAGAAAAGTTACCGGTCACCTGTTACCGGTAAACTAGCAATTTAGGGCTAGCAGTTAAGAAAACCGGAAACATGCAACTGGAAACCGAAAACTCAAAGTCCAAATTCGGAGCGAAAAACATCCTGGTAAGTACGGCCAGAGGTTATGCGAGTTAAAGCTTTGTCATCCATAATAAATAAGTATCGACCACTAAAATGGCGATGCATTTCCCGGATCTTTTCTTTATTAATTATATAGGAGCGATGGATCCTGCAAAAATTTGAAGGCAGTTTTTCTTCCAGCGTAGTGAGGGACTGATCTGTTAAAAATTTCTGCCCATCGAGTGTAAATACGCAGACATACTTATCCTGGGCCTCGAAAAAAGCAATGTTTTCATATCGTATCAAATTGATCCTGTCACCAGTTCTGATGGGTAATGCAGTTGCCTTTTTCGGTGCCTGGAATTGACGGATGATCTCCTGTAATCCATTCACATCGATAGACTGGTTAAACCGGCCAAACTTTTTTAATTTCTCTATGCTCTGTGCAAGTCTTTCTTCTTTTATCGGCTTAAGAAGATAATCGATAGAAAAAGTTTCAAATGCCTTGATAGCATATTGTTCGTAAGCGGTTGTAAAAATTATGTTCGGTTTTTCGCTCAATTGCTCTATTACTTCAAACCCTGTCAGATCGGGCATTTGTATGTCAAGAAAGATAAGGTCAGGCCTTAATCTTTCAATTTTTTCGATAGCTTCCTGGCCATTGCTGGCTTCACCGACAACCTCCACGACATCAGAATACTCCTGCAGAAGATTTTTCATCAGCCGTCTTGCCGCAGGCTCATCATCGATCACGATCGTTTTAAATAGCTGGTTCATTTTTCATCAGTTTGTGAATATTCATTGTAACCATCTTTTCTGGTTGATTTGTGAAATGTATCTCATAGTTACCGGGAAATAACAGGTCTAGTTTGTCATAAATGCTCTTAACTCCATAGCCCGGCGTCAACTCATCAGGAAATGCAGGCCCGTTGTCTGCGACCATGATCTGCAAACCATCGCTTCCATTTTTAACCGTGATGTTTATCTCCGTCATTTTGCCCGTTGCTTTTAATCCATGTTTCACCGCATTTTCAACAACAGGTTGCAGTAAAAAACGTGGTACCAGGTAATGATTCACATCCTTGTCGAGGTGAATGGTGTAATTCAATTGGTCTTCGAATCTTATTTTTTCAATTTCGAGGTAGACTTCGGTCATTTCCACCTCTTCCTTTATTGTTGAATAATTATGGTCGCTGGAATTAATGCTGTACCTGAAAAGATCTGCCAGGGCAATTGTCATTTTCCTGGCTTTTTTCCCATCCGTAATGGCAAGATCAGCGATAGAATTTAAAGCATTGTACAAAAAATGCGGGTTGATCTTTGAATGCAATGCATCCAGTTCTGCCTTCGTCTTCAATTGCTGCAACCTTGTAACCTCTAATTCCTTTTCGTTTAATTTTCTTTTCCGTTCAAGATCAACATAACTCATTGTTACATACACTAACCCGATCATACAGCCAGTATAGAAATTGAACAAGAGGGTAACATGTAAATCTTTGAATGAAGGTCCATCCCCCAGGTATTTGTTTCCGAGATAATTTAAGGGGATGCTAGTCAGGATGGAACAAACAATAATTGCAAACAGAATAATACCCATTCTTTTGCGAAAGGATAGATTCGTCCGGTTAAGATATTTTACAACCAGCCATGAAATATTAAAGACAAAAATGGAATCAACTGTGGCGGCAAACCATTCAAAAAGATAAAAGATCTGCAACTTATTGTTTACGAAAGCAGCAGAGTAAAACTGAGGGGTCGTCGGCGCAAGAGAAGTTATAATGCAAACTGCTATCATCCACACGACAATATTTTTTCGTAGCAATTCGCTCTTTATACTTCGTTTGAATAAGCGGTTGAATTTAGCAAGCAGGTACATGCCTGCAACGAGCATTAAAGTTGAAAAAAGGACTAAAACCGCCAGGACTTCAAATTGCGTGGGCTTCATACCATCCAAGTTAAAAAAAGCCGGTCGCAAATAAGAATGTACTTCGCAAACTACCTGATTTAAGGAGTGAACGAGTAAATTGCAGCCAAATTTGGTTATGCTAATTGACTACAGGTCAGATACTGTTACGAAACCAACGGCCGGGATGATGGAAGCAATGATGAATGCAAAGGTCGGCGATGATGTTTTTGGTGAGGACCCATCCATTAACGAGTTGGAAGCATTGGCAGCAGAAATGTTTGGCATGGAAGTGTCTCTCTTTTGCCCTTCAGGAACCATGACAAACCAAATTGCGATCAAATGTCATACTCAGCCGGGAGATGAAGTGATCTGCGATGAAAGCGCGCATGTGTACCAGTATGAAGCCGGCGGTATTGCCTTTAACTCCGGCGCGTCTGTAAAACTTTTGACCGGCGACCGGGGAAGGATATCTGCTGACCAGGTCACGGTTTCCATTAATCCCGACGATAATCATAAAGCGCACACAAGTCTGGTTTGCGTGGAAAACACTTCAAACCGCGGCGGAGGGAGTTGTTATGATCTTGCAGAAATAAAAAAAATTCGGAAAGTCTGTACGGAAAAGAATTTGAAATTTCATTTGGATGGAGCAAGGCTATTTAATGCACTGGTTGAAAAAAATGAAACACCAAAACAATACGGGGAAGTTTTTGACAGTATTTCAATTTGCCTCAGCAAAAGTCTTGGCTGCCCCGTAGGCAGTTTGCTGCTTGGAAAAAAAGATCTTATAAAAAAAGCAAGAAGGGTGCGAAAAGTATTCGGCGGTGGCATGAGACAAGCCGGGTTTCTCGCGGCAGCCGGCATCTATGCCCTGGGTAATCATATCGAAAGACTGAAAGAGGATCATGAACACGCAAGGCAAATTGCCTGTGCCTTTCAAAAAAAAGATTTTATAAACCTGGTTTTACCTGTTGAAACCAATATCATCATTTTTGAACTGAACGCATCAATGACTGCACCGGCTCTTGTTGAAAAATTAAAAGAGAAAAACATCCTGGGTTATGCCATTGCACCCAACCGGGTAAGGTTGGTTGTGCATTTGGATATAACGGATGAAATGGCAGCAAAGACAATTGAGGCGATTGAGAAAATTTTATAGTATTTCACGCGAAGGCGCAAAGGCCGCAAAGTATCTGAAGCTTCCTTCGTTGCGTTTCTTGGCGCCGTTGCGTGAAAATATGTTCAACCTAAAATCAAAACATAATTCTCATGTTTCCCAAAATAAATCCCACTGAAACCGATGCCTGGAAGCAATTGAAACAGCATTATGAAGAAATGAAGAATGTGAGCATGAAAAAAATGTTCCAGGAAGAAGCGGGCCGTTTCTCGAAATTTTCGACGAGTATAGATGATATCGTCTTTGACTATTCCAAGAACAGGATCAATGAAAAAACGATCGGGTTACTATTAAAATTGGCGGAAGAATGTAAGGTAAAGGAAGCTATTGAAGCCATGTTTAATGGAGACAAGATCAATGAGACGGAAAACCGGTCAGTATTACACGTGGCGTTAAGAAACTTCTCGAAAGAACCAATGTATTCCGAAGGAAACGATGTAATGCCGCAGGTAAAAAAAGTCCTCAGGCAGATGAAAAGCTTTTGTGACAAAATACATAGTGGAGAATGGAGAGGGTATTCGGGCAAAAAAATAAGATACATAGTGAACATCGGAATTGGCGGCAGTGACCTGGGTCCCCTGATGGTAACGGAAGCACTAAAGCCCTATTGGATAGAGGATATTCAAACTTATTTTGTTTCCAACGTGGACGGAACGCATATCGTGGAAACACTGAAAAAAGTAAAACCTGAAAGAACTCTTTTCCTTATAGCGTCAAAAACTTTCACGACCCAGGAAACGATGACGAATGCACACACAGCCAGGCAATGGTTTTTGAAAAAAGCGAAAGATGAAAAACATGTAGCAAAACATTTCGCAGCTCTTTCTACAAACGAAAAAGAAGTGGTGAAGTTTGGAATTGATAAAAAAAATATGTTCGAATTCTGGGATTGGGTGGGCGGACGCTATTCTTTGTGGAGTGCTATCGGTTTATCCATCGCCCTTACTATTGGTTATAAAAATTTTGAACAACTGTTGAAAGGTGGCCATGAAACCGACAAGTATTTCAGAACAACCCCTTTTGAAAAAAATATTGCGGTGCTGATGGCTCTTGTGGGACTTTGGTACACCAATTTTTTTGGATCACAAACAGAAGCAATTCTTCCTTATGATCAATACATGCACCGCTTTGCGGCTTATTTTCAGCAGGGCAACATGGAGAGTAATGGCAAAAGTGTTGACAGAAATGGTGAGCCGGTTAGCTATTCGACCGGGCCAATTATCTGGGGCGAACCAGGCACAAATGGCCAACATGCTTTTTACCAGCTCATTCACCAGGGAACTCTTTTAATTCCCTGCGATTTTATTGTACCAGCTCAAACTCATAACCCCATTGGTGATCATCATCTGAAGTTGATCTCGAATTTCTTTGCTCAAACAGAAGCGCTGATGAACGGAAAAACGGATGAAGAAGCACAAAGGGAGTTAGAGAGAGCCGGGTCAACGGCTGAAGAGATCGCAAAGCTTTTACCCTTTAAAGTTTTTGCGGGGAACAAACCTACTAATTCAATTCTCATCAAAAAGATCACTCCTTTTACATTGGGAGAATTGATCGCTCTTTATGAACACAAAATTTTTGTCCAGGGAGTTATCTGGAATATCTTCAGCTTTGATCAATGGGGTGTGGAATTAGGAAAACAACTTGCGAATAAAATTCTACCGGAACTTGAAAATGAAGAAAAGATCGAATCTCATGACAGCTCCACCAATAATTTGATCAATCTTTATAAACAAATGAGAAGTTGAAGTAAGTCCCCGGTGACCGAACTGTCATTTAATAAGGGTTTTCACAAGGAGGCTTTGAGATTATTTTGTCTTTGATGTTTGAAAGCTTAATCGGTGGAAGATCCCGCTATTGCGCAACGTTTACACCATGGATTTTCCTGTATGGATTTATTGAGAAATTTCCTTGCGAAGCTGATAAACTTCTCCAGGTCTGCCTTTATGGTGGCGAGGCCAATTGATATACGGACAGCCCCTCTTAGTTGACCGGTGAAGTTTATAAAATCATAATAATCTCCGCGATCCCTGGAGGTAAAATATTGTTTTAATTGTTCTGCTGAAAGAACATGATTTAATTCGTCAATGCCGGGATTGCAAAAACAACCCGTACGAAATGATATCATTTCTTCATTGGCCAACTGTTCTATAAATTGAAAAGGATATTGCTGACCGCGAACGTCAAAAAAATTTATTAAAAAATTGCCGCCCCTGTCTTTCGTAGTGGCAGGACCATACAGTTTTATCAATGGCAGGCCGTTATTATGCCTGAGCGTCCGCAGCTCGTCAAGGATCAGCCGGGAAAGTTCTTTTACACGGCTATTAATATTGTGCATCCCGATCGTCGAAATAAAATTCAAGCCATTGGTGATAGCCGGAATATCTAAATAATTAACGGTACCATCTTCAAGTTTTTCATGATCAGTTTTTAAAAAATAGCTGCTGAATTTAACCGCAGATAACGTAATAGTGCCACCCGCAAACGAGGGCTTCTTCAATTTATCAAATGCTGATTGATTAACCAGCAAGCAGCCAATGCCTGTGGGATAACCAAACATCTTGTAAAACGAAAGCGATACAAAATCGGGCCGATATACTGATAGATCGAGTTTCGAAGTTGGGACAAATGCCGCCGCATCGAGGAGCACATCCCATCCATTCTGCTGCGCTTTTTGGATCCATGAAAGTGAATGTTGCACACCTGAAACATTGGATTGGGCAGGGTAGGCAAATAGTTTATTTTCTTTATCGCGGTTTGAATGAAGTTGCCTTATCAATTCCGCCTCATTGATCGAGAGATCTTCAGGATTCATTGCAGTATAGGTGAACCGACCTCCTTTGATCCTGCAATATTCTCTTATGCCATTTACTGAATTGTGATTATCTGTTGTCAGCAGCAGGTGACTTGCCGGAGAAAATGGATAGCATTCGCCGACGATGTGCAAAGCACCGGAAGCATTATTCGTGAACACACAGTAGTACTCATGAGCATTAAAAAAATCGAGCACCCGCAGTCTCGCTTCCGTCACAAATTTTTCCGACAGTTGTGAAGCCGGGTTAGTAGAATGGGGATTCCCCAAAACGAATTCCTTCAGAAAAAGTTGGTGCATGTCTACCAGCGATTCAGGGTAAAGATTACCTCCTGTATAATCGAGGTACACATGCCCTTGTTGGTCAAGCCGGGCAAACTCCTTTCTCCGGAGGTTTTCAAAAAACTTGTCACTCATCAAAAAGTCGTTTGAAAACAGCTTTATATTATTCAGCCCTGACATCCGGTAAGTTTAAAAGATGACCAACGATCTGACAACGTAACTGCGGGGCAATTTTTCAATGGCAGTACTAAAATTTTCATAATGCTAAGTTTAATAATGAGAAATATTTTGGTTATGGAATTAGGTTCCCTATCCAAAATTCCTCGATGCATGAAAGGATTCAATTACCCTTTCAGGTGAATTTTAAAAAATACCTACGGAGTGGTAAGCATCTCAGCCTGGACTAACATGAATAAGGAAAACAATTAGCAAATAAAATTTTACCGGAACTTGAAAATGAAGAAAAGATCGGAACACATGATAGTTCAACAAATAGCCTGATCAATATCTACAAGGAAATGAAAAGATCAAAAGTGAAATAAAAAATCCCGACGATCTGCCGGGATTAGCTTTTTACCATTTATCTACTTCTTCATGACCAGAAGAGGTGTTGTTTTCAGCCGATGATTGAGGCGGATCTGCTTCAACCTCTGTTTCCGTTGCCACTGCTTCAGCAGCCTCGGTGCTATCATTTTCGGCATGCACCTCGTCATGATTATACGCATCAAAATTAAAGTCGGGCATCAATTCTGTCTTTACATAATCAACCGCTTCTCCAAGTGCTTTGATGAATTTATTAAAATCTTCCTTATAAAGAAAGATCTTGTGCCTGTCATAGCCATTGTCATTAAAACGCTTACGGCTTTCTGTAATGGTAAGATAATAGTCGTTAGCCCTTGTTGCTTTTACATCAAAGAAGTAAGTTCTTCTTTTGCCCGCCCTAATTCTTTTGCTGTAAATGCTTTCAATCTTTTTTTCATTGTTGTCGTACGCCACAGTTAAAATTTTAACAGTTAAAAATCTTGGTTTTAAAGTTTACAAATATAAATATGTTTTTGAAACGTCCAAATCAAAGTGAGGCAAGGCACAAGCGACAAGGAATAAGGAACAAGGAACAATGAACAAGAAACAAATACAGGAATACACCTATTAGCGGTTACCAGTTACCAGTTGCCGGTTACTTGTCAATGACTAGTAACTTACTCACCACCCACCATTCACAATTCACTATCCTGCTCCTGCTGACGTGCGTAAAGTGTTGTGTAATATCCGTTGAGAGCAAGCAGTTCATCATGAGTACCCTGCTCTACAATTTCGCCTTCATCCAGTACCACTATTTTGTCAAAATGAAAAAGAGAAAAAATACGATGGGTAACAATGATCGCGGTCTTGTCTTTTAAATAATCATACAGATTTCCGATAATTTCCTTTTCGGTGCGGGCATCTACTGCACTCAGGCAATCGTCAAAAATGACAAGGTTGGGTTCCTTTATCAAGGCCCTTGCGATGGATATTCGTTGTTTTTGACCACCACTTAAGGTAACTCCCCGTTCGCCTATCAGTGTTTCATATTTTTGAGAAAATGAATCGATTTCCCTATCAACACTGGCCTGCCCGGCCGCCTTTACTACTTCGCCTTCTCTCCCATTTTTTAGTCCAAAGCGGATATTATTGCTGACCGAATCGCTAAAAAGAAAAACATCCTGCGGCACATAACTGATCTGCTCTCTTAACTCTTTCAGATCAAGCTGCCGGATATCAAAGCCATCAAATTCAATGTTACCATGCGTTACGTCATACATCCGTAGGAGTAATTGAGCAATCGTTGACTTTCCGCTTCCTGTTCGACCGACTATCGCGACCTTATTTCCTTTCCGGATCTCAAGGCTAAAATTTTTCAAAGCTTCAATGCCTGTATGTGGGTAGGTAAAATCTACGTTTTTAAAACTGATATTTCCCTGCAAAACAATTTCCCTGGGTGCCAGCTCATTTTGAATAGTGGGCCTGGTATTGAGAAATTCATTCAATCTTTTCTGTGAAGCGGCAGCGCGTTGTATCATGCTGGCTGTCCATCCTATTGCAAAGACAGGAAAAGTGAGCATATTAATATAGATCACAAATTCAACGATAAGAGGAACGCTTGTTTTGACAGGATCATAAATGTGATGAATTCCCCCGATCATGATCGTAAGCAAAGTGCTCAGACCGATCAGCAAAGTCATTGATGGAAAATAGATCGCTTCCACTTTTGCTAAACCGATCGCATTTTTTCTGTACTCTTCGCTGTTCTTTTTAAAAAACCCGAGCATCGCGTT
The DNA here is from genome assembly GCA_963737475.1 of uncultured Bacteroidota bacterium. Taxonomy (GTDB): domain Bacteria; phylum Bacteroidota; class Bacteroidia; order Chitinophagales; family Chitinophagaceae; genus VBAU01. The sequence goes on from CAVTSY010000013.1 coordinate 274,580, forward strand.
TTCCTGGACGAATGATTTTATGACACGTATTCCAGAATATGACTCCTGTGCATTGGTGGTAAGATCAGAGAGGAGTGCCTGGATGTGTTCACTTCGTTTATTAATGATCGTGTTGACATAGTAAATCGTAATTGCCAATATGGGCAGGGGGGCCAATACATAAAGCGTCAGTCCGGCGTCCCGCTTAAACATAAAAAATAAGCTAAAAGAAATAACGGCAACAAGATTGACCAGGTACATAATGGCTGGTCCGGTGAACATCCTGACACGACTTACGTCTTCTGCAATCCGGCTCATCAGGTCGCCTGTACTATGAGTTCTGTAGAACGCGGTATCTAGCTGTTGATAATGATGAAAGACCTCATTTTTCTGATCATACTCAATATGCCTGCTCATCACAATAATCGTTTGCCGCATCAGGAACATAAAAAATCCGCGCAAAAGTGCTAATAGGAGGATGGTGATACTTGACATCGCAACAACATCAATGCCTTTCAGAGTTTTAACCCAAATAATAAATTTCTCAACCAGGACGTCATAGTTGTGTGAGCTGACCTTTTCGGGTGTTCCCTGTATTTTTTGTTGAACAAAATCGATGACAAAACCCGTGACCTGGGGTGATAAAATGCCGAAATAGTTAGAAATAATGATAAAGAGAATTCCAATTCCGAACCGGACCCGGTATTTCCAGAAATATTTATTTAATGCTTTTAAATGTTTCAATAAAAAACTTTCATGCGAAATTAAAACAGTCGTAAGACTTTCTTCTTTCTTGTTTACGGGTCAAAAAACATTCAAAAAATATTATTAAAATGAATTTTCCCGGTTTGTGACGAACAGATCGCAGGCCTTTTATTCTTCACATTCAAGTCCTCCCCTGTTTAAAGTTGATGCTTTTAACAACCACGCACAGTAAGACATAAAAAAAGCCCTGAATGGGGCTTTGCGGAGAGAGAGGGATTCGAACCCCCGGACCTTTTGGGTCAACGGTTTTCAAGACCGCCGCATTCGACCGCTCTGCCATCTCTCCGGCGCAAAAATATGTGTTGAGCCTTTGACAAAAAAATTATCACAGAAATAATTACCGGGGAAGTTCGGGAGGCAATAATCATTCGTTTACGGGATTATCCAAGTTGCTCCATTTCGCTCAAAAAACCAGTGAGTAATTCGTGGGGCAGCAGACTCAACCTTTTTCACAATATTGATTTCCAAAAAATTTTGAAAAAGGTTCAATTACCGGGATTCCCGGTTAACAACCCACATTAATTGAACGTGAAATATCTTTGCACTCTGACTAATAACTATAATTTTTTTGGTATTCATGGGACAACAGTTAGAAATAAAAGATAAAACGGAAACCACAGATGTCATCAAGATATTGCCTTTTAGAAAGGACGTCAGGAAAACCACTCCTCATAAACACAACAATTATTTTGAGATCATCTATTTATCCCAGGGCGGCGGGTATCATTCGATTGATTCGCGCAAATACCCCGTAACACCGCCAATAATATATTTCATAAGAAAGGAACAGGCGCACCACATGGAATTAGTGGGAGAACCAGAGGGATTCGTCCTAATTATTAAGAAATCATTCATTGAAAAGAGTCTCGATAATGAACTAAAATTATTGTTAACTAAAATAAGCAGCCAGACTTGTCTCAGCCTGTTTGACAGTTCAACCACACAATTTTTATTTGAATTATTAACTAAAGAAAATAAAATTCAATCCCAAAATACATTTCATATTGTTGAAGGATTGTTGAAAGCCCTCTTAGCGAAAATTCTTGAAGTTGCGCAACCGGTTATAAACACCCCTGCCCTGAGATCCGACCTATACCAAGCTTTTCTTGACTTACTGACCACGGGACAAATGATTAAAAATTCAGTACAATATTATGCAGACCGATTGAACACGTCCCCGCAAAACCTGAATGCGGCCTGTCGTAAGGCGGTGGGTCAATCTTCTGCAGAAGTACTCGCCGAGTTTATCATCGGGGAGGCCAAGCGGTTGTTACACTATACAAATAACCGGGTTTCGGAAATTGCTTTTTCACTGGATTTCAAAGACGCATCTCACTTTGTTAAATACTTCAAAAGGGTAACCGGTCAAACCCCGCAGACATACAGGCTTTCTGAAGATTGATACCATAGTATTTTCATAAATACCATGCTGCAATCGTATTGCAGTACCATTTTTGTATAGCCATTTATACATGGTTAATACTATGAGATTTTCTCTTGCTGTCTATCTTTTTTATAGTGAATTCAATTTGTAATGCTCAAAATTTAAAGTTATGGATAAGGATAATAACGACGCCAGCAAACAAAACAAGGCCGTTGCCATCGGGTATATCGTGAAAGTACCTTGACTCCGCTGCTCATTACAAGCCTAACGATATCTTGCAGGCATTTGAACAATTTCATTTTTGGGACTTCTTCGGACCGCGGGACAGGTATTGTCATTTTGAAAAGTGTATAGGCGACAGGAAAGACATTTGAAGTTCATAAGCCGGTAAGAATAGCATGAATATTTAAAACAATAAAGCATTTTGTATGGAGATCGAAGATTCTACAACAACAAATGGCCGCCGGGCCTTTATTGAAAAAGGATTAAAATTTACTGCCGCAACCAGTATTGTCGGTGTAGCCTTATTTGGGTGCAAGAGTAAAGAAGAAGAAGGCGAAGGCCAGGAAGTATCGCCCCCGGAAGATTTAATGCAGGAGCACGGATTGTTAAACCGGGTTTTATTGATTTACGATACTTGCAGGATTCACCTTATCAATAAAGAAGCTTTTCCAGTTGAGGCTCTTTCCGATTCGGCAAATATTATCAGAACTTTTGTCGAAGACTACCATGAAAAACAGGAAGAAAATTACCTGTTCCCCCGTTTTCAAAAAGCAAATCAGCAAACTGATCTTGTGCACACACTTCTGCAACAACACCAGGCTGGAAGAAATATTACCGACCACATCATGCAAATGGCTAAAGCAACGATAAGGACAGATGGTGAAAAACAAAAATTGATTCAGTTACTTACTTCATTTAATACAATGTATCGCCCACACGAAGCAAGGGAAGACACAGTATTGTTCCCCGCTTTCAGAAAGATTATATCAAAGAATGAATATGATTCCCTTGGCGAAGAGTTTGAAAAAAATGAGCATAAGCTTTTTGGCGAAGATGGCTTTGATACAATGGTAAACAAGATTGCGGGTATTGAGAAATTATTGGGCATTTATGAACTGTCTCAATTTACTCCATCTACAACGTAAATGATTTGACGGAACATAAAAGCCATTTCTCCCGGGTCGATTGGCTCATGGACATCACTACTCTTTCCCTGAATTAATCCAAAGGCAATTCGCTTTGCCCTTCTACCTCAGTAGATACCACGATTTTTTCAAATATACCATAAACGACAATTCTCATTGTCTCATATTTGTGCAAGCTGGTCTGTATCACCTGATAACCAAACAAACCTAATCGCCTGCTTCCAATATAATCTGGCAACTGGATGATGTTAAGAGATATTATTGAAACCGCCGTCGCAACTTTTTGCAATACTCTGAAACGGAAATCCGGGTCGTTGTAAACCATTGAACGGTTAAATAAAAAAAATCAATGATGCGGAGTATAATAGCTGGTTTGATTTTACAAATAATAGTGCTGTCGATTAGCGTAGAAGGAAATGCTCAGCAACAACGGAACAAACTGCAGGAATTATTAGACACGGCGGAGAAAAATTATCCATTACTGAAGTCAAAGATATGGGATGTGCAAGTCGCAGCAAAAGGTATTGATGTTTCTAAAAATTCCAATAGTCCTTCGTTGGATGCGGCTTACCAATTGAATTACGCTACTTATAATAATATTACGGGTATGGCCTGGCCACAATATCTTGTTCCTATCAGCGGACCGCCTTCTGCTTCAAACGATATGAATGGCGTCTTTGGCAGTGCGGCCAGTTTATTGTTAAACTGGCAAGCTGTAACGTTTGGTCAACGGAATGCCCAGGTTGACTACTCCAAAGCAAGTCTAGAATATGCAACGAATGATGCAGCGAATGAGATCTTCCGTCATAAAGTAGAGGTAATAGATGCTTATCTTGATGTATTAACTGCAACCGAACTGGTAAAAGTGTATGAAGAAAACCTGAAAAGAACGGAAGCGGGGTTTTCGATGATAAAAACATTGGTCATCACAGGTCTCAGGCCAGGTGTTGATTCAGCGCTTTTAAAAGCCGAAGTGTCGAAAGCAAAAGTGGATTTGTTGAATAGCAAAAAATTGAAAGAGCAAACAGTAATTCTTCTTTCGCAATTGCTGGCTTCAGATAATCTCCCTGCATTAACGGATACAAGTTATTTCACAAGGCTTCCTTCTTCTTATACTGTAGTTGATACTATAAGCAATCCATTACTTTCCATATATACTTCATCAATCGAACTGAGCAATGCCCGGAAAAAAGTGCTTTCCAAAACTAAAATGCCAACATTAGGAGTATGGGGCAGCGCCTATGCACGGGGCTCAGGCATTTCATACAACGGAACGGTAAAGTCAACAGATGGATTAGGGTTACAGCGCTACAATTATGGATTAGGATTACAATTGAGCTTACCTATTTTACAGTTTGTAAGGGTAAAACCTCAATTGCAACAGCAGGATTTTGTTATTAAGTCCAATGAAGAAAAACTGAAGGAGATTTCCCTGCGACTTAAAAAACAAAATGAACTCGCTGACACAACATTAAGCAATGCGCTGGCAATAGTAAAAGAAACGCCATTATACTATGAATCGGCTTCCTTTTCCTACAGGGCGTTAATGAGTCGTTACCAGTCAGGTCTTGCCACTTTTGCTGATTTGTTGCAGGCGCAGTACGCATTGATAAAGGCAGAGACAGATAATAAGACAGCCTATATGGGAGTGTGGAAAGCCTTGCTGTATAAGGCGGCCGTTACCGGTGATTTAAACCTATTCCTGAATCAGGCAAACTAACTGCAAAATATGAACTTATTGAATAATGCATTGCGAAAACCCATAAGCATTACTGTAGCGGTGCTGGCGATCATATTTTTCTCCACGATGGCCCTCCGACAAATGAAGATTGATATTTTTCCGCAATTGGGTTTGCCTACTATTTATGTGGCGCAACCCTATGGCGGCCTTTCGCCGGAACAGATGGAAGGTTTTATTACTTCTTATTATGAATATCACTTTTTATACGTGACCGGTATAAAGTATGTTGAATCAAAATCCATACAGGGAGCAACAATCATTAAAATACAATTCCAGGAAGGAACAGATATGAGCCAGGCGATGGCCGAAGTAGTAGGATATGTAAATCGTGCAAGGGCTTTTATGCCTCCTGGAACTGTACCGCCATTCATTACACGATTCGATGCAGGTAGTGTGCCGGTGGGACAATTAGTATTTACTTCTCAAACACGATCACTCGCAGAAATACAGGATCTTGCTCTCTTTAGGGTTCGACCGATGTTTGCCACGCTTCCCGGTGTGTCGGCTCCACCGCCTTTTGGAGGGAATCAAAAAACGGTGATCGTAAAAGTGAACCCGGACAAAGTGCGAGACTATGATCTGTCGCCGGATGACATAGTGCAAGCTCTTGTCAAATCAAACACCATAGCGCCTGCAGGTAATGTCCGGATCGGGGATCAAACTTTTATCACTTCGCAGAATGCCGTTGTTGAAAATATAAAGGAACTGGAAAATGTTCCCTTGAAATTAGGCGCTGGCCCTGCCGTATACATCAGGGATATAGCCAGTGTAGAACTGGGTGCGGATATCACAACCAGTTATGCATTGGTGGATGGCAAACGTTCCGTTTACATTCCTGTTACCAAACGTTCCACTGCATCTACATGGGACGTGGTGCAAAGAGTAAAGGCTGCTTTGCCTGATATGCAGGCTGCCGTTCCTGATGATATAAAGGTGTCTTATGAATTTGATCAATCGGGTTATGTGATCAATTCTTTGAAGAGCCTGTTATTCGAAGGTGGCCTGGGCGCTGTCTTTACCGGCGTGATGGTTTTACTTTTTCTGCGTGATAGCAGGAGTGCATTGATCGTTGTGCTGACCATTCCGCTGGCATTACTTACCGGTGTTACATTCTTGTATCTGGCAGGGCAAACCCTAAATATTATGACGTTGGGCGGATTGGCTTTATCAGTTGGTATCTTGGTTGATATGGCGACCGTGACAATTGAAAATATTCATCAGCATCTTGAAAGAGGAGAATCAAAAGGGAAAGCAATATTATACGGCTGCCGTGAGATAGCGGGCCCTTTGTTATTAATATTACTGAGCATCCTGTCCGTTTTTATTCCGTCCTTATTTATGTCGGGCGTGCCGAAAGGCATGTTTCTGCCACTTTCGCTTTCTGTGGGGTTTGCCGTGATTGCGTCTTTTTTTCTTGCTCTCTCTTTTGTCCCGGTTATATCCAACTGGCTGCTAAAAAATAAATCAGTGTCTTCACACAATACAATGGAGAAGGAGTCAACGGGCTTTGAGAAATTCAGGAAGCGTTACGTTCAAGTACTGGAAAAACTATTATCTCAATCCAAATGGTTACCGTCTTTGTATGTCATCGGATCAATAGGACTGCTGATGCTGGTGTTTTCCAATACAGGTACAGAGATCTTTCCAAAAGTAGATGCAGGGCAGGCGCAGGTGCGCTTGCGATTGCCAACCGGCACCCGTATCGAAAGAACGGAAGAAGCTGCGCAAAAGTTATTGGCGCTTGCAAATGATATAACGCACAGAAATATTGAAATCAGTTCAGCTTTTGTCGGCACTCAACCATCCAGCTATCCTATAAACAATGTTTATTTATGGACCAGTGGCCCGCATGAATCTGTTATCAAAATCAATCTGAAAAAAAACTCCGGCATTGCCGTTGAGAGTTTTAAAGAGCAACTTCGGCAGGAAATGCAAAAGTCAATTCCCGGGGCTACATTATCTTTTGAACCGGGTGATCTTGTTGACCAGGTTTTAAATCTCGGATCCAATAATCCAATCGAAATCGCAGTCGTGGGAAGAAATTTTTCGCAAACCAGGAAGATAGCCGAAACGCTGAACCAAAAACTGAGTGCAGTAAACTACCTAAGGGACGTACAAATAGCAACCCCTCTCGATTATCCTGGTATAAAGATCGATATCGATCGTGTAAAGGCCGGCCAATTAGGTTTGTCTGTTGAGCAGATAAGTAAATCAACTGTCGCAGCAACTTCTTCCAGTCGTTTTACCCAGCCTGATTATTGGCTTGACAAAGCTACCGGAACTGCCTACCAGGTGCAGGTTGAATATCCACAATACAGGATGAATTCAACCGATCAATTAGAATTAATCCCTTTGGCAAACAACGCCGGCAATCCAGTTTATTTAAGAGATGTGGCGACAATAACGAATAATAAATCACCGGGCGAGTATGACCGTATTAATCAACAGCGTTTCATAACTATCACGGCAAACATCCATAAAAAGGACCTGGGAACAGCGATCAAAGAAGTGAACAAGTTGATCAAGTCTTTGGGAGAACTGCCAGGTGATATTAAAATATTGCTGAGAGGGCAAGCAGACTTGCTGCATGATACTATGAGTGAATTGCAATCAGGTTTACTCATTACAATAGTGGTCATTTTGCTGATGCTCGCGATATTTTTTCAGTCATTTAAATTGTCTTTAGCAGTTTTATCAGTTATACCTGCAGTTGTTCTTGGCTCAATCGTATTAATAGTTATTACCGGAAATACACTCAATATTCAATCTTACATGGGTACTATTATGGCGGTAGGTATTGCGGCAGCCAATTCCATTTTGTTTATCTCAAATGCTGAACAATACAGAAGAGGTAGCCATTCAGCAAACTATATTATTGTAAGTGCATCCAATCGTCTTCGCCCTATTTTGATGACAAATCTTGCCATGATAGCAGGCATGATTCCGATGGCAATTGGTTTGGGCGAAGGTGGGGATCAAACTGGTCCGCTTGGCATTTCGGTCATTGGAGGATTATTATTTTCGACTATTAGTACGTTGTTATTTTTACCCTTACTATATCGTTGGATAGTTGGTAAAAAGCCTTATAAAAATCCCTCGCTTGACCCGGAAGATGAAGACAGTAAATACTTTGACGCGATAAAAAAAGGAAATTGAAATTCAAAAAAGGAAGATGAAAAATTATAACTTCTTGGTTGGTGCAGTATTCATGAGTGTGTTTTTAATTACAGCTTGCAAGCAGACCAACACAAATAAGGAAACAAAACCAGGAAGTGTTGATTCCGCCGCTGCTTTTATTTTGAAAAAGGAACCTGTTAGCAAGCAAATCAATTTCCCTGCTGAGTTGACCCCTCTGGAGAAAGCAGAAATCATTGCAAAGGTCAGTGGCTATATCAAAAATCTGAAAGCCGACATCGGTGATCGCGTTCAGCAAGGACAGGTTTTGGCAATTCTTGAAGCACCGGAATTTGGCTCCAATTATGCGCAAGCGAATGCTGAAGTGCAAACGGCTCGTTCAAAATTTTTGGGAAGCATGGATACATACAACCGGATACTGAGTGCATCGAAAGTGGATGGAACTATTGCCGCAAACGAACTAGAAAAAGTAAAAAGCCAGATGATGGCTGATAGTTCCTCTCTGCAGGCCGCGAGATCAAGGCTCAGTGCGTTTGCACAGCAGCGGGATTACCTTACTATCCGTGCGCCTTTTAGTGGTATCATCACTGAACGTAATGCGGATGTAGGTACATTGGTTGGAGCTGGCAATGCAAAACCCTTGTTAGTGCTCGAAAATAATTCCAGTTTACGTTTGCGGGTACCGGTGCCTGAAGCATATTCAGCGGCCATTCCCGACAGCTCGTTCATAAAATTCAGTGTGGATGCTCATCCGGATAAGATTTATAAGGCCAGTCTTTCAAGAAAAGCAGGGGCACTGAATCTTACTAATCGAACAGAAACCTGGGAGTTTATTTATGTTAACAAGGACAATCAATTAAAATCTGGAATGTATGCGAACGCCTTTTTAAAACTTGGGAGAAGTGTGAATTCATTTGTAGTCCCTTCAACAGCAGTTTCAACAAACCTTGAAAGAAGGTTTGTGATCCGGATAAAAGAAGGCAAGACTGAATGGATAAGTGTAAAAACCGGCGTCACTTTGGATGACAAAGTTGAAATATTTGGGGATCTTATTACGGGTGATACACTATTAACGAGGGCAACGGATGAGATTAAACCAAACATTACCCTTTTACCAAAACTATAGTCAAACTGACTAATTAACGCAACGAGTTACAAAAATTGTCAATGAAATTATTTTCTCTTTACACAAGATTGGCCAACGAAATATGTGTGAGAATTTTATTAACTTCAGGAGGAAGGTAGAACAAGAATTATCCCCTCTTTTGAAATTTAATTTTTCGATCATTAAAAACACCCTGGATGAAACGGGTTGTTTTATGATCTTATAAAGTATCACTGCACTGATATGTGTTGAATCTTAATCAATAATTTTAAAATCTATGGCAGACGATCCCAAAAAAAATTATCCATTGCCTAAATTCCATTTCCAGGTAGAATGGGGCGGCACCCGGTTGGGTTTTACAGAAATATCCGGTCTTGATTTTGAAACCGAAGTGATCGAGTATCGTGAAGGGACTAACAGAACCTACAATAAAACCAAACAACCCGGACTTACTAAATACAGTGACATAACACTCAAACGTGGCACTTTCCTGGGCGACTTTGAATTTTTTGAATTATGGAGAAAGACCATGATGTTCCAGGAAGGCAAAGAAAAATTCAGACGTGATATTGTTATCAAATTACTGGATGAAGAACATACTCCTATTATTTCATGGAGTGTACTCAATGCCTGGCCACGGAAGGTACAATATGCCGATCTGAAGGCCGACGCAAACGAGATCATAATAGAAACAATGATATTGGTACACGAGGGGCTTTCCATTATTGAAGCGAAATAGTTATGGACAGAGATCGTATAATGCCGGCTTTTCACTTTCGTATTCTATTCAAAGGACTTAACAATGCAGGAGACGATGAATCCGGTTTTCAAACCATTAGCGGCTTAAAAATATCAACAGTCACGCCAGCTGCTTTTGAAACGGCAGGTCAAGCAATAAAAGAAACTACTCTGTTTAACCCGGTTGTTTTAAGACGAGCCATCAGGAGCACCCAACGATCCCCGCTCAGGGAATGGGTTTTGCGATGCCTGAATCACTTATCCAAAGAACCATTACCGGAGATATTAATTGAGATATTGAATGAAGAGCATGAACCCGGTCTAGCAATACGATTGATCGATGTTACTGCAGCGGGCTGGCAACTTTCTGAATTAGATGCGCTAAACAGTAAAGTGTTAATGGAAGAGATCAGTCTGCAATATACGTCTATTGATGTAAAAATTATTCATAAGGAAACTTCACCGCCTTGATTCATGTGGACACAATTTATTTAAGAGGAATATGATTAACAACAAAAAACAATTGAATCCTTACCAGTAAAGGGTTTGAAATTAAGTAAATTAATATAAACGTATTTATGACATAGGCTAATGGCTAATGGCTAATGTCGCGAAACATCCAGTCGGCTGAAGAATTATATGGCGGCGAATTTAAAGCAATAAATAGTTGCGGTATATTGCAACCGTCATGATAAAGAAACAGCAATTACTTAAAGCCATATTTTACAGGATCTATTCTTCCGCCATCACATTCCTGGTTTCATTCATCCTTACAGGGAATTTGGTGATATCACTATCCATCGGCCTAATTGATTCTCTGGTCAAAATCTTTTCCTATTATGCTTTCGATGAATTTTGGGGCTGGGTAACCGGCTTCAAAGTTACTCCTGCTGTTGTTTTTCTCACTGGTCTGGGGGGTTCAGGCAAAACAACGATTGCAAAAAAAGTTATAGAGAAACTCAAGAAAAAGGGGCTTACGCCCATTTTACTTGATGGAGATGAAATAAGAAATGCCATTAAACTGACCGGTTTTGATGAAGAATCAAGAAAAAAACATAACCTCAATGTCGGCTATATGGCAAAAATCCTTGAAAGCCAGGGCAAAATTGTCATCGTATCCCTAATCTCACCCTATAGTGACATCAGGAACCAGATAAGAGCGATGTGTAGCAGGTTTATTGAAGTGCATGTTGCCACCGATATAAAAGTGTGTATAGAAAGAGACGCCAAGGGAATCTATCAAAAAGCCATCAGAGGAGAAATAAAGGATTTTACAGGCATTTCAGCGCCTTACTATCCGCCGCAAAATCCTGAATTAGTAGTGGACACTGCTTCCATGAGTATAGAAGCATGTGCTTTAAAAATTATTAATCAATTAAAGAAATGAAATTTAATTTACTTATCGGCTGATAAAGGATCCTCGTAGGGGCCGGAATGCAGATATTCAATGCTTTTCTGCAGGAACACAAGCCGGCATTAAATGCCACGATTGGCATACTTAATCCCGATCAGCCGTTATCACTCTTTTTAACAGCAACGATCCTGTCAAATCCCAGGCCGCTGCTTCCTTCCCCGCGACCAGTGGTTTTGCGAACACCAAACCAAACAAATACTTTTCCATTGTTCCATCTTGTTCGCTGAAAGGATTGTTCCACACGAATGCCTGCACGAGGCACTTCTTCTTCATGTATAAAATAAGGTGCTTTATCTTTCAAACCTACCTGCAATAAAGCTGTACGTGGACGGATCTTATCCGGTTTATCGGGATTGCCATCTAATATTCTTGGCATTGCCGCTCTCTGTAACTGCACTTCACGATTATTATCTTCTACGTGCACAGGAATAAACGGTATCCAGTTCTCCGGTATCGTATTCATGATCTCGTAACGGATCTTCGCTTCTTCATCACCATCTTTTACTGGCTCCGTTATCACCGGCTCACCAAATTTATCTGTAATGAGCTTTTGTAAAAGAGCGTGATATTCCGCTGCGGCCTCAAAACCAGATTTACTCCAGCCACCCGGCAATGGAATAATTGTTTCAATACCCCAAACCATATTGGCCAGTTCATCGCGGATAAAAACAACTTCTTCCGCAGGTTTACCTTCCTGGATCTTTGCAACAGTTGGTAATAACAAAAGATCGATATCAGCAGGCCCGGGTCTTTCGCTATCAACATTCATCGAAAACATATTCCATCTTGTCCAGTCATTGTCATCACCTTTACCTGCTGCTTCTATCCAGAAATTTTCACCAAAAGAATTGGTAAGCGACAACCCTTTGATCTTTGTAAGTGTAGCAACAGGAAGTTTATATGGAATAAGATACCAGTCATTTGCATACACTAAACCAAATTCGATCAGCAATAACTTTGCAAGATCAGTTGAATCAGGTTTGATATAGCTGAAATTTGTTTTCGAATCTTCAAAAGCCCACCATCTTGTATTGGGCATGCCTTCGAACATCACCGGTGAAGGGATAAACGATTGAATTGTTTTCTTCGGAGCAGGTGGTGCAGGATCATCGGGCAATTGTCCCAATGATTCTGTTTGTTTATCTACATCCACATTGTACCAATCCAAATGACCCTGGTAATATTCCTCTGCGTGCATCACCTTTTCTCCTGATTCAGTATTGGCAGAAATAGAAAATTGATATTCGAGCTGTGAAGGTTCCCATGCATCATTGACAGGATCGGTCGGCTGGTAGAAAAGATCTGCATACCATTCTTTAAAAATTTTTTCTGCATCAATAAACGGTTGATGATCGCCTGCAACAGGAAAGTCGGCTTTGTCATAATATTTTGGCACCGATGAAAGATCAAAGAAGAATGCAACTCCATCCATCATGCGACCTGCGACGGCAGCAAATTGTTGCCACACTTCCGGGTGTGCACAGATAGCGGCATCTTCTTCTTTGGTCGGATCAGGTTTCTTAATGCCATAATGTGTGAGAAAAAATTGTTTAATAGCAGCACTTAGCAATCCTGCTCCATCTAACAACTGCATCCATCGCCGCCCCATGATCAACCGCAGGTCAAGTGAAATGTTTTGTTGCAAAGTAGAAAAAGGCAATGCACGCTGTTCCACTTTTGCTTCAAACGGAACTTCCTTATCAAAAGCCTGTACATTCCGATCATCGGCTTCGTACTTATCTAACTCTGCGATGGATGTACACAATTTGGATACCACTGGCGAGCCCGCATCATCACCTTCAAACTCTCCCATCTGCCATTGTTTGGTAAGCATCCATAAGGCATCCCGCACTTCTGCTTTCAATGCTCTTTCAAAATTATCTGCACGCGGGCGCCCTTCCAGCCTGCTCCATGAATAAGAGATGGGAAATGCCTTTGCGACCGTAATATTTTTTAGTTCAGCTATTGAGGGTATCAACATAATTTGTCTTTTAATTATTGATTACTGAAATTTCTTACTGCATCAATTGACATGTAATGGGCTTTATTATCCAACACAATGGAATATGGGAATAAACTCTCTGCCCCTAAAATGGCTGGCAGTAAACTGGCAAAAGGTGTTTTATCAATTTGGTCGGGTTCAATACCACGCAACTTCATCGAATCCATCGTGTAAATAAGTGCATCAACAAGATCATTCCATTGCCAGTTGCCGCTGAGCTGGGTTGGCGTAACCAGCAACAAAGTTTGGGGCGCCTCACAATTCGGGCGGTCATAATGAAACGTGATGCCTGTCGTTTCTTCGTTTGCAGGAATGAGTTCTGTCCACTCATCCACCAGCAAACCGCAAACTTCATTCGGAGAAGCAGCGCCTCCTGCCACAAATGCCGTATACAATAAATTATTGCTTTCTTCTAAATTTATCGTACCAGGAAAAGGTAATGCCAGCCAGTGATATTCTTGTGTTTTAAATGGAAGTTGCACAGGATGCATGGTAAGATCGTTTTCATTCATCGCAAATGCTTGCCGCAACAATATGCAGTTCTCCAAATGTTTCATTTTTTCATGCACACGGGCGATGCCATGCAACCAATCTTCCCGCGGATTGGTTCGTGTTGTCATTGAAAAACCAAGCAGGTCATTTGTTGCATTCCACGAATTGCTGATCTCAGCTTGTTGTGCGGCAGGTAAGGAATAGCGGGGGATCATTTTAAATTGATCACCTAAAATGATCTTCGCTGCTGTTTCAATTTGTTTTACCCGGTCCTCTGGTGATAAAGTTGCCAATGTTGCGAGTATGGCTTCTGCTGCAGGTATTCTTTTTTTCTCAAGATCATCGGTCAATGCCTGTGCCCTTGCCTGCAAGTCATAAATAAAAATGGGAATTTGTTTTAATTCGGTATCAATGTCAAATGCCACCAGATCAAATGGCTGCAGTGAAAGAGCTTGTATGTCCTGCATCAGCTTAATAAGAGTTGCCTGTCGAACATTGACCGCTTTTTTCAGATCTGTAAACGCGTCATCAAACAATCCTTTCTTTGTATTTACAATTCCCAATGTGATCGTATCTGCCGGTGTTGGTGTGGAAGAGATCAATCTTTCCATTGCCAGTAGCTTCTCAACCGAAGGCATGGGATCAGCGGCCAATACATCATAGTCATCAGAATTTTTCTGCCAGCGTTTCCTTACTTCTTCTATTTTATTTTTTAATGCAATGAACCATTGCTGCTTTTGTACATATAAAGAGCCAACGCCTGTTTGTGGAATGCCATATTTCCCCAACTCCAATAATAATTCAGCAAAACGATTGATTGTTGTATCCACTTTCGTTCGCATATCATCAAGTTCCGGGTCAGTGACTACATCCTGTGGTGACAATGCGCGTAAGTAACCAATTGTTCCCGCTGGTAATTCAGCCGCAGCCAATAATGCTTTTAATCCATTGATCAGATCCTGCACACGCTGTGCAGGCAATTCCGGTGATGGAACATCTTTTTTATTGGCTTCATTTGGCAAGGCAAGATCACCCGGAGTCAATGAAGCAGATTCCACCAGCAATGCACGAAGACTTTTTATCAATGGCATTACCTGGAACAATGAAAGCTTGGAGGCATCGGCTGGATCTTCCGTATAATTAAATTTCAGATCGGCGTCTATCTTTGGATCTGCTATTGTATGCAGGCGATAAATAAAGCGATCATCTATTTCATTTAATGCACGTATATCAAATGTGTTAAGAATATAGATGAGGTCAATGGGTTTGAGACCAATATCCTGCATGGATATTTCTGTATTTTTTGTTGATCCATCTGCCCGGCTTGTGTAAGAACATTTACAAATGATCTTATTCATAGCAGGAAGAGTCGCCGACAGCCATTTATCCATAGATGGCTCTGATTGAGCTCTTGGGCCTGCGCCGGCTGCCAGTGCTACGTATTGCATCGGGATGCTCACACGATGAGTAAGAGTTGCTCCGCTACGCGGTGTACGAATGACATCAGGCTCCTGAGGATAGTTGCCTTTGCTGTATGTTTCCAGCACGCCTGCCGCACGATCATAGTTGCCCATCACAATATGGTGCACACTTTCTGCCATTCCCATGTCAGCAATGGCATCGCCAATGTCAATGATATGCGTTACTGCTTCAGTGATCGCTGTTGCTATATCTGCATCACCGCCTGGTAAGCCGGTCAAACCAAAAGGATAAGTTTTATTGGCAGGAACAGTTTGTGATTTTACATGCTCTATCAAATGAACACCATGAATGACATTGCGTGCTTCTAATGCCGTAATTGGAACTGTATCCGGGTCAACTGAAGGATCAGTTGTATCAGCAGACTTTGTGTCTTTCAACTGGTCAGCAGCAAGAGGAAATCTTTTACGAAGCGGGTAAATATAACTGTCAATTTGTTTTGCTTTCAGATCATCACGATCGTGAAGTTCCCGTTCAAAATGATAACCCAGCAATGCAGCGAGGCTCTGTCCCGCTTGTATTCCTTCAATAATGGATAAAGCCAAACGTATGCGTTCGGATGATAAGTTAACGGCAAGCACATT
Organism: uncultured Bacteroidota bacterium; assembly: GCA_963737475.1. Classification (GTDB taxonomy): domain Bacteria; phylum Bacteroidota; class Bacteroidia; order Chitinophagales; family Chitinophagaceae; genus VBAU01. The sequence goes on from CAVTSY010000013.1 coordinate 290,546, forward strand.
GTTGGCATCCGGCTTTCCGTGTGAAATATAACCATTACGCAATACTGCTGCTGTTACAGCCTGGTTGAGCGAAGGTGTATGAATGTATCCTTCATTGGCTGGATCGGTAAGAAATACTTTATTACCATCGGGATTGAAATCACTGATAATATCCTGCGGCAATTCTTTTATACTTATTTTTTTATTTCTTTCTGGTCTGACATTTTCCAACCATCCAAAAGCTCCAAGATAAATCCCTGTCCTTCGTTGACCATCACTAATGCCTCCCTGGTTATTGCGCATAAAAGACAGTTCAGTTGAAAGAATACCGGTCTTCCATGCATCGAGCCTGTAAGTGCAACAATCCACATGTTCCACCATTGCTCTTTCCAATCTGGCAGTGGAAGCGTCTTTCAATTGATCAAGCGCCTCAAGCTGCGAGGAAAGATATTGAGAATAGGATGGCACAACGGGCTCAAACAATGAATCACGTATTGCTTCAGATACTGTCTTTGTCGGTGAAATAGCGGGTACCGTTCCATACAAAAATGCATAACGGCTTTCAGTCACTTCCCCTTGCCATTGCTGATGAACAAAAGGTTGTTCAACTTTCATGGCCGCCAGCTTTTCTGCCGGAAATGCATTTACCGCGGCTGCAGCACCAATACCACTGCCATGGTAGCCTTGTTCAAGTGCGTATTTCAACAAGCGATATAATTCGGCATCGGGTCTTTCCGTTAATCCTTGTCCTGTACGCAGCGCATCTTCAGATGTTCTTGCATCATCGACCAATGCTTTGATGTAATTTCTAGTTATCAGCAGTATAACTCCTTATTTGTTTTGTTTCGGAAAGTGGGGAATCATCAATCAAATTTTTAACCGGATATGTTAGGGGAAGAGCAAGCAAGGCTGCAACCTGGGGAAGAATGTCTGTTTGATAACCGAGAGTATCATGCAAGAATCTTACATTATTATTGACCACATCAGGATGTTCCATAAAACCAGCTTTGATCAAACTCATTGCATTGGTCATTTCAATTAAACTTTCCAAATAACGCCGGTGAAAACTTACTGAGTTAGGATGAAGGCCAACAACGTTCAACAATGTTTGATAAGGCGAGGTTGTACTTTCCAAAATGTGTGAAACTGATGAAACAATATTTGCCTGCCAATAAGCTTCGATACGAAGCAGCAATTGATATAATGCATTTAAAAATTGAAAAGAATTATTTCTTGCAAGAAATAAACGATCGTTGACATTCATCCATGACATGCGACGAAAAGCGGCCGTGGGTAAAATGCCATACGGCTGATTCCCTATCCTTATCGCGGGCACAGGACCTCTTCCACTTACAAAACTGTTAAAGAAATCCCGGGTTTGTGCAATAGTTTCATCACTAAAACCGCCTTTCATCAATGATTCCATCACGTATCCTATTGTGGCCGGCCATAACGCCGTATTCATATTGCGTGCATCAGATTGATCCACGCCATCACTGTGCAGTATTTTTTTTGTTATGGCATAATCCAGCCCCAGCCATTCAGCCAACCATTGGCCGTCCTTTCTTTTATTCAATGTATCGTCTTCAGCAAAACCGGGTTTTTGATTGAAATAAAGATCAAAAGTTTGATCAGGAGAATCGGCACTGGTATAACCCGAATCGGATGACGCTGTATTGTTGGTGGGCGTGCCCTGCGGTACAATTCTCAAACCCTTTTTACTGAAATAATGATGATCAAATAATTCTTCCAGTTCTTTCTTTCCTTCCAGTGCGTCCGCACTAAGTTTTACGCCGAGCACCACCAGTCGTGAAAAACCATCCAGTTCATCCTGTGCCAGGTTCACACGAAAGCCCATTCCTATTTCCACTGCACGATCAAAATCTGCAACCCATTTGATGGAATCGCCAAATTCAAGATCACCTTTATCATTTGGTTTGAATTGTGCGTCGGCATCTGAAGGATCCGGACTTGTAAAAAGAGGATAAGAGATCGAATTCCCAAAGACCGGGTCCATAGCATTGTTTCCTTTGAAACGGATCAATGCCAATCGCTCCGGCAATATATTTACTCTTGTCGCCTGTGACCAGCTATGTTCCTTCCCCGCTTTTTTATCAAGATCTTTAAATACAACAACAGCAATTTGCAGATCGGCTTCTTCACGTTTTATATCCGCAGGAAGTTTATCATTAAAGTTTACTGGTTCATAAAGATCAATGATAGCGTCTGCATTCATACCGGGATTGGCGGCGTTAAAATCATTTTTTATTTGCTGAACCTGTTGATCATTTTTATTAGCGAACCAAAGTTTTTTAAACAGATCGACAATGGCTGCCTGTTGCGCAGCATTCCAATTATCAGAAACAATGGCAAGAATAATTGTCTTTGGTCCACGTACTGGAAAAACGCTTGTAGCCTCAGGAATTAACTGGCGTGTTATCCATGCGGCCCTTCCATCTCCATGCGCTTTCACCAACAATGCCCATGCTGCCTTTTGCCGGTCAAGTGTTTTTTCATCGGGATGCAAAGGATCTGCAGGTTTACCGGCGCTGTAATATTCTGCCCAAAAACGTGCGGCATTGTTCACTTCTTTACGTGAAAGCAATGGTTCAAAGCTATCCACTAAACATTCGTCAGGATAAACACGAACCCAGAGTTGTGATTGGTCATTAACAGTTTTAAATCTCGTTTCCAATCGAAGCGGGAATAATAAGAAAGGAGTTTCATTGGAGAAATGAGAAGCGAGTTCCCGGCGCGGATCAATGAAAAGATCAAAATCTTTTTGTATTTCCCCCAACCTGCCACGCAGGCCCCTGTATTTTTCCTGTTGCCTTGATTGTTCATTTTTCTCTGAAGCGATCAGCCTGTCCAGTTCATTACGGCGGCGAATATAATTTTCATTGTTATCGCCCTTTTGACGATCAAGCGCTGCACGTTCTTTTTCCAAAAAACGAAGGCGCTGACCAGATGCATAAAGGTCGAGTCTTGTCTTTTCACTATCACTTCTGCTTTGCAACAGGTCATTTCGTGTTTGTTGAAACTCCGGCATAATTTGTAATTATTTTTTAATCACTGTTCAATTAAGATTTTTAAAACCTCACGGGTTAGTTCTGAACCCTTCTCCTTGCGCCACCGCTAAAGCTTTGCCGGCACGCGGTTGGAGAGGGGCTGGGGTTTAGGCTTATTTTTTTAATAACATTTCGGCGGCATGCACACAAACCATCATGGGCACCTGGTAAAGTATATAAGCCAGGTTTGCAGCATCAATGGAATTGTTCCACACTATATTCTTATCATCTTTAAATTGCTCCTCCTGCCCTATTCCTTCGGTGTCATTATCGAAAACATGCGATGCAGGTAACGCAATGGGTTGCGGAAGATTGATCACGTCAATAACACCTTCTTCGGCAGGAACCACTTTGCTCCAGTCAAGATCATTCCATGTAACAAGTTCATTGTTGCCTCCATCAGTTGCAGGAATATCAAATCCAAAGCGAGGCTCACCGGGCCGTTCTTTGATCACAAAGAACCATCCTGCATTATCAATGGTTGGCGTTTGCGGACGACTTTCTCCACGGGCTTCTTCCACGGTGAGATCAAATCCGAAAAAATAAATATCAGGATCCACTTTTGCTGAGTATAATGGAGTGCGTACAAATTTTGGATCAGGCTTCTCTTGATCACCTTCTTCAGGATTGGCAAGACTTCGTGGTTCATTAATATCAATTTCGTTGTCATCATTCTTTGTCCAGTCAGCCTTGTGTGCATATACAACTGCTGTTGGATATTTCTTCAATAATTCACCACGGATAACAAGCACCACTTCTTCTTTTGGCGGTTCACCGGGTTTCTGCCTGTTATCATGATCTCCTAATTTGCTCTTGCGCCTCCATTCATGCAGTTTCGTAATGTCATAATAAGGTTCACGTTGTTCATCTTCAGGTTTATTAGCAAGTGCCGGGTCTTTTAAAATAGATGCCACATCCCAGAACTGGCGGAAATAGCTGCCACGCTGATCGGTAGGATATTCTCTCCATAATAATTCGCGGGCAAATTCATGGTTCAATCCAACCATGTATGATTCAATAAATGGTTGATTCGTCTCAAGCAAAGTGATACTATTGTGTTCAATGAGATTTACATTCGGTAAAAAAAGTTCATCAGATATTTTCTTCAAATCAAAATACATGGCTTTATTGATCTTTGGATAACCCATTGCCTCCACAAAACCTTCATCTACCAATTGATCTTTTATCCATGAAGGAAAAAATATTTGTTGCCATGTCCATGCAGGCACTGTTTTCTCTGGCCTTACCTGGTCAAGAATGCTATTTGCAAGTGCATTTAATTGAAGTTGTATCGGTACCGGTGTCTGCGGTATATCGGCTTTAACCAACTCATGCAAGCGATACATATCTTTCAATGAATTTTTAAACCGAACCGCATTGTCATTATCTGCAGCAGTTCCAATGTTCGGCTTAAAATTTTCCTCCGGCGCCGATAAACGAAAGTTCCCGCTTTTTGGAATAAGATCCACTGATTGAGGAGTTTGATTTGCGGGTTTTAAAATGTCGGCGAACTTCAGATCCCTTGTCCATTTGGTCAACGTTCTCCAGAGATAAACCAATCCGCCGGCAATGGCTAACCCGGTTACCAGTATTGCTCCCGATGCACCGAATAAAAGCAAAAGAAGGATCAACAATGCTGCAATACCTAATGGTACATAGGGCAACCACGGATTGCGTTGCAACAGGTCTTTTATAAAAGGAGGAATATTTTTCGGTTGTAGTTCACCGGCAACCGCATCAGCAGTTGGTATTCCAGGCGGCATCACTTTTGGAGGGGAAGGCAATAACTCACCAGAATTTATCTTTGTAACAAGAGATTCAAGTTTGACAGATCCATTTGCTGCCGGTAAATTCTTTTCCAATTGTGTGATCAATCGTCCGCGAGGCCTCACGACCCTCCGCATTGGCGCTGATAGTATCGTATTGGGTAGCGCACTTTGTTTCACATTTTGAAAAACAGTTAGTCCATTATACATGACTCTTTTTTGCAGAGGTGCAGTAAATAACATTGTTTTTGAAACATCAGCATTGTTTGCAGTCACAAAATGTTTGGCAAACAATGCCGTCCCGGCTGCAATAGAAAATTGTCCAAAACGAATTTGACGGTTTGCTTTTAGTACTTCACCTATTTGTTCCCATGCTGCCTGCATATAATCTTCCTGGTTATCCTGTACCACACGTGTACCAAAATGTGCAGGCACGCGAAATCGCGGATCAAGATTGAGTTCGTTCAGCCAGTTATATTCGTTGTCGATACGAACACCACTCCTGTCCTTGTACACTCTTTCTACCATCGCATGCCAGCGTCCATAAATGGGTGGAGTGATCAATGGATCGGAATCCTCATTGGCATCAATAGAGAGGTTGCTATCATTTTTTGCATTGGTATTCGCGGCCTGTGATGAAAGCAAATTATAATCATCGGCCAGGTTGAGAAAACCTGCAACCTGTATTTGAAAGGGATGAATATCAGGAAATTTTTTTATCGCCCACTGATCAAATTTTTCCATCTTCGCTATCTCTTCATCCGTCAATGATTCTTTGGGAACTTTCAATGCGCCGCCAAGACGTAATATGCCGCCCAATACATTATCGGGGTCTTCCGTCCATGTTAAATTAGCGCCGGGTTTTGTCATATCCATCACGCGACGTCCTACACGACTATCTGCTACTTTTGGTTTGAGCAACCGAACCAGGTATTCAAAATCTCCAACAGTGCCTGTACTGAAGTCCCAACGATAGTAATAAGGAAATTCAAGATCTGCTCCTTCCCATGCGATCTTAGTTCCTGCGGCATTTATTTCTGCAGCTTCTTTGCCAGCACCCGCAAGCCGCCCGCTTTCGTAAGCAGGAATAACAAATGCATGATAGGATGTACTTGGTTTTAATTTTCTTGGACAAACCAATCTTGAATACGCAAAGTCAGGATTAATGTTTAGAGAATTTTGCAGCTTATCCAGTGATGCATTTACATCTGCGGGATTATCAGCCAGGATGGTTTCATCAGAAGCGGTGAGATCACCATTGAAATGAACATGTGCCCATGCCCACAGCTGATCTTTCTTTGGAAAGAAATTATCTTTTGTGGCTGCACTTTTTAATTTAAAGAAAGGAAGAGGACGATCTAACAGATTTTGTCCTTCATCAAATTCTCCATCTGCTAAAACAATAAGCGCTATCCACGGATTCAATCTCTGCCCCGCAACAGGGACGGGGGTATAGCGCCAGGGAAAATCTTCATCGTAAAAATCAATATATGTGAGATAATTTGATTCAAAATTTGTGATCCGGTTGTGCGGATCGGTTTTTACAATGGTGCGTACATCAATACCAACAATATCACCGGGGCCATAGATCTCAACATTTTTATCATTTACCGGTGTTGTTTTTTCGTCGCCATGTACATCAAGCTTCACAGTGAATGTTCCCCGTGCACCGCTGGATGATTGAATATTGTTGGCAATTCCCTGCCTCAGATACGGCAAAAATGAATACGTTGCAATGCTCATACGGTTGCTTCAAATGTTGGAATGACATGAATGTCTTCAGCCATTGCCGGGTTTTTGGAAATAGTTGAATTGAAATAATCTCTTGCATGTGCTTCCGATGCAAATACCGGTACGTCTGCCAATGGTTTATTATCGGCTGTTCCTGCAATTACATATCCCGGCTGTTTCACTTGCACACGTTCATTACCCATTGTGGGCACCATTGCTTTCTTTCTTGCAAATGATAAGGGAGACTGTGTAATAGCAGCACCGGCGAGCCAGTGGAAAAACAATGTACCGATATTTTTAAACCAGCGGAATGCATGATACTTGTCGTCACCATCAATGATCTTCACTTCGTAACGAACAACTCTTTTTACGACTTTACCTGAACCAATTTGTTTACCATTGAAAGCTAATTCCACTCCTCCATCAATATCCTGGAATGAAGGGCTCGACAATTTTTGTGCATCCGTTAAGTTTTGGAATTGTGCAATGGCAAATTTTTCCTCGGGCGCATTATTTGTTGTTGCAAGACTGGTAAGGTTTGCTTTTACACTAAACAGGTGTGCATCCGAAACAGGATTATTACCTACTTTATCTATATGAATGCCCAATGGTACTACACGCTGACTGACTCGCAGGGTACCAACCGGATGCAATACCAGTTTTTCAATTGAAGTATCCAGCTTACGAAGAGAAACAAGAAGGTTAACATTCTCAGGAATGCCTGCGCGCCAGTTATCGGCTTTGTCAAATTCTGCAACGAGTAATGGAATCGCATCAATCGATGGAAGTGTTGGATTGTCGGCTTCGCCCCAGGTGATATCAAAGTCAACAGAAATATCAATGGAGAACAACCACAGATCGATGGAAAGAGTAGCAGTGCCTCTTGCTTCCCATGGCGCAGGGCCTGACAACTTTAGTTTCAATGTTACACTGAATACTCCTGTTCCAAATACATCCATCCCGATGGAGAAAGAGATATCAATGATGAAATGAAAAGGCGAGAACTGGAAAAGCGCATCGAAACTAAAACTGCCATGAAGATTGAATGCATCGACACCATAAAAGAACTCAGCTCTTGCACCAAACTGCACTGTGTTTGACGTGATGGCAAAATAATTTTCTACAGTAATACGTGCAAGTGGCGTGCGCAATACATCAATATGAATGCGTTTTGGATTGGGGAAAGGTAATGGCGGCGGATTGAATTGAGGGTGGAAACCGCCAACACTCAGCACGAAGTTGGGATTATCGCTAAAGTCCATGAGCAATCCCATTTCGCCTTCCATCGTCATGAACAAAATGCGGGAATCGAACATGGCCGCAAAGAACCAAACCCTGCTTTTATCAAATTCAAGTGCTCCGATAAAAGCAACATTGATCACAATGATGGGTACATGTTCTTCAGGTAACGCGATTTTTAATACACCAACAATGGCAACATTGCCCGGTATCTCGATAAGAATTCCAAATGCGAGACTTATTAATGTAGGCGTGCCCCACCCGAGTTTGATCATCGGGCCGATCAAAAATTTTCCTTCATAAGGCGGAAAATAGGTGCGCAGATCGCTGATGATGCGCGGTGCATTGGCAACAGGATCGGGAGGAAATACAATACTATTGATAGCCCCGGTGCGAATGCCTGCACCGATCGGTTCAACAAGCATTTGACGATTGAGACCTAACAAACCTCCAACGCCCAATAATGTAAATCCAAAACCAAGCTGAATACCTGTAGCAAATTCCGCTGTAATGATGATGAGAAGTGAAAAACCTTTTGAACCATCAGGCATGCGTGTGGTGATGAGCCCAATAGCCTTTACAGTTACGATCTCTACTATGGAAAGTTCAAGAACACCGGCGTATTCTTCTTTATCAAAATCAAAATACAAATAACCACCGCCCTTTACTATTGCTGCATCGACCAATAACCCCACTCCATTCGGCGGTTTAAAGCCAATGCTCAGATCCATCGGGCCCAGGTTTCCTTGTTTGAATGAAAGCAATGATTCTATTCCAATATTTTCAACAACTGCTTTCAATGGTCCGAGGTCTGCACCTATAGTCACACCGGATTGTAATTTGAAATGATCATTGGCAGGTTCCAATGTAAACTTCATCCCATTCAGATGCAATGGACCAAGGTCAATATGAACGGCGAAGTCAAGCTCAAACTTAGCACCACCCCGTAAATAAAATCCATTGAGTAATGAAAAACCAAATGCAAGGGATGATTCAGCCTGCACATTGAGACCTGATAAAATTTTTTGCAAAAAGCCATCACCTTCGCCACCTTTTATTACCAAACGAATTGCCTGTATCTCTCCTTCGAAACCGATATCAATTTTATCGGCAACACTTTGAATGAATGTAGAAAAACCAAGACCCTGGAGTGATAATCGTGAGCCACCGGCAGAACCGATCAAAATAATTTCTTTTGATTTATCAGGCTTTTCATGAATTTGAACAGTGGCTTTGAATGCACCGGTTAAATTCAATAAACCTTCGGCATTCAACGGCGGTCGTACAACAACGCCAACAGCCTTGATGTCGCCTGAAGAATTGAAAACAAGTTCACCACGATCACATACATCAAATGTAAAAGCGGCAGTTCCCATCAGGTAAGGCAGGAGAGCAATACCTTTTTTCTTTGGACCTTGTGCTTCCGCAGGAGAAAAAGTAATTCCAAATTGTGCATACGTTTCAGGACTCACTCCGCTTTGAAACAATGCAAAACGCAGTTCTTTCAATCCTGTTGTTGCATTGCCCAATAAGATGCGTGTAGTTTCTGCCTGCGGATATAAGCCACCCGGTAATGTGGAAGCCCGCATAAGGCCTTCCATTCTTGCAAATAATTTTTCTGTGTCAAGATCAACATCCCATTTGTATACATCTTTTACAATATCGGCAGGTTTATTAAATAGTTGAGTGATCTTGTCCCAATTGATCAAACGCATGGATTGATTGGGAGCGGGGTTGGGTTCGTTTTCGATCAAACCAAGCAGGTGCAATGTTTCATGAGTTTGTGGTCGTTGTTTATCAAGAAAATCAAGCACAAGGAAATCTGTCAGCCTTCTTGGCAGGTCACCAATATTTGGCAAACCGCCACCACCGCCTGCCTGTATCTGCACATGTAATTTGCTTATTGCATTTACCGTAGCCACAAGACGGCCGAACACTTCAGCAATAGCCGCTACTTCGCTTGCATCATCACTGGCATCGATCAATTTTTTTAACGACGCAATAAGTTCTCCTGCCTGCGAGGCAAGATCAGGCAGCGCACCACCAAAAGCTGCACTTGGTAAATTGTAGCCAAGTTTATTGAAAAATGCTACAGCCGCATCAGGTGTCTTGATAGAACGAAGCGGAGAAATAGCGAGACCTGCTCCGGTTAATATATTTTTTAATGCGCTTTGTGACATAATTGTTTCCTGTTGTTTCAAAAATTACGGGCTCGTTTGAATACGATCTCCGTATTCAGTGGCCGGACAAATGGCCCATTCTGTCGCGGCGTGTTCATCCTGCAGCATAGGTACTCTTCGTGAAAGTTCGTTGTCGAGTGTCGCAGCGGTACTGGCATTTGACGGATTCGCTGGCAGAGAACCCAACCACATGCATTTATACCATGATTGCATCGCCTCGTGCTCGAACGTTTTTAATACGATCAAACCTTCGTGATTACTAAAACTATTTTTATTGAAGAAGAAAATAGGTAACCCCGCGAAAAGCATATAATAATAAATACCATCGCCATTTTCCAAACTATCTTTTGCCGCATTTATAAAAGTTTGAAAAGCCGCATTGTCTTTTGCAGCTATTTGTGATGCGTTGGGCACAGATGCGGGAGGCACATTAAACATGTCTGCCATTTTACTTACTATCCCTGCAAGGTCCAAAGGTGCCAGCGCAGCAAGTCCTGGTGCAGGTATAAATAATTGAGGTATTGTGTTGCGCCATGATAGCGCCACGAAATTGGCCGGGGTTCCTCCAAATAAACCGGACCAGAAATTTGTATGCAACGGATCGACTTTTGTCAATTCAGCCCAGGCCTTCGCCCCTTTCATTTGTTCATCGTGTGCCACTGTACTTGAAAAAATTTTACCTGATAAGAAAGTGGTGAGATCGTGCCGATTTGCCGGAAGTTGCCAGGCCAGGGGTGGATATGATTGAAACCAACGCGGTGCCGAAGCTTTGAGCCCGGGATCATCAGGCTTGTCAAAAAATTCACGTATGGCAACGAGATAATCGGAATCATCTCCAGCGCGGCATCCACGTATATCAATCGCTGATGTTGGGATAAAGCGCTTTCGCATCTGAACAACCTTATCGTGAAAGCCGTCTTTGACAGCCCGAACAGCATTGTCTAGCGTGGGAAAAAAATTCATGTTGTCCGATCCAAAATCGGTCATTGTATAAACGCTGCCTGCATTCAGATCACTAAGGGGTAATCCAGTTAACATCGTTTGCAATGCATCCAGTTGGGGAGCTGTAATTACGTTGCCATTAATAGTCGTATTTACAAGCCTTTTTTTTCTCTGGTTACCAATTTCTTTAACGAAGCCCGCGAAACTTTTTCTTTGTGGTGTAGTAATGACGTTATTGTTACTATTCTTGACGTGGCCCGGTGTATTTACAAAAACGAAATTTAAGCACTCATAAAAAAAAGGGGTTAATTCCGCGGGCGGAAGGCCGCTGGTCTTTAAACCAAAAGGAGCTAATGCGTTTGCATGAGTCGGATTACTTCGTATGTTAGACATTATGGATGCTATTACGGAATCCCAGTTAAAGACCGGCGGATTAAATGGATCCAGCACTTTTAGTCCATCAAGATCAGTTTTTGCAAATCCCCTGAAAACTTCTTTGTTTGTTCCAATAGATCCCTTGGTAAAAAAAGGAATGATCATGCCGCGTGGATGAGCATGCGACACAACGAGGAGCCTGCGATAAGTTGTGGTGTTTGAAGGATCAGCTAATAAAAGAACCAAATCTTCTATTGATTTTATGTCTTTGGGTTCAAAACCAAAATATGTATAGAATTTTTTTGCGCTAGCCAAAAATTCGGGAGTGCCAGCAGTAGACATAAAGACAGCATCGGGTACTTGTTCCTGGAATCCACCAAAAGCATTGGGTGGCGGCGTTCCGCCTCCTCCCCCTTGCTTCTGAATTTTAGCAGGAGTGTTTACAGACGGACTGGCTGCTTTCGTTTTTGGTGTCGTGCTTGACATATCACATAGTCAGTTAGCCATTTATTAAATCGGTGTCTGGTTAATAAAATTTTCTATTGCTGTATTTATGATATTAACCAGTGCATCTGTGTCCTTATTATCATTTAAATTCTGCCAGCAAATAGCACCCCTCATGTCTTCATGCAGGTTTAACGTTTTAAGTTTTTCCTTATATTCTGTAAGCGCAGGCTCTGTTGTGGGTGCTATCCATTGTATTAATATTCCTTCCGATCTTACTGTTGAAACCCCACGTCCGCTACCACCTTTTAAAGGTCCCAGGCCTACTTTTACCCCGTCGATAGTAAATTTTTTTGGAAGGTTGCTAAGCCTCGTCAAATAAGAGGTGTGGGGAGCGCCGGGCTGCTGCCCTTTGTGGAGCAGGTCATGCATTCCCTGGCTACTGTTCTGATCAACCAATTCTCTTAAAACGATCTTCATAAAAAAATCAGCCATTTCTTTTGAGCATGTGTTCTGCGCAGTGGTGCAATCACTGCCGGAGCCGCAATCGTTGACAGATTTAATTTTCACATAAGTCAATTTTTTAGTTTTATTAAAACAAGAATCCTGAATGTAATCTCCGGCAAGCCATATCCCCATCGGCTGAGAGGTATTCCATGTATTTTTTTGAAAAAATCCATCTTCCACCAGTTTTACGTTGATGTAAGGAAAACCAAGTCTTACTATACATTCTCCTGCACTGCAATTATTGCTTTCAACAATCATTTCTTCCATCTGCTCTACAAAACCTTTTAAAGCAAGTGTGGAAGAAGGATTTGAATTAAATGCAACGGTGAGTGTTGACGTTGTAAACGTTGCCGGCACATTTAATAGATGTGGATAAGATGGTTTTTTATTGTCAGCGGCTATATTGGTTATACCATCAGCCGCATCAGAAAGATTAAATTGCGCAGCTAATTTTTCGAAAAATTTATCTCTTGTATTAGCCGTTAGTGTTACTGTTCCGTCTTTTATTTTTTGAGCCAGGTCGTTTGCTTCTTTGAGAAGTTTATAAGCAGCAAACATAGCCGCCACCTTGACCAGGCTCCCCGAGAAATGGTGTTCCCTGTCAAAAACACCGGCGTATTCATGAGGTGAGCTTTTCTTTTGCAGGTAAATGGAAATGGGTACATGAGTTTTTGTTCCGAGATCCGGATTAAGACCTGCTTTAAAAGTATTGTACGCCTTATCTAGGTTTGCCTGTAACGTAATTGTTTTGGCAATTTTTGCTGGCGATGCAACTCCTGGATTTGCCGTTTTCGTTGCTGGTGTAGCGCTGCCCATATTCTATCAGTTTCTATGCAAAGGCCCTTTGTTATAATTTAAACTGATCCAGTTAGCCATTGTACCCGACATCTTTTGTAGCACATCATCGAAATTCACTCCACTGAAAAATTTATCGCGCAACGCCTCAAGAAGTTTACCGCAAAGCATAATATTTGATTTGGGAAATCGAATACGATTAAAAAGATCAATGCGATCATCTTCACTCATGGCTGCGATTTGCTGACGCAATTGTTCATCGGCTGCTGCATTTTCGGAATTACCATCGGGTAGTTCGGTGAAAGGCAAACTTGAAGGTGGAAGTAACATCGGCACTAACAACATTCTCACTTTGGCAACGCCCAAACCAGGACCAATAGCCGACGTAAAATCGGTTTCGGCATTATTGATGGAAGCAGCAACCTGGTCAAGCAAACCATTTCGTTTATCCTGCTTTGTTTCCAGGGCACCATCAACCACAGTACTGAAAAGGTATAGGGAAAATCCATCACCAGTTTCCGGTGTCTGGAGCGGAACATTCATGTAATAAGGATTGTGATCATTTACCAGTTCACGCAGCACATCAGGATTGCCCATACCTGCACCGGGATTATTAGTCGCCTCGGCAATCATCGCTTCCAATTCTTCGTTTAACGGACCCACCTGTTGCGTAAGCAACAGGCTTGCCTGTTCAGTTGAACCTGCGTCAAGTAACCTCACTTTCACCGTTAAATTTCCGTCGGCTGAAGGTGTAAAAGCAATTTGTCCAAAATCAGTTGTGCTTACCTCAGGTGTGCCAGCATCCAACGTAAATGTCCATTCAAAAGACTGAACAGATGCTGAGAGACCCGCATCAGTCACAAACACTACATAAATATTTTCCCGGTTGACAGCAAGTGGTGCCGTAATGAACGATACCAAACAACAATGCCCGTCCGGGCTTGCAACTGCTTCTCCCAGATCGGCAGGCTGAAAACCCGCAGGCAGCCTGCTTTCGGTTTTGCGCACACTCATAGCAAGAACAATGAAGTCTAAATTCAAAAAATGGCTTACATACTAATCAGAAGGATCTCCTGGAGGGCTTGCAATATTTGATTTTTATCAAGGGAACGGAATAGAAGGGAGAAAGGATGAATCAAGGTAGTAAAAAAAAGTATACATCATGAATTATTTTTTGATCACAAGTGTATTCTTTTATTGAATTACTACGCGGAATTGATATATCTTGTGGCAGCTTTTCTGCTTAAGGCCAGGTATGATGATTTTTATCCTCAGCCTTACAAAAATCCTAAGAACTCCTCATTGATGGTCCGCACTGTCAATTGACAAAACCGCCAGTATTAAAGTCCATTTTCCATCGTCAGATCGACTTCGTTATTTTAATAATGCCTTCTTTATGAAAAAAATTCTACTGATCCTTGTGCTCCACATGGCAGCCCTTATTATCCACGCGCAAAAGATCGATTCCAATAACATATTGACAAAGATTCCTGTTGTTGAGATGAATAATACCAGGGATTATAGCGGATTTACCATAAAGCTTCTATCAAAAAACGTCACTGGCTACTCCTTTGATATTTTAGCCGAAAAAACATTTCATCATTTCCAAAATCCATTGGCCTTCTCGTCAAAAGGCATACAAAAAAAAGAGGATGCCTACAAGATCGCACAGTGGATCATAAATGAATATAACAAAACAGGACACTGGGAGAAAATGATACCACCTCACATAGCGCGACAATTAAAGATTGACTGGAGTTTATAAATCGCAAAGCTGAATTATGAAGAAAATTTTACTATTTGTTGTTTCTTATATTATATACTTCCCCGTTCTGCAATCACAAACTTTATTGGGAGCTACGTTCAATGGTGGTGCCGATAGCCTGGGCACAATAAACAAGTTTGATGTTGCGTCAAATGAATTAACTGTTTTGAAATCACTCGGAACGTCAGGTTTAGCACCTGCTTCAAGTTTAATGCAGGCACATGACGGGAAACTTTATGGAATGGCTGTAGCTGGCGGCGCAGATAATTTCGGAAGCATTTATTCCTTCGATCCCATTTCAGGCGTGTACACACTGTTGAAAAATTTGTCGGATATAGACGGACGCTACCCAACGGGCGCTCTTCTCCAGGCAAGTGACGGTAAGTTGTATGGAATGACAAATGGAGGCAGTTCTGACAATAACGGAATTCTTTTTTCTTACGATCCTCAAACATCCATTTGCACAAAACTGTATGATTTTTTAAGTTATACCGTCCCTAATAGCGGCACGTATCCATACGGAAGTCTCATTGAAGGATTTGATGGGAAGTTATATGGTGTGACTTGTGCCGGGGGCGAAGAGAATGGTGGCGCAATTTTCTCCTTTGATATTAATACTGCCACCTACACAAAACTGGCCGACTTTCCTTTCGGAGCAGGCTTACCGAGAGGTGACCTGGCTCAAACTCCGGATGGGAAGCTTTATATATGGACCTCCGGAAGCATTTATAATAATTCCAGCATCTTTTCATTTGATCCTGTCACCCAAGCATTGCAGTGGCTTTATAATTCACATACCAAAAACGACAGTTATGGAAGCCTTATGCTTGCCAACGATGGAAACTTGTATGGTATGGAGATTGACGGCGGAAATAACGATTGTGGATTTATATTTTCATTTAATCCATCTCTCTCAACATTTAAGAAGCTGATCGATTTTGATATAAGTACTGGTCAATTTCCCGTAGGGACACTCATACAGGGTCGGGATGGTAAATTATATGGCATGACAAAGTTGGGTGGAGCCGAGAGGTAATGGAACGATTTTCTTTTTTGACCCGGCTTCCATAACATTAACTAAGCTGGCTGATTTTAGCAACACACTTCAATCCTTTCCTGTTGGTAACCTGGTGCAAGCCATCGATGGGGAATTTTATGGCGTCACCGGAGGTGAAGGAAGAAATAACCGGGGAGCTATCTTTTCTTTCGATCCTTCAACCCGGACTGTGGCTTCATTGACTATTTTTCCAATTGCTCAAAGCGGTAGTAATATTTCAGGGAAGCTGATGCGGGCCAATGATGGAAAACTTTATGGCGTGTGCGCCAATGGAGGCACAGGCAGAGGCGGCGCTATTTTCTCCATTGACCCAGCGTCCAACGCGTACATCGAGCTAAAAAATCTTGACCTTGTTCATGGCACCCATCCTTTTGGTGGTCTTGTGCAGGGAAATGATAAAAGATTATATGGTCTTACTTCCCGGGGAGGCATCTATGATGCGTTAGCTGGCAACGATCAAGGTGTGTTGTTTTCGTTTGATTCGCGCAGTGGGATCTATTCGAGATTGTTTACTTTCAACTTTTATGGTCCTTTAACCGGGAGCAATCCGTATGGGAGTCTTCTTCAGACCAATGATGGAAAGTTCTACGGAATGAACTCTTTTGGAGGCGTAGGCATGCACGGAGTGGGAGGAGGTATGATCTTTTCTTATGACCCTTTTTCTTCAACCTATACCAGGTTATTTGATTTTGCAGACGACCTGTCGGATGAAGTAAATGGTTCTTATCCTTATGGAAGTTTCATACAAGCAAATGACGGCAAACTTTATGGTATGACGAGCCTTGGAGGGACCGATAATAACGGCGTTATCTTCACTTATGACCGGGTGTCGGGGAGTTATACCAAATTATTAGATTTTGATGGTGGCAATGGTTCAAATCCTTACGGAAGTTTGATACAGGCGAAGGATGGGAAACTTTATGGTATGACCTGGGGTGGAGGTAATAGCGACGCAGGTGTGATCTTTTCCTACGATCTCGTCTTTTCAATATATTCTAAGTTGTATGATTTTGACTTTGCCAATGGTAGTCATCCTTATGGCGATTTGATGCAGGCAAGTGACGGGAAGCTTTATGGAATGACAAACAGTGGGGGTGGCAATGACCTGGGAACCATTTTCTCATTCGATCCTGTTTCTTCGACGTTCACAAAACTTTTAGACTATGATGGTTCCAATGGAGCCAATCCCTATTTTGGCTCTTCATTTATCGAACTGGCAGAACTCGCACCTTTACCAATGACGATATTAAATTTTACCGGTGAAAATGATGGCAAAATCAATAAACTTTCATGGGCGGTCGTAAATGAGCAAAATGTTAACTATTTCGCATTACAGCGCTCTGGTGATGGACAAAATTTTACAGACATCTCGCAAATCAAAAACACAAGCAATTCTGATTATACATACGACGATATCTTAACAGCAGATACCAGCGTTGTGTACTACTACCGGTTAAAGATCGTAGATATAGACGGGCATTTTAAATACAGTGATGTAATAAAAATAACTCTCGATCTAAACGAGGTTCTTGCCTTTGTGAACCCAAACCCGTTCAAAGATTTATTAGTGATCACTGTGAAATCACCTGTACATGATAATGCAGTTTTCGCATTAACAGATCTCAGCGGACGGCAATTATTAAGGAAAAATGAATCGCTGAGACGCGGATCTAATGTTGTTCACATAAATGAAACTGGAAGATTGCCGGCAGGAACATATATACTCACAATTATCACGTCAGGAAAAACGAAAAGTTTCAAACTGGTA
>CAVTSY010000014.1:0-496387 GCA_963737475.1 uncultured Bacteroidota bacterium
ATGGGTGGTTGGGTTTATATAATGTGCAGTATGAATCATTCAACACTGTATGTTGGAGTAACATCCAATTTGCCATCAAGAGTATATGAGCATGAACATAAGATTCTTCCAGGAGTTTCACCGCAAAATACAATTGCATGAATCTTGTCTTTTATAAATACACGGAACGATTACAGAAGCAATTGCTGAAGAAAAAAGGATCAAAGGGGGAAGCCACAAATAGAAAGAGGATTTGATCAATGGCATGAATTCCGAATGGAAAGATTTGTATGAGGAAACAAAGTTGTTGTAAAAAGAAAATTGTATTGATTGTTTCTTCGTCATTGCTGGGAGCGGAGCGACGAAACAATCTTATTAGACCGATTTCGATTTAGATTGCTTCGGCCTGCCATAACATTCATTGTTTTGAAAACTCTGCCGGCAATCCTCGCAATGACGAAGACCGAGTGGTCTTAATCGACTTTGGCAACTGACACCCGTTTCGTAGTGTACTCGTCATTGCGAGGACGCCAAAGGCGGACGAAGCAATCTGATAGATGACGATTTCGATTTTGATTGCTTCGGTTTGCTGCTTTCATTTCTAATTTTTGGAAACACTGCGGGCAAACCTCGCAGTGACGAAGATTCTGTGAGCTGAATTCCCGGCTGCATAGAATTACCAGCTGTACAAGAGTGCGACGCAAGGAACGTTGAAGAGAATTCCTTATGTTCGTAACATAATTTTAAAATTCATCCACGATGAGAAAGCCACTCTTTGGTTTATACCTGCTATTATCTATTTCATTTGTCCATGCTCAAAAATTAATGGGCTTTACTGATGCCGGCTCTGCCAAGCAGCTTGATTGGGAAAAGCAGTTTGACGTGCAACTAAGCGGAAAGGAACAGGATGCATGGATGCAGCTTCTTAGTTCGCATCCTCATCATGTGGGCAGTCCGCAGGATAAAGCCAATGCAGACTACATTGTAAGTTTGTTTCGCAGCTGGGGCTGGGAAACAGAGATCGCTACCTACTGGCCGTTGTTTCCGACACCAAAAACCAGGGTACTGGAACTACTAGGGAAAAAACCTTATAAGGCAAAGTTGCAGGAGCCGACACTGGATGCTGATAAAACTTCGGGGCAAAAGAGTGAGCAGTTGCCTACATACAATGCATACAGCGCTGATGGTGATGTGACGGCAGACCTGGTGTTTGTGAATCGTGGTGTGCCTGCTGATTATGAAGAGTTGGAAAGAATGGGTGTGGATGTAAAGGGAAAAATTGTAATTGCAAAATATGGCGGGTCATGGCGCGGGATAAAGCCAAAAGTTGCTTACGAACATGGGGCTGTTGGTTGTATCATTTATTCTGATCCTGCTGATGACGGTTATGCGCAAGGTGATTCATACCCGGTCGGACCATTTCGTCCGGCAGGGGGAGCACAGCGCGGTTCGGTGATGGATATGCCCGTTCGTCCCGGTGATCCATTGACACCTGATTATGGTGCAACAAAAGATGCCAAACGTTTAACTCTGGAAGAAGCAGAAACACTCATGAAAATTCCCGTGATGCCGATCAGCTATGAAGATGCATTGCCTTTGCTGCAATCATTGGGCGGTGCTGTGGTGCCCGCTGCGTGGCGTGGTGCATTGCCTGTCACTTATCACGTGGGACCAAGCCAGGATAAAGTGCATTTGAAATTAGCATTCAACTGGGATCAGAAACCATTGTACAATGTGATAGCAAAAATTCCTGGCAGTGAGTTGCCTGATGAATGGATCATTCGCGGTAATCATCATGATGCATGGGTAAATGGCGCTGCTGATCCACTGAGTGGAATGGTAGCCGAGCTGAGTGAAGCAAAAGCCATTGGTGAATTGGTCAGGCAGGGTTATCGTCCCAAACGTACGCTGGTATATTGCGCATGGGATGGTGAAGAGCCTGCATTACTTGGTTCAACGGAGTGGGCCGAAGATCACCAGCAGGAGTTGAAACAAAAAGCTGTTGCTTATATTAATTCAGATGGAAATGGCCGTGGGTTTGTTGGTGCGAGTGGTTCGCACACGCTGGAAACATTTTTTAATGAGATAGCTGATAATGTCATTGATCCGGAAACGGGAGCAACGATCAGGGAGCGTCGCTTTGCAAGGCAGGTAGTGAATGCCGATGGCACGGCAAGAGCGAAGATGCTGAATGATAAGGATGGTAAAAGGATCAAACTGGGTGCGCTGGGTGCCGGTTCGGACTATTCTCCTTTTCTTCAGCATTTGGGAATTGCTTCGATGAATCTTGGTTTTGGTGGTGAAGACCCCGGTGGTGAGTATCATTCTATTTATGATTCGTACGATATGTTTCGCCGGTTTAAAGATTCAGGGTTTGTTTATGGTGTCACCTTATCAAAAACTGCAGGCCGTGTTATGTTGCGCCTGGCTGATGCCGATGTTCTTCCTTTTGAGTTTAATACGCTGTATAAAACGATCAACGACTATGTGGGTGAAGTAAAAAAATTGCTGGATGATGAAAGAGCAGAAACAGATATTCAGAATAAACTGATCAGGGAGAAACTATTTGATATGGCAAAAGACCCGAAAAAAGTTTCGGTCACTCCTGAATTAAAAGAAGATGTTCCCTATTTGAATTTTAGTTCATTGGAAAATGCGATGGTACAATTAAAAGAAAAGGCCGAAGACTTTCAGAAGGTATACAACAGTGGGTTGCAAATGCCTGTTGCTGATCAAAATGCTTTGAATGATATTTTGTATAAAGCAGAAAGAAGTTTGATCGATCCGAATGGTTTGCCAAGACGTCCCTGGTATAAACATGAAATTTATGCGCCTGGATATTATACAGGTTATGGAGTAAAAACCTTACCGGGTATTCGTGAAGCGATTGAGCAACGGAATTGGAAAGAAGCGCAGGAGAATACAGATATTGTGGCAAAAGCCATTACTACATACAATACGCAGGTGGAGCAAGCAATTAATTTAGTGAAGAAGAACACCACTGAAAAGAAAAGCTTTTAAGTTTTAGCCACTAAGACACAAGGACCCGAACACAAAGATTCTTAGGCAACTTAGCCTCTTTGCTTGCCGTGTATTACCTCATCAATAGTCCGAATATCGAAATATCTCTGCCCCCTCCATATGGAGAGGGGCGGAGAGTCTTCTAATAAGTAATGATGATGGGGTGAGGTATTGGTTGCGTTTCCTCTCACAATTCACAACTCACAATTTACTAGTTTTGATTCGTGCAGCTTCCCGGAAAATTATTGTCATCATTAGAAGGAATTGAAGGCTTCGATAAGGAAGCTTTTGAAAAGGTGCATCAATCTGCCGAACCCTTAACTTCCATTCGTTTAAATCCTGCGAAACCAATTTCCCAATTTCCCAATTTCTCAATTTCCCAATCAAATAAAGTTCCCTGGACTGATCATGGATACTATCTCCAACAAAGGCCATCCTTCACCTTCGATCCTCTTTTTCATGCCGGTTGTTATTATGTGCAGGAAGCAAGCTCTATGTTCGTGGAGCAGGCATTAAAACAAACCGTAGATATTGCACGACCATTGAAAGTTCTTGATCTTGCTGCTGCGCCGGGAGGAAAATCAACGCATATCCAATCGCTGATCTCAAAAGGCAGCATGCTGGTAAGTAACGAGGTGATAAGAAGCAGGAGCAATATTTTAAAAGACAATATCATTAAATGGGGAGGTGACAATGTAGTGGTGGCGAATAATGACCCCAGGGATTTTACAAGACTGGAAAATTATTTTGATGTGATCGTGGTAGATGCTCCCTGCAGTGGCAGCGGGTTATTTCGAAGAGATGAAGAAGCAATAGGAGAGTGGAGTGAAAATAACGTACAGCTCTGCACCCAGCGACAGCAGAGAATATTAGCTGATGTATGGCCCGCGTTGAAGAAAGAAGGTGTATTGATCTATTCGACATGTTCGTATTCAAAGGAAGAGAATGAAGAGATCGTGGAGTGGATGAATAACAATTTGTCAATTGGCAATTGTCAATTGGCAATTGACGAAAATTGGAACATCATTGAATCATCGGGTGGATATCGTTTTTGGCCGGATAAGGTGAGGGGAGAAGGTTTTTTTATCGCCTGCGTAAAGAAATTAGATGGAGAAGATGAAAATGAAATAAGAGCCAGGAAAAAAATAGAACTGCTGAGTAAAAAGGAAATGGAGATCGTGAAAGGATGGGTAAAAGATACGGATCATGAGTTTGTAAAAGTTCTGGGCAGGGTGTATGCAGTTCCGGAAAAATTACTGACTGATGTAAATGTTTTACCAGGCAATCTTTATGTCATTTATTTTGGAACATTGATCGGAGAATTGCTGAGGGATAAATTAATTCCCGGTCATGCATTGGCCATGAGCCAGTTGATTGCGGATAATATTGAAAGGGTAGAATTGAATTATGACCAGTCAATTGCCTATTTAAAAAAGAAAGAGCTGAACATAGATCCGGGGAAAGGTTGGAAGCTGGTTTCCTATGGAAATTATCCGCTTGGGTGGATAAATGTTTTGTCAAACAGAATTAACAACTATTATCCAAAAGAATTGAGAATATTGAAGGATATTTGAGACTTTGTGCTCGTTGTGTCCCAATAGCTATCGGGACTCGGTGTACTTCGTGACTCATGGCCGCAAGGGGCACAAAGGATATACGAAGGACAGTAAGCGGAAATCCAAAGTGGTACTCTTAGTACTACTTTGTGTTCGTCGTGGTTCCTGGTGTACATCGTGACCCTTGGCACAATCACGCGAAGTGAAACGCAAAAGGACACCAAGGCTAAAGGTGGAGATAATGTGATCAAATCAAAGAAATAATTGTACATCTTTGTAATAAAACCCGGATTCATGAAAAACATCGTGTTGCTTTCCGTTATTATCCCAGCCACGACAATACTGCAAGCCCAAACAAATGAAACCCTGCTTATCAAGAGCAGTAATAAGGGTTTGTATGTTGATCATAAAACAACTCCCAAAGAAAACTTTTATTCGATGGGGAGGGCATTTAATGTTCATCCAAAACATATTGCCTTGTTCAACGGGCTCGATATGTCAAAAGGGCTAGCTCTCGGGCAAAATGTTAAGATACCACTGTCGGATACAAACTTTACTCAAAAAACCGATAAAGGGATTCCAATCTATTATGTGACGGGAAATGGGGAAACGCTATATCGTGTTAGTGCGAATAACAAAAACGTGCTGATGGAAAACCTGCGTAAATGGAATCATTTGTCCAATGACAAGCTTGCAAACGGAACGAAGCTGATCGTTGGTTATTTAACGACCAGTGAAACACAGGCAATGGCTGTTAACGCTCCATCGCAAAAAACAGGAACGGCAACTAACCCAGCCCAGGAAAACAAGGATGTAGCAAAAACCGAAGTAATCAATAAGCCCGAACAAAAGAAAGAAGAGGCAAAGAGTAGCGAAGTAAAGAAAGAAGCACTTAATAAACCTGAACAAAAGAAAGTGGAGACAACCAAGCCACAAGACGAACCAAAAGACAACAAGGATATGGTGCAAGCAAAAGATGAACCAAAAGACAACAAGGATATGGTGCAAGCAAAAGAAGAAGTAAAAACTAAAAAT
Organism: uncultured Bacteroidota bacterium; assembly: GCA_963737475.1. Taxonomy (GTDB): domain Bacteria; phylum Bacteroidota; class Bacteroidia; order Chitinophagales; family Chitinophagaceae; genus VBAU01. Next base: position 5,592 of record CAVTSY010000014.1, read on the forward strand.
ACGGAGCAGGGATATTTTAAAACTTCGTTTGACCAACAGGTGAAGCAGCAACCGGCGGGTAAAGAACAAACCGTCACCGCCGGGATATTTAAGACCGCAAGCGGATGGAATGATGCGAAATATTATTTACTGATGAATGGTGCCGACCCGGGCACGATCGTTCGCATCACGAACCCTGGTAATAACAAAACCATTTATGCAAAACTGCTTGGAGAAATGAGTGACAAACAAAGCCAGGGGCTCAATATCCGAATCAGCAATGCGGCTGCGAATGCGCTTGACATTTCAGAAACAGATAAATTTATTGTGAAACTGAATTATTAATTATAAACAATGATCCATGAAGAGAATAACTTTTGCTTGCTGTTTTTTATTTATAACGATTTTTTTATTTGCCCAGACTTCCGCCCCTTTACAGGTCCCACAGTTTTTTGATGTAAAAACTTTAAAGGCCACTTCGGTCAAGAACCAGGCGATGACAGGAACGTGCTGGTGTTTTGCTACTACGTCACTTGTTGAAAGCGAAGAGATCAGGAAGGAAAACAGGGAGATCGATTTGAGTGAAATGTTCACTGTGAGAAATATGTATATCGAAAAAGCAAAGAATTATATTCTTCGCAATGGCAAAACGCAGTTTGGTGAAGGAGGGTTGGGGCATGATGAAATACGTGCAGTGGCAACATATGGAGCAATGCCCCTGAACGAATACACAGGCCTACTGAACGGAGAAAAAAATTATGATCACCAAAACCTGTTTAGCGAACTTCAAAAATACCTTGACAGTGTTTTAAGAAAGAAACCTATCTCCAATAACTGGCTTGAAGGATATATAAAGATTCTTGATGAAAATTTGGGAGCGCCGCCAAAAGAATTTTTTTACAACGGGAAAACTTATACACCCGTTTCTTTTGCAACAGAAGTATTGCATTTTAATGCGAACGATTATGTAAATCTTACTTCATTTACTCATCAGCCTTATTACCAATCATTCGTTTTACAGGTTCCTGATAACTATGCGAATGGCTCATTTTATAATTTACCATTAAATGAATTGATAGAAGCCGTAAAATATGCGATCGATAAAGGTTACACGGTTGCCTGGGATGCGGATGTGAGCAACGCGGGGTTTATGCAGGGAATGGGATTGGCTTTAAATCTTGATAATGCCACTGCGCACACGAGGGACCAGATCAATCCTGATATGAAGGAAGCAAGCTATAATGCTACTACTCGTCAGCAGTTGTATGAAAATTTGACTACCCAGGATGACCATCTTATGCACATAACCGGTGTTGAAAAGTCGCAGGGTGGAAAAACATTTTTTACGGTAAAAAATTCATGGGGAAGGATCGGCCCTTTTGAGGGATATATCAACGTTTCTGAGGCTTATTTTGCAATTAACACGCTCAGTATAGTAATTCCCAAAGCCGCATTGTCAAAAGAGATAATTGAAAAATTAAAATTATAGCAATTCGGGTAAGGTACTGGTTTGATTTTTTTTTGCACCACATAGAAACATAGGAACATAGATAACACAAAGATTTCTATGTGTCCCGATAGCTATCGGGACTACTGTGAACTATGTTATGTGGTTAATCAATTCAAACTGATCCAGAAACTTTTTCATGGCAAGAATATTGTGGCGTTGATTCTTTCTTCAAACTTAAAATGTTTCAACCATGAAAAAAGTTTCTTATATCCCGGACGGCTATAACGCCGTAATTCCTGCTCTGGCATTTCATGGTGCAGATGCAGCTGTCAAATGGTATGTAAATAATTTGGGGGCAAAAGAAAAGATGAGATTTAATGCTCCGGATGGAACAATTGCGCATGCAGAGATCACTATAGGTGGCGATGTCATCATGCTGGCTGAGGAGAATTTGCAATACAACAGGAGTCCCCAAACATTAAAAGGCAATTCAGTTAACCTCTGCGTCTATGTTCAGGATGTAGATGCCGTGGTCAAAAAAGCAACAAGTAATGGAGCTAAGCTCCTGATACCGGTAAAAGATGAATTTTATGGAGACCGGAGCGGCCGCATTGAAGATCCCTATGGATATGTATGGATCATTGCCACTCATATCAAAGATGTTACCCAGGCAGAGATGCAAAAGGCAATGGATGAAATGATGTCACATCAACCTGCATAACAGATAACCTATAAGGTCTTCCGGGACCTTATAGGTTTTTTTAAGAGGCTATTTCTTTCAAAGCATTACAGAATTGTTGCATTTCGTCAGTGGTGCCCATGCTGACGCGGCACCACTTGCCACCAAAATGTTCACGGAATTGCACAAAAATGTCTTTTGCCTGCATCAGGTTTGTGAAGTCGCCTTTTATCTTATCAATATTGAATAAGATAAAATTGGTAGAGGAAGGAATGTACTCCAGTGAAAGTTTTTTAAAGCAATCATAACAAGTTTCTCTTGCTGCTTTTGCTTTTTCCCTGCATTGCGTCACAAATTCTTTATCATCCAGTGATGCCATCGCAGCGTTACAAGATACCATACTTACCCCGGCATCGGGCCAGGGTTGATAACTGCTAAGCGATCTGATCGTATCAGGATGCGCAATAGCATAACCCACCCGTGCACCGGCAAGGCCATACACTTTTGAAAAGGTTTTTGCCACCACTACATTAGGATTTGTGATGGCCAGTGATGCTAGTGAGGGTAGTTCAGCATATTCAGTATAGGCCTCATCAATGAAAACGAAAGATTTTTGTGAGGCTGCAGCCGCATGGTCTTTTAGTTGTGATGCTTCAACAAAAGTTCCGGTGGGATTGTTGGGATTGCAGAAATAGACCATCCTTGTTTCATTGTTGATGGCCTCAACCATTTTAGGCAGATCGGTTCTTTTATCGCTGGTCAAAGGAATTCTTTTAAATGAAAATCCAAATGAACTTGCCTGGCCATTCCAAACTTTATAAGAGGGTTCCGATGTAAGAATATGTCCTTTTGTTTTTGCTACATGCTGGCATGCGAGACCAATGATATCAGAAGATCCCGCTCCCAGTAAAATATTTTCAGTACTTACGCTCCAGTGCTCCGCAATTTTTTTCTTCAACAGTGGGAGATAATCATCCGGGTAGCGATTAGATTTTTTATAAGCCTCCAATATTGCTTTTTGTGCAAATGGAGAAGGACCATAAGCATTCTCATTACTGTTGAGCCATATCGGGTTCCCTGTCTTGAAAAATTTTCTTTCTCCCAAAGAGTCCCTGCGGACTTCTGCATAAGAGAGAACCGGCGTTAATCCCAGGCTGGCGAGAACAAGGCTGCTTTGCCTTAGCCAGGAGCGGCGATCAGTTAGCATGGTCAGAAGTTTCAGAGAAGTTACTTTATTTTCAATAGCAGCGGAAATATTATTTTCCCAGTTCGATCACCTCGCAATTCTTTATTTCTTTTCCATCAATGGCGAAACGTACAATGGTTCTCACTTTCTGCCAGCCCTGTTTGCCTGCCGCCCCGGGATTTATATGCAGGCAACTTAGTTTTTCGTCGTACATGATCTTTAAGATGTGCGAATGCCCGCTGATGAAAAGTTGAGGCTTATGGATCAATAATTCTTTTTTTGTTTCGCGATTGTATTTGGGAGGATAGCCACCGATATGTCTCATCATCACTTTTATTTCTTCGCAATCAAAGATCAATTGCTCAGGAAACTCGCTTCGGACATCCTGGCCGTCAATATTTCCAAAAACTCCGCGGAGAAGAGTGCCACGGCTCGAAACCGCGGAACGGATGCGTTCGGCAATTTCGATCGAACCGAAATCGCCAGCATGCCAAATTTCATTACAGTTTTCAAAATATTTGAAAACATTTTCATCAAGATAGCCATGAGTGTCCGATATGAGACCGATCTGTTTCAATGGATCGCAAAGATGCGAAAATGCAAATAAAAAGAGAGGTCTTGAAGACCTCTCCTGTTGCATTAAGTTCTTCGGTTCAACCTCATTAAGGTTTTTTTAGAGATTGATCATTCGCACAGCTGAAGGAAACCTTCAGTATTTCACCACCGCCGATCGCTGGTGGACCAAAGCCCCAATTAGAAATGTACAATTTGTTATCAGGGCCAAAGGCCATGGCTGTTGGAAGGTTAAGGCCCGTTACAATGGCACGCCGCGCGCCTGAATGATCTATTCTGATCACATCGCCGGTACCCGGAGTTGGGAAGTCATTGCCTGTCGTGTTTTCAAGAACATACATGCCGCCCGCCTTGTCAAATTCAATACCCAATATTGCATTGAAGCCGGTCGCAACCACACTGATGTTCCCGGAAGGGGTGATCTTGTATACACTCGAATTTCCCGTAATGGGGAATGTGCTAAGATTGCCGACAAAAAAATTACCATTATGAAATACCATTGCTGTGGGAACGATGTGACCCTGTGTAGCGGAAATGTCAACAACCCGGCTAATATTTCCTTTAGTATCTACTTTTACTAATTCTCCGTGATTGGGTTCAAGAGCAAACAGATTTCCATTTAAACTGATCATACTATACCAGGTACCATCGGGCTCGAAATCATCTTCCTCCGGATTTTTTACAGGGTTTGCTTTTTGAAACGCGCTCAGATCTGCGATCACTTCCCAGGTCTTATCATGATGCACTTTGACAATTCCATTGGGTGTTGATCCGACTCCATGAGAACAACCCGCTCCTGAAAGCACTCCATAAAGCGTATTGCCGATAAATGCGACATCTCCAACACCACTGACAAGACTTCCCTGCGTCACCGCTGTTTGACTTGACGGAAGATCATCAGCGACACTTACCAGTTCACCTTTGTGATTAACCCTTACGATCCTGGCGCCGTCATCGCTCCCGGTATAGGGCCCGACGGGTGGTATTACCTGGTCACATTGTCCGTCAGTGGAATTTGTGCCACCAATACCGCCCTCGGCGACATATAAGTTCCCATCGGGACCAAATGCCAATCCTCTTGGGTTGTTCAAGCCCGAGGCGAAAGTTGAAACAGAAGCTACAAGATCATCCTGGGAGCAATTGATCTGAGGTATGTTTTTTACACACGATACAAGAAGAACTGTAATAGTAGTCACTGCTCCCCATGAGAAGAATAGTTTTTTCATCATAATAACCTCCTTTGATTTTCGATAAAAAAATTAAGTAATTCAGGGCTCAAAAATTGTACCCTGCAAATGTTAATTAAATATTTCCATGTTTTGTTTGTTATTAATTAAGCGTACTCAGCAATTCTCATATGTTATCTTGAATGGCTTCAGTTATCACTAATGACGTTTCTTCTTTTGAAATATCATCATTATTTCTTTCTAACTCATCGCCAAGAAGAAAGCAGCGTCAGTCGATCAGCCCGTCTTTTTGCAATAGTTCAAGTATCATTACGGCTCCGGGTGCGCGGTTTGTTTCTGATAAGTAATCATTTAAAGAAAAATATTTCAATTCTCCGATTTCCGCAGAAGCCTGCGGTGTTATACTCGCATGAAGAAAGAAGCAGTCCTGTTCCATGATGATCCCATTTTTCTCCCCATAAGCCGGAGCTGTAATATGCGTGTAGTATTTTAGTTCATGCTCGCCAATAGTTACCTTCATTTCTTCGGCTATTTCCCTGCACAGGGCTTTGGCTGCTGTTTCTCCTTCATCTATTTTCCCTCCGGGCAGATAGAAACAATTTTTATTCCTGCTGTAAGCAAGTAATAATTTTCTGTTTTGAATGATCAGTAAACCTGCGGTAGGTAACTTCATAAGTTGAAAACCGAAAATTAGTATTTCCTAACTTTAGACAATAAGAAGGTTTTCCACTTTGTGAATGTTGAAACGACAAGCCAATATGAAAAAAATAGCAGGTCTTTTATTTGTGTCTGGTATTTGTATCTGTTCAGCCGCCCAAAAATTTTATTTTCCCAAAGCAGCTTTTTCCGATAGTAGTCATTTAGCCAAAGCAATGCCTGTACTGGCAAATAAGGTTATTATAAATTATAAAGAAAATAATTACAGGGATTCGCTCAGCAACCTATTCAGGCTCCAGGTACTTGCAGGACGATATTCAGAAGCAGATGTTACGTTAGATTCCCTCCGCTACGCCTCCAAAGAAACAGATCCTCAATTTTGGAGCCTGGTGGCACTTCAGCATAAATTATATGTCAAGGCAAAACTAAAACAAGCGGCGACAAACGAATCCTTTGCCAGCGCCTTTGCGCAGTTAGTTGACGATCTGTTCAAAAGATTGGATGATAAAAAGGCATTACACATTTATACTGCATTCATAACCCGCAATGGCATTGAAGAATTACGAAGCGATTTGCAGAATTCATTATTAAATATTTCAGGCAAGGATAGCCTGGGTATAAATGAAGCGATGGCCCTTTGCAGGGATTACTACATTTTTTTAGTCTATAAAAACATTGAACCCATTGCCAGGGAATTATTGAAGCACGATGCTAACAGGCGGTATATAATAGAAGATAGTGTGTTAATAAAGACAAAGGAAGGTGCAACTCTTTCAGCAGTGGTGGTTAGAAAAAGGGACATCGACGTTCCTCAGCCGACGGCATTATTTTTCACGATCTATTCCGATCCGGGTCAGGATTCATACGAAGCCATGCAATCAGCGGCCCACGGATATGTGGGTGTGGTGGCCGATACTCGTGGCAAGCGACTTAGCCCTGATCCGATCGAGCCTTATGAACACGAGGCAAAAGATGTAAATGCAGTGATCGATTGGATCATTAAACAGCCGTGGAGTAATGGCAAAGTAGGAATGTATGGAGGAAGTTATAGCGGCTTCGCTCAATGGGCTGCTACAAAGTATTTGCGTCCCGCACTTAAAACAATTGTTCCTTATGTCGCGGCAATTCCCGGTCTTGGCCTGCCAATGGAAAACAACATTTTTCTGAATGCCAATTATGGCTGGGCTTTTTTTGTCACCAATAACAAATATCTTGACAATAAAACTTATAACAATCCACAACGCTGGGAGGCGTTACAAAAAAATTGGTATGCAAGTGGCGTTGCCTACCGGAAAATTGACAGTATAGATGGTACTCCTAATAAATGGCTGCAACGCTGGTTGCAACATCCCGCTTATGATGAATATTGGCAGAACATGGTTCCGTATAAGGCCGGGTATAGCAAGATAAACATTCCGGTATTAACGATCACTGGTTATTATGATGATGGACAAATTTCTGCCTTGCATTATTTGAGAGAACACTACAGGTACAACAAAAAGGCCAATCATTATTTAATTATCGGACCTTATGACCATTTCGGGGCGCAGAGAGGCGGGGTGCCGGTATTAAGAGATTATACGGTTGACCCAGTGGCTTTGATCGATACAAGGGAAATAACTTACCAATGGCTGGACCATATTTTAAAAAATGGAATCAAGCCGGCAATTCTGAAAGATAAGATCAACTATGAAGTGATGGGGAAAAATGAGTGGAAACATGCTCCATCGCTGGAAAGAATGCACAACAAGATGCTGACATTTTATCTGACCAATGTGCTGTCCGGGAATTTCTATCAGTTATCTTTAAAGAAACCCGGGAAGTCTTCTTTTATCAGCCAGGAAATAAATTTTGCTGACCGGAATGCCAGTAACAATAACGATTATTATCCTTACCCGATCATCGCGCAGCGAACAGATACTACAAATGGATTGTTTTTTATTAGTGAACCTGTTAGTGAGCCGGTTTCAATAGACGGCATGTTTGAAGGTGAGCTTAAGGCCAGCATTAATAAAAAGGATATGGATATAGGCGTAACATTATTTGAGATAATGCCGGATGGCAGATATTTTCATTTATCATATTATTTGGGCAGGGCGAGCTATGCAAGGGATATGAGTAAAAGAGAGATACTGACTCCCGGAAAGATTGAATCCATTTCATTTGACAGAACACGAATGGTATGCCGGCAATTGAGCAAAGGAAGTCGCCTGCTCGTTGTGTTGAACATCAATAAAAATGCTGACGCCCAGGTTAATTATGGAACGGGCAAAGATGTAAGTGACGAAACAATACAAGATGCCAAAATACCGCTGCAAATAAAATGGTTCAATGATAGCATTATAAAGATCCCCGTGTGGAAATAATTTATTGTGAATTTTTAAATTTGAAATATGCCTTACTATTATAAATCAGGAACAATTCCTCACAAACGACACACCCAATTTCGCAAAGCAGATGGTACGTTATATTCTGAACAATTATTTTCAACAGAAGGTTTTTCCAATGACTGTTCACTGCTGTATCATTATCATCCGCCCACGCAGATCATTAGAACGGAACCACAGCAGAGCATAGCCCCAGCCATTGCTGAAGAAAAAATGCTGAAGCACCGGAGTTTTGAGGGATTTAAAATAACACCCGAAAAAGATTTTTTACAAAGCCGTAAGGCCGTGCTGGTGAATAATGATTGTCATCTTGTACTGGCGGCCCCGCAGGAAAGTATGACCAGTTATTTTTATAAGAATACCGATGCTGATGAGCTGATCTTTGTGCACGAAGGAAAGGGCATGCTAAGAACGATGTATGGTGAATTGCCTTTTGGTTACGGTGATTATCTCATTATCCCCCGCGGAACCATTTACCAGGTCCAGTTTGCCGATGCCACTAACAGGTTGTTTATCGTTGAATCATTTAGCCCGATACGTTTCCCAAAAAAATATTTGAGCAAGTATGGACAATTACTCGAGCATTCTCCGTATTGCGAAAGGGATATTCGTCCGCCCCAGAATCTACCGAGCTATGATGAAAAGGGAGATTTTTTGATCAAGGCAAAAAAGAAAGGAGTGCTGTATGGTTTACACTACGGCACGCATCCATTTGATGTGGTGGGATGGGATGGATATTGTTATCCTTTTGCTTTTTCGATCCATGATTTTGAACCGATCACTGGTCGTGTCCACCAGCCACCTCCGGTTCATCAAACGTTTGAAGCAAACAATTTTGTGGTTTGTTCATTTTGCCCGCGTTTGTTTGATTATCATCCACAGGCAATTCCGGCTCCATATAATCATAGTAATATTGATAGCGATGAGGTGATCTATTATGTCGATGGAGAATTTATGAGCCGCAAAAACGTAACGAGAGGAATGATCACATTGCATCCGGCAGGTATTCCCCATGGGCCGCACCCTGGTGCAGTAGAAAAAAGCATCGGAGCAAAGGAAACAAAGGAACTGGCGGTGATGGTAGATACCTTCCATCCACTCATGTTGACAAAGGAAGCCCTGGAAATAGAAAATCAGAATTATGTGATGAGTTGGGCGGAATAGTGAGTGGTGAGTGGTGAGTGGTGAGTGGTGAGTGATAGATATTACTACTTAGCTAAGGGCATCGGTTTTTCGGCCATCGCTGTACAATCTTTTTTCTTCTCCGGATTGATCACTTTCGTGTCCGTCCAACAGGCGGGCCTTTTTCTTTGCCACAATGATCAACCGCGGAGTTTTTCTTACATCATAGGGATTTAAATTATGATCCCCAAAAACCTCGAGTACCTGCATGTTTTGGTAAGAAAGCATATCCGTAAAATCGCCGAGAGAAAATTTTGCTACTTTTTCTGTGTGTTCTTCAGGAACTTTTAATGACGCGTCAGTGATAATGATCTTTTTATAAAAATGTGTTTCATCGTCCCACCGATGGATCTGGTATGATGTGCCTGCAACATTTTTCAATTCATTGTGTACCAAATGATCTTCTACATAATGAGTGTTCAGGTAGTCTATCACAAAAATTCCACCGGGCTTTAAACTCGTGGCGATCGTTCGCATGGCATCATCATGTTCACGCCTTGTCGCAAAATATCCGAAACTGGTAAAAAAATTAAAGGCATAATCGAAATAGTTTACCCAAAAAGGATAACGCATATCGTGCTGGTAAAAATTTAAATTGTCGCTCCCTCCCAAGGTCCGTGAGGACTCCTTTGGAGAGCCCTTCCGGACGAATTGTTTTGCATACTCAATGCTTTCAAAAGAAAGATCAAATCCGGTTACATCAAATCCCATCTTTGCCAGTATGCAACTATGACGACCTCTTCCGCAGGCTATATCCACCATCCTGCTGCCGGATGAGGGCTGTAAAAAATGCACCAGCTTATGAATAAATTCCTCCGCCTCCCTTTCATCACGTTCAAAGTAAAGGCGATGATAAAAAGGTGAACTGAACCAATCCCTGAACCATTCCTTCCTGACAACCCGTGCCATTATAGATTTTTCTTTAACAAATATCAATGATTTTAACTGACCAGCTTTGAAATACCATGTCAAAAAATTTATGTGACAGATCAAACCATATACCCTTTTCTATTCTTATTTTTGCTATCCCGATCAGTCGAATATAATAATCATTAACCTTTGAACTAGTTGTTGTGGCATTGATCAAAAGTATTTCCGGGATCAGAGGGACAATAGGAGGAACACCAGGAACAAGTCTTACCCCCGTTGACATTATAAAGTTTACGGCAGCTTTTGGCAGCATTATCCAGCAACAGCATAAGGACAAATTCACCACCACAAAAATTGTGATAGGTCGTGATGGTCGTATGAGTGGAAAAATGCTCCGCGATCTTGTTTGTAATACCCTGATCGCGTTGGGTATTGATGTAATTGATCTCGGATTATCGACCACGCCAACTGTAGAGATCGCCGTGAAAATGGAAAAGGCTGATGGCGGCATCATTCTTACAGCGAGTCATAACCCTAAAGAATGGAATGCTTTGAAGTTGTTGGATCACGAAGGAGAATTTATCTCTGCGGACGTGGGAGCTAAAGTTTTGGAAAAAGCAGCCAATGAGAGTTTCTTCTTTGCGCCGGTTGAAAAAACGGGAACGATCACGACAAATGATACCTATTTACAAAAGCATATTGATGCAGTTGTAAATTACCCGATGGTGAATGCAAAAGCCATTGGTAAAAGAAATTTTAAAATTGTTATTGATGCGATCAATTCTACGGGAGCCATTTTTGTTCCTGCCCTGTTAAAGGCATTGGGTGTAAATGATGTTGTTGTCTTAAATAAAGAAGTAAATGGCCGGTTTTCTCATAACCCTGAACCATTGCCTGAACACCTTTCTTCGTTGAGTAATGAAGTAATGAAGCACGATGCCGACCTTGGTATTGCAGTTGACCCGGATGTGGACCGCTTGTGTTTTGTGTGTGAAGATGGAAGTATGTTTGGGGAGGAGTATACATTGGTAGCAGTCGCTGATTATGTGTTAGCCAAAAAGAAGGGAAACACTGTAAGCAATATGAGCAGCACCAAGGCGCTGAAAGAGATCGCGATCAAACACGGAGGCGAATATTTCCCTTCGGCAGTAGGGGAGGTGAATGTGGTAAAAAAAATGAAGGAAGTGAAAGCTGTTATTGGTGGCGAGGGAAATGGCGGTATCATCGTTCCTGACTTTCATTATGGCCGCGATGCGCTGATAGGCATCGGTTTGTTCCTTTCGCACCTGGCTGTTCAGAATAAAACCATCAAATCGCTCCGGCAGTCTTATCCCGATTATTTCATTTCAAAAAATAAGATCGAGCTCGAAAATGGATTTGATGTAAAAGCAATTTTTGAAAAAATAAAAAAGAAATACAAGAATCAACCTGTAAATACGGAAGATGGATTGAAAATTGAATTTGATACAGACTGGGTGCATCTCCGCACATCAAACACAGAGCCCATCATTCGCATCTATGCAGAAAGTGATTACGAAACAAAGGCCAATAATATTGCATCAAGATTAATGCAGGATATCAAGGAACTGATGTAAGGACATGACTCCAATATTTTTATTCCTGTGGGTTGAATAAACTGATTTGAGATTTGTTTTGTTGCCGCCTTTCTCCCCCTGATAGGGCGCCTGTTGTGTCACCCGATAGCTATCGGGTCACTTTTACGTTCGGTAATTCTGTTCAACTAAATTTTGCCCTAAGACTCTACTAGCACCAAGGGCCACTAAGGCTTCGCGATACTTTGTGTCTTGGTGTATTGTGGCTACTTTGTATCTTTTTTATCACTTCAATAATCCGAATTGTTTGAAATGATGCGTAAAGTGTTTCCCATGCCAGATGATCCATTCTTTGTAATTCATTGGGCCAAACTCAAAATGTGTTGCGGTCATGCCTTCGGTCCCAAAAAAATGTTCAAATGAATCAAGCTCGTTATTTAATTCAGCTATAGCAGTTGCCAGGTCGTTGAATCTTTTTGTTTTTGTTGCATCGGGAAGATAACTGACCACTCCGCTGGGAATTACAAAATCACTATGTACGAGAAGTTGTCTTTGCCTGTTTGCCTTATCTGGCGGAAATCGCATATCGGCAGTTCGTTTGCCGTTTGTGTATTCAACTGCTTCAACCAGGTGTTCGATCATATTTTGAGCGTTCATTCTTCCCCACAAAGCGGGAGTCTCGGGTTGAAGAATGCTTAATAGTGAGGTTAGATTTTTTCTGTCAGTGATATCAATAAACCCAGGCATAATTTGCTTGCTAATGTTTCAGACGCCGTTTTTTGATCATGCCTCCCTTGGTGTCTTTAATACTGCTCATCACCACAAAAGAATTAGGGTCGATCTTTTCAATTTCAGTATTGAGGCGATTTAACTCAAGTCTTGTCACTACGGTATAAACAATTTCAATGTCTCTCGTTTCGCCTTTTTTACCAAAGCCGCTTTTCCCGTTATAAACCGTTACGCCCCGACCCAGCATATTGATGATCATTTTTTTGATCTCTTCGCTATGGGACGAAATAATGGTAACACCTGTATATTCTTCGATACCTTCTATTACAAAATCAAGCGTTTTTGAAGCCGCCAGGTAAGTGATCATTGAATACAATGCAATTTCCACAGAAAGAAAATAAGCGGCCGCGCCAAAGATGATGACATTAATGATGATAATGATGTCTCCGATCGTAGTTCCCAATTTGCGGCTTAAAAATATCGCCAGCACCTCCGTACCATCGATCACTGCTCCGCCTCTAACCGACAAACCAATACCCGCCCCCAGGAAAAAACCTCCAAACACAGCTACCAGCAAATTATCTTTTGTTATGTCAGGAAATGTTACGGTGGCAAGAACAAGAGCCAGCCCGGAGATCGCCAGGATGGTTTTGATAGCAAAAGCTTTACTTACGGTGTTGAACGCAAGAATAATAAAGGGAATATTGACACAGATAATTAAAACCCACAACGGTATGGAAGAAAGAACCGATATTAAAAGTGAAATACCTGTCGCTCCTCCATCAATAAAACGGTTGGTGAGCAAGAAACCTTTAAAACCAAATGCTGCTGAAAATATTCCCAATGTGATCAGGGCAAAATCCTGTATGTGCCGGACAACACTGAACCTGAATTCCCGCAATCCTTTGGCAAGTTCATAATCAGAATACTTTTTATCCTTGTCCTCCTGATCCCGCTTGTGCTTTAAGGTGGTTTGAATTATTATTTGCGTCCAGAATGGGTTCATTAGCTGCTTTGAATTCTTTTGGTTTCAGGATGAATATAAATATACACTACTAAACTTCACGTTTCGTTAAAATTGCTATATGCTTTCTCACAAGATTTTGAATAAATTTTATGTATTGATACGTATAAATTTTGACACTTTACTAAATAAAACTGAAACTAAACTCCTCTCAATCCTTATCTTTGCCCGCCCGTTTCCGAGCGGTAAACGTTCGGGCGGGCGCTGCAATTTTCAGAACTCTAAACCGTCCCTAATGTTCATAGTAAATGGAAAGAATTTATCTCGATAATGCCGCGACAACAGCCTTAGACAAGGAAGTATTGGAAGCGATGCTTCCTTATATGACCACTCATTTCGGAAACCCTTCTTCCATTTATTCTTATGGCAGGGAAACAAGACTGGCTATTGAAACGGCGCGGAAAACGGTGGCGAGGTTATTGAATGCCCATCCCGGGGAAATATTTTTTACCAGTGGTGGAACGGAAAGCAACAATACAGCGATCGCCGCTGCCATTCATGATCTTGGTTGCAGGCATATTATTTCTTCGCCTATCGAACATCATGCCGTGCTCCACACTGTAGAACATTACGGGTCAGGGAATGTTACATTAAGTTTTGTAAAACTTTTGCCGGATGGTCACGTTGACCTCGGTGACCTTGAACAACAACTGGCGTCTCATGAGGAACGTTGTCTCGTTACATTGATGCATGCGAATAATGAGATCGGCAATTTGCTGGATATAAATGCTGTGGGTGATCTCTGTAAAAAGTATAATGCTATTTTTCATTCCGACTGCGTGCAAACCGTGGGTCATTATCCGCTCGACCTGAGAAAAACCCCTGTTCATTTCATTTCAGGGTCCGGTCATAAATTTCATGGACCAAAGGGTGTGGGTATTTTATATGTAAATGATAATGTAAAAATTCATCCATTTATTTTAGGCGGTGCGCAGGAACGTAATATGCGCGCCGGGACGGAAAATGTGTATGGTATTGTCGGCTTTGCGAAGGCACTCGGGATGGCCATGAATAATTTTGAAAAGGACAGTAGTTACATCCAATCATTAAAGACGTACATGATCGAACAGTTGAGGAAAGGATCTGAAGTGTGTTACGTTTAATGGAGATGCAGAGGGAAGAAGCCTGTATACCGTTTTAAGCACCGCCCTGCCAAAAACTGAGAAATCGGAAATGATACTTTTTAACCTTGACATTAATCATATCTGTGCCTCCGGTGGAAGTGCGTGCACCAGCGGCGCCGACCAGGGCTCTCATGTCATTCATGCTATCAATAACAATCCTAATCTTGTGACAGTTCGTTTCTCTTTTAGCAGGCATAATACAAAAGAAGAGATCGATAAGGTTGTTTCAAAACTCCAGGAATTAATTTAGAGATCCCGTTTTTTCCAAATAACTGGTGCGATCAAATCGCAGGATGGACAAAGTGCTGATTTTTCGCGTCCTACTTTGAAAAATTAATCCTCGCCCAAAGTAAGAGTGAATCACCATACTTATTTAAGAATAGATATTATCGATAAGAAAAAGCCAAAAAAAAGCTATCTGAAAGATGGATCCAGTTATAAATAATACCAGGGATTTCGTTTTGCGGCTTTCATGTATTTTTTCATGTTCATCCAAAAAGCGAGGACCATATAAACAATAATGGGGGAGCCCATTGTGAGAAAGGAAATATAAATGAACCACATGCGGATGCGGCTGGTCGCGATCCCTAATTTGGCGCCAATGGCTGAGCAGACTCCATAAGCCTGCCATTCGACGAAATTTTTAAACCTATTCACGCAGCTAATATAAAAATTTTTGATTTTTAGAGCAACAAAAGATCGTCACATAACACAGGCGACGATAAAAAAATTTTGCCGCTTATTTCAACTGATTTTTTTAAAGATTGTTATTTAAGTAAATTCGCACCCGAAATCCAGGTTTGATGTTAAGAATTCGGGGTTCGATGTTAAATACCTTCACTCAACTTCGAACATCAAACCTTAAACCTCAAACGGAACTATCATGTTATTTGATCTTGATCTCATTAAGAAAGTCTATGCTCAACTGCCCGGCAAAATTGAATCAGCCCGGAAATTAACAGGTAAGCCCCTGACTCTCGCTGAAAAAATTTTATACTCTCATACATTTCACCTTCCGCAAACACCTTATCAGCGCGGTAAGGATTATGTTGATTTTGCACCGGACCGTGTGGCGATGCAGGATGCAACGGCCCAGATGGCCTTGTTACAATTCATGACCTGCGGTCGCGATAAAGTAGCTGTGCCGTCTACTGTACATTGTGATCACCTGATACAGGCAAAAGTGGGAGCCGCGCAGGATCTTGCAACCGCAATCGATGTCAACAAAGAAGTTTATGATTTCTTAGCCAGCATTTCCAATAAATATGGAATTGGTTTTTGGAAACCAGGTGCCGGGATCATTCACCAGGTTGTGCTGGAGAATTATGCATTTCCCGGTGGAATGATGATCGGAACAGATTCTCATACACCAAATGCCGGCGGTTTGGGGATGATCGCTATTGGCGTTGGCGGTGCAGATGCAGTTGATGTGATGGCGGGACTTCCATGGGAATTAAAAATGCCCAGGTTGATCGGTGTGAAAATTACCGGGAAGCTGAATGGCTGGACAAGCGCCAAGGACGTGATACTTTGGGTAGCCGGCACAGCTGACTGTTAAAGGGGGCACGGGTGCTATTGTTGAATATTTTGGAGATGGTGCAGACAGTTTAAGTGCAACGGGCAAAGGAACAATATGTAACATGGGAGCCGAGATCGGTGCTACATGCTCATTGTTTGCCTATGACTCAAAAATGAGTGCTTATCTCCGCGCAACCGACCGTGAAGAAGTTGCAGCGCTAGCTGATGGTGTTCGTGAACATCTTCGCCCTGATCAGGAAGTTTATATGATCCTGAAAAATATTATGACCAGGTGCTGTATTTAGATCTTGATAAACTTGAACCCTACTTGAATGGCCCTTTTACTCCGGATCTTGCAACTCCCATTTCGCAAATGAAAGCCGTTGTTGAAGAAAAAGGCTGGCCGTCAAAATTGGAAGTGGCATTAATTGGTAGCTGCACTAATTCATCTTATGAAGACATGAGTCGTTCAGCTTCCATCGTCAAGGATGCCATCGATAAGGGGTTGAAGGCCGTTAGCGAGTTTACCATTACACCGGGAAGTGAGCAAGTCCGGTATACAATTGAAAGGGATGGGTTCATTAAGGAGTTTGAAGAAGTGGGAGGTGTGGTGCTTGCCAATGCATGCGGGCCTTGTATCGGGCAATGGGCAAGACACATCGATGATCCAAATCGGAAGAACACAATTCTTACTTCATACAACAGGAATTTTGCAAAGCGAAACGATGGTTTGGCCAGCACACATGCCTTTGTAGCTTCGCCAGAGATCGTAACTGCTTTAGCCATGGCCGGCACCATTGCTTTCAATCCACTTACGGATACTTTAAAGAATGATAAAGGTGAGGAAGTAAAATTGGCGGAACCAAAGGGTTTTGAATTACCGCCGCTTGGATTTGCTGTGGATGATCCTGGATACCAGGAGCCGGCAAAAGATGGCAGCAACGTACAAGTAGTCGTCAAAGCTGACAGCCAGCGACTGCAATTGCTTTCTCCATTTCCTGAATGGGAGGGCACTGATCTTACTGGGTTAAGATTATTGATCAAGGCAAAAGGCAAGTGTACGACTGATCACATTTCAATGGCCGGACCCTGGCTAAAATTCCGGGGACACCTTGATAACATCAGTAACAATATGCTCATTGGGGCGATCAATTTCTTTAACGACCAGACGGATTCGGTAAAAAGCCAGGTCTCGGGCGAATACGGTGCGGTTCCCTCGACACAGCGTCAGTATAAACAATTGGGTATCGGTACAGTTGTGGTGGGCGATGAGAATTATGGTGAAGGTTCATCAAGAGAGCATGCAGCCATGGAACCAAGGCATCTTGGTGTTCGTGCAATCATCGTTAAGAGCTTTGCGAGGATACATGAGACCAATCTGAAAAAACAAGGTATGCTGGCCCTCACATTTGCCGACAAGGCAGATTATGATAAAGTCCAGGAGGATGACACTATCGATATTATTGGACTTACTTCATTTACTCCCGGCAAACCTTTAGCGATGGTCCTTCACCACCGCGATGGATCAACAGATCGTGTAACACTTAATCATACTTACAATGAGTCACAAATAGAGTGGTTCAAAGCGGGGAGTGCATTGAATTTAATAAGAAGGCAATTCCAGAATTAAAAAAGCCCCGCCGAAGGCGGGGCTTGCTGACACTAACTGTATGCTAATTACGGATAAGTCTAGAAGAGTTTGCTGATACTTGTTTCTTCATAGTACCGGGTATTCCTGTTGATCGTAAATACCTCTGGCTTTTTGTTACCATCTCTTACTTCAACTTTGAGAATTGAGTCATCAAGATTTGAATCAAGACGGAAATTCCTGGTGAAAGTTTTTGCCTTTATTTTTTCATTGTAGATCACCTGGCCGTACTGATCTTTGATCGAAACATAGAAGTCTGTCTCTTCAACGCTGTTAAGATCCAATTGAAACATTGGTTGATTTTGAACAAGGCCGATGTATTTCAATGAGACAGCCGGTGTATCATTTCTTCCGTCATTTGCCCATGAAACAGTTGCCATCAAACTAAAAGCAACAAATAAGGCAATGGTTCCGTAATTTTTAATTTTTGATTTCATAATACTTCATTTTTTTTGTTAAGAATGGGTTTAATAAATCAGTAATATGGAGCAATCACCATTGGCAAGCGAACTATGGAAGCAAAACATTTTTTGAAACCGGTTAGTGCAATCGAAGAAAGGCAAGATGCAAACAAGTGAAGCAGTGGTTAGATTTCTGGAGCCGGCTAGCTTTTAAATCTGTGTTGATGGTGTAAAAGTATTCACACGCCCGGTGGTGTGCAAACCAACTTGTCGATGGTTTCAGTACCATCAATTGAGTTTTTGGGGTCCGGAAGCCTTGTTTATCAACGGGTTTACCTAAAAAAAATAATGATGGCTAACACTTGTTCCTGCACAGGTCTAAACGGAAAAATTTTTTCCGGCAAAAAACTTAATATTGGCCGATATTAATTTACAATTAAATTTAGGTTACTAAATTAATATTGTATGACTGAGACTACAGAAAAGACCTCTTCTAAACTATCTAAAAAAGAAGCGAGAAAAATAGTATACGAAAAGCTTTCGAGCGCTTTGGCTGAGTACAAGGCCAGTGTAAAAGAAAAAAAATTCGACAGCAACCTCAAAAAAGCAAGCAAACTATTTGCTGCTGATATAGCAAAGGCGGTTGCGAAGCAAAAACAAAAATTAAAAAAGCCCGCAAAAATAAAAGCAGTTAAAGATAATTTGCCAGGTCAGGGTGCTGCTGAAGCTGCTGTATAATTGATCGCCAAGAAATTCTCAGACCGTCCCGCCTTAGGCGGGACGGTTTTTTTATGATTCCACTGTCAGTTTTTGTTTGAAAGGCACAATGGATACGACTTCCAGGCGAAGAAAAATGGGGCAAAATCCAAACTTGTCAAAAAATATTCCGGTCAGAAAAATTGAACCTTAATCGGTTCATCTTTTTGTATCTTAAAGAAATTTTTAAACCACACTAACAAACATGACTGATCAAACTTACGTGCTCAGCCTGCGACTGCTCCATATTGGCTGCGGAATATTCTGGGCCGGGAGTGCCATCTATCTGGCGTTTTTTATTGATCCGGCCGCAAAGGCCCTGGGGACTGACGGTACGAAATTTATGCAGCAGCTTGTTAAAACAAATCGTTTTCCTATCGTAATGCTTGTTGCGCCACTGATCACAGTGGTGGCTGGCGTCCTTCTGATTTGGAGGTTATCAGGTGGCTTGCAAGCTCAATGGCTGTCCACCCGCTTTGGAACCGTGCTTACTGCTGCTGGTGTATTTGCAATCATTGATTTTATTATTGGCTTCTCTGTCAGTCGTCCGTCAAGTTTTCGCATCGCAAAAATTGGAAAGGCAGTTGCTGCCGGTGGTGGGCCACCTACCAGAGCCCAGTTAGAAGAATTACAAATGCTTGGAAAAAGGATAAGCACAGCTACGAGGATCATTGCCGTTTTACTGATTCTTGTAGTTATTGGAATGAGTGTGTTTCGGTATGCCTGACTCCTCTGAAACGAACTTTCGATGAAAACAACATCCTTAAAAAAGAAATCACAAGAAAAAATTTACACAACCCGGCTGCAAAATTTCATGCTGTTCACATTGTGTTTTTCATTTTTGTTTTCTGCCTGTATGAACCAAACCAAAAACAGTCGCAACGGAGTGCTTGCAGGCATGTATAAACTTTACATAATAGAGAATAAAGATTCGACCGGTATATGGCGCCAACAGGAATGGGCAAAAGATGGTGATGGCTATATAGTGTATGATGGCAATGGACACATGGCTGTTCACATCACTCCAAAAGGATACAAGGATTTTAAATGGCTCGATGAAGAACCTTCTATCAACAGCGATGCAGTGAGAAAAAAGATAGAGGGCATGACAACAGACGAATTAAAAGCAGCGGTGAACGAATTTGAATCCAGCTATGTTTATTTCGGCAACTATGCGGTTGACGATACGGCTGATGTGGTCACTCATTCCCGGATAACTTCATCCATACCGGCGGTTTGGGGAACGACTGTGAAAAGGAAATTTTCATTCAAAGGTGATACAATAATCCTTGAACCGCTGAATGCAAACAGGAGATTGAAATGGATAAAACAAAAATAAATACTCAATTTATTTTATGAAGGCAAGATCCATAAAGGGAAATTCGCCGGGCGACATTCAATCAGCCTTGCAACAAAGCATGAATGATGGTTTCTTCCCAACATTGGCTATCGTATTTATTTCCATCAGCCAGGACAGAAAAGCTGTTTCCGAAATATTGCATAATGCAGGCATTGATGTCATTGGAGCCACGTCTTCGGGAGAATTTATTGATGGATACCAGGGTCAAAAATCAATTGTTATCTTATTACTGGATCTGCCTCGTGATACCTATGCAATTGTATTTGAGGATATCGCTGGCAGAAATTTAGCTGATGTGGCAAAACAGATCGCTCAAAAGGCTGTACAAAAATTCAAAAGACCCGCTTTTGTTTTATGCAGCACCAGTGTATCTACACAGGGGGAGTATTTTGACGGGGAAACACTTGTTCATAGCATTGCAAATGTTGTGGGTGCGCAGGCAAACATTTTCGGCGGCATGGCGGGAGATGATAACAGTTTTACGGGCACTTATGTTTTTACCAACGGGCGATCAAGTGATGTCGGAATAGCAGCTTTGATAATCGATGAAGATAAGGTGTCTTTGCAGGGAATGGCTATCTCCGGATGGAAGCCGCTGGGAACAGTAAGAACGGTAACAAAAAGCGAAGACGGATGGCTTTATTCAATTGATGATCAACCGGCTCTTGATATGTATTTAAGATATTTGGGTAAGAAACCAGTATCAGAGGACGGGACACTAAAAATTTTTGAAGAGATCGGTTTTTATTATCCTTTCCTTTCGATGGATGCAGGTGACCCTGTTATCCGGACACCGTTAATGGTCAACAAAGAAAAAAATGCGATAAAGCTTGACTTTCCCATACCAGAGGGTAAGCAGCTCCAATTTTCCATGCCGCCCGATTTTGATATTGTTGAAAATGTTTTGGATAATGCAAATGAAATGAAAAATTCCAGCCAGTTTGATGCCGAAGCATTGCTGATATTTTCCTGTGCAGGCCGGCTAAGCGCACTGGGTCCGTTGACTAATTCGGAAAATGAAGGATTACATGAAATATGGAAGGCACCCATGGCCGGATTTTTTACTTATGGGGAATATGGGAAAACCATAAAAGGTAAACAAGCTTTTCATTCTACCACTTGCTGCTGGGTGGCATTAAAGGAAAAATAAAAATTAAAAATAATGACAGTCCGGATATAAACTTAAAGGTATTCTATGATTTTCCTCGTGCTCGTTGTGGTTCCGTGGTGTACTTAGTGGCCTGTACTTTTCTGGTCACAACGGCCACAAACCTGCCTGCCGGTAGGCAGGGAATACACAAAGTTCGGAAACAATATAAAGGTATCTATGTGCGACTAATCAATTAAATGAAAACTATGAAAGCAAGATCGATCAAAGGAAAAACGGTAGAAGAAATAGGGTCGGCATTGGACCATTGTATTGCTGAGGGTATGAAGCCAACATTGGCTGTTGTATTCATGCCAAAAGAAATTGGAGTACGGGCTTTGTGTGAGTTATTGGACAAAAAAGGGATCGCCATATTCGGAGCATCTTCCTTTGGACAGTTTATAGACCGTGATTTTGACACTGATTCCATCGTTGTCATGTTATTGGAAATCAAACGAGATTATTTCAAAATAGAATTCAGAGAAACTGGTAGCAGCTCTACAAAAGAAATTGCCAGGTCAATAGGTGACGCGGGAAAGGCGGCATTCAAAAAACCTGCCTTTGTTGTTGCTTCAGGAGGTATAAAAACCGATGGAGAGAAAATTTTGGAAGGTATACAGGACGCAGCGGGAATGAAAGTGACTCTCTTTGGCGGACTGGCATCCAGCGACCTTCAATCGATGTACACATTCGTGTTCACCAATAAAAAGATCTTCGATGATGGATTGGTAGCATTGATCCTTGATGAAGAAATGATCAGTGTCAGTGGCTATGCTACGGGTGGTTGTCAACCCGTCGGGATCTATCATACCATTACGAAGAGCCATGGCAACGTAGTTTATACTATAGATGACCAGCCGGTTCTTGACCTGGTATTAAGATATTGCGGAAAGGATATGGATGAATTGAAACAGGGGAACGCAATACTTAATATCGCAAGCTATTTTCAGATTCAACTGGAGAGGGAAGATGGATCCTCGATCATGCGTACACCGATGCTTGCAAACGTGAATGACGGGTCGCTTGTATTTGCGGGTAGCCTGCCACAGGGTTCAAGAGTTAAGTTCTCCATACTTCCGGGATTCGAAGTAGTGGATAATGTAGTGGCTGAGTTCAATGAATACAGTAAAAATGCAAGCGATGCCGATGCAGTGATCATGTTCTCGTGCCAGGGTCGTGAAATTGCCTTTGGTCCGTATATGAATGATGAGATAGACAGGCTGAAGAAAATATGGAATGCTCCGATGATCGGACTATTTTCCTTCGGTGAGATCGGTCGCGGAGCCGATGGTAAATATGATTTTTACAACATGACCTGTTCATTGGCATTGTTGAAAGAAAATGACAATTAAAGAATGAATCCTCAACTTCAAACCATATTAGATTCGATGCAAAACATGACTGACTTAAGCGAGTCAGAAAAAGAATCCCTTATTAAAAAAATCAAAGAAGCGGATAAAGCACAAACTCTTTCTCAATTCAAACTCGATCGCCTTGAAAAGGACAGGAATACTTTGACGATCATGTTGCAGGAAAGCATCGAGGACCTGCAAAAAAAATCAAGGGCCATTGAAGAGCAAAACCGGGAGCTGGAAATCGAATCATCACTTGAAAAAGTGCGAACAGTTGCCATGGGAATGAGAAAGCGGGATGACATGCTCGATATATGTCGCATTATATCAGAACAATTGGAATTGCTGGGAATTAAAGAGATACGGAATGTTCAAACTGCCATTTTCTATGAACACAAAGGAACTTATATTAATTATGAATATTACAGGCTGCATGATGAGGCACTCGTGACCGAAGTAGACTATACAAACGATGAAATGTCTATCGAATTTGCTGCTCAGATGACAAAAGGGGCAGACGAAGTATTTGTCCGAAGGCTTGAAGGCAAGGAAGTGAAAGATTGGCTTAATATTCAGAAGACCACCAATGTCTTTATTGATACCAATCTTGAAAACGCAAAATCGCTGACGTATTACTGGTTTTCACTTGGCCCCGTTGCTATCGGTATGTCCGCGTATGACCCATTAAGTGAAGAAGAGATCGCTCTCTTTAAGCGCTTTAGGAATGTATTTGACCTGGCGTATCGCCGGTACTTGGATATTGAAAAAGCAGAAGCGCAGGCAAGAGAAGCACAGATCGAAGCGGCATTGGAAAAAGTTCGCTCCCGCTCATTGGCAATGCATAAAAGTGATGAGCTGCAGGAAGTGGTCCATGCGGTCTTTGAAAGACTGAATGAATTGAATTTTGAGCTGGACACCGCTATCATCATCATCTTTACAGAAGGATCAAAAGATACGGTTTGGTGGCTTCAAAACAGCGCGAATCAACAGTATTTAAGGATCGCTGTAGATTATGCAGATATTCTTTATCTCAGGAATTTATTTGAAGCAAAAGCGAACGAAAAAGATCTGCCCCCTGCTTTCTATTCATTTGAACAGAAAAATGAACTGCTCAATTATCTTTTTGATCATACCGATTTTCGATTTACACCTCCGGAGCAAAAGGACTTTCTCCTTCAGAAGGAATGGGCTACTATGTCAGCGGCCATAGCTAAAAACACGGCGATCCATATCACGCGGTACTCTAAAAAATCATTTTCAGAAAAGGAGGATGAGATACTCAAGAAGTTTTCGAATGTCTTCGAACAGGCTTACACCCGCTTTCTCGATCTTCAAAAAGCCGAAGCACAGGCAAGAGAAGCACAAATACAACTGGCCCTTGAAAGAGTTCGTGCAAGAACAATGGCCATGCAGAAAAGTGATGAACTTCCACAAGCAGCCAATTTATTATTTCAGCAAATACAATCACTCGGTATGCATGCATGGAGTGCAGGTTATTGTATTTGGGATGAAGATAAAAAAGCAATCACACTCTGGATGAGTAGTGAAGGAGTAATTCAACAGGCATTAAGAATGCCATTAACTGAGGATGTGTACTTAATGCACTTTCGTGAAGCTTATGAAAGGGGTGAATCATTTTGGGTGGAAGCTGTCGGTGGAAAAGAATTGAAAAGTCACTATGATTATTTGAGAACCTTGCCAGGATTAAAAGAGTCATTAGATGATATTGAAGCGGCTGGTTTCCCTGCGCCCACATTCCAGATATTTCACCTTGCGTATTTCACACAAGGCTTTTTATTATTCATTACCTACGAACCGGTACCCGAATCGCATGATATTTTCAAACGCTTTGCAAAAGTTTTTGAACAGACCTACACAAGATTTCTTGATCTGCAAAAAGCCGAGGCACAGGCAAGGGAGTCGCAGATACAATTAGCATTGGAAAGAGTGAGAGCGAGAACAATGGCGATGCAACGAAGCGAAGAACTTTCAGAAGCAGTTTATGTGTTGTTTCAACAGTTCAGAGACTTGGGTGAAAATCCTGATCAGGCCACCATCGGAATCATCAATGAGGAAAAACAGGTGATCGAGTATTGGGTTACAATGTATGGCAATCAAATGGATCGTGTGTTCAAATTTCCATTTGATGAACCACATGTAACCAATAAGATTTATGAAGCCTGGAGAGGACGCAATAAATCATTAGTGATAGAGCTTAGCGGAAAGGATCTGTATGAATTTACCACTTATCGTGAAAGTATGGGCGGGGCCAGGCATAACCCCGAAGAAGAACGGCGCATCATCAATGTTGCCTTCTTTTCAAAGGGCTTGCTGAATGTCCAATCCAACCAAACACGCTCTGATGAGAGCATTCGCTTGTTGGAAAGGTTTGCTGCTGTGTTTGACCAGACCTATACCCGTTTTCTCGATCTGCAAAAAGCCGAAGCCCAGGCAAGAGAATCGCAGATACAATTAGCATTGGAAAGAGTGAGGGCGAGAACGATGGCTATGCAAAAGAGTGATGAACTGGCTGATGTTGCAGAATTATTGTTTAAGCAGGTCAATGACCTGGGTATCAAAACATGGACAACAGGTTTTAATGTGTGGAGTGAAGACAATAACTTTTATACGGATTATATAACAAATCCTCAAGGTGGATTTATGCCACCTTATACTATAGATACAGCAAAGTTGCCCGTTACGATTGAAGTAAGCAATGCAAAGAAGAGGGGTGATGATTTTCTTGTTAATTATGAAGAAGGAGAATCACTTGCAGAAACCTACCGGCAGTTAACCGAATTCGGAGAAAAACAATTTAAGTCGATATTGGAAAGTGGATTTGAATTTCCGTCACATCAATATGAGCATTTTGTATTTGGTTCTAAAGTAAGCCTGATGTTCATTACTTACGATCCCGTACCGGAAGCACATGACATATTTAAACGTTTTGGGAAAGTATTTGAACAGACCTATACTCGTTTTCTCGATCTGCAAAAAGCCGAAGGACAGGCAAGAGAAGCAAAGATCGAAGCAGCGTTAGAACGCACCCGTACGCAGAGTATGATCATGCAACATTCAAAAGAGCTGGATATTACTTTACGGGTTTTTCACGAGCAAGTTCTTTTGCTCGGTATTCATTCAGCGTTTTCATTTTTATGGTTGCCGGATGAAGAAAAAGACCGTCACATCTTTTGGGCAGCGTGGGCTGAAAACAACTTGAAAGATTTTAAGAGCAAGGCCATTAATTATCCGCTTGACAGAAACGAGCCTGCCACGAAACAATGTCTTGTTGATTGGAAAAGCAATCAACCCGTTGTTTCATATCACGTACCACCTGCTGGTGTGGAAAGTTATTTTGCTGCATGGCAGGAACTGATCATCGGTGTTGAAGAACTTAAACCGGAAAACTTTGGCGACGGCCTGTATTATGTGGAAGCATTTATGAAATATGGCTGCTTTGGTGTAATGATCAAAAGCGATTTATCTGAAGATGAAAAAAAGATACTTCATCGATTTACCATTGAGTTTGAACGGACCTATACCCGCTTCCTCGATCTGCAAAAAGCAGAAGCACAAGCAAGAGAAGCGCAGATCGAAGCAGCTTTGGAAAGAGTGAGAGCCAGGGCAATGGCAATGCATAAATCAGAAGAGTTAAACGAGGTAGCGAATGAAATGAGAAAACAACTGGGCTTACTTGGTCAGAATGAACTTGAAACGTGCGCCATACATCTTTATGATGAATCACCTGATCATTTTCAATCATGGGCAGCGCTGCTTTCTCCGAACATGCGGGGAGAAGTAATTCAAACGCAGTCTCAATTTCCAAAACGAGGTGTAAAGATCATAGAGGAGATGTTGGGATGCTATGCACGGCACGAACAAGATTATGTTCTGATAAACGACGGGGCAAAAGCGCAGGAGTTTCTTGAAATGATAAAACAGAGGGCTCCTGCAGTGTCTGAAGTAGTTGAAAAAAGCATGAATGAGCAGGGGCCGGAAGATAAAAGAGCTTACTGGTCGGTAGCTGATTTTGCAGGCGGTTCACTTGTAATGACCACAATGGTCGAACCGGGTGAAAACTCCAGGGCATTACTAAGACGGTTTGCAAATGTTTTTGGTCTCGCCTACCGCAGATTTGTCGATTTAAAAAAAGCAGAAGCCCAGGCAAAAGAGTCGCAAATTGAAACGGCACTTGAAAGAGTGAGGAGCAGAACACTCGCGATGCAAAGATCTGATGAGTTGGCAGAAACTGCGGCGGTCCTTTTTAGACAACTCATTCTATTAGGTATTGAACCAAACCGTTTATACATCACTATTATAAAAGAAGAAACAGGTGAAGCGGAATTTTGGATAACGGATGAAGACGGAAGCAAGATAAGTATGGCTTATACGGCCAATATGAATGCTAACCCTTCATTCAAAAAAATGTACGACGGATGGAAGGCGCAAAATAAATCGTTGATGATTGATATGCATGGAAAGGAGCTTGAAGAATATTTTAAACACCTCAGCAGCCTCCATGTTCCTTTTAAGGGCGGGCTTTCACAAAAAAGAAGATTGCAGAATATTGCTTATTTCAGCAAAGGATTTATTGGCATGGCGTCACCCGATGAACAACCGGAGGCAACTATCCAATTGCTCGAGAGATTTGCGGCGGTGTTCAATCTTACCTTTACCCGTTTCAATGATCTTAAAATTGCCGAGGCACATGCGTTGCAGGCTGAACAGGATCTAATAGAAATAAAAGCCGCGAAGAAAAAAGCTGAAGATACCCTCACTGAATTGCAGGCAACCCAAAAGCAACTGGTACAATCAGAAAAGATGGCAAGTCTTGGTGAACTCACTGCAGGCATTGCGCATGAAATACAAAATCCGTTGAACTTCGTCAATAACTTTTCCGATGTAAGCAATGAGTTGCTGGAAGAGATGAAGACCGAATTGGAAAAGGGAAATACAAAAGATGCAATTGCGATCGTTGGCGACGTGAAACAGAACCTTGAAAAAATCCTTCATCACGGCAAACGCGCAGATGCCATTGTAAAAGGAATGTTGCAACATTCAAGAACCAGCAGCAGTCAAAAAGAACTTACAGATATAAATGTACTGGCAGACGAATACCTGAGATTGGCTTACCACGGGCTGCGTGCAAAAGACAAATCATTCAATGCAAAATTTATCACCGATTTCGATAAGAATGTTGGTGAGGTAAATGTCATACCGCAGGAGATCGGAAGAGTAATTCTCAATTTGATCAATAATGCTTTTTATGCAGTTAGTGAAAAGCAAAAACAATTGAATGGTCAGTTTGAACCAACCGTTTCAGTAAGTACAAAGAATGCTGACGGCAAAGTATTGATTGCTATTACTGACAATGGGGGCGGTATTCCTCAAAAAAATCTGGACAAGATATTTCAACCATTTTTTACTACGAAACCAACGGGACAGGGAACAGGATTAGGACTTTCATTGGCATACGATATCATTACGAAAGGACATAATGGTGAAATGAAGGTAGAAACACAGGAAGGTGAAGGAAGCAAATTTATAGTCATCATTCCATCCACACAATAAAGCATGAACAACCACCACTCCGAAACAGATGTCTTAGAAAGAACTGCGGAACTCGAAAAGGAACTTGCAGCAAAAAACCGTGAGCTGCAGATCGAAGCAGCATTGGAAAGAGTGCGTGCCAGAACCATGGCGATGCAAAAAAGTGATGAACTAGCTGACGTTGCATCATTATTATTTAAGCAGGTAAGTGATTTAGGCATTAAGGCCTGGTCAAGTGGTTTCCAAATTTGGAATGTTGATGACATCTCAACAACTACATGGATGAGTACCCCGGATGGAGGAATTCAGGCTCCGTTAAGGTTGCCGCATACAGAAGATCCTTACTTTAAAAAAATATATGACGCCAGGCATGACGCTGATGGTTTCTTTGTCATGGAATCAAAGGGAAAAGAACTGGAAGAAACATACAGGTATATGTTTAGTATTCCTGAATGGAAAAAGGCCTTTGGTGATATTGAGGATTCAGGGTTTCCAATACCAAAATTTCAAATTACGCACTGTGTTTTTTTCCCACAAGGCTACCTGATGTTTATAACGTATGAACCCTGTCAGGAAAACTGGGAAATTTTCAAACGCTTTGCAAAAGTTTTCGAACAAACCTATACTCGTTTTTTGGATCTGCAAAAAGCCGAAGCACAGGCAAGAGAATCGCAGGTTCAATTAGCGTTGGAGCGAGTTCGTGCAAGAACCATGGCTATGCAGAAAAGTGATGAGCTGCCGGAAACAGCGGCCATACTCTTTGAACAATTTAAAAGTCTTGGCCAGGAACTTATGCAGATGACCATCGGGATCGTGAATGAAGCCGATGGAGTAATTGAATTCAGCGTAACAGATTGGAGCGGTAGTGGCGCCGGGGTAAATCGTGCATTTAACCTGAGCATTGAAGAACCCACGCTGATAAAGAAAATGTATAACGGCTGGAAAGAAAATAAAGGACCAATTATAATCGATCTCACCGGCAAAGAACTGGAGAATTGGATCAACTACAGGAATAAGATGAGCGGTGTTACTATTAATAGCACTGATACAAGCGGGCGGCGTGTGATCACAAGTGCGTTTTTTTCCAAAGGGCACCTGTCATTTTCTACGCCCATGCTGCCGGCTACCGGGAGCATTCACTTACTTGAAAGATTTGCCCAGGTATTTGATCTTACGTACACTCGCTTTCTCGATTTAAAACAAGCAGAGGAGCTGGCAAGGGAATCACAGATCCAACTTGCTCTTGAAAGAGTTCGGGCACGAACCATGGCCATGCAGAAAAGTGATGAGTTACAGGAAGTGGTGAACAGCGTATATGAACGATTCAATGAACTGGAGGTGCGAATGGATGGTGCGGCTGTCTGCACCTTTATCGAAGGGACAAAAGATTATTATGTCTGGATTGGTGATTATCCGGAGCCATTGCGAATTAAATTTAATGAGTTCACACAGGTACAAAGAGATTACAACGATGCGATTGAAAGAAGGGAAGAGTTGTTTACGAAGACCTATTCGGGAGAAATGAAAAAAGAATATATCCACTTTCTCCTGGAGCAAACTGTTTTAGGGATCAATATACCCGAAGAACAAAAGCAGTTGCTATTGTCTTCAGCATTCTTTACAACATCTCTTGCTTGTACAAAAAATACTGTTTTCCAATTATACAGATATGCAGAGAAATCATTTTCGAAAGAAGAAAATGATATCCTAAAACGATTTGCCAATGTTTTTGAACAATCCTACACCCGTTTCCTCGATTTAAAAAAAGCAGAGGCGCAGGCAAAAGAATCACAGATTGAATTGGGATTGGAACGAGTGAGGGCAAGAGCCATGGCGATGCAAAAGTCTGATGAGTTATCTGAATTAGTCGATACTGTTTTTAAAGAATTAACCAAACTTGATTTTGCATTAACCTGGTGTATCATCAATATAATCGATGAACCTTCGTTATCGAATACGGTTTGGGCCGCAAGCCCGGAGATTGACAAAGCCCCGGATCACTATCACATGAAATTTGAAGATTATCCTTTTCATCATGCAATGATGAAAGGATGGAAAGAAAGAAAGACAAAATATGTGTATGTACTCGAAGGCCCTGAAAAAAAGATTTACGATGATTATTTATTTAATGAAACAGAATTCAGAAAGGTTCCTGAAGCGGCACAGGCGGCATCGCGTGCTATGGAAAAATATGTTGTTTCTTTTTCGTTCAGCAATTTCGGAGGATTACAAACTGTTGGAGATGTTCCACTATCAGATGTTAATCTCGATATACTTGGCCGGTTCGGAAAAGTTTTCGATCTCACCTACACACGTTTTAATGATTTGAAACAGGCAGAGGCGCAGGCAAGAGAATCACAAATACAATTGGCTCTTGAAAGAGTTCGTGCAAGAACAATGGCAATGCAGCGAAGTGATGAATTGGGAGACGCTGCATCCTTATTATTTAAGCAACTGCAGGACCTGGGTGTTAAAAGTTGGTCAAGTGGTTTTAATATCTGGCAGGACGATGGAATATCTGCTACAATTAATATGTGTAACCCGGACGGCAGTATAGCAACGCCTTATCATCTGCCTCACACAGAAGATATTTTCTTTATTCGGATTTGCGAAGCCAGGCAAAGAGGTGATGATCTGCTTGTGATGGAGACAGGGGGGAAAGAGCTGGAGGAAACATACAACTACATGTTTAGTCTGCCTGAAGTAAAAAAGGTACTTGGCGGCATGGAGGACACAGGATTTCAAATCCCAAAATTCCAAGTGAATCATTGTGCTTTTTTTTCTCAGGGTTATCTCATGTTCATTACCTATGAACCAGTTCCTGAAATGTGGGACGTATTTAAACGTTTTGCAAAAGTTTTTGAACAGACCTACACAAGATTTCTGGATCTGCAAAAAGCCGAAGCACAGGCAAGAGAAGCAAAGATCGAAGCTTCTTTGGAAAGAGTAAGGAGTAAGGCAATGGCCATGCATGATTCAAAAGATCTGACCGCCGCCATTGGTGTATTTTACCAGGAGATACGATCACTAAGTATTACCCCCCGCAGATGTGGCGTTGGGTTGCTAAATAAAGAAAACCGTATTGCTGAAATTTCCACAATGAATACGACAGAAAAGGGAGAGTCAAAAGAAGTTGTAGGAAAATTGGAAATGGCCGGTCATCCGGTGCTGGATGGCATTTATGAAAGTACTATGTTACAGAAAGAATATCACCCTGTACTCCGCGGTAATGAAATAAAAGAATATTATAAGCTGGTAAGGCCGCAAATTGACTATCCGGATTATCCTACAGATGCTGTTCAATATGGTAATTTCTTTCCATTTGCCGGCGGTAGCATATTTGCATGGACAGAGAAAGAACTGCCTGAAGATGAATTGAAAATATACCGCAGGTTTACATCTGTATTGGGTCTCACCTACAGACGTTATAAAGACCTGAAAGAAGCAGAAGCACAGGCAAGAGAAGCGCAGATAGAAGCAGCATTGGAAAGAGTGAGAAGCCGTTCCATGGGTATGCAAAAAAGTGAAGAGCTCAAAGAAGTGATCCAGGTCGTATATGAACAATTCGTTCACTTAAATATCCATATTGAACATACCGGGTTTATTATGGATTATAAGGAAAGGGATGATATGCATATCTGGTTGGCAGACAAGCACGAGGTTCCCTTCCAGGTAACAATTCCTTATTTTGATTGTGCGCATTGGAACAGTTTTAATGAAGCAAGAGAAAAAGGAAAGGATTTCTTTGCCAACCATCTGTCTTTTGAAGAAAAAAATAAATTTTACCAGGATCTATTTAAGTTGATCCCTGGCGTGCCGGAGGAGACATTGGACTATTATTTCAGTTGCCCTGGCCTTGCAATATCCACAGTATTATTAGAGAATGTTGGCCTGTACATCGAGAATTTTTCAGGCATTCCTTATACAGATGAAGAGAATAACACACTAATGCGTTTTGGAAAAGTATTTCAACAAACCTATACCCGTTTTCTTGATCTGCAAAAAGCCGAAGCGCAGGCAAGGGAAGCGCAGATCGAAGCAGCATTGGAAAAAGTAAGGTCCTGTTCACTGGCTATGCATACGGCTAACGAACTCGGAGGAGTGGTGACGGTGATAGTCGAAAAGTTAAAGGATCTCGGAGTAGTTCTGGACGCTAATGGCGTAGTCCTTTCACCTATTTCCAGAATTCAAAGGATCGTGATGCATTGGATTGTTTCTCCCGACTATAGCATGGCAGGCAGTTATCTGTTGCCCTATTTTGATCATCCCATTTTCAATGCTGCCTGGCAATCGAAAGAAAATGGCGATGAGTATTTTTCAAAAGCATTTTCAGTGGTGGAGAAGAACAGTTTATTTGAATATGCCTTTGAACAATCGGATTAAGGACATTTCCCGGATGAGCTTAAACAATGGATATTTCAGAACGACAAGCATATCCTCTCCTTTGCATGGCAAAAAAATTCAGCATACTTATTCCTTCACATACAGGAGTGTGCCTTCGGAAGAGGACATAGCAATATTGAAACGCTTTGCTAAAGTGTTTGAGCAATCTTATGTTCGCTTTCTCGATCTGCAAAAAGCCGAAGCACAGGCACGGGAAGCGCAGATTGAAGCAGTACTTGAGAGAGTGAGAAGCCGTACCATGGCCATGCAGAAGAGTGATGAACTGACTGATGTAGCAGGGTTATTATTTAAACAGGTCAGTGCCCTGGGCATTAAAACCTGGACAGCAGGTTTTAATGTATGGAGCGAAGACAATAATTCTTATGTAGACTATATAACAAGCCCCAATGGTGGCTTTATTGAGCCATATACAGTTTACACAGATACGGCTGAGGCATTAACTGATATCAGCAATGCCAGGAAAAGCGGAGTCGACTTTGATGTACAATATGTAGAAGGAGAAAAGATCAAACAATTGTACCTCGCGCTTACTAAGCTTGATGAAAAACAGTATGAAATAATGCTGCAGGATGGAGTTAGGTTCCCGTCTCATCAATATGAACATTTTGTATTTGGTTCAAAGGTAAGCTTGATGTTTATTACTTATGAGCCGGTGCCCGAGGCACATGATATCTTCAAACGCCTGGGAAAAGTATTTGAGCAAACGTATACGCGCTTCCTTGACCTAAAAAAGGCAGAAATCCAGGCAAGAGAAGCACAGATCGAAGCGTCATTGGAAAGAGTAAGAGCAAATGCCATGGCCATGCATCGTTCCGATGAATTAAGTAATGTGCTTGCCATATTATTTGAACAATTCGATGTGTTGAAAATTCAGCCCGCGGACGTTCATCTTGATCTTTTTGATTTGGAAAAGAATACATTTTCATACAGAGCAACAGGAAAAGAGGGGAAACGGGTGGTCGCAGAACAAATTGTTGACCTTGATTCAAGGCCGGAATGGAAAGCACTCCTGGAAAAGTGGGAAGAATGGCAAACCTAACACGGTGGACTTTTCATATTACCCTAAAGAAGTGATCAGTGAGCTAATGGCCTTCTTCCCGGATATATGGGCGGCCATGCCGGAAGATGCTATTATGACTCCTGAGGACTTTCCGAACGGTATATTCGATGCCTTGGGTTTTTGCAAATTCGGATACATAGGGTTTCACCATCACAGGAAAGCCACGGAAGAAGAGCAGAGAATATTGGTAAGGTTTGCAAACGAATTTGAAAGGTTATATCAGCGCTTTCTTGATCTGCAAAAAGCAGAATCACAGGCATTGGAATCTCAGATAGAAGCGGCATTGGAAAGAGTAAGAAGCAGGACGATGGCTATGCAGCACAGCGATGAACTGAAAGATGCCGCCTTATTATTATTTCAGCAGGTACAGACTTTTGGTGTGGATCAATGGGCCTGTGGATATAATATTTGGGAAGCTGATGGAAAAACATGCACGGCCTGGATGTCCAGGCAGGGCTCATTGCAGCCGCCATTCAAAACGCATCCGGCAGTTGATGATTGTTTTCAGCGTTTCTATGATGCGAAACAAAGAGGAGAAAGTTTTTATGTGGAGGAAATAGGGGGAGATGAAATAAAAACACATTACAAGCGGCTGATTTCGCTGCCTGAGTTTAAGTCGGCTCCGAAGGAGTTTTTCGATGAGTTCATCGCACCTGAATTTCAAATCTTCCATATTGCTTATTTTGACCAGGGTTACCTGATGTTCATTACTTACAAGCCGGTGCCCGAAACCTGGGATATTTTCAAACGCTTCGCAAAAGTATTCGAACAGACTTACACAAGATTTCTTGATCTCCAAAAAGCAGAAGCGCAGGCATTGGAAGCTGTTAAACGTGCATCGGTTGATAGGGTGCGTGCGGAGATAGCATCTATGCGTACCACAAACGATCTTGAAAGGATCACACCATTAATATGGAATGAATTAACTACACTTGGAGTTCCTTTTATCCGCTGTGGTGTTTTTATTATGGATGATGAGCGACAGCAAATGGAAACGCATTTATCTACACCCGGTGGAGAATCCATTGCTGCATTTAACCTGTCTTACGATGCACCCGGTGAAACAGCGGAGATATTATCACACTGGCATAAAAAAGAATTGTATCAACAACATTGGGATGAAGCACAATTTGTTGAGTTTACACAAAACCTGGTACAACAGGGCGCTATAAAAAGCGGCGAAAAATACATTACAGAAAATCATCCCACTGATCTCTATTTGCATTTTCTTCCTTTTTTACAGGGCATGTTATATGCAGGCAATACATCACCATTGAGCGATGATGCCTTGCAATTGATGCAAAACCTTGCCGATGCTTTCTCTACGGCTTATGCCCGTTATGAAGATTTTAATAAACTGGAAGTCGCCAAACAGCAGGTAGAAAAGACATTGGTTGATCTGAAACAGGCCCAGGCCCAGTTGGTGCAATCAGAAAAAATGGCTTCACTCGGCGAACTGACTGCAGGCATTGCCCACGAAATTCAAAACCCGTTAAACTTCGTGAATAATTTTTCCGACGTCAATAAAGAACTCCTTGAGGAATTAAAAGAAGAAGCTGACAAGGGAAACATTGCAGAGATCAAAGCAATTGCAAATGATGTTATAAATAATGAAGAAAAAATCAATCATCATGGCAGGCGTGCCGATGCCATTGTGAAAAATATGTTGCAGCATTCCAGGAGCAGTGGGGCCACAAAAGAGCTAACGGATATCAATAAGCTCGCTGATGAATATTTGCGATTGAGTTATCATGGTTTGCGTGCAAAAGACAAGAGTTTTAATGCAGATTTTAAGACAAACTTTGATAATAACGTCGCTAAAATAAATATTATTCCGCAAGACATTGGAAGAGTATTACTCAACCTAATCAATAATGCATTTTATGCAGTAAATGAAAGGCAAAAGGTGGAAGCTGTAGGGTATAAGCCCACCGTTACAATATCAACGGCTTCCATTGAGCCCCCTTAGGGGGTCGGAGTGTTCAAATTAAAGTAACTGACAATGGGGGCGGTATTCCGCAAAAAGTACTGGATAAAATATTCCAGCCGTTCTTTACTACCAAACCAACGGGGCAAGGTACAGGATTGGGTTTGTCATTGAGCTATGATATTATAAAGGCGCATGGTGGTGAAATAAAAGTGGAGAGTAAGGAAGGGGAGGGAAGTGAATTTGTGATTCAATTGCCTGTCTGAGTTGGGATTTATGGGATGCATGAGAATTTTTAGAGAGGAGGTTTATCCTATTAATCCCACAATCCTATAAATCATGCCTGCCTGCCGGACAGGCAGGGTTCAGACAAGCGCACAATGGTGAAATAAAAGTGGAGACAAAAGATGGCGAAGGAAGCGCGTTTGTGATTCAATTGCCTGTCTGAATCAGGGATTAAAGGGATTACACGAAAGCGAGTTCGTAATTCAATTGCCGTTAACCTAACCGGCTAAAATTACTTTATGTTAAAAGCATTCCTATTATTATTGTCTTTGTTTTTATCCCTTATAAGAACTACTGGACAACAAGAAAGATCTGCTGATAGTTTAAGGCGCGAATTAGTTTCAGCAAAAGAAGACACCAATAAGGTATTGTTATTAATAAACTTAGGTGCCATTTATCAATGGTCATATCCCGATAGTGGTATTTTGTACGCACAGGAGGCTTTACGATTAGCACAAAAATTAAATTTTCTCGCCGGAGAAATCTACGCTAACAGCGTCGCGTATGAGGCATTTTCAGGCAAGGGCAATTATCCAAAAGCTTTGGAGGCGAGTCTGAAACAGTTGGAGCTTTCCGAAAAGTCGGGAGATTCTGCAAACATCGCCGGGGCCTACGCCGGCATCGGATCCGTATACTACTATTCTCAAGATTACGAAAGAGCCTTATACTATTACAATAAACTCAAATTAAATCACGCAATTTTTCTACAGTACCAGGAGATCTTTTCGGGCTTTTTAGGTGAAACATATTTCCATTTAAATCAGCTTGATTCCGCACTTTATTATATAGATATGTGCTATGGTCTCGACCTTAAGTCTGAAAATCATTGGTCTGTTCCTTATTTTTACCTGGGAGAAATTTATTCTCAAAAAAAAGAATATGCGTCAGCTTTGGATTACTATCACAGGGGCCTTAATATTTCGATAGAAAAACAGGATTTGCTAGATGGCTATATCGGTATGGCCGGTATATTTAAGAAACTAAACCTCATTGATTCTGCCGTTTACTTTGCCCGCCGGGCCATCGATCTTGTACATGATGGTTCTTTTCCTTCCCAGATCGTTAAAGCCGGGAAAATACTTACGGATATTTATACAACCAATCACGTTACAGACAGCGCCTTCAGGTACATGCAAATTGTGATGGTGGCAAAAGATAGTTTATTCAACCAGGCAAAACAAAATCTCTATTTTAATGAGCAAATGCATCAACAGGAATTACAGCAAAAAATAGAAAAGGCACAATCAGCGAATAGAAATCGACAAAACACTATCATTCTTTTAAGCGGATTGACTATAGTATTGCTTGTGGCACTAGGTCTTTGGCGTAAAAATATTTATAAGCAGAAGTCGTACACAGTACTTCAAAAACAAAAACAGGAAATAGATACTCAAAAAGCTAAGGTTGAAAAAACGCTTGATGAACTTAAAATAACCCAGGCTCAATTGATCCAATCCGAAAAAATGGCTTCACTCGGCGAACTGACTGCAGGCATTGCACATGAAATTCAAAACCCGTTAAACTTCGTCAATAATTTTTCCGACGTCAATAGAGAATTCCTTGAGGAATTAAAAGAAGAAGCTGACAAGGGAAACATTGCAGAGATCAAAGCAATTGCAAATGATGTTATAAATAATGAAGAAAAAATCAATCATCATGGCAAACGTGCCGATGCCATTGTAAAAAATATGTTGCAACATTCTAGGAGCAGTGGCACCACAAAAGAGCTAACGGACATCAACAAGCTTGCTGATGAATATTTGCGATTGAGCTATCATGGTTTGCGTGCAAAAGACAAGAGTTTTAATGCGGATTTTAGGACAGAATTTGATGAGAGCGTCGGTAAAATAAATATTATTCCGCAGGACATAGGGAGAGTGATGCTAAACTTATTCAACAATGCCTTTTATGCAGTGAATGAGAAGCTCAGAACTCAGGGCTCGCAGCTCAACGCTGACTACAAACCACTTGTTTCTGTTCACACAAAAAAAATAAATGGCAGGATTGAAATAGAAGTTGAAGATAATGGTAATGGCATTCCTCATTCGATCAAAGAAAAAATTTTTCAGCCATTCTTTACAACGAAACCAACAGGACAAGGAACAGGATTGGGATTGAGTTTGAGCTATGATATTATAAAAGCACATGGTGGTGAAATAAAAGTGGAAACGAAGGAAGGGGAAGGAAGCGAGTTTGTGATTATGCTGCCAAATACTCCCCTTTAGGGGATGGGGGCTTAGCCATTCTTTACTACCAAACCAACCGGACAAGGGACGGGATTGGGCTTATCTTTAAGTTATGACATTATTAAGGCACATGGGGGCGATATAAGGGTTGAGACAAAAGAAAATGAAGGAAGTAAATTTATAATCAGCATTCCGTCGACGTAATAAAGCATGAACAACCACCGCTCTAAAAAAGAACTGGTAAAAAGAACGGCAAAGCTTGAAAAAGAACTGGCGGCGAAAAGCTACGGGCTTAAGATAGACGCAGCGCTGGAAAAGGTAAGCATTGTCGCCATGAGCATGAGAAGATCGAAAGACCTGTCAGGCATTGGCAGCCTCATTTTTAAAGAATTAAAAAAACTTGGGTTCACCGATCTGAGGAACTCCGAGATCGTCATCAACAACGATTCGAAAGAAACGATCACCAGTTATTATTATTCTGATTATGGTGTAACGGGAGTCATTGAGCTCGATTACAAGTCGAATAAAATTGTAAAAGGATGGGCAGACCAGTTGAAAAAAGCGAGCAATGCCTTTGCCGAAGTCGTTATACCTGAAAAAGAAATGAAGGCATGGAGAGAATACCGCGAAGAAATTGGTTATTTGCGCGACCGCAAATTGAATAAAGCTAAAACAGTTTATTATTACTCTTATTCGACAGGAACAGGTGCTTTGAGCATTTCCTCTTTCGAGCCTGTATCCAAAGAACAAAAAAAAATTCTGAAACGTTTCAGGAATGTCTTCAATTTATCTTATCAGCGATACATTGATATTGCAAAAGCGGAGGCACAGGCCAAAGAAGCGGAGATAGAATTAGCATTAGAAAGAGTGAGAGCCAGGACAATGTCGATGCAAAAAAGTGAGGAGTTGCAGGAAACCACACTGGTTTTATTTCAACAATTCAAATCATTGGGAGTGACTGCTGCACAGGTATCCATTTGCGTTTTTGATGAGGATGCAGTAATGGGGGAGATGTTCGTGACGTTGAAGGGAGAAAAGATTGACCGGTCATTTAAAATGGAGTTGGATAAAGAAGTTTTCGTGATGAAGAAAGCTAAAGAGGCTTTCCTGGATAAACAAAAAAAGTTCTCATTCACGGTCAAAGGAAAAGAATTGCAGGAATATAATCATTGGCGAAATTCATTGATCGGTAAAAAAGGCTGGGATGAGTCCAATGCAGTTCGCAAACGATCATGGAATGTCAACGGTGTGTTTTTCTCGAGGGGGATGATGGGCTTATCATCCGAAATGCCGGTCTTCTGAAAGCATTGAAATTACTCGATCGGTTTGCTGGCGTATTTGATCTCACTTTTACACGTTTCCTCGATCTTAAAAAAGCTGAGGCGCAGGCAAGAGAAGCACAGATTGAAGCTGCATTGGAAAGAGTGAGAAGCCGGTCAATGGCGATGCACAACAGTAGCGAACTTCACGATGTAATCAAAATAGTCACTCAGCAATTATCAGGGCTCGGAATAAAATTCGATCACGCAAATTTTAGCAAGGCCGATGCAGCGGGTAACTGGGATCTGTGGATATCGACTCCTGAACAGGCATACCCGTCACAGATCTATTTCCCTTATTTTGATCATAGGATATTTAGCGACCAGGAAAATGCAAAGCTTGATTTCTTTACCGAACTCTATTCGGCAGAAGAGAAAAATATCTTCTTCCGAAAATTTTTTGAAATAACCGAAGCCCTTAATATTCCCGAACAAAGAAAGCAATATGTATTAAGCGACAAAGGGATGGCTCGTTCTTTTTTCAGGTTAACGAACATCTGGTTTTCTATGGGCAAATATGATGATGCGTTGTTTACAGATGAGGAGAATAATATTTTCAGGCGCTTTGCAATTGTGTTTGAACAATCTTATACCCGTTTTCTCGATCTCCAAAAAGCCGAAGCACAGGCAAGAGAGGCACGGATTGAAGCGGGATTGGAAAGAGTAAGAAGCCGGGCAATGGCCATGCAAACTTCAGAAGAATTAAATGCATTGATAGGAACTGTATTCTCCGAATTAACAAAGCTTGATCTGGTACTGACGAGATGCGTGATACTGATCTATGAAGGCAACGAAAAAGGAGTTCGGTGGTGGATGGCAAATTCCGAAGCCCCGTCCATGCCCATGAACTTCTTTGTTAAGTATGCTGACATGCCTTTTTTTAATGAGTATTTAAAAGGATGGCAGGAACGATCATTAAAATGGCAATACATTCTGGAAGGCGAAAATAAATTTGTCACAGATGAATTCCTTTTTAAGAAAACAGAATTGTCCCAGTTACCGGATTTCGTGATTGCAGGAATGAGAGCCCCGGACCGTGTTTATTTGAATGCGTCATTTAATAATTTTGGAAATCTTACGTTGGCTAGTCTTGAATCACTCTCGGACGAACATTTTGATATACTGCTTCGCTTTGCCAAAGTGTTTGACCTTACCTATACCCGGTTCAATGACTTAAAACAAGCCGAAGCACAGGCACGGGAATCACAAATACAATTGGCATTGGAAAGAGTTCGTGCAGGAACGATGGCGATGCAAAAGAGTGATGAACTTCGTGAAGCTGCGCAATTGCTTATCGTGAATTATGAACATTGGCATCAATCCAGCAGTTGTGGCTAATTTTATTATGAATCGAAAGCCTGCAGACCGCCTGGACGGTTCTTCCGGATGGTACTCTTCTTCCCAATTTTATTGACTTCCCTTTAACAGGCGATCATGTGTTGAACAAAAGATATGAGGATTGGAAACAGAAAAAGCCACTTCATATTTTTGAAATACAGGGAGAGGTAAATAAAGAGCATCATAGATTTTTGTCTGATTATGTTCCTCCATTTGTTGTAAGGGACATTTTCTCACAACTACCAGACATAATCGTTATTAATACAGATTTTTAACGGTATCTGCAGTATTGCGCAGATTGGGTTTCGCGGATTTTCGCAAAATATATTCCGGTGTAAGGTTTTTGAAATGACTTATCTCGTACCCTATCTTAATCAAGCCGAAGCGCAGGTACGGGAATCACAAATACAACTGGCATTGGAAAGAGTACGTGCAAGAACGATGGCGATGCATAAAAGTGAGGAGCTGGCTGAAACGGCCCAGGTGCTTTTTCAGGAATGCGGAGCTGGTGAAACCCTGATCGAAACAAGGTATAGACAAATATGCAGGGTATATGAATTATAGGTCAAGATGAAACAAAACATTTGATGAAATCTTTAAAACACAAATGAATTTAGAAACGCACCGGCAAAAAAAGTAATGA
Source organism: uncultured Bacteroidota bacterium (assembly GCA_963737475.1). Lineage (GTDB taxonomy): Bacteria > Bacteroidota > Bacteroidia > Chitinophagales > Chitinophagaceae > VBAU01. The sequence continues at coordinate 47,066 of CAVTSY010000014.1, forward strand.
TTGGTCTTAAGAGTCTGTGATCGACCTGCATGGAGAGGATGTAAAAGAATGGATACAATTTGCCCGTGAAGAAATGGGGGTAGTTGTAAAAGATGAATTCATTAAGGATCGCCGGGTTCGACAATTTTCTATGAATTATGGTGCGTTACAGGTTAGGAGCTATGAACCTCATTCAGAAGAAAAAGCGAATATTTAAACGTTTCGCATTTTGAACAGACCTATACTCGTTTTCTTGATCTGAAAAAAGCTGAAGCACAGGCAAGAGAAGCAAGATAGAAGCTTCGCTGGAAAGAGTGCGAGTAAAACAATGGCGATGCACAATAGCCAGGAATGTCAGGGGAGGCTGACGTTATATTTCAGCAGGTAGCGGGTATTCGTTCCGTGCGAAGCGGCATGAGTACTTGGCGAAACGACAAAAGTGGAAATATGGACGGCGAAGACAGGTGAGAATTGAGAAAGCTCGACCTCGTCGTTAGGCGGATATCGATATGGCGAGGCGATCCAATATAACGGGGGGTGTATCAAGATTGGAAAAACAAATCGGAACAACATTATTCATATACCTACGGGGCGATGACTAAGAGGTCAATTACTTCAAGGTTATTTGAGTCAGTGATCCCATGAATATCCGATTAGCAATACGACATAGCATCGCTTCCTCCATGGCAATTTCGCAATAGTTTCTTTTTCCGTCAAGGAGTACTGTATGTTTTTTCTTGGAATCTTACGGAAGAGGAAAAAAATATTTAATCGTTTTGCCAGGGTATTTGGACAGACATACCGGCGTTATCTTGATCTGCAAAGAGCCGAGGCGCAGGCGAGGGAAGCTCAGGTCGAGTCAGCGCTGGAGAAAGTTCGCTCACGTTCCTTAGCCATGCATAAAAGTGACGAATTACAAGAGGTGGTTAACACTGTGTTTGAAAGATTGAAAGAACTCAATGTTGAAATGGATTCGGCGAACATCGCGATCTTTAAAGAGGGTACAAGAGATTACGATTACTGGATCGCAAGCCCTGTGCAAAAACGCTCAGCCGTTTTTCATATGCCTTACATTGATCCGGGTATTTCAAAAGACCTCATCGATGCAAGAGAAACGCACACAGATGTTTTTTTAAAGACCTATTCCTTTGAAGAGAAGAATGAGTGGTTCGAACGTAGTTTTCAAAAAACTGATTTTAAATTCCTGGATGAGGAACGGAAAAAATTCATTTTGGATGCTGAAGGTATCACAGTAGCTATTGCATTTGCAAAGAATACAGGAGTACAGATAAACAGGTACTCATCCAAATCGCTGAGCGAAACGGAGATTGACATATTAAAACGTTTTTCAAAAGTTTTTGAACAAGCCTATATCCGGTTCCTCGACCTCCAAAAAGCAGAAGCACAGGCACGTGAGGCAGAAATTCAACTGGCTCTCGAAAGAGTTCGTGCCCGAACCATGGCGATGCATAAAAGTGAAGAACTCCGCGAAGTCGTGCATGTGTTGTTTGAACAACTTCAACCTTTTGGGATTTCCAAGTGGGGCTTTCAACTCAGAATAGTTAAAGAAGATCAATCTGGCTTTGATGCCTGGCTGTCCACCCCCGCACAACGCGTGTTGCCGGAACGCTACGAGATACCAACACTCGACCACTGGGCCCTTAGAAAATATTGGGAACTCTACGAGAAACAGGTACCCTACGACACCGTTGAGGTGAAAGGCGAGGATAAACTCAAGCTGGACCTCTTGATCTTTGAAAAGAGTGATTTGCGAAGGCTGCCTGAAGCGGTCAAGCAAAATATTCTCTCGCATGATTATGTGTGCTTCTCGGTGGCCTCCATGAAGTACGGATTGCTGGAAGCGATTGACGTGGAAGTGGTGGACGACCGGAAGATTGACATACTTACACGCTTTGCTAAAGTGTTCGAGCAAACCTATACGCGCTTCCAGGACTTGAAGAGAGCCGAAGCGCAGGCACGGGAAGCGCAGATTGAAGCATCGCTGGAAAGGGTTAGAAGTAAGACAATGGCCATGCACAACAGTAATGATGTTGGGGAAACCGTCGCGGCCATGTTTGCTGAATTTGTAAATCTCGGCATCCATACTAATCGTTGCGGTATCTTAATATTTAATGATCAACATATAGCTGAGGTCTGGACAGCGAGATCAACGCCGGGTGGCAATGCTAAACTGATCATTGGAAAGTTGGACCTGGATGCGCATAAGATGCTCGGGTCTATATACAATGCCTGGAAAGCCAAAGAGACATTTTATCAATATGATCTGCTGGATGATGATCTAAAAAATTATTACAATGCCATCAACAATTCAAAGTTTTATCCAACGCAGTTTGACTTGAGTGCGTTGCCAGCAAAGGAATTTCACAGTGATTTCTTTTTTCCGGATGGGGCTGTTTTTTCATTTACAAACGAACCAGTGGTGGAAGAGCATGCGAAGATCATCAAACGCTTTGCGTCGGTGTTTGGTCAAACATACCGTCGCTATCTCGATCTGCAAAAAGCCGAAGCACAGGCAAGAGAGGCAACCATTGAAGCTGCAATGGAAAAAGTCAGAAGCAGTGCCATGGCCATGCATAGTAGTAATGATATTTCTTCAACAACAACTGTAGTGTTTGAGGAATTGAGAAAATTAAATATTCATTCAAAACGTTGTGGAGTAGCGTTACTTTCAAAAGATTCTCATACTTGCCATGTTTATGCTGCCGCTACTTCCTCAGACGGAAAATTCCATACACTAAGACGATCCATTGAAATGACGCAGCATCATTCATTAGAGCAGCAATATGAAAGCTGGATAAAGCAAGAAAATTATATTGTTGAAATGAGAGACGAAGAACTTAGATCTTATTACCAATTGCCATTTTTTTATTCATCACCTGATTATGTTCCTCCGACGAATTATGAGCACACGGAATATGGATATTATATTCCTTTTTCAGAAGGATTGTTTTATGCCTGGACAGAAGAACCTTATTTAGAGGATGAAATAAACATCCTGAACCGTTTTAAAAGAATCGTTGACCTTACTTTTCGACGTTACTTTGACCTGCAAAAAGCCGAGGGCCAGGCAAGAGAAGCAACGATTGAAGCTGCATTGGAAAAAGTTCGTGGCAAGGCGATGGCCATGCATAACAGTAATGATCTTTCTGTTACTGCCAGCATGGTGTTTACCGAATTGAGAAAACTTGGTATCAGTCCAATCCGTTGCGGTGTTGGTTTGTTAAATAAGGAGTCACGAAAGGCACAACTCTATTCTGCTACATCGTCTGCTGATAGCGACAGTCTTTCATTAGTTGGATGGGTGATTTTATCAGAACACCCTGTCTTAGAAAAGATATATGAATCATGGCTGGATAATGAAGAATATTACCCGCAACTGCAGGGTGAACAAATGAGGTCATATTATCAATTATTGTTAAGGGGCTTGCCCGTAGCTGCGCCGCAGGTTGAAGATGACAAAAAACAATTCGGCACCTTTCTTCCCTTCTCTGTGGGTTGTTTATATGCATGGTCAGAGGCTCCGTATAATGAGACAGAGATAAAAATTTTAAAACGATTTGCAACGATCATTGATCTTACATTCAGGCGGTATATCGAATTACAAACATCAGAAGCCAATGCAAGAGAAGCGGTGAAGCAGGCGGCACTTGATCGCATTCGCGCAGATATTGCTTCGATGCGGACAGTGGCCGATCTCGACAGGATAACACCATTGATATGGAATGAACTTACCATACTGGGTCTTCCGTTCATTCGCTGCGGGGTATTCATCATGGATAACTTGCAACAACTCATTCACACCTTTCTTTCAACGCCTGATGGAAAAGCAATTGGTGCATTTCATTTGCCGTATGATACACCGGGAAATTTTTCGGTGATGCTGAAACATTGGCTTGATAAAGAGACCTACATCAGTCGTTGGGATGAAGTTGATTTTATTGGCATAGCTGAGATACTGGTACAACAAGGATCGATCGCCACGAAGGAACAATATCTCAGTTCACTTCCAAAGGGCGGATTCTATTTACATTTCCTTCCTTTCTTGCAGGGTATGTTGTATGTAGGTAATTCAGAAAAATTAAATGATGAACAAATAGAATTGATACAACATGTGGCTGATGCATTCTCCACGGCCTATGCCCGCTATGAAGATTTTAATAAGCTGGAAGCTGCCAAGCAACAGGTAGAAAAAACATTGACAGACCTGAAACAGGCACAAACGCTTTTGGTACAGTCAGAAAAAATGGCCTCGCTCGGTGAACTCACTGCAGGCATTGCTCACGAGATACAGAACCCATTGAATTTCGTCAACAATTTTTCTGAGGTGAGTAATGAATTGCTGGAAGAAATGAAAATGGAATTAGAAAAGGGAAATAATGAGGATGCATTGGCTATCGCTAAAGATGTGAAGCAGAATTTAGAAAAAATAAATCATCACGGCAAAAGAGCCGATGGTATTGTGAAAGGAATGCTGCAGCATTCAAGAACAAGCAGTGGTCAGAAAGAGATGACAGATATAAATGGACTAGCCGACGAATACTTACGATTGGCGTATCATGGCCTTCGTGCTAAAGAAAAATCCTTCAATGCGAAATTTGAAACGGATTTTGATAAAAATGTCGGCGAGATCAATATCATACCGCAGGATATCGGCAGGGTTATTCTCAACATGATCAATAATGCTTTTTATGCGGCCTCCCAACCCTCCGAAGGAGGGCTTTCAAATTCCGATAGCATCAGGACTCCTACAGTTTGGGTAAGAACAAAAAAGAGAATAATAAAATTTTGATTAGTGTGAGAGATAACGGGCGGGGTATTCCTTCAAGCATATTGGATAAGATATTTCAACCCTTCTTTACCACGAAACCAACAGGGCAAGGAACAGGGTTGGGTTTATCACTGGCTTATGATATCATAAAAGCACATGGCGGTGAAATAAAAGTGGAAACAAAAGAGGGAGAGGGAAGCGACTTTATTATCCAATTACCGGTTGTCTGAACTGGGTCCCGATAGCCATCGGGATTTGGGATGCATGGGAATTTTTGGAAACAGAGTTTTATCCCGTTAATCATATAAATCCTATAAATCATGGTTCAGACAAGCACATGGAGGTGATATAAAAGTGCAAACTAAAGAAGGAGAGGGAGGTGAGTTTATTATTTTGTTACCGATATAAGTCATGCCTATGGCACTCAGTGATGAGTATCGCTTCTTACGCGGGACTGAAGTCCGCCGTTACAGGACAGAACCGAGCCTACGGCTCTTGACTGAGTGTGAACAAAACTTTATTGCAGAAGGTAGTGGCGTAGCCACGGTTGAATTTTGTAATCATAGACTTCAGTCCGTGAAAAAGAAACTGGAACAAAGTGGGAGACGAAAAAGCCAGACATAGCATAGTTGAATTGGTAATGAAAAAATATCTCAATTGCCTGTTGTCTGAATCACGGCTGCTTGCCGGCAGCTGCCGGCAGGCAGGGATTAATAAGATTGAAAGATCGCCACTGATTAGTATTTTGCAAGTTGCCAATAAAGACCGTGGAATCCAGAAATCGGTGTAAGTCGGTGGTTCAGACAATTTACTATATCGTCAAGGCACATGGGTGAGAGATAAAAGTGGAAACAAAAGAAAATGAAGGGGCGGTGTTTATTATTCAAGGGGCGGTGTTTATTATTCATATACCACAATAAGGTTTATCTTAAAGGCAATTGCAAACAACCACCAAATGAAATTATTTGTAAGACATTGCATTGTTGTTTTTCTTTTGCTTTTATCAAAGGAGGATAATGCACAAACGCGAAATGTAAGATTTGACCTCTTTTCGGGGACAAATGGCATTACACTGGGAAAAATAAATGGAATGGCCCGTGACAAATACGGGTTTTTGTGGTTCTCAGATCAATCTAACCGTTGTATCATCCGGTTTGATGGCAATCACATGGTACGCTACCAAAATGATCCTCAAAATCCAAACTCGTTAGGTGGATATTATCCGGAATGCCTGGCCGCAGATTCATCAGGCAGTATTTGGGTCGGCTTTTATGGAATGGGACTCGATAAATTTGATCCTGTTGCCAATAAGTTTACCCATTACCGGCATAACGATAAGGATCCGGAAAGTTTGAGTAATGATTTTGTTTCAACAATCCTTGTAGATCATCTTGGAAATGTTTGGGCAGGTAGTTTCCACGGTCTCGATCTGCTGGATCAGAAAACAGGTAAGTTTAAGCATTTCAGGCATGAGAATGATGATGCGAACAGTTTGAGTTGTGACACTGTAAGAGCATTATATGAAGATAAAGCCGGGGATCTTTGGGCAGGTACCGGTTTTGCTTTTGCTGATAATGAAAACGGAGGCTTGAATCTCTTTCATCGTGACAACGGAACATTTACACGTTACATGCATGATCCGAAGGATCCGCAAAGTCTTATTGCAAACAAGGTAAGAGCAATTTTTGAAGACAGTTATGGGAATTTTTGGGTTGGTACAAATGGGGATGGTTTGCACACGCTGGATAGAAAAACAGGAAAGTTTACGCGGTACCCTTACAACCCTTCTAAACCGAACCAGTTAGCCCGAACAAAACTGCAGGGGATATGGGATCACATCACTTTTATTACTGAAGATGCGGATAGAAAAATATGGATAGGCACTTTGCAGAATGGATTGATCAGGTACGACCCTGTTTCCAAACAAACTATTCATTATGGCAGTGATGACGATCAAAAAGGGTTATTAAAAGATCAAACCAGTTGGTGGGCAAATGCAACACCCGATGGATTTATTTGGATCAGCACACAAAATGCGAATTTGTTCAGGGTTGATATTTACAACACTACTATTCCTTTCTTTGGAAAAAGCAATGGCTTTAGTCCTGATGCAGGCTTTGCTTCACAAGGTGTTGGGGCATTTAATGAAGAAGGTGATTCTGTGCTTTGGCTGGGTACTCAAAGAGGATTGGTGCGTAAAGATTTAAAAAATTTGACTACCAGGGAGTTTCGGCACAACCCCCGCGATGCCAGCAGTATCAGCAGTGATACAATTTTTGTAATAGTAAAAGACAAGGGCAATTTTTGGATGGGTACCAATAATGGTTTAAACTATTTCAATACAAAAACAGGAAGATTTACCAGGTATTATCCTGATTCAATTAACAAAGCATCTGCATCGAATTTAATTTACAGGCTTCGCAAGGACGGCAATTCAAATCTGTGGCTCGGTACTTACGGTGCAGGATTGTATTCGCTAAATCTCTCAACAGGTAAATTCATTAACTATAAAAACGATCCGGCAGATGTTACTACCATAAGCGATGATTTTATTGCGTCTTTATTGATTGATGAAAATGATCTGTGGATAGGAAGTGATCGGGGTAACGGAATAAACAAAATGAATATCCGGACACAAAAGTGCGTGCATTATCTCCCTGGTTTAAGCATATCATGTATATATAAGGATGCTACAGGTACCATTTGGGCGGGCACGCTTGGTGGCCTCTATCATTACAATAGGAAAACAGACAACTTTAACTCAATTGCAGAAGACAACCCGGGAAACGATATTGTCCAGGTTGAAGCGATCACAGGGGATAAAGAAGATAATCTGTGGATGAGCACTGAAACAGGCATTTACATGCTGAATAAAAAACGTGACCATGTTGTTCATTTCGGAAAGGAACATGGATTGCCCGAAGCAAACAACTTTTTTTTCGATGGAGCATCTTTTACAGGGCTGGATGGAAAGTTGTATTTTGGAAACGGCCAGGGATATTATGCTTTTCTTCCTGCGATGCTTAAAGCATCAACAGGTGCGCCCAAATTGTATTTTACTGGTTTTTGGCTAAACAATAAACAGATCCTTCCTGATAGTACAAGTATACTAAAGCACTCGCTTTATAATACAAAAGAGATTCGCCTGGATCATGATCAAAACGTATTTGCATTCAGCACCACGTCCGTCGATTTTCGGAATGCTAATGATAAAAAAATTTATTATAAACTTGAGAACTACGATGTAGACTGGCGTATTGCACAACCGGAGGATAAAATAACTTATTTCAAAGTTCCGCCGGGCAAATACAGTTTTCATATAAAAACACCAAACGGAAGTAACAATGATTGGATGGAAAGATCTATCGATGTAATTATTCTGCCACCCTGGTGGGCAACCTGGTGGTTTCGTGTGCTGTCAGTAATTGCATTAATTATTGTTATCTACGCTATAATCCAGGACCGCTCCCGGAAATTAAAAGCTGATAATATGCTGCTGGAAAAGAAAGTCAATGAACGTACACAACAATTGCAGCAATCAATACAGGACCTTAAATCTACTCAAGCTCAATTAATACATTCAGAAAAAATGGCCTCGCTCGGTGAACTCACTGCAGGCATTGCACATGAGATTCAAAACCCGTTGAACTTTGTCAATAATTTTTCTGAGGTGAATACTGAATTGATCGATGAACTTAAAAATGAATTGGCAATAGGCAATAAGCAATCGGCAATTGAAATAGCTGACAACATAAAGGAGAATGAGCAAAAGATCAATCAGCATGGTAAACGAGCCGACTCCATTGTAAAAGGGATGCTGCAACATTCAAGAACAAGCGCCAGTCAAAAAGAACTGACGGATATAAATGCATTAGCAGATGAATACCTGCGTTTGAGTTATCATGGTTTAAGAGCAAAAGACAAATCATTTAATGCAGTCATCAAAACTGAATTTGATAATAATGTTGGAAAAATAAATGTCATACAGCAGGACATCGGCAGGGTGGTTTTGAACCTTATCAATAATGCATTTTATGCAGTTGATGAGAAAAAGAAACGTACTACGACAGGCTCAGTACAAAACGGATATGAGCCAATGGTCACTGTTAGCACAAAAAGAAATATCGGAATAGTGGAAATAAGAGTCGCTGATAATGGCAATGGTATTCCACAAAAAATATTGGACAAGATATTTCAACCTTTCTTCACTACCAAGCCAACGGGGCAGGGGACGGGACTGGGACTTTCGCTGGCTTATGATATAGTGAAGGCACATGGAGGTGAAATAAAAGTGCAAACGAAAGAGGGAGAGGGGAGTGAGTTTATGATTCAACTACCTGTTGTCTGAACTGGGTCCCGATAGCCATCGGGATTTGGGACTCATGGGAATTTTTGCAAACAGAGTTTTATCCCATTAATCATATAAATCCTATAAATCATGGTTCAGACAAGCACAAGGCGGTGTCCCGATAGCTATCGGGATAAAGGTGGAAAACAAAGAAGGTGAAGGAAGTGAATTTATCATTATGTTGCCAAATACTCCCCTTTAGGGGATGGGGGCTCAACTATTCTTCACAACAAAGCCAACAGGAGAAGGAACCGGATTAGGATTAAGCTTAAGTTATGATATCATCAAGGCACATGGTGGAGAGATAAAAGTGGAAACGAAGGAGGGTGAAGGAAGTAAGTTTATCATTCAATTACCGATATGATCCGACCGATCAGAAAAAAATTGATTTGCATTTTCCTGCTTTCAGTTGGATGCAGTTTTGGTTTTGCCCAAACCAGGCAGGCGATTGACAGTTTACACATGCGGTTAGCGGAAGCAAAAGATGATACGAGCCGGATCAATGCTCAAATAGCACTCTGCCTTCTGCATCGCCTGGGAAATACAGATTCGTCGCTCATGTATGGTCAACAGGCCCTCGAATCTGCGGAAAAAATTAACTATATACCCGGGCAGATCAGTGTACTTGGATTTATGTGTATCGTAACGGAACAGCGCGGGAATTTGCCTAAGTCTCTTGAGCTGGGTTTTAAGGCCTTGCAACTGGGACAAAAGTATCATTTAGAACCTTTAGCCGGCCCGGCCCTGGATGGCATTGGTGAGGCCTATATCATACTGAAAGATTATCCGAAAGCAATAAATTATTTGCGCAGGTATATACTAATAAACCAGGAATATGGATCTAATGACGAAGGATTGGCTTATTCATATTTCGACATGGGGGTTGCGTTTGCAGGACTCAACCAGTTGGATTCGGCCAATTTTTATGAACAAAAAGCTATTGAAACTTTTGGAAAATATAATTACGAAGAACCGTTAGTTTATCAGACCATCGGAGATATAAAAATAAAATCAGGTAAGCCAGCCGACGCATTGGAGTTCTATCAAAAAGGCCTTGAGATCTCCCTCAAAAATAATGAGCGCAGGGCTTCAGCTTATGCATACAATAAGATTGCAGCGTTTTATAAGGATAATAATAATGCCGACTCTGCTCTTTACTACGCACATAGAGGTTTCGAAGAATCGAGGGTTATTAACCAAAAGAAAACGATACTTGAAGCGGCTGCTTTGTTGTCTGAATTATATGAGTCAAAAGATACCAGGACATCCCTGGAGTATCTTAAAATAGCAGACGCTTATAAAGACAGCATATTTGGTGCAGGAAATATTGAAGCCGTGCAAACATTGGTTGCACGCGAAGAAGAACGTCAAAAAGAGATCAAAATTGCCAGGGTCGCTTATCAAAATCAATTGAAACAATATGCACTGATAGCAGGACTGGCAGTTTTGCTTCTTACTGCTTTTTTTCTTTACCGTAATAGTCAGAAAGAAAAGAAAGCCAAACTGCTTCTGCAAAATAAAAATGAAGTAATAGAACAAACACTCAGTCATCTCAAAACCACACAGGCACAGCTCATCCAATCTGAAAAAATGGCTTCATTGGGTGAGCTTACAGCCGGGATTGCGCATGAAATACAAAACCCGTTGAACTTCGTCAATAATTTTTCTGATGTAAATACTGAATTGGTCGATGAACTGAAAAATGAATTGGCAATTGGCAATACGCAATCGGCAATTGAAATAGCTGATGACATCAAAGACAATGAGCAAAAAATAAATCATCACGGCAAACGTGCAGATGCGATAGTAAAAGGAATGCTCCAACATTCCAGGACCAGCAGCGGACAGAAGGAACCGACGGATATAAATGTATTAGCAGATGAATACCTGCGTTTAAGTTATCATGGTTTAAGAGCAAAGGACAAATCGTTTAATGCAGACATCAAAACTGAATTTGATAATGATGTTGGGAAAATAAATATTGTTCCTCAGGATATTGGAAGAGTGTTGTTGAATATTATCAATAATGCTTTTTATGCAGTGAATGAAAAGGTGAAGCTGCGAGCTGCGAGCTATGAGCCATTAGTTTTAGTAAGCACGAAAAGAAAAGAAAATAAGGTTGAGATTAAGATTGAAGACAATGGCAATGGCATTCCTCAAAAAGTAGTTGATAAAATTTTTCAACCATTTTTTACTACCAAGCCAACGGGACAGGGAACGGGCTTGGGTTTATCGCTGAGTTATGATATTGTAAAAGCACATGGTGGTGAAATAAAAGTAAATACAAAAGAAAGAGAAGGCACAGAATTTACAATTGTACTACCGGGCTAATCATGGCAGAGTCCCGATAGTTACAGATGAAAATGGAAACTAACGTGAAGGATCGGCATTGCTGGTTCAACTATCGTTGTAAGGAAACAAACAAGTAAATTAATGGAATGAAAAAGGCACTCCTTATTGTCATTTATTACAGTTTATGTTCACAATTATCTGCACAAAAAGATAAGGCGGATAGTTTGGTCATACTGCTCCAGTCGGCAAAAGACACCAGCAAAGTGAATTTACTGAATGAGGTAACCAGGAGGTTATGGTATTATCAACTTGACCAGGCAAATGATTATAATTTAAAGGCCCTAAGCCTTGCGGACAGCATCTCTTTCCAAAGAGGTTTTGCGGAAGCCAATCGATGCCGTGGCGTTATTCTTTCCTTTAAAAAAGATTCAACTGCTCTGACCTACCTTGAAAGAGCCCTGAACATTTTCAGGGAGCTCAATGATAAAAGAGGCATAGCCGCTACTTTAAATAACCAAAGCGGTTTGTATGTGGACGCTAACGAATTTGCCAAGGCACTGGATGTGGGGTCAGAATCACTTAAGCTTTTTGAAGAGTTGAAAGATACAGAAGCAATTGGCGCGGTCATCAACAAGATGGGGGTGGTCTATGAACGTCAATCGGATTTTAGAGCTGCACTGGATCATTATTTGAAGGCGTTGGCTATCCGGCAACAGATTGGCGACAAACCCGGCACTGCTTTTTCACTTACCAGGGTCGGAGATATGTATGCAAAACTAAATCAGTTGCCCGAGGCACTTAATTACTACCAACAGGCATATAAATTAACCCAAACGCTTGGCCGCAGTCAAAATCTCCTGGACGTTACGATTGCCATTGGTGACTTATATAAGAAGCAAGGGAACTATAAAGAGGCGCTTAATTATTATCATCTTAGTCTCCGGGCCGAAGAAGATTCTAGAGGCAGAGATGGAATAATTATATCCTACTGGCGGTTGGGAGAAATTTACCTGTTACAAAAGGACTATGATCTGTCTTTGGAAAATTTTCAAAAAGCATTGGAAAATATCTACAAAAAAAATTTACCAGAATCTTCATCAGTGCTTTATCTCATTGCGAAAGTGTATTTTGAAATGGGTGACTACGCAAAAGCGCTGGAGAATGCAAACACAAGCATGGAAACTGCCCGGAAAAATAAGAGATATACCGCCGTCAAAGACGCCAGCTTCCTGCTTTCACAGATCTATGCTGCAACTAATGATTATCAAAAAGCCTATCAGTATCAATTGCAGTATGATGAAGCCAAGGATTCTGTTCTCAACGAGGACCTCAATAAACGGCTGGCCTCTTTGCAGCAATCATTTGAGATCAAGAACAGGCAAACACAGATCGATCTTTTAAACCGCGACAAACAGTTAAAAGAAAGTGAACTAAATCGCGAGAAGCAGCAACGTTATGCATTTATAATTGGTATTCTCCTTTTTCTGGTCCTTGTTATCGTGCTTGCAAGAAATAACTGGCAAAAACAAAAAAGTAATCGGTTGTTGAAAAACACACTTTCAAACTTGAAGGCGACTCAATCTCAGTTGATACAATCAGAAAAAATGGCTTCATTAGGAGAGCTTACTGCGGGTATTGCCCATGAAATTCAAAACCCTTTGAACTTCGTGAATAATTTTTCAGAGGTAAATGAAGAGTTGCTAAAAGAATTAAAAGCGGCAGCAGAAAAAGGTAACCTGGATGAAGTAAAAGCAATTGCAAAAGATATCGAGTTCAATTCAGAAAAAATTAATCATCACGGCAAGAGAGCCGATGCAATTGTAAAAGGAATGTTGCAGCATTCAAGAAGCAGCAGTGGACAAAAGGAGCCAACAGATATAAATGCATTGGCCGATGAATATTTACGATTGGCTTATCATGGTTTGAGAGCAAAAGATAAATCGTTCAATGCAGACGATGAAAACTGATTTTGATGAATAGCATTGGAAAAATAAATATCGTTCCCCAGGAAATTGGAAGAGTGATTCCTGAATTTATACAACAATGCATTTTATGCAGTAAATGAAAAAGCAAAAAGAACAACCGAGACGGATACGAACCAACTGTTTCAGTAAGTACAAAGAAAGAAAATAGATAAGTTGAGATCAACGGTTAAGGATAATGGCAATGGCATTCCGCAAAAAGTATTGGATAAAATATTTCAACCATTCTTTACTACAAAACCAACTGGGCAAGGAACAGGATTGGGATTAGTCTTAAGCTATGATATTATAAAAGCACATGGTGGGGAAATAAAAGTGGAACACGAAGGAAGGAGAAGGAAGTGAATTTATTATTCAATTGCGAACTAATTAAAAAAATGAAAATCTTTTTAAAAGTAATTTCACTATGCTTGTTGCCATCATTAATTGCCGGGCAACAGGAAAACCCATATTTGAGTAGTTTGTACAGATCTCTATCCGATGCAACAAGCGATACTGCCCGAATGAAAGTTTGTAGTAAGCTCGGATCATATTACATTTCTTGAGGATCGTGATAGTGCAAATTTTTATCTTGAAAAAGCCTTGCCTATTGCTGTCAGATTAAATCTAAAATTGGACGAAGCCTCTATATTGAACACAAATGGGGATTATCCTGATGCAACAGGAAAAGTTTTCAAAGTCATTGGAATTCTATTTAAAAGCGTTAAATATTGCAAAGGACCCCACTATTGAAAAAACTATTTGGAATTTGTCGCCGGGACAAAACCCAACGAATGCACGAATGCTCGTGCTAAGCAGAAGCTACGATTTGATCGGATTGCTAAATGCCTATACCGGAAACTGGAGTGATAACATAAAAAACCAATTGAAAAATTATCGGGAAGCCGAAAAATATGCAAATGCAGCCGGGGACACGAGGACAGATTGCATATATAAACTTTTCACATGGGTATTTCTTATATGAATGAAGGAAAATTAGATTCTGCACTCATGTTTATTAAAAAGGCCAATCAACGTTTTCAGATTTGAAAGATCAATCGCGGAATAGGTCGTGCAATGAAATACCTGGGCGAAACCTATGAGAGGATGGGAAATTTCGATTTAGCCGTTAATACAATATTACAGGCAATAGCGCTTTTAAATGAGACAAATGATTATGTCCACATGGGCCTGGGCATATATTTCATTAAGTCGTGTATATGCGAATTTAAAAAAAATTGACTCCGCTTTGTATTATGCCAAAGAAAGCTTGAAAATTTTTGAAAAGCGCAAAGACCCGGCGTGGAAAAGAGATGCATATAATCTGCTTGCTTCCTATTTTGATCAGCTGGGCAGAACCGATAGTGCCACCGTGTATTTAAAATTGGCTAAATCATTAAGTGATAGTCTTAGTGTAGAAGAGCGAAAAAATCTTCTTGCATTTCAGGACGTTGTTGTAGATGAGCAGGCAAAGTTGGAAAAACTGGAGAAAGAAAAAATAGAAACCCGCGAGTAAATTAAGAATATACTTACTACTATCAGGTATTGTTAGTTTTTATAGTTATTGTTTTTTTGCTCTATAGAAATAACCAGCACAGGAAAAAAAGCTAATGAAACTTTACGACAGCGAAATGAAAAAATTGAAAATGCATTACATCAATTAAAATCTACCCAATCTCAACTCATCCAATCCGAAAAAATGGCTTCACTCGGTGAACTCACCGCAGGCATTGCACATGAAATTCAAAACCCCTTGAACTTCGTCAATAATTTTTCTGAAGTAAATACAGAATTAATTGATGAAGCCAGACCAGCAAATTGAAAAAGGAAATATCAATGAAGTGAAAGGAATTTTGCAATGACATAAAAGAGAATGAAGAAAAGATAAATCATCATGGCAAACGTGCCGACGCAATTGTAAAAGGAATGTTGCAACATTCAAGAATCAAGCAGCGGGCAAAAGAGTTAACTGATATCAATGCATTGTGCGACGAATATTTGCGTTGGCTTATCACGGCATACGAGCAAAGGACAAGAGCTTCAATGCGGACAATGAAAACTGATTTTGATGAATAGCATTGGTAAGATAAATATCGTTCCACAGGATATTGGAAGGGTAATTCTTAATTTGATCAACAATGCATTTTATGCGACCTCCCAACCCTCTAAAGGAGGGCTTTCAGATTTCGATCCTGGCAAGACTCCTACGGTTTGGGTGAAAACCAAACGAGAGAATAATAAAATTTTGATCAGTGTGAGAGATAACGGGAATGGGATTCCTTCAAACATAGTGGATAAGATATTTCAACCATTCTTTACCACAAAACCAACAGGACAAGGGACAGGGCTGGGTTTATCATTGAGTTATGATATTGTAAAAGCACATGGTGGAGAAATAAAAGTGGACACGAAGGAAGGAGTAGGAAGTGGGTTTATAATTTCATTGCCTCTTGTCTGAATCACGGATTAGTAGGATTGAAAGATTACACTGATTAATATTTAGCAACTCGCCAATAAAATCCGTGACATCCACAAATCCGTATAAATCGGTGATTCAGACAATTGATGATATTATAAAAGCACATGGTGGAGAAATAAAAGTGGAAACAAAAGAAGGTGAAGGAAGTGAGTTTGTCATTGGATTACCAATATAATTACCCTCCTTTGCGCCAACGCTGAAGCTTCAGCGCAAGCGTTACGGGATGGGGGCTTAGCCCATTCTTTACCACAAGACCGACAGGACACGGAACAGGATTGGGTTTATCATTAAGCTATGATATTGTAAAAGCACCTGGCGGGGTCCCGATAGCTATCGGGATAAAGGTGGAACGAAGGAAGACGAGGGTGCTGAGTTTATTATTCAATTGCCTTTATGAGATCATTAAAGACCTGTATTCAAAAATGTTTAAATGACCACTTTCAATCATTGATCAAATGAAAACCGCTTTTGTAATTCCCTTCCTCATCTTATTTATACAGACCTCCTCAATAGAGGCACAGTCCATAATTTTTAATAAGGTACTGCCTCCGGAAGGGAAAACCTTCTTACATATTACAGGTATTGTTCAGGATAAACAAGGATATATGTGGTTTGCTTCAAAAAAAGGCCTTTACCGTTATGATGGGTACAATTTTATTTCCTATAAGAACAATCCATTAAATCCCAACTCCCTTGTGAGTAATTCTCTTGAATCAATTTGTGCAGACTCCAGCGGCATTCTTTGGATTGGTAGTTTTGGAAATGGACTTGACCGCTTCGATCCTGCCACAGAGATCTTCACTCACTTTCATTATGATCCAAAAAATAATGCAAGCTTAGGTAACGATACAGTATTCACTATTCTCCAGGATAGCAGGGGCGTGTTATGGATCGGCACTCTTAAAGGACTGGACCGTTTTGATTCAAGAACCGGGGGTTTTATACATTACCGGCACCAGGCAGATGATACAACTAGTCTTAGCAGTAATGTGGTTCGTACTCTTTATGAGGACCCCCAGGGAACCCTTTGGGTGGGTACAGGCAGTCCATATATTGAAAAAGGAGAATCGGTGGAAGAGGGAGGGCTAAATAAAATGGACACGAAGACCGGGAAATTCAATCGCTATGTTCATGATCCGAATAACCCGTCTAGTTTGATCAATAATAAAGTAGGGGCAATTTTTGAAGACAGCAAAGGTAATTTTTGGGTAGGTACAGCAGGTGATGGCCTACATACCATGAACAGGAAAACGGGAGTCTTTGAACGTCATCAGTACGATCCCGCATATCCTGAAAAACTGAGCCGCTCACCGCTAAATAAAAATGTTACTTATGACCATATTACTTTCATAAAGGAAGACGCTACAGGAGCAATATGGATCGGTACGTCAGATGCGGGCATAAACCGTTATGATGTACAAACAAAAAAAGTTAGGCATTACGAACCCAATAGCGTTGTTGACATGCAAACATTTGGCAACTATGATGACAACAGCTCATGGGCCGCTTTCACTTCCAGGGATGGTATTTTTTGGATCAGCACAATACTTGGAAATCTTTTTCGCATTGATCCATTTGACCGCAACCTTCCTTTTGTTTCTCTTGGAAGCCCCGTCAATTTTTTTTATGAGGAAAAATCGGGAACAATGTGGACAACACACCGGAATGCCCTCATTAGCAGTGATAGCAGCCATAGTAAAAAATTATGGACAAGCCCGGTCAATATCACAAGGCCCGATGAGTTTTTAATAAAAATACATCAGGACGGGGAGGGTAATATTTGGGTTGGTTCAAGTAATGGCTTGTATATATTTGATCATGAAAAGCAAAATTTTATTCGTTACGCACATGATGACAAAAACAGAAAAACTATTAGTAATAATGTCATTATGTCTATATACGAGGATCATGAAAACAACTTTTGGGTTGGAACCTTCCAGGGCCTCGACCTGATGAATAAAAAGACGGGCGAATTTACACATTACAAAATGATCCCGGACGATACCAGCAATTTCGGTAATAATATGATTTCATCTATATTGGAAGACCGCGACGGACGGCTTTGGGTTGGATCGTTTTTCCCAAATGGGATTCATCAATTCGACGCAAAAAAAGGCAGTTTCAGTAATTACCTTATTGGTGTGGCGGTCCGTTCTATTTATGAAGATGCTGACGGTACGGTTTGGGTGGGAGCAGATGATGGCCTCTATCAGTACAATAAATCTTCGGATATTTTTTCGCGGTTTATCGATCCAAGTTCGTCCGCGGGCATAGATAATGTTCTTTCTATTATAGAAGATAATGAAAAAAAATTATGGATAGGTACCTCAGATGGAATTGTACAACTGAACAGACAACGAAATCAAACTACCCTTTATGGAAAAAATTATAAAATTGACGGCAATGAATTCACCTGGGCCGTTTATAAAAGTCACCAAGGGAAATTATATTTTGGTACTTCTTCGGGTTATTATGTTTTTGATCCTGGCCAGCTAAGAAATAATTCAAAGCCCCCTCACATCATTTTTTCCGGATTTCGCCTTGCCGATCAGGTAATAAAGCCCGGTAATAATAGTCCGTTGACAGAGCCACTTTCGCAAATATCAAAAATCCGTTTACCTCATAATGAGAATGTTTTTTCATTCGACTTTCTTGCCATCGATTATACAAACTCATTGGAAAATCGCTACTTGTTTATGTTGGAGAATTATGATAATACCTGGCACCAGGCAGGTTCAGATCGAAGGGCCAGTTATTATAATGTACCGCCAGGCAAATATGTTTTCAAAGTAAAGGCTTCCAATAGTGACGGAGTTTGGGCAGAGAAAATTATTTCCATTATAATTACTCCTCCGTGGTGGCGTACCTGGTGGGCCTATACATTTTATGTATTGCTTTTTCTTCTTGCATCGTTTATCGCAAACAGGCTGATACGAAACAGGATAATAGAAAGAGAAAAGGCAAAGGCAAGAGAACGGGAGCTGGCACAGGCAAAGGAAATTGAAAAAGCATATCACGAATTAAAACTCACCCAAGCGCAGCTAATCCAATCAGAAAAAATGGCAAGCCTTGGAGAGCTTACCGCAGGCATTGCGCATGAGATACAAAACCCCTTAAACTTCGTGAATAATTTTTCTGAAGTGAATAGTGAGTTGGTCGAGGAATTAAAGATTAAAAATGAAAGATTAAAAGTTGATGATAGCGAAGTAGACGAGCTATTGAAGAATATTCGCCAGAATAATGAGAAAATTTCAATGCACGGTAAAAGAGCCGATGCGATTGTTAAAGGAATGCTGCAACATAGCCGAACCAGCAGTGGCCAAAAAGAACCAACAGACATCAACAAACTTGCGGATGAATATTTACGACTTGCTTAT
The DNA here is from genome assembly GCA_963737475.1 of uncultured Bacteroidota bacterium. GTDB lineage: Bacteria > Bacteroidota > Bacteroidia > Chitinophagales > Chitinophagaceae > VBAU01. The sequence goes on from CAVTSY010000014.1 coordinate 66,291, forward strand.
CATGGTCTTCGTGCAAAAGATAAATCGTTTAATGCCACGATAAAAACCGATTTTGATAATAGCATTGGGAAAATAAGTATCACTCCACAAGACATTGGTCGTGTTGTTCTCAATTTGATCAACAACGCATTTTATGCAGTGAGTGAAAAGAAAAGAAGTGCAGGCGAAAACTACCAACCGACCGTTTTAGTTCAAACAAGAAAAATAGAAAATAGGATAGAAATAAAAGTGAGCGATAACGGCAATGGCATCGCGCAAAAAATATTGGATAAAATATTTCAGCCATTCTTTACCACCAAGCCAACAGGGCAGGGAACTGGTTTGGGATTATCGTTGAGTTATGATATTGTAAGAGCACATGGCGGGGAAATAAAAGTAGAGACTAAAGAGGGCGAAGGAAGTGAATTTATTATTCAATTACCTGTTGTCTGAACCACGGATTTGCACAGATTGCATCCATATCATCCTTAAATTCAAATAATCTATGATGGAGACAATTGATGGAACAGGAACACAATTTACTATTGAGTTGCCAATAAAATAGCGTATTTTTTGAAAGAAAAATAAAACTCAATACACCAAATACTAATGAAGAATCTCTTTGTTATATTCCTTGTTTTCTTCAGTTTCTCGTGTTCTCAAAAAAAAAGCAGGCAATTGTATGGCTCTGAGAAAAAGAGTACTTTGAAACCTCCGGTTACTATTGAATTTAAAAAACCACCTGTAGTTTATCTTGATACCTGTCCTGCCCCGCTAACTATTACTCTTCCCCGAAAAATGAAAGATTCTTTTGCTTTAAAAATGAATGGGGAAAAAACGGTAATTCATGCTCCCGAAATAAAGCCGGCAGACTTTTCTGTGCTTATGCCAAACTATAATACGGATCAGGGCCTTGGAATCAGTGAGATAAAAGATGGTTGTATTGATCAAAACGGAAATATTTGGTTTGCCACTTTTGGAAGCGGCATAAGCCGATACGATGGTAAATCTTTTGCCAACTATACTACTGCTGCAGGCTTGCCAGCCAACATTACAACCCGTATCATTGAGGATAAAGATAAAAATCTCTGGATCGGGACCAATGCGGGAGCAAGCCGGTATAACGGCAGGTTCTTTACAAATTATACTACTGTACAGGGATTGGTAAATAATTTTATCATCTGCATCTTCCGTGACAGAAATGAAAACATTTGGTTTGGAACCCATGGAGGCGTCAGTAAATATGATGGGAAATCATTTACAAATTTTACTACAGCCGATGGATTGACAAATAATATTGTCGTAAGTATTATCCAGGACAAAAGTGGTAATCTCTGGTTTGGCACACAGCGAGGTGGAGCAATCAGGTATGACGGAAAAAATTTCAAAAGTTATACCATGTCAAACGGATTGGTAAGTAACCAAATATTCAACATCCATCAGGATAAAAACGGAAATATATGGTTTTGTACAGCACGGGGAGTATGCCGTATGGATCTGTACGGCTCATTTAAGAATTATAAAGTTCCTCCTGACCTTGTGAATAAGCCAATTGAAACAATGTATGAAGACAAAAATGGGAATATTTGGTTTGGCAGCACGGAAGGAGTATTCCGTTTAAAAGAAGACGGATCTATAATGAACTTAAATACAGATCGTGGATTGGCTAACAACCAGGTAAATAAAATCATTGAAGACAGCAATGGTAGTCTTTGGTTCTGTACAGAAGATGGGATTTCCAGGTTTGACAAAAATGGTAAATTCTTTATTGCTTACACAACCAGGCAGGGGCTCACAAATAATTCTGTGATGTGCTCCTGCGAAGACAAAGAAGGAAATCTTTGGTTCGGAACTTATGGGGGAGGCGTATCAAAATTAGATAAAGATGGTAACACCTTTATCAACTATACTACTGCGCAGGGAATGCCAAATAATATGGTAAGAAGTATCGCAACAGATAAAATGGACAATGTATGGATCGGAACCAATGGCGGTGGTGTTTGCCGGTTTGATTCTGCCAGGAAAGTTTTCAAAATTTATACAATGTCCCAGGGTTTAGTGGATAATAATATAAGAAGCATTATTCAAGATAAAGCAGGAAATCTTTGGTTCGGTAGTGAGAGTCAGGGAGTATCCATGTTAGACAGAGAAAATAAATCTTTTACAAATTATACCACTGAACAGGGGTTATCAACAAACCAGGTGCGTGATATTACGGAAGATAAAAATGGTAACATCTGGTTTAATACATTAGGCGGTGGGATATCAAAGTTAGACAGGGAGCGAAAGTCGTTCACAAACTATTCTACAGAACAGGGATTGGGAAATAATTATGCATGGCCAATGCTCGAAGATAAAAATGGTAACTTTTGGATCGGCACTGAATCAGGACTGTCACGCTTCGATGGAAAAAACTTTACTAACTACACAAAAGCCGATGGTATGACCGATAATGAAGTGGGTGATGCGGCGATGGATAAATATGGGGTAATATGGTTGGGTTCAATTAATGGGCTTACTGCCTTAAAGGGGTTTACGTTAGATAAAGAATCGGATGATCCCTCCCGTAAACTTAGCCTAAAACCATCAAACGAATTTTCAAATGATCAACTTAAAAAGGGTGGTTATAAACCGGTTTTTGAAATCTATAACAATAAAACCGGGTTCGCCGGAAAAGCAATAAATAATATAGGTATAACACGTGAAGGAACTATTTGGACCGGCTCCGGGTCGTTTGCAGGTGATAAACTTATTCGTTTTGATTTTAGTAATGTAACCATAAATCCCAATCCGCCAAATGTTGTTATACAGGACGTTAAAATAAACAACGAACCCCTTAGCTGGTACGATCTCAACGCTCCTGAAAAAAACGGGAATTCCAATGAAAATAAAGAATCGATTGATAGTTCTACAACAGCTCCAAACATTACAGAGGAAGAAGTTAATTTAGGTGGAACACTAAGTGATGGGCGCCGTGAGACGATGCGGAAAAAATTTGGCGATATTAAATTTGACAATATCACTCCTTTCTATCCTTTGCCCGTTAATCTTGTTCTGCCCTACCGCCATAACAACATAACCTTTGATTTTGCAGCCATTGAACCTGCAAGACCATACATTGTACATTATCAATATATGCTTGAAGGTTATGACCAGGCATGGAACCCGGTAACTGATCAAACCATGGCCAGCTTCGGTAATATCAAAGAAGGCAACTATACTTTTAAATTAAAAGCTCAAAGTCCTGATGGTGTTTGGAGCAAACCTGTTATATATACTTTCAGAGTGCTGCCGCCATGGCAGCGAAGCTGGTGGGCATATACTTTGTATATCATCGTTTTTTTGACAGCCGTATGGATTTTTATCAGATGGCGAATGAGAACCATAAGAAAAGAAAAGATCGTACTGGAAGAAAAAGTTGCCTTGAGAACACATGAATTAAAAAAAGAAAAAGAAAAAGTAGAAAGTACGTTAACCGAACTAAAATCCACACAAGCCCAACTCATCCAATCAGAAAAAATGGCTTCTCTTGGTGAACTCACCGCAGGCATTGCCCATGAGATACAAAATCCCCTAAACTTTGTTAATAATTTCTCCGATGTAAATACCGAATTAATCGATGAGGCCAACCAGCAAATTGATAAAGGGAATGTCAATGAAGTGAAAGGAATTTTGAATGACATAAAAGAGAATGAACAAAAGATAAATCATCATGGCAAACGTGCTGACGCAATAGTAAAAGGAATGTTGCAACATTCAAGAATCAGCAGCGGGCAAAAAGAACCAACCGACATCAATGCATTAGCCGGCGAATATCTCCGGTTAAGTTATCATGGACTAAGAGCCAAAGACAAATCATTCAATGCAATAATGAAGACAGATTTTGACGAAAACATTGGCAATATCAACATCATTCCGCAGGATATTGGAAGAGTGGTTCTCAATTTGATCAACAATGCTTTTTATGTAGTGGATGAAAAGAAGAAATCCGGGATTGAAGGATACGAGCCAACTGTTTCAGTAAGTACAAAAATGAATAATGGTAAGGTTGAAATAAGTGTAAAGGATAATGGCAATGGCATTCCTCAAAAAGTTTTGGACAAAATATTTCAACCCTTCTTTACCACCAAACCAACAGGGCAAGGAACAGGGTTGGGTTTATCGTTGAGTTATGATATTGTAAAAGCACATGGTGGAGAACTGAAAGTAAAAACGAAACAGGATGAAGGAAGTGAATTTATTATTCAGTTACCAATTCTATGAAATGCGATCTGAGGGAATTCCGGGAATTGGGGTGAAATCACTTTAATCGCATTAATCTTATAAATCCCATAAATCATGGTTCAGACAGTATTCAACTTTCCGTATCTTAATGCCCGGCTACAATGTATTCTCTAAAGGAATCACGGAAATCCTGTAAGTGATAGCCAACATAATGCATGTGTGGACGATAATGCGTAATCGAGACCATGATAAGAACATTCCTCACCCTGGTTGCCATTTTTGCCTTGCAGGCCGGTTTTTGTCAGGATGCACAAGACCGGTATATTGACAGCCTGCAACATGAACTGTCTCTTTCCAATAATGATACTTTACGATTTATCTTACTTGGCAAATTGGTGAAGTATATTCTGAGATAGACCCTGATACCGCATTTTATTATGCTGAAAAAGTACTGGCAATCACGCAGAAGTTGCAGTTCAAATTGGAAGAGGCGACTGCTCTCGGTATGATGGGTTATGCCCAGATAAATTTGGGCAACTATCCCCGGTCATTGCAATATCTTTTATCCGCGATTGAAATGGCATCAGATCCCTCAAGCGAAAAAAAACTAGTACCGGCGAAATATCCGCCATTGATGAGTTTACAGACCGCTCAAAATCGGCCCAGTCGCAGCGACTTACTAAATTAAGCAGAATTTACCAGGATGCAGGAATTCTCTATGGCAACTCCGGCAATCTATAAAAAGGCATTATACTATCACAAAACCGCATCTGCCATTGGCAATTGAATCCGGAAATTGAATTTGGAAAGCATTACTTATAATACACTTGCCCGGGCTTATTTGTCTTTAAAATATCCCGATTCAGCGTTATCCTGCCTTCAGCAAGCTTACGACTCGCTGTCAGATCAGGATATAACAGGTATGTAGGCAGCATCTTATTGAATACGGGCCGCGTGTATTTGGCCAGGGGCCAGCTAAACACGGCAGCAAATTTTTTTAAAAGGGCAATTGAAGAAAGTAAGAAACATTATTATTTCAGGGGCGTGGCAGCGGGTAGTCTTTACCTCTCAGATGCTTTTCAGCAAATGGGGCATCCCGACTCTTCACTTTTTTACATGCGAAGTGCACTGCCCATTGCGCAGTATTTAAATGCACCTGACTTATTTCAAAGGACCTATACTGCACTGGCAAAATATTACCAGTCTGCAGGCAACAATGACAGTGCAGTGAAGTACCAGGCTCTGATCATTAAGATAAACGACAGCCTTTTCAATTCAAAACAGACTCAGCAATTTCAAAACATAGATTTCGATGCAATGCAGCACAAGCAACAGATCGAAGCTGAAAAAACCGCATACAAGAATAAAATGACACAGTATGCCCTGCTTGCGGGACTGGCTGTTTTTCTCCTGGTCGCATTCATACTTTATCGCAACAACAAGCAAAAACAAAAAGCGAACAAGGTACTGGAAACAACACTGACGAATTTAAAAACAACCCAGGCCCAGCTTATTCACTCTGAAAAAATGGCAAGCCTTGGTGAATTGACCGCAGGCATCGCACATGAAATTCAGAACCCGTTGAATTTCGTCAATAATTTTTCAGATGTAAACAAGGAACTCATTGACGAGGCCGAATCAGAAATGGAACCAGGGGAATGTCGATAAAGCAAGAGAAATTTTGAATGACATCAAAGAAAATGAAGAAAAGATCATTCATCACGGGAAACGTGCAGATGCTATCGTGAAGGGAATGTTACAGCATTCGCATTTAAATGCAGGGCAAAAGGAATTAAGGGATATCAATTCATTGGCTGATGAATATCTCCGGTTGAGTTACCACGGCATGCGTGCGAAAGACAAGTCATTTACTGCAAAGCTTGAAACAGTTTTTGATAATAATATCGGCAAAATAGATATCGTGCCACAGGAAATGGGGAAGGTGATCGTTAACCTGGTCAATAACGCTTTTTATGCGGCCTCCCAACCCTCCAAAGGAAGGCTTTCAGATTCTGATAGCAGTAAGACCCCTACAGTTTGGGTGAGAACCAAAAAAGAGAATAATAAAATTTTGAATTAGTGTGAGAGATAACGGACAGGGTATTCCTTCAAACATATTGGATAAGATATTTCAACCTTTTTTTACAACAAAACCAACAGGCGAAGGGACGGGATTAGGATTATCACTAGCTTATGATATTGTTAAAGCACATGGCGGGGAGATAAAAGTTGAGACAAAGGAGGAAGAGGGGAGCTGAATTTATTATTCAATTACCTGTTTCATAAATTATGATTTAAACGCTGCTTAAAGATTTATGCATCATAGTGCTGCCTTTTTTTACGGATGCACAGAAAGTAAATATTGATCAGTCCTTGTGAAGCTCGCAAATCTCACCACAAACGATACTTTCAAAATAGTACGGTTGCGATCCATTACCAGGATTTACGCTGAGCTAAATCCCGACAGTGCTTATCATTACGGCGAAGTGTGCCTGGCACTTGCGCAGAAATTGCATTTGAGATTAGAACAAGGAAGTGCATTGGAGGGAAATGGGATATGCATATTTGAACAAGGGCAACTATCCACGTTCTTTACAAACTCTTTTGTCAGCGCTGGCCGTCCTGGAGGACCCTAAAACTGAGCAAAATGTATTAGTAGGAAAATTTCCCGGAGATGATGACCTCATGAATCATACGGCTGCTCCGCATTTACAAAGGCTGAGCGCGGTTGGCTTCACCGAAGAAAGCCTCGGGATCTTATATGCCAACTCGAACAATTATGAAAAAGCCAGGTATTATCACATCCTGGCAAGGCAAGCTGCAGAGCAGGCCGGCAATATACCGGTGCAAAGTATCGTTGCCCTCACAATGAATCGCGTTTATTTGGATTTAAAAAAGATTGATTCAGCATTAATGAGTATTCAGCGGTCGTATGCGCTGGTTATGCAGTCGGGCTATAAGCGATATCTTGGAAGTGTACTTTTAAATATGGGTCGCACCTATGCAGCACGTGGAGACACCTCTTTAGCCAATGATTATTACAGGAGATCTTTAGTGGCGAGTGCTGAGCAAAACTATTTCAGGGGAATAGTGGCCGGTGATCTTCTATTGGCTGATTATTGCACCGGGGTTAATAAAAAAGATTCTGCCTTTTGGTTTATAAAAGATGGGCTTTCAAATGCGTTGTATATGCGTGCGCCTGATCTTTTGTTGCGGTCTTACACTGCATTAAGTCATTATTATCACACCGCAGGCAATAACGACAGCATTGTAAAATACCAGGGCCTGATCATTAAGATAAAAGACAGTTTGTTTAATGACAAACAGGCGCAACAGTTTCAGAATATCGATTTTGATGAAGAACAGCGTCACCAGCAGGTCGAAACAGCAAAAAAGGATCTTCGTGCCAAATGGAGGATGTATGCACTGCTGGCTGGACTCTTTATCATTTTATTGATCGCGGTTTTGTTGTGGCGAAACAGCCGGCAGCGAAAAAAAGCCAACCTGCTTCTTTCCAGGCAAAAAGCTGACCTGGAATCAACCTTGTTAAGCTTTAGAAAGAGAAACACAGAAGCAGCTTATTCATTCGGAAAAAATGGCCTCATTGGGTGAAATGACCGCTGGTATTGCTCATGAAATTCAAAACCCTCTAAATTTTGTCAATAATTTTTCTGAAGTAAATTATGAATTGGTTGATGAATTGCAATCCGAGTTGGCAGTCGGCAATGTGCAATCGGCAGTCGAGATTGCAGCCAACCTAAGAGAGAATGAACAAAAAATAAATCATCACGGCAAGCGGGTGGATGCAATAGTAAAAGGGATGTTGCAACATTCGAGAACGAGCGGAGGGCAAAAGGAATCGACAGATATTAATGCGCTTGCTGACCGATACTTGAGACTGGCGTACCATGGACTTCGTGCGAAGGATAAGACATTTCAACGCCAAATTTGAAACGGATTTTGATAAAACTGTTGGAAAAATAGATATAGTGGCCCAGGATATAGGTAGGGTCATTCTCAATTTGATCAACAACGCTCTTTATGCGGCCCCCCTGCCCTCTAGAAGGGGGATGGAAAGATGCAGACTACAAACATGAACCCACAGTTTGGTTAAGAACAAAAAAAGAAGGTGATAAGGTTTTAATATCCGTTCATGACAATGGTCCAGCGGATTCCCCAGGAAGATATTAGATAAAATATTTCAACCGTTTTTTACCACCAAACCAACAGGCCAGGGAACTGGATTGGGGTTGAGTCGCTGAGCGTATGATATTGTTAAAGCACATGGTGGAGAATTAAAAGTGGAGACGAGGGAAGGCAGGGGCAGCGAGTTCATTATTGAATTACCAACAAAGTCCAATGTCCCATAAATCCTTTAAACCTATAATTCATGGTTCAGACTAATGGAAGAAAATCCTGATTGACATTTTTATGAAATTTTTACTGCTGATATTTTCCTGTTTGTTCATTATTCGTAATGCCAGCGCCCAGACCTATTTTCAAAAGTTGCAGAGTGATTATGAGCATTCCGAAAACGATACTGACCGGGTGCTTGCCTTATGTGAACTGGGTGATTATTATACCTGGCTGAATCCAGACAGTGCGCTTGTCTATGTGAGTCGCGCGATCGACCTTTCTGAAAAAATAAAGTTCACGATTGGCAAATATTTGGGCTTGAGAGTGATGTGTTTCGCTGCAATCGTGAACGGCAACTATCCCAAGGCACTGGAAATTGCATTCAGAAAGTTAAGAGTGCTGGAACAATACAAAGGATCTAAGGACCCTGTTTCATGGACCGTATCGCACGACATCGGCCTGTTATATCGCGTGATGGGAAATTTTGAGGGTTCAATGGTTAAGATGAGGGAATCGATAGCGATCCTCGAAAACCTGGACCGCTTACACGCCGCGCCACTGAAACAATTGGAATTCGACAGGCTTGGCCCCTACATCACTATTGGACAGTTATACTTGTCAATGAAGCGTCCAGATTCAGCGCTATGGTACATTCAAAAAGCGTATCATATTTGTAGCGAAGCGAACAACAAGAAGCGCTTGCCGCTCGCGGCCGCGAATTTGGGAAATGCGTACGAAGCAACAGGTGATCTTAAGAAGGCGGGGAATTACTACAGGATCGGAGTTGAAGAGAGCAGGCAATTCAATACCCTTTATTTTCAAACAAGACTGTATAACAATCTTGCGGGCCTCATGGGAAAAGAAGGCAAGGTGGATTCCTGTATTTATTTCGCACACCTTGCATTGCAACTGGCCAAAAAAACAAATATGGCGATTATGCATCTTCGGCATGCGCCATACTGGCTTCGTATACGATGAAAAACACGAGGCCGACAGCGAATTAAAATATACGAAGATCATGCTCGCCGCAAAAGATACTATTTTCAGCGAGGCCAAAATGCAGCAATTTACGTTGCAGGTTTTCGACGAGCAGCAGAGGCAACAGGAAATCGACGCTGAAAAGGATCGGTATCGCCAACAACTGAAATCATACATCTTGTTCGGGGCGGTCGGCGTATTCCTGCTACTTTCTCTCATTCTCTATATTAATAATCAGAACAAGCGACGGGCCAATGTGTTGCTTCAATCGCAAAAGGTGGAGATAGATGAACAAAGAACCAAAGCCGAAATGACCTTACAGGAATTGAGGTCAACGCAGGCCCAATTGATACAGTCCGAGAAGATGGCTTCATTGGGGGAACTGACGGCAGGCATTGCTCACGAGATACAAAACCCATTAAATTTTGTCAATAATTTTTCTGATATTAATAAAGAGCTGCTCACAGAAATGAAAGATGAAATAGGCAAAGGAAATTTCGACGAGGCCGGGTCCATTGCAAACAATATAATCGACAATGAGGAAAAGATCAATCATCATGGCAAACGTGCCGATGCAATTGTCAAAGGAATGTTGCAACACTCCCGGACAAGTAGTGGACAAAAGGAACCCACGGATATCAATGCACTTGCTGACGAATACTTAAGATTAGCTTATCATGGTTTAAGAGCAAAAGACAAAACATTTAATGCAAAGATTGAAACCGATTTTGATAATAACATTGGTACAATAAATATTGTTCCACAGGATATCGGCAGGGTCATTCTCAATCTGATCAACAATGCATTTTATGCGGCCAAGCCCACCTAATCCGCCTAAGGCGGCGGAAAACTTTCAGCCCTGTGTGAGAGTAAGTACCAGGAAGAATGGAGATAGAGTTGAAATACGAGTTGGAGATAATGGCTCCGGCATTCCGAAAAATATAGTTGATAAAATCTTTCAGCCATTTTTTACTACAAAGCCAACAGGGCAAGGGACCGGATTGGGATTGAGTTTAACTTACGATATTATCAAGGCACATGGGGGCGACATAAAAGTCGAGACAAAAGAGGGAGAGGGAAGTGAGTTTATTATTAGGTTACCCACATAGTCACCCCTTTAGGGGATGGGGGCTCAACCTTTCTTTACGACCAAGCCAACAGGACAGGGAACAGGATTAGGGTTGTCATTAGCTTATGATATTGTCAAGGCGCACGGTGGTGAAATAACGGTGGAGACAAAGGAAGGAAAAGGAAGTGAGTTTAATTTGCAGCTTCCCTCGAAGGAGAGTGTTTAAATATATTGTTGTGAAGATGCGATCATTTATAATCTCGTTTTTTATGCCTGCAGCGACTCTTTTCGCCCAGGAAGGCTACATCGATAGTTTGAAACATGAGATAGAAATAACAACGAATGATACAATGCTTTATATACAATTGGGTGCTTTGGCAACTGCTTACCTGGAAACGAAGCCAGACAGCTCATTATACTATTCAGAAAAAGCAGTAGGACATAGCAAAGGAATTGAAATTAAAATTAGATGAAGCGTTTACACTGGGAAGAAAAGGATATGCTCAACAAAACAAAGGCAATTACCCGAATCGCTAAAAACTTTTTTATCCGCGATAGAGATAGCTGACAATCCCGCGAACGAGAAAAATATTTTGCCTCCGCGTCTATCTTGCCATGAATGGATTTTCCTCCACCATGACAGGACATGATTTTCGAATAGCGACATTAGGCTTTCTTCATGAGTTCACGGGTATATTATACGAAAACGTAAATGATTACGAAAAGGAGCTTTATCATTTAAGGTTGACAAAACAATACGTCGAGCAGAGCAGAGACACACTCCGCATGGTCGAGTTATACTATATCTTAGGGCGTGTGTATTTATCATTACAAAAAAATGACTCTGCATTTGTTTATGAACAAAAAGCATACGATTTGGCCCTTCATGGCGGAACTGATGTGGGGGGTCCTTTGCTGACCCTCGGAAAGTATTACCTGGCGATTGGAAAAGATGAGCAAGCTGCTGCATATCTCCGGAATGCGTTGAAGGAAAGTCAACGTATCAAATATCTCCGGGGTGAGATCGCTTCGGGCCTTTTGTTATCAGGGATTGCAAGAAAGCAGGGTAAAATGGATTCCAGTCTTGTATTTTACAAATACAGCACAGGTGCTGGCACAGCAGATGAACTCGCCGGATCTGTTGTTGAGAACATGGTCGGAATTGGTACAGATTTATAATTTGTTAAATCGCCACGATAGCACTGCCAAATACCAGGCAATGATCATTGCCATGAAAGACAGCCTTTTTAATTCGAAGCAGGCTCAACTATTTCGCAATATTGATTTTGATGAACAACAACGACAGCAGGAAATTGAAAATGTAAAGAAGACATACAGGGAGCAGGTGCAGAAATACGGATTGCTTGCAGGACTGATCGTGTTTCTTTCCATTGCAATTATTCTATGGCGAAACAACCGGAATAAACAAAGAGCTTATTCCTTATTAAAAAACCAAAAACAGGAAACAGATTTTCAGAAATCAAAAGTTGAAAAAACATTGGATGAACTAAGAGCCACCCAGGCTCAACTCATCCAGTCAGAAAAAATGGCTTCGCTTGGTGAACTCACAGCGGGCATTGCACACGAAATACAAAACCCATTAAACTTCGTCAATAACTTTTCTGAAGTGAATAATGAACTGATCGAAGAATTAAAAATGCAAAATGCAAAAGCCAAAATCCAAAATGACGAAGGAGAGAAATTCTTAAATGATATTTACGCGAATAACGAAAAGATCGTCCTTCATGGTAAAAGAGCTGATGCAATTGTAAAAAATATGCTGCAACATTCAAGAAGCAGTAGTGGCCAAAAGGAGCTGACAGACATCAATACGCTTGCTGACGAATACTTACGCTTGGCGTACCATGGACTTCGTGCAAAGGATAAAACTTTCAACGCACATCTTAAAACAGAGTTTGATGTTAACGTCGGTCAAATAAATGTCATTCCGCAGGATATAGGGAGAGTACTTCTTAATTTGATCAATAATGCTTTTTATGCTGTCAGTGAAAGCTAAAGGTGGAAGGTGTAGGGTATAAGCCCACAGTTACAATATCAACAGCGTCTATTCAAGCCCCCTTAGGGGGTCGGAAGTGTTCAAATTAAGGTAGCTGACAATGGTGGCGGGATTCCGCAAAAAGTATTGGATAAGATATTTCAACCATTTTTTACCACTAAACCAACGGGGCAGGGAACAGGTTTAGGTTTATCGTTAAGTTATGACATTATTAAGAGCACATGGTGGTGAAATAAAAGTGGAAACAAAGAGGGCAAGGGAAGTGAATTTGTCATTCAGCTGCCAAATGCTCCCCTTTAGGGGATTGGGGCTTAAACTTTCTTCACAGATCAAAAGCAGAACAGCGTTGAGAATTGAACAGTGAGCATTAGGATCTGATGTCTCGTAAGATATGCTAATATTCAATTCAATCTTCAATCGCAGTTAAGCGAAGCGAAATTAAAGGTAGAAAACAATGAAGGGAGAGCGAAGTGAGTTTATTGTTCAGGTCTACCTTTGATAAGTAAATCACCCCCTGTAGGGGATGGGGGCTTATCAATGTTTATTATGTATGATACACCTGGCTGGCTATTGTTTGTGTCTTTTTATTGGTTTTTCACTGGGTCTTATTGGTGGCGGCGGATCTATACTTGCCATTCCAATGCTGGTTTTTTTCTTCGGCATTGATCCCATTATGGCCACTACTTATTCTCTCTTTATCGTGGGCCTTACAGCTATATCCGGAAGCATCGATCACTATAGAATGCGTAATATAGATTACAAGACGGTTTTATTGTTTGGGATTCCCTCCGTGATCGTCTTGTTCATCATGCGCAGGTGGCTTCTTGGATTGATCCCGCCGACAATATTACATACAGGCACATGGGTGTTATCAAAATCTCTCTTCATCATGATCGTATTTTCAATTACAATGCTGGTTGCCGGTTGGTCGATGGTGAATAAACCCGGCTATACTCATTTACCGGGAAAGACTTAGCTACTCCCGGCTCATCATGCAGGGATGTATCACCGGTGCAATAACAGGATTCATTGGTATTGGCGGAGGATTCATCATTGTTCCTTCGCTGGTTTTATTTGCAGGGCTTCCAATGAAAAGAGCTATTGGGACCAGCCTTGTCATCATAACCATCAATTGCCTGGTCGGTATAGTGGGTAATCTTGAACTTGTAGAGTCATTGAACTTTGTTTTCCTGTCAGTCCTTGCGGCGTTGGCTATAGCTGGTATATTGATCGGAACCTGGTCTTTACGATTTATACCTGATAAGCAACTAAAACCAGTTTTTGGCTGGATCATTTTAGTGTTGAGCGCCGTGATATTTGCCAGGATATTCCTTGAACATTTACACAAATAAACAGTCGGGCAGCTCACCTGCTGCAACCGGGAGACACAGAGTTTTATAATTCCATATCTTTAAAATACGAGATTGACTGAGTTCATTCATAAAACCAAAACCACAACTATGCCCATCATTCCCAAAACTCCCGGTATTCATCACATTGGTTTACGATCAATGGATTTTAACGTCACTAAAACCTTTTACCGGGACATCATAGGCTTTCCTCTTGTCGTTGATAGACCCGACCTTATCATTTTCGCGGCTGGGAGTGTTTTCGTTGCATTTAAAAAAGCGGATCCAAGGGATCAAAAATATTCTTCCTTCAGTCCATTTGAAGTGGGGCTTGACCATATTGCAATGACCTGCGAGAGTGAAGATGAACTGCAACGGTTTGCTAAAGGACTTGCAGGGGCGGGGGTTGAAAACACGGGAGTAAAAATGGACGAAGCGTTACAAAAACACTATGTCGCCTTCAAAGATCCGGACGGGATAAAATGGGAGTTTTATATGAAATAATCTTTGTTGGTAGTTTGAAACCATTTTTGTGTATAATACGTACCCATTTAAAATTGAACTCACGTTAGCATTCCGCTCTTGTATGGACGATAACCGCATAAATTCGTTGGAGGGCAAAATAGACATGCTCAATCAACAGGCCTGGGACCTGCGTGTAAGCGATTCCACTCAGGCTTTTGAGTTGAGCAAAGAAGCTGTCGCGCTTGCAAGAGATATTGGCTACACAAAAGGTCTTGCTGAAGGATTGCGAACCTTCGGCTTTAGCCATATCAGGTTATCCAAAAACAGTGAAGCTCTGCAATATGCACAGGAAGCAATGCAGTTGTTTGAATCGCTTAAAGATCTTCGCGGGCAGGCTACGATCTACGAATACTATGGCATCATTAACCGGAGCCTTGGAAACTACAAAGCTTCACTGGAATTCCTGTATAAAGGCCTTGAATTGATAAAACAGGTAGGTTATCCAGAGGGAGAGGCGCTTGCTCACTATCACCTGGGAGTAACTTATAAATATCTTGGTACCTATGAACAGGCGCTCGATCATTTTCTCAAAAGTCTTTCCATTGCCGAAAAGGATGATTTCTGGATACCCATGTCATATTCGTTAAACAATATTGGGCTCATTTATTTTGAAACAGAAGACTATGAAAATGCGCTGAACTACTTAAATCTAAGCCTGGATCAGCGACGTAAATCGGGTGACAAATGGGGGGAAGCAGGAAGTCTCGACAATATTGGGGTTTGCTATCTAAAAACGCGGCAATACGAAAGGGCTATTGATTTTTGTGCACAAAGTCTCAATATTTCTGCATCGGTAGGTGATCAAAAGGGACAGGGCAATTCCCTTTTTCATCTTGGGAATATTTACGAACAGTCAGCGCAGTATGATAAGGCGCTTGATCATTATGAGCAGGCTTTGCAGATACGGAGCCATGTTTCAGATAAAAGGGGAGAAGCCGAGATCACTTTATTCCTTGCAGAACTGTATGCAAAAGAAAAATTTTCTGGTTATGATATCGATAAAGCGATCGGGTTAATGAACAGTGCATTGCTGCTCGGAAATGAAGTAAAAGCAAATGATCTTCTTTCCAAAATTCATTATGGTTTTTATACGATCTGTAAAAAAAATAGCCACTATGAAGATGGACTTGCGCATTTAGAGAAGTATATCACGACAGAAAAAGAAATACATACGGCAGCAGTAAATAAAAAAATACTGAATCTCGAGATTTCTCACGGCGTGGAAAAATCAAGGCAGGAAGCCGAGATGTATAAGTTACGTAACATTGAACTGGCAAATCTTTACGAAGAAATAAAAAAACAAAAGGAAGAAACAGAAGTTCAAAAGAAGAATGCCGAGGAAGCATTGATCGAATTAAAAGCCACACAAGCCCAGCTAATACAGTCAGAGAAAATGGCTTCACTCGGTGAACTAACTGCAGGCATTGCACATGAAATTCAGAACCCGTTGAATTTTGTCAATAATTTTTCTGAAATAAATAATGAATTAATAGAGGAACTAAAAAGTCAAAAATCAAATCCCGATAGCTACCTGGAAAAAAACGATGAAAACGATGAAATATTAAACGATATTTTTCAGAACAATGAAAAAATTTCATTTCACGGCAAACGGGCCGATGCGATCGTAAAGGGAATGTTGCAACATAGCCGGATCAGTAGTGGACAAAAAGAACTAACTGATATAAATGCTTTAACAGATGAATACTTAAGACTTGCTTATCACGGCTTGCGGGCAAAAGACAAATCATTCAATGCAACATTGAAAACAGATTTTGATGAGGGCATTGGAAACATCAATATTGTTTCACAAGATATCGGAAGAGCTATTCTCAATTTAATTACCAATGCATTTTATGCTGTCAATGAAAGGCAAAAGAGGGAAGGTGTAGGGTATGAGCCCACAGTTGCAATATCAACAGTCTCCATTCAGCCCCCTTTAGGGGGTCGGAGTGTTCAAGTTAAAGTGACTGACAATGGGGGCGGCATTCCTCAAAAAATATTGGATAAAATATTTCAGCCGTTCTTTACAACAAAGCCAACTGGCCAGGGAACGGGATTAGGCTTATCATTAGCCTATGACATTATCAAAGCACATGGTGGTGAAATAAAGGTGAAGACCAAAGAGGAAGAAGGCAGTGAGTTTATTATCAGGCTACCCATATAATTACTCCCCTTGAGGGGATGGGGGCTTAACGTTCTTTACAACAAAGCCGACAGGACAGGGAACGGGATTAGGCTTATCATTAGCCTATGACGTTATCAAAGCACATGGTGGTGAAATAAAGGTGAAGACCAAAGAGGAAGAAGGCAGTGAGTTTATTATCAGGCTACCCATATAATTACTCCCCTTTAGGGGATGGGGGCTTAACGTTCTTTACTACTAAGCCAACAGGCCAGTGAACAGGGATAGTGGCGTAGCCACATTAGAATTTTGTTACCATGGACTTCAGTCCGTGGTAAAGGAGAGTATCTATATAAACAAAGGGCCGTAGGCCCGGTACATATAAAAATAAAAGGCCAATATGGCAAAGTACATATCACCAAGTCTGCCGGAAGCCAATTTACTATTCAATCACCAACAAGGTCCAATATCCCATAAATCCAATGATCCTATAAATCGTGCCTGCCTGCCGGACAGGCAGGGTTCAGACATCTATAATTCCAATCACCTGATAAAAATAAAAAAATGAAATACCTCACCTTCTTTTTCGCATTTCTTCTTTTTGTAAGTGCACAGTCGGCCCTTTCCCAGTCGTTACGCTTCAGTTTGAATAAGTACATCGACAAAGGGGATACACTGAATTACCGTCAGCTATATCCCGATTCAGATACCATGCGAAAATATCCGCTCGTGATCTTTTTGCATGGATCCGGTGAGCGTGGCAGTGACAATGAAGCACAACTAAAATGGGGTGTGATGAATTTTGCAACGGATCAAAACATGATGTTGCATCCCGCCTTAGTGATCGCTCCACAGTGTCCTGAAAAAATGGGCTGGTCAAATTTTTCCCGCGAAAAGAACAGCACCGACATGCGTCTGCAATCCACGCCGACGAAACCGATGGAACTATTGATCGGGCTCATTCACCAGTTGATAAAAACGATGCCGGTTGACAGTAACAGAATTTATATCACGGGTCTCTCCATGGGAGGTTACGGCACTTACGACGCTATTGAACGCTATCCGGATCTATTTGCAGCTGCTGTTCCTGTTTGTGGCGGAGGTGATGTATCAAAAGCAACTTCTATTGCGCATATCCCGATCTGGATCGTTCATGGCGCTGAAGATCCTGCAGTAAATCCTCTCTACTCTCTTAACATGTTGCAGGCGTTGACAAAAGCAGGCGCGCATCCAGGATTTACACAATATCCGGAAGTAGGCCATTTTTCATGGCTTGGTGCATATAGCGATCCCTTGATCATGGAGTGGTTGTTCAGGCAGCATAAATGAATTTGCAGCAAATGAATTAGAATCGTATATTTTGAATGCAATTATAATAGAGATTTGCTGTAACTCTTAAGGCAACCTTATGCATCAGGCACGACATGACATATCACGGGTCCAATTTCAACTGGAAAGATTTATTATGTTCAGTGATGGAGTTTTTGCCATTTGCATTACACTGCTGGTAATTGAAATAAAAGTCCCTAACCCCGACGAAATGCATATTTTTTCCGACGCTGCCCTATTGCGCTATCTTTCTAAAAACTCACTTACTTTCCTCGGATTTATAATAAGCTTCGGCATAATAGGGCACTACTGGACGGTACACCATCGCATATTCGGCTATGCGAAAAGTTATACCTCCGGTTTGCTTTGGTTAAACCTTGGTTTTCTTTTTTCGGTAGTGCTCCTTCCTTTCCATTCGGGCCTGCTTGCAGAATACGGGACAGATACGCACATGTTTCTACCCTATGGAGTATACGTGGCAAACATGTGTTTAGTTGGCTTCATGAATTGCTGGCTATGGCTCTATGTAAGTAATCCTTCCCGTAATCTACTCACACATAAAATATCTTCAGCAAGAATAAGGCTTGGACTATACAGAAGCCTCATCGTTCCGATAGTATTTATTCTTGCATTTCTGATTTCATTTATTCTTCCGATAATTTCCCGTTTTCTTCCCATATGTATTCCTATTGTTTTGCACTGGGGCATGAAAGGCCTGGAGAGGAAAGCTGATCAAAAAGACAAGGATGAAAGGGCAAAGCATGAACATCACGAGAACCAT
This sequence comes from uncultured Bacteroidota bacterium, assembly GCA_963737475.1. GTDB lineage: Bacteria > Bacteroidota > Bacteroidia > Chitinophagales > Chitinophagaceae > VBAU01. Next base: position 85,020 of record CAVTSY010000014.1, read on the forward strand.
GAACATCATGAAAACCATGAACATCATGAGAACCATGAACATCATGAGAACCATGAACGCCATGAGAACCATGAACACCATGAACATCAAAAACATCAGGATGATGTTGGTTAATGCTATAATTTCTACAGCAGCGTGATTCAATAATTCAGCCAAAGGAAATATGTACAAACAAGAAATGAATTTGGCAAATGAAATTAGAATCGTAATTTTTAGAACCAATTCAACAAGCCAACTGCATGAATCTTCTAAAACAACTGCTATTCTTCATTTTACTATTGGTTACTGGTTCTTTGTTTTCACAAGAGATCACTTTTAACCAAGTTATATCGCCTTTAGGTGGCTTCTCGGGTTTTGTTGGTGGTATTGCCCAGGACAAAAACGGCTATATGTGGTTCGCCTCTACCGGTGGGTTATTCAAATATGATGGATACCACTTCAAAACTTACACACATGATCCTGCCGATTCCAATTCTCTTTCTGCCACCCATCTGGAAACTGTTTATGCGGATAGTAAAGGTATACTCTGGGTTGCCACATGGGTAAATGGACTCGACCGTCTCGACCCGGCAACTGGCAAATTCACTCATTTTAAACATGACCCCAATGACCCAGGCAGCCTTAGTGATGATTATGTAAGAACAATTCTTGAAGACCATGAGGGTGTGCTCTGGATTGGTACACATGGAGGTCTTGATAAGTACGATCCTCGTACAGGAAAATTCCAGCATTATCGAAATGACCCGAATGATACAAATAGTTTAAGCTGCGACAGAGTTCGCATAGTTTATGAAGATAGAAAAGGCACACTTTGGATAGGGACAGGAAGTGTCTTCGAACAAGAGGGTGGAAGGACAGACGAGGGAGGTCTTAACCGTTTTGACAAAAAGACCGGAAAATTTAAGCGCTATATCTATAATCCAAAAGACCCGCATAGTCTTATCAACAACAAGGTGAATGCAATATTCGAGGACAGTAAGGGTAATTTTTGGGTGGGTACAGCAGGAGATGGTTTACACACGATGGACCGCTCAGCCGGAAAATTTGAAAGATATCTGTATGACCCTTCACATCCAGAGAGGCTAAGCAGACCTTCGTTGGACAAGAATAATATTGATAACATTACTTTTATTAGGGAAGATGCCGTACAAAATATTTGGATTGGCACACTTGCAAATGGTCTTAACCGATATGATCCGAAAACGCAAAAAACAACACATTACGGAGCTAAAGAGAATTTAGGCGGTTTTACAGGGTTTAGCGCATGGTGTTATTGCAATTCCACAGACGGAAATTTTTGGGTCGGAACTTTTGAAGGTGCCTTATACCGTGTCGATCCTTATCGTAAAACTATGCCGCATGTCCTTACGATACACAGTGTTTTTGCCTTTAATTCAGATTCAGACAAGGACCTGTGGGTTGGAACGGCTAATGGCCTTATCTTCCGGGATAGAGACAGAAGCACCAGAGCATTTCTCCGTAACAACAATGATACGTCAAGCCTGAGCAATAGTGTTATTTACTCATTATGTCGCGATGCCGAAGGGACACTTTGGGTAGGAACCAACAATGGCCTCAATCGTTTCAATGCCTCAGCAAAAAACTTTACGAGATATGTGAACGATCCCGACCGCCTTAATAGTATCGCTGCAGGTGGCATCCATGTCATAACAGAGGCCGGCAAAGACTCTTTGTGGATAGGCACTGAAAATGGACTCGATTTAATGAATAAGAGTGACGGCACTTTTACTCATTTCAGAAATAACCCCAAGGACTCAAGCAGCCTGGGTGCAAATCTTATCTCCGCCCTACTCCGGGAATCTTCGGGTGATTTGTGGGTAGGCTTGTACCAACTTAACGGTCTCGATTTGTTTGATCACAAAACAGGAAGATTCAAACATTTTCTTAAGAACAGAAATATCACATCATTGGTTCGTGATGATTCGGGAACACTTTGGGTGGGTGCTGACGATGGTCTTTACCAGGCTGACAAGGCCACTGATAATTTTATAAGGTTCTATGACCCGGGAAGCGGAACTATTATATCCGGAGTTTTTTCAATTGAGAAAGACAACCAGGGAAAGTTGTGGGTCGGTACGCCTTCCGGAATTTTCAGCTTTGACCCAGTGGGCAAACAGACTATCCTTTATGGTTCAAACTATGGAGTCGATGGAGGTTCGTTGACATTTTTGGCCAGTTATAAAGGAAATGATGGTAGAATTTATTTTGGCGATTTGATGGGTTATTACAGTTTTTCTCCTGAAGAAATTGTTGGGAATTCTTCGGCTCCGAGAATAATATTAACGGGCCTCACTATTCGTGGACAAGCTGTGATGCCGGGTCAGGATGCTATTTCGGACACTTCGATAGAAGGCACAAATAAGATTTCTTTGCGCTACTATCAAAATGTTTTCTCTTTTGAATTTGCAGGTATACACTACAGCAGTCCCGAATATAACCGGCACCTTTACATGCTTGAAAATTATGACCAGGCCTGGCATGAGGCTGGTGCTGATAAAACAGCTTCTTATTATAATATACCTCCAGGGCACTACACCTTTCGTATACGAGCAGCCAGTAGCGATGGCATATGGGCCGAGAAAGCTGTTGATGTAATTATATCTCCTCCATGGTGGCGCACTTGGTGGGCCTATTGCATTTATGGGTTGTTATTCATTGTGCTTGCGTACTCGGTTCATCGCTATCAAAAAGCCCAGGTGATAAAGGCCGAAAGGGAAAGAACAAGAGCAAGGGAGCTGGCGCAGGCAAAGGAAATTGAAAAAGCCTATCATGAATTAAAGACCACGCAATCGCAACTGGTGCAGCAGGAAAAAATGGCTTCGCTCGGTGAGCTAACGGCCGGCATTGCACATGAAATTCAAAACCCGTTGAATTTCGTAAATAATTTTTCTGAGATCAATAGTGAGTTAGTTGATGAATTGAAAACTGAGTTGGCAGCTGGCAATATTCAGTCGGCAATTGAAGCTGCTGAAAATATAAAAAGCAACCAGGAAAAAGTGAAGTATCATGGCAAACGTGCCGACGCCATTGTAAAAAGCATGCTGCAACATTCGAGGACGAGTAGTGGTCAAAAAGAACTCACAGATATAAATGCTTTGTGCGATGAATATTTGAGATTGGCTTATCATGGTCTGCGTGCAAAGGATAAATCATTCAATGCAAAATTTGAGACCCATCTTGATCCCGCAGTTGGAAAAATCAATATTGTGCCACAAGAAATTGGCAGAGTAATGCTCAATTTAATCAACAATGCTTTCTATGCGGTTGATGAGAAGAAAAAAACCCCCCAGCCCCCTAAAGGGGGTGACCAGTATGAACCAACTGTTACTGTAAGTACAAAGAAGAATAATGATAAGCTACAAATCAAAGTTTCCGACAATGGAAATGGTATTCCAAAAAAGATAGCAGATAAAATATTTCAGCCATTCTTCACAACCAAGCCAACAGGACAGGGAACGGGATTGGGATTATCGTTGGCATATGATATTGTAAAGGCGCATGGAGGTGAAATAAAAGTTGAGACGAAAGAAGGAGAAGGAAGTGAGTTTATTATAAGTTTACCAATGTAATTACCCCCCTTTAGGGGTTGGGGGCATCACATGGCGGTGAAATAAAAGTTGAGACGAAAGAAGGCGAAGGAAGTGAGTTTATTATAAGTCTACCAATGTAATTACCCCCTTTAGGGGTTGGGGGCATCACATGGTGGCGAGATAAAAGTTGAAACGAAAGAGGGCGAAGGAAGTGAGTTCATTATTCAATTAGCAGTTGTCTGAATCACGGATGAATAGGATTAAAGGATTACACGGATTTGTATAATGACGGAATTAAAATATAAAGACATAACAGAAAGGATTATCGGTGCTTCCTTCGAAGTACATAAATTTCTGGGAAATGGGTTTCAAGAGGTAATTTATCAAAGAGCCTTGGCATGGGAGCTAGCGCAGGCCGGATTATCTTTTGTCAGGGAAATTGAGCAGGAGATATTTTACAAAGAATGCCAGGAACCGATTGGAACAAGAAGAGCTGACTTTGTTGTGGAAGGAAAGGTCTTAGTGGAGTTGAAGGCAATCATTGAACTTGAAGATGTACATATAGCACAAGTGTTGAATTATCTGAAGGCGTATAGACTGCAAGTTGGCTTGTTGATCAATTTTGGAAGCAGAAGTTTAACATTCAAAAGGCTTGTCCTTTAAAATGAAATCTGTGAAATCCATATATCCGTGCGAATCCGTGATTCAGACAATTTATGATATTGTAAAGGCGCATGGCGGAGAAATAAAAGTTGAGACGAAAGAGGGCGAAGGAAGTGAGTTTATTATAAGTCTACTAATGTAATTACCCCCTTTAGGGGTTGGAGGCATCACATGGCGGTGAAATAAAAGTTGAAACGAATGAAGGGGAAGGAAGTGTATTCACAATCGAACTGCCGGGCTGATAACTTCCCTTTAGGGGTTGGGGGCGTCGCATGGTGGGGAAATAAAAGTTGAAACGAATGAAGGGGAAGGAAGTGAGTTTATGATTCAATTGCCAGTTGTCTGAATCACGGATTATAAAGATTAAAAGATTACACCGATTTAAAGAAAGGCTAAATATTGATCTGCTAAAATGAAATCTGTGAAATCCATATATCCGTGCAAATCCGTGATTCAGACAATTAATGACATCATTAAAGCACATGGTGGGGAGATAAAAGTAAGTACGAAGGAAGGTGAAGGCTTGTCCGTAGAAGCTTTAGCGGAGACGGGAAGTGAATTGTTATTCAGTTACCGTATGAATGAAAAAATTGATATTTGTATAGTCTCTAATGAATAAATTTTCGAACCATGAATAAAAAAACCATTCATATAGTTACGCTGATAACCTTCCTGGTATTTTCTACTGCAATATCCGCACAAACAAAACCAGGCTCTGTGGAAGGATTATTCGATAATGATTCTGTGCTCCACATGACTTTAAGTGGCAATCTCCGTGATCTAATGACCGACAGGGCAGACAACCCTCAAAATCACACTGTGGTCATTTCATATAATGAGCAGGATGGCAAAGAACTTTCTATAACTGCAGAAGCAAAAACAAGAGGACATTTTCGCCGCACGATGGGAAGTTGTACTTATCCACCCTTGCTGCTTCAGTTTGCAAAAAATGATACGCTTTCTTCCTCAATATTTAAAGAGCAGAATAAACTAAAATTGGTCATGCCCTGCGTGGGCGATGACTATGTGATCCGGGAATGGCTGGTTTACAAGATTTATAACCTGGTTACGCCGAAAAGTTTTAGGGCAAGATTAGTCTCTGTAGAATTGTATGACACAAAAAAGAAAAAGTCTACTTCCCCGTTTTATGGCATCTTGCTGGAAGAAGATAAACAAATGGCAAAAAGAAACGAGAATGTTTTAGTTAAACGACAACTGAAACCAGAACAAACTGACCCAGCGGCTTTTTTGAAGATGGCGGTGTTTGAATATTTGGTTGGAAATACAGATTGGTCCGTGCAATACCAAAACATAAAGTTAGTTGCAACTGATTCGTTAGCCGTTCCTACCCCCGTGCCTTACGATTTTGACCATGCCGGCCTGGTAAGCCCGCCTTATGCAAAACCTGCAGAAGAATTGCAAATGAACTCGGTCCGGGATCGTCGTTACCGCGGCTACTGTATGCAGAATATGCAACAGTTTGATGATGTTATTGCCCTGTACAACCAATTAAAACCGGCCATTTACAAGCTTTATACGGACTGCACTTTACTTGATCCGAAGTATGTGAAATCAAGCATTAAATACTTCGATGAATTTTACGAAACCATCAATGATCCGGCAAAGCTGAAGAAGGAATTTGGTTACCCCTGTAATAAGAACGGAACAGGCAACGTGGTTATAAAAGGTCTGAGAGAAGATTGATCTGAAGGGGACCTTACATTTTACGTGCCTGGTCAATAAAAATATTTTTTACCTGGTTACTGTTGTTGATCGTCTTATAAAAATCATCCAGGTAAGCAATGATGTTTTTCCTGTTTTTCTCTGTGAGCAGATCAAAATTTTTGATGAGTGAGTAGATATTTTCTTTCTGCTTAATGAAGATCGCTAAAGCTTCATTCAATTCCTCCTGTGTTCTTGAGTAACCGCGATACACGCGCTGACGAACATTTTCAATTTCGAGCCCTTCATTGGGCACAGCATAGTAAGCATCCACTACTCCTGCATAATCGAAATCGTAAGGGACAACAATGGGCCTCGCAGTTGAATCTTTGGCAGGCTTGATAAGAATAGTGTTGTGCCTTACCGAGATCCCCCAATCAGTATTCCCAATCATGTATTGGAAAATTGCCACGATGGTCATCTGCTTGCGATCGGTGTATTCAGCGTGCGACGTGACATTTTTTAATTCTTTACAATCGTTTCGATTTGCAAGCGCTTTATCGCTTTCAATGAGAAATGCATGGCCTGAAAAAGGTTTTTTCCTGGGATTCACATCTTCATAACTGAGATCCAGCAAACGAACACGAAAACTCTTATCTGTGATCAGGTTAAACATTTTATAAACTAAATATTCTTTGAGCAATAACTGGTCGCCGTTACTATTTTCAAAACATGTGCAGACCATCTTCAAAGAATTGAGTGGATATAATTTGGGTGAGGTGTTATTATGAAAATTTAGTTTGATGGGAGGCAAATAACATATTTCTTTTCGTACGTGGCCCCTGGCTATTACACGTATTTGCTCAGAGATGGTGCTGTCTGCGATCTTGCAGGAAAATGTAGCCGGAAGATATTCAGGCTTTGAACTGGTTCGGACGAGCTTGACAATATCCATGCTCAGTTTGGCATCCAGCACTTCATTACTTTCAAAAAACTTTACGGGCTCAACTATTTGTGCCTGGCCCGGTGTGATCAGACTTGCATGAAACCATATGACTATTATTGTCAGAAATTTTTTCATAACCGGTGAAAGACTAAATGAATATCAGTCATTCTTATGCTTGTGATTATTGGTTGTGGTTGTGGTCATCATTATCGTTGTGGTTTTTATCTTTTTTATGATGTTCAGGATCAAGAATAAGTTTTTCAGATCCACCTTCACCTCTGAATTCCAGGTCTTCAAACAATCCTGCATCCGTCAGGTCAAGGCGATGAGAATTTTCCCAGTCAAACTTTGCAATTTCATGTAGTCTTTCTACAATTTCTGTGTCATTCACTTCAATAGCAAGTTCCCGGCGGTCGTCAAAACTTCCAGGTGTGAGGTTGATAGAGCCGACAATTGCCCGGCAACCATCGGCCAGGAGCATTTTGCCATGCAGTTTTAAATGTTTCAGTTTATGGATCTTTATCCCTACATCATCCATGATCCGCAACCCGCCGACGCCTTCGATCAGTTTTTCTTTTTTGAGTGTATGCGGAGGCCGGACCATCACGTGCACTTTCACACCGCGGCTTGCTGCCCTGATGATGCGCTCAATGATAACAAGGTCCTGGTATCTTTCATTTTGAATAAAAAGAGAATGCTTAGCATCGTCAATAAACCTTGCGATACGGTCACGACCGTTTATACTGCACCAGATAAGGCGTGCATTTTCGCCTGGGGCAAAATCTGTTCTCGCCCAGTCTGCTTCAAAACATAAGATCACCTCTTCCACTTCATGCGGATTAGAAGTGATAATTGCGTAGTCCCGGGTCTCGGTCAGATTTTTTGTTTCCCAGTTAAGTGATTTAATAAATGCAAGCTTGTCATCGACCACCATTGATTTTTCGTGTGTAAGGCCAAAAAAAGGGTTTGTATCTTTTACATTAACTCCCGCCTGCTCTAATAATTTTCTTGTGCTTTCATTTTCTTCTTCTCCGCTCCTGCGGGCAGGATTTAGCATCACCTTTACATCCAGGCCGCGTTTATGTGCATCGATAACCGCATAGATCAATTCCGGATCCGAGAAGACGAACATCTTTATCCGGAGTGATTTTTTTGCTTCCAGGATTGAATCAATGATCATCTTTGCGGTATCATCGGGAAAAACAAGAATGGAACGATGAGGCATAGTTAAGTATTAAGTTAAAAGTTTTGAGTCCGTCACTATTCCCTCAGTGACTTGTCCGTTTACATTCGGGGTACCCGTTTTTGGCTGTACGTGGTAAAGCTCCGCATACAATTTTCCCTGGGTTATCAGCTCTGCATGGGTACCCTGCTCTTCGATCCTTCCATCGAGGATGACAAAGATCTTGTCGTAATCTGAAATTGTGCTAAGCCGGTGCGTTATGGTGATGACTGTTCTTCCTTCCATTAATTTCTCCAGGGCTTCCATGACAAGTCTTTCCGATTCCGTATCAAGGGCTGCTGTTGGTTCGTCTAAAATAAGAATAGGTGAATCACGAATAATTGCCCGGGCTATACCAATGCGTTGTCTTTGTCCCCCCGAAAGCGTCACTCCTCTTTCTCCAACCAAGGTATCATATCCATGCGGCATCTTCAAAATAAATTCTTCGGCATTGGCCAGCCTCGCCGCACTTATAATTTCTTCTTTTGTTGCCGCCGGCTTTCCATAAGCTATATTTTCCGCGACAGAACCATAGAATAATAGGGTATCCTGTAAAACAAAGCCCACTTGTTTCCTCAGCCCGTCCAGGTCATAATCAGTGATATCGGTCCCATCAATTAGTATCCGGCCGGTCCATGGATCATAAAATCTCGGGATCAGGCTGGCGACGGTTGATTTGCCGCAACCTGTAGGACCACATATGCCAATTCGCTCGCCGGAATTAATCCTCATACTTATATCTTTCAAAACTGTCGTGTCATGATTATATCCAAACGAAACTTGGTCAAAAACGATCTCTCCTTTTAATTTATCAGGGATGATAGCGTTTGGCTTTTGCGGAATAATGTCGTCTATTTCCAATAATTGTTGGATCCGTTCCATCGCGACAACAGCCTGCGCCACTGCATTTGTCATTTTTGCAAGGTCCTTCACCGGGCTAAAAAACTTGTTTAAATAAGAAAGGATCACTGTTAAGGCACCAACTGTCATTACGCCGGCAAGCACAAGCGCAGAACCTCTCCAGAGCACAACTGCCAGGCAAACCGTGACAACGATCGAAACAACAGGAGAAACCAGCGCTTTCAATTTTCGCGTTCTGAGGGCTGCATGCACGGTCTCAAGACTTATTTTTTTTAGCCTGCTTTCTTCTTCATTTTGCGTACCAAACGCATTCACCACTCTTATTGATTCAAGTCCCTGTTGCAGCACGGCAACCATACTGCTTTCATCCTTTCGCACTTCATGGACAGATTTCTTCACTGCCTTCCTGAACCGGAAAACAAAGACCAGGAGAAAAGGAGTAACCGCTATCGCAATGAGCGCAAAGACCCAGTTAATATAAAACATCAATGAAAGGATACCCAGGATCGTAAGGGAATCGACTAAAATGGTGAGCAGGGAGGTAGACACAAAATCCTGCATGGTAGATACATCAGTTGTTATTGTACTTAATATCTTTCCTACCTGGTGTGTATCATAATATCCAAGCGACAATCTTTGCAGGTGATGGTATATCTTTAGCCTTGTATCATTGGCAACATATTGTCCTACGCTCTCGGTATAGAAGCTATTAGCGTAACCCGCAAAAGCTCCAATGACGGTGATCAGCACCAGCAGCAGAGCTGTGGCCAGGGCTAATGCCATCTTAGTCCTTCCTATCAGGGAGGTGTCAACCCATTGAAGCCAGGAGGGTAGGGGTTGTGAGCCAATAACATTGTCGATAATTATTTTCAATGGCCATGGAGAGGCAATACCCATAAGTGCTTCAACGAGCATTGCTGCCAATATCAGGGACACCCACTTCCTGTATGGGCGGATCTGTTGAAAGGCGAGCCTTGAAAGACGCGCAGATTTTGTCTTTGCAGTGAGAGATGGCATTGTCAATAAATGGCCTTGATAAGATATAAATTTATAAAAAATATAAGGAATGCCTTTAGGTGTTGGCAACTTCCTTAAATAGTATAACTTCAAAATCAAATTGATGCATTAGGATACCATGGCAAAAGGTCGTGTTTTATGCATCTGTATAAATAAAAAACCAGGATGTCTTTAGAGTATATTATAATTATTCTTGTTGTAGTTTATTTGAGAAGAGCCCTCAAGACTAAGATCTCTATGCCCGAATGGAACACCAAATTGCAGTGGCTCCTGTATGGGTCAATAGGGCTGTTAATTGCACAGGCAGTAACACATAATTCCAGGATTGTGGAGGATTTTTGGCGCTGGATCGGGATGATTGTTCTTGGATGGTTGTTGTACACAATAAGTACAAATGAAAAGTTCAAAGAATCAAAATTTTTAATTACTGCAATACTTCCATACCTGGGTGTAGCCTTTATTTCCGAAACCATCAAGCTCATTAACATTGACTTTTATAACAAGTGGCATGGCTGGTCAGATACTCTGCAGACCTTTGCGGTCATTTGGGGTGTTGGAACGTGGATCGTAACGCGCAAACAGCGGAAAGAATTAATAAAAGCCCGCCAGAAGGCGATTGAAGAGGAGAAAAACAACAAAGTAATTTCTGCAATGAAAGCACAGCTGGAAGTGGAGGTTGCAGAACGTACGGCGGAACTTCGAAAGCAAAAGGAGGAACTGGAAATTACATTGGATGAGTTAAAGGCGGCGCAGACACAATTAATACAATCGGAAAAAATGGCATCGCTTGGTGAACTCACCGCGGGGATTGCTCATGAAATTCAGAATCCTTTGAACTTTGTCAATAATTTTTCGGAGGTCAATAAAGAGCTTATCACTGAGATGAAACATGAGATCGACTCCGGAAATTTCAGGGAGGCGAAAAATATTGCAAAAGATATTGAAGACAATGAGGGGAAAATAAATTTTCATGGAAAACGGGCAGATGCGATCGTAAAGAGTATGCTTCAACATTCACGAAGCAGTAGCGGGAAAAGAGAACCAACGGATATCAATGCGCTGACAGATGAATATTTGCGACTGGCCTATCATGGCCTTCGTGCAAAGGATAAGTCATTCAACGCAAAATTTGAAACTGATTTTGACGATCGTGTGGGACAAATTAATATTGTACAACAGGACATAGGAAGGGTATTGTTGAATTTGATCAACAATGCTTTTTACTCGGTGAGCGAAAAACAAAGGCAGAACATGGCCGGCTATGAACCGACGATCACTGTGACAACCAAAAAAACAGGTACGAGGCCCGATAATTCCCGGGTCGAGATAAGGGTTGCTGACAATGGGAATGGTGTTCCTAAAAAAGTACTTGATAAAATATTTCAACCCTTTTTTACTACTAAGCCAACGGGTCTTGGGACAGGGCTGGGCCTTAGTCTGAGCTATGATATCATAACCAGGGGGCATGGGGGTGAATTGAAGGTGGAAACAAAAGAGAATGAAGGTGCAGAGTTTATTATTATATTACCGACTCAATAACTAATTTTTAAACCTCCGAAGAGTTCTTCGGACAAAACTGACCAACTATTATGAAAATTTTAGTCGTTGATGACGAAAGGGACATCGAAGTGCTTTTTGAGCAACGGTTCAGAAGAGAAATTAAGACGGGAGAAATTGACTTTGTTTTTGCCTATTCCGGTGAACAAGCGCTTCAGTATCTTAATCAGCATGTTCATGAAGCTGTTCTCATTCTTTCGGATATTAATATGCCGGGCATGAGCGGCCTTGAATTGTTGCGTCATATCAAACAAAAATTTTCTCACCCTCCTCCCGTGGTTATGATGATCACTGCCTATGGCGATGCTGAGAACTATAACCAGGCAATGACGCTGGGGGCGGACGATTTTCTGACCAAGCCACTTGATTTCACTGTGCTCAAGGAGAAATTAAAAGAAAAGGTACAATGACAAAGATCCTCGTTGCTGACGATGAGGCCGATCTTGAAGTACTCATCAAGCAAAAATTTCGTCGCCAGATAAGGGAGCATGAATATGAATTCATTTTTGCCATCAATGGAAATGATGCATTAAAGAAGTTGGAAGAGAACACCGAGGTGGACATTGTACTTTCCGACATCAACATGCCTGAAATGGATGGCCTCACATTGCTCACCCGCTTAAATGATGTGAGTCCCCTGATAAAAGCGGTGATTGTGTCGGCCTATGGAGATATGGACAATATTCGAACCGCCATGAACCGGGGTGCATTTGACTTTCTTTGTAAGCCTGTCAATTTTGATGACCTTGATATAACGATAAAAAAGACCATCGACCATGTAGCGCAGTTAAGGAAAACACTTGATGCTATCAAGGAAAATAATATTCTCAGGATGTATGTGGATGAAACGGTACTGAACTTTATGAACCGCCGCGAATATGAAACATCTTTGATGGTGAACGAAACGATCGAAGCAACGGCCGTATTCATTGATATCTGCAGTTTCACTATGATCAGTGAAAGCGAGCCGGCGGATACAGTAGTTAGACTGCTCAACAACTATTTTGACGCGATGGTGAAGGAGATCATCAAACAAAATGGCTATATCGATAAATTTATTGGTGACGCAATAATGGCGGTGTTCAGAGGAGAATTTCACCTGGACAGGGCTATTGACGCAAGCCTTGGAGTGCGCAGCGCGATTGACAAGCTGCCGTCTTTTGAAGATGGCATTACTTTCCTTCCCAAAGTTTCAATAGGGATCAATAGCGGGGAAATGATCTCCGGGAATATTGGTTCAGTCAACTTGAGGCGTCTTGACTACACGGTGGTCGGGGATGCGGTGAATATCGCCCAACGGCTACAGTCTGTGGCAAAGGAAGGCCAGATACTGATCACCGAAGCGGCATACGAAAAAGTAAAGGAATCTTTCAATTGCAGGAGAATCGGTGAAATGCCGGTAAAAAATAAGAAGAACCCCCTGATAATTTTTGAAGTTTTGGAATGACTTCTCCCAAAAATTGCGAACAATATGCAGTATGACCAGGCTCACTCTTTTTTAATTGAAAAACTGGAGCAGGAATTATCTCCTGATTTTACATATCACAATGCTCATCATACAAGATCGGTTGTTCAGGCCACACAACAACTATGCGAACATGAAAAACTGGATGAACATCATACAAAGGTTCTGACGACGGCGGCCTTGTTTCATGATGCCGGGTTTTTAAAAAATTATCATGATCACGAAGAGCTGTCCTGCCAGGTTGCCAAAGAATATTTACCACAGTTCGACTATAACGAAAAGGAGATACACCAGGTATGCCGCCTGATCATGGCTACCAAATTACCACAACGTCCCTCAAATGTTTTTGAGTCCATCATTTGTGATGCTGATCTTCATTATCTCGGAACGGACAACTACTTTTTGATCGCTGAAAACCTGTTCCAGGAATACAAAAAACTGGATATAGTAAAAAATCGTGCGGATTGGAAAAAGAAACAGATCCAATTTTTTAATTCGCATCGTTATTTTACAAGATCTGCGAAAGAAAAATATGAAAAGAAAAAAGGGGAAAATCTGAGATTGCTCAGAACGGAGGATGAACCCCTGGAAAAGAGGGGATACTTCTCCACAGTCAAAGATATCTTTTTCATGCTGACGGGTGCTATCATTGCCGGGTTTGCACTAAAAGGTTTCCTTGTGCCGAACAATTTTTTTGATGGCGGTGTCACTGGTATTTCTCTTCTTATTCATGAAATTTATGGTGTTCATCTCAGCTACGTTATCTTCGCCTGCAACCTTCCACTTATTATTGTAAGTTATTTCACCGTCAGTCGCAGATTTGCTGTAATGACATCACTGTGTATCGTTCTTTTGTCACTTTGTCTTCTATTTATTCCATATCCAAAGATCACTACTGATAAATTACTTATTTCAATTTTTGGAGGTATTTTTTTGGGCGTGGGTATTGGGTTTGCGATGCGTATTGGTTGTGCATTGGATGGCATAGAAGTGCTGGCACTTTATACAAGAAAAAGAACCAGTTTTACCATCACTGAAATTATCATGGCCATTAATATTGTCATCTTTTCTATTGCGGGAATGGAATTTGGAATGGAAACTGCACTCTATTCCGTGCTCACATATCTTGCGGCCACAAGAACAGTGGACTATGTTGTAGAAGGTATTGAAGCCTATACCGGCGTCACGATCATTTCCGGAAACAGCGAACTTATCAAACAAAAGCTGGTAAATGAATTAGGGAGAAGCATTACTATTTACAAAGGTGAAAGAGGCTACTTGCCCGGCAAATTTGAAGTGAGCATTGACTGCGATATTATTTTTACTGTCATTACAAGACTTGAGCTGAGAAAATTGAAGAACCTTGTTTATGAGGCCGATCCCAAAGCATTTGTTTTTGCAAACACCATAAAAGAAGCATCGGGCGGAGTACTTAAACGCAGGCATGCACACTGATACTTTCGCAGAGATCACAATTACCATGAACAACGTTATGATTTATTAATTGTTCGTAAACTCCAACGCATGAAAAAGCTTTTCGCCCTGCTTGTTTTTATCATTGTTTTGAAAACCGCATGGACGCAATCCGATACCATCAATTCTTACCGGCTAACAACAGCAATGATCCCGATGCGGGACGGAGTAAAATTGTTTACTACGCTACTTACTCCCGTCAATTCCAAACACGCTGTTCCTATTTTACTACAGCGCACACCATTATGGGGCAACATTGCCGCCCGGTTTTAATCCTGTTAATGTTCCGTATTTATCCGGTATGGCAAAAGAAGGTTACATTTTTGTTACACAGGACATTCGTGGCAAGTATAAAAGCGAGGGGACTATGCAGATACATCAACCCCTTGTGCATGCAACTCAAAAAGGAGCCACAGATGAAAGCACTGATACGTGGGATACTATTGATTGGCTGCTAAAAAATACAGAGAATAATAATGGCAAGGTTGGCATCTTTGGCATTTCTTACCCGGGTTGGTTAGCGTTGGTAGGGTCTGTTGATCCGCATCCTGCACTGAAGGCTGCGTCTGAGCAAGCCTGTATGGGAGATCTTTTTTTAGGAGATGATTTTCATCACAACGGCGCATTCCGGTTGAGCTACGGGATGGAGTACAGTTATGAAGTGGAGTTCGATAAAACTAAAGACAGTGATTTTCCATTTGAGCAGTTTGATCTATACGACTGGTATTTGAAACTGGGGTCGTTGAAAAATGTGAACGAAAAATATTTTCACAATAGTATTCCTACATGGAACAGCTTTGTTCAGCATCCAAATTATGATTCATACTGGCAAAAAAATTCTCCGTTAAATTATGTTCAGTATGCCCAGGTTCCGATGCTACATGTTGGTGGGTATTTTGACCAGGAAGATATCAATGGTCCACAATTGATGTACGAGCATATGGAAAAAAAGGATAGTTTCAACAGAAATTATATTGTCCTGGGCCCATGGTTTCATGGCCAATGGAGCAGGGGAAAGGCAGATAGCCTGGGAAAGATCTCTTTTGAAAGTAATACAGGCGAGTATTTCCAGGCACTGCAAAAGAAATGGTTTGACTACTGGTTAAAAGGTGTCGGGCAGGGAAAATTTGATGAAGCAACTTGTTTTCAAACGGGCAGCAATCAATGGCAAACTTATTCTTCCTGGCCACCAAAGGAAGCGTCAATAAAAAAATTATATGCGGGCGGGAACAACACCTGTTCATTTACACAGCCGAGATCAACAACAGGTCAAATAAGTTTTGTAAGCGATCCTTCACACCCTGTTCCGTACAGAACCCCACCGATAGAAGCAACTTATGGCCGCGGTAGCCGATGGAGAACATGGCAGGTGGAAGATCAGCGTTTTGTTTATTCCAGGCCAGACGTGGTAAGTTTTGTGATGGACTCACTTACAGACGACCTGACGGTAACCGGCAAAATAACAGCACATTTATTTGCAAGCACTACGGCCACTGATGCGGACTGGATCGTGAAACTTATCGATGTATATCCAAATTTCGATTCAAAAAATTTATTGATGAGCGGATATCAATTGCCGGTTGCGATGGAAGCATTTCGGGGTCGCTTCCGGAAAAGTTTTTCAAATCCCTCGCCACTCACTCCCAACAAGCCCGAAGAGTTTGTAATTGATCTTCACCAGATTGATCACACATTTAAAAAGGGGCACAGGATAATGATACAGGTTCAAAGCACATGGTTCCCTGTTATTGATCGTAACCCGCAGAAATTTGTACCAAATATTTTCGAAGCAAAGGAGTCTGACTTCATCAAGGCTACTCACACTATTTATTTTAACAGTAAGTATTCAACCTATTTGGAATTGCCGGTAATGAAAAGTATGCAATGAGAGGGAAATAATTCAATATTCACGATTCACGGCTCACGTTTCAGGATTCTGCTTTATTTTTAAGAAATAAAATGGCGTATGGGAAGCTTTCTGTTGGCGATCGACTGGAGTCTTGTAAGGGTTGGTTTGGTGATACTGGGGATGGCAATATTTACAGTTGTCATGGAAACGGTGGTCATGGTACTTTTTAAATTCGATCGTTTTCGAAAATGCCTGGTCGATTCGATCATGGCCAACATTGGATCCTTTTTGCTTGGTATTCTATTGTTCCTGATCTTCAATAAAACCGAGTTCGGCATATCACAGCGATCTGAGTTAATCATGCTATTCTGCATCATTTCACTTTTCGAGGCATGGCTCATCAAATTGTTGAATCCAGGCATGGGTTGGGGACGAATCATTCTGACCAGTTTCGTCATGAATCTTTTGAGCTTTGTGTCCCTCTACCTGATATTTACTAAATTCCTTGCAAGCTTTTTTTCTCTTTGATTTATAACGAGTAAGAACCCAAAAAATTCCAAATAATAGTAACTTACGGTAAAGCAACCTATAATGGTTGAGTTTCGATTAATATTCAGTAACTAAAACGGGGAATTTGCTTTCAGCCGAGGAATTAAGTTTGCATGTCGAAAGATGTGCTCTGAACAGCAGGGAGAGCCAAAAAAAGATTTATACCTCTTTCTACGGGTATGCTATGGCCGTATGCGACCGGTATACGAATAACCAGGACGATGCCATTGAGATCTTAAATGATGGATTTTTAAAGGTATTCAAAGAAATATACAGGTATAAACCTGCATATACGGATGTGGTAAGTTCCTTCAAAGGTTGGTTGCGGAAAATAATGGTATATACAGCGATTGACCATTTTCGTAAAAATCATAAACACCAGTTTACCACAGACCTGGATAATGGGGTTGTACAGGTTGCTTCGCATACGGAAGATGCGCTGGACAGAATTTCTTATGAGGAGATCATTCGGTCCATACAGGACCTGACTCCGGGCTACAGAACGGTGTTCAATCTTTTTATCATTGAAGGGTTTACCCATGAAGAGATCTCGGAAAAACTGGGTATTTCCATCGGAACATCAAAATCGAATCTTGCCAAGGCGAGACGACAGTTGCAAAAAATATTATTTCAGCAAAACCAAATACAAGCAACAAAAAATGCTGTTTGACAATTTCGATAAGAAAATAAAAGAGGCTGCGGAACAGCACCATCCTGCTTACGATGAAAATGCATGGCGAAAGATGGAAAGCCTGCTAAACCAGCATCTTCCCCGGGAGAGAAACAGGAGAAGATTTTTTCTTTTAGCTTTCACGGTCCTTTTGGTCGGTGGAGGGACATTCATTTTACTTTCGACCCCCCATGCTAAAAACTCTGATCAGGTCGTACAAAAAGCTAAGAACTCAACAAGTAGTAAGACGCACACAGATAAAACAGATAAAAATACCGCCATTGTTCCCCTGGATATTGATAATACAAAAAAGGAAATTACAAATGATAACACAGTCGCCGGGGCAGCAACAAAAATTGCAGACAAAACTGGCAATAGCCGGTTTATTATCGATCAAAAAATTATGCTCCCTCGCCAATCGAAACAAAATGTTGAGAAGAATGAGTTATTGTTAAATAATATGACGGTCGACCTGAAAAAAGATGTAGCTGGTAACGAAGCTGAAAGGAAAAACGATCTTGTACAACATGCGCCGGTGCCACTCCAATCTGATGAAAGGGCAGGCAAAAATGAAAACCCTGTTAATGGTTCCCTTACCAAAGAAAGCAACGTTGCAAATAATACCCATCAGCCACAAGAGTCTTCTGCAAAGAAACCAGCTTCAAAAAATGGCAGACCAGACAGAAGGAGCGGATTCAGCTTTTTTGTTTCTACTGGTCCTGATGTCAGTAAAGCGCAAAACAGTAAAGTTGGAAAAGTTACTATGTCCTGGGGCTTGGGCGCCGCTTACACGCTAAACAGGCTTACACTTAAAGCCGGGGTTTTTAGCGCAAGTAAAATATATTGGGCCGGACCAGATGACTACAAACTTTCTTACACACCTCCGCCAAATTTGAAATTTGTGGGAGCTGATGCAAATTGCAGAGTCATTGAGATCCCTGTAAAACTTAGTTATGATTTTGCACTTAAAAATAGAAGCAATTGGTTTGCGGGGGCTGGTCTTTCATCGTATCTCATGAAGCGTGAAGATTATCAGTATGAGTATGAATCGAACACAGGGAACTCTTACTATCATTCATATGAAACAAAAAATGAGAATAAGCACTATTTTTCTGTTTTAAATTTATCAGCCGGATATTCTTACCAGTTGAACAACACAATTTCTATTGCCGCTGAACCTTATGTGGAAGTTCCTTTGACAGGAATTGGAGTAGGTAAGGTTCATCTTAACAGCGGGGGAATTCTATTAACGGTTGGTGTTCATCCCTTCAGGAAATAGCTATTCCTCGCCCCATCTGAATGTTTTCACATCGAAGCCTGCGAGATCAAGCACCCTGTCGACAACAGTTGCAGCTGCCTGTTCGATAGTTGAAGGTTTGCTGTAAAAGGAGGGAGAGGCAGGACAAATAATTCCTCCTGCCAGTGTTACGGTTTCCATGTTACGAATATGAATAAGATTGTAAGGAGTGTCACGAACCACACAGATCAGTTTCCTTCTTTCCTTTAATATTACATCCGCGGCTCGTGAGATCAGGTCATTTGAAATGCCACTGGCTATCCTGCCAAGCGTACCCATAGAGCAAGGGATGATGATCATTGTGCCGTACTGGCCTGATCCCGAAGCAAATGGCGCTGTAAAATCAGATACACTGAAATTCTTAAAAGAATCTTTTTGATAGCCGTCATCTCCAAGTTCGGTTTTCCAGACCTGTTTTGCATTTTCAGTGATAACTACGGAGACCTCATCCCACTGACTCCGTAATTTTTCGAGTTTGTCAAGCAACAATTTTGAATAAATTGAGCCGCTCGCACCCGTTATACCAATTACAATTTTCTTCATGCTTTGTAAAAAATGAAAATTACGCAAACGATTGCAAATTAATTCTGTTTACTTAAAATGCAGGCCAGTCAATCATTTCACAACTTCAGAAATAATTCAGATTTTCTTGCTGCAAAAATATTTTTAATATTATTTGGTGCGTTAAAAAATTATTAACGATATTAGTCGTGAATTTTCATAGGATAAGGTTTAATGGTTAATGGTTTTTGATTAGGGCCCCCGACTTTTGGTCGGGGTTCTTTTTGCAACCGATTACATTTTTAGAAGGCCTTTGGCGGTGTTTTGCCGCTTTTTACATTTTCATTACTGAGATTTTGGTACAGCCAGTTGGTCATTTTGCTCCATAGATGAAAACTGGTATTGTCAGTCACTCCCGAAATACCATGATTTTTATTGGGATAATAGGCACTTTGAAAATCTACATTGTTCCTTATCATGGCTGTGATCATCTCCACGCTGTTTTGAAAATGCACGTTATCATCGGCTGTTCCATGAATGATAAGGAACTTTCCTTTTATCCTGTCTGTAAAATTTAATGGTGAATTATCATCATAACCTGTCGCATTTTCCTGCGGCGTTCTCATGTAGCGTTCCGTATAAATATTATCATAAAATCTCCATGATGTTACCGGCGCTACAGCAATAGCGGCCGTAAACACTCCAGAGCCTTTTGTAATAGCAAGAGCACTCATAAAACCTCCGAAGCTCCAGCCCCAGTGGCCAATATTATCTTTATCAACGAAAGGCATAGCTGAAAAATATTTAGCAGCATCGATCTGGTCCTCGATCTCATATTTGCCCAGTTGGAGATAAGTTTTCTTTTTAAATTCTTCACCGCGAAAACCAGTTCCTGTATTATCAATGCTTACAACGATATAACCCCTTTCTGCCAGCATCTGGTGCCAGAAACTAACCGCGCCAAAACGATTGGAAACTTGCTGCGAACCGGGACCACCATAATTGCAAAACAGTAATGGATATTTTTTATTTGGATCAAAGTTTACCGGCTTAAGCATCCACCCGTTTAGAGTATCGCCCTTACTATTGGGCACCCGGATAAATTCAGCCGCACTCAGATCATATTGATCCATTTTTGTTGTAAGCTTCGAATTATCATTTATCATCCTGATCATTTTTGGAGCCAACTCTTTCTTTTTATTCCATGAAATACCGTAAAGAGTAACAACTTGTGGAGTATTAATGGTTGAGTAGTAATCATAATACTGTGTAAGATCTTTGTTGAATACCGCCCGGTGCCAGCCCTGGGTTTGAGTAAGCTGATAATTTCTTTTGCCGTAGAAGTCCGTGGCAAATACAGTTCTGTCCATAGGTGTTGGCCATGCCCTTGTGTAATAGATAATTTTATTTTTTTCATCGACCCCGTTCACTTCTGTTACGTCATTGTTGCCTTTTGTAACCTGTAGTTTTTCTTTGCCGTCGATGCTATATAAATAAAGTTGATCGTAACCGTTCATTTCACTTGTAAAAAGAAAGTGCTGGCCGTCTTTTAAAAACCACCAGTTGTCATTAATGTCTACATAGTATTTATTTCTTTCTTCGTACAAGAGATTGTTGGCCCCTGTTTGCGCATTGGTGAGTAATAGTTTCAGGTCGTCCTGGTGACGGTTCAGCCAATAAACCACCAATAAGTTGTCATCCGGTGTCCATTTTATCCTGGGAATATAAATATCACCCTGTTCATATTGTGCCTTTATATCCTTTCCAGTGGCTACATTGTAAATATGTATATCAACAATTGAATTAGCCTCACCGGCTTTTGGATATTTATAACTATACTGCTTATTATAAGAACTATCAAACACTGTAAACTCATATTCTTTTACATTGCTTTCATCAAAACGATAGTAAGCAATGTAATTTCCTTTCGGACTCCATTGGTAAGCTTGCGTAAATCCAAATTCCTCTTCATAAACCCAGTCGCAATTACCATTGATAATGTAGTTCCATTTGCCATCGGTTGTTATTGCCTTTGTTTGTCCCGCTGAAACATCGTAGACATAAAGATTATTGTCTTTTACAAATGCAATTTTGCTGCCGTCAGGAGAAAAACTGGCATGCATGATCTTTGCTTCATTTAGCCGGGTCGTAGTTTTCGAAGCAACATCAAACAAATAAGCATTCGCCTTTGAGGAGCGGCGATAAATGGGCTCACGCCCCGTAAAAAAAATGATCCTTTTTTTGTCTTCACTCAACTTATAGTCTTTTGTGGGAAGTTGTTTTCCATTCTCATCTTTTACATCTGCCGGGTCAATAATGCTATCCAGTGGCTGTTCTGAAAAACCGGGGACAACATCTGCCCGGAAGGTTTTGTTCTTATAAATATCTTCAAGGGTGATCTGTTTCTTTTGTGCAATTGACATGAATGGCACAAATAAAAGCGCGATGAATAGTTTTCGCATGTGAATAATTTTTTTGCCGGTAAAAATAAATGAATGATCCCGGATATGACGCCATACTGTAACTTAAACCTTGCAGCGGGAGGAGTTTTTTAATTTTAATCAACTATAAAAGCAACAATCAAATCCCTACATTTGTTTTTTATTGCTTGCGCAACTTTATGAATCCTGAAATTTTATTGAGAGCGTACCGGTTAATGTACTCGGCAAAGGTAATGGCCGACATCTATGAAGCAAACCGGCAAATTTGTAAGTATGTTCATTCCACATCGAGAGGTCATGAAGCCATACAATTAGCCACGGCTTTTCAATTAAGGTCCACTGATTATGTAAGCCCATACTACCGTGATGAAAGTTTACTGTTGGGACTTGGATATTCACCATACGAATTGATGCTTCAATTGTTGACAAAGGCAGATGATCCCTTCAGCGGAGGTCGCTCTTATTACTCTCATCCGGCAAATAAGGGACCGGGAAGACCAACAATTATTCATCAAAGCAGTGCTACCGGCATGCAGGTGATCCCAACAACTGGTATAGCGCAGGGAATTCAGTTTTGGGAATATGCCCACCTAAATCCTCCCAAAGGGACTTGGGCAACATTCAATTCGTCGCTACATGTAAATGTTGAAGGAAATAAAACATTTTCGGCGGGCGAGGTTAGTGGGTGGAACCCTCACCCTCCGGGGGAGTCGGAGCGGCCTGTCGCTATTTGTTCTCTCGGTGATGCATCAATAGCGGAAGGTGAGGTGAGCGAAGCGTTTCAGTTTGCGGTATTAAAGCAGCTTCCCATTATCTATTTGGTACAGGACAATCGCTGGGGCATTAGTGTTACAGCTGAAGAGTCGAGAGCTATGGATGCATATGAATATGCCGAAGGTTTCAAAGGTATGAATAGGATCCGCGTGGATGGAACTGATTTTGCTGAGAGTTACCGCGTGATGAGCGAGGTCATTGACGATGTAAGAAAAACAAGAAGACCGTGGCTGGTTCATGCAAAAGTTTCATTGCTTAATCACCACACGAGCGGAGTGAGAAAGGATTTTTATCGAACCAGGGAAGACCTTGCAAAACATTTTGAAAACGATCCTTTGCCTAAACTGAGAAATGTTTTACTGCAAAGCAATGTTGATGAAAATATTTTGAAAGGTATAGAGTCAACGGTTGATGAAGAAATTGCAAATGATTTTTCAAAAGCAATAAATGCTGACGACCCTGATCCGGCAAAGATCATGGATCACATTTTCTTACCAACACCGGTCAGAGAAGAAAAAGGAGAAAGGAATCCCGGGGGGAAAGAAAAGGTGATCATGGTCGATGCAGCATTGTATGCCATTCGTGAACTGATGGAGGAGCATCCTGAAATTGTTTTTTACGGGCAGGATGTTGGAAGGAGATTAGGAGGAGTTTTTCGTGAGGCGGCAACATTGGCGGTACAATTTGGTGATCATCGTGTTTTCAATACGGCTATCCAGGAAGCATACATTATTGGCTCAACGGTTGGCATGAGCGCAGTAGGGCTGAAGCCTATAGTCGAAGTGCAGTTTGCAGATTATATTCACCCCGGTATTAATCAGTTGGTGAGTGAAATTTCAAAATCCTGTTATTTGACTAATGGACAATTTTCTGTTAGTGCAATCATAAGGGTGCCGGTAGGAGCTTACGGCGGCGGCGGCCCTTACCATAGTGGCTGCGTGGAAACAATGTTGTTGTCTGTTAAGGGAATTAAGATCGCCTATCCATCCAATGCTGCAGATATAAAAGGCTTGATGAAGGCTGCTTATTTTGATCCGAATCCTGTTGTAATGCTTGAGCACAAAGGTTTGTACTGGAGTAAAGTTCCAGGCACAGAAGAAGCAAAGACAGTGGAGCCCACAAGAGATTACATTCTTCCATTTGGAAAAGGGAATGTCGTTCTGAAGGCCGATGAAAACAAAATTGCCAATGGAGGAACCTGTTGTATTATCACCTATGGAATGGGTGTGTATTGGGCTAAAGCGGCGGCAAAAAATTTCGCTGGTCAAATTGAAATTGTTGACCTGCGAACTCTATTTCCTCTTGATGAGGAATTGATTTTTCAAACCGCGAAAAAACATGGGAGGTGTCTTGTATTAACTGAAGAGCAACAAACGAATTCATTTGCTGAAGCCCTGGCTGGTCGCATTTCAAAAGAATGTTTTAAATGGCTGGACGCACCGGTTGATGTTTTGGGAGCATTGGATCTTCCCGCAGTACCATTGAATATTGGCCTGGAAAAAACAATGCTGCCCAATGCAGAAAAAGTTGCCGCGCGATTAAAAAAAATCTTTTCGTTTTAATTATAGTTTCACGCAAACCTGTCCCGACGTGTCGGGAGGGGTAAAGATTCTCAAAAAGACATAGTCGATCAACTCATCTCACTGAGTACACCGATGAGCACAGATATCTCCAAAACTATTTTGTGAAAATCTGTGTAATCTGTGAGCACTCGCCCCTTCGAAAAACGGGAAAATTGTAGAATGCATTCCCCAATTGTTCTCAAAATCTTTCGCTTATTCATAGGTTTTCTGTGTGGCAGAAAAAAGGTATGCGATTTGGTTAGTGTAAAAAGATTGGATAAAAGAATAGTATGAGATCAATTGTTTTTCTACTCGCTTGCTTTTTGGCTTTTTGTCTTGGCAGTTGTTCTGTAGTGGAAGGTATTTTTAAAGCCGGTATGGCGTGGGGCATTATACTAGTGGTTGGTTTTATAGCGCTGATCATTTTTATTATCGCTAAAGTAGGCGGAGGAAGAAAATAGTTAGGTTAATGCGGATAAAAGACCCCGATACGTCGGGGTTTTTTAGTTTGCGATGCATTGGTGACCATTTCACCTTCACCCAATTATAAAAGATTGGACCCGTCAAGCAATTTCCTCTATATTTTCTTTGTCAGAATATAATATTGGAAGCCTTGGGGAAAGTTGTCCATTATGTGCTCAGGATGAAATCCGTGTCTTTCGTAGAATTGCGGCGCCTGGAAGCTGTAACTTCTCACCAGAATTGCAGAACATTTCTTGCTCCTTGCTTCCTCTTCAGCCGCTTCCAGCAGCCGCTTACCGATGCCTCTATTTCTTAAATTTTCGTGTACCCAAAGCAATGTTATCTCGCATGCACCCGCCCAGGTCCATCCGGCAATTCCCGCAATGATTTCCCCACTGTCATCTTTAACGACTCTGGAAAAGAAGGCTCCGCCTGATCTATTTATTTTCCTTGAATTGTGTTTGTATATCTCGTCTTCCAATATCTGCACTATTTGTGGTGAATTCGTGCCGATTTCTATGTGATACTCTTTACCCATGCTTGATTCCCATTTTTTGTGTAAGATCAATAAACTGCAGCCTTCAACATAATTTGCCTTGTATTTGATATCGCATTTCTTTTTCAACAATTAATCTTTGAGTGTCCCTCCCTGGTATTATTTATAAACTCTACCAGGTCATTTAAATTACTTCCAACGCCATCTGGTTCGGCATCAAGTTTTTCAATTGAACTATTTAATCTATTAACCCAAAAGCTTGAGTAACCGAACCACTTCGCCCCCGCCAAGTCCCAACCTGCAAAGGGCACAAATAAAATCTCCTGCTTTTTAAGTTTTAATCGCTCTAATGGCATTTGATATGCCTCCCGACTTGGTTTATATGTTTGTCTTTCATCCGTGCTGATCACACGATCAAATAGATATTCCAGATTTGAATTTTGAATTCCTCCGCATAGCATTTTCAATGTCATGTTTGAAAGGAGACAGACTACCATCTCCATTTTTTTTATTGCCCGAAGAGCCGGAATAACTTCTGGCCAAACATCCATTGTTTCATACCCCGTCATGATCAAATCTTTTTGTTCCCCGGTGTAACCGGGTTCACATTTCTTCAATGCGAATTCAAGCGCATCTTCCGTAACATCCCAAAAATTTTTATACATGTTTGCTGACGCTCTTAACCATTGGTAGCTAAATTGTTTAGACTGCCACACTTCAACTAATTGCTTTGCATTATTTGGGAACAATTCCTCCACCTTTTTGAATATTGGCCGTGGGTCAAATATGGCAAAGGCATCAAAAGCAATAGCCTTGATCCCCCGGGCACCTGGGTTTGCAGCAAAAGCGTTTGGCGCAGCCAGCAAGGATGTTATTCCAAAACTGGTTGTTTGAATAAATGTTTTTCGACTAATTGTTCTTGTCATAATGTTGTGCCCGTTGCTTTTTAGACTTCAGTCTGCGGAAACCGAATCCCTGATTGCAAATCCTCTAATGCAAAAGCAATATTATTCTTAATAACGCGCCGGAATTGTAAGCCGGGCGACAATTAACTTCTAGATTGCAGTTTAAATTTGTTGACTCAAGGCTATCAGGATGGACTCTCCGATACTTGCGGGCAAAAAAGTGCTGGTCACCGGATCTATCAAAAAAAGAATTTCCTTTGAAACAAATAACATAGGTTGGCAGACACATTCTTAAAGAGATAACCTCCGTGGTCCTTAATGACCGCCAATATAAAACGCTGATCAGTCTTGAATAATCTTATGATGAAGAGTATTCATTTTTTAATTTTCATCGCATCTTTTTCTTCTTCAATTAGCCAACAACCCCAAAAAAATTTTACTCCTGATAGTTTTACTAATGATCAAATTACAGGGCTAAAAAAAGAAATTGGTCAATTGAAAGATTACCCGCAACAATACGAGAAACAGATACTGATCGCACTTTCGTATTATCCTGAATTAAAAAATACCCCCATCTATTTCCGCATCAGGTCAAAGCATACTCCATTAACTACCCGATCATCCTGGTCTGGGCTTTTGAAACCTCAGGCTAAGCGTGACTATGTAATAACAATTAGTGATACTACCGAAGAAATGTTAATGCCACTATTATATCGGCATTTACCATTCAATGCCCAGGTCGGGGTCATAGGACATGAATTAGGGCATGTCAATGATTTTTCCACAATGTCTGCTTTGGAAATAACAAAACATGCGGTCCGGAATATTTCATCAAAATATGTAGACCATTTTGAATTCAGGACAGACAGCATTTGCATCGCACACGGACTGGGTTATCAATTGCTGTCGTGGAGTAGTTATGTAAGGCAAGCGATGCACAGGAATAATTGGGATGGAGCAGATAATATTCACAAGCCAATGATGAGAGAGAGGTATATGAATCCGTCAACAATAAAGGAAAGAATTAACCAATCGACTTTATACCAACATTCGGCGGGGAGAAGCGATCAGAGACAATTACTGTAGTCTGTTCGAAGGAGAATAGCTCCTCGAAGTTCAAATTCGCTGTGCTGATGAGGCTAATGAGGAAATGGCTGAAGATTCACCACTTGAATTATTCCGGGCTAAGTCACCTCTTATCACTTTTTTCATCTCCATTTCATCGTTTTTTACTTCAGCCATTACTCATTCATTAAGCAGCTACCGACTTTGGGATACTCTTTCCAAATCTAATGAGTGGAAAAAACGGCCATTTTTTCAAACGGCCGTAAACCAAAAAACCAACCAACTGCTATTAAGTCGGTAGCTATCATAGGCGCAACGGGATCTTACAGGACTTAGCCGTTGCCAGTCTCCTGCAGTGATCGCCAATTCCACATCACTGAGTCGTTCAATTCAATTCTTTTTCGATTATAAAACAACATTCCAGAGTCTCTCAACTCATTCAATAACATATTTACGCTCTGCCTCGAAGTGGCAATTATTCCCGCGATATCGCTGTGAGTAAGATAGTTATTGAGGACTATTTTGTCCCCGATACGATTGCCGTCAGAAACAGCCCAATTTTTTATAAATCGTATAAGGCGGCTTTTTGCGTCGCGAAAAACTAAGTCTGAATGACGACCTTCTAATCTTCTCAATTTGAGATTCACAGCATTGGCAAAACTTAAGGCAATTGCAGGATTTTCACGAAGCAGTTTCTTAAAATCAGGACTGTTGAATATGCAAACAATCGTATTGGCTGTCAATGCTTCGGCAAATTCATCTATGGAAGGATGGCCATCAAGACTCAGATCTCCAAAGATATCGGGCGCTGTCAGGATATCTTTGATCAGCTCATTGTCCAATTCGTCACACCCCGTGATCTTTATTTTACCCTTAATCAGCAAATAGATCTTACTGTAATCACCTTCACCATAGTTGAAAGTTTCGCCACCAGGTGTTGACCTTACTTTAACAATTGCACAAACTTCTTTGATCTTTTGATCATTGACATTCACGAACAATGGGTGACTTTTAAGATAAATGTATTTAGTTTCGTCAGGCATATATTTCCTTTCTCTTTTAAATTTGCATTTGATTTATTCTCTTTAAGAAGATAAAGCGTTTTCAATTTTTTCGATTAACACATCTCTTGGAATTAAACCAGTAGCAGAATCGATCAACTCGCCACTTTTAAAGAAAAGAATAGTTGGCACTACATTGATCCCATATTCTTTCCCCAAATGAAATTCTTCTTCTATGTCCACAGTGAAAAAATTCGCAGTTCCTTTATAGGAATTGGCGACGTCGTTGTAGATTTTAGAAACGATTTGCGACGCTGCATTCCATGAATTTTTAAATTGCACCAGGCTTAGAAGCATGTTTGTCATTATCTCAGTTTTAAATTCTTTTTCTCCCACTCGTTTATTCATTGCAATTAATTTGACAGGACATATAGCCAACCGCCGTGCCAATTTTTTTTCAATTATTAAAGCCCCTTCGAAAGCCTTTACCACAAATGATTTCAGCGTTTTTAAGATTTGTACACCTAACGATCCTCCCGAAAAAATATTCCCAATAAAATGGGAATCTCCGCAAAATATTGGGAAGGGTTTTTTAAGCGCTGTTCCGACCGGCAAGACTTAAATTTTACCATTTCCCGAAAAACAATCTTCATTGTCATTTACACGACAGTAATGGGTATTACAGCGGTCTACATTTGCCTGAGAAATTTTTAAAATGAAAATTATTTTCGCAATTCTTTTTTGTGTGGTCAGTATCCTTTCTTTCGGGCAGGATCCTACGGAGCTTCGAAAATCTCAATTCAATCTTGAGAATGGTATTGCTTTGAACGGCTATGATGCAGTGGCCTATTTCAAACTTCAACAAGCTGTCAAAGGAAAAAAGGAATATGCAGTATACGCGCAGGGCGTTACCTATTATTTTTCTTCACAGGAGAATAAAGAGCAATTCAAAAAAAACCCTTCAACCTACGAACCGCAATACGGTGGATGGTGCGCTTATGCGATGGGTAAAGATGGCTCAAAAGTGGAGGTGGACCCCGAAACATTTAAGATCCTTGATGGCAAGCTGTATCTGTACTATAATAAGTTTTTCAATAATACTCTCAAAAGCTGGAATAAGGATGAAACTAATTTAAAGACGAAAGCAGATTCAAATTGGAAAAAATTTTACCATTAAAAATCTTATCCCATGAGAAGTTTTTCGACTATTGGTATTTGGATACTCAGATTATTAGCCGCTGTTATTTTATTGCAGACCCTCTACTTCAAATTTACTGCAGCACCTGAATCCATTTATATCTTCTCAAAAATTGGAATGGAGCCATGGGGAAGAATAGGGGCAGGGATATTCGAGCTGATCGCCGGTGTTCTCATTCTCGTGCCCCGGACTACTGTTTTTGGGGCGTTACTCGCCGTGGGTTTGATGACAGGAGCCATTTTCTTCCATCTTACCATTCTCGGTATCAGTGTTCAGGGCGATGGCGGCCAACTATTCATCTATGCATTGCTTGTATTTGCATCGAGTGCCGCCCTGGTCTTGATATACAGGCGTAGTCTTTCCACTATAAAAAGATCTTTTTTGAATCATACTCTCGTAAAATAAAAATTCTTATGCGACAGCAACAAGCCGTAAAAAATGTTCTTGCCGGGTTAAGCGACTCATTACATCAGCTAACGGATGCTCAATATAGTTACCCGAGTAAAATATTGTTCAATGCAACGATCGGGCAGCATGTGCGCCACATTATTGAATTCTTCATTTGCCTGGAAAAGGGTTACGAAACAGGCATTATAAATTATGAGAAAAGAAAAAGGGACCCGGCCATTGAAACGAACAGAGACCTGGCGATCGGGTTATTACGGGAAATATCTGCATCCGTTGAAAAAAAGAACAGGTCACTCTTGCTTGAGTCAAATGGTGAGAATTCGGAGGAAGGAACCGCCGTAGTAAGTAATTATGATCGTGAAATAATTTATAACATCGAACACACCGTTCATCACATGGCACTGATCCGGATAGGTATTAATGAAGTTTCAACAATTAAAGTCCCTGACGATTTTGGAGTAGCATCGTCAACAATGAAATATCGAATGGCATGTGCACAGTAAGTTTTATAGCAAAAAAGGACTCCTATATTATTACGTCAAATCGGGACGAAAAAATTTCGCGCAAACAGGCGCTGCCTCCGGCCATTTATGAATTTGAAAGTGGCAAATTGATCTTTCCAAAAGACGCTGATGCGGGTGGAAGTTGGATCGCATTGCATCAAAATGGAAATGCAGCAGTCTTATTAAACGGCGCATTTAAAAGACATAAGCCCGGACATTCTTATCGCATGAGCAGGGGCAAAATCTTTTTAAATGTAATCACAAGTGAAGATCCCACCGGGAGATTCGATCGCCTGGATCTTAACAGGATCGAACCATTCACTTTGGTAATGATTGATAAAGACGATTTGTATGAATGCCGCTGGGACGGAAACATTAAATACTGCAAGCGATTGCAAAATGACCAGCGACATATCTGGTCTTCAGCCACACTTTATGAAAACGAAATGATCGTAAAACGAGCGCAATGGTTCACTGAATTTTTAAACTGTAACCCAGATCCATCATGGGAAGACATTTTAAATTTTCATAAGCTTGGTGGCGATGATGATAAAAACAACAATCTTCAAATGGAGCGACATGGACTGTATTCCACGGTTAGCATCACCAGTATTTTACTAACCAGTGAGCAGGGTAGCATGAAATACCTTGATCTGAAAGAAAATAGCATCCACGAAAGCCGGATCAGGCTAACCTCAGATTTCGAGCTATCATGATAAAAGCAATTCTGTTCCGTCCCCTCGTGATAAGATTATTGCACTGGGAGTATTGGCCTTTTCATGTTGTATACGGACCCGTATACATTTATTGGCTCTGGCTGTCACTGAGAGCAAGGTCGTTTTTCTTTTTTAACACATCCAATCCTACCATCAGCAATGGCGGCTTTTTGATGGAGTCTAAAAGTCAGATCCATATCCTGATACCTGAACAATACTGTCCTCAAACTATTTTTTTCCAGGCGGGTTATTCATTTGAAAAAATTCTTAAAGAGATAAAGAGAAAGCAGTTTCAATTTCCTCTGGTTGCTAAGCCAGATATTGGGATGCAGGGGAAATCCGTAAAAAAACTAAATTATGAGAACGAGTTGAAAGAATATGCGGCGAGTTCTAAGGTAAATTTCCTCGTCCAGGAGTATGTTTCGTTTGAAAATGAGATCGGGATATTTTACTACAGGTTTCCGAATGAAGAAAAAGGCAAAATTTCGGGCATTGTGAAAAAAGAATTTCTTGCTGTCGAAGGAGACGGTGAATCGACTATTACTGAGTTGCTAAGAAAAGACAAAAGATACATTCTCCAGATACCAGCTCTAAAGAAACTGTATGGAAGCGAGCTTGAGGCGATTTTACAGAAAAAGGAAAAGAGGGTCCTGTTCCGTACGGCAATCATGCACGCGGCGCCAAGTTTATTGATGCAAGTGATATGATCTGCGATACATTGACCGACACGATTGATGAGATCTGCAAACAAATTGACGGCTTTTATTTTGGCCGTCTTGATGTTCGTTTTAATACTGTTGAAGAATTAAATGCAGGTAAAAATATTTCGATCATTGAATTGAACGGTGCAGGAAGCGAACCAACGCACATGTATGATCCCCGGCATTCCATTTTTTTTGCCTGGAAAGAAATCACCAGGCACTGGAAGATTTTATGGAAAATCAGTCTGATCAATCATCACCAATATCGGTTGCCTTATATGAAGATCGCTTCTGGGTTTGAAATGTTCAGGCAGAATAATGAATATGTAAGAATGATCTCCGGGAATTCTAAAAAAACAGCCTGAATGAAAAATCTCTTTCGTGTATTTTTCTGGGGCATGGGAGTCAGTTTTTTAGGGTCTCTTCCCCTTAGCACAATGAATATAACAGTAACCCAGGTTTCCATCCAGTATGGCATCATGGAAGGCTTTGAGTTTGCGATCGGGTCGATGATAAGTGAAGTGATAATCGTTCGTATTGCGCTTGTATCCATCAGTTGGCTTGCAAAAAAAAGCAGGATTTTTCGCCTGCTGGAATGCGCAACCATTTTAATCATTTTATTTCTTGCCATCGCAAGTTTTATTGCCGCTTATAGAATGACCGGTTTCGGGAGCCCATTGCCAATTGACACTATAAAACCGTTTTGGACCGGAGTTTTTCTAAGTCTTATAAGCCCTTTGCATATTCCTTTTTGGTTGGGTTGGACCACTGTTCTGATGAATAAAAATATTTTACAGGTGTCTTCCCGTCAATATAACTTGTATGTATTTGGAATCGGTACCGGGACTGTTTTCGGGTTAGCGATTTTTATCTACGGAGGAGGTCTTTTGGTTGCGAAGATTCAACAGCATAGTGCCCTATTAAATATTTGTATTGGAATTGTACTGTTAATCACCGTTACAATACAAATGAAGAAGATGATCGAGGTGCCTGCGTCGCTACGGTACAATAAAATGAGACGATCTTAGATTTCTCTCTTGATCCCCAATTTTTTCATACGCGCTTCAAGGGTAGTGGGGTTGAGTCCTAATATCTTCGCCGCGCCACTTTCGCCGCTTACTTTCCAATTTACTTTTTTTAAAGTCTCTATGATATGTTCTTTTTCCACCTCTTCTAATTTTTGCAGCGCAGGTTTTCTATTTCCATTTTTTGTCATTGAACTTCCTTTAGGCAACCAGTCACCAAATTCCAATGCATTGCCTGGATTCACGATCATGGCCCTCTCGATCAAATTCTCCAGTTCACGGATATTTCCCGGCCAATCATATATCATTAAAGAATCGATCACCCTTGGTGAAACGTTTTTGATCTTTTTTCCCATTTTGTTTTCAAACTTTTGAAGAAAATGCTTTACAAGAATGGGAATGTCTTCCCTTCTTTCACGAAGCGGTGGACAGTAAATGGGGAATACGTTAAGACGATAATACAAATCTTCCCTAAATTCTTTTTTTTCAATGGCTGCTTCCAGGTTTCGATTTGTCGCTGCCATTACTCTCACATTCACTTTTATTGTTTTAGGATTGCCAAGTCGTTCAAACTCTCCTTCCTGTAATACACGCAATAGTTTTGATTGTAATTCAACCGGGAGTTCTCCGATTTCATCCAGGAAGATCGTTCCACCATCAGCTAATTCAAATCGACCGATCTTCCTATCCAATGCGCCGGTAAATGCCCCCTTTTCATGACCGAATAATTCGCTCTCAATAAGATTTGAAGGGAGAGTGGCACAATTTACTTTTACTAATGGTTTTTTGCTGCGTTTACTGATATTATGGATCGCCCTTGCCACCAATTCCTTCCCGGTACCGCTTTCTCCCAATATTAATACAGTTGCATCAGTAGATGCTACTTGCTCAATTTGCCGTAAAACTTTATGGAAAACCTTGCTTGTGCTTATAATTTCGTCAAAATTGTTACTCAGCTTTATTTCTTCCTGTAAATATTTGTTTTCAAGAGCCAGCTGGTTTTTCAGATCTTCGATTTCCCGTATTCTTCTATTTAACTCGAGATTTTTCTCTTCTAATTCTTTTTGCGCTTTCATTCGTTCAAGCTCTGCCGCGACCCGTGCAGCAAATATCTGGAGGATAGCGGTCTGATTTTTTTCTTCCCCTACAGGATTCACATCTGTAGCAGCAATATGACCCAGGAGTTCACCTGTGGTAGGACTTATAATTGGCGACCCGATATAGGCTTCGATCCCTTTTGCACCTGGAAATTTACTTTGTACACCGGATGGTAAAAAAAATGGTTTGCCTTTGAGCATTGGCGAACAGGCAGATCCTTCTACATCATATTCAATGTTATCTAACACTGTCTCGCCTTCCACAAAAGCTATTGTCCGAAACCGGGTTTTCGATTCATCCGTGCATTCTACAATAAATGCATACCGAAGTCCAAGAATTTTTACAAAATTCCGGCTAAGTTCTATGAAGAAATTCTGCCCGGTTAATCCCGACGTAGCTTCAGAGACTTCACGAAGCAGCTGCTCCTCTAATTTCTTTTTTTGCACACTTCTGACAATGCTGCAGCTGAACTCCTCTCCCTTATATTCAATAAAATTTCCTGAAATTTCAACTTCATAGTCATGTCCCGTTTTATGACGGTGCCAGGATTCAAAAACGAGTTTTTTACTTTCCCTTAGCTTTTGCCAATACGTTGCAAAATCTGCGATTTCAGGAGTAGGATTTAATTGACCAATGGACATATTTATAAGTTCCTCTTTTGTGAACCCCGACATTTTACAAGCCATTTCATTTACCTGTATAATTTTTCCAGATGAACTTATCCATAAAACCGCTTCTTGTAAATTCTGTAGGGTAAAATAGGAAAGCAATCTTTCTTTTTCAGAATCTTGTGATGAACTCCTGGTCATGTCCGGCATCTTGATAGATAAAGTTAGTTGAAAGCAATTATTGGGCGATAAATTTTGCTTTTATTAAAAGTGCACGTGAATAATATAACGATAATAACAAAATCTTCACAGAAGTTTTCCTGGTTCCCCAGAGATCATTTGATAAAGATCTTTTGGTCAAGCCTTCTATGAATGGCGCTGGCTATTCATAAACAGGAAGGGCCGGTTCCCAAACCAGTTAGTGGGGTTTTGTAAAATGTTGAAAGGTTACTCAATTGCAAAAAGAGAAATACCATTGCCAGTTTTTAATGACAATGGTATTTACTACTTAACACGATTAAGGAGAACTAATAAAACAAGATGATTTCATGCAAAGGATACTACTCCTTATCCTTAAGTTGAGGCCAGTTTTTATCTGCCTTATCTATTCGTTGCATTTGATCTTTCTTCCATTTTTCTTTCACGTCCAGGCTATAGTTCAGGTAGAGCTTCCCATCAACAATTGTCCACGCATTCGGATCTGTCGGCGCCTTGTGCCCTTCGGACATGCCATAGGCACAATAACCACCATACTGCGGCGCATATTTCTCAGGGTTTTTGGTGAACAAGTCCAGGTTTTGTTTCGTGGAAAAAAACCAGTTGGCATTCTTCCACTGGTAACTTAGATCCTCATTCCCTCTCACAGGTTTGCCGTCAGTAAAATAGGCAACGGGATCATATCCTCTGATGGCCTCATTAGAGGTATTAAATACTTCTGCTTTCTGCCCAAATAAACTAACTGTGCTTGCAACGATAAACGCTGCCAATAGAATTCGTTTTTTCATATTGTATAAATTTGATGCAAGCTAAATTGATAACATCATCGCGTTTGTCGTTTATCGGACACATCATTGTTAATGTCCCTCCGAATTTTGTTTTTTATTGAAACATTACATTCTGTGACTCGAATGTTTTCTCACAGATTTTACTTTTTAATTAACCATTTTTAAATTGTTTACTATGAAAAGATTTCCAGTGATTTCTTTAGTTTTTGCGATCGGCTCGTTAATAATCTATGGGTGCAAGAAAGAGACAGCCGGTGAAGAATTGGCGCAATCGACAGAGAGCGTTTCAAAAAAAGTGCTCCAACCAGAAGAGGGCAATAATGGGGCTGTTTATGTATTGAGTAACCAGGCCTCTGGCAATGAAGTTTTGGTATACACCCGTTCATCGAATGGCTTGTTAACGCCTGGTGGTAGTTTTCCGACAAAAGGCAATGGAACAGGTGCCGGCATTGGTTCGCAAGGTTCGGTCATATTGCAGGAGCGGGGTAGAGACAGATATTTGTTTGCTGTTAATCCAGGTAGCAACGATATCAGCGTTTTTCGTGTAAATGGCAGCGGGTTGATTTGGCTCGACAAAGTATCTTCCCATGGAACTACTCCAATTAGTGTAACCGCGAGGCAAGATGTTTTGTATGTAGTGAATGCCGGTGGTCCGGGGAATATAAGTGGATTTCGTATTGACAATTACGGTCATTTGACATACCTGCAAAGTTCGACAAGATCCCTTAGCAGCGACAATGCCGGGCCGGCGCAAATACAATTTAATAATACCGGAACGCAACTGGTCGTCACTGAAAAAAATACCAATAAGATCAGCACGTATACAGTATTTCACAATGGATTGACGAGTGCACGAAGAACGCATCCGTCGGTAGGAATTACACCTTTTGGCTTTGGCTTTGATAACCGTGATCAATTGATCGTGACCGATGCTTTTGGTGGTGCCGAAGGTCAAAGCGCCGTGACGTCTTATAACCTTGGTAATTTTGGAAATCTATCCTTAATTGACGGGCCAAAAGGAACTCATCAAACGTCTGCGTGCTGGCTGGCGATAACCGATAATGGCAAGTACTGCTACTCTGCCAACACGGGGAGTGGTTCTATCTCCGGGTATAGAATTCACAACGGGGCATTATCATTACTGAATGCGAATGGTGTCACTGCTACTACGGGCATAACTCCAGGCGATATTTCGCTGAGCAGTGGATCAAAATTTTTGTACAACCTTAATTCTACCTCCAACTCCATTACGATGTTCAAAGTTCACGAAGATGGAAGCCTTGATGCATTGGGCAGTGTCAATAATTTACCTGGAGGGGCGGTAGGTATTGCTGCAAAATAAATGTAACATTCCTCGTAAGAAATATGACTGGGTGTTGGCGAGAGCTGCACCCTTTTTCGTTAGGTCCGGCACTTTACATTTTGAATTGTAGTTATTGGCTTTTACAACTATTTATAGATTATGAGAAAAATTGTCGGGTATAAGATAAGCAAACTTCAGTCAAAGAGTAATTTGCCATTTGACTTATTACTGCTTGCAGACGAAACAATTGAAGCGATTGAGAAGTATATCTATGATTCAGAAGTGTATATTGTGCGGGAAAACGAATGCCAAGATGTGATCGGAGTTTTTGTTTTATACAAAATAGGCGGCACAGAAATTGAAATTAAAAATATTGCAGTTTCAGAAGAGCACCAAGGTAAGGGCATCGGGAGTTATTTGCTAAATGAAATTAAACAAATGGCAATTCAAAGTGGTGTTAAGAACATTATCGTTGGCACACCTGGTGGTTCTATAAGGCAAATCCATTTCTATGAGAGAAATGGATTTAAAAGATATGCCGTAAAAAAAGATTTCTTTATAGAAAATTATACCGAGCCGATAGTGGAAAACGGAACCAGGTTGAAAGATATGGTGATGTTAAAAATCGAAGTTTAAAATCGTCGCTGTGAAACGGCAGATCGGGGTTGAGCTTTGGGACATTCAAGCTGCGACAATCGTTAGTCTTTCGTAATTGAAGAAATTAAGCAGCTGCCTTCAACAACTCAATGTGACATTTAATTTTTACAATTTCTCCGACTGCGACACCTCCAAAATCCAACAATGTATTCCAGTTAATCCCCTATTCCTTCAGCAACGCCGGCAGAGCCCCGCTTTTCCAAAGCAATTTTAAAGCGATCAAATCTAAATCGCGGATGCTATTTCAAAGCAATTAAATCCACCATTTCTATTGTTGGATCCCTGGCAAACAACTCCGCTGCATTGGCCATGAGTGCTGCAGCAATTTGACCCTTTAGGTGCGCAACGCGTCCTTCGGAGGTCTCAAAGGTGTCAAAAATTCCAAAAGTTGAAGGACCTAATTGCAAGGCATACCATCTCGTTGTGCCTGGTTCTTCAATGGCAAGAGGAAGTGCTGATTTAAGAAAAGATTCTACTTCTTTTTCCTTTCCGGCTTTGGCTTCCACTTTCGCTAGTATTGCAAACTTTTCCATATCGTATGTTTAAAAATGTGAAATTGCTACTGTCCAAAATATCCCCGGCAATTTACGCTTGGAAAAAATCGTTCTTTGTCGTGTACCTGACAATATCTTAAACTTCACTTAACCGCTTTGGTTAGAATTTTTAGATCCATTTATTTTTGATGAATGAAGCCTGATTTTCATGTATGTTTATTTGTTAACGCTCAGGTATACTGCTATACTTTTTGGTCACAGCATTCTCTGATTTTTCAAAACTATAATTATGGAGACTCTGACTATTCCGAATAAACCTGGGAAGAAAACGTGGTACATGCCGCGGACAATTTAGTTCCAATCGTCAGTCAAAACGTGGATCAAGAAGAAAATAATGGAAGACTATTTACAACCAACAGCGATTTCATTGAAGGTTGCGTACATGTTTGCACTTTTCGTCAGGGCAAAAATTATGTTTTCAGTAATTATTAACGCATTACCTGCTGATGTTTTGTAGGTCATCTGCACTGTTCGCCTGCCTAGTATAATGTTATACCCGTCAGTTTCAGGCGAGTCTGGTATGATGCCCGTGTATCTATTTCTATTAATGGAATATTTTAATCCCGAAGTTTCTCCTGTACCTGAGAAGTTACCAAAATCAATATCATATGAGATGTAAGATGCAGTCCCATATTGAAGGTATTGAACATGGTAAGGTATTAGACCTGAGAAGCGGACGTTTTCGGGATAACACTCATTATACAAGGTTCTCCCGTATTCCCATGCGTCCGATGTTTCAAATATAACGGTATAGTTTCTTGATTTTTTGACAAGTTGTGAACTAGTATTTATTGACTTGTTGGTAAGTTGCAGATCATTATTCATGCTTAAAAGAGACTCTTTTTGGCATGACATGAGTATAAGTATCAAAACCAGGTAAATAAGATTTTTTTTCATAACAGTTTGCTTATAGGCAGCAATGTCCAAACCAGCATGATTTCAAAGGCGGACAGACTATTACTTTGGTAAATTTCTAAGGTTAAAAGGATTTATATCGACAGTTATCCAATGGAAGAAGAATAATGAGTAAGGTGATAGTTCAGTCTGAATTTACAAACTCTTTTTCAATTTCTCGTGCATTGCCAGGTCAATAAAAGGTTAATGTAAAAAAACTGAGGGTGTGAAGAAAATTGTAAGCAGTACCTGACCTTGAGGAGAATCACAAAGGCCAAAAAAGTCACCTGTCCGCCATACTTTTTTGGGGCAAGCAGTAGATGAGCAACAGAGACATTACTGCACTTACATCCATCTGGCAGATTAATCATATTCTAGTATTAATTGTTCTCTTTTGTAGTTTGGTCGGTAGAGAACCTACATGTCGCCTGGCCGCGGCGCATAAATAAAATTATATTTGTTGTGGCGGCTCCCGCTTCGCTAGTGCTACGCGGGACGTAGGCAGCCGGAAACTCAAAAAAAGATGTTCTGTCGTGCTCCTAATCATTCAGATGTTATTACGAAAATGAAACATTAGCAGCGGTTGGGGGCTTATAGTCAAAGATTACGTTTATATGCGTTCCTTCGTTAGTTTCGATACTTAAACTACCACCCAAATCATCGGTTAGTCCTCGAAGCAGCTCCATACCCATTGACGCTCCAATTTTAGACCCAAAATCAACAGGAAGGCCGCGTCCATTGTCGGCAATACTCAACAAAATCTGCGAATCTGAAATATGAGAAAGGGAAATGCAGATTTTCTTGTCATGCGTTTTTGCAAACGCATATTTAATAGCATTGGTGATCGCCTCATTGAGGATCAGTCCTAATGTAATAGCGGAGGCATGATTCAATTCAATGTTTTCTATCTGCAATGAAAACCCGATGTTATCTCTTATTGAATAGCTTTCGCGGAGATATTCAACCAGTTCATAAATGTACTCGGGCATATGAATGGTAGAGAGCGTTTCAGATTGGTACAGCTTCTGATGAATAATAGACATCGAATGAATCCTGTGCTGGCTTTCTTTGATGGCAGACAGGGCCTCTTTATTTTTCAAATAGCTGGACTGGATCTCGAGCAGGCTTGCTACAATATGGAAATTATTTTTAACGCGATGGTGAATCTCTTTTAGTAACCATTCTTTTTCTATCAAAAGGCTATCTTTTTCGCCGACTAATCGCTCGAGCGATTCATTTTTTTGATTGATCTCAAACTGCTGTGCTTCTAATGCTTCCTTTTGCGCCACAACTTCAGCAGTTTTTTTACGGACCTCCATCTCGAGCTTTATTTTCTGGCGCTTTATAGAATTTATTCGTATCCTGATAT
This sequence comes from uncultured Bacteroidota bacterium, assembly GCA_963737475.1. Taxonomy (GTDB): domain Bacteria; phylum Bacteroidota; class Bacteroidia; order Chitinophagales; family Chitinophagaceae; genus VBAU01. Next base: position 125,047 of record CAVTSY010000014.1, read on the forward strand.
AGCCGAAAATACATCCAGCTACTGTTAAGGCTGCAAGTGATATGAACCACCAGGTGAGCCAGAAGGGCGGTTTAACAATAATTTGAAGTTTTGATTGTTCGGGTGACCAAAATCCTGAACTGTTCTCATACTTCACCTTAAAAACATATTTACCCGAAGGGACATTTGTATAAGAAGCAGTATTTCTGTTGCCAACATAGTTCCATTCTTTATCAAACCCTTCCAGCATAAAGGCGTATTTTTTTTTGTCTGCAGATGAAAAATCAAGGGCCGCATATTCTATTGAGAAAAAAGTTTGTTTATGAGATAAACTGAGCTCCCGGGTATCCGAAATATCCAGTCGTGATGCGTTTCCATTTTTGGCTGCACTGGTAATGGGCTTATTAAAAATTTGGAACGATGTAATCATGATAGGCGAAAATGCAGCTGGTTTAACGATATCGGACGGTAGAAAATACATTAAAGCCATTGACGCCACCAAAGTAAAGTTTGCCATCTGAAGCTTTTAGAGCCGAATGAAGTTTGAATTCATTGTCCTGGAGCCCATCTTCTGTGGTATAATTTTTAAACTTACCGGTTGCAGGATCGTAGGCAGACAAACCACGATTAGTGCTGATCCAGATTTTCTTATCATTATCCTCCCTTACGGCAGATATGGTATTACTTGGCAGTCCCTGCTCTGTAGTGTATACTGTAAACGATTTTGTTTTGGGATCAAATTTATTCAGGCCATCAAAAGTGCTTATCCATAAATTACCCGCGTGGTCCTCAAAAATATCCGGCACACTCTTGTTGCTTAACCCATTTCCACCTTTTTTATAGGTGTACCTGGTGAAAGTATTTGTCTTTCGATCCAGGACATTCAAACCATTATTAAATGTTCCTACCCATAAATTTCCGGCTCTGTCTTCGAGCAATGAAAAGATTGAACTACTACTGATACTCTTTGGGTCATTTGGATCATTCCTGAAATGGGTAAATGTATTGGACTTCTTATCGTAGCAATCCAGTCCGTCATCGGTTGTACCTATCCATATCTTCTTATCCCTTGTCTGCGTGATGGCAAACACAATGTTTGAGCTTATGCTATTGGGGTTATCGGGGTTATGGTTTAGATAACTAAACTTATTGTTCTTAGGATTGAATATAGTGATGCCGTTGCCCCAGGTCCCCATCCATATATCCCCATCATCATCGCCTGCAATAGCTATTACATAGTTACCCGACAATCCATTACTGCCGGCCTTGCTCTGCTGAAGCTTTGGCGAAGGCGATGCAGCCCGTTGTTTATAATTTATGAAGTTACCGCTCCTGGTATCAAGTTTATCCACTCCTCCGCCATCTGTAGCGACCCAGATATTTTTATTGCGATCTTCAAAAAAGTCCCACACGAAATTTTTGGATAGGCTCGCCGGATTAGAATTATGCCGGTAGTGAACAAAACTTCCCGTATTTCTTTTGTAGAGGCTTATTCCTGCATTAAAAGCACCCAACCACATATTACCCTGCCTGTCCTTACAAATAGCGTAAATAGAATTGCCATTAATGCTGTATCTGTCTACCTCATCCTGAACATGAGTTTGAAACCTCCCTGAATTTTTATCGAATATGGAAAGTCCGCCATTTTCAGTTCCTACCCATAGATTGCCTTTTTCATCTTCATTAAGACAAAGTATGGTATTGCTCGAAATGGTTTTAGGAGATTTGTCATCGTGTTTAATTTGCATGAATGAACCATTGGCCGGATCGAACAAATATAACCCATCATCCTGCGTCCCGATCCATAACTGTTGTTTACTGTCCTCAAAAATGCATCGAATGTTTTTACCTGTCAGCTTGCCGGTTCCTGCTTCCCTGTTGGGGAACTTAATAAACGAACCGGTCTCTTTATCGAAAAGATTGAGCCCCCCATTTAAAGTTCCTGCCCATAAGCGATGCTTTGAGTCTTTATAAATAGTAAGAACATTATTATCACTGAGGCTTGCCTTTTCAGCATCGGCGTGCAAGTGGTGCTTAAAAATATTTTTTTTGATATCGAGGCATTCAAGACCTTTCGCTACTGTAGCGATCCACAAATTACCATCTGCATCCATGGCCAGCTTATTTAAACTATTACTCGAAATACTATGAGGGTCGGCGGCATTATGCAGATAATGTATAAACCGGTTCGTTTTGAGTTCAAATTTGTTTAAGCCATTCCTGGTGGCAATCCAAAGATTTCCCTCATTATCCTGTACAATGTCGCTAACGAAATTATTACTGAGGGAATTGCTGTCTCTAGGATCATGGCGATAAATAACAAACTGGTAGCCATCATACCTGTTTAATCCATCATCTGTTCCTATCCACATAAATCCGCGATCCTCCTGGATAATGCACGTAACATTTATTTGAGATAATCCATCCTGTGTGCTGATATGATCAAACCTGAGATTTTGAGAGAGGCATAATGCCGGAAGGACTAAAACCAATATTAAAATCTTCAGCCTCATATTTTATAGTTATGACAGCAGGGCTAACCTTTTCCTGCATTGCTCTCCTTTTGAATGCCCAATTTTTTAATCCTTGAGTTTAATGTGTTGACATTCACATCAAGAATTTCTGCAGCGCCACCCTTCCCGGATATTTTCCAGTTACAGCTTTCAAGCACGGCAAGGATATGATCACGTTCATTTTCTATCATGGTTTTAAATCCGCTCTTATGGCCACCGTTCGAAATAGCAGTTCTTTTTGAAGCTGGTATTTCGATAGATTCAATAACACCACCTTTTGCAAGCACGATATTTCGTTGTATTGTATTTTCTAGTTCCCTGATATTGCCTGGCCAATCATATTGCATGAGCAGGTTTGTGGCTTCCGTTGATAATGCAGGTGCCTGTCTTCGCTCTTCGTCGCTATATTTTTTTAAAAAATAATTTGCCAGTAATGGTACATCTTCTTTTCTTTCTCTGAGCGATGGCATTAGTAACGGAAAAACATTGAGCCTGTAATAAAGGTCGATCCGAAAGCGTCCCGCTGCTACTTCTTCTTCCAGGTCTTTATTAGTAGCAGCCAATACACGGACATTGATCTTCCTCGGCTTACCTCCAATTGGTTCAATTTCTCTTTCCTGCAATACCCGCAGGAATTTAACCTGCAATTCAAGCGGCAACTCGCCGATCTCGTCGAGGAAAATTGTTCCTTCATTTGCCAACTCAAACTTACCTTCTCTTTTCGCCGTTGCTCCTGTAAAGGAACCTTTTTCATGACCGAACAAATCAGATTCAATAAGATTGGCTGGCAATGTGCCGCAATTAACAACGACGAGCGGCTTGTAACGCCTGGCGGAAATTTTGTGAATTGAGTGCGCAATCAATTCCTTCCCTGTACCACTCTCGCCCAATATCAGCACAGAAGTATCCGTAGGAGCGACTATTTTAGCCTGCTCAAGTGTTTCGATAAATTTTTGACTCTTGCCAATCATTTGACCGAACTCGGGGGGAAGTACAACCGGTGCAGATTTTTCTGACGAAGGGGTCTTAATGTTCTCAGGTTGGCGATGTTTATGCAGGTACAATGCAACGTCCAGCATAATTAATACATCCTTTGCACGAAAAGGCTTCACCATAAATCCATATGGCTTTGTTGATTTTGCCGCTTCCAATACCTGCCTGTTCGAATTAGCTGATAAGTAAATAAAAGCAATATTTTTTTCATTGAGTATATTACCAAGATCAATACCCGTGCCCTCTCCCTGCAGAAAAATATCGACCAATATCAAATCAGGCTTTTCTTTTTCAATGATTGATAATGCCGCAGCAACAGATCGCGCAATACCACAAACAAAATATCCGGCATTAGTTAATATTACATTGAGACTCTTCGCTTCAATAAATTGATCTTCTACTATAAGGATTTTAGTTTTCAATGAATGTCTTTTGGTTGTTATTAATCGCCAATAAATTTACAACAGTGATATCTCCAAACAATAAATTATTCTTTTTCAAACTTATGGTCACGATCTTTTTCAATAATTATTGATATAACAATATTTCTTTTCACCTGCAAAAATTAAAATATTGCAAACCAAGTTTCTAAAATACTGGCATGCCCTTCGCATTATCGCAAAAGAATTTTTCTAGATAAAGGAAAGAGGGACCATGAGCGGATACATTCTTTATACATCGATCTTCACAAAAACAAAAACCGAATATGCCTTTGGGTGTGGCGCCTGCCTGGGTTGCAGGGCATCAGAAAACAATAGTCACTCTTAAACGATGAATTTCCAATGAAAACTCAATTTAACAAAACCGACGTTAACTCTTTTGAATATGCACTGGAAGCGCCAGCGGGCAATCCTATTCATCACATGCCAAATTCTTTTTCAAAGGAGGATATGATTACTACATTCGACAAGATAGCTGATATCAAAAACTTCTTTCAGCAAAGCAGCTTGCTAAAGCTTGCTGATCTGTTACTCAGGCTCCCTTCACTAACAGGCAAAAAAAATTTCCTGGTTTCTAAGAACAACAAGTATGTCAATGTGCTTACTGAAAACATTGCCTTCTTCTATATTAAATATGAATCGCCCGTGATCATTTGTTTTGATAAACAGGAATATTTTGTGAACTATTCGCTTGACCAGGTTCAAAGCCTTCTACCCGAGAAACAGTTCTTCAGATTAAACAGGCAATACCTTATCAATTTCAATGCAGTAAAAGAAGTTGAACATTACTTCGCAAGAAAACTATTGGTAAATTCTGTGATACCCATGAAGGACAAACTCATCATCTCAAAGGAAAAAGTATCAGAGTTCTTACGTTGGCTCGACAACAGGTAACCGACAAATAAATACTACAAATATTATAACTCAAAAAAAATATGAAATATTCTAATCAATGGGAAGTAATACTTTTCTCAAAGTATTCCCTCAAAGATCTGCGTCAGAAAGCACTGGTAAGGTGGCTCGGAACAACAGCACAGTTAGTAATTGAACGACAAGATGAAAAAGCCAGGAAGATAAATCTCCAAACATTAAAGGGGACACCGGCAATTTATTTGTCATAAAATGGAAAAGTTCTCGAAACTTTTCTATATCAAAGCCAGACGTTCTAAATCAAACATGATCTTCAGCGCTTTCATACCAAAAAGAGACCGAGATACGAGGAGTCAGCCGCGCGTGGTATCCATAAAGTAAGCAAATTAAAAATTATTTAATTTAGTCTATAATTAGCAGGGCATTTATAATGGCCTTTAAAAAGGACATTCCCATTTATAATATTAAAGCAATATCCCATTTAAAAAGAGAGGATATTGTTATTAGCCGTTTTGCACCTTATCTTGAATCACATAAAAAGCTATGCCTTCCGCACAAACATGATTTTTACCATCTTTTACTCTTTACAACGGGAGGCGGAAGTCATTCAATCGATTTTCAAAAATTTGTTGTACAGCCTTACCAGATTTATTTTATGAATCCGGGCCAGGTGCACAGCTGGAATTTTGAAGGAGAGATAGACGGCTATGTTATCAATTTTTCCATACCATTTTTTAAGGCGTTTTTGTTGAATCCGGATTATGTACAGCAATTCCCTTATTTCAGCGGTATTCTGGCGAATTCAGTTATTAATCTTCCGGAAAATCTGCAAGCTGACGTTCATAAAATATTCGAGACAATCATTGAAGAATCAGAAATGGGCAATAAATTAAGCCTTGACATGATAAAGGTATTGATGGTTCAGCTATTTATAACGATAAGCAGGTTAGGATTTGAAAACACGGATTTGAATGTGAAATCGAATAATTACCCTGTGCTAAGGAAATTTCTTGACCTTGTCGAGAAAAATGTCAGTATTTTAAAATTTCCGAGGGAGTATGCAGAATTATTATATGTTACCCCTAATCATCTAAATGCGATATGCAAAGAGCTATTAGGAAAATCTGCGGGTGAGATCATCAGGGATCGCCTGGTCCTGGAAGCTAAAAGACTATTGGTCAACGTGGATCTCTCTATTTCAGAAATCGCTTACGAGCTTAATTTTAGCGATAACTCATACTTTTCAAAATTCTTCAAAAAATATACGGGAATACCCCCGGAAGAATTTCGTATCCTTACCCTTGAACCCAACGAGTTGACTCACAAAGAATATTTGTCATAATATATTGTTACATAGGTAAATTTTTTGTTGGAAATCCTGGGCAGTGGCTACGCAAATTGTGTTCATTATTAAAACAGCAACAAAAATCTTCAACTTCCGTTAGCTCCGTACTTTCGGTTGATAAGTGCTTTATTTAAGATGGTTAATCCACAGATTTTACCATTGATGCCCTAAATAGTACAAATCTTTCCTCCAGGGACATTAATATCTTTATCGGGCGATAAAGGTTAATTTCCAATTCCGCGCGGAGAGGTCTTACTGAATCGAAATTCGATGCAAAGCCCAAGAACATTAACCGTTTATCGGACACGAATTCAACTACTATTTAGAGGGAATTTAAAAACTGTAATCATTTAGTTTTTTACTCTTCAGCCTCGGCTGAAGAAGCAGAATCTATTGCTAGATGGTTGCAGGGCGTATTGTAAAACCATTCATCAATTTAAACCTTGAATATTCAATGGAAACTTCTAATAAAGCCGACGTTAGTTCTTTTGGATATGGACCGGAGCCCCCAGCTGGTAACACAATTGGCTACATACTAAATTCTTTTTCAAAGGAGGATATGATTACTGCTTTCGACAAGATTGTTGATATTAAAAATTTTTTTCAACAAGGCAGCCTGTTAAAACTTGCTGATCTCTTAAACAGACTTTCATCACTGACTGGTAAAAAAAATTTCCTGGTTTTTAGGAACAACAAGTATATCAATGTGCCCACCGAAAATATTGCCTTCTTCTACATAAAATATGAATCATCAGTAATCATGTGTTTTGATAAACAGGAATATTTTGTGAATTATTCCCTGGACCAGGTTCAGGATCTTTTGCCCAATAAACAATTTTTCCGGCTAAACAGGCAATACCTCATCAACTTCAACGCGGTAAAGGAAGTTGAACATTACTTTGCAAGAAAGCTATTGGTAAATTCTGTTATACCTATGAAAGACAAGCTCATCATCTCAAAGGAAAAAGTATCAGAGTTTTTGCATTGGCTCGACAACAGGTAACCAGCAAGTCAATACTACAGATGCTACAATTCAAAAAAAATATTTATGAAATATTCCAATCAATTAGAAGTAATACTTTTCTCAAAGTATTCCCTTAACGATCGGCGTCAGAAAGAACTGGTAAGGTGGCTGGGAACAACGGCACAGTCAGTAATCAGACGACAGTATGAAAAAGCCAGGAAAATAAATCTCCGCACATTAAAGGGGACACCAGCCATTTATATGTCATGAAATGGAAACGTTCTCCAGGAAAACTTTTTCCATTCCGCCAGGGTCGCTCGGTTGCAGATATGAAAAATAAATGGCTCTTTCGCCAGCTACGAGACAGGTAGATTTCATAAGGAAACATAGTACAAAGATCATATTTCGTTCAGAGTATGATCTTTTTGTTTGCGTCTTCTTGTACCGCAAATTGAAGTTAGTAGAATTCTTATTGTTCATTAGAAAAATCGTCTATTGGTTCAACGATTCTCAAGTCTGGAATTGACCGCCTCGGGAAACATTTAGTCCGTTCAACATAGTTGGTAGTTGGAGTTGGGCGAGTGTTGAGAATATTTTTACAGAAACAATTTTAGTTTTTAAACGTCTGGCAAATGATTCAACTGGCAATAGATATCAAACCCGATAGGGATCTACTCATTACTGAAGCGCTGAATGAAGTGAAAGCAAGGGGCTACAAACTGAAGCTCAGACGGGAGACTACATGTCTTTATTGCTTTGAATGGCGCCAGTGGATCATGCCAGAGAATTTCGACGTTGACGAGTCTTATTACTTCGAAGAAATAGAGACTCCCGATGCAGACAGGATGCTTTATGCGATTTCCTTATCGCAGGGCGTAAAAGTTTTTTTAATAGACACCTGTAATGTTTATACGGACAATATAAGCCCGGAAATGATGCAAAAACTAAAATTGAAAGATAATAGGTGGGAATGATTTAATCAATCCCGTTTCAATGAAGAGGCTGGTTAAAGTAATGAAACAAACATTTTACCAAGCAGATAAATTGCAAAGACATGAAAAGTTATGAATCATTAGTAGATGCTTTGGATGATCTCAGAAAAAGGGGTTATGAAGCTGACTTTGAACTGCAATTAAATTGCCTGTACTGCAGTGACCTGGATGTGCGACTATACGAAGAAGAATTTCACATAGACGAAGTCTACCGATTTAAAGGAGATTCCAATCCTGGCAATAATGCCGTGGTGTATGCGCTCACTTCTCCGACAGGAGTAAAAGGCACTATAGTAAATGGACCTGGAGCATTTAAATAATAACAGTTTTGAAATGGCCAGGAAGCTGCAAAATCATCCAGCCGCACGGGCAGATAATTAATCAACAATCAAAACATTTCATCATGAAAAATAATTTTAAAAGAATAATAGTATTCACAACATTATTAATAAATCTAAACACATTAGTTATGTCACAAAAGACCACAATTATTAAGGGCAATGATGCATCTATCATGTCCGCCGGATCTGCAAAAGCAGAAAATGATCCACGCATTCTTACTGATATAAGAAAGTTTCTCAAGGTTCTTAACTCAGGAGAAGGCAAGCCCATTGAACAACTGAGCCCCGGAGATGCACGAAAAGTCTTAGTCGACGCTCAAAACTCGGTAACGGTTAATACCTCAGGTATTGAGGAATCCGCGAGAACAATTGTGCAGGATGGCGAGAAGGTCAGGATACATATTGTTAAACCCGTGGGCGCCAATTCCGGCTCACCTGTCTTCATATTCATTCATGGTGGAGGTTGGGTGTTGGGAGATTATCCAACACACAGAAGATTGGTGAGAGACCTGGTAGTGGGCAGCGGTGCTGTGGCCGTGTTTCCTGATTACACTCCTTCTCCTGAAGCCCATTACCCAACTGCCATTAATCAAATTTACGCCGCAACCAAATGGGTATCTGAGCACGGCGATGAGATTGGTGTTGATGGAAAAAACCTCGCTGTAGTTGGTAATAGCGTTGGAGGAGATATGACCGCCGCTGTTGTGCTAATGGCAAAGGACAAAAATGGTCCTGCAGTCAAACTCCAGGTAATGTTATGGCCTGTAACCGATGCGAATTTTGAAACGGGTTCATACAAAGAGTTAGGCGAAGGCAGATTTCTTACAAAAAAGATGATGATGTGGTTTTGGGATAACTATCTGCCCGATAAAAATAGGCGCAAAGAAATTTATGCGTCACCTCTGCAGGCTTCTCTCAGCGAATTGAAAGGCTTGCCACCGACATTGATTCAGGTTGCAGAAAATGATGTATTGCGTGACGAAGGCGAAGCCTATGCGCGAAAATTAGATGAAGCCGGAGTACCCGTAACATTAACGAGGTATGGTGGATTGATACACGATTACGGTTTATTAAATCCAATAGCAAAGGTGCCAGCCGTGCAAATCGCACTTTTCCAGGCAGCAGCAGTCATCAGGCAAGCATTAGAAACTAATGATTAATAAAATCTAAAAATTAAATCATGAAAATTACAGTAATCGGCGGTACCGGGCTTATTGGTTCACAGCTTGTAAGCAAGCTTCGCCAACCTGGCCACATCGTGATAGCTGCTTCACCTGAATCGGGAGTCAATACAATTACCGGTGAAGGATTGAGTGAAGCTTTGAAGGATGGAGATGTTGTTGTTGACGTTTCAAATTCTCCATCATTTGAAGATAAGGCGGTAATGGATTTTTTCCAAAGGTCCACAATGAACCTATTGAGTGCGGCAGCGTATGCAAAGACGAAACATTATGTTGCTTTATCGATTGTAGGTGCCGATCGCCTTCCAGGAAGTGGTTATTTGCGTGCAAAGCTTGCACAGGAAGAGTTGATCAAAATATCTGGCATCCCCTATAGCATTTTGCGTTCCACTCAATTTTTTGAATTCGCAGGCCGGATAGCGAAAGAAGGCACGATCGGCAACGAAGTTCATATTTCAACCGGTACAATACAGCCAATAGCTTCAGCTGAAACAGTAGCTGCACTGGGTGATATCGTGATCAATCAGCCGTTAAACGCTACTGTTGAAGTAGGTGGTCCCGTACGCATGCCGATGTCTGAGTTCATTCGCTATTATCTGACCACCACGGAAGATTCACGTCAACTCATCGCAGATGAGCATGCACATTATTTTGGTGTCGAATTGAATGATACGTCACTGGTCACGGATGAACATGCACGTCTCGGAAAAATTAGATATGAAGATTGGCTCAACACACAATTAGTAAAGGCTTAATAATTCTCTGCCTATCGTAACAAAGATGACGGGTGTCAGATCATTGAGGCGGCTGTAAGAGGCGTGCACTTTCCACCCGTTCGTGCACGGGACAACTCACGTTGGCGCGGCGTCCCCGCGAAAACCGATCAGCCACACAATGAAACGGCAGGCAGCATTGTTCACTTATTCTTTAATATTCAAAGATCTAACATGAACACGATCTCTAAACAGGGAGACCCGGAAAATCATCGGACTTCAGAGAATGGAGTTGAGGACAGCATACCACCAGTCCATCATGAAATAAATATCACTGAAGGCGGAGAATTCCTGGATGATGCGATACGCATGGAAGACCTGATCGAAGAAACTGACAAAAAACCTTCGCAAAAGGTCTCTTACAAACATCTTTTTTAACAGACAAAAACTAAATTTTATGTTTACTACGAAACAACTCACTTCAATTGCATTGATGGCAGCAGCGGCGATCTTTTCTGCTCCACAACATGCCAAATCACAAACAATTTCAATTTCAAAAGGAGTAAAGAATATAGTATTGATCCACGGCGCTTTTGCCGATGGGACTAGCTGGTCGAAAGTCATCTCTCAGCTGCAGGCAAAAGGCTACAATGTTATTGCGGTGCAAAATCCACTCACTTCGCTCACCGATGATGTTGCAGCGGCCAAACGGGCTATCGCTCAAATGGATGGCCCCGTTCTCCTGGTAGCACACTCGTATGGCGGAATGGTCCTTACGGAAGCGGGAAATGACCCAAAGGTGGTCGGATTGGTTTATGTTGCTGCCCTCGTTCCAGAAGAAGGACAAAGTGCTAACGACGTTAATGCCATGATGCCAACAACGGGAATTGAAAAAGAATTCCAGGTTAGTTCCGATGGCTTTGTGTCATTGTCGCCAAAAACAGTCAACGAGCGTTTCGCACCCGATGCATCGGAGGACGAAAGAAAATTAATATATGCTACACAAGTGCCATTGGCTGCATTAGCCGGCGAGCAGAAAGTACAGAGCCCCGCCTGGAAAACTAAGCCATCATGGTTTATCGTCGCTGCACAGGATAGGGTGATCAGCCCTGACCTGGAACGATACAAAGCAAAGCTGATAAAAGCAACTACGATTGAGCTTAATTCGAGTCATGTTCCCATGATATCGCAGCCAAACAAAGTGACGGATTTCATCATTAAGGCCGCTCAAACATTGTAAAACGCGCAAGTCGTATTTGAATGCCTTTGGTCCGGACAAAGGCATTCCTTTGAGGTTTTGCAACACTGCTATCTCTGTATACGAACAAGATAAAAAACAACAATTAGAAATAAAACAAATTATATGTTACCGATTGGAATAATTGCACCTGATTTCAAACTTCATTCAACACCTGATCAAAAGCTAGAATTAAGTGAGCTAAGAGATCGGAAGGTCATCCTGATATTTTATCCCGCAGACTGGAGCCCTGTATGCGACGATCAGCTGACATTGTATAATGAAATGGGAAAATATTTTGCCCGACACAATGCACAACTAATAGGCATCTCCGTAGATAGCAAATGGAGTCATTTGGCCTTTATTGAAAATCGCAAATTTCATTTCCCATTGCTTTCGGATTTTGAACCGAAGGGTGAAGTGGCCAGATTATACGAAGTATATGACCCGAAAACCGGGGAATGCAAAAGGGCTTTGTATGTAATTGATGAAGAAGGAACCATCCGCTGGTCCTACCAGTCGCCTGTCGGGATTAACCCTGGAGCAGACGGAATATTGATTGCACTTGAACAAATTGATAACCTAAAAACTGTAAACCAATGAACGCATTAATGCCTGCTGTCAACAGCAAAGATCATATTGCCGGAAAACCGGAGGCCCTCATCGAGCTGGTGGAATATGGGGACTACGAATGTCCTTATTGCGGCCGCGCCTATCCGATTGTAAAGTACATCCAACAAAATTTAGGAAACGACATCAAATTTGTCTTCAGGAATTTTCCTTTATCGAAAATTCATCCCCATGCGTTCTCCGCTGCCGTTGCAACAGAAGCGGCCGGTCAGCAAAATAGGTTTTGGGAAATGCACGACATCATTTTCGAAAATCAGAAGACACTGGATCCTGACGACATTCTTCTTTTTGCAAGAAGTGTTGGCCTAGACCCAGAGCGATTCAAAAAAGATATTCAACAAAAAGCTTTGATGGAAAAAGTGGAAATGGATTTTGAGAGTGGGATCAGAAGTGGCGTCAACAGAACTCCAACCTTTTTCATCAACGGTGAAAAATATCTTAATGATTGGGACGACGGTCAGTTGTTTACCTACCTGCAAAGCCAGGTAGCCGGCACATCGCTTATGCAGGGATAAGATGAGATTAGAAAATTTCGATACCGACAAAAATTATTGTATTAAAAGGAGAATTTGTAGCAGAAGAAGGTACCCATGAAGAATTGATTTCCGATAACCGAATTCTGCTGAAGTCGATAGAATGCAAAAAGGCTCATTACAGTACAACGAAAATAAATCAACGCTTAATTTAAAATATGCATACTCGTAAAGCCCTTGTATTTCCTGATGATACGTCCAAACCAATCCTGGACGCTATTGATGCGGCAACAAAAATACTCAGGATAAAAATGTTTGTGTTTTCAGATACTCAACTGGTCAATGCCGTAATTGCAGCAAAAGTTCGGGGCGTAGAGGTGAGAGTAATGCTGAACCCCGCAAGACGTGACGGAGAAGAAGAAAATGAAAAAACGCGTAAATCACTGATAGCAGCAGGCATTGAAGTAAGGGATTCAAATCCTGAATTTGTGTTGACCCACGAAAAATCTATGACCGTCGACGATGAGGTCACTTTTATTAAATCACTTAACTGGGAGACAAAAAACCTTACGATTACCCGCGATTATGCCATCGTGACTAACTATCCCCATGAGGTTAACGAAATTATTGCCGGGTTTGAATCAGACTGGAATCGTGAAAAATTTGAACCGGGACCTGATGCCAACCTTATTTGGTGCCCGGGAAATGGAAGGGATCGAATTGCAGATTTTATTGACAACGCAACACATTCACTCTACCTCCAGAATGAACGATACCAGGACCTGGTGATCATAGAAAGGCTTATGCGGGCCTCAAAAAGAGGTGTGAAAGTTCATGTAATGACTAAAGCGCCGCACTCATTAAAAGCAGATAAGCTCATTGAAGGAGTCGAAGGATTGCGGATCATGGACGATACAGGCATTAAAATTCACACGCTCAGGCACCCTAAGCTCCATGGCAAAATATTATTTGGCGATAATAATCGTGCGGTGATCGGATCTATAAATCTTACGGCCGGTAGTTTTGATGACAGGCGTGAACTGGCCATCGAATTAAATGACGACGAGGCGATAGACCGCCTACGTGAGGTTGTCAAATCAGATTGGGAAAATTCTCATCCTATGGATCTTTCCGACCAGGGCCTGTTGGATGATCTGAAATCACGAATTGAAAGTGCCGACGAACTGCTTGCATTGAATCCCGATAAGTGAAGGCAGCGGAGGAAAATGGAAGTAAAATTGAAATCGCAAAAGAGATCTCGCTCAGTAAAGACACTATGAAAAAGCTATTGTTGACTTTTATTGTGGGATTTGTGTTGCCGTTCACTAAGAAGTAGTGGGGGTCGATCTTGCAAAACGGCTATTTCCCAACTGAATTCGTCCGTTTAACCCAATCGACCATTGTCTTCTGACTGCAAGTGGACGATGGTTGCCGCAGCAAGCTTACTGCTACGTTATAAGGAGTTCAATTTTTAAATGCTTGATATGAAGAAGCTAGTATTAGTCGCCATTGCTTTACCCGCGATCTTGTTTGTTGAAGCGCAAAATCCAAAGGTTCAATTTATCGACAGTATTAGTCACAGGATTAATATGGATAATACCATTTTGCTATTCTCAGAATTGCCCGATACTATTGACATAAGGACAGGCCTAAAATTTTCTCAACGGAATTCGTACTATTTTGACTGGCGTCAGAAAGAACTTCGATTGATAGACGTATATAAGTTTGATAAACTTGCCGAAAAACATATGGTGGAAAGAGCAATCAGGAAAAATAAGAAGATTCCTTCCGGAACCGAAATTCAATATGTCTTTTTCCGAAATGACCTGGTTAAAGTGAAAGTAACGCCTTCTGAGCAACAATGCAGGCAGTGTTCCGGAGAATATTATTTTTTCAATGACGAACTCATTTTTAAAAATGAACAACACTACAGTCAACAAGCGAATAATTTCATAAAGGACGCGTCATTCTTCTTAGCAAGACTTGAGATCAGGAAAAGGTAATGTCGGGTCGAGATATCCTGTTTCGCAATAATAGTAATATTGAAAAACTTAATCCACCAATGACATGGCTCGCTGTCCAAATTGACATTCATTTTGCCTTTAATGGAAAATAGTGATATTGTAGACAAGCAAATGTTCGATAATTCGATTCGCCCAAAGTTGACTAAGGCTGTATGTATAACAATTCAAAGAGTTAGCTGATGTTATTTGGTGAACTTAGCAAGTCAGAACTGGAGAAAATCAAAAATTGGCAATTGCCTAACGATCCTCCTGAAACCAAGACGGTGCTGAAAAAAGGGGAAAGGATCAGCAAATGTCTTCGTGGGCTGCGCGAACTGGGGGCATAGAGAATGGCTGGGCAAAATCTATCCGCTAGGAACAAAGGAAAAAGATTTTCTTCAGCATTATGGTCAGCACTATGACTCGATTGAATTAAATGCTACAAATTATAAGCTGTATAAAGCCGACGTTTTCAAAAGATGGGCAGGGAAAGTAAACAATCCAAAATTCAAATTTTGCCCCAAAGCTCACCGGGGAATGAGTTTTCTGAGGGATACTCCAACAAAACAGGATTTGACAACTGCCTTCATTGCGAACATTACGGCTTTCGGCCAAAACCTGGGACCAATATTTATAACTCATAACGAAAGGGTTAAGTGGGAAGAGCAGGGCGAAAAAGACTTCTTCAAATATTTAGAGACTTTGCCACGAGATCTGACTTTTTTTATTGAAGAGCGGTGGCCGGGGTTTTTTCGTGACAAGAAATTAATGGATCGATATTATGCTAAGCTGAGAGAATTGAAAATCGGAACGATTATCACAGACGCAGCAGCAAGAAAGGATGTCCTTCATATGCAGCTTACAATTCCGAAAGCCTTTATTAGGTTTGTTGGTAATAGTCTCCACCCTTCCGATTTTCCACGGATTGATAATTGGGCTGCAAGAATAAAGAAATGGATAGATGCTGGTATTGAGGCTGTTTATTTTTTCATGCACATGCACAATGAAGGAAAATCACCGGAACTCACTCAATATGTCGTTCAGCAGTTTAACAAGAAATGCAAGCTGAATATTCCAGAAGTGAAGTTTGTTAAGCAGGGCTATTGATTAGTGCAGGATTCCAGCGATCTTGAAGGTAAACGCATTCTGCATAAAACAAAAAAAATGGGAACTCTCAAAAAATTCTTGAAAATTCCCGTCCTGTAGCGGAGATGGGACAATTATCTAATCAAATTTTGACTGATTTTCTTCGGTTTGCGCAGCTCTGACTTCACTCGATTACAAATGAAATAAGGAACGGACATATCAGAATTCCCACAATTGCTACGAAAAAGAATGATTAAATGAGGGATTGGATTGCACTAATGACAATTCAAAATGTATAACATCGACTATTTGATTTGTAATGTCGAAAATTTTTAATTCACTTGGCCTTGGCAGCGCATACCTGGTCTGGACCACTACGGACCACCGCATGATCTACCTAAATATGGAGCACATCTAAAAAAAATATGCCTTTAATTTATCCAATGATTGGAGAAGAGGTGGACTTAAATGGCTCAATGAAATTTTCAAGATGGCGGGAGAATATTAATCGATGCACGGTATCATGTGAAGCCAGTTAAATAATATTACTTATCTGCGTAAAGCAGTTGGTGTGAGGTACTGAGAGCCCGGTCGAATACCACGCCTATGTAGTAAACGATCCCGAAAAAATACGCTCGGCCTGACGTGGAACCTCTTAGATATGTGACGAAAATTTTTATGAAAAAATACTTGTAAGCCTGGGATCTGCACTATATGTTTGTTTTCGAATTCAGAAAGCCAAATATTCCTCCGAAGAACTTCGATCAGTTGAATCCGTACTGTTAACTCCTACAATCTACCGTTATCATTGCGGCGTAATCTGATCTTATCGATCACTCCATGAATCCTGGAAATAGCCTAACACTCCAATTTTCTATGGGACTGTGAATCTCTATTACCCTTTAAAAACGCAAATAAAAAATGAAAAAAGTAATCTTAGGTTTTGTCCTTTTAATTGGACTTTGGGCTACCTCAAATGCTCAAAATGCTCAAGCAAAATCGAACAAAGAAATTGCTGTTCAACTGGTCTACAACAATTTGGATGGTTATTTACTTCAAATTCAGCCTTTGGATGGTAGTGTTTATTACCAAGTTGAAATCACCGTTGATGGTGTTTCCCAAGTTGTAGCTGTTTGCCAATATATGACAGCTTGTCTAATACCAGCCAGTCAACATTCAAAAGTGGTTGTCCAGGTATTGAATGTCAAAAGCAATCCACTAACAATGGTTGTAAAGTAAACGTATTCTAAACCCTTTGGGGCAGGTGTAGGGATGTACAGATAATTACTGCAACGGCATCTATCAGGTAGCCAAATAGAAAATCTGAAATACTTATTACTTAATAAATAAGTATTTCAGCCCGCGTAGCGGAGATGGGACAATTGTCTAACCAAGTTTTGGCTGATTTCCTTCACTTTGCGAATCTATAGTTAAATCGATCTTAGAGTCAGTCGCCCCGAGGATTTATGAGGATGGTAAGTATTCGGCCGTTTATGTGAGTGTGGTATCTTTTATCCATTACCCACAAGCCTACCTAATTCGGTGTGCGCAGATAATCTCAATTCATTTGCCAAGTAAACAGTTTTTCCAGCGTTTTTATTCAGACCTTTAAATCCCAATCACGTCTAAAGAATTCTTTAATGACATCTTCCCTCGAAATTGATTGGTCTTTTAAAATACGCTCTTGATATCTATCGAAAAAGTGAGGAGGGTAAATAGAAATGAGACTTTCCTCAAGTGAAGGAGCCACAGCAAACCGCGTTCATGACACTCAACATTAATAAACCAAAGATTCATTATAAACCCTCGCAGCTTTACGAAAATTACGACGAGACAGGAATGTCGTTACAATACCTCCAGTAAAAAGCGTAAAACCGGTCAAAGCTATCGCAGTGTTTTGTGGGTTGATCAACAACAAAATTGACCCACTGCCAAGAAGGCAATAACTTAAAATTAAATTGGTGTTTCCTTTTTTGAAATAAGGAATGGCGGCAGGAACATGGTATATTTCTTGTTTAAACTCCTTGTTTTTTAAGCGAACTCCATCCTGTTGCCAACCAGCAAAAGGTTTGAAATAAATGTTGCCTGTTTTTTTATTAGACGTATCCTGTGCATGAATTGAACCTATTAAGATGAACGAAAGCAAAACAAATCCCCATTTCATTTAGTATGTTTTTAAGTAGTAAGTAAAAAAACCCACTTTGGGTAGTGGGTTAATTTATATTTTCACTTTGGCATGCCATGATAGCAGGAGAATGCCTGCCATCATGGTAACCGATTGTTTCCTTAAAAAACAGCACCCATAGAGTCTTGTGCGCATATGCGACGGAATTAAAAAATTTAATCAGTTATCTATTTCATCTAATAAACCTTAAAACAATAAGAGTAATTCGAATCATAGTCTCCAATGTTTCCATTAATGTATCGAGATAAATAATAGAGGTGTTGGTCACTTCCCACCCGCAAAAAATATTTATAAAGAGCACAATCCGAATCTCTAGAGCTTTGTTGGCCCAACGCTACTGAGTAAACACCTTTCACTTGCGGCTTTATTGCTATTTTGACTCTGAAACTATCTGCATTGTTGTTATCCCATCGTATGGTGCGAAAGCCTTTTAAAGAATTTCCTGAAAAATTAATAGAGTCCTTGAAAACGCTGCCAACTTCTCCAGTTATTCTAAAATTTTCTACAGCTTCTTGATTTAATGGATACAGCATAACAACATGCAATGGTCCCTCAATGATTGGCGACGTGTTATAGACGGTAGCATTGGAAGTCTCGTCAATAAAGGTTCTAGGCACCGAAGCGATTAGCAGAATACTGTCGTCTAGAGAAACACTGTCAAGACTGGGATTATACCAGCATTGAGAGTTTCCATTAATATATTCATATCCTGCTTTAGGGCAACTAACCTCTTTCTTCCTACACGAAAAAATCAATATGGCTGAAAGCACGATTACCAAGCTACTTTTAATAACCATAACTACTAAATAATTGATCAATTGCTGCTGCCTGGGCTGGCTTTATATTCTTTAGAGCATTTTTAAAATCAGTCATCGTTAAAGGTTCGGTATAAAGAGCTGACTCCAAATTAAGGTATGTAAATCCAGAAACATTGTCAACTACGGGTTGTTGCTCAGCGTTCGAGTCCATTAAATCATTGATTAAACCGACAGGAATCCAGTTAAAATAATCGCCTGGAGGTAACGCGTGAGGATCAAATCCCTCCAAAAATTTCGCGCTTGCACTCGTCGTCGAGGAGGTCCAAGTTTTTCCTTGGAGCGTAAAACTTGCTTCTCCCGTCCCATAAATTCGATTGGCAATGGTGTGACTTAAATGTTGAGCGAATCCTTGCCAAATTGCAATTATACCCGGAGTATATGGGTGTTGAGGGGAGCTATTACTGGGTATGCCATTTCCAAAGGGGCCGTACGTGGTAAAGTCGCCATAATAATATCCTTGGCTGTTAGATATTGCCAGATCATAATCACCGAGCCGGTTTATATTATTATTGCTGTACCAACTAAGGTTAGCAAGGTAAAGAAGGCCTAATTGTTGTGCTACTGCCATACTCACCTTTGAAGCCGTCATGGAATTTATGTCAGAAGTTCTATAATGCAATTTGATGTCAGGAAATTGAAAATTTATTTTTCATTTAATTGATAAAATTGGTATTCGTGTAACTTCAAAACATAACCGTGTTGGAATCCAACTTTTCCGTGTAAGGAACATTCTCATAACGCTTCTTTTAGCGAAAGTTACCTAGTAGGTTAATGCACTAAATGGGAAAAACAACAGGAGATTTAAGTTTTTTTCTTTTTTTATTTCAGCTTGAATAGAGGATAGAAGGGCCCGTTAGCCTCTTCGATTGGTGTAGACGAAACTTCACATTTAAAGTTTCAAGATTTATTTTGCTATGTCTGCCGATTTGAGGGGGTCGGGAGCACTATTTTGAGTGATGAAGCGGGACAGTTTTTTATCTGTAGTATAAAAAGCCAAGTGGTGTCGAGAGAATTGCCCTGGTTGCGAAGGCCAACGGGATAAAACAACTTGTCAGGAAGTGAATCATCATCCAGGTAAAAAAGTTCCACATGTGCCATGAACCCGAGAACCGAATCCTGTGTAGTAGACCCCTGAGGAGGAATGGTTGTTGGAGGCGTATTTGTATCGGGTGTTTTGCGGCACGACATCAAGATTATTATTGCGAAGTCCGCCTCAGGCGGATATGAATCCTCTTGTAATTAATTCTGTTTCTATCTTCTGCCAAATCCACTCTCTTCCTTTTGCTCCCTTTAATTGCTTTTCCCTTTTTTGAGCTTCTTCTTTATTATTGAAATATTCACAATAAATAACAATCCAGGGACGAAAGCTATGGGTCCAATCTTTCCTGCACAATTCATTATGCGAATGAAAACGGTTGATGAGATTCGATGTATAACCGACATAAATCTTCTTATGCCTGTTTGAGAATAATATGTACAGGGTATAAGCATAAAAAAAGCCCTTTAAAAAAGAGCCTTTTTAGTCGTAGCGGAGATGGGAGTTGAACCCATGACCTCAGGGTTATGAATCCTGCGCTCTAACCGCCTGAGCTACCCCGCCTCTAATCCGCCGAAGCTTTAGCGAAGGCGGAAGGGCTGCAAAAATAGAGATATTGAAGTAAAGACTGAAATCATTTTACCTCCGGTCAACAAAAAGACGTGAAGCAATTCTCTCCGTCGAGCCTGCCTGGTTGAAGGTATCGACAGGTAGAATGAAAGCCGCCGATGAGTAAGTCGCAGAATTAACGATTTCGTCGCTGTTTAATTTACGTCAAAAGATTTGCAATGTCATTTTTAAAACTGTATTTTTTCGATCTAACTGATGATTGTTTTGTTTGCGTGCAAAAAAGAAAAAGTAAAACCCGGCACATCATCGCCGGAACCACCTCCCGTGATATCACTGAAGGATGTTGTATTACCTCATCTGCCTTCTCCTTACTATCATTTCGAATACGATTCATCGGGTAAGGTACCTTTTGTATCCTTTGACTCTGACTTTAACAGGTATCATGTTATTTATGATGGAGGAAGGATCATCGAAATGAGAAATGATATTTTGTGAATAAGGACAGGTTACTATACTCCTACGACAACGAAAGGAGAGCAGCGTAAAAAAAACCGCACATATACTTCAATGAATTTTTCGCAGTGCAGGAGCCGCAGACAGATGACGTTCATTGCTCTTACCTCTGACATTTATCATACTACATAGAAAGAACGATCATCCTGTTCGGGTATGTCCTGAGCATACCTTCATATCGTTGAATTGAAACGATCACCCAATAAAACGATTTTATGAAAAGATTTCCAATGGTTACCTCGGCACTGGCTCAAATTAAGTTTTTAGAACAAAGAGTAGAAAACTACTTTAATAGAAAGTTCCAGGGCAATGACGTGTCCCAGGAAAAATTCTCAGCAGGCTTTGAAAACTTCACTTCCCACTCTCTGCACACGATGGGCCAGGGATCAGTACAAATGGTGTTTGCTAGCGATGAAAGCAACGTTATCCTCTGCGTCGAAATTCCCACCATTACTTATTTTTTAGTCACTGGAATTAAGACCATTAATGATGAATACAGGCTGACCTTTGCTGCTTCCATGTCGTAAAACCGGATTTGTTTGCAGATATGCCCCGGTGGCACGAATGGTCGGATCGCATCTGCACAGAACAGCTGCCAGACTGAGACAGCGTTGAAGTAATTACAATCATACCTCCCATTGCCGGAAATCAGTTTTATTCTGGTTATTTTGATCTAAAATTTGTATATAAATAAGAATATATGTCGAAGGCTAAAAAGGGTTGGGGTTGTTTGATCATTTCGTTGCTTTTGGGGCAGGCACAAATTTTTTCACAGTATAAAATATCTGTCCCATTTGATGTTCAGCTTGGGGAACGTCATTCAGTAGTTATTGAATGCACAAAACCACCAACCGATAATTTGAACTACCTCCTTGAGAGAAGCCCTGATGAAAAATTGTGGGAAATAATCGCAAATATAAGTTCCCAGCTGTCGCCTCATTATGCTTATTATGATTGGCATCCCGCGGAAGGTCTTAATTATTACCGGATCGTTCAGAAAAGACATGGAGAACGGATTGCAGTCTCCGAGACAAAATGCATACAAATCAGGAATGCCGGCAAGTTGTATATCTGGCCCACTCCGGCAAATGATATTTTACATGTGAGATCACCATTTATTAATGGCAACTTAGATATAATTGACTCACAGGGCCGGTTCATCCGGAAAGTCACAATTGTTGATTCCATTACGGATGTGCCGATCTATGCCCTGCCAACGGGTATGTACTTTATCCACTTAAGGCATGGGACAGAGATCCTGGTTGATAAATTCATAAAACAACAGAGCTTATAAAGAATTCACAAACCATAATTCAAAGATCCGTTGCTCCTGGTCCGCTCCAGCCTGATTCCATTATACTTTTGCCCGACGATCCGGAATTCAATTCAAATTTCTACAATGCCCGGTAAAGTAATTGAAACAGAAAGCCTGCAGGGCCTGCTGCAACAAGAGATTCCGTTATTGCAAAAGCAGTACGGTAAAAACCGTTTGCAAAAAGGTGCCAGCTATCGCTTGTTTCATATCCTGATAGATATTTTCCGGGAGCCGATGTTCATTCTTTTGGCGATTGCCTGTTCCCTTTATTTTATTCTTGGTGAAGTAAGTGAAGGTATTTTGATGGCGATTGCCATAATAATTGTAACAGCTATCTCTCTTTACCAGGAAGCGAAAAGTTCCCGGGCACTCGAGGCATTAAAGCAATTCACCGAACCCAAAGTAACTGTGATAAGAAACGGGCATCACGAAATTATAAGTAATGAGGACCTGCTGCCGGGTGATATCATGTTGCTTGAAGAAGGAATGAAAATACCGGCCGATGCCTTGATCCTTCAATCAAATGATCTTAGCATTAATGAATCGATCATAACCGGTGAATCACTGCCTGTGGAGAAAAACGGAAGTCAAAATTTGTTATACCAGGGCACTACAATCAACAGCGGAAAATGTATAGCGAAAGTTACGGCCATTGGAAGCAAAACCGTTCTTGGAAAAATAGGAAAAGCAATCAGCAGTTACAATCCGTCCAGGACGCTGCTTCAATTACAGATCAATAAATTCGTTCGGAGCCTCGCTTTGTTCGGATTGCTGGGCTTCTTTATAATTTTTCTTGTCAACTATCTTCATTATCGTCAGTTTGCCACCAGTTTGCTTTTTGCCCTCACTTTAGCTATGTCTGCAGTGCCGGAAGAAATTCCTGTTGCCTTTTCATCATTTATGGCACTCGGAGCGTATAAACTAAGCAAGCTCGGCATTATTTCCAGGCAACCACAGATCATTGAAAACCTTGGCGCCATAAATATTTTGTGCCTTGATAAGACCGGTACCATTACTGAAAATAAAATGAAGGTGAAGACGATTTATGATTACAAGACGGACACATTGATTGATATAGATGTTAGTAAAGAGTTCCAACCTGTACTGTATTATGCGACACTGGCCAGTGAACTCGATCCATTTGACTCCATGGAAAAGGCAATATGGGAAGCATATGATGCAACTGTTGACAGTGGACACAAAAAAATGAAAATGATCTACGAATATCCATTAGAGGGACGGCCGCCTATGATGACGCATGTTTATGATATAGAGGATGAAACGGTCGTGGCAGCAAAAGGTGGAGCGGAAAGGATCATTTCGGTCTGCAAACTTAACGAAGCGGACCACAAAAAGGTTTCTCAATATGTTCATGACTTGTCAAATCATGGATACCGGATGCTTGGTGTAGCAAGCGCCGGACACAAAGGCCCGACCTTTCCCGACTCACAAAATGATTTTACCTGGCAGTTTGAAGGATTGCTGGCATTGTACGACCCACCAAGGAAAAATATTCCAGCTGTTTTAAAAACGATACAGGACGCAAAAATCAATGTGAAAATAATTACAGGCGATTATCCTGAAACAGCGGTTAATATTGCACAGAAGGTCGGCATTGTTGAGCCCTCACATTATCTTACTGGAGAAGAGGTGATGAGTATGCCGGAAGCCGAGTTGAATGCATCCGCACAGGTGACTAATGTCTTTGCCCGAATGTTTCCCGATGCTAAATTGAAAGTAATAAATGCATTGACGGCTAATGGCAAAATAGTTGCTATGACCGGCGATGGCGTGAATGATGGTCCGGCATTAAAAGCAGCGAGCATTGGTATTGCCATGGGAAAAAAAGGAACCGAAATAGCAAAGCAGGCATCTGACCTTATACTTACAGATGATAACCTGGAAAAGATTGTAACATCAGTGAGAGAAGGGCGAAAGATCTATAGCAATTTCTTAAAGGCGATCCGTTACATTATTTCTATTCATATCCCGATTATACTCACGGCATCCTTACCTGTAGCTCTCGGTTGGACTTACCCAAATATCTTTACGCCTATCCATGTTATTTTTCTGGAACTGATTATGGGTCCTACTTGTTCTATTTTTTTTGAAAGAGAGCCTTCGGAAGAAAATAATATGCTGTTGGGACCCCGCAAAAAATCAGGCTTGTTTACTACTAAAGAGTTACTGATAAGTATTATGCAGGGCGTCGTCATCACAGCGGGCGTTCTGATCCTCTATTATTTTTTTATGAATAATGGGCACACCATTGAGGAAGTAAGGACCATCGTGTTTACTACCCTTATTTTGAGTAATGTGTTTCTTACCTTCGCTGACCGTTCTTTTACCAAAACAATTTATTATACCATCCGGTATAAGAATAATCTCGCCCTTGCTATTATTATCGTTTCCATAATTTTCCTCCTGTCATTGCTTTTCGTTCCCGTCATTCGCCATCTCTTTCAGCTTACCTCTATCACCATCCATGAGTTCTGGCTCTGTTTCGCGGTAGCTTTTGCCAGTACAATGTGGTTGGAGATTTATAAAATGGATCTGTGGAGAAAATAATCATCTAAATGCATGATGCCTGTCATTAATTGACATAGGGCAATAAGATAACTTGAGAAAAATTTGTCATATGCAGTCATCAGAAGATTTTGGTTCTTTTCTTAAGGAAAATAAAAACCTGCTCAAGGACTATTTAAATACAAGGCTTGAAATATACAAACTCCAGCTCACCCGCATTTCTTCCAAATCCACAGGATATTTTGTATGGGTGACGATATCCTTTTTCCTCGTATGGTTACTGATTATTTTCCTGGGGATCGTTACAGGTTTCTGGCTGAGCGATGTTACGGGGAGTTACATAAAAGGATTTGGACTCACCGCGTTGTTGATCCTGGCGTTGATTATTTTAGTTACCCTGTTCAGAAGGACATTGTTTGTAAATCCTATTGTCCGAAGGATCATCAAATATGCCGACGAGGAAAAGGAAAAAGAACATGGAGAATAATTAAAGAGAAGGTAATGAAAAAAGCAAAAAATATACACAACCTTGACACCCTGGAAAAAGAAATATTCCGATTAAAGCTGGAAGCAAAAGGCATCGAAAAAAAACTCGATGACAACTTAGAAGACCTTCAACAGAACTATCCGGAGATGTTCGTGAATTCTTTTTTTAATAAAAAGAAGCGTGCAAATAATGAGAAGAATGGGTTATTTGAATCCTTTTTAAAAAACGAAGCTTTTAACGCTGCCGTTAATAAAGTCGCCGATCATGCCGCAAACAAAATCGCCGGGGGAGTAGAAAGTTTTATGCACAAGATCTTTCATAAGGATAAATTTTAACTGATCTTATTGGAGCGGCTGGTAAATATCTGTCTGGATTTCCGAAGGATCCTTTACCGTAGAAGGATCATTTAAATAAACTTCGAATGGTGGATCTCTCGCTATTCGTTTATTTTGATTCAGCCAGTTTTGAATTTGAATATAGGCCTGGCTAAGTTCGCTGTAAGGACCCCACATGTGTGCAATCAATACTTCTCCACCTTTCTCTATTCTTGATCTCACCCGGCCACTCAATTCCACGGGTAGTTTATCTGTTTCAATGGCTATGTCCATTTTCCACGGAGCCTGAACGGAGTAGTACCAGGCCATCATTTTCTTTAGTTTAAGTTGATTCTCCTGTGCATACTTTATTAGTTCGCCATAGCCTTTAGATAGTATTGACCCCAAATCTTTCATCTCTTCTGCCGTATCTGAAATAAATAAAATAGACATGTCTTTGAAGCTGGTCTTCTCCAATTGTATTTTCACGGGTGCTATCGTGTCCCGCTGAAGGAAAACTATTTCCCGGTGATGGCTCTTAAACACAGGCAAAGAAGAATTATCGACATCTTCATAATTACTTCCTGCACAAAAAGGAAATGTGTTTATGATACTGCTCAATGCAAACATGGCAAAGAATACTGTATTCATAAAAGATTTAGTTAACCACTCTCAACATAATGGCTGAGGTGGAAAGCCACAAACCCTCACTCGATTTTGGAGACAGGGTTCCGAATAACGGAATTCCACATTATACGGAAAGTACAGAACATATTGCTATAACCGGTTCAGGACATTTTGCATAGCTTCTTTAATTTCTGTAGCAAATGTCTGAACACCCGGGTTGTTCAAACCATGCATAAGCTCTTCCGGGTTTACAATAGAAACTTCGATTTCATCATTGTCGTGTTCCTGCACAACGACATTACATGGCAGAAATACTCCTAGTTTATCCTCAACAAGCAAGGCTTCATAGGAATATTGCGGGTTGCAGGCTCCCAGGATGACATAGTTTCTGAAATCCTCATTGATCTTTTTTTAAAAGTATCCCGAATGTCGATGAAGGTAATAATCCCAAAACCTTCCTTTTTCAATTCTGTTGTCACCTTCTCGATAGCCTCCGTGAATGGCAGGAACACTTTCTTGCTCAGATGATAGGTAATAGTATTTAACATAAAGAATTGGTTTAAACGTCGACAGTAGATATTACTTCATCCGGGGGGACATTTCGTTGCTCAAAATTTTCTTTTAACCGTGCTTTTAAGATCTTTATTACGGACATGGCGGCTCTTTCAAAGTTGTCAGCCGTTTTGTGGGCAAACAAGGTATCTCCAAAGATGTCCAATCGGATTTTACAATTTTTATTTTCCTTTCCGGTCGAGTTCTCTTCCGTTAGAACTATTTCGGCCCTTGAAATATTTTCACCAAAGCGGGAAAGAGTCATTACCTTTTTTTCAATTGCCTTCAAAATTTTTTCGCTGATTTTTAAGTTGGGAGAATACATTTCTATGATCATATGCTTTTTTTTTAAAAGTATTGCGATTCTCATTCTCAAAAAATGATTTATATCACCATTCACTATGATGGTGGCAGGAAATCATGATTGAACAGGAGACACCGGGGCAAATCCATTTGCGATTGATACATTGTAATCAGCCCGATCAGGCAATTCATTTGTATTTTTCCGAATAGCATGATGCCACATCAATAATTAGCTTCGGCTTGTTCACGTTTGTGCGTGACCTGGTTTCCCCTGCGCCAGTTTACATTCAATAAGATCGAACCAAATGAAATTAAGGCAAGAATTATCATGAGAAACCATCCTAAGAACGGTGTAAGAGTCAAAATTTTTAATATTATAAAAATCCCAAACGCCGAAAGACATAACTTCCAAAAAGTCAAATTAGTGTTGCCGAGATTATTTAACCAGTTAGCTGCTACAACGGCAGTGATGGTCGTTGCCAGTACAATCAGTGTGATATAAGCGAACAATAAAATAATGCCGACCGGAAATCCAATTAAACTGATCAGGGTAACCAGGGCAATTACAGGAAGCGCTATGCTAAATAAAAATCCATATCCAAGTGAGCGCAGGGTGGAATTAAAAACAGTATTGCCGGCTTTTTTCATGGTGTTACTGAATAGATATTCTATAATCACAATCATTAAAAATGCCATTCCAAGATACCATAGCAAACCCCAAAGAGCGTTAAATCCTAAATAATACCATCGGGCGTAACTTATTTTAAGGCTTTCATCAAAGACGGCGTTTCCATTTTTAATTGAATTTTTGAAAGCAACTTTATTTGGCGACCAATAACTCACCGTATTTCTAAATTCTGCTTCGTTCCCAACTGTTATTTTATCAGTGGCTGCAAGAGTTGCATTTCCCCCGATAATTCCATTAATGACGATGCTTCCACTCCGGCAATCAAGATCCTTCATGACGATCCCATTTACAACAACCCGTCCTGTGGTTGATTTCACTGCATTAATAATCTTCCCGTCAATGGTAAGGTCCCCGCCGCTTGCAATTAATGCACCCACCGTGACGTTTTTTTCAATGATAATTGTGCCACCTGTAATTAAGATGTCTCCTGTAACATCTTTTAATACATATAAGGTGCCTCCCGCACAGCGAATATCATCACCGACAAAGCCATTAAAACTGGCACTGCCTCCTGCCAGTAAAATGTCGTTTTTTACGGTATCATTAATTTGAATTGTTCCGCCGGCTATAACGAGGTCACCATATACAGGTGCATTAATAATAACATTACCACCAGCAATATAAAGGTCCTCATATACCGGCTGAGTGATCGTTATGTTTCTGCCACATTGTATCTTAAAGGCAGACACCGAATGATAAACGGTTGTCAATAGGAAGACGAAGAAAACCTTCTTCATAATCACTAAAGTTTATAAGTGAGCAATAAAAATCGGAAGACTTAATGTTTTCATAACAAGCTGGGCAGTGCTGGTCCTGAAAAAATTAGACAGCATGCCACGACCA
This sequence comes from uncultured Bacteroidota bacterium, assembly GCA_963737475.1. Taxonomy (GTDB): domain Bacteria; phylum Bacteroidota; class Bacteroidia; order Chitinophagales; family Chitinophagaceae; genus VBAU01. The sequence continues at coordinate 153,584 of CAVTSY010000014.1, forward strand.
TAAGACCCCATTACAACAAAAAGGTTTTTCTTACTCAGGAGGTAACCAATAATTTCATCCCTGGGTTTTCCTTCCAAATTAATAAAAGTGACATCGGCATAATGGGCATTCAACCACTCAATAATTCTTTGTTTTTCGTGGGGCGGGGCCGAACCTCGCTTGTTAACTTCCACTACCGTCGCTTTTTTATTCTTGTACTCGGGAAATAGATAGGTGAACTGCCGTAGGGCGAATATTGCGGACATGGAACCATCATAGGTAAACACAATCTCACCCACTTCGCAATGACTTTCCGGAGAGATCACGACAGGACATTTTGCTGTTTCAAGAATGTCTCTAACGAATTTTGTCGGCGTTCCATCAAATGTTTCTGAAAAGGAAGTCGCACTTATTACCAACAGATCCGCATACCTGGTTTCCTCAATTAACTCCCTGATCGCAGCGCCCTTGTGGCGATGCATTTCACACCGAACACTACGATTTTCACAGGCACTCTCAAAGAGGACTATGTTGGTTTGGATCCGCTTTTTTCTTTCCTTATAATCAGGAAGACTACTTTGAACAACCGTTTCGACATAAGGCATTCCATGCAATGCTTTCATCTCGGGTTTTTCTGCAAGCACCTGGTCGTCCAAAAATACTCCCGTAATTTTTGATTTGGTTAACCTGGCCAGGTAACAGGCGAAGTCCAGGGAGTTCATATTCACGTTATCACTATCAATAGCTAATAAAATCTTTTCCATAAAACATGTTTTTATCAAAACTACCTGCATATGCCGAACACTACAATGACCGCTATTAGGAATAGTCCTGACCGTGATTATCAGTTAGTCAAGGAATGACGACTGTCACGAATTTGCTTGCCTTAGCCTGCGCACTATTCTCTTGCTTTTTTTTCGGTTATTTTGAAGAACGCAACTTTTAATAAGTCTGCAGTAATGACGTAAAAAATAAGAATTAACGAAATAGCGATCAGTTGCTGTATATGCGCCACTGAAAATCCAAGCAGCGACGCAAAGGGAGAAACAGGAAGATAGATAGTGATCAACAAGGCGAGGAGCCCGGTAATAACCAGCCATTTTCCCGGCTTGCTTTTTACGAAGGATTTTTTTGTTCTGATAATAAACAAGATCAGGATCTCCGTTATAGCCGATTCCAAAAACCAACCTGTTTGGAATGCGGAAGCCGGAAGCCGGAAGTAGACATAGAGCATATAGAAAGTGACAAAATCAAAAATGGAACTATGCAATCCAAATGTGATCATGAAATTGCGAATTGTCTTCAAATCCCATTTACCGGGCCGAAGGAGTTGTTTGTCATCCACATGATCGGAAGCTATCGTCAAAAAAGGAATATCGGTAATAAGGTTAGTCAGCAGAATTTGTTTTGGCAACATTGGTAAAAAAGGAAGAAACAACGATGCGCCAGCTACGCTAAACATATTTCCAAAAGTCGCCCCCGTCGTGATCAAGATATATTTCATGGAATTTACAAAGGATTTCCGCCCTTCATAAATGCCATCTGAAAGAACAGATAAGTCTTTTTCAAGTAATACAAAATCTGCAGCTTCTTTGGCTATATCCACCGCATTACTTGTCGAAATACCAATGTCTGCGGCATTGATGGCAGCTACATCATTGATGCCATCACCAATATAGGCAACGACCAGGTTAGATTTTTGGAGAGCCTTAATTATGCGTTCTTTCTGGCGGGGTTCCACCTCTGCAAAGATATCAGTCACCTTCGCCCTCACGACAAAAGGTTCAGGAGACAATTTATCTATTTCTTCACCCGTCAAAATCACCGGGTCCTCTATCCCAATTTTCTTTGCAACAAGCGCAGCAGTGAAACGATTGTCGCCGGTAATCATTTTGACGTTTATCGATAATTTCTTCAGTCGTTCAATGGAAGCCTGCGTACTTTCTTTAAGGGGGTCTTCCAACAAAATAAATCCCAGGAAAGTCATTTCCTTTTCATCGTCCCTGGTGATCTTATTCGTTGTTATCTGTTTATAGCTTAATCCAAGAACTCTGTAACCCTGCTCGCTGTATTTTATAAAATCCCGTTCCAGTTTTTTGCGAATCACGTCATTGATTATCTCAGAGCCCTCAATCGGCGTTTCACAATACTTACAGACACCCAATACCTGGCTGAAGGCTCCTTTGGTAATAAAAAATTTTTTATTCCCTTTTTTTACGGCTATGCTAAGGCGTTTCCTTATAAAATCATACGGGACCTCATTCAATTTCTCGAAATCACCGGTGGAAATATTTAACGATGCAATAGACTGGTCGATAGGATTAGCAAAGCCGCTTTGAAATGTTGCGTTTAAACAAGCATAGAGTCGAATCTGATCATTGGAGTTTCCGGATACGTCAACTATATTTTTTACAGTAACATTTCCCTCAGTAATTGTTCCCGTTTTATCTGTACATAAGACATTAATTTCTCCAAAATTGAATATGGACGAGAGTTTTTTTACAATTACTTTTTTCTTCAGCATTCTTTTTGCAGCGGCTGACATTGCAAACGTCATAATTGCCGGCAGCAATTCGGGAGCCATACCTACAGCGAGGGCCAGTGAAAACAAGACTGAGTCAAAAAATGGCTTTTTGAAATAAAGATTTGCGACAAGAATGACTGTCGCTAGAATCACTGTGATACGCAAGAGAAAAAATCCAAATCGTTTAATTCCCTTTTCAAAAGCAGTTTCAGAGGTTTGAATAAAACTATGTGCCATTTTTCCAAAAACAGTCTCGTTTCCGGTTTGGACGACAAGGGCCGATGCTGTGCCACTGATGACATTGGTACCTTGCCAGAGACAGTTCTGTCTTTTGTTCAGTGATAATTCATCCGCCACCTGGCCGGTGAATTTCTCAACCGGAAACGATTCACCAGTCAGGGAACTTTCATTGACATGTAGCTCATTGCTTTGAATAATCCGGCAATCGGCAGGAATAATATCGCCTGCATCAAGTAAAATAATATCTCCAGCAACTATTTGCCGGGTAAACAACTGCAACTGGCTGCCATCGCGCAAAACCGTATGTTTTGTTTCAATCATCTTGCGCAGGTTTTCCATCGCTCTACCTGCTTTTGCTTCCTGCCAGAAGCCGAGCAAAGCTGTTGTCAGTAAAATAAAAAGGATAATAAAGCTGTCAGATGACTGACCTAACACCGCAGAAAGTACTACAGCGATCGATAATAATAACACCAAAGGGTTTGTAAACTGGCGAATCAACAATTTAAATTCCTTCTTACTCCGGCTTTCCACTTTAAAATATTGAAGCTGTTCCCTGGCCCTTTGTTCGGCGATGACGGGCGGTAAACCATTTTCAGAAGACTGAAGTTTGGCATACAATTGTTGAATGGGTATAGAAGAGAAATTAGGAACTGTCATTTACTAAAAAAGGTGAGTAGTGATTAGTTGTTGTCACTGAATGATATTTCGATCTGCTTTTTCATTTCTATTGGGCAGTTATGTGGAATCATTCCGCTGTATGGTCAGTGAAGTTCATTGTTACGCCCCACCTGCCTGCGCGTTGAAACCCAATCTTTATTCCATGCATTTTCAGTTCAGACAAACAGTTTTTATCATTTAACACTTACCATATTACGGCCCGCACAGGTCGCCGCCATCTTTTTAAATTGGGTAGCATGTTGAGAGCTTGTTGGATAACACTGCCAGGAAGATTGCGTTTCTGCATTTGGGTAATGACAATATCCTTCATCTCGTCGAGAGTCATGTCGGGACGGATGAATTTCCCATCCTGATAGCAATATCTGCAATATCTGTCACTTTTTGAACCATCTGCTTCTGAACCGCAATCGGCAGGATTATCAATCGGCATTGCACAGCTTTGACAAAAGTTCCGGGGTTCCATATAAAAAATTTAGGTGTGAGAAATATACTTTCGATAGCAAAATTGCATTGCATATGGGATACAAATGCTGACGGCCATCAATATCATATTTGATTGTTTTCAGAACTCTCGGCCAATAACTTTTCTGATGAACGTCATCAGAAAAGTAGCCGTCTTTAAGTTAATTTTGGAAACAGCGTTTGACAGGGTAAGCGTTGCCTCAGTTTGTTGTGTAAAAATTTATGCTATGAAAAAATATGAAAGACTGATATCTCTTCAAAAAGAGTTTATTCTGTACCTGTTACCACCTCTTCTGATTATCATTTTTTACCTGGTCTTTCATTTCTTTACTACTATCACATCGGAAAAAGAGGCGTACTTATTGGGAATGACGTTTTACTGGATTTTCGGTTGCCTGGTACCAGCTTTTTTATGGATCAGCAACACAAACAGAAAATTGTTGCTCCGTATAAAGAAAATCAGGTGGTGGCAACTTATTCTGGTCCTGCTTCCTGTTTCGTTTGCATTTCTATTTGGTCCATTCAGGCAAAGAATAAATGAAGCAACGATCATGGTAGTTATGCTGTCACTGCCCTATGCCTGTGTAAACGCTTTTTGCGAAGAGTTTTTGTGGCGGGGAATATTTTATGTGCACCACCAGGGAAATTTCTTTCATGCGGTGTTTGTTCCATCCATTTGGTTTGGTATATGGCACTATGTACCATTATCGGTCCACGCTGCGTCCATCGGTAATTTATATTTTATATTGAGTGCTGTTGGGCTAGGGCTATGTTGGGGAATTCTGACTTATTATACACGTTCAATTTTTTGGAGCATTGTCTCTCATGCACTGGTTGATTTCTCGGGTCTGGGAGCAATGTATTATTTTGGCGGAAATTTTTAGCTGGCCTTTCTCATTTCTTTACCGAGTTTTTGCAAATAATATATCACTTCCTGGTCATCCACCTGGTCAAAATTCTCGTAAAAGGCCCCAACGCCATAAAACTGTGCCGGCACTACAACGGATATTACTTCATCAACTTCCGTTTCAAGCTTCCCAATAGCGCTATAAGAGGCGACGGGAACCCCGATGACAATCTTTGCAGGATGTTTTTTCCTTAGCATGCGCACTGTCATCAATAAAGTGTTTCCTGTTGCTATGCCATCATCAATTACAAGTACCGTTTTTCCGTTCAAATCTTCAGGCTCTTTACCCCACATGAATTTATCCTGCATTTCTTTTAGCTTTTTACGAACCCTTCCAATTTCATCATCGATATATTCCTGGGATGCCTCGGGATGAGGAATTATAAATTTATCTGTAAGACTGGCTGCGCCAATTGCATATTCCTTATTCATTGGATGGCCGATCTTTTTGATAAGTATCACCTCCAGTGGAAAACCAAGCTCTTTTGCCACCGCATAAGCCACTGGTACGCCTCCCCGGGGCACGGCCAGCACCACGCCGGGATCACCCTGGTATTTTCTTAATTTACGTGCAAGTTGCAAACCTGCATCAATTCTATCGCGAAACATAACCGTCATTTTAATGATTTAACAAAGGGTTCTTCAATGGTTGCAGATGTTTTTCAAACCAATCAGAAGCTTTTTTACAAACTTGTTCCATCTTCCCATATTCTTCAAATAAATGTGATGCCCCCTCAATAATTTCAAGTTTCTTTTCACATTTCAATTGCCTGTAAGCTTCAGCATTCAGATGTAAAACATCATGATCGAGGCTTCCAACAATCAACAAGGTTGGTGCCTCCACTTTTTCTAATGCGCCTGCGGCTAAATCCGGTCGGCCTCCTCTTGAAACCACGGCCTGTATATTTGGCAAATAAGCGGCAGCTTTTAATGCCGATGCCGCACCTGTACTTGCTCCAAAATACCCGATGGCTGAATGATAAGCAGGTTTAAAATTTTCAAGCCATTCTGTTGCACCCACCAATCGATGGGTTAATAAGTCAATGTCAAACCGGTTGATATAATGTTGATCCTCCTCTTCGGTGAGCAAATCGAACAGAAGAGTTCCAATATTATTCTTATTCAGATAATCAGCTACCCTTTTGTTTCTCGGGCTCAACCTGCTACTACCACTGCCATGTGAAAAAATAACAATGCTGGTTGCCTTAGAGGGGATAATTAGCTCCCCTTTCAATGAAAGTTTTCTGATGGGAATAGTCACTTCTTCATGATACCGCCATTCCATAATTATTTTTTCTCAAATCTAATCACAGAAAAAGCAGATAAGAATGATGCCTATTAGCATATTCTTTGATAGTGATCATTGATGAGAAAACAGAATATGTGTTGCTTTGATAAAAACAAAAAAGAATGTCACGATATTTTACAAAGCCCGTCGCTTTTGATGAGGAGGAAATTTTAAAAACCATCAGGCACGAATCCTATAAGATCAAAAACGCTGATGACCTTGATCCATTGATGCAAAGAATTGGCAATGCCAGGGTAGTGATGCTTGGTGAAGCCTCCCATGGAACTCATGAATATTATACCTGGCGCAGTCAAATTACCAAAAGATTGATCAAAGAGAAAAATTTCAACTTCATTGCTGTTGAAGGTGACTGGCCGGATTGCTACAAGGTGAACAGGTATATAAAGAACTATGCGGATACAGGTAAGAATGCTGCCGAAGTACTGCACACGTTCAATCGCTGGCCAACATGGATGTGGGCGAATTGGGAGATTTCTGCCCTGGCTGAATGGCTACGTAAACACAATGATGGACTACCCTCAAATAGAAAAGTCGGATTTTACGGATTGGATGTTTATAGTCTTTGGGAAAGTATGGAAGCAATTATGAGCTATTTGAAGAAGGTTGATCCACATGGGCTAAAGGTTGCAGAAAGAGCATTCCATTGCTTTGAACCATATAAGAAGGATGAAGGCCAGGGATATGCAAGGGCTTCCATGTTTGTACCCGAACTTTGCGAAAATGAGGTCGTGAACCTGTTGAAAGAGATTAGACTGAAATTACCCCAGTACAACACCGATCATGAAGCCGTTCTTAGCACTGAACAAAATGCAATTATTGCCGTTAATGCAGAAAGATATTACAGGGCAATGGTCGCGGGGGGACCTCACTCGTGGAATATTCGTGACCGGCACATGATGGAAACCCTGGATCGCCTGTTAGAGTTCCATGGAGAAGACTCAAAGGCCATTGTTTGGGAGCACAATACCCATATAGGTGATGCAAGGGCAACGGATATGATAAATGAAGGGATGTTCAATATTGGAGAACTTGCCCGAATGACGCATCATGAAGAGGGGGTTGTATTGGTGGGATTTGGATCCTACGAGGGCTCTGTTATTGCAGGCAAAAGTTGGGGAGCACCAATGCGAAAAATAGAAATACCACCTTCACCAAAAAGCAGTTGGGAAGGTCTTTTACACGAAGCAGGCGCTTACGATAAATTGTTGATCATGGATAATTTTATGAATGATGCCTTTATGGAAAATCATATTGGCCACCGGGCAATCGGTGTTGTGTACCAGCCACAGTATGAAAAGTATGGAAATTATGTCCCAAGCATTTTGCCCATGCGATACGATGCATTCATTTTTTTGGATCAAACAAAAGCGCTTCATCCCTTACATATAAAACCTGACGGCCACCTGGTCCCTGAAACATATCCTTTCGGTGTGTAAGATGGCGTCGACAGGTTTCAAAATCATCCTGTAATAAATTAATTCTTGTTGAAGACCAGGAGGGGCACTTTCAGATCAAACGACAATTGTTCCGCCTTACTTGATAGAAAGAGTTTCTGAAACAATGTCCTGTTCTGATCAGTGAACATAATAGCGAGTGAAGGTTTTGATACCCGGATTTGCCTTTGAAGATTGTGAACCAGTGAATGCGTCGCGTCGCTTTGCTCAATATGGAGGTTTACCGGGTATTTAAATTCTGTTTTTACACCGTCTTCAATTATTTCCTTGTCTGGCATTGCCTCATCTGGCCAGGCAAAATGCAATACTTCAACCGGCGTTTTCAATGGACGCGCAAAATTTATCACTTGTCTTAATTCCTGCTTATAGTTATGGAAATCCGCAGCATACAGCAGCCGTTTGAAAGGCGTGTTTTTATAATTTTTTGGAATAGCTATCACGGGAACTTTCGATTTAGTGATCAGGTTCCCGGTATTGGTGCCGAGCCATCTTGTCAACTTGCCCGCGCCCCGCGTGCCGATACATATAAAATCTATGTCGCCACATTGCCGGCAATATTGCAGGATTGCCAGATCAGCGCTAAACCCTTCAATGATGACAGACGAATGCTTTCCTTGTTTCATATTCATTGATTTGAAAGCATCAGCAACAAAGTTCTCCAACCTGGTTTTGCAATTTTTTTTCTCGTCTTCCGAATACTTCAAAAAATGGGCATCTGTCCACTGAGTTGGTTTTGGAATATGTAATACATGCAAAAAAACCAACTCAATTTTTTCAACAGTTGACCATTGCAGGGCAAATCGCAAACCAGCTTTTGAATTTTCCGAAAAATCAGTCGGAACAAGTACTTTTTTCACTTTTAATTTTTTACTAAAATATCAAATGGAACATGGATAACGGATGATTCCCGTCAGGGCATTTTATGATTTTGTGATGGAATGGTAAGGGCATATAATTCTAAGAAAGGTACAAAATGGCGTGGCTGGCTTGACAAGCATCATATTTTTTATTGCTGGTTATCATTTTCCTTAATGATAGGCCTGGTTAGCTTCGTTGTGAAAAAAATTCGGGTATGAGAAAGATACTTTTGGCCTTTGATGGAATGAATTTTTCCAGGGGGGCATTTGAATTCGCCAGGCGAATGAATCAGCATACTAAAATTCTCGCCGCCGGTGTTTTTCTTCCACAGATCGATTATGCAAGTATCTGGAGCTATCCGGGGGCAGCTATGTCGCCTGTGTACATTCCCTTCACCGAAAATGAAGATATCGTAGCCATTGAAAAAAATATCGCAAGATTTGAACTGCTATGCCAGAAAAACGATATTGAATACAGGGTCCATAAAGATTTCGCAGAATTTGCTTTGCCGGCATTGGTAAAGGAAACAAGATTTGCCGATCTCCTGGTCTTAGGCAGTGAATATTTTTACAAGAATCTCGGCATAGGTGAGCTCAATGAAAGCGTGAAAGGCATCTTGCACGATGCTGAATGCCCGGTATTGGTTGTGCCGGAAAAATTTGAATTTCCGGAAAGTAATATACTTGCTTATAATGGAAGTGGCGATTCTGTATTTGCTATTAAACAATTTGCCTACCTGTTTCCCGAATTATGCGGAAATCAGACCTTATTGGTTTGCGCAAAGAAGGATGCCAGCAAAGAGCTTCCTGATGAGGCGTGCATAGAAGAACTGGCCGCACGTCATTTCCCTGATCTGAGTTTGCTAAAACTTCAAATAAATCCAAAAAAATTTTTTGAAAGCTGGATGTCTGGCAAAAAAGGTTCTATCTTGATCAGCGGTGCATTCAATCGTTCAATATTTTCATTAATGTTCAGGAAGAGTTTCGTTACAGATATAATTAAGGAACACAAAATGCCGGTATTCATCGCACACCGATAGTTATTTCAGTGTTGCAAGTGGGGTTGTATGATATCACTCCTGGTTTTGTGAACACCATGAATTGGCTATCTGCGATATGTTTGTATAGATGGATACATTAACTCATATCGTTCTTGGCGCCTGTACCGGTGAGGCTATAGCTGGCAAACGTTTTGGAAAAAAAGCATTGCTGATCGGAGCTTTTGCAAATACTCTTCCCGATGTTGATGTCACTTCCAGTCTTTGGATGGACACCGATGACAGTCTTCTTGCACACAGGGGGTTCACACACTCATTCGTTTTTGTTGTGCTGGCTGCAATAACACTTGCCTTCCTGGTTCAGCGGTGGCACAGAACTAAGAGTACTGGTTTCAAATTCTGGTTTTGGTTTTTTTCTTTGGAATTATTTCTTCACATCTTTATTGACGCTTTTAATGCCTACGGCACAGGTTGGTTTGAACCATTCAACCATTACCGTGTTTCTTTTAACACCATTTTTGTTGCTGATCCATTTTATTCAGTTTGGCTGGCGATTGCGTTCACAGCACTCTTATTTTTAACAAGGCAAAGCCCATCAAGAACCTGGTGGACGCGGTTTGGGCTCGGTATTAGTACATTGTATTTTATGTATTGCATCGTTAATAAAGTTAAAACTGCCACAGACATAAAAGATATCTTGCTGAAGCAAAATGTATCTTATCAAACCTATTTTACAACTCCCGCTCCACTGAATAACTGGCTATGGTATATAGTCGCCGGTGATGATTCAGGATACTACATCGGGTACTACTCGGTATTTGACAGTAAAAAAGAAATTGATCTGCATTATTTCCTTAAAAACGAGTCACTGCTGGATCCACTTAAAAAACAGGAAGATGTCAGGCACCTGGTTCGCTTCTCAAAAGGACTATACTCTGTCGAGAAATATAACGATACTCTTGTCTTCAATGATTTAAGATTCGGACAGATGGTAGGATGGTATAATCCCGGGGAAAAATTTGTGTTTCACTATTTTCTTCAACAGAAACAGGATAATAAACTGGTCGTACAGCGAGGGAGGTTTGCTAAATGGAATTTTGAGGTGATCAAATCACTTATACGGCGAATAGAGGGAAATTAGGCCCGGTGTTTAAAATAAAATGTAAACAGGAAAAATAAAAATCTGACTATTCCATAAGATATCCACTGAATGAACTTTTGAAAAATATTTTCTTTTTTTCTAAGCCATTCGTTCGTGATTCGAATGCAATCTTCTTTCACAATGGTTTGTAACATTTCATTCGTGTGTTCAGCGACGACCGGATCATAGACATCCAGGTTCAGCTCGATGCTGGCGTGGGCACTTATATTGTTAACATTATAAGAACCTATCGTTAGCCATTTATTATCACAGACAGTGAGTTTACCGTGTAAGACCGTTTTTTGATATTCGTATATTTCAATGTTGCTTTTCAACAGACCCTCATAGATAAAACGTTCGGCCCGTTTTGCAATTTGTACATCGGACCTGCCGGCCACTATCACCTTTACCTTTACCCCACGCCGGGCGGCGCGAATCAAGTGGTAGAGAAATTCATGTCCGGGCAAAAAATAACTACACAAAATAGTAATTTCCTGCCGTGTATTTTTTAGTAATTCAATATAGCTCGCGGAGATTTGATTTTTTCTTCTTACCCAATCATTTCTTCTCATTCTTACAAAACTTATTTCCCGGGGATCCATGTTGTAGTAATCTTTCTCTAGTTCGCAAGGCGTAAGACCCATTTTTTTTGGAAAGCCCTTCCATGTTTTGTAGCCTAAAACACAAAGCTCTTTTGCTACCTTTCCTTCAACATATAGAGCGAAATCGAGCCACGCTGGTTGTCCCTTCCAGTCATTATAGCGGTTGGAAATATTAATCCCGCCAACAACTGCACATTGACCATCAACCACCATCATTTTATGATGAAGCCTGCGACCAAAATAGAAATATTTACTTTTCAAAATGGGTTCAAAAAAACGGAAATGTACTCCTCCCTCTCTTAAGTAGTCAATGAATGACTGGGGCATTGATTGGGAAGCAAAACCATCAACGAGTAAAAATACATTTACGTTCCTTTTTGCCGCTTTTATTAATTCACCCGCAATGTCTTGCCCCGTTTCATCATCGTTATAAATATAGGTTTGCAAATGGATGGTCTTTTGTGCTCTCCTGATCATCCTTTTCAAGAGATCAAAATATTCCTTTCCTCCGCGTAACAACGAAACCTTGTTTTCAGTAAAGTCCTTAGACAAAAAGACTGGTCGCGTCTTTACACGATAGTTGTATTGCCCGGGTTTTAATGAAACTTCCATGAGGTGTAAATTATCCCCGAATCTTTTTTTTCATGTTGATATTAGTCACCAAAAACTTTGAGATTGATCATTGGGCGGCTTGATGGCTTTAAATAGTTTTGCAATAGAAATACCGGAAAATGTATCCACATAGCCCATACTTTAATAAGCTCAGTCCGGATGTCACTATATGGATGATTGTTTTAGCCATTGTGATATTGGAATTTCATCATCTGAGAGACTTACTCGTATTTTTATTTATGAAGCTTTATCAATTCTTTATTCAGCATAATGCTGAGGGGCTATAGGCTAAACAACGTTAACCACTGCAAAGAATTCTGTTGATAACAATCATTTTTAACAATGATGGGCTTCATGATTTTTTTCCATGGAAATAATAACATTTGATCAACAATAAGAATGGAACGGCCTTAATGCAAAGAGAAGGAAGAAAATATGGATAGAACCTGCATTAGCGACCAGCAACGTACCGCGGAATTTATTTGATCAGCACCAGGTTGATTTTGGTTACCAGATAGCCTTTAAGAATTTGCAGTGTCTTTAAGTTTTAAGTAAATGAATATTTTAATTTATTTTTTGGTTCTTGTTGCATCCCTGCTTGTCGATGTCGTTCCATTCATCGGGCCGCCCGCCTGGACGGTGATGGTTTTTTTCCAGGTGAAATTTGGATTAAACATCTGGATCGTGCTGGTTATCGGCGTTACAGGGTCAGCTATTGGAAGATATTTGTATAGCGGTTACATTCATCGTTTTTCCAGCTATTTTATAAAACCTCAAAAAAATGAGGACTTGCATTTTGTTGGGGGTAAACTGGCAAATAATGGATGGAAGGTACAGGTTTTTGTTTTGCTCTATACATTGATGCCCCTTCCTTCTACTCCCTTGTTTACGGCGGCAGGCGTGGCAAGAATGAGAACCCTGACGCTTATTCCTTCATTTTTTGTTGGCAAATTTCTCAGCGATGCGATCATGGTTTTCACAGGGGACTATGTGGCTCATAATGTTGTTAGTATTACCCAGGGGTTGTTGTCATGGAAAGCTTTAGTCGGAACGATTGTCGGCCTGATCATTATTTGCTTGTTTTTGTTTACCAACTGGCGAAGGCTACTGCAGGAAAAAAAGTTCAGCATGAGTTTTAATATTTGGAAATAATGAGAACTCTCCGATCTCTTAGATTTTAGACTGTTGGCAATCCTGACCATGCTCATTGTTTTGTATGATCAACATCCTTGTTTCCAGGTGCTGCAAGAGATAAATTTGCTTCAAAATTTTTAACAACTCATAAAACAGGAGGTCATATGAAACATAGAGAATTAACCAGGCCGGGCGGAAGATTGTTGCCCTCAGTTTTTGAAGACTTTTTCAGACCAATGGATGAATTTTTTGGCAGGGATTATTGGACAATCAATGTGCCTGCCGTCAACGTCAACGAAAATGCTGATGAGTTTAAACTTTCGTTTGCCGTGCCAGGGATGAAGAAGAGCGATTTCAAAATTGATATTGATGGCAATTTGCTCACAGTTAGCACCGAGTTGGAAGAAAAAAAAGAAGAAAAAAAAGAAGAGTACACGAGGGAAGAATACAATTATTCCTCGTTCAGTCGCACATTCACCTTACCCGATCAGGTAAACAGGGAAAAAATTGAAGCTGTTTATGCAGATGGAGTATTGAAACTCACCTTACCTAAAAAAGAAGAAACAAAAAAGACCCTGATTACTAAACATGTCGCAGTGAAGTGAAGCATCCTGGATGGTTAAGAGCCCTGTCCAAAGACGACAGGGCTTTTTTTATATACAGACTTGGCAATTTAAGGTCAGGTCGGATATGTCAGGCCTGGATCCTTATGTTGCAATGACATTTTATTTTTGATTTGATTCCGGCCATTATCGGAGTTCTCCCTTTTATATTTTTTGATATCTTAAGTTTATAAAAAACGTTCCCGAAATCCATTTATCTTAATGGGCAGTATGACCATCGTACCGACGTCGCGCCAACATCCCTGATGATTTGAAAAAAAACTCTGTACGTGTTCAAAATGAGGGTCTATTCTCAGCGTTGATGAACACTAAGTAAATCGATTTTTGCAAATATTTTTTTCACTAAATTGTTAGGAAATACGAGGGATCCTGCTCCTCCGATAACGGAAATTGTATGAAATTTCCTGAAATAAATAAGAATTACCTGATGGAGGCACTCTTTAATTATGCCTCTATCGGTATCATTGTTGCTGACAGCAACGGAAATATTTTGCTATCCAATCCCTTTGCACAAAAGCAGTTTGGCTATGTGGGAGAAGAGTTGACGGGCCGGAAAGTGGAATTACTGATCCCAGATCATTTTCGTCAAAAGCATGTCGGCCACCGCGAGAAATTTGTAAAACGGCCGCAGGAGCGACCAATGGGGGTAGGATTAGATCTGTTTGCTTTGCGTAAGGATGGAACCCAATTTCCTGTTGAGGTAAGTTTAGGTCATTACAGGACGAGTCAAGAACAATATGTCATTGCATTTATCAGCGACATAACCATAAGGAAAAAAGATGAAGACGAGATCAGGCGATTAAACGAAGAACTGGAAGAAAAGGTGGAGAAACGCACAAAAGAAGTACAACGGGCCATGAATAAGCTCGAGGATTCAAAAGAAGTATTGATCAAATCTTTACAAAAGGAAAAAGACCTGGGTGAATTGAAATCAAGGTTTGTCACGACGGCCTCTCATGAATTCAGAACTCCGCTTAGCACAGTGCAATCTTCTGCCTATCTGTTGGAAAAATATACCAGGACAGAAGAACAAGGTCACCGAAAAAAACATTTAGACAGGATCATTTCGTCAGTAAAAATGCTGACTGATATTTTGAATGATTTCCTTTCCGTCGGAAAAATTGAGGAAGGAAAAATTATTGTTCGGCTTTCCGAATTTGATATTAAGGAGCATATTGGCAGAATTCTTAGTGAAATTGCAAGTATCAAAAAGAAGGGTCAAAATATTAAATACACACATACGGGTGCATTGTCAATCATACTTGACCCTGGACTTTTGAAGCATATTGTAATGAACCTTATGTCGAACGCGATCAAGTTTTCTCCTGAAAACTCGACGATTCAAATTAAAAGCGTGCAAAAGAAAAACGAATTGCTCTTATCAATAAAAGATGAGGGACTAGGAATATCCAAAGAAGACCAGAAGCATTTATTTGAGCGATTTTTCCGGGGCGCCAATGTTACTGCTATACAGGGTACAGGCCTGGGACTTCATATTGTGACGAAATATGCTGAATTGATGAACGGAACAATAGAATGCAAAAGTGAAGTGGGGGAGGGAACTGAATTCATTCTTAAATTTAAGACGAAAAACGATGGGTAACTTTAGTATGCAGTCAAAGCCTTTTTTATGAAGACACTTCTTCTCATTGAGGATAATAAAGATATTCGTGAGAACACCGCTGAAATACTGGAACTGGCAAATTACAGGGTGTTCACTGCCGAGAATGGAAAGATCGGCGTGGAGACCGCACTCAAAGAAAAGCCCGATCTGATTATCTGTGACATTATGATGCCGGTTCTGGATGGTTACGGCGTTTTGCATTTGATAAATAAGAATCCGCAACTGCAGAATACTCCTTTTATTTTCTTGTCGGCGAAAACGGAGAAGACAGATATTCGAAAGGGAATGGGTCTTGGGGCGGATGATTATATTACCAAACCATTTGATGGCACCGAACTTTTGGACGCCGTAGAAAGCCGCTTAAAAAAAGCAGAACTCCTACGAAAAGAGATAGCAGAAGGATTGAGCGGCTTTAACGAGTTAATGAATTTAAGCAGGGGAAAAGATGTCCTGGTATCATTTACAGAAGGTAGAAATATTAATAAGTATAAAAGAAAACATGTCATTTACTCGGAAGGCAATCGTCCCTCGAATCTATTTTTTATACAAAAAGGGAAAGTCAAAACATATAAAATAAATGATCTGGGCAAGGAGCTGACGGTTGGCTTATACAGTGAAGGCGATTTTTTAGGATACATTGCCCTGATGGAAGGATCCTCGTATAAAGAATCAGCGATGGCTTTGGAAGACACCGAACTGGCTATAATCCCCCGGGAAGATTTTAATGAATTGATGAATAGTAACAAAGAAATATCCGGCAAATTCATGAAGCTCTTAGCCCGGGATGTGTCGGAAAAAGAGGAGCAACTATTGGCTATGGCTTATAACTCTCTGCGTAAAAAGGTGGCCGATGCTTTGCTGGCTTTACAAAAAAAATATGTTTCTTCCACCCCCAACGGACATACCGTTGATATAAGCAGGGAAAACCTGGCTACGATTGCCGGCACCGCTACCGAGTCACTGATACGTACGTTGAGCGATTTCCGCAACGAAAAGCTTATTGATCTGAATGGAAGCAGTATTATAATTTTGGAAGAGAAGAAGCTTGCAAATATGCTTAACTAAGCAGGAAGACCAGCCTTCGCAAATACTACATCGGTTTTTCTGTCATCTTCTGGTTGCTTTGTTTGATCAGTACATTTTTTTTAACCATGTCCTTCGCGATCATTTGTCCATACTCGTGACCAAGGGATTGGGCCGATACAGGATCAAAAGACTGGCTTTGCGCTGAATAAAGAAGTTGTTTCCCATCAAGTGAATAGAAATTACTTTCCCAGAAATATTTGGTACTGACTTCGTAATAGCCAGGTGCATAAACACGGCCATACATTGTGCGGTAGTATCCCCAGAAAGAATCGTGGTAAATAAAATAAGGGGAGTAATAAATCCTTTCCGGTACGTAGTATCTTTCCCTGGCTTTGTCGAGCAATACAACAGTAAGCACGGCATCTATCCCGCTGCCGGTTAGCTTATCGAGCGCCTGTTTCTCGCTCATGTCTTCAAATGTTTTTGGACTGAATTCATCACATGAACAAACCGCATTATAACCAAGCTCCTTCAGATCACCCGCAATATGCTCTTCCATTTTTTCCCGCAATGTACGGTCGGGACTATTGACAAGTCCCAGTACCATGATCTTATTGTATTGACGGGGCTGAATATTATTTGCTTTCCACGAGCTGGTTATCTGCGAGGATGGACCGCAACCTGCAATGATCATTATAAGAACAATTCCTGCGATTATTTTTTTCATAACGAATTTTAAGTTTCATTTAGAAGTGTTTCACTCATATAGTTATTGAAGTCGAATTTCAACCTGCTGAACTCCTTTATGAAGGATTCGATAGCGTGGGAAAGTTTTTTTTGCAGGACGATGAGCTTTCCATTGGTTTCCCTGCCATCTAAGTATTGCTCCTTCACGAGCAGCTTATCCCAATCTTTGACCTCCGAGACTATGAGGCGGAGAGTTTCATCTTTAGCAATAAAATCATTTTGATAGGACTCTATTCTTTCCAGGAAATCTGATGTGATCTGACTGTCAGCAACTATTGTCCCCAGGCGCTCCTTCAAGGTTGCGTTCTCTCCTGATATGAATTGGAGGTCTCTTTTCCAGGTTTCGCTCTGATGTTGTAGTTGCTTTATTTTTACTTCCGTCTTTGTCATAGGTAGTCAAGTGCTTTTTAAAAAAGTAAAGATGCAAATTTGGTAGGGCAAAATTTGTAATGATTGTCAATTGAATAAATGATATTGATCAGAAAGATCCAAAGGAAAACAAACAGAACGCTTTATTGCAACAAAAAGAGCCTTGGTTAAGGCGCAGATCGACCTCGAAGTTGTTCAAAATAACCGCTGATACCGATCATCGGTCACGCTGATCCCCATCATTTTTGCAAAGACCCCTGCGAGCTAGATTCGCTTCATTATTCATTTTCATATGGTCAACAAAAAGAAACTACTATTGCCCGCTGACAGAGAAATCAAGGTTAAATTACTGCCTTATAAGGGCAACAACTCAACTCCATCACCTGAACACAATGTTTCAAAAGAAAGAGTGGAAATGCCCCTGTTTTATAACAGGCCGATCCACAAGGGCAAGAAACATGAATTCTTCTGAAATTTCCAAACAGGTTTTTGCTCAGGCATTTCTCGAGTGATCGCAATATCTGCAGCTCTCATTAATTCAACATGTCTTTAATATTTATTTTGATCGATGGAATTAGACCCGATTGAACTTGATACGGCCCATGAAAAATTATTGGACCTTGTGCACAACAGGCACTCATCCAGGTGCCGAAGAACTTTCAATGAAGAACAGGCGTAACTTCGCCCGGTGGTATTGCTTTTTGCAATTACCAGGTATATTTTTGACAAAGAATAAAAGTTTATGATCAATAAATTAGAATCCGGAGAAATTGAAGCTTTGCTTTCTGGCCAGATTGTGGGACGTATAGGCTGTCATAACGCGGACATGGTTTACGTGGTGCCAATTAGCTATGCGTATGACGGTGTATACATTTATTGTCATGGCTATGATGGAAAAAAAATGGAATTGATGCGTGCGAACCCGCGAATTTGCTTCCAGGTCGATGAAATGACAGACATGTCCAGTTGGAAAAGTGTGATTGCGTGGGGAGATTTTGAAGAATTGAACGATCGGGAGGAAAAGAACAGGGCGTTGCAAATTCTTTTGGAAAGAAAGTTGCCTATCCTGTCAAGTATCACTACCCATTTGGGAGAAACCTGGCCATTTACAGGAGGCGGGTCAACTGACTTGGATAAGATACCAGGCATTGTGTTCCGAATTAAAATAAAGGAAAAGACGGGTAGGTTTGAAAGTGCTCCCATTTTATCGACACCACCCTTCGCTTAATGCTCAACATCTGAGTCGACAAACTCCGAGACTGGTCTTTCGTATTTCCCGGTTGTTGCCTTCATCGTCGATGAAGGCTGAAATCGAATGAAGTTATTGCGCAGTCCAGCCTCCATCTACCGGAATTGCATCCCCCGTTATAAATGAAGAAGCGTCGGAACATAACCATATTACAGCTTCAGCGACCTCTTCGGGTTGTCCTAACCTTCCAACAGGCTCCATACTTTCGAATTGTTTCTCCACTTCTTTACTCTTCCCGGTGAACCTGTCAATCATTGAGGTCTTTATTACACCCGGGCAAACAACATTTACCCGGATCTTTGATTTGGCATATTCAAGTGCTGCGTTTTTCGTGAGACCGATTATGCCATGTTTGGAAGCTACGTAAGCGGGGATATTAATGAATCCAACTAAGCCGGCAATGGATGCATTATTAACAATGGCACCTCCACCGTTTTTTAGCATTTGCATTATCTCATATTTTAAACAAAGCCATACACCCTTCAGATTAATGCCAATAGTTTTATCCCAGTTCTCCTCACTGCATTCGTGCGTAGGTGCTGATAAGCCTTCTACTCCGGCATTATTAAAGGCAATATCCAGCCTTCCGAATTGCGATACAGCTTTGTTCACCATATTTTTTACGTCTGCATCTTTGGATACATCACACTTTACAAAAATGGCTTCGCCACCGTTTGATTTAATAACGGTAAGCGTTTCGCCATCTTCGATCCAATCGGCAATTACGACTTTTGCTCCTCTTGCCGCAAAAGCAATTGCAGCTGCTCTTCCAATGCCAAAACTTCCTCCTGTAATGATTGCCACTTTATTTTCAAATATTCTTTCCATATTTTTCTTATTGAGAATGGATAAATAATTTTTGTTTGTTCTTTAATATTTGTTCTACCCTGGTTATATTTTCAATTCCTTTTAATAAAGCATCGGCATTAAAAGAAATACTGTCAATTCCATTTTCAACCAGGAATTGTGCGAACTCCGGGAAATCACTGGGTGCCTGGCCACATAACCCTATTTTTATGCCCAGATCCTTTGCCTTGCTGATCATGGTTGCAATCATCATCAGGGCCGCGCTGTTCTTTTCATCAAAAAGATTTGCGACCAACGATGAATCTCTGTCAATACCCAGTGTGAGCTGAGTAAGATCATTTGACCCAATAGAAAAGCCATCAAATAATTTAGCAAATTCGTGGGCCAGCAATACATTACTTGGTATTTCAGCCATCACGTAAATTTCAAGCGCAGGATCATTTGCTCTATCCAGGCCAAACTCCTTCATTGTATTAATTACTTTTTCTCCCTCTTCCGGGGTCCGGCAGAATGGAATCATGACTCTCACATTCGTTAATCCCATTTCATTTCGCACCTGCTTTATGGCTTCGCACTCTAACTTAAAGCCCGGTTTATACAATGGACTATAATATCTTGATGCGCCGCGAAATCCTAACATGGGGTTCTCTTCTATTGGTTCAAACTGCTTTCCGCCGACCAGGTTTGCATACTCATTGGATTTAAAATCGCTCATTCGGACAATTACATCCTTTGGGTAGAATGCTGCCGCTATCGTTGCAATTCCCTGGGCGAGTTTATCTGTAAAGAATTTTTCTTTGTTCGGGTAGTGATGCGTCAGTTCTTCAATTTCCTTTCTTGTATTTTCATCTTTTAGTTCATCAAATTTTACAAGCGCCATGGGATGGGCCTTGATAAAATGAGTAATGATAAATTCAATGCGCATCAGGCCTACACCATCGTTTGGATAAAACGATAATTGAAATGCCTTATCCGGATCAGCTACAATAAGCATCACTTCAGTGGATGCAGGTTTTGTTATTTTTGAAAAATCATGCTCAACTTTTTTGTATGCGAGCTTTCCTTGATAGATATAGCCGGTTTTTCCTTCGCAGCAGGAGACTGTGATCAGGTCGCCATCCTTTATTTTGTCAGTAGCATTACCTGTCCCAACAACGGCAGGTACGCCCAGCTCTCTTGCAACGATAGATGCGTGACTGGTTCTGCCTCCTTTATTGGTCACAATGGCGGCTGCCTTTTTTAAAATAGGATCCCAGTCCGGCGAAGTAACATTCGTAACTATGATCTCTCCTTTGTTTAGCTTGTCTGCATCTTTAGGTGATTGCAATAACCTGGCAATGCCAATTGCTATTTTTGCTCCAATGGCTTCTCCTTCGGTGAGCGGTTCCTTTTTTTCCTTCAATTCATATTCCGTCGAGTGATAAAGATTTTTTCCCGAATGGACGGTTTCCGGCCTGGCCTGGACAATGAACATCTCACCTGTAATACCATCTTTTGCCCATTCTATGTCCATTGGCTTTTGATAATGCTCTTCTATTATCACACACCATTTTGCCAGCTTGAGGATCTCTTCATTACTTAAGACAAACTGATCTTGTTTTTCTTTTGGGGTATCAATGTTTAAAGTGTCATTTAATTTGTCTTCAGCCGGGGCATAGATCATTGTTTTTAACTTATCTCCTAATTTTTTTTGAATGATCGCCTGCTTATTCTGACGCAATGTTGGTTTGAAAATAAAAAACTCGTCAGGTGTTACACTTCCCTGCACAATATTTTCTCCAAGGCCCCAGACACCGCTTAAATGGATAATATCCGGAAAGCCTGATTCGGGTTCCAGTGTAAAGCCAATACCGGCACAAGCTTTATCACTTCTTACCATTTTTTGAATGCCGGCAGATAAAGCAACCCGTTCATGGGCAAAGCCATTGTCTTCCCTGTATTTAATGGCGCGGTCGGTATACAGTGATGCGAAGCATTTATGTACTGCATTTAATAATTCCTGTTCGCCTTTTATATTGAGGTAAGATTCATGCTGCCCTGCAAAGCTTGCCTCTGGCAGATCCTCGGCCGTGGCGCTGCTTCTTACCGCGACCTCGAAATAATTTTTCCCACATAAAGTTTTGTATCCATTAATGATGGATCTTTCAATATCGTTTGGCATTTCGGCCGACAGGATCAGCTTCCTGGCTTCTGCACCGATTTCTTTGAGATTACTAAAGTTGGTTTTATCCAGCTTATACATCAATTCATGTAACCGGGAATGAAGATTATTACGGGAAAGGAATTTTTCAAAAGCGAAAGCGGTGGTAGCAAAGCCGTTTGGTACAGACACTCCCTTTGAAGCAAGATGATTGAACATTTCTCCCAGGGATGAATTTTTTCCTCCCACCCGTTCTACGTCAGCAATACCAATTTCTCCAAAGGTTCTTGTGTAGTCGTTCATGATATTTTTTGATTATTCATGTATGGCCATTAAAGGCACATGCGTTTGTAACACCAGTTTTTTGCTGTGGCTTTTGTGGAATAGTTTATCAATGATATTATGACGTTTGGGAACAGTTATCAGTAAGTCGAGGTTGTTTGTCCCGGCAAATTCTTCCAAACCGTTTTCAATATCATCATAGTCAAGGAAGCGATAAAAGGGGTGAAGATCGTCCAGCATGTTTTGAAGTGACCTGGATTCTATGGTTTTTTCAGTTGTATAACCTTTATTGCCTTCCGGGTTTATATGAAGTATATACAGTTCAGAATTAAATTGGTTTACCAACGACCTTATTTGCGAAAAAGGAACGCTTTCATCGACATTTTTTAAATCACAGGCAAGGCCAATTTTTTTGATGCTGGTAAATTCAGCCGCCGGCGGCACTACAATTACCGGCCACGCTAAATGTCTCATAGCATTGATTGTATTGCTGCCAAAAAAGATCCTTTCCACAGCACTGCTGCCTTGTGTTCCCATCACGACGGCGTATGGATTTTTCGATTTACAATAATTGGCAAGTTCACCGGTTACCGTAGCCGCCGATCCCACTTCGGTATCAATCTTCACTTTGCCGGCAGTTCTCCTGACCAGGTCGTTCTTTACCTGGAGAATTTTTTCTTCAGCGCCACTCATTAACGAATCCATATTGTCAATGGGATAAGGTACCTCGCCATACGTTATCGGTAGCAGGCAAACATGAAGCAAGGATAAATCTGCGTTAATCGAATCGGCCATATCGGCGGCATAATTAACGGCATTCAGCGAAATCGGAGAAAAATCAGTTGGGGCGATAATTATTTTCATAAATTTTATTTCTAAAATCAATTAATAGAATTTGATCAAGGCTATGTGCTGGTACTTGCTTAGGGCGCCGTCATCTACAAATTCGACATCTCCACCATCCTTCAACACTATCTCTATTATGTCATCCACTGCATCTTTTATATGAAGTGGCTCACTTCCAGGTCCGGTCGCATTAAATATTGCATCGCCACTATTGCCTGGTCGTCCGGCATACATCAAGTTCTTTTCCACGATCAGCAGACTGCCTTTGTGTTGACTGGCCTGCTCCCGGACTTCCTTTATTCCGGTCACTAGCTTTTTAGCATTGGCCGCACTTTCTATTTTACCAGCCAGGCCTTCTATTTTTTCTTTTTCCCAATCCTTGCTGTGTGATAGCAAAACACCTCTCAACTCTGTTTCGGTCGCTTCTTCATAATTGCCATGTATATATGCCAGGATATCTTTTTGATGAGCTGTTAGGTTCTTAAAATATCCGAGTGTTTTTTTGCTCCCGAATACAATTACCGGGAGATTGTGGTTTTTTAACAGGAAGCTCAGGCCTTCGTCGGTTCCATGAAGAAATTTTTTTAGTGTTGTTTCTTTTCTGACGGATTTATCTGAAAAATTAGCCACCCTTTCCGGCGCGTCATTCAGGTAAGCATTTATGTTATCCGGCATATTTGAATTCAACCTCATGAATTTATCGGAATCATAAATGAAGAACTTAGTCGATTTACCGCTTAACAATAAAAGAAGGTATTTGCTAATTTCTTTTTTGGCATAGACCAGGTCTCTTACTTCAAAAGACTCACCAATAATGATTTTTTCTTCTACAGGAATATTGAGATACATTACCTTTTCAAAAACGGGCGATACGTAAATTGCAATACTCTTTGACTCGTTCCCCAATTCGATATTTTTAGCGACACTCCTCAGCTTTTTAATGACCAATTCTTTGAGGTCGTCGCTGCCGGTTTTCATGATCTCTTTTTCCACTTTATCAATTACGAGTTTTAAATGATGTAACAATTCCTTCTTTCCACTTATTTTGGATTCCATTGGCATTACAATCGAAACCGCGGGGCGATGATGCGCTGCATCTAATACATCATGTATGTCAGAATTTATCGTCTGGTTCATAACAATAGTTATTGAGCAAATTTATCCCGCGACCATTTCTCCGGATATGATGCCTGTCACTTATTATTTTGATTCACATCAGCAGAAACCGGGATCAATGAGGCGCCCGGCAGTCTGACATCCAGGGATGATGATTATATTACGCTTCACAAACCGGAAGAGTTTACCTTCATAGCGTAAACCAGGTGATGTTACCAGTTAGTATAATGCCTGGGTGAACAAAACATGATCATCGCTTTTACCATTATAACTTTTTTTTCGACTTTGCTGGGAGGGTTATTTGCGTTACGATTTAGAGATAAGTTTCACCTGATTTTAGGCTTTAGTGCTGGTGCCGTTATTGCGGTAAGTTTTTTTGAATTATTACCCGAATCGGTGTCACTTGGTAATAAATACTACAACACCGAGACCATTCTTGCTGTGTCTGCACTTGGGTTTCTTATTTATATGGTACTCGACAGGATGGCGTTGCTGCATTTTCATTCCAGGGAAATGCAAATGAAGAAATCGACAAGATTGGGCGCAGGAAGCCTGTCACTGCATAGCGTTTTTGATGGCATTGCCATAGGTCTTGCTTTTCAGATCTCGGACTCAGTCGGGATCTTTGTGGCTGTTGCCGTCATCACTCATGATTTTTCCGACGGCCTGAACACCGTGATCATTGTGCTGAGAAACCAGGGAAAGACCTCGGATGCTTTTAAATGGCTGCTTGCTGATTCTATTGCGCCAGTAGTGGGAGTCCTTTCTACGTTTTTCTTCAAGTTTACTGAATCAACCTTTGCTTTGATCTTAGCCTTGCTGAGTGGTTTCTTTCTTTATATCGGGGCAAGTGACTTGCTGCCCGAAAGTCAACATGAGCACCCGTCATGGGGTACAACTCTTATGACCATCCTTGGGATGGCTATTATTTACTTTGTTGTAAAGGCGCCGGCATTCTAAAAAACGACATCGACTTAGTCAATTAAGAACTTCACTCCATAAAATGTTATCCCGATCCTTAATTCTATTCTCATGATTGATAATTTTTTGTTCTTCTCAAATATTTGCGAAAATTCGACAACGGCATTTTCTAATTTTGATATCAAATGAATTTACCGGAAACGATGCAGGCAATGGTTATGGAAAAGCCCCGGCAACCGTTAGTACTGAAAACACTTCCGGTTCCTTTGCCGGCCGAACACCAGGTATTAGTTAAAATAATAGCATGCGGTGTTTGTCGCACTGATCTTCATGTATTGGATGGTGAACTGACCGGGCCCAAACTTCCCCTTATTATCGGGCACGAAATCATTGGCGTTGTTGTCAAAAAAGGGGAAGGAGTAAGTAATCTTAATCAAGGAGACGTAATTGGTATTCCATGGCTCGGTTACACCTGCGGCAAATGTAAATATTGCCGTAATGAAAAAGAAAATCTGTGTGAGAATGCACTGTTCACCGGTTATACCATAGATGGAGGTTATGCGGAATACACAGTGGCTTATGAAAAGTATTGTTTTCCTATTGCAGCGCTATATGCCAATGCGTCCGGAAGCCCGTTATTATGTGCAGGTTTAATTGGCTATCGTTCCTATTCGATGATTGGCGATCATGTCATAAACCTTGGCATTTATGGATTCGGCGCAGCTGCACATATTCTTATTCAACTTGCTATATACCAGGGTAAAAAAATTTACGCGTTCACCAGGCCGGGGGATGCAGATGCACAGGCGTTTGCTTTGAAGCTTGGTGCAATTTGGGCCGGCGATTCTTCTCAATCGCCGCCTGAAAAGTTAGATGCCGCCATTATTTTTGCGCCGGTTGGGGGTCTCGTCCCTACAGCGTTGCTCCATTTGGACAGGGGTGGAACTATTGTTTGTGGCGGCATACACATGAGCGACATTCCTTCCTTTCCCTACAAGATTCTGTGGGAGGAAAGGATAATTCGCTCTGTGGCCAACCTGACAAGAAAAGATGGTGAAGAATTTCTAAAAATAGCGGCGGAGATTCCGATAAAAACCGAGACAAAAATTTTTCCATTGCAGGGAGCAAATGAAGCGCTAAACGACCTTCGAAATGGAAAGATTCACGGAGCCGCCGTTCTGACGATGGCATAATAAGAGATCATCCCCTCAACGGCAAATCTGAATGGAATGCCGGGTCTTGATTCTTGAGTGTCGAATGATAGATTGTCTTCGGTCATGCAGGCCAATTTGTTTTAGATTTATCCCGCGAAAATCTGCGGCGTAATGATCGATATGAAAGCTTTTCAAAGGATGGCTCTTTCTTTTCCGCATACGGAACAAGTTCCGCATTTTGAAAGAATAGGTTTCAAAATTACCGGTAAGCGAATGTTTACGACCTACCTTGAAAAAAATAATACTGCAAATATTTTTTTGACACCGGAAGAACAAAAACTCTTTTGCAAAACAGATAAGGCGAACATTTACCCGGTTCCAAATAAATGGGGAGAAAAGGGTGCAACAACTTTTGAACTTAATGCTGTTGCACGGGAGCTGCTAATGGAAGCCCTGAATTCCGCCTACAATGAAATCATCAGGCCGAAGTCGAAAAACAGGAAGTGAAATTTCACGTTCCTGCTTCACAACTCTCTTATTTGCCTTCTCTGTACTTTTACTGTGATGAATGTACACAAGGTTGTTTCATACCAGGCCGCCGATTTTATTGATATAAAAAATCTCAGGCAGGCAATCAATGGCAATCTCCTTTACAAAGACGCCAGTGAATTGTTTTATGAAATGAGCTCCGGCCGGTATTTATATCTGTTCAGATATGGCGTTATCAGTTTTTTCAATTATGAACCGGCTGAAATTTCATCTTTCTTTGAGGTTCTTCAACCGTATTGCCGGAATTTTTTAACTCGCGATTTTAATGATGAACTAATGGTGGAAACAAACGCTGTTGAAAATAGGATCAGCCACAACAAAATTGAGATCAAAAATGACAACCCGGATGTGTTACGCATGATCATGTTGAATGTATCACAATCTGTAACGCTCGATTACTATTCTGACCAGACGGAAAAATTACTGGAAGAAACGAATTCTTATACACAATTACTTGCAAGAAAAGGGCGACTCATTATCTCGGGCCGGGAAGCTTAAAAAATTTATCGGCAAGACTCTGTTGCTGAAAAACCGCATCGCCGAAAATCTTTACATCTTTGACTCTCCACCCGAGACCTGGGAAAACGAACAACTGGATAAACTTCACAATGAATTAAAGAAAAGTTTTGATCTCCAGGATCGATTCCGCGATGTGTCTGAAGGACTCCAGATTGTAAAAGACAATCTTGAGCTTTTTAAAGACATTCTTCAATATCGCACGAGTTTACTACTGGAGTGGATCGTAATTATCCTGATTGCCGTTGAGGTGATCAATTTTTTCCTGGGTAAGATCTTTTGAGAGGCAGGGTATGAGCTCAGTTTTTTATTTATTGTCCCTGTATGGTATCAGTTACCCACCTGACGGCATTTCTTTGCCTTAACTCGTCCGCCCACATTTCTATCGATTCCCAATGCTGTTCGTCCTCGTCCTCTACCATGACAGCCTGGTATTCGTCGGCAATATCCATAAGCGAGTCATATATGCTTTCGAGATGGTCCTTCCTGTCGTTCAGTTCAGGAACATTTATTTTGTTTATCAATTTTTGCAGGCGAAGAAGAAAATAGTTATCCAAAAACTCTTCCTTTTCGGACCGTCTGAAAGTATTTTGTGGCACAGGTGGTTGCTTTAGTTTGTGTAGCAAGATAATATTTCAATTCAAATTATGGAATCAATAATTTAATTAATAGGATTGTTTCGTCAACTATCGCGATCCTGGAATTGCCAAAGACGTGGATAGATTAAAAAGCCGTGTTCAAGCAGGTAGAGCGGACTGGGCAATGAAACGAGCACAAAACGATTGAAACAGATAACTTTGTGTGGAAATAATTCAAACAGTGGATCTTCGGCCATTTCTCGACTATATTGGTCAGCATATTGAAATAAGCGCTGAAGAACAATCTCTTTTTTTATCAAAAGTCAAATTGAGGAAATACTTGAAAGGCCAGTTTGTGGTCCAGCATGGCGATATATGCAGGTATGAAAATTTTGTATTGTCGGGTTGCCTGAAAACATTTTATATTGACAACGACGGACATGAACATATTGTGATGTTTGCGATCGAGGATTGGTGGACATCCGACCTGGGCAGTTTTATTACTCAAACTCCTGCGGACCTGAATATTCAATGCCTGGAAGATTCTGGGTTGGTTCAAATTAGTTTTAGTGATCTTCAACAGCTTTATATAGACATTCCGAAACTGGAGCGGTTTTTTCGCATCATTATTCAAAATGCATTTGTTGCCGCACAAAAAAGGATCGTCAACAATTTAAGCTTGCCGGCAATGGAGAGGTATATTCAGTTTCGTGAACAGTATCCCAAAATTGAACAGCGTGTCCCACAATACATGATCGCTTCCTACCTGGGCATCACTAAAGAGTTTCTCAGCAAGATCCGTACGCAGCTGGCCGGCCATTAAACTGATTCAACCTTATTTATTAAACTGGTTCATTTTTTCCGCCTTTGCTTCTTATGAGCTTTGTGCGAAATAAAATAAACTTATGAATGCGCTATTGGAAAAGATCAACAATTTGAACGGCCTGGTGTTGCAAGGAAAAGCCCTGGAAGCTTTTGAAACTTATTATGATGACCACGTGATCATGCAGGAAAATGAAAATGCTCCAACTATCGGGAAGGATGCTAACCGCAAACGAGAAAAGGAATTTTATTCTTCTATTGTAGAATTTAGAAGTGCAGAGCTTTTGAAATTGACAGTTGGTGAAAACATTACGATGACCCAATGGCATTACGACTATACTCATAAAGATTGGGGGACCCGGAACTACATGCAGGTTTCAGTCCAGGAATGGAAGAATGATAAGATCATAAGAGAGCAATTTTTTTATGGAAGTTAGACCAGCCAAAACCATAGAGATTAACTGGACGATGGGACATGTAGGAACGTATTGCCTTTAGCGCTACTTTCAGTTGTGTTCCTGGTGGACAATAATTTTACCTTATGGATAATTGTGTTATCCGCAAATATGTCCGTACTTGCACTTAACCTCGCGGCGCAACCTCCAAAAGTTATTCTTCCGGTAATGCTGGCCTCTTTGATTATCGATCTCATTGTGATCGCCCTAAGCGGGATTATGCTTTTTATATAAGATCAGTTGATGAATATCACAACTTCAACCTATCCAAGTCATCTTCAGGAGCGGTAACACAATCCTATTTTTGACTGAGTTTGTGTTAAATGAATCATGATGAAAAAGTTCCATTTATGTTTACTAAAAATTTTCTGATGCATTTGCGTATAGCTCCAAATCGTTTGATCAGTGACCTGCAAAAGGATTTTAATAATGAATTTCCATTTTTAAAGCTCGAATTCTTTCGGAACCGGAATCACCAACTTCCCGCATTTACGTTTCAACAAATTCTTCCGTACAACTATCGAATTGCTGAAGGCCAAACCGCCATTACGGACGGCGACATTGAGGTGAGACCGGACATGAAAGTAAAAGACCTCGAGAAAATTTTTAAAGACCAGTTTTCCCTTGCAGCACAGGTTTTCCGGCGCTCCGGAAATCTCTGGCTTGAGACCACGATGACGGACAACTGGACCCTTCAGCAGCAAAATGAACATGGTCGCGAAATTTCGACTGACAGCAAAAAGGATGATCTCGGAAAAAGTGATGATGAACCTAACCGGGATGCCGACAAGTAGTGATGGAGTTCGCTAACCTCAGTAGAGAAGGTTTTTTAATTTATCCGGATTGGCGACAACTATTTTTCCTTCTTTTATTTCAATTAACTTTTCGGATTTAAAATCACTAAGAGTTCTTATCAATGATTCGGTGGCAGTCCCAACATACTGCGCAATATCTTCACGTGAAACTTCGATGGGTTTACTTTCACCCGGTTCGTTGAATTTTTCATTAATGTCGACCAATGCTTTTGCCACTCTTTTTCGTAAAGAACTATATGCCAGGTTCAGCAGGCGCTCTTCTTTAATTTTCACATTTTGAGTAATGATCCGGATGAATTTAGTGGCCACTGTAATATCGCCATAAATCAGGTTTTGAAAATCATCTCTTGGAATTTGAACGATCTCTGATTCTTCCAGCGCCACCGCAGTATCTTCATAGTTGTGGTCCTCAATCAGGGCAGGGTAGCCGATAAAATCGCCCCCGATGTACAGATCTGTAATATATTCCTTACCATCTTCATTGCTTTTAAAAGCCTTTACCTTTCCCGATTTTACATAATAGAGATAACGGGGCCTTTTGCCTTCAGCATATACAATTTGTTTTTTTGAATAAAAGTCTGAAGTATATTCATCAATGTTCAGAGGAAATAAACCGGTAGCCCGGAGATCATTAGCCAGCTCACTCAACCCTTTCCCCGTAGGGTTGTATTTCTTGTGAAGAATATCATACTTATTCAAGCGGGATTCAATGGCACTCATTAATTCCAGTTCTTCAAAAGGCTTGGTGACATAATCGTCGGCACCCATTGACATTCCCTTTCGAAGATCACTTCTTTCTGCTTTGGCAGTTAAGAAGATCAGAGGAATATCTTCCGTCTCCGGGTTTTTCCTGAGAAGATGTAATACGCCATAGCCATCCAATTCAGGCATCATGATATCACAAACAACCAGGTCAGGCTTTTCTTTCACTGCTAATTCAATTCCTTTTTTGCCGTTCTCTGCAGTAAGAGTTTTATAGCCTCCAAGAGAAAGTATCTCGGCAATATTTTCTCTTATGTCGTCATGGTCGTCAATAATTAAAATGGTCTTTGCAGGCATTTTGTCTTAAAATTAATATTGCAAATAAATGAAATGCTTTTCAATACACCAGCAATTAATGATCAAAATCAGCAGACGGTTTGAAATTGCTCATCAGCCGCTCTCATTATTGCCACTATTTTAGCCTTTTAAGCTCTATGTCGGTAATTGCCACTGCAAAAATACAATGTTATCACTGTGGAGAAGATTGTCTTTCGGATAATGTCCGTTTTGATGAGAAAATATTCTGCTGTGAAGGCTGCAGCATGGTTTATCAGATCATTAACCAAAATGGGCTGTGTAGCTATTACAGTCTGAACGAAAGTCCGGGGATCAATCAACGCATATCAGTTCGCAACGATAAGTTTGCTTTCCTGGATGACAAGACGATCGGCCAGCAGCTTATTACCTTCCAAAATGAAGAACAAACGCATGTAGTATTTTATCTGCCCCAAATTCATTGCAGTTCCTGTCTCTACTTGCTTGAGAATCTTTATACCCTTGACCCAGGGATCATTTCAAGTAAAGTGAATTTTTCATCAAAGGAAGTGGAAATCGTTTTTTTAAATAAGAAAACCTCATTGCGAAGATCGGCTGAGCTTCTTGCAAGTATTGGATATGAGCCTTACATCAGTCTGCATGACCTGGGAGGGAAACGGCCACCAGTTAACAAAAGCCTCATTTACCAGGTTGGGGGTTGCGGGATTTTGTTTTGGGAATATAATGCTCATGAGTTTTCCTGAATATCTTGGCATTGACGCAAGTGAAATTGGATTAAGAACTATTTTTCGCTGGGCCAATTTTGCATTGGCGATCCCTGTTCTTTTTTACGCGGCATTGCCGTTCTATCAATCTGCCTGGAAAGGTTTAAAACATAAATTCTTAAATATTGATGCGCCGATCGCGTTAGCGATCATCATTACGTTTATTCGCAGCAGTTATGAAATAATCTCAGCAGAAGGCGGGGGGTATTTCGACTCAATGTCCGGAATTGTTTTTTTTATGCTGGTGGGTCGCATAGTGCAGGACAAAACTTATCGCCAGCTTTCTTTTGAAAGAGACTATACTTCTTATTTTCCCGTTGCTATTTCTGTGCTGAAGGATGGAAAAGAAATTCCAACAACGCTTCCGGGTGTGAAGTTGGGTGATACTTTGCTAATTCATAATGAAGAATTAATTCCCGCAGATGGGATTCTTACAAAAGGGAAGGCGTTCATTGATTATAGTTTTGTAACCGGCGAATCGCTGCCCGTCACAAAGGATGTGGGCGAAATAGTGTACGCCGGGGGAAAACAGGTGGGTGCTAATATCGAATTGCTTGTGGTCAAAGAAGTTGCTCAAAGCTATTTACCAAACTGTGGGGACGTGATGAATTCAGGCGGAAGGAAGATAAAAAGAATTTGTCTTTCGTCCATGTATTGGCCCGCTATTTTACTTACATTCTTTTTTTTTGGTCCCATTACCGACCTATGTATTGGTGGGTCAATGACCCATCAAAAATATTGGTCTGCTGCAACAGCTATGCTGATCATTGCCTGTCCATGTGCACTGCTGCTCTCTAATACTTTTACGAATGGAAATGTATTGCGCATTTTAGGTCGTAATCGTTTTTATTTGCGGAACGCACAAACCATCGAGGGAATTGCTGGTATAGACCATATTGTTTTTGATAAAACAGGAACACTTACTTCCACCCATGAACAGGATATAGTTTATAAGGGAACGAACCTTGACCAAAAAGACAGGAAGAGCAAATTGCTTCGTTGGCGGCATGCTCTTCTCATCCGCTCAGCAAGGCTTTGACAAAATGCATAGGAGGGAGTGGAAAAATAGTGCCCGATGGTTATAAGGAAACTGTTGGAAAAGGCATTGAAGGCATTGTTCAGAATACGCTGGTAAAAATCGGTTCTTATGAATTTGTTACGGGGTCAATAAAACCCCACGATGGCACAGTTATATGCGTCAGTTTTGGAAATAAATTACAAGGTTGCTATCATTTCAATAATCATTACCGGAGATCGATTCCTGCATTAATGGGCAGGTTAAAGGGAAATTACAAGCTTTCCATTATTTCAGGAGATAACAGTAGCGAGAAGAAAAACCTGCAGAAGTTAGCCGGAGAGGATGCTGTACTCTTATTCGATCAAAAGCCTGAAGACAAACTCGATTATATACGATCATTGCAAAGGAGGGGAAGCCAGTGTAATGATGATTGGCGATGGCCTTAATGATGCCGCAGCTTTGAGACAAAGTGACATCGGTATTGCGGTTGCTGAGCAAACAAATAATTTCACCCCGGCGAGCGATGCTATAATTGAAGCAAAGCAACTTTCACGTCTTGACCAGTTTATTTACCTGTGTAAAGCAAACAAAAAAATTATACTGGCGAGCTTTATTCTTTCGATCGTCTATAATATAATCGGATTATTTTTTGCTGTCCAGGGAACGCTTTCTCCCTTGATAGCCGCTATATTAATGCCCAGCAGTTCTTTAAGCATTTTGCTTCTCACTTTTGGCAGCAGCAACGTGTTGGCTAAATGGATGAAATTATAAACAGAAGTTTTCTCTCCTAAATGATTTGCATACACCTGATAAAAGTCATCTCTTTTGCTGATAAAGGTTACACTCCGGCCAATTTGTGAAAAATATTTTTGTAAGAATTAATAATAAAAAATATGAGTGTCATCATTTTGCTCCTCATCGCCAGCGTCTCTGTTGCCGCAGTTTTTCTCGGCGCTTTTTTGTGGAGCGTAAAGTCCGGGCAATTTGAAGATGACTATTCACCGGCGTCAAGAATACTTTTTGAAGATAAACCATCCTCTACTAAATCCAATTGATCTAAACAATTCCTTTATGCAAGTAGAAAGATTTTATTATGACAACAAAATAGTAAGAGCATTTGGCTATGCAACTGCGGTATTTGCGATTGTGGGTATGCTTGCCGGTTTATGGGTAGCTATTCAATTTTATGCGCCAGCTGCCAGTCTAAATTTTGCGCCCACCACATTCGGACGCTTACGGCCGCTGCATACCAATGCTATCATTTTTGCTTTTGTTGGCAATTGCATTTTCACGGGTGTATATTATTCGCTGCAGCGTTTATGTAAAGCAAGAATGTTTAGTGACAAGCTTAGCTGGATACATTTCTGGGGCTGGCAGGCGATCATTGCTTCTGCTGCCATTACTCTTTTATTGGGCTATACAACGGGCAAAGAATATGCGGAACTGGAATGGCCAATTGATATTGCAATTACTGTTGTTTGGGTATTGTTTGGGATCAATTTGTTTGGCACTATTCTTAAAAGAAGAGAAAGACACCTGTACGTTGCAATCTGGTTTTATATTGCCACCTGGGTTACGGTGGCTATGCTGCATATTGTAAACTCGTTTGAAATTCCTGTTTCTTTTTTGAAGAGCTATAGCTGGTATGCCGGCGTACAGGATGCATTAGTGCAATGGTGGTACGGACATAATGCAGTCGCCTTCTTTCTTACTACTCCCATTCTTGGTTTGATGTATTATTTTTTACCTAAAGCTGCCAACAGGCCGGTCTATTCGTATCGTCTATCGATCATTCACTTTTGGGCATTGATATTTCTTTATATCTGGGCCGGGCCCCACCATTTGTTATACACTTCGTTACCCGATTGGGCTCAGTCGCTGGGAACCGTTTTTTCTATTATGCTGATCGCTCCCAGCTGGGGTGGGATGTTGAATGGTTTGTTCACGCTGCGGGGGGCATGGGACAAGGTTAGAGAAGATCCTGTTTTGAAATTTATGGTTGTCGCTATTACCTGTTATGGTATGGCAACCTTTGAAGGGCCGATGCTGAGCTTAAAGAGTGTGAATGCAATTTCTCATTTCACCGACTGGACAATCGCACACGTTCATATCGGGGGATTGGGATGGAATGGTTTCATGGCATTCGCCATGTTGTACTACCTGGTTCCGAAAATGTGGGGAACAAATTTGTATTCAAAGAAGCTTGCGACCAATCATTTTTGGTTGGGAACGATTGGGATCATTTTATACGCCGTGCCTTTGTATTGGGCTGGCTTTACTCAAAGCCTGATGTGGAAATCTTTTACGCCGGAAGGACAATTGAAATTTCAATTTCTTGAAACGGTTACCAACATTATCCCAATGTATATTACACGAAGCGTTGGTGGTACATTATACCTGACAGGTGCCCTGTTGATGATCTACAATCTTTACAAAACAACAAAGCAAGGAAAATTTATCGCCAATGAAGAGGCCGAAGCTGCTCCGTTAATGAGAGCAGTGAAGACCAGGACGGGAGTACTGGCACAGGATATTAGAAAGAAAGCCGGTCACTATGCTTGTTCTGAGCTTAATTGTCGTGGGCATCGGTGGTATTATAGAATTGGTTCCGACATTTTTGGTTAGATCAAATATACCAACCATTGCAAGTGTAAAACCTTACACGCCGCTTGAATTGCAGGGTCGTGATATATATGTACGTGAAGGTTGCTATACTTGTCACTCGCAGATGATCCGTCCTTTTCGCGATGAAGTCGCCAGGTATGGCGAATATTCAAAAGCCGGTGAGTTTGTCTATGACCATCCATTCCAATGGGGGAGCAAACGCACAGGGCCCGACCTTGCAAGGGAAGGTGGAAAATATCCCGACAGCTGGCATTACAATCACATGTATGATCCAAGATCAATGTCGCCGGGTTCAATAATGCCACAATACGTTTGGCTGGTTGACAATAAACTCGATACCTCTTCAACGCCAGCAAAGATCAGGGCCATGAAAACTTTAGGAGTCCCTTATCCGGATGGATATGAGAAAATAGCAAATCTTGATCTGATGAAACAAGCAGATTCAATTGCGCTCAATTTGAAGAAAGATAAAATCGAAACACCAGGTGATGCTGAAATAATAGCCTTGATCGCTTACCTGCAAAGGATAGGAAGAGATATAAAAGCGGAAGTGCCCCCATCCCCTAAAGGGGAACAAGGAAGCGTTTCCCTTAAGCAGAAAAACAAACAATAATTATTTAACCAAAAAATTCCCCTGTAGGGGATAGGGTATGAAATTCATTCATTACATCGAAAAGATCAGCGGAGTTGATATCTATGGCCTGATATCGCTGCTCATTTTTGTTCTCTTTTTTACGGTGATGCTGACTTGGGTTTTTCGCGCAGATAAAAAGAAGATCAAGGAGATGAGCGAGATCCCATTACATTGAATATAAAAAATGAATTTATGTTTTTAGTAAGAAGATTTTTAAAAAGCTATTTGCTCGTTCTTATCGCTTTATTATTATCAGCACCTGCCTGGGCTGCAGGGGCCCCTGCTGAGAACCTGTTATATAATCCGTTCGCTATTTTACTGATCAGTGTCATGTTCATTTTGCTGATTGTGATCGCCATCTTGGGAAACGTCTTGATCGGAGCTGCTGATATTAGTTTTTTGAAATGGAAAAGGAAGAATGAGGCTGAAAAAAAATCAATTACCAGGCAGGTAGTTGCCCTATTTATTGGTTTAATAATGTTCAGTCCTTCGATCTTTGCCCAGGACATAAATACTGCGCGAACAACTTCAACCATTGGTGGCTTGTCTCCATCTGTATTTTATACAATGGTCGCCATTATATTCCTTGAATTACTAGTTATTCTTGTTTTACTGATCAACGTCCGTTTTTTGATTAAATCGCAAAAGGAAAAATTGGTTGTAGTTGAAATGAGGGAGGCTCTTGTAAAGAAACCGCGAATCTCATGGTGGAGTCGCTTTAATAAGTTCAAGCCTATTGAGCAGGAAGTGGATATAGACCTTGGGCATGAATATGATGGCATCCGTGAATTAAATAACCGTTTGCCGCCCTGGTGGATCTATGGTTTTTACTTAACCATTGTTTTTGCTGTTGTCTATTTGTGGAGATACCATGTCTCCCATACAGCGCCGTTGAGCAAACAAGAATACGAAATAGCTGTCCAAAAAGCAGATGAACGGGTAAGAGATTATTTAAAGCAAAAAGGCGAAGCGGTCGACGAAAGCACAGTAACTATGTTAGGAGATGCCGATCTTGTCGAGGGGAAAAAGATTTTCCAGTTATCATGTATTAGTTGCCACAGTGAAGGCGGAGCGGGAAATGTAGGTCCTAATCTCACAGATGACTATTGGTTACACGGCGGTGATATCAGGAGCATTTTTAAAACGATAAAATATGGTATCAACGCCATGCCTACCTGGCAAAACTCGTATTCAAATAAACAAATAGCGCAATTAGCGAGCTACATAAAATCGCTCCACGGCACAACTCCGCCAAATGCGAAGGCGCCGCAGGGAGAATTGTATAAAGAAGAAGCAACCGATGTAAGACCCGGTACTGATTCATCGGCCGCAAAAAAAGACAGTAAGGTAGCGGTGAACTAGAATTTTTAAAACGAAAAAGATTTGGGAATGAACACGGAAGCGGACATACAAATTAGTAACGGACCAGGAGATGAATCTTTCCGTGATCGCATGGCAACTATCGATGAAAAAGGAAAAAGAAGATGGGTGTACGCACAAAAGCCTAAAGGTAAATTTTACAATATCCGCAGTTATGTAAGCTGGGGGTTCTTTGTTATTTTTTTTGGGCTTCCATTTATTTATGTCAACGGGAGACCTCTCTTTCTTTTTAATATACCGGAAGCAAAATTTATCATTTTCGGAAAGGTTTTCTGGCCACAGGATTTTTTCATTTTCGGCTTAACGATGATCACATTTATTGTGTTCATCATTTTGTTTACTGCAGCATTTGGCCGCCTGTTTTGCGGGTGGGTTTGCCCTCAGACCATTTTCATGGAAATGCTGTTTCGCAAAGTGGAATATTTAATTGAAGGAGATGCCGCTTCTCAGAAATTACTAAAAAGATCTCCATGGACAGGAAGAAAGATTTTAAAAAAGGCGGGTAAGCATACAGCTTTTTTCTTTCTTTCATTCATCATTGCTAATTTCTTTCTTTCATACATTATTGGAGTAAAGCAACTGGAGAAAATTATCAGCGAGCCGCTCACTGAACATGTTGGCGGCTTGACAGCGATCATTCTTTTTTCAGGAGTCTTTTATGGAGTTTATGCATTTTTTCGCGAGCAGGCGTGTACGGTTGTTTGTCCCTATGGACGTCTGCAGAGCGTTTTGCTGGATCGTAATTCAATGATTGTCGCCTATGATTACAAGCGTGGCGAACCCAGATCGAGATTTAGAAAGGACCCCGTGACCATAGAAACGGGCGATTGTATTGATTGCTTTCAATGTGTAAAAGTGTGTCCAACCGGCATTGATATCCGTAATGGTACGCAAATGGAATGCGTGGGTTGCACAGCCTGCATTGATGCTTGCAATAAGATGATGAAAGCAGTGAACAGGCCGACTGGTCTTATACGTTATGCTTCCGAAAATGGTATCGCCAGTGGCGAAAAACTCAGATATACCGGGCGAATGAAATTTTATACCGTATTGCTGATGTTATTGACCGGTTTGTTGACCATTTTATTACTGAGCCGAAAAGATGTTGATGGTACAGTTATTCGTGCTGCAGGAATGCTTTACCAGGAGCGTGGCGCAGATAGTGTATCGAATCTTTACAATATTAAAATAATCAACAAGACCATTAAAGACATTCCCCTGACTCTGAAACTTGAAAATGCACCCGGCAGAATTATTGAGGCTGAGGGGAGATCAATTGCTGTTCCAAAGGAAGGGCAGGGCAAGGGATCGTTCTTTATCGTATTGCCCAATAATATCATCAAAGATAGAAAACTAAAACTGCGGGTGGGTTTGTATGAAGGTGAGAAAAGGATCACAACACTGGCTACAAATTTTATGGGGCCCATTTACAGGGCGAAATGAAATAGAACTTAAACTTTTTAAAATGAACTGGGGACAAAAATTGATAATGGTCTTTGTAGTTTTTGCAGGCGGAATGATTTACCTGGCTTATCGTTGTATGCACGTCAACACTGAGCTTGTATCCACAGAGTATTATAAAGATGAATTGAGATACCAGGATGTAATTGACGCTACGAGGACGGCTAATGCACTTAGTGAGAAAGTTAAACTTGTCCAAACTGATGGAGCGATTACTGTGCAATTGCCGGCTGAAATGAAAAATCAAAAGGTCTCGGGAACGATCTGGTTTTACTGTGCAGCAGATGCGAAACTGGACAGGCATATTCGCGTTGAAATAAATTCACCAACTCCCCAGCAGATAAATAAAACTCTGCTATCGCGGGGGTGTTATACCGTGAAATTTGATTGGACCAGTAATAACAAGCATTATTATACAGAACAGTCACTTACTATTTTATAATGCCCTGGCAATTCATCATAACAGGACTTGTATTGGGAATCATAAGCAGCTTGCATTGTGTTGGTATGTGCGGACCACTGTCCCTGGCTTTACCCACTCAATATTTACCTAAGGCCCAAAGAATAATTGCCATGCTGCTTTACCAGTTTGGAAGAGTGATCACTTATTCAACACTTGGTCTCATCTTTGGCCTGGCCGGCCGCAAAGTTTTTCTTGCCGGTTTTCAACAATGGTTTTCTATAGGC
Source organism: uncultured Bacteroidota bacterium (assembly GCA_963737475.1). Taxonomy (GTDB): domain Bacteria; phylum Bacteroidota; class Bacteroidia; order Chitinophagales; family Chitinophagaceae; genus VBAU01. The sequence continues at coordinate 192,727 of CAVTSY010000014.1, forward strand.
ACGGGTATTCTTATTTTCTTTTTGGTTATACAGTATTGGATATTCCGGAAAAATTTACAGCCTCATTTTCTAAATCGTTTTTACCTGGCCGTTCAAACAATAATGATAAGGATTTTGAAAGAGAAAGGAATCATCCCTTTCTTATTTTTTGGGATAGCAAACGGTTTTCTTCCCTGTGGAATGGTCTATATGGCATTGGCCGGCGCCCTGGTCACAACGGAAATTCATCAGAGCGTTTTGTTTATGGCATCTTTTGGGCTTGGAACATTGCCTGCCATGATAGCTGTTAGTTTTTTCAGGCAATTCCTTGGTTTGCAGATCAGAAATTCATTTCGCAAGGTGACCCCTTTTGTTATTTCTATTGTGGCAGCTATACTGATATTAAGGGGAATGAATCTCGGCATTCCGTTTATCAGCCCGGTTTTGCAATCTGCAACTGAGGCTACGATCAGTTGTCATTGAGCAAGATCCCTTCCTGGCGTTTATAAAATATCAAGGTCTTCTTTTTTCTTATCCTGGTAACCCCATTCTTCATCGCTATTGAATTCCTTTCCATTGTAAACACCAAAACGAATTATGGTATATGCCACCCAGGCTAGTAAAAAGGGAGAAATACTGAAAGTGAAATAAGCAACAGGTAAAAAAAGATTGAGGTAAATAAGTACGCAATAAACAAGCAGAATGATTGACACAACAACAACGGCAAAAATTGGCTTTCTTGTCATGATGGGGGTATTTGCAAAAGATCCAGGCTATCTATTCTCGGTGAATCCTGGTAATGTAAAGTTAACGGTAGTTCCCTGTCCAAGTTGACTTTTCAGAAGAACATTTCCCTTCAGAAGGTCAACATATCTCTTCACAATAGGAAGACCCAAACCAGTTCCTTCTATATTTGTTACATTTTTCCCCCTAAAAAATGTCGTGAATAAATGGGCCTGATCTTCTTCCGGGATGCCTACGCCTTCATCTTTTATGACAACATTGAGATGTCGGTTGACATTTTTAATATGTATCCAAACCGAGCTATCGTCAGCTGAAAATTTAAATGCATTAGAAAAAAGGTTGATCAAAATGTTTTTAAGCAACCTTTTATCGGTTGTAAAATTTTCTTCGCCTTCATAACTGCAAATTATCTGCTGTCCTTTTTTCTGAATCACCCTCATTTCCTCGATTATGTCATCAATAAATTCTTTTACTCCAAACGATGAGATGCTTACTGACACTTTCCCTTCTTCAAGTTTTCCCAGGGAAAGAAAATCTTCGAGCAAATTATTTAAATGACTTACTGAATCTTTGATTTTTCTCAGATGTCTTTCTCTCTTATCATTTTCTTCCGCACCGGAGTATTTCGAAACCAGGGTGGCTGAGGATAAAATGGTGCTGAGCGGCGTACGAAATTCGTGTGATGCCATCGAGACAAACCTGCTCTTGATCTCATTCAGCTGTTTTTCCTTGCTCAGGGACTCGTTCAATTCCTGTTGCGATTCTTCTAACTTTTTTAGCGCTTCTTTTAAAATAAGGGTCCTTTCTTCCACTTTTGCCTCCAGCTGCGCGTTGAGTCTTCGCATGTCGCCTGCCATCTGCTCCAACTCCTGTTGTTGCCTTTTTATATTGCCCTCTATTCTCTTTCTTTCGGTGATATCAATCACAAACGCAATGACGAAAAGCTCCCCATCTCTTTGATAGTGACTGAGACTCACCTCGACAGGCATATCCGATCCATCCTTTCTCCTGGCGTTAAGGTCCCGGCCGTGACCCATAGCCCGATTTTGAGGATCTTGATAGAAATTTTTCCGGAGCTCTTTATGATGCAGTTGAACGCGTTGGGGAATTAAGACCTCGATGGGATGTCCCACAAGTTCTTCTGACGTATACCCGAATATTCTTTGAGCAGCAGGATTTACCAGGACGATTTTGCCGGTTTGGTCGGTGAGTATAATGCCTTCCGTTGCGTTCTCAAACAATGACGTGAGATGTGCAGGATCAGCTCTTATCATAAATGCCTTGATTAAATTTCAAATTTATGAAATCAGTGAACCTATTATGCTGTATCTTTTGGATCTATTTTTCCTGCTTAAGTAATTCCTTCTCCATTGCAATGGCTTTTGGAAAAAGAATGTCGTTTTCAAGATGTAAGTGTTGTACCAGATCGTTGTCAATTTCCAGCAACGTTGAAAAAACTACCCGATGGCTCACACACGTATTTGCAGGCAGGGTATAGTGATCGGTTAGCACCCGAATTCGCCCCAGCAGCCTGCTCAGATATTCGTTTTCGTGATTCATTACATTTTCCACCGGTTTGCGTAACGTGCGAACCAATAAACCAGCATAAGATTCCCTGTTCTGATAAGCATGGGCGATCTGTTTGATATACGGGAAAATAATATCCTCTTCCTGCTGAAGATGTGGAATGATTTCATCGAACAATTCAATAAAAACTTTCAATAGCTCCGGCAAATACAAGAATTTGCTGTCGTGACTTTTGGCGAATCGCTCGAGGCAATCTTTGGTTTTCAGCAACGTCTTTTTTAAATACTGGTGATGGACATTTATAATATAGTCGGTGAGGAAGTCAACGTCCCATTCTTCAACATTCAAGGTATTCGGAAGGCAGACCGTACGAATGGATTCTTCCAGGTCTTTCTTCATGGTTTCGATGTCGATATTTTTTATGTTACAAACCGTTCTTAATGGCCATTTCCCGCCACAACAAAATTCAATTCCGTACTTCCGAAAAACGTCGGCTGTTCGGTAATCCGCGTTGACAATATCTGACACAGACAGATCACTGTCTATTCTTTTGGTACCGGGTGCATCCATAAAATTCTAAATAAAGGTTAGTTGGGCGATGGAAAATAATTAACCAGGGTAGGTTACTGGCTGAGGAAGATCAGTTTTAATGATGATTTTTGTCATATCAAACGGAGGTTGCATTCACTAATTAGTACTCCAAATTATTTTTTACACTATTCATATTGCGAGGGATCACCTATTCGGACCCTTGCCGGATCGTCATTTGTCGTTGTTATACATCAAATCATTATCAAAAAAGAAGTTTTATCAGCTACCTGCTTAACCCCAGGTAACTGGTGGTTGCCATTGTTGGTTACCTTTTGCGTCAGCGCGGCCGGCGTCATAATGATTGGTATTCACACCTATGCTGAAGCGCCACTTATTGCCCCTTATGTTTCCTCAAAACAAGAAACTATCTTTTCAAAGGAGGAGATTTCAAAAGGACAGGTGTTCCAGAAATATGCATTGATGGAATATGGACCCATGTTTGGGGATGGTAATTCCGCTGGTTTGGTTTATTATGAGCAGAAGGAAAGGTCTCAAAGAAAAGCAATTACCGGTGATGAAAGAGGAGGTGATAGGCGAAGAACTTACAGCAATGCCTTGCCTGAGATGAGAAAAACTGTTAATGGTCATAACGATCAATTCGTGAAATGGCTGGTTGTGCATTGATCAAATCTGTAATTTTGATCAAACCCTTAACTAAATGAAACATATTTTTTTTTATGGCTCAGTGGTGATCTTATTTTTTTCCTGTAGCCAACACAATCAAGCAAATGATTCTAAAAAAATTTATGGAGCTCCACAGGCCGTTGTCACGGACCGCCCGGACGGGCAAAAGGCGATCAGGGGGCCTCTCACTTACGCTCCTGGTGTTCCCAAGACTCCTGAACAAGATACAGTAGAGGTTAAGTTTGATGTGACACACCAATCGTTCCAGGTTTCAAAAACAGTTTCTTTTACTGCATGGATGTTTGGTGGCTCAATTCCAGGCCCTGTTTTAAGAATACGGCAAGGGCAAACCATTCGATTTTCTATGACAGACCGCTCCAATGAGACGATGAAGAACATGACGATGCAAATGAATATGATGCCCATGCCACATTCCATCGACTTTCATGCAGCCATGGTGAATCCCGAGGACAAATACCGAAGCATCAACCCCGGTGAAACAATCCAGTTCATGTGGACGGCAAATTATCCGGGCGTATTTATGTATCACTGCGGAACTCCCATGGTTTTAATGCACATGATTTATGGCATGATAGGCATGGTGATTGTTGAGCCCAGAAAAGGTTACCCGGGCAAAGTTGACCATGAATTTGCGATTGTTCAGAATGAGTACTATTTCAAACGGCAAGACAGTACCTACCTTCCTGATACAACGCTCGCCCTGAAAAAAACTCCCAGCTTTGTAGCGTTTAATGGAAAAGTTGGGCAATACATCATTGATCCGTTAAAAGTAAAAGCAGGGGAAAGAATTCGATTGTACCTGTTAAATGCTGGCCCTAACAATGCCACCGCCTTCCATATAATTGGGACTATACTTGATAAAGTTTGGCTGGATGGCAACCCGAAAAATGAGCTGGTGGGAATGCAATCCGTCTACCTGGGGCCAGCCAGTGGAGCCATTGTTGAATTTGTGATACCCGAAAAAGGTAGTTATACTTTTGTTGATCATTCATTTGCGGATGCTACCATGGGAGCAGTGGGTATAATCAAAGCCGAATAGTTCATGCTGTGTAAATGAAGATCATGAAAAGAAAGAATTTTTGGGTAATTCTATCGCTGGCGAATTTATGCGGTGTCGCATTGTTTGGACTGACCCTACGTACGAAGTTTTTGTTTCCCGTTCAATTTATTGACTACAGAAACTTTCTGAGCGCACATTCACATTTCGCTTTTGGTGGCTGGGTAACGCTGGCTTTGATGATCCTTTCTATTGATAACCTGCTTACGGCCGATCAAAAACAAAAAAAAGTTTATCAATGGATACTTTGGGGGATTGAAATCACTTCCGTGGGAATGCTTATAACGTTTCCATTTCAGGGGTATGCCTTATTCTCTATTCTTTTTTCTACGGCATTTATTTTTTTTACTTACGGATTTAGCTGGGTGTTTATTAAAGACCTTCGAAATGCAAAAAATGACAGGTCAATTACCCTGTTAAGTTCGTCGGCTTTATTCAGTCTCGTTATTTCATCCGTAGGACCATTTACACTTGCCTATATCATGGCAACAAAAACAGGCAACGCCTTCTTGTACCGTGATGCAATCTATACTTACTTGCACTTCCAATACAACGGTTTTTTCACGCTGTCTGTTTTTGCACTTTTCTTTAATCAGGTATTGGTGTTCATGACTGAAGATATACGAAAACGAATCTGGCATTTTGGTTTATTTCTTTGCCTATCGCTCGTACCGACGCTCTTTTTATCCCTTTTATGGCATGGCTATAATATTTACGTTCGAACGCTTGCTTTGACAGGTTGCGTTTTGATTATGATAAGTCTCGCATTTTTCTCTCGAATCGCGCTGGATAGAAGAATATATGCGCACTACACTTCATGGCTTGTGCAAACACTGCTGATCTTTTCCATGATCTCATTCGTGATAAAATTGATCTTGCAAATGGGAACAATATTTCCAGCTCTTGGAAATGCTGTATTTGGCTACAGGCCCGTTATTATCGGTTTTCTTCACCTGGTCTTCCTGGGGTTCGTTAGTTTTTATGTTTTTTTCAACCTGCTGGATGCAGGAATGTTTGTCGGGGCAAGAAAAATTTCAGCCGCTATTTCATTCTTTGCAGCAGCGGTTGTTCTAAACGAGACAATACTGCTAATAGAGGGTGTTGGCCTGATGTTTCAAGTGACCAACCGCCTTTATCCCTGGCTCTTGTGGGCCGCAAGCATTTTTTTGTTTGCCGGAGCTCTATGGATCCTGGTCGCGAAGTTGAAGATTGATAGGCTTGTTATGCAATAAGGCGGCACAGCCATGACAAATCATTCTGCGCAATAACCTGGCTATTTTTCTCCATCATTGTTACGCTGAAATTCCAGTATTGCACGGGCATCATCATCACTCAAATTCTGATTAGGCATTTTCACAAGACAAACTTCATAAAGATTTTTTGCCGCAGTATTTTTCTCCAGCATCTCTTCGGTATTGGTTACAAAGTTCATGATCCATTCAGGAGTTCTTCGTTTGGTAACGTCTTTCCAGCCCGGGCCGACTAATTTTTCGTCTGTAAGTTTATGACAGGACGCGCACTTCAGATCATATACACCTTTACCTGTTGCAATCATCTTTTGATCCAGGGGATGTGTCAATTCCACCTGCTTAAATTTTCCGACACCTGTATTTTCATTGTTGCTACCGGCAGACGCACTCGTGTCGGTCTTTGCTGAGGAGTTGTCAGGTGTTGTCGTTGCTTTATTGTCTGACGAAGAATTACAAGCTACCACAGAGATAAACGCAACTATAACAACAGTCGCAAATAAAAATTTTAATCGCATAATTATTGGTTTTGTTGAAGAATACCTATGTAAAATTATAGATAGAGCAACTCTCCACAATGAGTTTGGCCTGCCTATATTTCATGTACCTATTGATTTCTTGCAAAACGTTAGATAATCATGCAGAAATAAGAAGCGGAAAACAGGAAGTATAGATAAAAAGCCTCATCTTAGCAACGCTTCTACTCCTATAAACAGGAAAGGCGACTATAGCATTTGGTTAACTGGTGGATCTTGTATGATTCTGGCCGAAACATCCTCTTTGTAAGCCACACCATGAGAAATATCAGTTTTTAGAATGACATTGTTCATATCCCCCCGAAAATTCACAAGATAACTTTGGCGCCATTCCGGACGTGAACGTTCTAACTCTAAAACTCTTCAATGTATGCAAAAGAAATTATTCTTCTCTCTTATTATGCCGGGGGTTATTAGCCTTTTCGCAATATCGTGTGGTGGCGAAGGAGTTAAAAAAGATGAGCCTGCGGTTGATGTAAATGAATTAATCAAAAATCAACCAGAAACACATGGGCCAGAAGTGAAGGAAGGCGACATACAGATCACTCACCCGCTAAATAAGGACTGGGTAGCTTCCGGGAAAAGTATTTATGAATTGAAATGCCAGCCATGCCATAAGCTTACGGAGGAGAAACTGGTTGGACCCGGTTGGAAGGATGTCACCAAGAGACGAACCCCGGTTTGGATCATGAACATGATCACGAACACAGAGTATATGCTCGATAAAGACCCGGAAGCCCAAAAACTTTTGGAATTATGTATGGTAAGGATGCCCAACCAAAACCTCTCATTGGAGGATGCAAGGCAGGTGCTGGAGTTTCAGCGCAGCAATGACGGAGAGAAATAACCTGAGTAAAAGTTCTTAACTATAAAAAAAATTATATGAAGACGTTTTCAAAATTAGTTGCAATAACAGCAGCTGCAGCGATTGCCAGCCTGGTTGGCTGCAAACCGCGTGGCGCTCAATCAGCCGTAGGTGGTGATGCTGCGCAAAAAACTTACGTGGCGCCCGGTAAATACGACGAGTTTTATGATTTTGTTTCCGGTGGGTTTAGCGGACAAATGAGTGTTTATGGTTTGCCATCCGGTCGTCTATTCCGCGTGATCCCTGTTTTCTCGGTTGATCCTGAAAAAGGTTATGGGTTCAGTGAAGAAACAAAGCCAATGCTGAATACTTCCCATGGATTTGTGCCCTGGGACGATCTTCATCACATTGCGTTGTCAGAAACGGACGGTATCCAGGATGGTCGTTGGGTTTTTGCAAATGGCAATAATACGCCACGCATTGCCCGTGTTGATCTGAAGACTTTCCGCACTGCCGAAATTTTGGAAATACCGAATAGTGCAGGTAATCATTCTTCTCCTTTTATCACTGAAAATTCAGAATACGTAGTTGCCGGTACTCGTTTCAGCGTGCCATTGGATAATGTCAGCGGTGACGTTCCAATTAATACGTACAAACAAAATTTCAAGGGCACGGTAAGTTTTATTCGTGTTGACACTTCAGGCCGGATGAGCATCGCATTTCAAATCCAGACCCCTGGAGTGGATTTTGACCTGGCGAAAGCTGGAAAAGCAAAATCGCATGGATGGGTCTTCTTTAGTTGCTATAATTCTGAAAAAGCAAACACCTTACTTGAAGTAAATGCAAGCCAGAGAGACAAGGATTTTATCATGTGTGTAAACTGGAAAAAGGCTGAAGAATATGTCAAAGCAGGTAAGGCCGAAAAAAGAACTGTCGCTTATGCACACAATGTTTATAGCGAAAGCACTCATTCGGCTACTTCTGAAATTGAAAAGGAAGTGTTGATGCTTGATCCCAAAAATTGTCCGGATATGGTGTACTTTATGCCTTGTCCGAAATCTCCTCATGGTTGTGCTACCGATCCTTCGGGTGAATACATAGTAGGAAGCGGCAAGCTTGCGGCGGTGATACCTGTTTTTTCTTTCACAAAAATTCAAAAGGCGATTGCTGACAAAAATTTTGATGGGGACTATGATGGTATTCCTGTTTTAAAGTACGAAGCAGTGTTACATGGTGAAGTGCAAAAACCGGGTCTTGGCCCTCTGCATACAGAATTTGATGCCGATGGTAACGCATACACTTCCTGCTTTGTGTCTTCTGAAATAGTGAAGTGGAGGTTATCTGACCTGAAGGTCCTTGACAGGGTTCCAACATACTATTCAGTTGGTCATTTATCTGTACCTGGGGGGCCCACAAGAAAGCCATGGGGAAAATATGTTATCGCTTACAACAAGATCACGAAGGATCGTTATTTGCCAACAGGTCCTGAGTTGACGCAAAGCGCGCAGTTGTACGATATAAGTGGCGAAAAAATGAAATTGCTTCTTGATTTCCCAACTATTGGAGAGCCGCATTATGCAGAGGCCATCCCTGCCAGTCTCATTATGAAAAATTCTCAAAAAATATACAAGATAGAGGATAACCAAAATCCTTTTGCTGCCAAAGGCGATGCTTATGCAAGAGTTGAGCGGAAGGGAAATGAAGTGCACGCTTACATTACTGCAATTCGTTCGCATTTTACTCCGGACAATATCGAAGGAGTAAAGCTGGGAGATGTTGTTTATTTCCATGTTACCAACCTTGAACAGGACTGGGATGTTCCGCATGGCTTTGCTGTAAAAGGTGCCAACAATGCGGAACTATTGGTTATGCCCGGTGAAACTCAAACGTTAGCATGGAAGCCCGATCGTGTTGGAATATTTCCAATTTACTGCACTGATTTCTGTTCAGCATTGCACCAGGAAATGCAGGGATATGTTCGTGTCAGCGCACCGGGTTCCAATGTGCCCATAACGTTTAGTACCGGGAAAAATGAACCTTCCGATCCTGTCACACAAAATAAATAATACGATCCTTTGTACAATACGATCAAACTTTTAAGTATATGAAAATATTAAAAAAACTTCCCGAAAGCTTTACAGTTTTCTTACTGTTCTTTGGCTTGTCAGTACTGGAAGCATTTCGGACCCGAAACTGGATCAATGTTGCTTTCTGGATAGGAATAGCCATTATGTTTTTGATCGCAGATGGTCTTAAACCTGGGAAAAAAGAGACAAAAAAAGTTCAATAAGGCAACACACGAGGTTTGAAGATTATGAAAAGTCATCTTACTATAGTCTCAAGGATTTTGGTCGCATTTGCATCTGGTGCGCTGGTCGCTGTTTTCTTTTTGCCTGTTTGGCGGATCGACCTGTTTGCACCACAATATCCTGAAGGATTAACGATGAACATATGGGTCAATAATATTACAGGCCAGGTTGATATTATCAACGGACTAAATCACTATATCGGGATGAAACATATCAGTGTGGCTATGTTTCCCGAATTCAAATTCCTTCCCTATGTGGTTGGATTTTTCATGCTGTTGGGAATGGCAGTCGCCATTACGGGAAGGAGGCGATTTTTATTTTATTACCTGGGGCTGACGGTTATTGGTGGCATCTCAGCAATGATTGACTTTTATAAATGGGGATATAATTACGGACACAATCTTGATCCTACCGCTCCCATACAAGTGCCCGGTTTATCTTATCAACCTCCTTTGCTCGGACATAAACGATTGTTGAATTTCGATGCCTATTCATTTCCCGATATAGGTGGATGGATCGTGATCGCGGCCGGAGCACTTGCCTTTACAGTATGGTTTGTTGAATGGTATCATCAGCGCAAAGCGAAAACGAATTTGAAATCAATTAGCAAAGTTACCGTTGCTGCAGGTCTATTGGTATTATTTGTTTCCTCCTGCTCAAATAAGCCGCAGCCATTTAGTTATGGTAAAGATGTCTGTGATAATTGTAAGATGACCATTGTTGATCCAAAATTTGGCGGAGAAATAGTTACAAAGAAAGGGAAGGTGTACAAATTTGACGATGCTGCCTGTATGATCCATTACTTAAAATCAGCCAGTATAAAAGAAACTGAGATCTCGCAAAGGCTTTTCATTAATTTTCAAAAGCAAAATGATTTTCTCGAAGTCAATAAGGCCGTTCTCGTGATAAGCCCCGGGTTAAAAACACCTATGGGAGGGAATGTCGCTGCATTTGTTTCACAACAACAAGCTGAAGAAATCAAAAAGACCACAGGTGGAGAGATCGTAAGCTGGGATGAACTATTCAACAAATCAGAGTAACGAATGAAAAAGCTGTTCACGATCATAAGCATCTTCTTTTTCTTCTCCGTGTCTGCGGGAAAAATTGTAGTGGGCAGCGGTCAGCCAATTACGAGCCTTAAAAAGGCGGTAGCAATGGCTCATGATAAAGACACCATTTTGCTGAATGCCGGTGTCTACAAAGAGGGTAACATTGCGATCACAAGATCCATATCTGTCATTGGAATTGGCAATCCTGTACTGGATGGGGAAAACAGGTATGAAATTCTAACTGTCAGCGGAAAAAATATCACCATCACTGGAATTACATTTCGAAACTCCGGCTATTCTGTCTTGAATGACTATGCTTCGATCAAAATAATAGATGCGTCGAATATCACGATTGAAAACAACACGATCTTCAATGCTTATTTCGCCATTCATGTTTCCAACACAACTTACGCTGTGATACGCCACAATACCATCAACGGTTCTCCAAAATCAGAACAATTAACAGGCAATGGGATTCACCTCTGGAAATCCAGCCACGCATTGATCGATGGCAATCACATACAGGGTCAGAGGGATGGGATCTATTTTGAATTTGTTTCTCTTTCGACCGTTCAAAATAATCTCAGTGAAAATAATATTCGCTACGGAATTCACTTCATGTTTTCCAATGATGATGTGTATTTCAACAATACATTTAAAAAGAACGGGGCGGGTGTGGCGGTCATGTATTCCAAGAGGGTGAATATGGAATGGAATCATTTTGAACAAAACTGGGGCGGATCGGCTTATGGTATTTTATTAAAAGATATTTCAGACAGCTACATCCAGCACAATACGTTCTTTAAAAACACTATTGGTCTTCACCTGGAGGGAACCAGCAGGATGGAGATCCGGCAAAATCTTTTTAAGGAGAATGGTTGGGCCATTAAGGTACAGGCAAGTTGCGAGGCAAATAATTTTTACAAGAACAATTTTATCACGAACAGTTTTGATGTGGGCACCAATGGCACCATGGTATTAAATACTTTTTCTAATAATTACTGGGATAAATATGAAGGATACGACATGAACAAAGATGGGGTAGGGGATGTGGCTTATCACCCGGTGAGCATGTACTCGATGATCGTAGAGGAAAACCCTAACTCTTTGATATTGCTAAGGAGCTTTATGGTGAACCTCCTGGATAAAGCTGAAAGAGCCATTCCCAGCCTGACACCTGAAAATTTGGTTGACGATAAGCCGATGATGAAACCTAACAAGCTATGATCCGCATTGAAAATATAAGTAAGAAGTTTAAGAAGCTGCAGGCGCTTGATCAGATTTCTGTACAGCTTGATAAGGGAAAAGTGATCTCGCTGATCGGTCCCAATGGCTCGGGGAAAACCACCCTTATCAAATGTATTTTGGGAATGGTAAAACCGGCCAAAGGGAAAATTTATGTAAACGAAATGAAGATCAACGGTGATCCGTCTTATAGAAAGCAGATCGGTTATATGCCACAAATCGGGCGCTATCCTGATAATATGAAGGTGGGCCAGCTTTTTACGATGATGAAACACATTCGTAACGCTTCCGAAAATGAGCTGGATACGGACCTGATAGTGAAGTTTAATCTTGTTGCCATTTTTGATAAGCCTATGCGCACTCTTAGTGGTGGTACACGCCAAAAAGTGAGCGCGGCACTCGCATTTTATTTTAGTCCCAATATTTTAATATTAGACGAGCCTACTGCAGGTCTCGATCCTCTGTCATCGGAAATCTTAAAAGAAAAAATTATTGCTGAGAAGAAGAAAAACAAACTCATACTGATCACTTCTCATATTTTAAGTGACCTTGACGACCTGGCCACTGATATTATATACGTACAGGAAGGAAGGCTGCAATTCTTCAAAAACATCGAAACGTTGAGAAAAGAAACCGGCGAGCCAAAACTTGGAAAGGCAATTGCGAAGATCATGAAAGGTCAGTTACGGCGAAGCTCCTGGGTCGATGAAGTACTAAACATAAAACCCGAAGACGAAGATCAAAGCATCCAGTTATGATGAAATTATCGAAATATGTTTTGTATGATATTTTAAGAAGCAAGGTAATATTGGCCTATACGCTGTTCCTCTTTATCGTTTCCGTCAGTTTGTTCCGGATGGAAGAAAACAACGGTAAAGCCATGTTAAGCTTGTTGAATGTTGTATTGATCGTGGTGCCTTTGATAAGCATGATATTTTCTACAATCCACTATTATAATTCTTATGAATTTATTGAGTTGATGCTGGCGCAGCCAATGAGCCGTACAAGGATATTATTGAGTGAATACAGTGGCGTGGCTCTCTCATTGGTAAGCGCGTTTTTTATTGGAGTTGGGGTTCCCGTGCTTATTTTTTCAATGGACTCAACCGGCCTGGCACTGATATTTACCGGCTGTGCATTGACACTTGTATTCACTTCAATTGCTTTCTGGACCTCGGTAACAGCAAGGGACAAAGCCCGGGGAATCGGCTTTGCTTTGTTATTATGGTTCTACTTCGCACTCATTTATGATGGGTTAATACTGTTGATACTTTTTGCCTTCAGTGACTACCCGCTGGAAAAATTGACCTTGCTTTTATCGGCTCTGAACCCGGTTGATCTTGGTCGCATTTTCATTATGCTTAAAATGGACGTGAGCGCATTGATGGGCTATACCGGGGCCCTATACCAGGATTTCTTCGGGAGTATTACCGGAATGTTGTTTACAATGGGCGTAATGTTTCTATGGATTGTAATTCCTTTGTATGCAGCTCTCCGAACATTTAAAAAGAAAGATCTGTAATTAAATAACTTAAAAAAAACGAAACTGATGAAAAGCGAATTATTTTCGAAAACACTGGCTCAAATTGTTAATGAAAATCACAAGGCCGCTACCATTTTTGAAAAATACGACCTGGACTTTTGCTGCAGGGGAAAACGTTCCTTGCGGACCGCGTGCGAAGAAAGAGATCTGCCTGCTGAAACCATTGCGGAAGAACTGAGTCTTGCATTCAATCAAAATGAACCCGGCGAAGTCGATTTCAATAAGCTCTCAATGGCAAGACTCGCAGATTACATTGTTTCAGTTCATCACGACTATACAAGGCAAGAACTATCTCAAATTTTTCAGTATCTGCAAAAGGTATCTTCCAAACACGGGGACCGGCATGTTGAGTTATTTAAAATCTTTGAAAAATTTTCGGAGTTAAAAGAGGAAATGGAAATGCATATGCAGAAGGAAGAACAAATCCTTTTTCCAATAATAAAAGAATTGGAAAATGCGAATGAAAAAAATCAACAACGTACCGTCAGCATACAGATACCTATTGCGGTAATGGAAGATGAGCACGAGCATGCCGGGAATCTTCTCAAGGAGATACGCAATCTTTCCAATAACTATACCCCTCCTCCTGATGCCTGTACAACATACCGGTTGAGCTTTGCAGCTTTGCGGGCATTTGAAGAAGATCTGCATCAGCACATTCACCTGGAAAATAATATCCTTTTCCCCCGTGCGATTAAGTTTTTAAAGCCAGGACAAGATCAACAGTGTTGCATAACAAGGTGATGAAACAATAGCTACAATCAATGGTGACGGGTCACATCCAGGCAATGCAGGCGTCAACCTTCATTTCAGTTTTATTTTGTAATACCTGATAAGAATCATGTTTCGTCTGGCGAAAGATCATTGCTGAAGATGAATTGTCGGAATACCTTAGTCATCATATAGCAGTTTAACTTCGAATATCGTTGGTTTTCGTTTCAAACGTTACTACCCCTGGTTTTCAGGGGTAGCTTTTTTGCGAGAGATGCACAGATGATTTATAGAATGTGAAAAAGCCGGCACTTAGTCCTGGGCTGATGAAAATCATGGAATGAAATAAGTGCTCTCATAATTGCTCTTCGCATAATTATCTTTTTTTGAAGAAAAAATCATGTTTGGGAAACTGGATGCGGTTGAAATTGAGGAAGTGCTCAGGCAACAGATCGTTGGACGTATAGGCTGTCATGCAGACGACGTCACCTACGTAGTTCCGATAAGCTTTGCCTATGATGGTGAGTTTATCTATGCGCATTCCTTCGATGGGATGAAGATTGATATGATGCGGAAAAACCCGAAAGTCTGTTTTCAAACCGATCTGATGCAGGATATGGGCAATTGGCAAAGTGTAATAGCATGGGGAGAATTTGAGGAATTGAGTGAAGGAGACCAGCGAATCAAAGCACTTGAAAGCCTATCGAACAGGGTATTACCCTTTGTGTCCAGTGAAACGACCCATCTTACGCCTCATTGGCCATTTCCCTCGGCAGATCTGAACAATATAAAAGGAATAGTTTTTAGAATAAAATTAACCGCGAAAACCGGCCGGTATGAAAAAGTTACTTCAAGACCAATTTTTGTTTCCTGACAAACAGGACACCATTCTGAGATTATTCCTGGCGGATTACTCAGTTGAATAGTGAATAATTAAACTTCACGGGATGAACATAGATCAGACGTTATTGAGTAAATATAATGTACCGGTACCACGGTATACCAGTTATCCAACTGTCCCATTCTGGCAGGAAGGAATTGATCCCGGGCGATGGGAACAGACCTTTAAAGAAGAGTTTTCAAAAAATAATGTTCAAAACGGCACTGGTTTATATATTCATTTACCTTTTTGCGAATCGCTTTGCACGTATTGCGGATGCAATAAAAAAATTACGACCAATCATAGTGTTGAAGACGAATATATCGAGGCCATAACAAAGGAATGGAGACTATACAGGCAGTTGATGGGAGAGTCTCCGATCCTTCGCGAAATTCATTTAGGAGGAGGTACTCCCACGTTTTTTTCTCCTTCTAACCTGGAATTATTAGTTGATTCGATAGTCAAGCGGGCAATTGTTCATCCTCATCGTGAATTCAGTATTGAAGGTCATCCCAACAACACGACTAAGATGCACCTTAAAACTTTGTACCGTTTAGGGTTTCGGCGGATCAGCTATGGTGTACAGGATCATGATCCCGAAGTGCAACGTGTGATCAATCGAATCCAACCCCTGGAGAATGTAAGAAGAGCAACCGAAGAAGCAAGAGAGGTTGGATTTAAATCCGTGAACTTCGACCTGATCTATGGTTTGCCCAAACAATCTTTACCAGGTATTGAGAAAACGATTGAACAAACGATCGAATTAAAACCCGACCGTATTGCCTTTTACAGTTATGCTCATGTTCCCTGGACCAGCCGGGGACAACGGCTATTTGATGAAAACGATCTTCCTTCTGCTAAAGAAAAACTTCAGCTTTATCTAACGGGGAAAGAATTACTTGCAACAGCCGGCTATGTCGATATTGGTATGGATCATTTCGCTTTGCCGGGAGATGATCTTTTCGAAGCGTGGCTGGATGGAAAGTTGCACCGAAATTTTATGGGCTATACAACTCAAAATACTTCTTTTCTTTTGGGACTTGGTGTTTCGGGCATAAGTGATATGGGGGTTGCCTTTGCGCAAAACAGGAAATCCCTTCACGAGTATTATGAAGCGATTAAAAAAAATGAGTTCCCCGTTTTCAAAGGATGTTTTTTAAATGAGGAGGACGTCTCTTTTCGAAAATATATTCTTAGCATCGTTTGCAGGGGTTTTACGAAAATAAACCCGGTGGATTTGCCCGTTTTGAGAGAGCTTTGCTTTCCCGAACTGGAAAAGTTAAGAAAAGATGAGTTGATAGAATGGAATGAAAAAGAAGTGATCATTACCGCCACCGGTCGTCATTTTATCAGGAATATAGCGAGTGCATTCGATCTTCATTTGCTGAGAAACAGGCAAGAGGGTACACCATTATTTAGTAAAGCAATCTAAACCGTGAAGATGTTACCAAACATCTGCCGGTATCCCATATTATTTAAGACTATTTCCTGAACAGCGAAATTGAAAAAATGCATTCATTGAATCCGGTTTTTTAATAGTTGTTGAAATAAATTGTGAATGGTGTACGTCATCGAGCACAATGGCTGTCCTGTAATCATTTTTCATACAGGATAGACCGGCGTCACGGACATTTATATCTTCTGCATGCCGGATATATATTCCCCAGGCAGGTAATTCGCGAAACATAGAAAATTCAGGATAGGCAGCAGCGTTTTCAGGTACATTGTCCAATGAATTCAATGAAACATTTGCAAATTTTGAATTGCCCTTACCGGGATGGTTTATTTGAATATTAGCAATGGAAACATGAGTGATCATTGCACCCGGTAATCCTGCAATAACTATAGCCGGCGAAATATTTCTCGGCATATGTTCAATGGGTCCTTCATATTCGTATCCTGCGTCGGGTTTATCAGCGGCAATTTCCGCCACAACATGATTTATCCTTACATTATTCAATCTTCCTTTTTTCCCTGTGATGCGTTCGCCAATCCGCAAAAAAATAGCATTCCCTGTATGCGAGACTTGCAAACTGTCAATTTCTACATTGTCAATAAAACCACCATCGACTGCTTCCATGGCGATCGCCGAACGATAGGTATCAAATACTTTAATATTTGTTATTCGAATATTGCGAAAACCTCCCAAAGAAGCCGTTCCAAACTTGATAGCACTGGCACTCGACCTGATCACACAATTTCTTGCTACTACATTTTGACACACTTTTTTTGCATCATGCGATTTCAAACAAATGCCATCATCGGCGGCATCGATATATGAGTTAGCAATTGTAACACTGTCACAATCCACGATATCCAAACCATCATTATTCCAGAAAGCCCTGCTGTCGACTGTAATGCTGTCAATATGAAGAAGGGTACACTGATCATAAGTTTGTACCCAGGCGGCAGCGTTGCGCAGGGTCACCTTTTGGATCGATACATCTCTGCAGTTTCGAAAATAGATCAGCATAGGCCTGTCTTCAACTTCGGGACGGTCATTGCGAAATGCATCTTTGATCAACCCCCTATGAACAAGATCCACGACGTTCCTTGCGACCTGTCTTCCCTGCCCGTCAATAATACCGTTACCCGTGATCGAGATGTTTTGCTGATTATCGGACAAGATCAACGCAGTAAATCTCAGGCTGTCATAATCCAGGGGATTGAATGAGCCTACGATAACTGCGCCTTCGAGCAAATGCAACCCAACGTTCGACTTTAAATGAATGGATCCGGTGCGAAACCTTCCGACGTCAAAGACCAGCCTCCCGCCCCCTTGCTTATGAATATAATCAATGGCAAATTGTATAGACCGCGTATTTAAAGTTACTCCGTCGGAATAGATACCAAATAAGGAGGCTGGATAATCTTTAGCTACGCATTGAAAAAACTCAAAACATAGAAAGATCGCAACGAAATATTTCTTCAAATGGAAATGCATAATTTGTTTTTAATAGATCGTAACAGGGCCCAGCATGCCTATTGATTGCAAGGGTTGATTTGCTCTCCCTTCATTTGTCCAAAACTGGGCGATCGGGTTGTCAGTCAAACTTTTTAAATAATTACCCATGGTAGTTGTTAATCGAACCTCAATGTTATTATTTCCATTCTTCAAAAATTTCCCGATGTGATATGTTCTTTTGCCATACCATTCAGTTCCTGCATTTTCACCGTTGATCAACAGCTCTGAAACACCAAACACCTTTCCGAGGCTTACCCATTCAATTTTATTTTTATCATTCAATTCAAAATTAACCCGGTAAATAAGACTTCCGCAAAAATTCACCCACTCCGGAATTTCCTTTAAATCTTTAAGAATGTTCATCTCTCTTTTTATTTTCCTGCCATCTATATGATTGCCCATCAGAGACCATGGATTTTTTATTTCAATACTTTGCTCATTGTCCTTCTTTGTCAATTTATGTAAGGAGCCTCTTTTTTCTTTATCAAAAACTAACAGCTTAAGATCAGCAGGACCCATGTCCAGTTTGATCGAATTACCATTGGCAGTTAGCATGTATCGTTCACCTGTTGTGGGATCCCATATCCACGCTTGTTTGCCCGAAACCATTTCGACGGATGGGACAATTGTGATCTCATAATTGTCATTTGTGCTGGAATTAATGAAGATAAGTATTTCCGTGTCTTTTGCCTGGTACCGTACTTGCGACACAAACGGATTTGGTGAATCAATGTGTACATAAGGACTGATCTTGTATTTTTCCTGGATGGCTTTGAACCATCGTGTAAAATTGTTCTTTGGTTTTTTTAGCAGGATAAAGCGATTGGGGTAAGCCTTTGATTTATTTATCCACTCCTGTAGTTCATTATCCCTTTGCCGATGATTATTCCATCCGCAGGATTTTTCCGGGTATGATTCAATGCAAAAAACTCGTCCACCTGTTGCCACATGATCAAATAATTTTTTTGCAGTAGCCGGTTCCATTCTCTCTACCCGGGTAAGAAAAATGGTGTGATACTTCCGGGGACCGTAATAGAGAAAGCCATTTTCCATTTTTGCGTCCTGTATGATCTGTTCGGATATATAATCACAACCGTTTCCATTTTTGTGAATCGACTCCCATATCAATGTTTGCCAGGAAGGGTTCATCACCGAGGGAAAAGGATCGTTTTGAGCACCGTAAAGGCTCCACAGATCTGCAGTAGCCGTCAGTACTGCAATGTCAGCAAACATGGTTGTCTTTTGCAATAAGGCAGAGAGCCTGGCTTTGTATTCAGTGAAATAGTGAAAATATTTCCACCACGGATTTTTTTCATTAATAAATGATCCATAGATCACCCAACCGGGAAACAAAGCCGCAGGTGGTGAATAATTAAATCCATGGAGAATTGAATGTGTAACACCAGAGATGAGGCTTTGATCGCTCGCGATCTTCATTATCTCAAGTGATTCATTAAATACCATATGTATATTGGTCAACTCCTCACAACTGATATGCTGTTTGCCCTTTAAATGGCCAGCAGAGGAAACATATTTGTTGACCACCGTGTAAGCCCTCCCTATTCTATAATCCTCTTCATTCATTTCATCTCCCAGGCCTGGCCTGATCCAGGTCTCACATTCAGGAATGTCAACTTCAAAGCTACCTTCTAATGGGAAATATCCTCTTCCATAAGCTTGTGCACGCGATTGCACATTATTTTCTTTGCACCAATTGATAAAAGAATTAAAAAATCTTTCCCTGAGCAATTCGGCTTTGGTCAACTCGAAATCATAACGTACGCGTTGTATCATCTCGTTAAAATCTTCGCCGTATACTACTCCATAGTCAAATACAAATGTGTTGCCCATTGCTGTTATCTTGTATAAAAGAAAAGGCAGCCATGGCAGCAGGTCATATCCTCTTCGTTTTTGAAATTCAGCCGGCATGTCTTCACACCAGTTTGCTCCCTCCAGTTCAAGGCTGTCGCAAAAAAGGGCGCGTATATGTTGTGAAAGTGGTCCCAGTTTTTCCGTTATCGTCAGCGACATGTGGGAAAGATATTTTTTAACAGCCTCTTCATTATAATGATTGAGTACGGGCCCACCCGCGCCGGGAGCACCCTGGATAACTTGCATGAAACCTTTTATCTTAACGATGGCGTACAAAACATATTTCCCTTCAGGAACCTGGCATTTAATAGATTCACCGCTTATCTTCCCGGAAATGTCTTTCACATCTTCGGCGCGATTGACAATTGATGGAAGCAATTTGACCGAAAACATTTCCATTTTTTTCTCTTTGAATGGAGAAGAAATTGTTGGGTCGGCTATTTTGAATAATTCAGGCAATGAAGTTTCGTACTCCATTGGACCCTCTAACATTTTTGTTGCTATCACTACTATTTGGGAACGCTCTTCCTCTGCCAACCATTCTCCACCAAATGGCCAACCCGACCCGACTATTAAATCACAGGTCATGCCGAGAGACTTTGCCTCTTCGAGAGCGAATTGCAACAGGTTGATCCATTCATCACTTAACCAGGGAACTGATCGTTTGCCAAGGTCATCGGTTTTGGCAGGAAATTTTATGGGGTTGATCTCGACGCCGCCTATACCTGCGTCTTTCAGCAATCTAAGTTCACGTGTTATTTCATCTTTTTCGATCTTGTCGCCGTTCCACCACCAACGAACAAACGGACGATAAATACTTTCGGGGTCCTTGAAAGATGCATAGAGCGAGTTGACCGGAGACACCTTATTGCTATTGGATGAGAAAAGTTTTCTAAAATGAAGGCCCGCTGTTAATGCAGCTCCTTGTACTATAAATGTTCTTCGCCTCAAAACTTTTTGTTTGGTTGAAATTAGTCAAGCCTTATTTTAAAAGCAAGAGAGAAATAAAATCAGTGATTCACTTTAATGCGTGCATGGTAAATGAGTGGATTTTGTTCATCATTATTCAACAGGTCCCCGATCTTTAATTTTTCTAAATATGCATCCGGTAAAATATTTGGCTCACCGTTGAATACGTTGCCATCCGGCATATAAGCGCACGTCATGGCCCGGCGGAATCCGCTGGTCATATTCGCATTTGCGCCGTGGACAGTGAGACCATTATGAAAAGAACAACTTCCTGCCTTCATTGGGGCAGCGACCGGCATCGTATTTTTTAATTGAGGGTAGACGTCAAAAATACTGTCCATATTTCTGCCGATAGTTATTTTGTCAAAATTTGTTTGTTTGTGTGAACCGGGAATAAAAAAGAGACATCCATTTTCCAATGTCGCGTTATCCAGCGCCACCCATATCGAAATCGCATTGCGATCGGAAAACGACCAGAATGGAGTATCCAGGTGCCAGGAAGTGGGGTTTGCCCAGGGGCGTTTGATCAAAGCCTGGTCGTGCCAGATCCTGATGCCGTCAACACCGGCCAGCTGTGCTGCCATTTTCCCGAGTCGCTCATCCAGCATAATTTCTTTGACGTCTTTGTCAGTCTGCCAGAGATTGAGCAGCTGGTCAAATACTTTTCCAAAATAATCGGCATCTTCATTAATGCCATCGGCCTGCCCAATTGTTATTTCTTTACCCGGTATTTTTATCCCCGCTCTTTCCGTTACAGCCTTCGTAACTGTCTTACGCCAGTGCTCAAGTTCTTCTTCTGACAAAAAATTTTCAATAACAATAAAGCCGGAAGATTGATAAGATTCGATTTGTTCCTTTGTTAACTGGTGTTTCATACGTGAACCTGTTTATTTGTAAAAACAATTTTTGGAGATTCGCTATCGCAATTTACTAATCTCTACCGTCCAGTCATTACCACTATAAATGTGATATGCCGACGAAAAATTTCCCGTGTTCAAAGCGAAGGAAACCTGCATTAAACTATTTAAGTAAAGCAGTGGTTTATTTTTTGCCACACTGCCAAATGTTTCAACATAAGGCATCCTGCCATTGTATTTTTTTATGTTGTTATGATAGATCGATACGTTGACACTGTCGCTGGTTTTCACATTGAGTTGCTTAAAAACGTCATCGGGAATGTTTGTCCATATATTACCATATTGTATATCGAGGATAGCAATAGTTCCCCTGATCTTTCCGTTTTCGAATTTTGCTTTCTGAAAAGGAATATTCACCACTTCGTTCGGTAAGACAGGTCCCACTTGTTCAAAACTGATAACACCGGCTGCTAACCTTGCAGCCGTATAAGCATAGACATCCCTGCCATGAAATGTATAAGATCTTTCAGATCCTTGTCTGCGATTTATCTTTTCATCAATTTCTCTCAATTCTGCAATGCCCAATGATTGGGCAACTAATGTCAGCGTGCCGTTATCCGGAGTTACAATGAAATGCCCTGAATTTGTTTTTAAGACAACTGACTTTCTGTTTGTTCCTACGCCCGGATCCACTACGGAAACAAAGACCGTTCCAGCAGGCCAGTATTCAACAGTTTGTTCTAAACGATAAGCTGCTTCCCATATGTTGTACGCGGGGATCTCATGGGTGAGGTCAAATAGTTTCAGATCAGGTGAAACACCCATAGCCACACCTTTCATTGCCGATACGGCTCCGTCCTTCAATCCAAAATCAGATTGAAATACAACTATTTTATTCTGCGCAAAGGAAAATATTGTAATTGCAATGAATAAAAATGTACAGCAGGCGGACGAAAAATATTTTTTCATGCGGGAATTTGTAGAAGAACGATTGCTACCATAATTTAATTTGCACTCTCCAAATTTAACACTTCGACGACGCGGTCATAATATACTTTGGCCCGCTCATGAGTGCTGCCGATGCACACCACTCCAACTTTTCCAAATTCTGACAATGCGCCAACCAAATGGAACATTACTCCTTCCTGTGTGGCACCGTCAAACATAAGAGAATGAAACATGGCGATATCTATCAGGTCAACGGGTGTGAGCCCTTTGTATTGATCGCTGATCACATTGTCGGAGGCGAAATAACAACGCTTATTACCACTGGCAGTTATGAATTCACCCGTCTCTTCATGATATTTTCCATCAGTTAAAAATTGTAACATCAGGAAGGGATGTGTCGTGCCGCCTTTTCGCAAATTGATCTCGATGGCATAATGCTTCCATAAGCCATCATCCTGCTTTACTGAAATAAAATCGACGGCAAACCTGCCCAGTGCTCCTTTTTCTGCAAGTGTTTGCGCGATCTTTCTCGCTTCCGCAGCGAGGGAAATGTTATAAGCTTTATCTGCGGGGAAAATGGCGCCAATAAAGATCTGCCCATCGTCACCTCCAAGCAATTGGTCGTGCGTGCTTACAATGTCAATGCTTTTGTCGGGATTGATAACACACTGCGCAGACGGCGACATTTTTATATCGCCTTCGATAAATACTTCTACAATGCCACCCATCAAAGCAAACTTTTCGAAGAATAAAGTTTCGCTTACGTCTTTAGCAACAGTTTTAAAATTTTTTGGCAGCGATACGGCAATGGCTTGTTCAAGCTTATCATCGACCGGTATATCAAGATAATAATAAATAGCATTCCCATCGCCGCTAAACCCCTCATTCATTTTCACAACAGCTTTTCGCAATGCAGGATCTTTTCTTTTTAATGCAGCAAGAGCTGTCACAACATCATGCTTCGTGCGCAAATCCTCGTATCCATCGGGAAGGTTTACACCACTTTCCCGGAACGTTTTTCGTCCGCCTGATTTGGAGCCTTCATAAAATTTATCCGGATCAGTACCGAACAATGGAATTCCAAGCTGTACGGCTAGTGTTTTTTCAAGAGGCGTGATATTAAAACATGTCAGATGCGCTGTTTCGAGGTTGGTGATATTTTGCCTGATAACTTCCACCAGTCTTGGCCTCTCCAATATTTTTTGTGTCAATGGTTTTACTGAAGAATCAAAACAACTGATCAGGGTTAGTCGCTTCCTTGCATGATGGCCGGTGATACCTGGCAGCAGGTTTAAATAGTAATCAATGATCACTTCCGGTACCGGAACACTGGTAATATAGATCAATTTGGTCATCGGCATGCGCAACAGCATCAGCATGCATAGCAGGCGCTCTTCATAGTGCACAGCCCCTTTTACTTTAGAGAGGATCTCAGCGTCCAGCGACAGAGAAGGAACTATCACCACAGTGCGCTCGGCCAGCTTATCAGGAAATATTTGCTCATACTGTTTTTTCATGCCTTCCTGGATTCTATTGAACATAGCTCTTTCATCTGCAGAACCCGGCTCCGGAAAATGATTGCCGCGGATGAAAGTTTTGCGACTAATGGATGGTATGTTCATGTGGATGATTTTTGAAAAGTTAGTACAATGCCGTGAAAGACGAATCGCTCCCTTGAAAAAATTTTTCAACGAAAATAAGTCTGTGAGTTGTTCAGCATGTCCATCTCCTAAGATGGCACTCTATCAATGGGATACTCTTTCGTGGAAACATAACCAGGTTCTTCTTGTTTAGAGAGTTCGTTTTGGACAAAATACATATCTATTTCGCCTATATTCTTAGCGTAGATTTTTCCCCGGTAAGTGCATTGATATTGATCCCTGATATAATTATAAAGAGCCGCGGAGATATTAACGCTTCCCACTTCTCCATTACTCTCCATTCTGCTTGCGATGTTCACGGTACTTCCCCAGATATCGTAGGCATATTTCTTACGACCTACTACTCCTGCGACGACCGGCCCTACGTGAATCCCGATCCTTAATTCCCACGGCGGAAGTCCCATTGACGTTCGTATTTCGTTTCTTTTCCGGATGTAGTCCCTGATCTCCAGGCTTGCCTGTACGATCTTAGCAGGATGCTCATAGTTAGGAGTTGGAATACCGCCGGCACACATATAGGAATCTCCAATGGTCTTTATTTTCTCAAGGCCATATTTACCGATGATCTCATCAAAAGCAATGAAACATTCATTGAGTTCCGTTACTACTTCGTGTGGTGAAAGTTCGTCGGCTATTTTCGTGAAACTTTTAAAGTCGGTGAATAATACCGAAACCAGGTCAAAATATTTTGGTTTGGCATATCCATGTACTTTTAATTCTTGTGCAACTTCGGAAGGAAGAATATTTAAAACCAGGGTTTCAATTTGTTCTTTTTGTTGATCAAGAATCTTATTCGTTTTCACCTTATTCCGGTATCCCCTGTAAAGAATAAAAGCGATGATGAATGCAAGAAAAAGTCCGCCGGTGACTGCGTTTCTTGCAATTTTTTGCCGGCGAAGTTCAGAGTCTTTGAGCAACTTGTCTTTTGTAAGCAAGTCTATTTGTGATTGTTTCTTTTCAATTTGAAAAGTAAAATCAAGACGAGCTAATTTTTGATCGGATTCCCGGTTATAAATTGAATCCTTGATATCGAGAAGACGCGTTTGATATTCGAAAGCATGGTTGTAATCGTTCAGAGACGCGTAACATGCGGCAAGACCCTGGTAAGATTCTTTCAGTCGAAACTTCGAGTCCAGGGACTTTGCAATATTTTCTGCTTTTTGATATGCAACCAGGGCGGCTTTTATTTTCCCTTGCCCGTAGTAGATCTGCGCAACGCCTAACAGCGATCCTGCCATATCTTCCTTTGCGCCTAAATTAGTTGCGATCGTTAAAGCGCGTTGGTGGTACGCCAGGGCCGAATCATAATTTTGTTGCTTTTCATATAGCTTACCTATATCATTAAGGGTATAACAAACGTCTCCTGTAACTTCAAACGCCTCTAATGATTGATTGAAATAAAAGAGTGCAGAATCGTATTTACTCTGATTCATGTATACCTCTCCAATATTAACCGTAACAGTGCCGATGATATTATAGTCCTTTATTTCTTTTGCCAGCGGTAATGCACGTAAAAAGTACTCTAAAGCCTTGTCGTAGGTTTTGGGTTTGTTGAGATAAATATTTCCGATATTACTCAACGTGGTAACGATCCGTGTCGTATCATTTGCCTGCTCGCCTAATTTCAATGCCTGGAAATAATATTCAAGGCCTTTTGCCTCCTGTCCCTGGTCCCCATACAAGCTTCCAAAATTGTTAAGGACCCTGGATTGACCCGCGAGATCCTTCATTTTCCTGTAGATTTCAAGGCTCCAGGTATATGCATCCAGTGATTCACGATATTTGCCCCATTTTTTGTAATAAACACCAAGGGTGCCGTAGGCGTTGGCTAACCCCTCGTCATATCCTATTTTGCCGGAGAGGTCTTTAGCCGCAGTCGCATAGGCAACAGCAACTTCAAGCGAAGTATTTACGTAGTTCTGACCTACTTCCAACAGGGTCTGTACTTTTTCGGGAGAGTCCTGAAGCCTTGACAAAACATTCTTGAGACTATCAATCGTTTGATCCTGGGCGAAGCCTGATAGGCCTATAAGAAGAAATAGGAATGGGAAGATTGATTTGTGCCGCGCCAATTTCAAACTCATGCGTTAAGTTAGAACTTTTTTCTCATTCATGAATTAGTAACTGTTGGACTTTCAAAGCAAAAGAGGGAATGTATATTCCCTCTTTTAATAAACTATTGTTTGGCATTAGAATTTCTCAAGTTTGAAGAGTTTTGTCTGCCCGCCGATATTCGCCTTGATGAAGTAGATACCATTTCTCAGTGGCGCCAGGTCTAACTCTACAATTTGTGATGAGGACTGTTTCATGCCAACCGAATTGAAAACTCTTCCGCTCAGATCGATGACCACAATATCTTTTCAATGAAACGTTAGCGTTACCGACAAAAAGTCTTGCCGTGTTATGCGCCGGGTTCGGATAAACACCAGGCTTGTTTGGAATATCTCTGCTTCCTGCAGATCTGAAGTTCGGTATGCAGAGACAGTTTGACCAGAACATCTTGCAGACGTAGAGCTGGCGATGCTAGCTGGACCGCTGTTTTTTGTGTTCCCATTATAAGTGCTCAAATTCCACTGCATTTTTTGCTCCATTAAAATAAATATCAAAATGGCCTGTACCAGGAGGAAAAATAATAGGAAGCTGGCCGCTAAAACTACCCGTGGTACTGATATTATTATCAGCTACCCAACGGAACCATTATGGTCGTGCTATTTGGATTAGTTATAGGAAAATGTGCAACGTAAGTATAACCATTGGGGTCTTGGTCACCGGCTCGACACAATCCAGCGCAGGTTTAACATTCTTGCATCCCTTGCCCTTTTGGATTGACGTATAAAGTACCCGTTTGATAACTGATGGCATAGTTACCGGGAGATAGGTTTTTGTACAATGCCATAAGGAGTAATTGTATAAGTACCGGCTTTTCCTGAATAGTTTGGCGAAGTTGAATAATAAGGACCCTTACTAAAGGTGGTTGTCGGGTTATCTGCATACTGGAAACCTGTATACGTCGAAGTAAAGCTGCAAAGATTGTCTCCCGCGTTGATGACCTTATCATCAGCCTTCACTGTTAATGACGCAGGGGTGACGGTAAGTGTTCCGGCAGTATAATTAAAGGTATAATTCGTTGCCGTGCCTCCACTGGCCGTGATCGGATGCTGACCCGCTGTTGCAGCCGCGCCGGTGGTTGTTGACAATACAATACCGGTGACTACTGAGGCATCATCAAGATACTGCAATCCGGACATAGTATAGGTCAATGCAGGATCTGCTGCGCCATACACTTTGGACGCGTCGTCCGCTTTCACGGTTAAGGTCGCCGGCAAGATAGTCAACACACCGTTTGCAAAGTGGATGTCAAAATTGCGGGAGAAGAAATCGGCAGTAAAGAATGCACCCGGAATAATATCGGATTGACCCACTGAGAGACCCGTAATGAGATTTATAGGGGTAAATGTTGAAACTTGACCTGCATCCACGTCATCAGCGTCAAGGATCACAATAGTGTTATCAGATGAAGCAGGATCTCCTACCGTAGCATTGAAAATTGCACTGCTACTGGAAATACTTTTACCATTAATGATAGTTTGTCCGTTGCTAATGCTCTTACCACTCGAAATGGACTTGCCGTTTATGAGACTACTGCCTGTTGGCGTATATGTATTAAAGATATCGGCACTCAAAGAAATCACATTGAAATTATTCGAAATGGATTTGCCACTGCTGATCGATTTTCCACTGGCAATAAATCCAAGATTTGAGAATGAAAAACCACTTGATATAGATTTACCGTCGACGAGCGCAACAGTGTTACTGATCACCGATGACTGATGTTCCAATACCAGGTTGCTTTGGATTGTGCTTAGATCGCTTGCCGATATGTTGGACGAACCAAGATCATACTGGAAAGTGATGCCAGACACTGCGTCTCCGTAAGTGATTGTTTTATTATTTGGAGTAATTGTCAATGGCAGCTTGTTAACCGTCAGGGCGCCATTAACGAAAGTGTATTCGTACAATTCATCCAATGCTTTATCTGCAACGTTTGTTATATCCAGTGGTGGATTCATGGAAGGTATGATGTTATAATTGGTGGCATCGCTTAGCGAGGTTGCAGGCGTGGTGTATATCAATCTGCCATTATCCAACCCGAGATCATGGAGGGTGAGCCCGGAATTGGCTAAAGGAACGTTGTCCACCAGGATTGTACTGGTGAAGGCAGGCAAAGGTTCACCATACAACTTCGATTTATTGTCTGCAGTAACAACGACCTTCTTCTTTGGAATATTTAATAAATTAATAGAATTAGAAAAATTCCCATCGGTTTGAAGTATTGAGATGGCGGGCGTGTAAACACTTATAGCTGGATTGCCAGTGAAACCATTAACTGTTGCAGTAGCCGTTGTAGAATTTACAATAGTGGTTGGCAGCGGTTGATCCCTTAGATAGATCACGGAACTTGAGGTGATAAATTGTCCTTGAATGGTTACAGTAAACGTTGTTGGTGTGGCAGCGGTAATATTTGAAGGCACTGTGACGGAAGATAAGATCGGGCGTAGGGGCAGCAAAGGTATTCATGGCCGTATCAGCCTGTATGAGCCCCGCGCCTGAAATGTTATCAAGACCTGACGTGGCCATATCGATGGCTGTCGATTGAAGAATGGATTTTATTTCATCAGAAGCCATTCCTGTGCCCCTGAACTTATGGCTGCCAGATATGAGCAATGCCGCAACGCCTCCTGCGTGAGGTGCAGCAGCAGACGTTCCAAAGAAGTTCGGATAAATGGGAGATTCACCGGGTTCAAGATTCAATGGAGAACCCAGGTCAACGGTCGTGTTTCCTCCGTCTGGAGCAACGAAATCAGGCTTGTGTCTATCCACACCACCGACAGTCGTTCCACCTATAGAAGAAAAATTTTCAATTAACGGCGTCGCTACACCATAGGCCGGTGTTTGCGTATAGCGGGCGGCGCCCACTGTCAGGGTTCCTGCAGCATTTGCCTGCCCTACAATTGTTGAAGTGCCCGTATTGTATTCCATTATCTGTGCTCCACCGCGCAGAATTATGTATTTGAATTTAACAGTGGTCGAACCGTTCGCACTGATCACCATCAGATTGGTGGTAGTATTGCCGAGCGCCTGGAATGAAAGAACCTCTATGGGATCCCTATGGAAATTATTCATGTTCATTCCAAAGATTATCCCACCATTATTATCCACAAGATACCAGTCCAGATCATTGGGAGCAGGATTAGGTTGTCCCAAAGAATAAAAATCATTGTCCCATTGCATTACGATAGTGTATATCCCCGCAGTTAGAGACAGCTGTTGATAGATGTCTGTTCCTCCCGACGTATTGAAATTATGTGCGTAGCCCATACCGTTTGGTGCAACCACTGGATTGAAGTTAGCCGAATATGACTGTGCGCCATAATTGCCGGCTGCAGAAATATAGGTCTTGCCAAGATCGTGTACATAATTTGCAGATTGTGCTACAAATCCATCCCTGAAGAACGGTTCGGTGATGTAAGTAATGTCATCAATGATTACATCACAATCAGCATTATCGGCGAGTTGTCTTACGCCAAGCGCAAAATCGCCTTCGCTGATGAACCCTGTTCGAAAAGCAAGTTTAGCTTTCGGCGCCACATCGTGTACGATTTGCATCATGCCCCGACCCTCATCAGATCCCTTGCTGAATATCGTAAATGGATAATCCTGGAGGACATTTACAGGATCCGGATTAGTGGCGTTGCCGGCGCCGGGAAGATCATCGTTGACAACATCGGAATTAGCCAATCCCTGGTTATTATAACTATCGGACAAAACACCCACGGTTACATTCTCGCCATTCACATTGTATCCATTCCTTACAAAGTCTGATCGTTGGGCAATGTCACCGTTTGTTGTAGTCACACCGCTATTCTTTTTTGGCGGAGAAACAGGTCTGACGTAATTAATGTAAGCAGTGAGCGCATTAAGTGCAGGCAGGTTAGCAATCGGATAAAAACCCGTAATTATATCCTGGCCGCCATTCGGTATAAAACCGCTCATGCCATAAGGTGCATTTGGCAAAATGCTGAGAAGATAGTTATACTGACCTTTTACTACAATGATATCGATCAGGACCTTGCTATCAATAACGCGGAAAACACTGTCTTCATAGGTCATGGTTCCATCCCAGTTCTGATTAAGAGATGTAAGCTGGGGACCAATGATGTCGTCTACTTTCAGGCCCACAGGGTTAAAAGACGGAACAATCAATGGATTGCCATTTTGCGTACTTCGATATAGGGTGCGTAATCCAGTGTAACATTGACTGTGGCGTTTATCGTATTATTGGTGAACAATCCACCGATTATACTAGTCATATTTCCACTGTTCCCAAGATTGATGTTCCCATTGGGCGCCCAAACCGTCCCGATCCATTTGGCCGCCCCGGAGTTACCCGGAGCAATGTTAAAGGCGTTGCCACTTGAAGTAGAGCCCTGTTCCCAACACTTCAAGAAATATATAATTAGCGCCTCCGCCATTAACTGTACTGACAGCACTTTTATCGAGATCAACATCACCCTGGACGAGCAAAACAAAATTTCCGTTAAGATTTTTGAAATCAAAAACAAAAGTGTTCGAGGCGCCAGAGTTTTTTATCGATTTGAATACATAGGTTCCGGTACCTGAGAGGGTAATTGTCTTTCCTCCCGATAAAATTACATCGCCATAGTTTCCCGGTGTAATGGTAGTAGTTGTTGTAATATTGGTTGAACCTACACTATTAATCGGAGATCGTTGCGGGCATCGGGGGCATTACCGGCAGCTTTAGCAAGTTTGGTGCTACTTGCACTTTTCCAAGCGTTGGATTCGGGCCGGAATAACGTTGCACCGGTTGGCAGAAATACCTGTTTAACAGAACCACTCTTAATCTTAATGTTTCCTTTTGCAACTACACTGTCCTTTAAGCTGGCACTGGATCCAACCGAGATCGGTGTTCCTGTAGTGATTGACGAGACGCGGGAATTATTTGCTTTGATCACGCCGGTAACCGTGTTACCATTACTCGAGAATAATAGCACTGTCACTATAAAGACTTCCCCCAAAACTTACCCCTCCTGTTGTTTGAATAAGGGAAAGAGCACCTACTGATCCCTTGACGATATTGCTGGAAGAAGCCATCTGCACTTTCTTACCATACAATACGAAATCCGTTGTCTTTAGATTTTGTGCGTTGGAAAAGAATGGTGCAAAAAAGATAAATACCAGAAATAAAATACCAGGTTGCTTGTTTCTAAAAACAGTTAGAGTCTTCATACTTTGGTGTGTTCTTAAGTGTTAAAATGAAATGTCCGCAAAGGCAAGTTCCGCATCGCTGGTTTCACATAGAAGATAGAAGTACTAGTAGAATAATAACACCCGTATGAACTACTGATTAGCTGAACCGCTTCAGCTGAGTGGTTCGGGTCCCATCAACTGATACTAAAAAGAAATAAATATACTTGAAATTTTTGTATAATACTTTCCATCGGGAGAAAAACCTGGGAAATTGATTCTTACTAGATTTTTTTTGACAAAAAGCAAAAGCACGCTTTGTAGTTATTGTCGCAGTATAGCTGCCGGCTTTAGGCAGCGGCTGCAAAATCCTTCTTAATTTTAATAAAAAATGAAATCGCAGTCTTTGTCCCTGGAAATTTCTCCTGCAATTGGTAATGTTTCGGCCGAATGTATTGTCCCCGAAAAATCAAAACGCATCATGACACTCGCACATGGAGCCGGGGCTGGGATGAATCATTCTTTCATGATTGCGTTGGCAAAATCGCTTTCTGACGCAGGCATTGCCACCATGCGTTTCAATTTTCCCTTTACTGAAAATAAAAAAGGAAGGCCAGATCCTCCTGCAGTGGCTCATAAGACCATTCAAGCATCCATTTCGAAGGCAAAGGAATTATTTCCGAAGCTGCCTCTTTTCGTTGCAGGAAAATCCTTTGGAGGGAGAATGACATCACAGTACTTGTCAGCTCATCATGATACTTCCGTAAAAGGGATCATTTTTTATGGCTTTCCCTTGCATCCTCCCGGCAAACCCTCAACGGAAAGAGCAGAACATTTAAAAGATGTAAAGGTTCCGATGCTGTTTTTACAGGGAACAAGAGATGAATTGGCCACATGGGATCTGATAGAATCTGTATGTGCTTCGCTTCCGCTTGCAAAGCTGGTAAAAATTGAAGGAGCAGATCATTCATTTAAGGCCGGTAAGCAAAATGTGATACAACTGCTTGCTGATATATCAAACGACTGGGTAGAAAAAATAAATTGATCATAACGTTGACATCCTAACGTATAACCAAAATTTCACCCATGCAAAAAAGGTTTCCCGTCATTGGAAAACCTTCAGTTTCTTAAACATACTTAACATCATCCTGTGAAGTACGCGTAAATAGCAATGATCAGTGCGATCAGCAACACAGAGAGGAGCACATCTTTTGTACTCCATGTTGCCCGGGTTGCTCTTCTGTCTTCCGCAGTCAATGTAGAATAAGTAAGCCCACCGATCTTTGCATAATCAGGTTGTTTGGTTGCATAGCTCACGATGATAAATACAAGTATACATACAACAGTGATCAAAAGACTATAGTACTGGAAGAAAATGTTATTCACGATCCACAGGAATGATCCTTCAGTATAAGTAGTTCCCATCAGTTTTACAGGAGTGTCTACTGCGAGTCTGAATAATCCCATGGCAAATCCTGTGAGCAATGTTGCGAGACATCCCGCTCCATTCAATCGCTTCATGAAAATTCCGAAGAAGAAAACGACAAATATGGGCGGTGCCAGGTAAGCCTGTATGCCCTGTAGATAATCATACAGTCCTCTTCCTCCCTGTATCACCGGTATCCAAAGTAAACCAATGATCACCATTACCACAGTTGCCACACGACCTACCCATACCAGTTGCGCCTGTGTGGCCCTTGGTCTTAATTTGGAATAAAAGTCCATGGTGAAGAGAGAAGATGAGGCGTTGAATACTCCGGCCAGGGCACTCATCAATGCGGCAAGCAACCCCGCCACAACAATGCCTCTTACACCGATCGGAAGTACATGCATTACCAATAAAGGAAATGCAGCCTGTGCACGGTCTCTTATTAAATGTCCCTGCGCATCGAAGAGTTCCTGGTGTAAGGATGGATTGATCCCACTTTTTGCAAGAGCAAAACAGATCATACCCGGAATAATAAAAAGAAAAACAGGAAGTAGTTTTAGAAAGCCCGCAAACATAGAGCCGCGTCTCGCTTCTTTTTCATTAGGCGCTCCCAATACACGCTGAACAATATATTGATCCGTACACCAGTACCACAATCCGATGATCGGTGCACAAAGCAACATGCCGGGCCAGGGATATTTGTCGTTGAAATACCAGGCCACTCTTCCCGTTTCGTTGACCGGTGCCCATGTGCCCTCTGTGCCGGCGGGTACGATCGGTTTCCATAGATTGAACATCTCGCTTCCGCATATCTCTTTTAATTTATCCCAACCGCCAAGAGCTTTCAATCCAAAATAGGTGACCATGATCGCCCCGATGATCTTTACAAATGTTTGAAGAGTTTCGGTATAAACAACTGCTCTCAATCCACCGAAAATTGTGTAGATACCTGTTAACACGATCAATAAAATCGAACCGATCCAGAAAGTATCCATTCCTAAAAAATGAATTTCAGGCAGCAATGCTCTGAATACAATTCCACCTGCATAAATGCCGACGGCTATTTTTGTCAATATGTAAGCGATGAGCGAAATAACGGATAGAACAGTTCTTGCTTTTGGAGTAAATCTTTTTTCCAAAAACTCGGGCATGGTGAACACCCTTGAGCGCATATAGAAAGGAACCATGATCCAACCCAGGACCAATAAACACCAGGCATGCAATTCATAATGTGCAAGCGCTACACCATCTGTAGCACCTGAACCGGCAAGACCAACAAGATGTTCGGACCCGATATTGGAAGCAAATATGGAAGCGCCGATAATGAACCAGCCAAGATGACGACCGGCAAGAAAGTAATCTTCAGCAGAAGTTTTATGTTTCTTTTTTACAGCCCAAACTGAAATGCCTGCAATAATGGCAAAGTAGAACAGGATAATGGCCCAGTCTAAACCCGTTAGATAATTCATAGCAGTTTGTTTTTCTTAAGTGTAATTTTTAAAGATGAATAATGTTCCAGAAAATTTTTAAATATAGTACATTTCATTCCATCTCAATTGATTTTTTAGGTCATAAAGATTTGTATTCTTTCCGATCAATACAGATTCAATACTGGCCATTTCTGCAAAATCCTGCAAATGTTCTGATGTAAGATTCTGGCTATAGCATGTATGATGTGCACCGCCTGCAAATATCCATGCAGCACAACCTGTCTTCATATCGGGATATGGTTTCCATAAAACCCTTGCCACGGGCAATTTTGGCAAATCATGTTTTGGCGTGATGGCCTGCACTTCATTTACCAACAAACGAAAACGATTACCCATATCAATGATCGGATGCATTCAAAGCGGTCACCGCAGCTACATTAAATACAAGACGAACAGGATCTGCTTTTCCGCCAATACCCAGAGGATGAATTGCACAAAAGATATTTCCATCAGCGATCGAAGAACAAATTTCAAGCATGTGTGCACCAAGTACCATTTGATTTTTAGGTTCAAAATGATAAGTGTAATCTTCCATAAAACAATTTCCGCCTTTTAATCCTGTGCCCATCACCTTCATCGCACGAACAAACGCAACAGTTTTCCAATCACCTTCGCCCCAAAGCCATAACCAGCCTGCATCAATCGTTGCACAGCAATTCCCGGCAATTGTATCAACCATGCAAATCTTCAAACGTATCTGTAAATCCTTTAAAATTTCCCTGCTTCTAAAAAATTTTTTAAACCAATTTCAATTTTTGCGGCTTCGCGTAAGTGAGTGACGTTGCTTGCCGTTTTTTTTCAATGGTTGTTAATTTATAAGTGCTCTTCATACTCTTTATTAAAGTTTATCAACTGTCATTATCTGCTTACTCATTAATCACTTTAACGAAATCACCGATCCCATGTGTATTAACTGAATAACCAAATTTAATTCTGCTTCCACTTTATCCCCTTCGGTTACAGCAACATAACGCATATTATCACCAAAGCGACAAATTTTGCGCCGCTGCCAGTCGTGCCATCCGCAGGCTGCACGAGCCCACACATCGATACTTTTAAAATTTCTTCATCCTGCCAATGCCCAACAACTACTTTTCGTTTCTATTCGCAATCTGCTCATATAAATCCAAATTCCCTGTCGCCATGTGCGCTTTGATTCAGGTTCATGAAATCCATATCAATTTCATTCCATGGGATATCGCGATTGAATTGTGTGTGCAGATGCAATAAAGGTTTCTGTAGGATCTTCAATCCACCGATCCACATTTTTGCAGGCGAGAAAGTATGCATCCATGCAATGATCCCAATACAATTTTTATCATGTATTTAGCTTCCTTGCAAATTGCGTAAAATTTCTTCAGGTGATTTTAACAATAGGTTTGAAGATCACATTTACAGAAATCTGTTTGGAATTATTTAGAGATATTGCAATTTGTTGAGAATGCTCTGCTACTTTCTTCAACGTTTCATCTCCATACAAATGCTGGCTGCCTGTGATGAACCAGAGGCTTCCCGCTGCTTTAAAGTGATGTCATTGTTTACTTTATTAATACTATTTTTTAATTGATGACATTAAGCTGCTAAAAAGTTTTTGTCATTCACGCCCCTTAGGGTTAGGCATTGTCCATAATAAATTCCTTCTCCGTGCTTGCGTTCGTAATGTTTTTTTATAAGCGATTGCTTTAGACTTGCAATGCTCTGGATTTAATCTGTTCGGTTATGAAAGCCATCTTTGCAACTCTTCTAGAACGGCAGCATTGTAAACAGCTTTCTCACCCGTTTTACCCCAGGCAAATGGCGCATGATTTCCTACTAGAATCATTTCAATGTCTTCATAAGAAAGTTTTTTTCTTTAAACGAATTTGATATTTGAAAACCTGTTTCATGTTCGTAATCACCGGAATCATTTCGTCACTCATCGGCGCGGCACATGGAATATCACAAACTGTATGGTCAGCATGCGTAGTTCCATAGATAGGAATATCTCTTAAACTTTGTGCCCAGCCTGTTGCATACGTTGAATGTGTATGGAAATACCACCAATCTTTCGAAATGCTTATACAAAACAGCATGTGTTAATGTATCTGAAGAAGGACGAAGGCTGCCATCAATTATTTTCCGTCAAAATCAACAACGACCATTTTTCCAGGAGATAATTCCTTATAGGGAACACCACTTGGTTTTATTGCAAACACATCGAAATCTTTGTCGGCAGCACTTGCATTTCCAAATGTAAATATCACTAAACCAATTTCGGGAATTGCATATTGCCATTATAAGCAGCCTGCCGGATATGCGCGTATTTATTCATGATTTAAGACCCCTGACAATGCAGGAGAAGAAACAGTTTGTTGATTTTTGTCCCGATAGTTACCGGGGGAAATTTGTTGTTCAATGAAATCACCAAGATCACTGTACTGCCTGTAGCGTTTGGCGTAAATTGAAGTTTTATTGCGATCAGGAAAATATTCTGCATCGAAACCACTTCCCATTGCAGCCATGGCGTCTTCTACTTTTGAATAAATACCTGCAGCAGTTGCAGCAAACATGGCTGCACCTGCAGCGCAGGTTTGCTCTGATTTGTGAATACGGATCGGCATGTTCATGACATCAGCCATCATTTGCATGATAAAGGGAGATCTTTTTGCAACACCTCCTAACCCAATCAACCCCTTCACCGGTATTCCTTCATCATTAAAACGATCCACAATTTTTTTAGCGCCAAAACAAGTGGCTTCTACAAGGGCCCTGAACATTCTCGGCGCATCAGTGCCAAGCGTTAATCCCATAAAACCTCCTTTCAATAGTTGATTCGCATCCGGAGTACGACGACCATTCATCCAGTCCATCGCTAATTCTGAATTTTCTGCCACTGATAATTCAGCTGCCTGTTTACTCAATTCAGAAATAATCTTATCAACTGTTTCGTCGATCTTAGCCGGGGTTTCGCTCATTAAATTCCTTAAAGGCCACGCGAGGATATTTTTGAACCATGCATAGGCATCGCCAAATGCTGATTGACCTGCTTCTAATCCGATCATTCCGGGAATAATTGAACCATCCACCTGGCCGCAAATTCCTTTCACTAATTTTCCCTGCCCGTCCGGCAGACGGGCTTTCATGTCATCAGCCGGCGCTACCAGCATATCACATGTTGAAGTTCCCATTACTTTACTTAAATAGTACGGCTCGATTTGTCCCCCAACTGCACCCATGTGTGCATCAAAGGCGCCTATTCCAATAGTTACATCTGTCGAGAGTCCCAATCGTCCGGCCCAATACTGGCTTAGTTTTCCTGCCGGCTTATCAGCGGTATATGTATTTGTAAAAAGACGCTGAGTGAATCCTTTTAGCAATGGATCCAATAAAGAAAAGAATTCATCAGGGGGTAATCCACCAAACTCAGCAGCCCATAACGCTTTATGCCCGGCAGCACAAACGCCACGTCTTAATGATGAGATGTGTTTACCACCAGTTAACAAAAATGGGATCCAATCGCAGTGTTCCACCCAGGAGTAGCAGGCTTTTCTTACGTCCTTATCCTCTCTCAGCACATGAAGCAGCTTTGCCCAAAACCATTCCGATGAATAAATACCTCCCACATACTTCAGGTAGTCCTTACCATATGTTTTGTTGTGTTCATTGATCTGTGCTGCTTCATTCACCGAGGAGTGATCCTTCCACAGTACATACATCGCATTCGGATTATTTTCAAATTCGGGCAATAATGCCAGGGGAGTACCTGTTTCATCGGTTGCCACGGGAGTGGAGCCGGTAGTATCAACGGAAATAGCTTTAATGTTTTCAGCAACCGAATGCCCTGCTTTTTTGAGACAATCTTTAATAGTTTGTTCGAGGCCTTCCACATAGTCAAGCGGGTGCTGCCGGAACTGTTGTTTGCCGGCATCGCAATACAATCCATCCTTCCAGCGTGGATATAAAAATACAGAAGCGGCCATTTCCTCGCCTGTATAGGCGTTTATGATGACCGAGCGAACAGAATCGGTCCCATAATCTATTCCTATGACAAAGCAATCGTTTTTCACCTGAATATTTTTTATTGTATTATAATGGCGAGGTAGAATTCGCCATAAAATTTTCATCGGTGGTTGTATAATTAGCCTCGAAAATTTTATGGCTCATTTCATAATTTATTACGTGTCAAAATAACAGTTATTATCTGAAACATAAAAAAACTTCCCGAAAATGAAGATACAGAGTATTATTTAAGGTTATCCGGGTTGGGGATGAAATTGAGAAAGGCGTGAAATTTTGAATTATACCGGCGCTTGTCAAGTTTATAATAAAACGCTCCTTTCTTTGAATTTTCTTTTTCCTTTTCTTTCTGTTTCACCAGCAATTTTGTAGACAGCACTTTCCGGCTAAAATTCCTTTTGTCAAGCCTGGTATCGTAAATACCTTCATAAAGATCATGAAGCTGGGGTATCGTGAATTTTTCGGGAAGAAGTTCAAAAAGGATGGGGTGCAATGCGGCTTTGTATTGCAACTTTTGTTTTGCCTTCTCTACCATTTCTCCATGGTCAAATATCAGGCGAGGGGTTTTGTCAAGTGGAAACCATTCTGCATTGTAATCAGTACTGAGTTGTTTCTCATATTTATGAATATCGATAAGCGCAAAATAGGCGACGGAAACGGTTCGTTCCATCGTATCACGAGCAGGATCTCCAAAGGCCTGGAGTTGCTCCATATAAACTCCTTTGAGGCCTGTCAGTTGTTTTAAAATTCTTGCTGCGGCATGCTCAAAGTCTTCATTGGCTTTTACAAAACCACCCATGAGACTCCATTTCCCCTTTTCCGGCTCGAAACCGCGTTGAATAAGAAGAAGCTTCAGGTGCTGTCCGTCAAAACCGAAAATAATACAGTCTACTGCCAATGGCACTCGGATCTGGGTGGGATAACTTTTCATTCGCAGTCAGGTTAAATCTTCAACAATGTATCATCGACAATTTTAAGCGGCCACAAAATTGTAAATATTCCTGGGAAAAAAAAATTGTTATAATAAGTAGTCTTTTGTGAAATAAACTGTCCTTTTGTAGGTCCTTAAAGGACCAGGTCATAACGCTGTTCGATCACAGCCTTTCCAAAAGCCCCTGATGGCTTTTCTTCGGTAAGTTTAAATCCAAATTTTTGATAGAGATGCGCTGAGACCGGTAATTCATCAGTGGTCCACAGGTAAGATGCTTTGTAATTACATTGTTTAAGGTGCTCCATAAAGAGATTCATTAACTTATTTCCAAGACCAATTCCCCTGTATTTTGGCTTAAGAATAAAGTAGCGAAGCTGGGCTGCTTCGCCGCGGTGCATTGATGACAGGAAACCTACTATTCTATTTTTGTATTCACAGATCCATACACGGTCTTTTTGCGGATCATACTGTTGGTAAAATTCAGCAAGACCGTCTGCTACATAGGTTTCAAACTCTATCCCGTAATTATATTCCTTTTTATACAAGCGTCCATGCATGTAAATTACATAACCAATATCACCGGGCTTAAGTTCCGTCCGGATATGAATATCATCTAACTTCACTTTCTGTTTCATTCAACTTCAAAAATAAAACCTGTGGGAGAAAGTCTGAAAAACTTTACCATTATAACCGTGAGTGAAACTCATGGAAAACAGGATGAAGCCAGGTCAACCCCGCCGGGGTTGAATGTTTTCCTTATAATAAATACTTCTCATCAAACTCAATAGCGTTTTCAATCAGCAAACGCCTGAATTCATCATGGAATGGTTCCTTCTTGTGATGTTCTTTTTGATTTTTTATGTAATTAATGATCATGTCTTTTTCTCTGATGGAATAAGTAAAAGCTCCATAACCTTCTTGCCACGCTTCAAATTTTGGAAAATTACCATTTACTTTCATCCACAAGCTACTGGCAACTTTTATGTCTTTTACATAATCCGCTAAGCAAATAGTCGGATGGAGGTCTGAAAAAATATGTATATGATCCTCTACACCATTAATTCGGTAAAGCTTACATTTTTTGTTTTTTATTATACCAGAAATATATTGATACAATTCTGTGCAATGTGATTCTGAAATTGTGGGAAACCTGCGCTTTGTACCAAAGACGATTTGATAATAGATTTGACGGTAAGAGCTCATCAGACTTTCAATATGGTAAAAGTAAGTCAGTCGAATTTTCTTTTGTAATAATTCAGCCCCTCTGGGGTTGGGATTTTACTTCAGTAATTAGCCTGATTTCATCAGGCATTAATGATATTAAAACCCTTCGGGCCTGGAAGAACATTCGGGTTTTTTTCGGTGAGTTTTGCTCCCGGTTAAAAGATTCAGGCCCTCCGGACTTAGTTGTCTGATTACGATCTTCTTTTTCCATTATTGCCTATATTCACTAATCAAAAATTTTATACTGATATGCCGAAGTTTCGCAGCTCTGAATGGTTTGGTAAAAGGGATAAAATGGGTTTTATCTATCGAAGCTGGATGAAGAACCAGGGCTTTCCTGAAGATCTTTTTGATGGCCGTCCTGTAATTGGCATCTGCAATACTTGGTCAGAGTTAACTCCGTGCAATGCGCATTTGCGTGATATTGCCGAATGGGTAAAGCGTGGAGTGTACGAGGCAGGAGGTTTTCCATTGGAATTCCCGATCATGTCATTAGGCGAAACTTTACTGAAACCCACTGCGATGCTTTTCCGCAACCTGGCCAGTATGGACGCGGAAGAGTCTATTCGCGGTAATCCCCTTGATGGTGTCGTGTTGTTGACAGGTTGTGATAAAACGACCCCGTCTACAATGATGGGCGCTGCAAGTGTTGACCTGCCAACGATCGTTGTTCCCGGGGGGCCGATGTTAAATGGAAAATATAAAGGACAGGATATTGGCTCCGGAACAAATGTGTGGACGATGACCGAAGATCTGAAAACAGGAAAAATTTCTTACAAAGATTATTTGTATGCCGAAAGCTGTATGTCGCGAAGTCCGGGGCATTGTATGACCATGGGAACGGCATCTACAATGGCGTGTATGGTTGAATCATTGGGAATGAGTTTGTCGGGTGCAGCTGCTATTCCCGCAGTTGATTCAAGAAAAAAAGTGCTGGCGCAATTATCAGGAAGAAGAATTGTGGAGATGGTGAAAGAAGATCTTCGCATGTCAAAAATATTAACCAGGAAAGCATTTGAAAATGCGATCATGGTAAATGCAGCAGTGGGGGGTTCATCTAA
Source organism: uncultured Bacteroidota bacterium (assembly GCA_963737475.1). Taxonomy (GTDB): domain Bacteria; phylum Bacteroidota; class Bacteroidia; order Chitinophagales; family Chitinophagaceae; genus VBAU01. Next base: position 234,264 of record CAVTSY010000014.1, read on the forward strand.
TTTTATTATTCATTTGACGGCGATCGCGGGAAGGATCGGTGTTGAATTGAATCTCGAAGATTTCGACAAACTGGGAAGCAAGATCCCTTTGCTACTTAATTTAATGCCCTCGGGAGAATATTTGATGGAAGATTTTTATTATGCCGGGGGCTTGCCAGTGATCATTAATGAATTGAGATCGTTGTTACACATGGATACGATCACAGTAACAGGAAAAACACACAAAGAAAATATTGACGGCTCATGCAGTTGTTATAATAAAGATGTGATCTATGAGTTTGACGACCCGATCATAAAGGAAGCTGGTATTGTTGTTTTGACGGGAAATCTTGCAGAAAGAGGAGCTGTTATTAAACCATCAGCGGCTACTCCGGCATTGATGCTACATCGCGGAAGAGCTGTGGTGTTTGAAAATATCGAAGAATATCATGCAAGGGTTGACGATCCCGGTTTGGATATTGATGAAACCTGCGTGATGGTTTTAAAAAATGTAGGACCGGTTGGCTATCCGGGTATGCCTGAGGTTGGTAATATGCTGTTACCAAAAAAATTAATGGACAAAGGAATAACGGATATGGTGAGAATATCAGATGGCAGAATGAGCGGAACAGCCTATGGCACAGTTGTACTTCATGTTTCACCTGAATCTGCGATCGGTGGAAATTTAGCATTGGTACAAAATGGCGACATGATCGAACTGGATGTAGCCAACAAAAAAATTCACCTGGAGGTTTCCGATCAAGAACTTGCAAAACGAAGAACGAAATGGAAGAAAGAAGAACAGGTTTCCGACAGAGGCTATGTGGATTTATATGTGAAACATGTGTTGCAGGCAGACAAAGGAGCGGATCTTGACTTTTTGGTTGGCAGATCGGGGGATAGAGTGAGCCGGGATTCACATTGAAAACCCAACCCTTTTATCTCTTCTCTAAGGGAAGGGCGACGAGGCTGCAGAAAATGTTTCGGCTTTTGGAATCTGGGACTATCTTTATCGCTCGTTGAATTTTTCTTTGCTTCGTCGAAGCTTCATGTTAGTGGGTCAAAAATCAAAATGAGTTGCTAAGCTCCGTAGGAGCGGTATACTTTGCATAAACAAGAAATATTTCACCCCTTCGGGGTTTAATTCTTAAATCGTAATCATTCTACTAATAATAAGCTCCTATGGAGCTAAGATGGGATGATGAAGTGTCCCGATAATTATCGGGAGCGACGCCCGCCCGAACGTACCTTTCGGTACCGGCGGGCAACAGGCGATCAAGCGAGTTATTAAAGTTGGCATTATAAAAAAATAAAACAAGTCATACTATAAAACATTCGTCGGACACTCATTATTCATCACTCATCACTCATTAAATGACACTGCTTATACTTGGCTTTTGTATTGTTTGCCTGATCCTTTTGATCACCTGGGGTAAGGTAAATCCCTTTCTTGCTTTTTTAGTTGTTTCTATTGTAGCGGGATTGTTGTTGGGAATGCCGCTAAACAGCATCGCTCAGTCTGTGAATAAGGGAATTGGAGACACCCTTGGTTCATTGGTGATCGTGATCGTGTTAGGCGCTATGCTTGGAAAACTGGTTGCTGAAAGTGGTGCCGCGCAAAAAATAGCCCATACACTAAGGAATGTCTTTGGTTACAAAAATCTTCCCTGGGCCATGTCGCTTACAGGATTTATTGTCGGCATCCCTTTGTTTTACAATGTCGGTTTCGTTTTACTGGTACCAATAATCTTTTCAGTCGCATATAGCTATAAGCTACCTCTCATCTACGTTGGCCTGCCCATGATCGCATCGCTTTCAGTAATGCATGGATTCCTGCCTCCGCATCCCTCGCCGGTGGCCCTTCTCGCTCAATTTCATGCTAATATGGGAATGACATTTTTTTATGGCATGATGATCGCTGTCCCTGCCGTCATTATCGCCGGTCCTTTGTACGCGAAGACTTTAAAAAATATAAAAACCAACCCGACAAAGGTATTTACCATGCATGAGATGAGTGATGAGAAGCTACCCGGTACTGTCAATAGTTTTATTTCGTCGCTGCTGCCCGTTATAATGATCGCTATCACAACAATCGCTACAAATACTTCCACTAATGATGGCAGCTGGCAGACGATCGCTACATTTTTTGCCGAACCAAATATTGTGATGTTGATCACTATTATAATTGCCACTTATACTCTGGGTGTTTATATGGGCAGGTCGTTGACTCAAGTAATGAATATCTATGCAGAAGCGGTAAAAGATGTTTCCATGATATTGCTCATTATCGGTAGCGCAGGAATACTGAAACAAATTTTTGTTGATAGCGGAGCGGGGAATGAGATCGCTGCGGCATTACAGCAATGGAGACTGCCGGTTTTGCTCCTGGCATGGATCGTGACCGCGGTGCTGAGGCTTTGCCTGGGATCGGCTACTATCGCCGGAATGACCGCTGCGGGGATCGTTTATCCGCTCACGTCGCAAACAAATGTTGATCCCAACCTGATGGTGCTTTCCATTGGAGCCGGCAGTCTTTTTTGCTCGCATGTAAATGATACAGGCTTCTGGATATTCAAAGAATATTTTGGCGTATCTGTAAAAGATACATTTCGGTCATGGTCGGTAATGGAGAGCATAGTATCTGTGGTAGGCCTTATAGGAGTGCTGGTGATCAACGCGGTGTTGTGAATGTATACTCTGTTGGCGGCTCTATCTAAAAACACGCAAAAGCACTATATCTCTTTCAAAATACAACCCGGTAAGTTGGAAGAATTTTCTGTCAATCTCACTGATTTCACAGATATGCACGGATTTTTTAAGATCATACCTGTGAAAATCTGTGTAATCTGTGAGCTTACAACAAAAAATACAGGCAACACATTATCCGCACTTCGATCCTATTCTTTAATTCACATTTTCCATCTCCTCTGCAAAAGCTCCTATCAATTTCTGGATATCACTCATTGTTTGTTCATCGGTAATTTTATTTTCCGAATTCAATTTTACCTGGATAAACGAGATGAGGTATTGAGTTTCTTCATTGATCCTGGCATCAATTATCTGGAGCGTATCAAGTAAGGATTCATGTGCCTTTATACCAGATGTGGAAGCTGTGATAAGCGCAACAGGCTTACCGGAAAATTCACCAGACGAAACTATCCAGTCCAATGCATTCTTTAGTGTTCCGGGTACTCCCATTGCATATTCAGGGGTACATATCAATATTCCGTCGGAATTTTTTAGCAGCTTCCTGAAATTGTCAACAGCTTCAGGTGGACGCTCAGTATCCAGGTCGGGATTGAAATGAGGTAGCTCCGTTAAGCCATCAAAAACAGTTGTGTCAAATTTTTCCTTTGTCAGTTCATCAATTGCCTTAATAAGGCGAAGATTCGCCGAATTCCTTCTCACACTTCCTGAGATCGCGATTACTTTTTTTCTGTCTATCATCTTTGTCTCTTTTATTTATTCCATTTATATCTGCCTTTTTCTTGCTCAAGAGTTTATTCATGGCGCAATACGTTGGTTAATGGTTTTATACTATTTCCTATCGAATGAAGTATGGTTCACCCATAGGCAGAGCGCAAAATATTAAACAACAACCGCGCATTTGCCCTGCAGGACATTTTATTCACGCGCCTGCTCCAACGTTTTATGATTTTTTGGATGCTATTTTTGTTGCCAACTATCTCATAGACGTTTTCTTCATTGACAACATCCGGTGAGATTTTGAATTTATTGTCGTCTGTCGTGAGAGCGTTGGTATAATTCACGTTGTTTTCGCATAAGATAGCCGCAGTCATCTTTCTTTCTTCCTGCCGGGTGCTCCGGAAATTTGTTTCCTGCCTGTTTTTTTTCTGAACAGTGATACCAACTGGCGTCATAAGGATCATAAGGATAAAATACCTTTCCATAAATTAACCCTGCTCTTCTTTTTGAATTGATCAAATCAGTGCGCCTCATCTGTTTTTATTCAACAAAAGGGATCATGGAAGAACCAGCAAGTTATGCAGAACCTCATCGTACAAACCGGCCTCTTTTCCAACGGTCAGTTTTTTTTTCCGATCGATAGCATAATATTCGGGATTAAAAAAAATATTTCATGCTTCAATACACCGAACGGCCTGTTTCAGGATATAAAATGAAGGGCTCATCTTCCTACCGGGACCGCACCGCAGCAAGGCATTTTCCTGAGTTAATTATATTACCGGTGTAAGTACCTTTAACAGGAAATTAAATTACGGCCAGGCTCAAATAGTATGCAAAAGCTACCTTTTTCTTTAGTGCTTTTTGTACTGACAGTGCAAGCTTCCAACTGTTTGAATGCACAGGAAATCAATGAGAAAAATTTTGTCCTGTATACAAAGCAGCAGGGGCTGTCAGATAATGCTATTACTGATGTAGCACAAGATTCCACTGGCTATTTATGGATCTCGACAGGTTTTGGGCTAAACCGATTTAATGGAAATAATTTTGTGCAGTTTCACAGCACGAGGGATGCTTGCTCACTTCCGGTTGAATATGTATCAGGACTGTCATGGCTCAATAATCGGGAACTGGCAGCCTACACGGGGAAGGGATTGCATATAATTGATACCCGCAGTGGCGAAAGCAGGAATTTATTGGTACCATGGAGTGATAAGCAATACCAGTATAAGTTCAATGGGATAATAGCCGTAAAGATCAACCGCTCCGGGGAGGTCTTTATACTCACCCGCTCCGGTTTCTACCACTTTGATAAAAATTATCGCCTTGTATTTCGTTTTGATTATTATACAAATGAGCAGGTAGCCCGAACCCCTTTTGGTTTTGGAAGAAATTTATTATGTCTCGACGACCGGACATTTGCCATCATTACGAGCGTTGGTATTTATTATTACAATACCGAGCATAAGCAATTCAAAAAGATGGACGCTGCTGATTGCTCACAAATGAGAGAATTTTTAGACTATCCAAAAGGAGACTATGAATTTTTTCAGCCAAGGCCCGATTGTTTGTTCATAATAAATACCGATTCAAACGATCTTGTTTGTATTAACCTCAAAAAAAGCCGGAGAACAGTTGCTCATATACCGTTGCCATCAGCCAGGGATGAGTTTGACTATCGGTCAAGACTTGTGGCGGTTAGCGATACCTTGTTTTATTTAACGGGCAATGTGTCCGGTTTTTATAAACTGATGCTTGATCCCAGGTCAGGAGATATTCAATTTCATCCCAAAAAATATTTTCGTTCTTATTATTGCACCTCTCTATTTGCAGACGCAGACAATACACTTTGGATCGCTACAAACAAGGGACTTTTGAAGCAGGATAACAGCAGGATGCATGTTGAATGGACAGCGATCCCTTCTTCCATACAGGATTCTTTTCCTACTTCAGTTATAGATGATATTTATGCCGGAGAAGAAAAATTATATGCGGCAACAAGAGGGGACGGGGCGCTATTAATATTCAATAAAAAACCACTTCATTTGATCAACCGGATCAGTTTTGATCAATTAACCAGGAGTCCCAATGGAGTTTATTCAATCAGGCCAACAAGTGATGGTTCTTTGTTCATAGGTACCAATGGGCCGCTTTTTTCTTTGAACTTGAAGACAGATCGCCTTAAGGAAATACCGCTGGAAAAATGGGATAAAGCGGGAAGCTGGATCGCAGACCTGTGCAAAGACAGGGATCAAAATATCTGGATTGCCTCCGATAATGTTTATAAGTACGACGCTGCAACAAAGAAAATTTCTTTAATACTAACCGCCGAAGAAATTGCTGATAAAATTCAATGGCCGGCAAGGATCAGGGAAGACGCAGCCGGTAATATCTGGATAGCGGGACATGGATTGATCCGTTACAATGTCCGATTGAACAAAATTGATCGGGTTGTCGATTCTTTTCCATCTATCCGGATGCCGGATAACCAAATCCCCTGGTTTGTTGCCGATCAGTCAAACAATCTATGGATAAACAGCAACAACAATGGTTTGATCTGTTATAATATTGAAAAAGGAACTTTCCGGCATTTTACCCGGGATAATGGTTTGCCGGATAATGATATTGCCTCAATGATCGTTGTCCAGAACAAACTCTGGGTGGCCAGTAATTCGGGGATCTCATGCCTTGACCTGCGAACTCTAAATATCAGCACTTATGGAAAGGAAGAGGGTTTCCCGGATCTGCCTATTGCAAGAAATTCAAGCTTTTTTTACGACAGTGCATTTAATAAATTATATATCGGGTTTACTAATGCCATAGCACAGTTTGACCCGGCAATAATTTTTCAAAGAAGCCGGCCTCCTCAACTTTTTATTGAAAGTATCGCAACAGGTGAACAGAGGAGATTTCTTTTTCCCGGCGAGAATTTCAAAACTTCGTGGCGGGACAATGAAATAGTGCTAAATATCGGCAGCATCGATTTTTTTACGAGCAACAGCCAACGGTTTGCCTATCTCCTCGATGATAATACCGAGTGGCAACAATTGGGTACACAAAGTATGTTTAGCATATCCAATCTTTCACCTGGTCATCACCGGGTTAAAGTGAAGCTGTTCTCGATAAGTAATCGCTGGCCGGAGCAGGTAAAAGAAATTAACATTATTATCTTAACGCCATTCTGGAAACAAGCCTGGTTCGTGGCGATAGCGATCCTTGCGCTCATGCTGTTGGTTTATTTATTTCTTAAATGGAGAACCCGCGCTGTTGAAAGACGGGAACAGGCAAAAACACACATGCAGGCTCTCAAAGCCGAAGAATATAAAAGTCAGTATGAGCTGGAGCAGATCAGCAATTATTTTTCTTATTCCCTTGCCGGGATAAAAAATGTAGACGAGGTGTTGTGGGATGTGGCAAAGAACCTGATTGGGCGGATGAATTATGTTGATTGTATGATCTATCTCTGGAATAAGGATAAAACCAAAATGATCCAGAAGGCATCTTACGGCCCGAAGGGTGATCCGCAGGCCATTAAATCCAGTGTATTTGACGTATCGCCGGGCCAGGGAATTGTAGGACATGTAATGAAGACCAGGGAGCCTTTATTGATCCGCGATACAAGATTTGATTCCCGTTACAGGGTGGATGATATAAGCAGGTTAAGCGAACTGTGTATTCCCATCATTCATAACAATGAACTAATCGGTATTATCGATTCGGAACATCCGGATGTGAATCATTTCAAAGAAAGAGATGTTAAAATACTAACTACCATTGCCACTATCGTTGGCAACAAAATAAAACAAATTGAATCAGAACAGTCATTGGAAATGAAGCAAAAGGAAATTGCTTCGGTTAATCAGCAATTAGCCGAAGCCCAGTTGGCGGCTTTGCAAACACAGATGAATCCTCATTTCATTTTTAATTCACTGAATAGTATCAAGGGAATGATCCTGAACAATGAACAGCAAAAAGCTTCAAGGTACCTGAGTAAGTTTGCCCAAATGATAAGGATAACTCTACACCAATCCAGGGAAATATTTACCACCTTGTACGAGAACCTGGAACATCTTGAAAATTATCTTATGATGGAGAAACTTCGTTTTGATGACTCGTTTACATTCCATGTAACAGTAGATGAGCGGATAGATAAAGAAGAAACGTTGGTTCCAACTTTAATGATCCAACCCTTGTCCGAAAATGCTATCTGGCATGGATTGATGTGTAAAGAAGGCAATAAAAGATTATCGATCCGTTTTTGCCTTGTTGGAGAAACCATTTGCTGTGTCATTGAGGACAACGGCATCGGAATAAGGCGTTCCGAGGAATTAAAGAGGTTGAATAAGACAACCCATCAATCAGTAGGCTTGAGTAATCTTCGTAACCGGATAAAGATCATGAATGAGAAATATGATACCGGCTGCACCCTTCAAATCGTCGATCTGCATGATCTTGACAAAAATAAAACCGGGACCCGTGCAACTTTGCAATTTAATATTATGAGTAATAAACCCCAGTTATGAGAGCGATACTTGTTGACGACGAACCGGACGGCATACGCACTTTAAAAAAACTACTGGAATTGAATTGCCCCGAAGTGGAAATTGTGGCTACCTGTTCCAGCGCCGCCGATGCTATCAGCAAACTTGATGAATTTAAACCGGAATTAGTTTTTCTTGATGTGAGAATGCCCGGTGAAAGCGGAATAGACATGTTAGCTGAATTATCTGAAATTGATTTTGAGGTGATCTTTGTTACCGCGCATGATGAATATATGTTGCAGGCCCTCCAGTTCAGCGCTGTTGATTATCTTATGAAACCGGTGGATGAAGACCGCCTGAAAGAAGCTGTACAACGGGTGGAAAGGAGATTAAGTGGCAAAAGAAATTCGCGCCAGGCAGAAACCTTGCTGCATAACATTAATAAGGTCGGGTATCCACTGGAGATGAGGCTCTGCCTTCCTACGCAAAAAGGATTTACCATTGTAAAACTTGAAGAAATCATTTATTGTGAAGCACAAAGGAGCTACACAATATTCCGCCTGGTAAATAATAAGTCCATTATTATATCAAAACCATTGTTTGATTACGACAAATTATTGGCTGATACTATTTTTCTTCGCGTTCATAAATCTTTTCTCATTAATCTCATGCATATAAAAGAATATATGCGTGGTGAAGGTGGAACTGTGGTCATGAGTGATGGCATGGAAGTGGAGATAAGCCGTCGCAAAAAAGAACAATTCCTTGTAAAAGTGAAGGAGTTTTTCAAATATTGATTTTAACCCAGGCAAATTTTTCCCACCGGAAATAAAGAGAAACCCGCCTTTGGGCAAGTTGTTCAATAGCACTTCAATTACCCGGATATCTTTGCGTCGCAAGAAATATTCTCTCATTGCAGTTAGTTTTTAGGTTCAGAGATATCCTGTCTTTTCCAAGACGGGATTTTTTATGGAATAGCATGCTAGCAGCTCCTGCCTCGTGGACCGATTGGCAAAAAAGAAAGCCCGTTGGGAAAATAGCGGGTTTATATTTCAGGGTTGTTTATACCTTGATCGTAAATAATTTGAGTTGTTATCGGCAGAAGAAATAACTTATCATATTGAGGCTTGTTCCAGGAACGACAGGGAGAGTCAGAAAAAGATATACAGCGCTTTCTACGGTTACGCAATGTCTGTGTGTGACCGCTACGCCAATAACCAGGATGACTCAGTTGAAATATTGAATGACGGCTTCTTGAAAATTTTCAAAGAGATCCACCGGTATAAACCAGCTTATGCCGACGTGGTGAGTTCCTTCATGGGATGGTTGCGAAAAATAATGGTGTACACAGCAATTGACCATTTTCGCCGAAATCAAAAACACCGGTTTACAGCAGAATTGGATAGTGGAGTCATACAGATCGCTTCCGCTGGTGAAGATGCATTGGACAAGATCTCTTACGATGAGATCATACGATCGATACAGGAGGTAACTCCCGGTTACAGAACGGTCTTCAATCTTTTTGTTATTGAAGGATTCAGTCACGAAGAGATCGCTGAGAAACTTGGTATTTCAGTCGGCACTTCCAAATCAAACCTCTCGAAGGCAAGAAAACAATTGCAAAGAATATTATTAAGAGAAAAACATTTGTCATTGGAACTTTTGACAAGCCAGTGGGAAAAAAAGGTGGTCCGATAGGAAAATGGGGCTTATATGGTTTGTGAATCATCTCTACCTTGCCCTTGAATTTTAAATGACATCCTAAGAAAGTTTCAAGATAATAAAAAGAAGGTAGTTGGACGGATGGTGGTAAAGCCCGGATAGATGGTCCGGGTTTTTTTATTTCGAAATAAGCATTTCAATCTTAACAATTTTTCCTGATGCGATTGGCCACATCTAAACAACAAGTCATGTCCCAAATTTAAATTTTGAACCACATAGATTTCTGTGTGAACCTTGCAGTGGCCTGTGTGCCTGCTATGTTTGTAAAGAAATTAACCACGTAGGCACAGTAGAAACGTAGGTGTCCATAGAAATTTATTGATACCATTTGCGGAAATATGTTGCAATAAACGATCAGAGAGACAGTGCTGAATTACCTATGTGTACCCAAGTGCCTATGAATCTCCGTGGTGAATAATTCAAAATGATACACCACCAAACAACAGTAAATCCTTTTGGAAAAAAAGGATTACCGATGGGAAAAGGGTTTGGTTAAAGACTTGGAGTGACTCTACTTTTGCTTCCGCAAACACCTGCTTCATCAAAACGATCCATTCAAAGGCATTAATTGTCCATTTTAATCCGCCTTTAATGAGTTCATCTTTGGGCAGGCAATATTTTTCATTATTTAAAAAACCTTATTATGGAAAAAAACCAATCCAACAATCCACGCCGTCAATTCCTTGGAACAGTAGTCAGCGGTGTGGCTGCTCTCGGTCTCTCCTCTGTGATTTCTCCTTTAACCGCGCATGCGGGAACTGATTTTTCAAATGGCTCCAATGATCCTGATGAATGGTTTAAGCAAATAAAAGGCAAGCATCGTATTGTATTTGATGTTCCGAAAGCCAATGAAATTTTTCCCTTTGCCTGGCCCAGGATATTTCTTGCCACTAATGCGGCTACCGGCACGGCGGAAAAAGATTGCAGTGTGGTGGTGGTACTGAGGCACACTGCTATACCCTATGCCATGGAAGATCGTCTGTGGGCCAAATACAATCTCGGTGAAGTATTAAAGATCGAGGATCCCAAAACAAAAAAACCTTCGACCCGCAATCCTTTCTGGAAGCCAAACCAGGGTGATTTCAAAGTGCCGGGTTTAGGTGCAGTACCGATTGGCATCAATGAACTTCAGGACAGTGGCGTTTTGTTTTGTGCGTGCAATATGGCCGTAACTGTATATAGTGCCGCAATAGCGGAAGCAATGAAGCTTGACGCGGAGGAAGTAAAGAAAGATTGGTTAAGTGGGATACTGCCCGGTATCCAGGTAATGCCTGCAGGTATCTGGGCGATAAATCGTGCGCAGGAAAAAGGATGCTCTTACTGCTTCACAGGGTAGTTAAAAATGATTTCATCCTGGAAATTGTAAATGAATATGCAGTGTAAAACAGGAGAGTAGCAGGTGTAAAATGGGGGACACTCCCTAAATTTTATGGAAGGTCAGGTTCTGGTTTTACACTGCAATTTATTTTTTTATTTTTTAAACCATTGCTCATAAAGAGAGAAGAATAGCCATGAAAATTTTTTCAATTAGTATAGTTGCGTTATTGATCATGACCGCGGAGTCGTGCAGGAAAACTTATCCTTCTACCGATGGAGAGAAGCCTGTTTATGAAAGAAAAATTCGTTTTCAACTTTATAGTAACGAAGATCTTTCCGGTGAATCTTCTGTCATTGAATTTTCAATATTTATCCGCAATACACGTACAGTTCTTTTTGATTCATCGTTAGCCCCCATACAAATAAAGGACATTCCTGACGCTGCGCATAAACTTATATTTGAAAAGACCTTGTCAGTAAATGACGATGTTGATCTTGCGGCGGGCTTCAATTATAAGATCCAAAATGTCGGCATTTCGTGGTACATAGATACAAGCAAAGCGGGAAACCCGTTCAAGGTGATCGATTACTCATTTCAGTAACATTCCCAACATATTTTACTTAAAGCCATGAAAGAGTTAGAGACCTGTGTAGCCTCATTGGGCATCGGTTTGTCATTGGGATTAATCGGTGCAGGCGGATCAATATTAACGATACCGGTGTTTGTTTATATTCTGAAAAAAGACCCGGTTTCTTCCAGCGTGTACTCGATGTTCGTGGTAGGAATATCAAGTATGGCAGGCAGTATCCAGTCAATTTTCAATAAGCTCGTTGATTTTAAGGCCGTGCTAACCTTTGGGATTCCTTCGGTAATTGGAGTATTCATTGCAAGAAAAACTATATTTCCGCTTATTCCTGATGCATTGTTTTCTGTTGGTTCATTTACCTTATCCAAGAGTATGTTGCTCATGCTCTGCCTGTCGTTGCTAATGTTTCTTGCCGCCCGGCGAATGTTAAAGCCGGCAATAAAGAATGAGCAGGTTGAGCAAGAGCACAAGCAATTGACGATATCGCTTTTGCTAAGAGGCTTGCTTGTGGGAATGGTTACAGGGCTGCTTGGCATCGGGGGAGGGTTTTTAATTGTACCCGCTTTATACCTTCTTGTCAATTTACCGGTAAAGAAAGCCATTGGCACTGCACTGCTGATTATCACGATCAATTCATTATTCAGTTTTTTAAATTGCTATGCTTCAATGGCAATAGAATGGCTCTTGCTTATTAAATTTTCCATGGGTGCCGTTTTGGGTATAATCATCGGCAGGAAACTTTCCCGAACAATACCGGGTGATTATTAAAGAAAACCTTTGGATGGGTTATACTCGGCATGTCATTTTATATAGTGTATAGAGAGTTCTTCTTTTAGGGATTGAAACACTTTGAAAAAGAAAAGTTCCCCCGAAAGGAACTTTTATCTTTTAACTATACTTGGTTGTCGGCGTAATGATCGGGGATGGGCATAGCCTTCAATTTCGAACACCAACAACGGCGTAAAAGTCGAACAGAATTCCGAGCGTTGAACGGAGCGTCGCAACAGAAGTTCAATCTGGAGTAAGACGCCCGCAACTAAAAATAAAAAGTTCCCCCAAAGGAACTATTATCTATTATCTATTATCTGTTATCTATTCACTATTGCTGCATTCCCTGCATAGCACCTTGTGTCCCTTCAGACTCGCCTTTCATGTCTTTTCTTTTGAACAGCGACATATCCATTTGTCCAAAACGGAACGAAAAGGTTAGTCGCATCATTGGCGCATCATTCAAACGATGGACAGTTTGAATATAATAGGTGCTTTCTGAGTACTGTTCATATCTTCTTGTCCTAAATATGTCGTTGATACTAAAAGTAACTGAACCTGCATTGTTTTTCAAGAAGCTTTTCTGAAGAGCCGCATCTACACCAAAATTCGCTTTGATATAACCCTGTGCTGCAGTTTGAGTGCCTCTGGGAGGACCGCCACCCATGAATCCACCTCCCTGGTTAACGGGTAAATTAGTTTTCGATTGGTAGGTGCCTGATAACTGTAACTTGAAATTTTTCGGGAGTTTAAAATTGTTATTGATCTTGGCGAACCAACTCCACATAGCCTCCTGGGAAGTGCCCTCGACATTATCTGTATTGATCTTTGAATTATAGATATTGACATTTGCATTCATATCCCACCACTTTTTGATCGTGTTTTGTGTTGTAAGTTCTGCACCTGTGGAACGACCCGAGTTGGCATTTATATAAGTACTTACCGGATGTTTCGCATTCCCGACGGTGACTGTATCCAAAAATCGTGTGATCAGATCTGTAGTGTACTTATAATACACCGATGCGAGGAAAGTATTGTTGCCTTTGAATGTTTTGGAATATGATGCTTCTAGAGAATTTGTAAACTCTGGTTTCAATCCCGCGTTACCACGGGTCCAGTTCAATTGATCGGTAGAATCGATAAAAGGAATCGTCTGCATAAAGAACGGTCGATTGACGCGCCGTGTATAACTCAACTGCAACTCCTGCTTGTCCTTTAATTTCTGGCTCAGAAACACAGAGGGGAATAAACTGATAGGATAAGTATTGTTGAATTTTTCCTTGGTGTCAGTCAACTCTCCTTCATAATCGGAACTCTCGGCCCGCAAACCGATCTTGTATCCAAAATCTTTAATGCTGTTAGTGAACGAGGCATAAGCTGCGTATACATTGTCTTTGTTTTTATAATTGGCTGCTGAGAATGGAATTAAAACGTATTGGTCGGTGGTGGGATCATAATAATAATTCCCCTGGTGGTTACTGAGGGTGCGAAGTTGTGCTCTCAGCCCGGCTTCCAGCTTAGCCGCGCCTTTAAAAGGAGTCACATAATCTGTTTGAATGGTTACAAATTTATTAGTTCCATTACCAAGGATCTGTTGTTGCACGTTGCCCGTTTTTTGACCACCGCTTGCCGCATAGATATCTGTGTTGTATAAGGCGTCATTATTGTTCTTGCCTGAAAATACATTGGCATCGGCTGTAAGTTCTTCTCCCTTTTTTGGAAAAAGGTATTTAAATCCACCTGTGAAACCGTAGGCATTGAATTCGCGGTGCGTTTGAGTGTTTCTTTCGCTGTAGCTTACATACGTCCCGCCATCATAGGTACTGTCTGTTTGCAGAAAGTCATTTGGATTAAATGCTCCATGCACTTTGACAACACCGATCGAAAAAGTAGTGCGATTTGTTGCAAAATAATCGAGACCAAGCCGACCGAAGAGGAAACCACCATTCATACGTGAATTGCCTTCCTGGCTTACCAGCAGATTGGGAGTGCTCAACAAGCTCCTGATATCAGTAGAGCTGGTGGTGCGATTCTTCATTTGATTACCAAAAGCACTTACTGAAAAATTTATTTTATTCTGGCGCACATTGAAACTGCCTCCACCATTAAAACCCCCCCGCTTATCAACACCGGCCATTACATTTCCATTGTACCCGCTCTTTTTATTTTTCTTGAGAATGATATTTAATATTCCCGCATTACCTCCGGAGGCATCATATTTCGCAGAAGGGTTTGTGATCACTTCAACACTTTCGATGGCATCGGCGGGGATCTGGTCAAGTGTAAGAGTGGTCGGTCGGCCATCAATATATATTTGGGGTGTTGCGTTACGCAATGTAACGTTGCCGTCAATATCCACATTTACAGAAGGAACATTCTTCATCACGTCGAGGGCCGTTCCCCCGGTGCTTACAATATTCTGATCAACATTAAAAACTTTCTTGTCAATGTCCATTCTCAATTTGCTGTTTGTTGATGTAACGGTCACATTGCTCAATTCCCGCAGATCAACTTTCATGGTTATCTTACCAAGATCCTTTTCAAATGCAGAAGCCATCGCGGAAAAATCAGGCATTTGATTGCTGCCTGGTTTAAAACTGTTTGGATCTAATTTCGGCTGAATTGTGACCCTTTGTTCAATGGCCTTGTGACCCAGTGCAGATATTCTCAATTGCAGCGGACGAAACATCGGAAGCTCTTCAAAATTGAAATCTCCATTTGCCTGAGTGGTCATTCCCTTCAACAAAACTTCCTTATTCTTTTTTATTGTGGAATCATATTTATTTTGAAGCAGGAGCACAGAAGCATCACCAATAGGTTTGCCCGTACTATCTACCACCTTGCCATAAATGCGTCCAAGATTAGGCATTGCCTTTCCGCCCATTCCCGGCATTTGGGCAAAAAGAAAAGAGATAGAAAACACCAGGATCGCAGACAATAAAAACTTTTTCATAAACGACTGTTAGGATAAAAACTAATAAAATCAGGAGCAAAACTATTTACAGAAAATTGATTCATGAGGCAAATGAGACGAGCACCTGAAATGTTGCGACGAAGTCCCTTCTCTTGTAAGGAAGATGGAGGGTGGACTTATCCCGCTTTATTGATAAGCATGTTTACGGCATCTTTGTAACTATCTCCAACTGGAATTTCCTGGGCGCCGATGAATATACTATTCTTACGAACGGATGTTATCGCTGCGATGGATACTATAAAAGATTTATGGACGCGGATAAATCTTGATGATGGCAGCTCTTCCTCAATTGCTTTCAAACTCATGCGTGTAATGACCGGTTTTGAGTTGCTTTTGAGGTGTACCCTGATGTAATCCTTAAGTCCTTCTATCCACAGTACATCTGCAAATTCTATCTTCAGCAAACTGTATTCTACGTTCACAAAAAGGAACTCAGGTTCAATAGATGAAGGATTCTCTGCTTTTTTCAATCTCAGATTGTATAACTCCCAGGCCTTGTTGCACGCTTTTATAAATCTGTCCAGGGGCACCGGCTTCACGAGGTAATCGATCACATCTAAATTAAAACCCTCCAGCGCAAATTTTTCATAAGCAGTGATCAGGATGATCATGGGCCTGTGAGTAAGACTTTGAATAAACTGCAGTCCGGTTAAACCGGGCATTTGTATATCGAGGAAAATGAGGTCAACCGCCTGATCCTGTAAAAATTTGAGTGCTTCCAAAGCGTTGCTGCATGTACCTTCCAGTTTCAGATATGGAACTTGCCTGATATTATCTTCCAAAAGTTCAAGAGCAAGGGGCTCATCGTCAATGGCAAGACAACGCAACATCAGTGTAAAGTAATTTGGAGTGAGGCAATAAACCACCCGTCTTTTTTTTCAATGCTTAACGAATGGCGATTTCTATACAATAAGTCCAGGCGTCTTTTTACATTGGTTAGCCCGATACCCGAAGTTTTATCTTTAGTTTCGGTCGTGTTTTCATTGTAGTGGTTCTTAACAATAAATCTCAACTCATTTTTTTCTGCTGTCAATTCTATATTTATCTCTGCAATATTATATAAAACCAGGTTTGAGCCGGGTACTTTAGTAACGAAGCCTGCACCATGTTTGAAAGCGTTTTCCACAAATGGGATCAGCAACATAGGCTCTATTTCATACTCTTTGTCAATTTTTTCCATGCAGGATCTTATGCTGACATTTTCGCCGAAGCGTTGCTTTTGCAGATCGATATAGCTTTGTAAATACTCCACTTCTTTTTGCAGTGAGACTTTTTCTTCCGTTTCATAGAGCATATAGCGTAGTAAGGACGACAATTTAATAAGAGAAGGTTCCAGCAATGCAGATCTTTTTCTTGCAAGAGCCACCATATTGTTCATGATGTTGAACATAAAGTGAGGGCTTACCTGCGACCGCAAAAATGACAATTCCGTCTTTAGATTTTCAGTTTCTTTTTCCCGCGATATTCTTTCACTATATATCCTGTCTTTTATCAGGCAATAGGCCGTACTGGCGGCAAGAAAAAAAAGAAACAAAAAGAAGTTGAATAAAACATGACCGGGTAAATTAAAATCCGGTGTCTTGAAGAATTGGAAAAAAACGAGCCATGCAAGCAGTAATACGGCTATGAAGCATGTAATAATCGCACCTGCATACTGCTTGTATTTTCTCTGGTATATTAAACGGGGAACAAGCCAGCTGCTGTTGAGGTAAAAAAAGCCGATGTATATAAGATTATTGATGATATAGCGCAACACTCCAATGGCAGATTGTTGCTCCTGAGAATGTGAACGGTTATTGTTTATGTAAGGGCGCAATAAAAATGGCAGTGAAAAAAGAAACACCCACACCGATAAATGCAGCATGATCGCCACCCATTTTTTTTGATACCAGGCCGAATTCATAAGTGGCAAGTTAATCACTTAAACAGTTTGTAACAACGCGTACGATAAATGCTGCGACGAAAACGCAATATCCGTCTACGAATCAAGCGTTGAGACGCCCGGCCGGTGCGTCAATATTGTTTTATAATTTATCTTCGATACATGTCAAGTATCCGGATAGCCACAACTGACGATTCTGAATCCATCTTAAAAATTTATGGGCCCTATATCGAAAACACATCTTACACATTTGAAACAGAAGTCCCGTCTATTGATTCATTTAAAGAAAGGATAATTTCCTGTTTGCAAAACTGGCCATGGCTTGTTTGCGAAATTGATGGAGGGATCGCAGGGTATGCTTATGGAGCAAGGCATCGCGAAAGAGCAGCGTATCAATGGAGCCTTGAAAGTTCCGTGTATATACATGATGATTATCAAAGAAGGGGTGTGGCACGCGCATTATATACAGCACTGATCAATATTTTGAGATTACAGGGGTTCCGGAATTTGTATGCGGGCATCAATTTGCCCAATGATAAAAGCGTATCTTTTCATGAGAAATTAGGTTTTGAATATTTTGCTACCTATAAAAATGTGGGATATAAATTAGGCCGGTGGAAAAACGTGGGCTGGTGGCAATTGCAGTTAAATGAATATTCGATGGAGCCAGAACCGCCAACAAAATTTCCTGGAATAGGAATGAAAGAAATTGAAAATATTTTACAAGCCACAGACGGGCTTGTAAGATTTAAATAGTTGACTTTAAAAAAAATTTCCATGATGTACTCAACCCGAAGGCAATTTTTAAAAACAACAGCCGGGCTTCTCGCATTTGCGGCAACAGGAACCGCATTCGATTTTAAAAAGGAAAAATTAAAATTATCCTTCTCCACCCTTGGCTGCCCCGACTGGACATTTGAAAAAATTGTAAGCTTCGCGGCGGAAAATGAGTACAGCGGGATCGAGGTGCGCGGCATACAGCGCCAGATGGATCTTACCAAATGCAAAGAATTTAGTAGTGCCGATAATATTTCTGCAACACTCAGGCTTATGAAGGATAAAGGGTTAGGATTTGTTGACCTTGGATCGTCTGCCGAAATGCACCATAGTGACCCGGCTGATCGTCAAAAGAATTTAAATGAGGCAAAACGTTTTATCGAATTAGCCCAGCAATTGAAGTGCCCATATGTAAGAGTATTTCCAAACAAATTGCCAAAGGAAGACCGGGATGCAGCCATTGATGTTATTATAGGTGGACTGAAAGAAGCGGGTAATTATGCAAATGGAACTTCGGTAATGGTATTAATGGAGACTCATGGGGATGTCGTTGAAAGCGCCGTGATAAAACAGATCATGGATGCTGTCAATCATCCACAGGTAGGACTTGTTTGGGACGTCACCAATATGTGGACAGTGACGAAGGAGCCGCCGGGGCAAGTTTACTCCCTGTTAAAAAAATATATTCGCCATACCCATATAAAAGATGCAAAGCTCGCAGACGGCGGCACCCAATACAAACTAATGGGAAAAGGTGAGGTACCTATTTTTGAAGCGATCGATATTTTATACAAAGACGGCTACAAGGGCTACTATAGTTTCGAATGGGAGAAATTATGGCATCCTGATATTGATGAACCCGAGGTAGCATTGGCGGATTATCCAAAGGCAATGAAACAACATTTCAATAAGTGAGAAGCCGGATGTTCTCTTTCAAAGAATAATTATCCACCATTCTTTAAAATGTACAAGGTAACATTGCGCGATTCCAAAATCTATTATTTTTTAATTCCCTTGTTATTTATCCTGGTCTATGTCCAGGTTTTTTTTACTGACTATGCTTACCTCGATGAGATCCATCAATTATGGCATAATGATGATAATTCAAATTTCCTGATGTTCCATACACAGGGCAGATGGCTGACAGGTTTTTTATTCAAAAAATTGTTTTCTTCGATTTCAAGGATTGAACAACTTAAATATTTAAGGATCTTTTCACTGACCGGCTGGATCCTTACAACATTTACCTGGGGATATCTTTTTAAGAAATGGCTTCTGGCATTGCATCTTGAGGAGGAACTCTGGTGGCTGTCTCTTGCATATTTTGTATGTGGCATATCTGTTTGCGTATATATTGGCTGGGCATCATGCATGGAAGCTTTTTTAGCGATTGCTTTTGGCCTTTTGAGTACAAGTACACTTTTTATCAACCTGGTGGGGCAGGAGAAGAAAATTCATTTATCGGGCAAAGTAATTCTTGGTTCCTTGTTTTTCGGTATTGTTTCATTATTCATTTATCAACCTTCATTTGGCATTTTTCTTATCCCGTTTTTTTTAAGGTATATAGATAGAAAAAGAGTAAAGCCGGATCCGGTATTTATCACCGGGTTGATTTTTTATTTTTCCATTTACGTTATTTACTATTTCTGCTTTAAGTATTCTCTTAAAGGTTATCATATTGAAGCAAGTACCCGTACCGAGGTACATTTTGATATTCTAAAAAAGATCTCCTTTTTCTTTTCTGGTCCGTTTCCACAGGGTTTCAGCCTGAATCTTCTTTTCTATGCCGGCAGTATTTTTTCACAAATTTTTTATCCTGCAGTTTTTTTACTCTGGCTTCTTATCACCCTTAAACGTAACCGGGATAGTAGTTTCGCACAGAATATTTTTTTTGTTGCTTTCATATTATTTCTGCTGGCCCTGATCTACTTGCCTTCTATGATCGCTGCTGAAAATTTTCCATCTTATCGAACTTTGTTTGTATTTAATCTTGCCGTTTTCTTAATGGTGACTGAGAGTTTGTTTTCTCTTATCAGGAAGGAAAGAGCAAAAAAGATATTTTTAGTGGTTGGTCTTGCATGGGTGATACTTACCGGGTTTTACGCTTTTAATTTTCAGTATATTAACCCATTGAAAAAGGAATATTTTGTTTTGAGAAATTTTTTCCGGGAAAAATACAAGCCAACGGTCACACAGATATACTTTATCAGGGCTGATAAATTTTTATTTTCCTCTGAATTTCATACAAACGTTTACAGGGACGAATTCGGAGCCCCTTCGACGTACAGGGATTGGGTGCCTGAGCCTATGATTAAGCAGATGATCTTTGAATTGACCAACGATAGAAATCTTGCAGAAAGAACAACGGTGGTGCAGTTTGAAAATGCAGCGATATTTGATCAGTCTAAAAGAAAGACCGATGGTATAAAGAGCATGCTCATTGACATGAATTTCCTTTTTACCCAGCCAAGATAACTCATGAAAGCCCTGTTATAGTAAAGTTTTAAAAAAAGGAACAAGCTCTTCAGCAAGTATTGCATGATCTTCCACGTTGGGATGACCGCTGCAACCTCTCGCCTGCATCGGTTTAAAAAAATACAATGCAACTTTTTTATCAGAAGGATATAAAGCATCGATATTTTCTTTTACAGCAGCAAGACAATTCTGCAAAGTGATCCTCCTTTCGCCATTGATCATAGGGCTGCTCAGCAATGCGATCGTTGCCCGGGGATATTTTGATTTTACCAATTGTACAAACTTTGTGTAGTTATTTACAAATACTGTGCTGTCAAAGGGCGGTCGCTCGTGTTTGTCATCACCCTTACTAAGATCATTTGTTCCAAGCGCAATACTCACAACAGCGGGCCTGTACGTTTTAAAATCCCAAAGACGTTTGCTGTCCACCTGGAAATCTGTTTTTTCGTACACCTGGGGCATTGAAGGCCCGTTCATATTCCATGTACGATAGATCCCAATGCCGCTCACACTGCTTAAAATAAAATTAACTGCCAATGTCCTCGCTACTCTTGGCCCATAAGCATAGTAAGCATTATGCTGGTCGTGGTAAACACCCGCGCCACATGGTGTTTCGGAAGGGTCAGCCGCTGCACCGCAGGTTATGCTGTTGCCGATAAATTCGATCAATGGCGCTTCAGGTCTTTTGAGTGGTTTTAGATCCTGTCCTGTTACCTTTTCGATAAAGATGGGACCTGTGTGAGCTTCGGTAGCCTTATAGATCCAAACTGTATGCATTCCTTCGCCGATTGCAGTTATAACCAGCGGCCTTCTTTCGTTTCCAACGATCCTTATTCGCTTTTGATAAACGCCATCTAATTCGTATTGCAGGTAATTATGCGCAGCGGTATCGCTGAGATAAGCAAAGACCCTGCATTCCGTGCCCGAGAAACTAAAGCCAAAATTTATTGCTGAACTAATGAGTTCAAGGTCCTTTTTTTCGTTCCATGCATATCTTCCAAAAGGAAATAGTGATGAAGCGGGTAAGACATTGTTGGCTGCCGCTGTTTTCTTTTGAAAAGAACAATCGCAGCAAAGAAGAAAAAGGATTAAAGCAGAATGAATAAGTTTATATTTCATCCTGCAATATTAGGATTGAAATAGACAACATGATGCTTACCAATTTTCCAATCCTAATAGTTTTTTGCCAAGATCATTTAACACCGCGGTTGAATATTTGGTTTGCTCCCATTTGCGGGGATCGCCGGGAAATGCATAACCTTCCGGAGCGATCCTGTCTCTCCATGAAGCGATCCTCCACTGCCGTAGCGGTTCATTGTCTTCCTCTGCGGGCATCATGGAAATGTACTGAGCAATCCGAACCTTATTACCACTAAGATTCGGACGAATACCATGCGGTTGAAGACTGTTAAAGATCAGCAGGTCACCTGCTTCCATCTTTACCTTCACCAGGTCAAAACCTGCTATATCCGGCTTGAAATGATCACGATCCTCCGGTTGGGTAAGTTTCCAGATATCATAAGTGCGGAATAGTTCAGGTATGCATTGAAAGCCTCCCATGTTTTCGTCGGTTTGATCGGCCAGTGCCAAAACGCCTTGTACATTCACCGGCTTCGTTTCAGGATCATAATCCCAATGAATAAAACCTTTGTATTCGAAGCCCGGGCGGATAGGAAAATTTAAGTTTGCCCGGTCGATGGTGACCCATAATTTTTCTGTTCCCCAAATATCAACGAACGCGTCATATACTTTTTGGGCCATCCGGTTGTTCCATAGTTGCTGATGATTGTAAACTTCTACCATGCCTGTATTAGTGAGTTCCTTCATTTTCATTTCAGCCCGTGGCTGTGTGTACCAGGACTTCGGATCGTTTGGATCCTTTTCTTCAAACTCCCATAAAAAATTTGCAGTTGCTAATGCCTGTTCCTTTGGCACAGCATTCCTGATCACGATGTACCCGTTGTTTCTCCAGAAATTCCAATCATCTTCACTCAATACGCGGAGTGATTTTCCATTGCTCCTGTCATTTAGTTTGACTGCACTGCTTTTTGCAGTAGATGGATTGCCGGGGATATCCTTGTGCGCATTTTCCGGGATCATGGTCGGAGCCATCGTAGCGGCCATTGTTTTCTGTTCCATAAAGCAAATTATTGATTGATGAATAATATCTTCAATAGAGGGCAGCGCTGCTGTTTTTTGCTGCACCAGCCACCTGGCGCCCCGTGCTTACATATCTTTACGTCAGCATTAATTTTTTTGCCTGGATCACTTCTCTGGGCTCGTCTTACCCATAACTCTCCTTTACCTGTTTCAGTGTAAACTTCAGCATCGCTATGGATCATTGTTTTCGTTTTTACTTCTCAAATGTAGTACTGTGATAAGGCCTTAACCTACATCTTTAGATGCATGTTTTTGTCCTGTATTGACATATTTACTTTATTTTGGACAAAAATTTGCAAATAAAGAGCAAATGAAAGCTCAACGCGAAGCAATATCGACTGATGAGAACAGCTCTTTTCGAATTTTGCTCACTCCCAATCTGAATGAATTATTCTACTGGCATTTTCATCCCGAGTTTGAAATTGTGTATGTAGAGGCCGATCATGGTTTTCGTCATATTGGTGATCATATATCAAAGTATAACGGCAGCGATCTTGCGCTGATCGGGCCCAACATACCTCACCTGAATTTTGACTACGGAGTAAAAGCAACAGTGGAAACAGTGGTGGTTCAAATGAAAGAAGATTTCCTGGGCAAGGATTTCCTGTTACTTCCCGAAATGACTACCATAAAGGATCTATTTGAAAGAGCAAGACACGGCCTGGCATTTTACGGAGAAACAAAACGGTTGGCAGGGGAGAAGCTAAAGAAATTGTCTTCCTTACATCATTTTGATCAACTTGTTTTGCTGCTGCAGGTCTTCTATTTGCTTGCTGAAAGCAATGAGACAGAATTGCTAAAAGCTCAGCCTATCGCCAGCGCCTCAATGCTGAAAGAGCAACAACGATTACATAAGGTCTATCATTTTATAGAAACCCACTATCAAAAAAATATTGACGTGAATGAAGTGGCCGAAATATGCCATCTTACAACAGCAGCATTTTGCAGGTACTTTAAAAGGTCAACTCACTATACCTTCACTGATTTTTTGAATCAATACCGCATCAATCAATCAAAAAAATTCCTTTTACAGGATATGACGGTTACCGAGGCTTGTTATGAAAGTGGCTTTGGAAATATTTCTTATTTCAATAAAACGTTTAAAAAATTCATCGGGGAAAATCCATCAAACTTTAAGAAGGAACACCTTAGATCTCAATACATGTAAATTAAGGCACTATAGTTTCTTAAATCATGAATTAGAAATTCAGCGTCTTGATTCTTATTTGTCCTTTCTTATTAATCACCGGTTATACTTACATACTTAATACCGTCCTGCAGCGTACAATTTGAGCAAAAGGTGGGAGTTGACTTATTGCGCGCAAGCGTGATGGTCTTTGAGATAATATTATTCCAGCTGCAAGGGTCATTGCTGAGATAACTGATTCCCTCTCTTAATGCCTGTAAAAAACTCATAGAATACAACCCACCCTGTGACGTGGTCCATGATACTTCTCCTTTTTGTGCGGCCGATGAGAGGAGGATACCATTACTGTTGATAAAAAGCTTCCTAAGTTTGGATACATCGGAGTTATTATCAAATTGAAAGGTAAGGTAGTTGTTGTTTGTGACGGGTGATGTATTGATCTCGCTGTTGCAGCAATCCGCGAGAATAAGATTCAAACGTGCGCCTTTACTTTTAAGAACACTGTACACTTCTGACAGATTCATTGAACTGTTCTCGGTGATGTCAGCATAAGATGAAGGGCGAAGGTCCATGCGTGGCCAGTCATTTGTTTGATCCTTCCAGCGAAAGCCATGTCCCCTGTAAATGAAAAGAACGACATCATTGCTGCCGGGATACAAGGAGTTTAGAGTAGAAACTACATTTTCTTTTGAAAAGGTAGAGCCATCAACAATATATTGTCTGAAAGACATTCCCAATGCATCGGCCACCTGGCGGAATTCATTTTTCAGATTGGTTTCATCGCTGGCGCAACCTGTGCCAATAGTGGGATCATACGTATTGGCTATAAGCACAAGGTGTAAAGTAGAAGACCTGTTTCCATTATCAGATGTGGTGATCGTGTTGTCGGTTGTAAGGCCACACATCTTTTTCAATGAGAAATATTGCTGTTCATAGTTGCCGAAAAATTGGCGCAGGTATGCATCGTTGATATTTTTTGGATTTAGTTGAGTGTATGCACTGACACGGATATAGTTGCCAGGATTTAACAATGAGTCATCCGTTGTATACGGAGTGTCCCATTTCTGAGCAGCATTGTTATAGAACCAGATGAAATAATCCGGGTTGTACCTGTGGTTGGCTTTATTATCGGTAATAAATGTGGGATTGTACCCCGTGAGCATTGAATATTTGTCCCCCGTCCTGTTAGTACCATTCCTTGAAGTATAATTGACATTGACCACATTATAAATATTGTCGGAATAATAAGCTATGCGCATATAGGCATTGGTCTCATTAAAAAAGACAAGAAACCCCGTGTATTGGTTTTTTTGTTTGTCCGAAAATTTTATTTCATACAAAGATTGGGAATGTGCTAAGGAACTGATAAGTTGAAGAAAAACGATAAACGCGAGGAAGCAGGGGGCTCGTTTCATATTGTATAATTTGGGGATTGCTCTATAAATCTAAAAAGATTTTAAAAAAGCAAAAAATTTTTGAGCCCCGTTCTTCCCTTGTTCAGTTTTTTCCCAAGGTCCGGGGACTCTCCGACGGAGTCCTTTGGACCTTCCGGGGATGCTCCAAGGGAGTCCCCGGAACCTTCGGCATAATTGTCGAGTTAAATTACTCTTCCCATCAATGGATCTGTCTTGCCCGCTGCACCTGTTTCAGCCCGGCCGGCATATCTTCTTGCAAAGGATAAGTTACCTTTTAATTTTACGCTGATGTCATACCAGCCAAATGATCTGCCTGTGTCAAGGGTAATTTCTTTTGAGGTTGCTGCATCGATGCTTTGCTCTTTGGTACCCGCTTTATAAGAATTATCTGTAATAATGATACTCTGAGATTGATTGGCCTTATTGATAATTTGCAGGATAATATTGCCAGTAGGCTTACCATTGCTTTGCTCATATTTTACCTTCACATCAAGGGGTGGTTCATTCTTTTCACCGCTGAACTCGCGATAGAAGCCGTTGGGACCATAAACCCTCAAATGATAATGACCATTGTCAAAATCATTGACAGCCCATCTATCTTTTAATTCATCACCCGCAGCAACTGCATAAGCCCATGCCCTTACTTCTTCATTTTTATATTTTCCGGGAGCATATACAGAGAAAGGAGAGCCTGCGGATGATTCAGCAAAAAAATCATTGCCTGTTTTCATCGATATTTCAAACGAATTTTTATCATCACTTAGCATTCCATCGGCATACAACTCGTAAGGAAGGGCACAGGAGGCGCGAATGCCTTGTTCCTGCACAGCCATTAAAGGAGAGGAGTGAGGTTGTTTATTGATCTGCTCTATTTCTTTTTTTGTCAACCGTTTGAAATTAGAAGGCGGGTTCTTGAACTGGGCTTTGTGAATACTTTCGATAAACTCATCCCGATCCGGGAACTCGGGTTTATTTAATTCTTCACCATTGTACGGCCGAAATACCGACGTGAGATCGCCGCATACTGTTCTTCGCCACGCACTGATGTTGGGCTCTTCTATTTTCTTTCTAAACTTTTGACTCAGAAATTTTTCGAGGAATTGAATGGATGAACTATGATCAAATACTTCGGAATTGACCCAGCCGCCGCGGCTCCACGGTGATGCGATCACCATTGGCACACGATAACCAAGACCGATCGGACTTTCTCGTGCATGATCCTTTACCGATTGCTGGTCTTCATTAGTGACGTAGTCAACACCTGTATGAATATTCTTTGATGTAAAACCGGTTTCTTTTTTAGCCGGATGTGGCGCAACGAACGGAGGTACATGATCAAAATATCCATCGTTCTCATCATAGGTAAGAATAAAGATCGTTTTCTTCCAGACCTCGGGGTTCTTTGTGAGTATATCCACCACTTCACTGATATACCAGGCGCCATACCATGCAGAAGAAGGATGATCGGAAAAATTCTCGGGCGCGACCAGCCACGAAACCGTCGGCAGTTGCCCGGTTTCAACGTCTTTGCGAAACTGGTAAAGCACATCGCCCTTTGGAATTTTGACTTCTCTTTCTTCATGGTCATCCTTATATTTTATGGAAGTCAGCTCGTGATAAAACGGATCGTTGCGGTTTGTAATAAATGCTTTTTGATGAATATTTTTTTCAAATGCTGAAAGCTTGTCAAATTTATCAGGTGTACAATTTTTCTGATCTTCAGCATTGATGTCAATATATTTTTTTATCCATTTTATTTCTTCGTTTAGTTGTTTTGCTTTCTTGCTGTTAACATCAAGTGTTTTTAACTTCTGTTCCCGCTTTTCCAATTCTTCATTCAGCCGCTTAGCCATTTTGGGCAGAGCCGCGATGTATTCCGGATGCAGCTTTACATTGTATTGTTTAAAATATTCGATCGGGTTATCTCCGAAATTTGCCAGCCATCCGTCTTCTTCTCCTTCAAATCCCACACCCACGCTCAGTTCATTCTGGTAGATCTTCCACGAGACCCCATTTTCTTCCAGGCGTTCAGGAAAAGTTTTCCATTTTATCATGGTGAGGTAATCAGCATCTTCATTCCACACATTCGCTTGTGCATTCTCATCCTGCTTTTCACGAATGGTTCCTGTCCAGAAAAACAAACGGTTTGGAGTTGTGCCAGTAAGCGAAGAGCAAAAATTCTGATCGCAAACGGTAAATGCATCAGCCAGCGAATAGTAAAAAGGAATATCGGCCCGGGTATAATACCCCATCGTCAGCGGCATATTCTTGTAATCCTCATTACCCGGGTGTTTATTATCGAGCCAGCCGTTGTACTTACCATTGTTTCTCGCATCCACCTGGTTGCTCCATGAATGAGGCAATGAATCCATCCAGGTGATCTTTGTTCCCTTGATATCAAACCGGAAAGGAGCGTAGGTTTCGCCTTTTTTGTTTGGCTGCAGCCAAACCAGGTTGTTGCGGGGAATCGTTATTGCACGGGGGTCATTAAAACCGCGTACACCCTGCAGCGTTCCATATGTATGATCAAATGAACGGTTTTCCTGCATCAATAAAACAATATGTTCTGCATCCAGGTAAGTGCTGCCCGGCGCCGGGTCAATGGCGAGTGCCTTTGCCAGTGATGACGGCAGAACATGCAGTAAACCCGCGCCACTTGCCAGTACCGATGCTTTCTTCAAAAAATCTCGTCTTGAATCCATGATGATGATAAATGATTAATGCCCTAAAAATATCCCTTTGTCAATATACTGATGTTAACGATACAAAAATTTAAAAAGAAGGTAACATTGTCGGGCTAATTACTCATTACTCATTATTGATTATTGATTGATTTATGATACCAGCTTCAGTAACTCAGATTGATCTTCCGTTGCGTCGCAATCCGTTCATCATTCTGAATTCTCATCAAGATTAAAATAATTTGGAAACTCTGCTGCCCCTCTCCTTAGGGGTATCAACTACCAATAAGGGACAAGAAGTAAAATACCCCGACTTAGAAATTAGCAATGACCCAGAGGTAATTATTTCACATCATTTTCATTTAGTTTAAGTATAAGATTGAATAAATCTTTACTATCCCAAGTGGTCATTTTAAAGGCATTTGTTATTCTAAGGCTGTTCATCCTATATAAGTTTCCTGTATTTTCTGGAATTGGCTCTAATTTTAGTTCACTCCTTAATTCTTTCCTCAATGCATCTATTACCGCTCTATTACTGTCCAAATATTTTTTATTATCGTTAATTGCATAAAGCCATTCATTTGCAGCTTTAATTGTTTTCAAATTTGATAATAACCCTATGGAGCCAACCGCCGATTCTTCGTATTTCTTATAAACATATTCCTCTGGGGACATACTGTCAATAGGCCCACGACTGAAACCATTTTCAAGTCTATAGTAAGCATTTAAAAGATATTTAGTTTTTAATTCTCGTTGACGATTTTCTATATCTCTCTGTCCTGCCAAATACCCATTTACAAACCAACCTATTCCTGTCAGCGAAATTGTAATTATAATCCCCATATCTTTCCAGTAATCCTTGTCGGTATACTTTATAATACCCCCGAAAACGAAAATCAAAATTGAAGCAATTAGGGAAGGGATAAGTATTGAATTAAGCCCTAAAGATGGCTGCCAAAAAATGAGCATTACCAATGTGATGATTATTGCTCCTAATAAAAGTGCAGGAACAGTCTTTGGATTTTTAGTAGACATACCTTATTTTTTTAATAAGGTATGAATAATCCAGGAGAGGGGAAGCAGATGCTTCAATATTTAGTATGATGATGGGGTGAGGTTAATCAAAAAGCCCGGACTTACGGGTCCGGGCTGCACTATATGCACTATATATGACTGCACTAACTATTGCTTCTCCTGTTTTTTAACGACTTCCCAATTATCACTTCCCGTTGAACCTAACTTGATCCTCTTGTCGGCATTTTCGAGAGTGAGATAATATCTTGTTCCATCAGTTTTCGCCAGCTCATAGATCTCCGTGATCCAGTAATCTTTATAATTTTTTTTCTGTCCGATCTGGAGCATAATTGGCAGGGATGAGAAAGGGATATTTCTCGCTACTCCCAACATCTCACCATCTTTACTGTAAAACCCCACCAGATGCATGTCGTTCAAAGTAAAATCGACTTTAGTGTACTCATCAAAAACGTACCATTTTACATCTGCGGCGCCCGCGTACTCTTTTTCAAAAGCCCTTTTGATTCGTTTGTCGACTTCTCCTCCACCTGTGCCGGCAATGGCCGCATTACCGATCGCTACTGCGATAAATGCCAGGACCATGATCATCTTTTTCATAACGCTCTATTTAGCTTTTTAATTAATTTCTTTTGACGACGTAAAGATAATGTGAGATAGATGCGATGAAAAAGTGTTTATGTGTGAACTGTATATTTTGGGCGGTGAAATGACGATTATGCGGTATTAACTTCATTCGCGGATAGCCCTATATCAAGGAAACATCAATGCTGAGCTCCAAAGGCGCGACAACCTTCGTTATTTCCCTAAAGGGGGCACTTGAATTTGATCTTTCTTTTTTTACTTCAACTTCCATAATGAATGATAAGACTTCCTGATCAATAAATGTAATGATTGAAAGTGTCTGCGACCTAAGTCCTCCCTTTAGGGAGACAGAGGGCTTAATATCGGATTCGTATTATTAAAAACCGGATAAAAATAAGAAGAGTTCTATGTTGGTCATTGATGTATAGAACTGGTAACATAGAAGCTCTTCTTTGGTTTATGATTTTGATTTTTCATTTTAGATGAAACGACAAGCCGGATATAAAAACCCAAACTTATTTTTTAAATGCGTTGAGCTCTTTGTGGATCTTTGTGCACCTCGTGACCCTTCCTCCTCAATAAATATGGTCACAAAGTTCACAAAGAATCACAAAGGACACGAATGTTGTTACAAAGGGATAGTCAGTTTAGGAGGAGATCCTCAATTGCTTCCAACAGGCAAAATATTCTGGTTCACTCTAAAGAAATTGTTTGGGTCATACTTCTTTTTGAGTTTTGTTAAGCGATCATAGTTATCGCGGTAGCTTGCTTTTATCCGATCCTGCCCCTCATTCATAATAAAATTTAAATATGCACCGCCGGATGAATAAGGATGCAATGCTTCCCAATAATCTTTGGTCCATTCGGTGATCTTATCTTGCATTTGCCGGATCGGGGTCAACACCTACAATTACTCCTGCATATTTTGCATCGCGATAAGCCCATGGAGTCTCATTCTTTGGCACCCTGCTCACAGCGCCTGTAATAGGATAAAGGTGCATTTGAGACAGAGGCGTTGGTATTTTTGAGCCATACTCCATGTGCCTTGCGCTAAGTTCAGGTCCCAGGTCATTAAAAAAGTCAGCTCTCCAATACCATTGCATTCCCGGAGGTAACAAACCATCAAACAATGTTTGTATAGCAGGATAAGGCATTGGCCCTACCATGTTGGAAAATGGGATCCATCGCAAGTATGGGTTTAAAGACTTCTTCCGCTTTTTCCAGGTCACCAACATAGCACCATACAATTCCGCAAAACTGTTTTTTATGAAGTGATTCAGGAAATGGAGGCCCGGGTATAACCAGTGTTGCAATAAATCCATTTAATTCCTCTGGCGCATCCTGGATAAATTGGTGATACCATTTCATGATCTCATTTGTTTTTTCAATCGGCCACAAAGTGGGTCCTCCGAAAACAGTTTTGACAGGATGTGCGCGGAATTTAAATGAAGTGACTATTCCAAAATTTCCGCCACCTCCACGAATAGCCCAAAACAGGTCTGCATTTTGATTGGCATTTACCGTCACAAATGTCCCATCTGCCAGGACCATATCAGCTTCCAGTAAATTATCAATTGTTAATCCGTATTTTCTTGCTAAGTAACCTACACCTCCTCCAAGCGTCAGACCTCCTACACCTGTTGTTGAAACAATTCCTGCCGGCACAGCAAGCCCGAAAGGATGAGTTGCATGATCAACCTCGCCCCACACATTTCCACCACCAACTTTTACTGTTTTTTCTTTCGGATCGACCAATACAAATTTGATCCCCGACAGATCGATAACCAGGCCGTCATCGCATAAACCGAGACCTCCTGCATTATGTCCGCCACCTCTTACAGAAACCAACAAACCATTTTCCCTTCCAAAATTTACAGAATGAATTACGTCAGCAACATCCACACATTTTACGATCATCCCGGGATGCTTATCGATCATGGCATTGTATACTTTGCGCGTATCATCATAAGCGGGATCGCCGGGAAGAGTAATTTTCCCCCTGACCTGGGAAGCAAATTTTTCAACGGCGGAGGCATTCAAGCTTCTAACTGAATTTGTCATAGTACTATATTTTAAATTTTTAAGGTTAAAAAAAATTGAACCGGGAAGCGGATTAAAAATTGTAAATGAGAACAAGGATTGTTTAGCGTGGAGTAGCGTGTTTCAAAACTACAACCTGGTAACCGCCAGGGCTGTAAATTTTAGTTCAAATACATGTAATTTTTATTCAGGCGTGCTGCTCAAGTTCCGGGGCAGCCCTGGCGAGCAAATACCCGGAAGGGAAATGACCATATTTTTTTTGAAAGCATTTAGAAAAATAAGAAGGACTGCTAAAACCTGTCTCAAAAGCTATTTCTGAAATATTGCCTGCATTTTTGTTTAATAATTTTACAGCTTCATTCAACCTGTAATCCTTTATGAAGGTATTGGGCGATTTACCGGTCAGCAACATCATTTTCCGATATAGTTGAGATTTGCTGTGACCAACCGCTTTGTTAAAATCATCTACTTTTAGATTTGCATCATTCCATACTGAATCCATATGATCCATTAATGCGGCAATGAATTTTTCGTCTTCTTTTGTAAGAGCCATGACGCTTTCATTTTCATGAAACATGTCTGCGTTTTCACTTTCATAGAGATGTCTAACTTCAGATGTAACGATTATTTCACTCTTAATGATCTGGCATATCCTGCTAGCAACTTTGATAGTGTCCTCAAAAAGCAGTTGCTTTTCTGTCACGGGGATTCCCGCACTCAGCCCTATTTTTAAAGTGATCTTATTTTTTAGATTGGCATTAGTTGGATCATATAAAACCGACTGAATTTTAAAAGCTGCATGAACAGCATTTGAAACAGACTGAAAAGAAACGAGATAGTAATAATCAGTTTGCCTGACGGGCTTGCCATCATAGGTGCCTAATAAATTGATGACCTCCTGGTTAAAGTTTTTCAGTGAAAACTGGAATTGATCCCACCCGGTTTGAAACGGTGCCAGTTGTTTCAATTCAATGATCATTATGGTTCTGAAGGCAGGATCATCGATAATGTTCAATTCGGTGTCCGTCTTTTTTTTAGGATCCTCGAGTCTTCCCAGGAAAGACTCTACAATACCGGGTTCTACTTCTATGATGCGATGGGGAACCTGTCCGTGTGCATGATTGTGCATATCCTCAAGAGCCTTCATATTGGGCGCTTCAACTAAGCAGAAAGCCGTTTTTCTTTTATCATCAAACCAATAGGTAAGCCCCCTGCAACCAAACTGGTCCTGAACCTTCATATCCTGCTGGTGCAGTCGTGCTACATGTTCGGCTGTGACCGTTTCTGACACGTCATGACGGTCCATATAAATTGGCATAATAAAAATTTTAGACCTGGTACACCAGGTTTTACAATTGCTGAACGGTTAATTTAAGTATTAAAATTAAAATAAAGTCAGATTATCATAGCTTTAAAGATCAATCAACGAAACTAAAGTTTTTATATGTCTTACTCCAGGTCCTCTGCCCAGTTACTCCTGCTTTTCCTGCTTCTTTCCGCAAATGTTATAGCTCAGAAAGCAAATTCCCTTCCCCGCTCGGTGCCCGAAGCCGAAGGTGTTGCAAGCGACGATATAGTTAAGTTCCTGGATGCAGCCGGAAAAAGCAAAACGGAGTTTCACAGTTTTATGTTGATTCGGCATGGCAAAGTGATCGCGGAAGGGTGGTGGAACCCATACCGTTCCGATCTTAAGCATACTTTGTATTCCTGCAGCAAAAGTTTTACAGCTACTGCCGTTGGATTCGCTGTACAGGAAAAGAAGCTTTCTCTAAGTGATAAAGTGATCTCTTTTTTTCCGAATGATCGCCCCGATACTGTAAGTAAGTGTCTTTCACAATTAACGGTCAAAGATGTTTTGATAATGGCTGATGGCCAGGAACCAGACCCGACAGGTGCCGTCGGTACAAAATATACTAACTGGATCAGAGGTTTTTTTGAGACTCCTATTTTGCACGAACCGGGTTCAGTGTTCCTGTATAATTCATTAGGCACATACATGCTGTCTGCCATTGTACAAAAAGTGACGGGCCAAAAAGT
Source organism: uncultured Bacteroidota bacterium (assembly GCA_963737475.1). Lineage (GTDB taxonomy): Bacteria > Bacteroidota > Bacteroidia > Chitinophagales > Chitinophagaceae > VBAU01. The sequence goes on from CAVTSY010000014.1 coordinate 267,746, forward strand.
AGTTGATTATTTGAAACCAAGATTATTTGATCCACTGGGTATAACTGGTATGGACTGGGAAATGGATATGCAAGGTATTAACACCGGTGGATGGGGACTTCGGTTGAAAACAGAAGACATGGCGAAGTTTGCACAATTATTTTTACAGAAGGGCAAATGGAATGGCAAACAAATTTTACCGGCTTCATGGGTGGAAGAAGCGAGTACTAAAAAGATATTACAGAGTCCTGATGCGCCGCAATCAAGGAGGGATTCCAGCGATTGGCTGCAGGGGTATTGTTACCAGATGTGGCGATGCAGGCATAATGCTTTTCGCGGCGATGGTGCCTTTGGCCAATTCATGATCGTAATGCCGGAACAGGATGCGGTGCTTGCGATCACTGCAGAATCACCAGACTTGCAGGGCGAGATCGATCTTGTGTGGAATTATTTATTGCCGGCTTTTAAAAATGATAGGCTGCCAACTGATGATGCTGCAGTTGCCAGGTTGAAAGAAAAAGTAAAATCTCTTGCATTGCCTATCCCACAAAAGAATACAGAAGCCATGGCAATGGCGATCAGCGGAAAAACCTTCGTAGCTTCACCGAATGCATTGCGTTTGCAAACTATCTCGCTTAGTTTTTCAAACGATGTATGCGAGGTAGAATTTCAAACAGATACAGCGAACTATCAAATCGCCTTTGGTAGCGGTAAGTGGCAACCAGCCGAAACAAATATGCCACAGCCGGCATTAACCTCAGGAATGATCGAAAATGCCAGTATGATCTATCCTGCAAAGATCGATGGAGCATATACGTGGAGAGATGCCAATACACTTGAATTGATATTACGATATATTGAAAGTCCGCATACAGAAACTTTTATTTGTCATTTTAACGAAAACAAGCTGACAATTGAAGCAGCAAGAAGCTTTGACTTCGGAAGAACTAAAACGGTGGTCGAAGCTGAAGAAAAATAGTTGGCAATATTGGCTAGCGTAAGGTAATTGTTATCATCCTCAAGCCGAAACAAATTATCCCGGCAACAGTTCTGATTATAACCGGTAGGATCTTGTCTATTTGAATTAAAGGACACATACTTTCCGTTTTCATTAATATAACAAATGAGCTTATTCGGATCGGACAAAAATGGAAGATCTTTTTATCACTATCCGATCTTATCACATGACGTCCGGAAGCTTTAACCATGCTCTGCAGGAATATATATATAACAAATGTTGTTTACATAAAGTGGGCATGAATATTGTCGTTTACTTTCCCGAACTATTTCGAAACCAAAAAATAAAAACCATGAAAGATTTTGCGACAGCTTGTATTGCCGCACTCTTGATGGCAGGGTTTTATGCTTTGGGATCAGTGTCTGCCCATGACTCTCCAAAAATTGATCAGTCAAAAATTTATAGAACGACTGTGACTGATGCAGTACCCCAAAAAGACGATACTCTGAACAAAAAAATGCCGAAAGATACAATGAGTCGGAGAGGCACTCCCTAGAGGCGAGAATCGCCATAAGAGAAGCATGTAAAGGTTGCTTGGAGGAAAACTAATACAAAAGATCATATTTACCAGCCCGTATATAACGTTCAGGCTGTGCGGGCATCGTCCAATTGCAGAAGGGAATTTTGTCTTTAAAGGTTGATTTTCGTTTTGATTTCTTCAGGGGAACATCGCCTGGGGAAAAAGGATAGATCTTTTCAACGAAATAATTATTTTGTTCAAATTCTTTTGAAATCAATGTCTCCACACTCTCTGCGTAATTCATCATAGGCAAGACTCTTCACTACTGCAGAGTTAAATTAGCATTGTTATTTCTGCATGAACAGAAGATTAAGTTTGGAAAAAGAAAAAATTCAACCCTAATTGTAATGGTAACGTTAACAATTAAGCTTTAGAGGGGTAATAGTATGGCCATATTGCACCAATACCTTTGTTTCTCTCATGTGGCGAGTTAATCGTTTTAGTCCTTTGTTTTCACAGGGGACTTTTAGTTAATGATAAGAGCTAAGGAAGATAGGAGCGTAGCATCCAGGCCATTTTCTCGTGCTGCTCCATGATCTTAGTCAGCAGGTCAACTGTGCCGGCATCTTTTAATTTATTGACTTTTTCAATGCCATTTCGTAAAACGCGTATAATGGTTTGATGGTCGTCGGTAAGATTCCTCACTTGTTCGTTTTGATCGGTCGTGTAATCCTCTTCTTCGAGGTTGGTAAGTTTTAAAAAATCTTTTAGCCGCCCCTCGGCATGATGGCCGATCATGCGGATGCGTTCAGCAATTTCATCGATCATCTCGGCAAGTTCCTCATATTGGCCTTCATAAAATTTGTGCATCTCCATAAAATTATCTCCCTCATAGTTCCAGTGATAATTTCTTGTTTTTGTATAAACAATATGCTCATCTGCCACCAACCTGTTTAGTATCTCTGCAATTGTTCTTGCATTTTTGTCTGTCAAACCAATTTCTGCTTTCATAAAATTTTTTTCAAAGGTAAGGCTGGAAGGGGTTAATAAAAAACCGTCTCGCCTTAGGCGAGACGGTCTCAATTTCACTAACCCGATGTCATCGTGTTATAATGAAAGGATTTTGTGCAACGATTTTTGCGTTTTGCTCCAATATCAAAATGTAATTTCCGGAAGAGATCTTGTTTAATCCTAAATCATAAACGTGTTCTCCGGCTGCTTGATTGCCTGTTGCATCATCTTCAATAGAGATAAGATGATCCAACAATCAATTTATAAAACTGAGGTCCGGTACGCTACACATGGACTTTAACAGCTGAGAGTTTTGCCAATGAAAAAGCGCCAATCGCCATGACCAGGTCACGTACGGCAACATCGTAGTAATGTCCGCCGACCAACAAGGTCAAAGCAATTGCAATAAGCCAGGCCATAACAATATAGCCCCCTACGCGTGGACGTATCAGAACAATGATGCCGGCAATGATCTCAATGATCCCAACAATTGCCATAAATGTGGAAGCGCTGAAGGGCAATGCGCTGCTGATCGATGGAGCAATGTAATTTTTCCAATCGGTTAAAAGGTTGGTGAACTTGTCGAGACCGGCTAAGATAGGTACGAACCCATATGTGTACTTCATCACCCGTTGAACATTCTGAACATTTTGAATTGTTGCTTCCATTACAAATACTTTGATTAAAAAATAATTTCGATATAGCTAAACTGGTTTATAATTTGAGAAAGAATAACGGGGAAGGTTACAAAAAATAGGGTGACTAATTTTGTAACTCTTTTCATTGTACTCACTCTAATCATAGAATTGTGGACAAAATGTATAATCAGCCGGCTGTTGAATCAGGGATCTTGCCTGATAGCGAACTAATTACCCGCATACTCCAGGGTGAAAAGGATCTATACGCGCTTATCGTACGCAGGTATAACCAGCGGCTTTACCGTGTGGGTATGGGTATTCTTGATGATGACACCGAAGTGGAGGATGCCATGCAAGTGACCTATATTAATGCCTGGGAGAACCTTGGAAAATTTAAATTCAGATCTTCTTTTTCGACCTGGCTTACAAGGATAATGATCAACGAAAGCCTGTTGCGAACAAAAAAACGAAAACATTTTTTGGAGATGAAGAAAACACCATCAATCATTACCAGCAAAGCATTCGCCAGCAAAATGCTATTTCAAAACTCGTGAATGCTGACCTAAGAAAAATGTTGGAGGAGGCCATTCATAAATTGCCGGAAAAGTACAGGACCATCTTCATATTGAGAGAGGTTGAAAACATGAGTGTATCTGAAACGAAAGAATGTCTTGCTATCAGCGAAATAAATGTAAAGGTCAGGCTCAACCGCGCTAAATCGATGCTGAGAAATGCACTCAGCGAACTCTACAAAGCCGAGGATGTTTTTGAATTTCATTTATCACGATGCGATAGAATGGTTGAGAATGTTATGAGCCGGATCAGTTCATAACTGCAACTGAGGGTTGCAATGACATCTCACCTTTTCAGTTTTGTATTAATGGTATGGTGAAAGGAATTATAAGGTGGCAGGAATGCTGGCAGCAAAACTCTTTTCCTGTTTGCCCGGGTACTGTTGTAATGCTTGTGCAAGGCAATCCATTGCAGCATTAATGGCTTCGAGGTTGAGAACATAAGCAAGTCTCACTTCATTTTTCCCCAGGCCATTCGTTCCATAAAAACCGGTAGCAGGCGCCAGCATTACCGTTTGACCGTTGTAAGAAAAAGATTCAAGCAACCATTGACAGAATTTATCACTGTCGTCGATTGGCAGCTTTGCCATAGCATAAAATGCACCGCCGGGCTTTGGACAAAAAACCCCTGGTATTTTATTTAGCCTGCTTACCAATAGATCGCGACGTGCCATATACTCCGCCTTGGGTTCATCAAAATAATTTCCAGGAAGATCAACGGCGGCTTCTCCTAATATCTGCGCAAGCCCCGGAGGACTTAATCTTGCCTGTGCGAATTTCATTGCAGCATCATATACAGATTTATTTTTTGTAACGAACGCCCCGATCCTTGCGCCGCAGGCGCTGTATCGTTTGCTGATCGTATCCATCAGCACTACATTTTCTTCCATGCCCTGTAAATGCATGGCACTAACATATTCGCCATCATAGCAAAATTCACGATAGGCCTCATCACTGAATAAATACAAATTATGCTTCAGGCAAATTTTTTTCAGGGCTTCCATTTCATCGCGACTATATAAGTACCCCGTAGGATTATTGGGACTACAAATAATTATTGCCTTAGTTTTTTGGGTAACCAATTTTTCGAAATCTTCAATAGGAGGAAGTGCAAATCCATTTTCGATATGGGAAGTAATGGGGATGACTTTTACTCCTGCAGTCACGGCAAAGCCATTATAATTTGCATAAAAAGGCTCGGGAATGATCACTTCATCACCTGGATCAAAACAAGTAAAAAATCCAAACTGGATCGCCTCGCTTCCTCCTGTCGTGATGATGATCTGGTCATAACTAATATCGATCCCAACTTTTTTATAATAATTTACAAGCTTGCGACGGTAAGTTTCATTGCCTGCACTGTGGCTGTATTCTAATACTTTAATATCTGCTTTACGAACTGCATCAAGAATAGCTGGTGGAGTTTCGATATCCGGCTGGCCAATATTGAGGTGAAAAACTTTTATGCCCTTTTTCTTTGCTGCTTCTGCAAAAGGAACCAGTTTTCGGATAGGCGAGGGCGGCATTACCTGGCCACGCTGTGAGATTTTTAGCATGTGCCAAAGTTAATTGAATGCGGACGAATATTATTATTGCACAACCAAAACCTGGAAAGTGCCAGGGATCATCATTGGCCGCCCGTTTGCATTTGTTTTAGTTGGGTCGAAATCAGCAGTAGGTAAATATAATGTTCCGGTATTTGCATTGATCGTTATTGTACGTGCACCACGTTTGGTTGTATAATTTCCTAATACAGAAAAACTATCAGCGTCATTTTCTTTAACGGCAGTCATCGTTCCTTCACCATTGGAAGTGAAAACAATTTTATTCTTTGCATCAAAAGCAGCGCCATCGCATCCGTCACCTATAGGAAGAGTAGTGACCACGGCGCCGGTTTCTGCATTTACGATGGCTAACATTTTATCGCAACCGGCAAATAACCTTTTGGTAGTTTTATCGTAAACCAAACCTGTTGGGCCTTCTGCCGGCTTCAAAGACCAATGGTTTAACACCTTACGATTCTTTATATCGATAGCAACGATCTCGCTTTTATCTTCAATGTTCACAAATATTTTTCCATTCCCGTCAGAAACAGCTGTTTCTGGTTTGCCACCAACATCAATACTATCGATTGTTTTACCCTGTTTTGGATCGATGATCGAAAGATTTTTGCTTCTGCCGTTACAGGTGATGATCATTTTGGTAAAGGGTTCATACATGATGGCGTCCGGGTTCTGACCTGTAGCAATTTGACTTTGTATTTCATTTGTTTTCAGATCAAAAACAGTTACGTTATTTATCCGGCCATTGCTGGTATATCCCTTATTTAATTCTTCATCAAAAGCAATTCCATGAACACCGGTAGTGTTGGGAATAAAACCAACTGAATCACCTGTCTTCTCATTTAATATATTAACCTGTGTACCATGTGACACATAAAGTTTTTCCCCATTGTCCACAGCTATATAATCCCAACCCCCGGGGCTGGCAATGTGATACGTTTTTACAACTTTGTATTCATGATTTTGTGAGTAGCAGGATGAAGCAATTGCAAAAAGAGCGATGAGGGAGACGAAAGTTTTTTTACTCATGGAGAATTTATTAGAGAATGAGATACCAAGATAATTTTAAATTCTGTAGAAATCCTGAATCAGGTACTGTCTTAGTTTTGAAATCTTTGAACCACATAGGCACATAAGGCACAATAGTCCCGATAGCTATCGGGACACATAGAAATCTGTGTGCTATCTATGTTCCTCCTATGTTTGTAAAAAATAACCATATAGACACAATGGAAACATAGCTGTCACCAAGAAAATTATTGATACCATTTGCAGAAAGCTGCAATAAAAAGATTAGAGAGACAATGCTGAATTACCTATGTGGGCCTATGAATCTATGTGCCTATGTGGTTATTTAAGTCAAGTTGATCAACTGCTCACCACGATAAGATAAACCGGTGTTCATTCCCGGTAAACAAATAACGAATAGAAAATCCTGAAACGTCACATATCTGTTTGATAATTGAAAGGCCCAGGCCATTATACCGGCTCTTCTTATCCTGGCTGAAGAAACGTAAAAACATCTGCTGTGAATTCAACTCTTTTTCTTCTACTGCTGTTTGATATTTCCAGCGCTTTTTCCTTTAAAACTATTTTAATATATCCATTTGAAAAATTATGTCGTGTTGCGTTACTTAAAAGATTATTCAGCAGGATATCTGTTAGTTCATGATTGAGGGTAGCGGTTGCGTCTGCCAATGAAGAAGAGACCGAAATGCCCTGGTTTTGCCACAGCTCGTGGAACGCATCCAGCTTTTCTTCGAGTTTTTGTTTCAAATTTATATTTGTCTTTTCAGCATACTGATTGTTCTCAATTTTCGCTAACAGCAATAAGGACTGGTTAAGCCGGGATAGCTTTTCAATGGCGCTGTATGCGCTTTGCATAGTTTTACTCTGATGCTCTGACAAATTTTCGTCCTGTATCAGGAGATCAAGTTTAGAACGGATAATGGCCAGTGGTGTTTGCATTTCGTGGGATGCATTTTCAGTGAACTCTTTTAATAAAGAATATTCCCGTTGAGCCTGGTTGGTTGTCTTCAGAATAGTTTGGTTCATGAAAGCAAATTCATCGATTTGCGTCGATGGGAAAGTCAAGGATCGGTTTTTATCCACCCTGAAATTTTTTAGAATGTCCAACGAACTGTAAAAGGGTTGCCAAAGTCTTTTCAATAAGACCCGGTTGATGATGAGAGACGTGGCGAGGATCAGGAGGATCGTAGCCAATGATATAAGCAGGATGGACCGCGTAAGATCATCAGTGCCTTCCAACGACTTAGCCACCGTGGCGATGTACATATCCTCTTTCACCATGATCCCAAATTGAAGAATCCTGAAAGAGTCCTTTTCCCCTTCCACATGATCTGTTGTAAATCTTCTTTTTTTAAAATCCTGCCCAGATAAGGCATAACTTATTTTCTGATCCTTTACAGGAATCGGTTCGGGAAGTGTGTTGTGCTCTTTTACGTAAGTTTCAATTTCTCTTTCTTCAATTTCCAGGTCATTGTCAACCTGGTCAATTAATATGAACCTGATAGCAAAATAAAATGCGATGGCCGATAAAAGGAAGATGACGATCGTCGCAAACAGGTTTACCCGGTTATATTTTGTAAAAAGCTTCATACATTAAATTTATACCCCATTCCGTAAATGGATTTAATGTAATCAGCAGCGCCAGCCTGCATTAATTTTTTCCGGAGATTTTTTATATGAGTATATATGAAATCATAGTTGTCGGCTACATCCATGCTATCACCCCATAAATGCTGGGCGATCGCATTTTTGGAAATTACCCTGTTCTTGTTACTGATGAAGTACAGGAGGAGCTCATATTCTTTTTTCGTGAGTTCGACGGGATCATTATTTACCCTTACGTTTTTTTCTCCAAGATCCAGCTTCAGTTCATTACAGGTGATCTCATTTTTCCCTTCAAACGATTTGCGACGAATGATGGCATTTACCCTGGCTGCCAGCTCTGCTAAATGAAACGGCTTTGTCAGGTAATCATCCGCACCTGTCTTCAATGCAAAAACTTTGTCATCCAATGAATTCCTTGCGGAGATGATCAGAACTCCTTCTGTCTTATTTTGATTTTTAAGTTCTTTCAAAATATCAAGACCGCTGCCACCCGGAAGGTTTACGTCAAGGACAATACAGGCATAATCATACAATAAGATCTTCTCCATTGATGAATCAAAATCAAAAGTTCTCTCGCAGACAAATTGCTCATTTGCCAGGTAAGCGCAAATGCTGTCAGATAATTCTTTTTCGTCTTCTATTACCAGTACTTTCATTATTTTCCTGTGGAAATAAAATTAATGTAAGTTGAAATTGAATTCTGAAGAAATTATGTTTGGGTCACCAGGTCTCAAAATTTATAGACCAGCCCTGGCATCAAACGGCCATAATGATATTCAAGATTAAAGCTGATAGAATTTTTCTTCTGGCTGGGCGCCTTTAGTTTTGCATACCTGTGGTAATTATTAACTACCAGCTTTCCGGTGAAAAAACCAAGAGCTGCTCCTGCAAACACATCAGTGATCCAATGTTTATTCTCGGTGATCCTGCTTAAGCCGATCAGCGTAGCGGCCGAGTACGAGATAAGAGGCACCAGCGGCCGATCCCGGTATTCCATGGCAAACACAGTGGCAGCCGCAAAAGCAACAGTTGTATGCCCTGACGGAAAGGAACTGTTTACCCGGTTGCCGTTAATATCTTTTCCAGAACTAAGCGGTCCGTGAAATTTTGGCTCAGCTTCAACTGTACCTTGGATCATAGTAATAAGGTCGTTGCCTTCCGGATAAAAATTTAATAACACTTTCCATAGCTGCACCTGTAATATATGCTTGCGTGGCAAGTAAGAGTGGTTGTTTTCATTTTTTCATTTTTGAAAATAAACCCGTAGCCACCTAATGCGGCAAGCACATAGGCCTCATAACTACCACCAAACCGGGTAACATATTTACTCACATTTCTTACGCCAGGGTTAACCTCTCTTAAGTGGAGTGCATTTTTTTGAACAGATTCATCGGCAAGGAAAAGAGCTCCTTCTATAAGTACGAATTTTCCAAAAGTTCCCCAGTCTTTTGCGGTGAAATGAAACGGTGCTGTGAACTCCTGTTTTAGGTCGCTGCCTAATAAAATAAAGTAAGAGGAAAATGTGATCCGGGTATTTTCATTATAGGCGGTCGTATTAATGTTATTCGTTTGCCCCCCAGCGCTGTCGGTCTTTCTGTTCAAGCTATCCAATTTTTTGATTAACGTGTCTGGCTTCTGTGAAAAAGTTGCCAGCGATAACATCATAAACACAACGACGAGTATCTTTCTTTCCATTGCTGTTTCTTTAACCCGTGAACCGAAACGACAATACTTGTGATATTGTTGCTTAAAAAAATATAAAAATTGTGCCCATTTTATTTAGAGATTTGCTTCAGAATTTCTTCAGAATTTGAACATCAAACGTGTACTTCCGATATTAAAAAAAGAGGAAACAACTCTACAGATTTCCGCCAGATTCGATCTTCAATTTTACACCTCACCTTAAAGCCATTTATATGAAAAAGCTGTTTATTGTAGTGGTCGTTACTGGGGCGATTGCATTTTCCGCCTGTGGACAGAAATTAAAAGAATCGCAGGTTCCTGTCGAGGTAAAATCTGCATTTCAAAAACAATATCCGTCTATAACCGCGAGCTGGGATAAAGAAGATGCAAATTATGAGGCCAATTTTAAGCAGAATGGAAAAGCCATGTCCACAGTGATCGATAAGAATGGAACAATTGTTGAAACCGAAACCGATATTCCTGTTTCTGAATTGCCGAAGGAGGTTCAGGATTATATGAAAACACATTATACAGGTATAAAGATTGAAGAGGCAGCGAGAATTGTGAAGGCAAATGGGGATGTGAACTACGAAGCCGAAGTGCATCACAAAGATGTTGTTTTTGATGCGAAAGGAAAATTTGTAAAAGAGACGAAGGATTAAATTTGTTAAAAGCCGTCCCGCCTTAGGCGGGACGGCTTTTAAGTATAACAGAATGGAATGAAATTTCTCTTAACTCCTGCGATTATCCTAATGGTCGTTTTTTGTTCCGGGCAGACCCGGGGCCTCAATGATTTCATTCAATATGCCAGGGACAATAACGCGACCCTGAAAGACCTGCAAAGCCAGATCCTTTCAAACCTCGTCGATAGCCAGATATTAAGAGCTACGACGAAAACCCAGCTCAATTTCGTCAGCAATGAAATGTATGCACCGGTGATCAAAGGGTGGGGTTACGATGAGCTCATCACAAATATTGGCCAGGTTTCGGGAATGGTGCAGGCCACAAAAACTTTTTTGTCAAAAGGAAACCTGGCAACTCAATACAGAAAGATCGCATTGCAAAATCAATCCTTACGGGATACACTTTTACTTTCTGAAAAAGACCTCGTAAGAACAATTACCGAGCAATACATTACAGCTTATGGCGATCAGCTAACAATGGATTATACAAAGGAGCTGTATGACCTGTTAACACAAGAGGCAGTGGTCTTAAAAAAGCTTGTGCAATCAAACGTAATCAAACAAACTGAGTTTCTATCTTTCGATATTACCGTGCAGCAACAGGAACTCACTTACCTGCAAGCACGAATCCAATATAATGCAGATTATCTTACCCTGAACTACTTCGCCGGAATTGTAGATACGATCATAACAAGAATTGAAGAACCTCACCTGGAAGATAGTCTTAAATATGATTTTTACAATTCGGTTTTTTACAAGCGATATACAACAGATAGTTTGCGTATAGCGAATGAACGAAAACTGATTGACTACAGCTACCGGCCTTCTTTTAATGCTTTTACTGATGCCGGGTTTAATACATCTCTGCAAAACACTCCTTATAAAAATATTGGGTTCAGTTTCGGCGTAAATATAAAAGTGCCTTTGTATGATGGTCATCAAAGAACTTTAAAATATCAGAAGCTGGATATTGAAGAACGTACAAGACTGACCAATAGAAGTTTTTTTATCAACCAGTATAATCAGCAGGTAATACAGTTAAACAATCAATTGCATGCTACTGATGAACTATTTGAAAAAATAAAACAACAGGTAAATTATACAAAAACCCTGATCCAGGCTTATCACAAACTATTAGAGACAAGTGATGTGAAAGTAACAGATATTGTAATAGCCATAACAAATTACCTGAATGCACAGAATACGTACCGGCAAAATTTGATCAGCCGCCTGAAGATCATAAACCAGATCAATTACTGGAACCAATAATTTTTATGAAAAGAAAGAAATTCTATTTTTTGCTTTTGGTTGCCACTGCTATCACAGCATGTCAGAATAAACAGGAATCGTCGGATGACACAGGGGAGCAGCAGACGCAAACGCCTGTCACGGTTACTACAGTGAGTTTAGAAACGCTTGCCGATTCTTTGGAGCTAAATGCTACTTCTAATTTTTTACAGGACAATGTAGTAAAATCAAATATCAATGGGTATATAAAAACCATTGGTGCAAAAGTCAATGACTTTGTTAAGGCCGGTAAAATTCTATTTACACTAAAGACGAAGGAAGCGGAAAGTTTAGGCAATACGATCAATAAACTGGATTCATCTTTTAATTTTTCGGGAACGGTTAAAATAGTGGCACCGGAAAGCGGTTATATCACGGAGCTCGATCACCAGGCAGGTGACTACGTGCAGGAAGGCGAGCAATTGGCAGTCATCAGCGATTCGCGAAGTTTTGGGTTTGTATTAAATGTTCCTTACGAGCAAATAAAATTTGTCCGTCTGAATAAGCCTGTCAATGTATTGCTGCCCGATGGAACTCATTTGAATGGTGTAGTGGCTTCTTTTATGCCGGCAATTGATTCAGTGTCTCAAACGCAGAAAGTCCTGGTCAAAGTCCTTCCTGCAACCAACATACCGGAAAATCTTATTGCCAAAATAAAAATTCTGAAAGAAAAAAAAGTAAATGTGGTTTCTGTTCCTAAACAGGCCGTTCTCACTGACGACTCGCAGTCTCAATTCTGGATCATGAAACTGATTGACTCGGTAACGGCCGTTAAAGTGCCTGTAACTAAGGGAATGGAAATTAATGACCGTGTTGAAATAGTTCAGCCCCAACTTTCACCGCAAGATAAAATTTTATTGAATGGTAATTATGGTTTGCCTGACACTGCAAAAGTTAAAGTAGTGAAATCTGTTGAATGAAAAATTTCTTCATAACATATAAACATCCTTTAACGGCAGTCATTGTCATTACTCTTTGCGGAGGCGTGTTTGCCTATACCAAAATGCAAACTGCATTGTTTCCCGAGATCACTTTTCCTAAAATAAAAATAATAGCAGATGCCGGTCAGCAGCCTGTCGATAAAATGATGATCACTGTAACACGGCCGCTGGAAAATGCGATTAAGCAAATACCCGATCTGCAGACCATCCGAAGTACAACAAGCCGCGGAAGTTGCGAACTGTCGGCATTTTTAGATTGGAATGCCGATGTAGATAGTGGCCTATGAAAGGATCCAGTCAAAGATCAATGAGGCGAGGAATGAATTACCTCCGGGTGTACAGATCACCGTTGAAAGAATGAATCCCTCCATTCTTCCCGTTATAGGATATTCTTTAGAGAGCCATTCTAAATCGCCGATCGAACTTAAACTGATGGCGCTGTACACGATTAAACCATTTTTATCACAGAGTGCAGGGTGTTTCTGAAGTGCGTGTAATTGGTGGCAAAACAAAAGAGTACTGGCTTGAACTGGATGTACAAAAAATGAACAGGCTTGGGATCACGCCTGATCTTATTGACACTGCTTTGAGCAATACAAATTTTATACAGTCAAACGGATATCTTTCTGATTACCGGTTGATGTATTTGACGGTTACCGATGCGCAGGTGCGTACAAAAGAAGAATTGGAAAATATTGTTGTAAGTAACAACAGTAAGCGTATAGTACTTTTAAAAGATATTGCCAGGGTTAATATCCAGGAAGCAAAACAATACATAAAGATCAATGCCAATGGCCATGAAGGTGTTCTGCTTGCCGTCATTAAACAACCTAACGCAAACCTGATTGATCTTTCTGACCAGATGGCGCAGAAGATAAAGGATCTGAAAAAAATTATTGCCAAAAGATGTAGTGCATTAAGCCATACTATGTGCAGGCTGACTTTGTAAACAATGCTGTAAAAAGTGTTACTGACGCAGTATTAATAGGGCTTGCTTTGGCAATAGTGTTGCTGTTATTTTTTTACGTTCATTCAAGGCAAGCAGCGTTATTCTTCTTACAATTCCCGTTACTTTGTGTCTTACACGATAATGCTGTATGCCACAGGGCAAACCCTGAATATTATGACGCTTGGTGCCATTGCTGCCGCCATTGGGTTGATCATTGATGATGCCATTGTAGTGGTGGAACAGATCCATCGAACGCATGAAGAACATCCTGGTGAACCTTCCTTAACGTTGGTACAAAAAGCAATTAAATATTTGTTCCCCGCAATGGTGGGTTCTTCTTTAAGCACGATCGTTATCTTTCTTCCTTTTGTATTAATGATCTGGCGTGGCCGGAGCTTATTTCAAAGTGATGACCAATACAATGATCATCACACTTGTTTGTTCCTTTTTTGTTACCTGGCTTTTGCTGCCGGTTGTTTATTTCTTGTTTTCAAAACAAAAAAGAAAGAAGAAGAGGAAATCACATGAGGTAAAAAAACAAAAATGGGTTAGCTTTTTTATCCGCCGGTCTTATATCAGTTTTATAATTGCAGTCATTCTGATCGCGGCGGTCGTTTTTGTTTTTCCAAAATTGGAAACTGGTTTTTTGCCAGAAATGGATGAAGGAAGCATCGTGCTGGATTATAATTCTCCACCCGGCACTTCTCTCGAGGAAACGGATCGAATGCTTCAGCAAGTTGAAAAAATTATCGTCAATGATCCCGATGTGCAGGCTTATTCAAGAAGGACAGGCACGGAAATGGGTTTTTTCATTACTGAACCTAACAGAGGCGATTATTTAATTGAGTTAAAAAAGAATCGAAGTAAATCGACTGACGAAGTTATTAGTGATATGCGTCAGAAAATCGAAAGCACGCAGCCCGCGTTGCGCATAGATTTCGGGCAGGTGATAGGGGATATGCTTGGAGATCTGATGACATCCGTACAGCCTATTGAAATTAAGATACTCGGAAACGATATACAAACATTGCATCAACTTGCCAAACAGGTAGCGGGTGTTACAGAGAAAGTTCGCGGTGCTGCAGATGTTTTTAATGGAATTACAATTGCAGGTCCTTCCATAAACATCAGGCCTAACAGTATCAATCTTCACGTTATGGAATCACGCCTGCTGATCTGCAATACCAATTACAAACTGCGCTTGAAGGTAATATTGTGGGTTCGTGTTTTCGATCCGAATCAAATGAGTGATATCAGGATCGTTTACCCGGGTAACAGGAAGCTTACGGTTAACGAAATAAAAAAGTTGCAGATTTTTTTACCCACTGGTCAATTGATTCCTATCAGCTCATTGGCGGATATAGAAATTACACCCGGAGCAACAGAAATTGACAGGCAGGATATGCAATCAATGGGCGTGGTAAGTGCAAGATTGGAAAATCGCGATCTTGGCAGTACAGTCAAAGACATACAACAACAGGTAGCAGCAAAAGTGAATCTTCCCCATGGCTATACCATTGTGTACGGCGGCGATTATGCCAATCAGCAAAAATCTTTTCATGAACTGTTGATCATACTTATTATGGCAACGTTGCTGGTGTTTAGTGTGATCTTATTTCTTTTTAAGGATTACCTTATCGCACTCACGATTCTTGTGATCGCAATGCTTGGGGTAGGAGGAAGTTTCCTTAGCTTATATCTTACCGGCACCGAATTGAATGTTGGGAGTTATACCGGGATCATCATGATCGTCGGCATTATCGGGGAGAATTCAATTTTTACCTGCCTGCAGTTTCTCGAATCATTTAAAGAAAGCCGGGACGTTGATAAATCTGTTGTCTATGCAATTTCTACAAGGCTGCGTCCTAAATTGATGACAGCACTCGGAGCTATCATTGCATTGATGCCACTGGCGCTTGGTATTGGTACAGGTGCACAGTTGCATCAACCCCTGGCCATTGCAGTGATCGGGGGCTTTATCATAGCATTGCCGCTATTATTGATCGTATTACCAACGATGCTGCGGTTGATAAGCCGGAAAAGGAATATCCACAACCAGGAGTTATGATCTTATTCTTCTTCGTTTAAACCCAAATAAAGCAATAAGACCGATCACTCCCAGGGTAGCAAATAAAGGCCGGTTATCTTTTTTGTCAAACGTTATGGTTGACGCGATGCTTCTGTAAGAAATCTCAACCGGAATATTTTTTTCTTCTTTTGTATTGGCAACAACATCCCAATCATCGTAGCCCTTGCCAGTGAGATAAGTGAGCATCTTTAATTCATCCTGCCGTCTTTGTCTCAGATCGGCGAGGTATTTTTTTCCTGCTTCACAGTTAAAGTCTCCGCCTGCAGGATGTGTGATAACGTAGCGTGCCTGGAAATTTTCTGTATTGGGGGTAAGCTGAAACACCAGGTCTTGCGGAAAAGCTCTGCGATTATATCTTATATGCAGGCGGGTGAAATAGACATTCGCTGAGTAGTCGTCATCATACTGTGCATCATTGTAATCATACCAGTCACGATTGATCCACCAAACTCCTGCCTGAACAAGATCCTGCGTTGATGGTGCAGTGGCTACACAAGGATCACATTTCACATAATTCTTTGGACTTACATCCCATGCATATTCAAGCATGGCAACTGACTTACCTTCCACGTCCCATTGGTGCTGGAAAAGATTGGAGTAAAAATTTCCAAAATTGTTCTGCACAAACAAGGGGATGTTTTTGCCGGTTGGTAATGACACAGTGCGATAGTTGGTGCATTCTATCCTTCCTTTTTTTGTGAAAGCATACACGATCAGGTCCTGGTCTCCGTCGGCATTGGCCATACCAAGACGAATAGGTAACATGAATTTTGGAGAATTAAAACTTATCTGGATGGGGCGAAGAAAATTTCCCGGTAACTTTTTCTTTTCCTCTTCATTCACTTTTACCACAAAAAATTTAAGATTGCTTTTGATATAAGGTCGTAAGACTTCTTCAGCGCCGGCGGGAATTTTATAACCGTTTTCATCCAGCCATGTTTTTAGTCCCGTAGATTCTGTAGCACTAAGAATAAGAATGTCGTACTCGCCCACAATGTATTTGGCTTCAATTTTTACTGTTTCTTTTTTTAGACTTGACATACCTCTGAGTTGGACTTCGGGAAGCTTTAGTCGATTGCGAGATCACGACTTCGTTGAGTACAACATGGATCACACGGATTCTGATCATAGTACTCTACCAATCTCGGCTTACTATATTCATTCAGCGTAGTAAATATCTGTTGGTTCACCACCTTGATGTCGCTCTTTTTTAAAACTACCGGCACAGGGACCACCATGGCAAAATCTTTCATGTTGCCCTGGAAATCATTGTACATGGTAATGACCGTTCTGTTGCCATCGCGAACAAGGATCACCTGCGAGGTTTTATTTTTCAAAGTACCATCAGCCTTGCAAACATAAAATCCGCAAAATGCAATGGCCTCATGGCTGATCATAGCTGCCAGTATAACTGATGCAGCAATTTTTTTCATAAATGGTTTCATGACTATGTTTTTGAGTTTTTGCCCCCATCCCCTAAAGGGGTGATGTGGATAGTTATTAAATAAGTGATTTTTCCATTGAAAGTTTTCTGCCTTAAAGAGTCTATCCAGCAACGGTACCAGTGGTGCGCAGGCCACTAATACCCATACAGGTGTATTGTATTTCCATTTGAAAGCGGCGAGATAAAAGGAGACGAAGGCGATCAATACCGCCCAAATGATTCTTGCTACAGGATGATTGGGTGATGTTTTGGGATCACTGATCATAAAAAAAGTGAAGAGCAGCACACTTCCCGTACTAACAGAATGGATAAAATAATCCAACGGCCAGCCGAGGACATAAACCTGTCTCCAATATAATAGCAAAATAAAAGTGAGGAGAAAAGCAAGGCTAACATCAAGCTTCTGTACCCTGGTTACCACAATTATTCCAAGTATTGTCGCTGCAAAAAATATCACTGCATTGCTTCCCCACTGACCAGGCGATAACCATGCATCTTTGGTGATAAAAATTGTTGCGATGATACCAAATGCAGATGGATTAAATACGTGCTTGTGATCAAAACGAAAAGCATATTTTGATACAACTGTGAGAAATGCAGCGAGCAAACTTATATACCAATGATTGGTCTTTAACAGCAGGCAAAGACTCATGGCACTTATTAAGACACTAAAACCCCAAGAGCTCCATCCTGACTTTCCCCAAAGGGGAAGGAGTCGTTGTTGTTTTATGCTTTCAAATAAATAGTTCAACAGTAAACAGCCGCCAATGCTCGTTGCATAATGCAACCAGTCAGTATTCCATTCAAGAAATAGAACACCGTAGAGTAAAAATATGACCTGGAAAATGACCTGGAAATAGCGGGGATCGAGAGCAAACGATCTTGGCTGCATAAAAATATTTCCCTTATGATGATGGAAACCGCCCGATTACACAAGGTCAAAAGATAAACCGGTTGAAATTTTGAACCACATAGAAACATAGGAACATAGGTAACACATAGGATTCTATGTGTCCCGATAGCTATCGGGACTGCTGTGGCCTATGTTCCTATGTGGTGATTAATTGAAGGTGGGAATCGTTGAATTCTGGTTTGACTGAAGCATTTTCCGGAACTCCCCTTCAGGGGTTGGGGCATCGGGTAAAAAAATAAGGCCCCCTGTGGAAACAGCGGGACTTGACTAATGGTGATAACGTGGAAGAGATGGAAAATGATCTTGCAATGAAACTTTAAAACCTGGTTATTCGTCGCGAAAACCACTCTTTCCAAAGAGAATAAGGCCGAATATGCCAAAAATAACAATGAACGTGACCAGACGAATAATGAGGCAGGCAACCTTTTTCTTTTTTCAATCCCCTTCTTTACTCATTTGAAAGTTGCCCGCCAGGGCAGCCCCTGCCTTTGAGAAGCTGCAGCTGAATAAAAATTACATGCATTTGATCTAAAATTTAGAGCCCCGGAGCTTCCCAGGTTGTAGTTTTGAAACAAACTATTCAAAAGCCGGGAATAATCCTTTCTTCTCATTTACAATTTTTAATCCCTCCCCGGTTCAATTTCTTCAAACCTAAATTTAAAATATACTGCTATGACAAATTCAGTAAGAAGCCCAGATGCCGCTGCCGTTGGCAGGAATGTATGCGGTCAGCTCAAGTGCTTTAGCGGAACAACGCAATGATTCTCTCGCCGTGCGAATGGATAATTTATTTTTTTTAATTTTAGAGTATCTCAACAAATAAATATGCCTAAATACATCATTGAACGTGAAATTCCTCAAGCCGGAAATTTTGATATTGAACAGTTGAAATCTATTTCCAAAAAATCAAGAGAAGTACTTTGTACATTAGGTACAGACATTCAGTGGATACACAGCTATATTGCCGGGGATAAGATTTATTGCATTTACATGGCAAAAAATGAAGAAATTCTTTTAGAGCATGCCAAGTTGGGTGGGTTCCCCGCTAACCGCATTACGGAAGTGGCCAACATTATAGACCCGCAATGGGGAGAATAAAACTTTAACCTCTTAAAATTTCTGAATTCATCATTTATCTGATTCTGAAATGATTTAATTCAGTGAAATCATTACAACCACGCGGGCATGAGCAATAATCAAAACATTCCTGCAATAGAAAGGATAAACTTTCTTGAAGCGGAATTGGACAAGTTAAAAAAAAATATCGCTCAAAAAAACCGGGAGATCGAGGTTGAAAAAGCGCTGGAAAAAGTAAGAATAATGGCACTTGACATGCGCAACAGCACTGAACTCTCGGAAACCTCAATCATTCTTTTTCAACAACTGAAAGAATTGAATATTGACGCGATTCGCTCCGGGGTTGGCATATTCGATGATGAAAATAATGCTATAGAATTATGGATTACATCCGTTTCCGACAATGGCAGTTTGTTTTTTGTCCTGGATTATATTAATGTGCACGAACAGAATATGCAAAATGTCCATCTTGTTTTTCAAAATACTATTGCAGCAAGAAAGTCGAGTCAACCGTTTGTTTTTACCAAATTGGAAGGAAATGATCTGGTGAATTATTATAAAACAATGTCTTCCTATGCAGGCATTCCCAGGATCAGGGAAAACATTTTCTGCGAATACTATTATTCCTTCTTTTTTTCCGCAGGAACTATTAACGTGGTTGTCCGCAACCCTTTAACAGAAGAAGAAATGGATATTATGTTCCGCATGACCAATGTATTTGGCCTTATTTATACCCGTTTTCTCGACCTGAAAAAATCGGAGGAACAAGCAGTACTAATCAGCGAAGAAAAAAATATACTTGAATCAACCTTAAATAATTTAAAAGCCATGCAGGCTCAACTAATCCAGGCTGAAAAAATGGCCTCTCTGGGAGAGCTCACTGCCGGCATCGCCCATGAAATTCAAAACCCGCTAAACTTTGTCAATAATTTTTCAGAAGTAAATAGGGAATTGATTGATGAAATGCAGCAGGAAATGGACAAAGGAAACCTGGATGATGTAAAAGCAATTTCAAATGACATCAGGAAAAATGAACAAAAAATAAATCATCATGGTAAACGTGCCGATGCAATTGTAAAAGGAATGTTGCAACATTCACAATCAAGCACAGGGAAAAAAGAACTAACTGATTTTAATAAACTGGCGGATGAATATTTGAGGTTGAGCTATCACGGCTTTCGTGCAAAAGACAGAGGCTTTAATGCTACAATTGAAACTGATTTTAATCCAAACATTGAAATCATAAATGTGGTGCCGCAGGATATTGGCAGGGCATTACTGAATGTGATCAACAACGCCTTTTACGCAGTGGCTGAGAAAAAGAAAACGGCTGGCGATGACTATGAACCAATGGTTACAATCTCTACAAAGAAATTAGACGGTAAAGTTGAAATAGTAGTAAAAGATAACGGCAATGGTATTCCACAAAGAATATTGGATAAAATATTTCAACCGTTCTTCACCACCAAACCGACAGGACAAGGAACAGGATTGGGATTGAGTTTGGCTTATGATATTGTAAAAGCACATGGCGGCGAAATAAAAGTAAATACCCGGGAAGGAGAGTTTACAGAGTTTGTGGTTCAGTTGCCAAAGGCAGGTTGACTGTAAGTTCAGTGTTGATCGATTCGCTGTTTACAGAGACAAAGAGAGAAAATTTATTGACAAGGTTTTTTACTCTAAAACAGTGAATTGACAATGATATGCTTCACTCGGCTGTCAGAGCAGATTGAGCGATCTGGAAAAAATAGTTACACTGCTTGTTGATTGCAATGAACATTGAATATTGAGTATTGAACATTGAATATTGAAGGGTCAAAAAAATAAGCCCCCCTGTGGAAACAGCGGGACTTAAGTAATGGTTCTGATTAAGATCTTTAATTATTTATATAGTGAGCCCTGGTTTGACTCGTCATTTTCCCTTGGGAAGATAAATGTAAGGTTTTTTCTGTTTTGTTTATCACTACTTCTTTTTGTTTTTTACTGTGAATTTGTGCTAAGGTAGGAGCGACGACTAAAGATACAATGGACATCAGTTTAATCAAAATATTCATTGAGGGTCCTGAAGTATCTTTAAAAGGATCACCAACGGTGTCACCTGTTACCGATGCTTTGTGTGGCTCAGAGCCTTTATAATATATTTGCCCGTTAATATCCGCTCCTTTTTCAAAACTCTTTTTTGCATTATCCCATGCGCCGCCGGCATTATTCTGGAACATTCCCATCAATACTCCACTCACTGTTGCTCCGGCTAAGAAACCTCCCAAGGCTTCCGGACCCAAAAGAAAACCGATGATCAGCGGGGAGATAATGGCAATGGCGCCAGGAGCAAGCATCTTTTTAATGGAAGCATCTGTCGAAATGGCAACGCATTTATCATATTCGGGTTTTCCCGTTCCTTCCATAATTCCTGGAATAGACTTGAATTGTCTCCTTACTTCTTCTACCATTGCCATAGCAGCCTTGCCAACTGCCTGTATTGCCAACGATGAAAAAATAAAAGGGATCATTCCGCCCACAAACAAACTTGCAAGTACATCGGCCTTATAAATATTAATGCCATCCATTTTGAAACCATTGGTATTAATAACGCCAACGTAGGCAGCAAACAATGCAAGAGCCGTCAATGCGGCTGAAGCGATAGCAAATCCTTTTCCTGTTGCAGCTGTTGTGTTGCCAACCGCATCAAGCGTATCTGTTTTTTGACGAACCTCTTTTGGCAGCTCGCTCATTTCAGCGATACCCCCGGCATTATCGGCGATAGGACCAAATGCATCGATCGCTAATTGCATCGCAGTTGTGGCCATCATGCCCGCAGCAGCAATGGCTACTCCATACAAACCTGCCAGGGCATAAGAACCGTAAATGCCACCGGCAAGAACAAGAATAGGAAGCAGCGTTGATTCCATTCCCACAGCCAATCCGCCGATCACGTTGGTCGCATGACCAGTACCCGATTGCCTTACAATTGTATTCACAGGTCGCTTGCCCATCGAAGTATAATATTCGGTGATCAAACTCATAAGAGTTCCGACAACCAATCCTAAAGCAATGGCACCAAATACCTGGTTCCTGGTGAATTCAAAACCGCGTATGTAGAGACTGCCTCCAGGTAAAATATATATGCACAAAAAATAACTGGCAATAGCAGTGAGAATGATGCTTCCCCAGTTACCCATGTTCAATGCTTTCTGAACAACCGATGTAGTTACAGAAGCAGATTCGCTGATGCGTACGAAGAAAGTTCCGATGATAGAAAAAATAATTCCAATACCGGCGATGAGCATTGGCAATAGTATCGGAGAAAAACCCATGTAGCCGTCATTCAATGAAGAACCATCAGCGCCAGTAACTTCGTGACCCAGCACGATCGTTGCCAGAACCGTTGCCACATAAGATCCAAACAGGTCAGCACCCATCCCGGCCACATCACCAACATTATCCCCTACATTATCAGCGATCGTTGCAGGATTACGCGGATCATCTTCCGGAATGCCGGCTTCCACTTTTCCAACGAGGTCTGCACCAACATCCGCTGCCTTTGTGTAGATACCGCCGCCTACACGGGCAAATAAGGCAATTGATTCTGCACCGAGGGAAAATCCGGTAAGTATTTCAATCGCTCTTCCAACATCATGCGAAGTAGAAACAGCACCGGGTGCAAAAATTTTTATCAGGACAATAAACACACCTCCTAATCCTAACACAGCCAGACCTGCAACACCGAGTCCCATTACGGAACCACCGGAAAAAGAAACTGATAATGCTTTTGAGAAACTTGAACGGGCGGCATGAGTAGTACGAACATTGGCCTTAGTTGCAGCCTTCATCCCGATAAAACCGGCAAGTGCACTAAGAAAGGCTCCTATAAAAAAAGATATTGCGATAGACCAATGAGAAGATTCGCTGCGGCTGCCCATAAATCCAAGGAGCAAGGCAACAATGACAGCAAAATATCCAAGTATTTTCCATTCAGCTCTTAAGAACGCCATGGCACCCTGCGCAATGTAAGTACTGATCTCTTTCATCCGATCAGTGCCAGCTTCCTGTTTTGAGACCCAATTATATTTGACGAACATGTAAAGCAATCCAAGCAACGCCATGGCAGGCACCAGGTAAATCAATTTGTCCATAAGTGGTAATTACTTAATCGAAATTTAATTCTCCCTTTGGAGGACGGCAAAGATAGGGGAGAAGATGGAATTTTACACTTTGACAATAGGATTGGGGAAATTTGTTTTTCAAGCTAAATAACCTTGATTTAGCTGACGTTGCGACGCTCCGTTCAACTCAAACAATTCTATTGATCCTCTTCGTTGCCTCTTAAAGCTATTGACAAAAATGCTTCTCCTAAATTTTCAATTATATCACCCGCGATCATTGCTTCTTTTGAGTATTTTCCTGCTGCATTATCGCCAGCCAGGCCATGAATATAAACACCCAGGATCGCGGACTTAATTGCGTCATGATACTGACCAACAAGCGCCGTAAGAATTCCGGTAAGCACATCACCGCTGCCTCCCTTTGCCATACCGGCATTGCCCGTATTATTGAAATAGACTTTTCCGCCAGGAGTTGCAATACATGTGTGATGACCTTTGAGAACA
This sequence comes from uncultured Bacteroidota bacterium, assembly GCA_963737475.1. Classification (GTDB taxonomy): domain Bacteria; phylum Bacteroidota; class Bacteroidia; order Chitinophagales; family Chitinophagaceae; genus VBAU01. Next base: position 291,293 of record CAVTSY010000014.1, read on the forward strand.
ATGACGAGACCTAATTCCTCTGCCTTTTGCCGGGCGAGTTGTATACGCTCAAAGTCGTTTTTAGCTTCCCCAAAAAGCCTTTCAAATTCTTTTGGATGAGGTGTAAGAATAGAGTTTTGCGGAATTTTTTTCAATAATTTTTTGTCTGAAGAAATGAGATTTAATGCGTCCGCATCAAGAACAATGGGTTTTTTATATGTGGCGAAAATTTCCTGCAAAACTTTCCGCGTCTCAGTCGCGGTTCCAATGCCGGGCCCGATGCCGATGCAATTAAATTTTGAAAGGTCTTCGTCGATCTTTGTAATGATCGATGAATTGAAATCAGTCATCACCATAGCCTCTGGAACGGCGGCTTGAATGATCTCGTATCCGCATTTTGGAATATGACAGGTCGTTAACCCCGCGCCACTTCGCAAACAAGCTCTTGCACATAGGATCGCAGCGCCCATTTTTCCATAACTTCCGGCAACAAGCAGCGCATGCCCAAAATTTCCCTTATGAGCAAACCGGTTTCGTAATTTATAGATCGCTGAAATCATTTTTCCGTCGACCAATTCATAATTGGTTTCAGCGGAATTATAATAGTCGGGATGCAGTCCAATACCCAGAATATGAACTTCGCCAACAAAGTTTGCATTTTCAGGTAAAAGAAATGATAGTTTGAAAACCTGGAAACTTAGAGTGTGGTTGGCCCTGATAATTTTTTCGCCTTCAGCCGAATGGTCGATCGGAAGACCGCTTGGTGTGTCAATAGCGATTATTTCACAACCCGAATTATTTATTTGCTCAACCAGCTTAGCGGTTACTCCTTCCAGCGGACGATTTAATCCCGAGCCAAACAAAGCGTCAATAATAACGTCTTTATTTTCAAACGAGGGAAATTGCTGTTCTGTTTGTATAAATTTTATTTCAATGCCTGCATATTGATGCAAGCGCTCAAGATTGACCTGGAAGTCTTCTGTGCCTAAATGCCCGAATTCAAGGATAAAAACCGCCACGTCACGTGCTTTCTGAGAGAGCATTCTTGCCATGGCCAGCCCATCGCCGCCATTATTTCCTTTGCCGCAAAATATTTTAAAAGATTGATTTAACAGGTTATTTTCTTCCAGCCAGTTCACGCATTGCCCTGCCGCCCTCTCCATCAGGTCAACAGACGAGACAGGCTCATGCCGAATTGTGTATTGGTCCCATTCACGTATTTGCTGAGCATTGAAGATCTTCATTGATTAAAGTTAAGCATGGCAACCAAAATGGGATCACAATAAAAATCAATTTTTGCCGCTATGATAAAGGCATTTAATTTGCAGCCCGTTTCCCAAATTTTTACCATGGCTGATCTTTCACAATTTGATCCTAACAGCGTCGGCAATCCGAACAATAATATTTTTGGTCTGCCATCGAGCGAAGAGGATGCCCGACTTGTTATTTTACCCGTTCCATGGGAAGTAACAGTTAGTTATGGCGCAGGTACTGCAAGAGCTGCAGAACATATTCGAAAAGCAAGTGTACAGATCGACCTTTTTGATGCGGAAAACCCTGAAGGATGGAGGGAAGGTTTTTATTTACGTGAAGTAGATAAAAAGCTTTTAATGAAAAGTGATTATTTGCGAAAAGAAGCGGAATTGTACATCGACTATATTTCGAGGGGGCAGAAGGTGGAGGACAATCAATTCATGCGGAAAACGCTCAAGGATGTAAATGAAGGCAGCGCGTATCTCAATAAATGGGTTTATGAACAAACAAAAGGTCTTCTAACCCGGGGCAAATTGGTGGCCTTACTCGGAGGCGACCATAGCACACCACTGGGATATTTCAGAGCCCTTGCTGAAAGGCATGAAGAGTTTGGCATTTTGCAAATTGACGCGCATTGCGACTTAAGGATCGGGTATAGTGGTTTCAATTATTCACATGCCAGTATCATGTACAACGCATTGCAGGAAATTGAGAACTTAAAAACCCTGGTACAAATAGGCATCCGTGATTACAGTGGTGGTGAACTTGGGATCATAGATAATAGTAACGGTCGCATCATTACTTATTTTGATAAGGACATCAAATGCAGGTTGTATGAGGGCCAGACCTGGAAACAAATTGCCGATGAAATTGTGAGCAGGCTCCCTCAAAAGGTCCATATTAGCTTTGACATCGATGGCCTTGATCCTAAACTTTGTCCTCACTCTGGAACACCTGTGCACGGTGGCTTTGAAATCGAACAAGTATTTTATCTGTTTAGTGAGTTATTGAAAAGTGGTCGCCAGCTAATTGGTTTTGACCTGCTGGAAGTTGGCGTTGGTGAATCGGACTGGGACGCCAATGTGGGAGCAAGAGTATTGTGGAAACTTTGTAATTTGTTGGTGAAATCAAACCCTTCGTAGAATATTCTACCCGGCTATACTATCACATTATTACGTGCTGATAATTATCTGAATGGTGTCGTACCGATACTTGAAATAATTGTATCCAAATATAATTTGATTGCTTGTGTATAGGTTCCAGATCAAACAAAGAGACAGGCTGAAAGTTCTTCCGGTTCTTCATCTGCTTGTAGCACTCATCTTTATTGTTGATCTGTCACACGTGCGTCAGAACCGGATAAAGGATTGGATCTTTTCTGCCGTTTACTTTATTGGTTTTATTTTACTGTTAATTGCCGGCATTTTTTATAAAAAAAATCTGAACAATGTTTCACGACATTTTCGCTTATTATTTATCGAATCAATGCTCTTTCTCGGTGGTTCAGTTTATTTCTGGAGCAAGGGATTGTCATTGGTAGCGTTTAGTCATGCTATAATTGCAGGGGTACTTGTTTTGTTCATGATCTATCTCCGAAGAAAAGAGAATGGAGAACTAATTGTTGTTTCAGAATCCAATGTTATTTTGCCCGGTTTAACAGGGCAAAGGATCATTGAGTGGAGTCAATTGACCAATGTGATCAAGAGAGACGACCTGCTTACACTCGATTTCAAGAATAACAGGCTGATGCAGGTGCAGATCATTAATGGCGATGATGTCCCTGAAAATGAGTTCAATCAGTTTTGCCGGCAACAGTTGGCTGTAACGAATAAATAATTGCGAAATTTGCCCTTTGGTCTCGGGTCATTTAGTCAGAATGACCTTATGACTTATTCGACAACAATGACTTTGAATCAATCACCTTACATACTTTATTCCGATGGGACGGGGAATATTTTTGAGGACACTTCACTCTACGTTACTGGCAGAAGTGGTTGGGACGCCGTGCAGGTACCCGGCAATGAATGGATAGAATTACCAAATGGCGGACAATTATATGAGCTGCCCGGAAGGAGAGGGATCGGCATTGATGTAAAGACAGGAGAGATGCGTTTGTGTGAGAAAGGCTGGGCTGTGGCTGCATTCATTCCCCCAGCGCACACTGGTTTTTATTTGTCGGCTTATGAAACATCAAAAGACGCCCCGGTACTCCCACTATTTTGTTATACTGCGGCAGGATGGTACGACAATAAATTTTTTGTCCCCGCCGTCAGGATCGAGCAGGATATTCGCCAGGATTGCGAAGGCTATGATCAGCAAAAAATAGAATCCGGAGTAAAGCAATTATTAAAAGCTTATCCCCATAACCGGTTGGTGAATCACCTGGCAAACAATTGCGCTCTTACCTATCATTGCCCGGCAGCACGAAATTATTTTCTGCAAAGATGGGAATGTCCCATTCCTGTTTCGCCTGCCTGCAATGCAAATTGTGTAGGATGTATTTCATTGCAGCCGGATGAAGAACCGATCGTTTCAACGCAGGATCGTTTAACATTTTTGCCTACACCGGAAGAAATCGTCGAGTATACTGTTCCTCATCTTGAGTCAGCTCCGTTTCCGGTTGTCAGTTTCGGGCAAGGTTGTGAAGGCGAACCTTTATTAATGTGGGAAACCATTCGGGACGCTGTTGTTGAAATTAGAAAGCATACTTCTAAAGGAAGCATTAATATAAATACAAATGGTTCGAAACCTGACGCAGTCAAAATTCTCTGTGAGGCCGGTCTCGATTCAATTCGGGTCAGTACCAACTCAGCTCGAAGGGAAATTTACATGCCGTACTATCGCCCCAATAATTATGAATTTGAAGATATAGTTGAAAGTCTCAGGATCGTTAACTTCTATGGCGGATGGACATCAATTAATTATTTTGTCTTTCCGGGAATGACAGATAGTGTTGCGGAGTATGAAGCGTTGCGAAAACTAATTTCTGAAACGGGGTTAAGGATGATCCAATGGCGCAATTTCAATATTGATCCCGACTGGTATTTAGGAAAGATCGGAGTGGCAGAAGCCGGTGAATGCATGGGAGTGAAACAACTAATGCAATTGATCCGTGAAGAATTTCCTGAACTGAAATTTGGATATTTCAATCCCCCGATGGAAAGAATAAAAGGAAGGTATGATATGGATTTCGCTCACCATTAAATTGGTTTGTTGCTGAATTGCTAAATTGTTGTCCAATTCATAAAGGTTCAACAATCTAACCATTTAACAATTCGGCGATCTTGCCTCTGACCAATAAAAATATTTATACAGCCATCGCACTTGCCACACTTGCTGCCCTTATCTGGTCTGGCAATTTTATTATTGCAAGAGGCGTATACAAACAAATCGGCCCTGTTAGCCTTGCGTTTTACCGTTGGATCATTGCGACAATGATCATATTCCCGTTTGCCATAAAAACGGTTTTTAGGGAATGGAGACCTGTTCGGAGATCAGTGCACTATTTGTTTTGGGTTTCATTAACGGGGGTCAGTCTGTTCAACACATTTGTGTATATAGCCGGGCACTATACAACTGCCATCAATCTTGCACTAATAGGAACTACTTCTTCTCCGGTCATGTCTATTATTATGGCTCGTATCTTTTTAAAAGAAAGAATTGGATGGATGAAGTTATTGGGGATGTTTGTTTGTATTGCTGGTATACTTTTTCTCTTGTCGAAAGGTAATTTCAAAAATCTTCTTACTCTTAAATTTTCTTCCGGTGATGTATGGATGCTCATGGCGGCTTTTTGTTTTGCTGTCTATAATATACTGGTTAGAAAAAAACCGGCTTCTATTTCTCCTGTCAACTTTTTATTTGTGACGTTTTTGTTCGGATCGGTTTTGTTGCTTCCCTTTTTCGTATGGGAACATGATCATGCTCCCGTTATAGATTGGAGCAGCCGGTTGATTGGTTCAATATTATATCTGGGCATTGGTGCATCGGTTATTTGCTTTTTTATTTGGAATATCTCCATTAATATACTTGGGGCAGGACGAACGGCTTTATTTGGCAACCTGATACCCGTATTCAGCAGCCTCGAAGCTGTGATCATTCTCAATGAAGAATTTTCATGGATACACATAGTAAGCATGACCACTGTTTTTGCAGGATTGCTTCTTGCTAATCTTCGGTCGATAAAATTCAGAGAGCAATTAAAACCAGCAAATTGAATAAACGGCCTGCTCATATTCTTCCGTTGATCGTCCTTTCACAATTTGCTGGTACTTCATTATGGTTTGTCGGTAACGCGATCTTGCCTGATATTCAAAGAAGTCTCAATATTCAAACCAATACGCCCGGTGATATTACTTCTGTTGTGCAACTTGGATTTATTACCGGTACGTTGATATTTGCCATTTTTTCGATAGCGGACAGGCTTCCCTCGTCAAAAGTATTTTTTGTTAGCTCTCTTATTGCAGCATTAAGCAATGTTTTCATTATTTGGTTTGCAAAAAATTTGGCCGGCTTATATGTCTTACGATTTCTAACGGGATTTTTTCTTGCCGGCATTTACCCGGTGGGAATGAAAATAGCTTCTGACTGGTATGAGAAAGATCTTGGCAAAGCGTTAGGATTTCTGGTGGGTGCATTGGTATTGGGAACGGCATTTCCACATTTATTAAGATCAAGTTTGTATGCATTACCGTGGAGGCAGGTGTTGATCTGCACGTCGGCATTTGCCTTAATTGGTGGCCTGCTTATTTTATTATTTGTTGGTGAGGGCCCTTATCGAAAAACGACCACCCGTTTTCAATTCTCGGTGATGTTTCAAATTTTTCGATCAGCAGACTTCAGAGGAGCCGCCTTCGGGTATTTTGGTCATATGTGGGAACTGTATACCTTATGGGCTTTCATTCCGTATGTCTTTTCATTTTATAATTCCAGCAGCCACCAGGCAATGAATGTTCCTTTATGGTCATTTATTATCATTGCTGCAGGCGGTGTCGGCTGTGTTGCCGGTGGATATATTTCTCAAAAAGCCGGCAGTAGTCGTGTTGCCTTTTTTGCATTACTTATTTCAGGATTGTGCAGCCTTTGCTCATTTGCTTTTTTTCATTTACCTGGTGCAATATTTGTTCCGTTAGTAATTCTGTGGGGAGTTATGGTAGCTGCTGATTCACCACAGTTTTCAACTCTTGTTGCCAGAACAGCAATTCCCGAATATAAAGGAACAGCACTAACAATTGTTACATGCATCGGCTTTGCAATTACTATTGTCAGTATTCAATTCATAACACACCTGGGAAACTGGTTAAAAATTGATTCACTTTTTGTCTTACTTGCACCTGGTCCCTTGATCGGTTTATTGTTTCTTTTTAGATTAGTGAAAGAAAGAAAATAATGCGACGAGTTATCATCATTGGCGCTACATCGGGAATCGGCCTTGCCCTGGCCAAATTGTTTATAAGGGAAGGAGACCTGGTAGGTGTAACAGGAAGAAGATGTCATTTGCTTGATGATCTGCAAAAAAAATTTCCTTTGCAGGTTGTAACAAAGTGTTTTGATGTGATGGGAAACGACAACGTTGATCATCTTAAGTCTGTCATTGAAAAATTGAATGGACTGGATCTTTTGATCTATAATTCTGGTTATGGCGAGGTCAGTGAGACGCTCAACTGGGAAATTGACAAACAAACTACGCTAACCAATGTCAATGGTTTTGTGGAGATTGTGAACTATGCCTTCAATTATTTTATAGAACAACACACCGGTCAGATCGCCGCCACTTCGTCCCTTGCAGCGATCCGCGAAAGCAGCCAGGCGCCTGCATACAGCGCAAGCAAAGCTTACATGAGTATGTATATGGCGGGGTTATATCTAAAGGCGCGAAGGATAAGAAGGGGTGATCCAAAAATTAATGTAGTCATTACCGATGTGCAACCAGGTTTTGTTAATACAAGAATGGCAAAAGGCAAGAGGCGTTTTTGGGAAGCCTCCGTGGAAAAAGCAGCCTGGCAAATTTTTAACGCCATTCAAAAGAAAAAAAGGAAAGTTTATATCACTCGTCGCTGGGCCCTTATTGCCTGGTTATTGAAGTGGATGCCACATTCCATTCTAAAGAGATTTGCCTGATTTCGCAGGTTATTATCGCTTTTTTAATTTTTATTGTGCGGATAATCTCAATCTTAACATTTTATAAGACACTGCCAGGGCAAGTTGCACACCATTTGTTCGTTAATAACATCTGTGAATAAAGGCTTGTTCTCCTTTTCCCATTCTAAAACGTAAATTTGTATGAATAACTCCGCAGCCTATATGTCTGATTCCTTTGAAACAAGAAAGAATACCCAGGCCACTATGATCACTCTTGGTGTAGGAGGTCTTATGCTGCTGATCTTTATCCTCATAAAGATGGATTTCCCCAAATTTGAAGTTCCGGTTGTTGATAATGCAGTTGAAGTCAATCTGAATATTCCCGAAGAGATCGCACCGGTCATTCGCGGTGGCGGAGGCGGGGGCGGAGGCAATCCAGTCGCAGGCCACGGGCCCCAAAGGCACGGCTTATTCTCCTCCACAACCGGGTGAAAAGGAAGACGTGAAAGATATTGAAGATAACAACGACAAAGAGACTCCTCCCATATTAAAACCGGACAATGCTAAGCCTACGGCTACGAAGATCAATAGTAATAAATCTATAGTGAAGGCTGAGCCGAAGCCTGTTATTGAAACACCAACACCGCCGAAGCCAAAAGCTGTGCTGGGAAAGACGTTGGGAGGCTCAGGTACTGGTGGAGGCGCGACGGATGATTATGACAGGAGCGGCGGAAAGGGAAATGGAAGCGGGGTGGGGAATGGAAATGGAACGTATGGTGGAGCTGGTAACGGCGCAGGTGGCGGAAATGGGGCGGGCAATGGATTAGGTACCGGTCCAAAGAATTTTGGAACAATTACCAAACCAATTAATCAGAGTTTTGAAGACGAGTTCAACGAAAATGCGAAAGTGGCGATGGATATCGTGGCCGACGAGAGGGGCCGGGTTTTATCAGCAACCTTTCAGCCACGTGGTTCGACCACTTCAAACAGGAAACTTATAGACATTGCTGAAAGAAGGGCATTTGAATTAAAACTTGGCACTTCAGGAGGAGGGCAAAAGGGAACCGTGATCTTTAATTTTAAATTGAGAGGTTAGTAAAAATTTGTTTATAGTAGTGCCTGGCTATCATACAGCCGGGCATTTTTATTTTTGTAACATGAATAGTAGTTTGAGGAAAATAGAAATTATCAGGGGTGATATAACAAAACAAAGAGTAGATGCCATTGTCAATGCCGCGAACTCTTCATTAATGGGAGGAGGCGGAGTGGATGGAGCTATTCATCGCGCGGGCGGACCCGCTATTTTAGAAGAATGTAAAAAAATAATTTCGATTCAGGGAAGTTGTCCAACGGGTGAAGCAGTTATTACAACAGGCGGAAACTTACCGGCTAAATTTGTGATACATACTGTGGGGCCGGTTTGGAGCGGAGGTAAAAATAACGAAGCAATAAAACTCGGCAACTGCTACAAAAATAGCTTGCAATTGGCTGTTGAAAATAATTTGGAAACGATCGCCTTCCCAAACATAAGTACAGGCATCTATGGTTATCCAAAAAAAGAAGCTGCGCAAATTGCAATTAACGAGGTGGCCGGACATCTGGAGAGTCCTGTCGGACAAAATGATCACTTTATTACAAAGGTTTATTTTGTTTGCTTTGACGAAGAAAATTTTCAATTGTATCGATCGCTACTTAGTAAATAATTTTGCAAAAGTCCGGGGATGAAAGCTTTGCATTTTTTAAAATGGCCGCTGATCTTTCTTCTGATAGGTTACCTGTCCTTTCTTATTGGAAATTTTTCCAGAAGCAGGCACTGGGTACTTGCCAACGAATTCATTATTGCCGGCTATTTGACGATCATCATTGCGGTTGTGTGGACCATCATAAAATTTATTTTTTTAAAACCGCCTGAGGAAGATACGGATTAACCATGCCAGTTTTTTATGAATTACCAGGAAACCATAGACTATTTGTTTTCAAGACTGCCCATGTTCAGCCGGATTGGTGCCGCAGCCTTTAAAAAAGATCTTACCAATATTCAAAAGCTGTCTGATTTTCTTGGATATCCCCATAAAAAATTTAAAAGTATACACATTGCCGGAACCAATGGAAAGGGTTCTGTGAGTCACATGCTCGCGGCTATCTTGCAAACAGCAGGCTATAAAACAGGCTTGTATACTTCGCCACATCTCAAAGATTTTCGGGAGAGAATAAAAATAGATGGCGAAATGGTAAGTGAAGAATTTATTATTGATTTTACAGACCGAATAAAAACTATTTCTGAAAAAATAGAACCAAGTTTTTTTGAGATCACGGTTGCAATGGCCTTTGAATATTTTGCTGAACAGAAGATAGATATCGCCGTCATTGAAACAGGCCTCGGAGGAAGATTTGATAGCACGAATATCATTACACCTGTACTAAGTGTGATCACAAATATTGGCCGGGATCACATGGATATATTAGGTGAGAGTCTTGAAAAGATCGCCTTTGAAAAGGCAGGCATCATCAAACAAAAAATCACTGTTATTGTTGGTGAGGTTTTGCCCGAAACCGAAGAGGTATTTCAAAAGGCAGCAAATGAACAGAAAGCCGCTCTTTCTATTGCAGCAGAAAAGCGACAGGCCATTAGCTGGCATTGGGAGAAGCCTGCCCGAAATCGTTCAGGCGGGCATGAGTTGATTGTTGAAGTAGCGCAACAGCACAAAACTGATCACCAGCTTTATCGTTTAGATCTGCCTGGTATTTATCAAACAAAAAATCTTTTAACAGTTTTGGAGACTTGCTTTCATTTGCAGCAAAAGGGCTGGAATATTGAAGAACAAAGTATAAAGCTGGGACTACAGCATACAAAAAGACTTACGGGTTTGCACGGGAGGTGGGAAGTTATTCACTTGCAACCGTTAATTGTTCTTGACGTAGCACACAATGAAGATGGAATAAAAATGCTGATGGAACAGGTTGAAGTTACGGATCATGATCATCTTCATGTTGTGCTTGGAGTTGTAAAAGATAAAGAATTGGAGAAGATTTTGACATTATTTCCCAGGTTGGCAGATTATTATTTTACGCAGGCAGGCATTCCCCGTGCTTTGGATGCGCTGGTGTTAAAAGAAAGAGCCGAAGAGACCGGGCTGAAAGGAGAAGTATATCCGGACGTAAACCAGGCGATCAGAGCCGCTCTCACAAAAGCGTCAAAGCAGGACATGATCCTTGTTTGTGGTAGCCTGTTCCTTATTGGTGAAGTGATCACCACACCCTAGCTTCTTTTTATTGACAGCAAAATATCGTTACCACAGGTAACACTATTTTTCTAGTTTCATTTATACCCCGGCAACAATTGCTTTAGTAGAGACGCCTCGTTATACCGTTTACTATAATGGCGCCGATCTCTGCAAGGATAATGTTACTCACATAAAGGATAGAACGCAAAAGACAATGGAGAGCTCAAAGAGATAGACCTGAAAAAGATGGACAAGAATAAACAGGAAGCAGTTTGGTTTATTTCATTGCCGGCAGAGTTAATTCTGCCTGTTTTATTTTCCCAGCGGCAACGTGAAAGAAAAAGTGCTTCCTGTTCCCGGTTCGCTTTCAATGATAAGGTGCCCCTCATTTTTTTCAAGAAACTCCTTGCACAACATTAAACCCAGGCCGGTACCTCTTTCATCATTGGTACCATTGGTAGTATAGAAGGTGTCATTATAAATCTTTGAGATCGCCTCCTTACTAATACCTTGCCCTGAATCCTGCACATATACTTCAACAAATGAGGAAGATTCGTTTATTCCAATGACAATACGACCACGTTCAGGGGTAAATTTAACAGCATTCGATAGCAGGTTACGCAAAACGAGACTGATCATATCTCTGTCAGCCCAGGCAGAAACAGGAAGATCTCCTTTTGTTTTTATCTTTATTTTTTTTGTTTCAGCTTGTAAATGCAAAAGTTGCACGGTTTCATGTATCAATCTGTTTACATTGATCGTTTGCGGATAAATGGAATTTGACTGCATTTGCCATTTTGCCCACTGCAACAAATTTTCCATCAGTGCTGTTGTATAATTCAGATCGTTAACGACATCTGGTAACATGCTTTTTATTTCCTCGGCCGGCAGGTCAAATTTTTGTGCATTGGAAAAAATATTTTGCAAAGCATACATGGGCGATTTAAGGTCGTGTGAAATAATCGAAAATAATCTATCCTTTACCTTATTGTGTTCATCAAGTGCAGCGGTTTGCTCTTCCAGCAACTGGGCTTTATGTACGATCTCTTTTTTCTGCTCTTCTATTTCCAGGTTTTTTTTATTTAACTCCCGGTTTTTAAGCAACATCTTAAATTGGTAACCCGTACTCTCCTGTTTGATCAGGTATAACCCATAAAAAATATAAACAATTGACAAAGCATGATTGATCAGGTAGCAGGTATAATTATATATCTCCAATTGGTACCTGTAGTCTTTCCATGTAACGGAAAGCATGAAATAACTAACCATCGAGAAACTTATGACGAAGAGCATATAACCAGCATCCTGCAAAAAGAAAACGGCAAGAATACCATAAAGAACAAAGGACAGCTCGATACCGAGGTTTAGTCCACTTATATAAATAAAAGAGGTAAAGACCGGATAAAATATAAAATAGCAAAGCAGCGCAGCGTGATACTTGCTGAATGAGTTAAGTAATAGAACAATGATGCTGATACATGAGGGAAGTATCGCGATGTACCAGTCGTGGAGGGGAAATTTTTTGCTTGTAAGAAATGCAACTATTGGAACAAGGATACCTGTGATGATCTGAAAAAAATTCAATTGATTAAATATCCCAAGCTTTCGCTTTTCATAATCATCTAAAGTTGTGCTATAACCGATATTCCAGACCCTGTCCAGGAATTGGGAGATCTTTTGTTTAGCTCCTTCAAGTATTTGTGCCTGATGCAGTCGGTGTGAGAAATACTCCATTTTCCGCTTTTTTTGATAGGGTCGGTTTCGAAAAATAATCAATTTATTTTACCGCCAGAGAGTAAATTTACTAAGTAACATCCGAAAACGGCACTCTCACGTCCTGCTTTTAGCTGTCATCAACCTTTCTTGTCGAGAAGATCGAGCATAAAAGCGTACTTCGTAGCTGTTAGTTTCTGTGCTTCAAACCTTCCCGATTCGCCGCTATGACCCGCGCCCATATTGCATTTGAACAGCACGACATTATTGCCGGTATTGTTTTCCCTGATCCTGGCAACCCATTTAGCGGGTGAATAATAAGGGACTTGTGTATCATTCAATCCACCGGTAGAAAATATGGCCGGGTAACTTGTTTTCGTCACATTATCATATGGCGACCAGGAGAGCATATAGTCATAATATTCCTTTTTATTCGGGTCGCCCCATTGATCATATTCAAGGGTTGTTAAAGGAAGATCAGGGTTAAGCATATCTGTAATTACATCCATCCATGGCACTTCGGCGAGCACTCCTCTGAAAAGGTCGGGGCGTAGATTGATGATCGCTCCCATGAGCATGCCGCCTGCACTGCCGCCATTGGCAAATAATGTTTCCTTCGAAGTGTATTTTTCATTCACAAGGAACTGCGCGCAGTCAACAAAATCGGTAAATGTGTTTTTCTTGTGCAGCAACCTTCCATCTTCAAACCATTTTCTTCCCAGTTCCTGTCCGCCACGAATGTGCGCAATAGCATAAACAAATCCCCTGTCCAATAAACTAATAACGGAGCGATTGAAATAGGGATCGACATTATATCCATAAGAACCATAAGCATACAAAAGCAAAGGATTGGTTCCATCTTTTTTAAATTCATCTTTTTTGTATACCAATGATATGGGAACCATCGTTCCATCTGTTGCTTTTGCCCAAATGCGTTTGGTCTCATATTTCGTGGCGTCAAAACCGCCGCCCACTTTTTGCTGCTTTAATAATTGTTTCTGTTTGAAAGAAAGAGTGTACATGAAATCGGAAGAGGGGGTTGTCAATGAAGAATACGAATAACGGATGCTGTCTGAAGCATAATCATCAGTAGCCATGTACATGTTCGCGACAAATGCTTCTTCACCAAAATCTATATTATAGGATGAATTGTCCTTACGATTAATGACCCTGATCTCGGTCAACCCATTCACTTTTGACTGCACGACCAAATAATCCTTTAATACAGCAACGTCCTGCAGGTAAGCTGTAGAATTATGAGGAATCACATCTTTCCAGTTATTTACACCGGGGGAGGCGATCGGCGTTTCAACAAACTTAAAATTTTCGGCTTTGTTATTCGTGCGGATATGAAATACATTTCCTTCAAAATAATCAACAGAGTATTCAAGATTATTTGTGCGAGGCTGGATCATTACCGGAGTAGCATCGGGCTGTGTTGCATCAAGATATCTCACTTCACTGCTGTTCGTAGTTTCAGTATTGATAAAGATATAGTGATTGTCGTTTGAAGATGTCAGGTATACTTCATAGGTGCTGTCATTTTCAGTATAGATCGTTTTGTCAACAGAAGGATCAGTTCCTATAATATGTTTCATGAGTTTATATGGACGAACTGTGTGATCATTCAGTACATAGTACAAAACTTTGCTGTTACTGCTCCAGGCGAAATTAGCACTGGTATTTGAAATTGTTTCCGGTAATAGTTTTCCCGTTGCCAGATCTTTTATACTAAGCGTTGATCGTCTTCCACCAGTTGTATCAATGCCGGTTGCTACTAAATTATTATTTCTTGCCATTGACCATCCACGGATGAAAAAGATCTGGTGTCCCGCGGCCAAAGCCGGTACATCTAAAAAGATTTCTTCCGCTGAAGAAAGATCAGCTTTTTTACGACAATAGAAAGGATATTGTTTGCCTTCTTCAAAACGAGTATAGTACCAATATCCATTTCTCTTGTTTGGCAGTGTTGAAGCTTTCTGATCGATCCTCGCTACCAATTCATCATAAATTTTCTTTTGCAGATCTTCTGTATGTCTCATATACGCTTCGGTATATGCATTTTCTTCCTTCAAATGATTGATCACCGCAGAGTCTTTGGGATCGCTGAGCCAGAAATAATCATCGGTTCTTGTATTGCCGTGCTCGGTGAAGATCTTTGGAACCTTTTTCGTTGCTGGTGGGCTTACACTGGCTGTGTCATTTGAAACCATCGTTCCGCAGGCAGTAAATAAAAAAACCAGGGCAAGCAAAGAAGCAATTTTCATAAAATGAATTTGGTGATGAATGGGATATTAAATGTAAATAATCGCAATGATTATTTGCCTGCAATGATAAACTTCCCTGATCATTCGGTTCGAAAACTAATTGTCCTGTTAATTACATCTCCATGGGCAGTAATGCCACTGATCATTACCTTGTAGTTTGCCGTGATATCTGAGGTGAAAAATTTGATATTCATTCGCCCGTTTTCGTCGGTCAAACTTGAAGGATTCCAATAAAGAGTTGAGCGGATGTCATTAAACTTTGCGGCTTTCATTTTCGAATTACTATAGTCAGGCATCATGAAGGCAGGTGGCGTGTGATAGCCTCTTACAAGAAATGAATTTGGTCCAATAGTTTTAAGGTCGTCAATCCTTCTTCTTGTATTGACGAGAACAACACCATTGCCGCCTCTCACTCCATAAATTGAGCCTTCGGGACCGGTAAGAACTTCGATAAAACTAATGTCGTCCGGATTCAACATATCCAGGTAATTTAAAACGGGACTTGAAGACGTCCCACCACCGCCAAGAGCAGCCTGCACGCCGTCAAGGAAGACCATGGGTTCAGTTGAGGCGCCCGGTGCAAAACTTGAAATACCCTTAATGACGACAAATCCATTTACGATCTGCACACCCGGCACTCTCAAAAAAGCATTTGATACACTATTGGTGCCCTTGCCAATATCATCAGAAGTAATAATTCTGGAATCGGGACTTGCACGCTTACTGGGATCATAACTCAACTCTTTTTTCTTGTATCCTTTTACCGTCACGCCGCTCAATTCATCTCCGCGAATTCCGGAGAGTGTGTCGGGATAAACCTTTAAATAGTGGTTGACAGCAGCCGGTCTTATGGTAAATTTTTCCTTCGGCAAACCCGTTTTTATTTTCGGAAAATTGAGTTTATCCAGGACGATGTCTGTGTGTTCTACTGTTCCTTGCGGGCTGCTCACCTGGATGAGAAAGAGGGTACTATCCGGATATTCTACCAATGGAAAAACAAAACGGCCAGCATTGCTGGTGGTGTCGATATCATAAGCCAGGCTCGTTGTCTTCGAAAAAATAGTAGCTATTTTGTTTGCGGCAGGTTTCTCTTTGCTATAAAAAGCTTTTCCCCGGATATAGAGTAAACTATCGCTGTCGGAATAGAAGGCCGGCCTGTTGGTTCGAAACATAATGTCTCTGTAAGAATTATTCCTCGCCATCATTAAAATATCAACTTGCTGATCGGCCAGGCTATCCCCATTTGCAAGAGGCCAATTATAGGAAGATAGCTCGTCATTGTTTTCAAAATAATCTGAAACAACATTCAACGTATTTGTCGGCCGAATCAGGCTGCTATCAACAATAGTTATACATAAAGAGGCAGGAACAGGATGACCTTGTCCATCAGTAATTGACAAGCTAAGGTCAGCTCTGCCCCTTTTTTTGTAGACATTTTTATCCAGGTTAGCTTTAATGATGAGATTATCTTTAAAGTAAACACTTCGTTCGCTTAAGAAATGGAGATTCTCATCAAACAAATAAAAAGTAGTTACTCCTCCCGGGAACATTTCTGCCGGGATCGGCACTTCATACATCCCTGTTCCAATGCTTGCGAAACACAGGCTATCCTTTGCAATTCCGACCAGGTAAGTTTTAATATTCGGTTTGTAAACGGAATCTTCCAATAGCACCCGTATCTTTCTTTGCCCGTTATTATCGTTTATTACCGAAAGCTGACCTGCAAAAAAATTAAATGGTGGCAATGGGTACGTCATTTCGTTTCCGTTCCACATTAGCTGTGCTTTGTATTGCCGGCCCCTGGTTGGAAAAAATTCAAATTTCCCCAGGCCATAATTATCGGAGGTGAATGAAGTAATAAGAGAATCACGGTTATCTTTTATATAACCGGAAATGGCAACCGGGTCTTTTTTACCATCGACAATGTGAAAGGCAACAGTAGAGTTTGCGCCGGTCATCAAGAAACCTCCCTCGGGAAAAAGTTGCATCGAAATATTATCCGGGTTATAGTTTCCTTTTTGAACCAGGCGGGAACCATTGTCATTTACCGCTGCACTGTTCACGACATAGATAGGAGATACAGCTATTTTGTTTGTCTCGACATCGGCCATGTACCTGGTATATGCTCTTATCCAGTAAAAACCGGACGGCATCGATTGTCCAAGATATAATTTAGCGTTTAGCATGCCAGTCTTAACATCCAGCAACAAGGTTGAAAAAACACTGTCCTTTTCATTTACCAGTTCAATAAAAAGGTTCTTGCTTACCCTGCTCAATTTTTGAGAAGCAGAGCGTAAAAGAAAGATTCTGAGCCAAACACTTTCGCCAGTTTTGTAAAGGGATCGATCAGTCACTATAAAGCATTGTTCGGTTTGTTGCTGCCGGATGTTGCTGACCAGCTGTGCAGCAACAGAATCAAGGTTAGACTGAGTGTCTTGCGCGAAGGAAACGTAGCATAAAAAAACAAATCCTGCCGGTAAGAATTTTCGGATAGTCATGGGCAAAGAGTTAGTATATATAAGTCAATTGTCAGTTGTTTTTTGCTGCGTGAGACCCAGGCATCAAGGGGTAGAGAAGTGATCTGTTATTTTAGACCGCCGGTTACGTGCGGAAGTTATTCATTTTTTCTGAGCTCGCATTGGTTGTCGTGCGTAAGTTGATATTATGTCAGTCAGTAATAACATCACTTATACAGATCTCCATTGAGATATTTTAATCCTGAATCAACAATAATAGTAACTATCTTTTTACCCGGTCCTATGATCCTTGCTCTTTGCATGGCTACCCATACATTGGCTCCTGATGTTGTTCCACCAAATATCCCTTCCATTGTTGCCAGCTTTCTTGCAGTTTCATAAGCTTCCTCATCCTTTACAGCTATGATCTCGTCTGCAAGATCCAACCGGCAAATGGCGGGCACAAATCCTGATCCAATGCCTTCCAATTTGTGTTTGCCCGAAACATCGCCGCCCGAGAGAGCACGCACATAGTAAGGCTCTATAGCAATGCAGCGAATACCAGGGATCGCTTTTTTCAACACTTCCGCATTTCCCGAAAAACTTCCACCCGTACCTACTCCCATAATGAATTCATCAATCCCGGTTCCAAGCTCGTTGATGATCTCCCTTGCCATTTGATGATAGGCGTTCCTGTTATCAATGTTGTTGAATTGGTCTGTCCAGAATGTATTGGGTTCTTTACTCAATTCCCTGGCTCTTTCTATCATAGAGTCGATGAGCTTTGCAGTTATCTTTCCATCCTCACTTGGAAAAATTTCAAGTTCCGCTCCGAATGCCTTCATGGTTTGCAATTTTTCTACTGCAAACGCATCTGACGATACAAAATATGCCTGGTAACCCCTGGTGGCGCATACCATGGCCAATGAACTTCCCGTACTTCCGCCAGTGTAATCCATTACCCTTCCTCCGGGTTTTAATTGGCCCCGTTTTTCAGCCCCTTCAACCATAGACAATGCCATGCGGTCCTTCATACTTCCTGTGGGATTGGCTCCTTCATATTTTACATATACATCTGCACAGCCCGGTTGAGCGAGCCGTTCCAATTTTATTAAAGGCGTGTTTCCTATCGCTGCCATAATCTTTTCATTTATAATTAGTGGTCTCTGGAATCAACAAGAATCCAACCTCACCCCTTTTTTACATTATTTATCCGGAGTTTCCGTCGCCCCTCTCCACGGGGAGAGGGGATGCAGAGTTTTCGGATAATGTGAAGCCGCAGGGGTGAGGCGCCAGGTTCACACAAACTTCTATTGTTTTATAAACTTAATATCCGTTGCATCCATAAAATAATTATTGACGCACTCAATAGTTTTGCCGTCAATTATCTTAAAAAGAATGTCTTTAAAACTGACCTGTTCGAGCGAAGGCTTTAATTCAAGTGTGAAATGATTATTGTTGTTCTTGTCATCCTTCACAATAGTTGGAATATCCGGGTATAGAGTATGTAAAGCATAGATAGTATCACAATGCGGAATGTCAACATGCACTTCTCCGTTGTCGTCAGTAAATTCCTGCTCTTGCTTCCCATCGACAACAAAGATGCAGAGAATGTGATTTAATACATATTTATTGGGATGAGTAAACTGGACA
This sequence comes from uncultured Bacteroidota bacterium, assembly GCA_963737475.1. Classification (GTDB taxonomy): domain Bacteria; phylum Bacteroidota; class Bacteroidia; order Chitinophagales; family Chitinophagaceae; genus VBAU01. The sequence continues at coordinate 309,920 of CAVTSY010000014.1, forward strand.
GTATAGCCTGTTCCGTTTTTCGATTGATTCGTTATTGTAAAATCTTTTCCCGGTTGCTTATCGCTTTTTAATTTCAGTGTATCCCCTTCCACGGTGAAGCTGCCTGCTGCACTACGGTCAACCGAGCCATACACATAAAAGAACTGGAATTTGCCATCTTTTGAAAAATTAAAACCAGAAGCCATTTCCATTTTACGGAAATAATATTCGCCTTCTATAGCTGTTTGTGACATAGATCTCTGATTTATCATAAGCAGTAAGATGAAGAAAAAATTTCTCAAGATGCGTTGGAATTTAGGTTGAGGAGGTTTCTATAAAAATACGACGAAAGCTAATAACAGTAGTTGCTAAATTTTCGAATTAATTGAGTTAATGTTCTTCGTTGTGTTCTTTGTGCAAGAGCTTTGTGTTCTTAGTGATCCAATCTTCAGTTCAATATTTGTTTGGTCACGAAGGCCACAATGTCCCGATGGCATCGGGATACACAAAGTTCACGACGTAACTTTTTCTGCCGGAGTCGAACATGTCAAAAAATTTATCTATTGGGCCTCCTTTCTAACGTTTTTAAAATTAAAACCCAACACGGCTCCTGTGAGAGGTAAAATAATCGGCAGTAAGAATGAGCCTATATAATACGGAAGCCACGGGTACGTAAGAAGCACGATCAAAATATATAGTATTAAAAACACGACCAGGCCGAGTAAGCTGAATAGGATCGATCGTCCGAGATATTTGGCTTTGCCCTTGCGCCTAAGATGTATGTAACCAACGATAGCAACACCTAACAGCAATGAAATAAAAGCCGATGTGAATGCAAGAACTATTGATGTATCCAATTTATCATAGCGGTCGAAAAATGAAAATGCATAGCCACCCAACACTCCGAATATAAAACCGGCCACGAATTCAAGAATAATAAAGATCGGCCCTTTCACTGTGTACTCGTTTAAGACATGGGATGGCATACAACCGAATATAAAAGTACAATGAAAAAATATGGAAACGATCCGGCTACTTTCCTGAAATAAACTTTTCAACTTCCGAAAGATATGCATCTCGGTTATCCAGCCATCCATAATGCACGCAATGGTCAACCATAACCAGTTTGGAATTCTTCAATATCTTATATGCTTTTTGCGAGGTCTTTTCTTCAATGATGTCTTGCCTGCCTTGTATGATCAATACCGGCCTGTTAAATGTTGAAAGTTCACCGGCGCAATTGAAATTGATCTTTTGCAGATCTTGCCATACCAGATCGTTGACACCGAGGTTAGAGTGTGCAAGTCTTTCGGCTACTGCCGGCGCATATTTTTTATCATATACATATGCGTTTGCAAGGGATTTTGCTCTTTGCCACCTGGCAAGATAACTGGTATCGCCATCAGCGATTTTTTGCGACCAATAATTTGCAGAATCAAGTTGTTGTGGTGTAAGCTTTGCGTTGATGTTTTTTGAAACGTACGACAGCAATTCAAGATCGATGCCTCCCGATGATGATAAGATCATGGAAATAATTTTATCAGGATGAATTGTGGCATAATAGCTGGCAAGCATGCCTCCAAATGAATGACCAAGGATGATCCATTGGTCTATTTTTAGTTGCTGTCTCAGGTTCTCCATATCCTCGATCATTAACTGCATGGTAATAGTCGAGGCGTCTATTTGTTGCATCGTCGATCTTCCTGTACCACGCTGATCATAGATGATAGTTTGGTTGTGAGCGGATAGAGTTTTAGCAAGGTCAACAAAGCCGTCGCTGTTTAGCCCGGGCCCGCCATTGATGATAAGGATAGGTATTCCTGTTCCAAAGGTCCGGTAATAGATCCTTACACCATTGCTTTCAGCAAATCCCTCTTTTTGAGCATGTAATTGAAGAGAAGCAACAGTGATCAAAAAGAATAGTACCAGCTTTTTCATATGGAATGTTTGAATAAATATAATTCGTGAGAGAAAAAGAAGAGGCTCGAAAATTATGAGTGGTATGACGGTATATATATCTCTAACATTCTTTTTTTCGTTTACTTCCACCTATTTTCAAGGCATATTATTTGTTCCCTTTTTATGCCAGCGGGGTCATTGTGCTAATGCGAATTGAAATTGAGTGGAATCGACAAGAGACCCCGCTGAGACAAAAATGATCTTATGAACTGGGTTGATCTTGCATTGCTACTGGTTGTTTTGCTTGCCATCTGGACCGGTTGGCGAAGTGGTTTTATTTTAGGAACCCTTGACCTTGTCAACTGGATTGGGAGTGTCTTGCTCGGTTTTCTCTTTTATCCTTACACGGCTAAGTTTCTACAGATGATCTTTCCTGCCTTGGGATCTTGGCTGCTGCCACTGGCATTGATCATCACCATAATTTTAGCAAGGCTTCTTATTGGGGTCATTACCAGTCGCATTGCCTGGATAGCAGGGAGGGCTCATGATAGCCCGGTGAACCATTTTTTGGGAATTTTTCCCGGGTTTATCAGCGGGGTAATCTGGGCTACTGTTATTTCAGCATTGCTGCTCGCACTGCCACTATGGAATGGGGTCACCACCCAAACACGCAATAGCCAAATCGCTAACAGGCTTTCGATGGGAGTGGAGTTGGTAAATGAAAAATTTTCTCCCGTCTTTGATAAGGCTGTTCAGCAAACCATCAATAACCTCACGATCCATCCGGCATCCAATGAATCGGTAAAACTGCCATTCAGAGATGATCATCCTGAAGTACGCGCCGATTTGGAAGCTCAGATGCTGGAACTGGTGAACCAGGAACGGGTGCAAAGAGGATTGTCACCATTAAAAGCCGATCCCGAAATGACGGAAGTAGCAAGAGCACACTCAAAAGATATGTTCGCAAGAGGATATTTTGCCCATTTCACACCAGAAGGTAAATCGCCTTTCGACCGCATGGATGCGGCGCATGTTCAGTATATAACCGCCGGAGAGAATCTTGCACTGGCGCATTCACTCTCCATTGCACATAATGGTTTGATGAATTCACCGGGACATCGTGCAAATATTCTAAACCCTGCCTTTGGCAGAGTGGGCATCGGAATTCTTGATGGAGGATTTTACGGACTGATGGTAAGCCAGGAATTTAGGAATTAGATGATGAGTGATGAAAATGAGTGATCATAATAAGTAATCAGTTACGATAAAGTCTTGTCTTTCGTTGTCTTCTTTTTGTACACTTTGTGTTCTTAGGGGCCTTACCGACCTGACAGCGAAATATCTTGGTCACAAAGTGCACAACGTCCGATAGTATCACACAACGACCACTAAGGATATATATCGAATAACCACTCGTCGAAATTACATCCAGGAACAACTAACTTGAATTAAATTGCGTTTCGTTTTTACAAACGATCTCTAATTATCAATCCCAAATTCTTTTAGAATGAACTATGATGAATTCAGAAGTGCAGGACATAATCTTGTAGATTATATTACCGACTATTTGCAGAATGTTTCAAAGAGGCCCTTATTCAATCCCGTTGAACCTTCTTTCTTGTATGATCTTTTTGATGAAAAGATCCCCGATGATCCGCAATCATTAGCGGCCATACAAAAACTGCTGGAAGAAAAGTTAATCCCTTATAGTACGCATGTCAATCATCCGGGGTATATGGGTTTGATAACGCCTTCACCTAATCCTGCGGGTATTTTGGCAGAGTTCCTGGCATCAGCGTTGAATCAAAATGTGGGTGCATATTCCATCGGTCCTTCGGGAGTAACAATGGAATTGCGGGTGATCCGTTGGTTGAATGATCTGATCGGTTATGGTGAAAAAGCCGGGGGGAATCTAACCAGCGGTGGAATGACAGCAAATTTCATCGGATTGAAATTGGGAAGAGATTATAGTACTGGCGATTCAGCACAGCATGAAGGAATGAAGGGAGGCTGGACAGCATATGTGTCCGAGGAAAGACATGTATCATTGGATAAAGCAGCAGACGCTGTGGGCATTGGAAGAAAATATTTGAGAACAATTCCGACCAATGACAAGTACCAGGTAAGGATCGATGTATTAGAGGAGACGATCAAAAAAGATAAGGCGCAGGGTTTGAAACCAATTTGTATCATTGGCCTTGCTGGTACAACTAATTTAGGAACAGTCGATGACCTGGAAGCTTTATCTAAAATTTCGAAAAGAGAAAATTGCTGGTTTCATGCTGATGCCGCTTACGGAGGTGGTATGTTGTTATCAAATAAATACCCGGGCTTGTTGAAAGGATTGGATCTTGCTGATTCCGTAACCATCGATCCACATAAATGGTTTTATGCACCGCTCGATGCTGGAGCCATATTGGTGAAAGACCACAATCGTTTGACCGTGTCATTTGGTATGCAGCCCTCCTATCTTACTGACCAGTCACAGCAAAAAAATGAACGATACCAGTTTTATGTGCATGGGTTTGAACAATCCAAACGTTTTCGCAGTTTAAAAGTTTGGGTGAGCTTTCATCATTATGGTAAGACCAAAATAGGAGAGTGGGTGGATAATAATATCGATCACGCAAAGCACCTTCACCAGCTCGCGTTGAGTGATAAGAATTTTGAGTCGGCTGCAGAACCTGTAATGTCTGCCGTTTGCCTGCACTACAAAACTCCACAACTTAGTGAGGAAGAGAATAAACAATTTCATTTTCTTGTGGCCGAAAGAATAGAAAGCGAAGGAAAATTCTGGTTCGCCACTACCATCATGAAAGGCAAGACATGGTTCCGCATTAATCCTGTAAATATTTATACGAGAATGGAGACGATAAATGAGTTGTTTAAAACTTTACAGGCTTATTGCAAAGAAGAGCTTGCAAAATATGTTGCGGTATAAATCTTGAATTGACTAGTTGACCAACTATTATTTCGTTGTGTCCTTTGTGTATCCCGATAGCTATCGGGACGTCGTGATCGTTGTGTCCTGAAGAAATGGACACGAAGTGCACAATGGATCACCAGGGACACAAAGAACAATGGAGGCCATATTTCTGAATAGCTATAAATTTTAACGATGGAAAAAAAATTGGGAGTTGCACTGGTTGGTCTTGGTGTGTATAGCGAAGGAGAGTTGGGGCCGGCATTAAAAGAAACAAAGCATTGCTACCTGGCCGGCATAGTCAGTGGGTCGGAAAAGAAAAAAAAGAAATGGAAAAAAGAGTATGATATCCCGGAGAACAATGTCTATAGCTATGAGGATTTTGATTTGATCAGGAACAATGATTCGATTGATATCGTTTATGTTGTTCTTCCCAATTCAATGCACAAAGAATACGTCATCCGTGCGGCCAAAGCCGGCAAGCACGTGATCTGCGAAAAGCCAATGGCTAATATCGTTGAAGAATGTGATGAAATGATCGCCGCCTGCAAAGACGCCGGAGTGCTCTTATCCATCGGGTACCGTTTGCATTTTGATCCCTTTAACCTGGAGATGATGAGACTGGCAAGAGAAAAAATATATGGCGCTGTTAAAAGAATTTCCGCCTCACACGGACTGAGTAGTGCGCAGGGCTGGAGGCTTGACAAAGAGATGGCAGGAGGCGGTCCATTGATGGATGTGGGAATTTATTGCGTGAATGCAGGACGCTACATCACCAACCTTGAACCAATCTCGGTTCATGCAACCGAAGGACAAAAGAAAGATAAAAAGAAATTTGCGACCATTGAAGAATCATTGACGTGGACAATGGAATATGCGAATGGAGTGATCGCCGAATGCAGTTGCAGTTATTCTCAATATGGAAATCATTTACGCATTGAAGCAGAAAATGGCTGGTTTGAAATTGCTCCCTCCTTTTCGTACAGAGGACTTAATGGAAGAACTTCGGATGGAAAGATGGACATCGGGCCCATTAATCAGCAGGCTGCACAAATGGATGATTTTGCACTTGCCATTATCGATAAACGGCCCACGCCTGTTCCGGGTGAAATGGGAAGACAGGACATGAAGATCATTGAGGCTATTTACAGATCCATGGAAACGGGACAGAGGGTGGAGATTCGCGAGACGTGAAACGTGAGACGCCAGACGTGAGTTTCCAATTCACGATTTAAGAATGGAAATGCTCAATATGCAATATTCAATGCTTAATGTTCATTTATACACCAAAGTGAAAAAATATAGATTCATCATTGACCGTTCACCACTCACGATTGTCTCACGTTTCACGACCTGGTAAAGTAACATCGGTAGGGAGGTCTAAACCTTCTTAGTGTACTTTGTGTAAAGCTTTGTGTCCGTTGTGACCAGAAAAATTGGACACTAAGAGCACGACGTCCCGATAGCTATCGGGACACGACGAACACAAAGAATCTATTTTAAGTCAATGTTCTCCACCATCACATCCCAATGCGCAATTAATAATTCAAAGCGATGTTGCTCATCTTTAGTCAATTTATCCTGGTCAGAATATAATTGTTGTTTATATGGCGTGGTAAGATTAGGATCAAATGCAAGTATTGCATTCCTAAAGGTGATCGTTACTTTAAAATCCCAGCGGGTATCTTCTCCGCTATGGAGCTTTGGTTTCTCAGCTGTCACACTAATGATGTCTCCCTTCTCCTGTGCTTTTTTTAGTAAGGGATAGTGGTTTGTTTTCCAGAGGTCAATAAATTCATCTGCAAAGCCCCATTTCACTTTGTAATAATTTTCGATGGTGAATGGTTCATCTTTCTGAGCATTGACATTTAATGAAGTCGTTAAAATGGTAATTATAAGAAGAGAAAATGATTTGAATTTACTTGTGCGCATAAATACAGTTTTGGTTAAAGACAAATTTAGGGCTAACGTTTCGTACTAGTGTTAACCATATAAGACATACAAGTCATACAAGGATAAGGTCTTAAATGTCTTGTATACCCTGTATGGTTCATATTTCTTCACTGCGCCCTAATTAATTTTTAAATACTTTTGAATAAATGTCTTCAAAATAGCTATTTATGGAATGGAAAGGAATTTTTCCTGCTCTTACAACTCCGTTTACCACGAATGATGAATTAGACCTGCCGATGTTTGAAAAGAATTTACATGCACAAACTACTGCAGGCGTGCACGGAGTTATTATTGGTGGTTCACTCGGAGAAGCTAGTACTTTAACCACTTCTGAGAAAGAAGAGTTAATAAAATTTGCATTGAAAAAGGTCGAAGCGAAGATACCTGTGATATTAAATATCGCTGAGGCATCTGCAAAAGATGCGTTACAACAAGCTGCTTTGGCGAAACAATGGAACGCAGACGGCTTAATGTTGCTTCCGCCGATGCGCTACAAAGCTGATGACAAAGAAACCGTGGAGTATTTTAAGACCATTGCCCGATCGACAGATCTTCCAATAATGATCTACAACAACCCTGTTGACTATAAGATCGAGGTGACACCTGATATGTTTGAAGAATTGGCTGAATGCAAAAACATTACTGCAGTAAAAGAAAGCACAAGAGATGTAAGCAATGTAACAAGAATGAAAAACCGCTTTGGCGACCGTTATAAAATTCTTTGTGGTGTTGATACCATTGCGATGGAAGAATTATTGCTGGGTGCTGATGGTTGGGTAGCTGGTTTGGTAAATGCCTTTCCAAACGAAACGGTAGCCGTCTATGAATTAGTAAGGTCAGGAAAGATCGAAGAAGCGACAAAGATTTATCGTTGGTTTATGCCTTTGCTGGAATTGGATATTCATCCCAAACTTGTACAATATATAAAATTAGCACAAGTGCAAACCGGCCTGGGAACAGAATATGTTCGTGCACCACGATTGGTAATAGAAGGAGAAGAAAGAAAAAGAATATTGAAGGTTATCAATGAGGGTATTGCTTCCCGGCCTTCTTTGCCGCAAAATGCGACCACAAAAAACAAGTCAGCTGCTTATGCGTAACTTATTTTGCTCTGCGCTTTTTTTCATTATTTGTTTTACGGTAAACAGCCAGTCGATATGGAAACACGGCCGGTTAAAAGTAACGGCCGATGGACATTACTTGCAATTTGAAGACGGCCTTCCTTTTTTTTGGTTGGGCGATACAGGATGGGAATTATTTCACCGTTTAACTAAAGAAGAGATAAATATTTACCTGGAGAACCGGAGGGCAAAAGGTTTTAACGTTATACAGGCTGTTATCCTCGCCGAGTTTAATGGTTTAAAGAGACCCAATCAATATGGAGAGATCCCTTTAACAGATCTCGACCCAACGAAACCAAATGAAAAGTATTTTGAGTTGGTTGATTATACTGTGCGGCTGGCAGAAGAAAAAAATATGTTCATGGGTTTATTGCCAACATGGGGCGATAAAGTGACAAAGATGTGGGGAGAGGGCCCGGTGATATTCAATGAAAACAATGCATATATATATGGCGAATGGTTGGGTGATCGTTATAAGAATTACCCAAACATCATTTGGATATTAGGTGGAGACCGGCCACCAATAACTGACTCGATTGACTATCGCCCGATTTGGCGTGCGATGGCAAAAGGTATTACTGAAGGTTCCGGCGGTAGGGCAATCTTCACTTATCATACCTGGGGTGGTCATTCCACTTCAGAATACATACACAATGAAGAATGGCTTTCGATCAATACCATGCAAAGTGGTCATGGCAGCGGGCATGATGTGGCAGTTTGGAAAATGATAGAGCATGATCGTGGTTTAACTCCAACAAAACCTACTCTGGACGCGGAGCCGAATTATGAAGATCACCCGGTAAATCCATGGCCAAAATGGGATCCCGCAAATGGATATTTTCGCGACTATGACGTGCGCAAACAAACTTATCGTTCGGTATTCTCAGGCGCTTGTGGCGTCACTTATGGGCATCACGCAGTCTGGCAATTCCTGAGTGCAAGAGAAGATACCATCAATCATGCAGACCGTTATTGGACGGATGCCATCAACAGGCCCGGTGCTTTCCAGGTTGGTTATTTAAAAAGATTAATAGAATCTCATTCTCCACTGGATCGCGTACCTGATCAATCCATCATTACAGAAGGGCAGGGAGAAAAAGGTGAATACATGGCTGCGTTCAGAGATAAGAATAATAAATATGCAATGATCTATTTGCCGGTGGGCAAGAAAATTGCAGTAAACACATCATTCATCGAAGGTGATAGCGTCAGGGTATCATGGTTTGACCCACGCATTGGAAAAACAGAAAATGTGAGCCAGGTAAAAAAGGAAACGATCATGAATTTTGTTTCTCCTACTGCGGGTGTAGAAAACGATTGGGTGCTGATCATTGAAAAAATTAATTGATTTAAATTTATTTGCGTTTTATGTATAAAGATTCAACTTTAGAAGAGGTCAATGAGGCGATGGAAAAGGCATGGCAGGCCTTTCTCTTGTACAGGAAGTTTTCATTGAAACAAAGGGCAGGTTTCATGCACGCCATTGCAAAGGAGTTGGAAAATTTAGGCGACGAATTATTACAAACGGCCCATGAAGAAACTCATTTGCCTGAAGCAAGATTGAGAAATGAAAAAGCAAGAACAATATTCCAATTAAATAATTATGCTGATGCCTGCGAAAGAGGCGATTGGCTGGAGGCGAGAATTGATACTGCTATTCCTGATCGCAACCCGCCAAAACCCGATCTGCGCAAAATGCTCATACCTCTCGGCCCTGTCATTGTTTTTGGAGCAGCTAATTTTCCTTTTGCATATTCTACAGCGGGTGGTGATACAGCCTGCGCCTTTGCCGCAGGATGCCCGGTCATTGTAAAGGCACATCCTGCACATGCCGGCACAAGTGAAATGGTTGCCAATGCCATTTTAAAAGCAGCCGGAATTTGTAATATGCCTGCCGGAATTTTTGCACACATACACGGAGCGGGGAATGAAGTGGGAGAGGCATTGATAAAACATCCATTGACAAAAGCTGTTGGATTCACCGGTTCATTTTTAGGGGGCAGACAATTATTTGACTGGGCGAATCAGCGAAAAGAGCCTATTCCTGTCTTTGCAGAAATGAGCAGCATTAATCCTGTCTTTTTAATGCCGGAAAAATTAAAACGATCTGCTGCTGATGTTGCGAAACTGTACGCCGGTTCCATTACTCTCGGCGTTGGACAATTTTGTACCAATCCCGGTTTGATCATTGGAATTGACAATGACAACCTGGAAACATTTATACAAACGCTTGGGGAAGAAATTAAAAAAACTTCACCGGGTGAAATGTTGCACACGGGGATCTTTAAAAATTATGTAGAGAGGAGGGCAAATGCTTTGTCGCAGGAAACTGTTGAAACAATTGCCACTTCTGAAACCGAACCCTTACTCAACCAGGGAACTCCTACCATCGCATCGGCGACTGCGCAGGCATTTATCAATAATCCTGTTCTTCACCAGGAGGTGTTTGGACCTTACTCCATTGTTATCCGTTGTAAGGATATGGATGAAATGATCGATGTGACAAAACATATCGAAGGACAGTTAACGGCTACTTTGATGGCAACAGAGAATGATATGAGAGATCACAGTGAGTTGGTTGAATTTGTAAAAGATATTTGCGGGCGTTTTATTTTAAATGGAGTGCCAACGGGAGTTGAAGTTTGCTTAAGCATGCAGCATGGAGGCCCATTCCCGGCAACCACTGATTCACGATTTACTTCCGTGGGGGCTGACGGGATAAAAAGATTCGCAAGACCCATCTGTTACCAGAACTGGTCCAATGAATTATTACCGGATGAATTAAAAAATGAAAATCCGTTTGGGATTTGGAGAACTGTGAATGATCAACTGAGAAGGGATTCGCTGTCTTAAATTTTCAAAATGAGATCTTCAACTGCCTGTCTTCTTTCAAATGAAGATAGACAAACCACGCACAAGCTACCGTGGCAGTAATGAAATATGCAATTAAGAAATAATTGACCCATGAAATATATTGCGAGGCACCAAACCAATCCCCATAATAAAAAATTATTGCAAGGGCGTAAACGTTTTTTATGGCTTCCCAAAAGATGGCGTAGGGATTACGGTCCATTAACTCGCTAAAGGCGTACACACTCAAGAAAACAAAAACTCCATATAAATAGATGAAGCTTCCGTCCATTTTATTGATGGCAGCAATATTTCCAAACAGGTAACTTATAGACATCAGCACAAAAACTATCTGTATCCAGCTCCAAACCTGCAAAGCAGCAGAAGTTCTCGGCGCGTATTTATCAAAATGATAAACGTCTTCGATCTTATATACCGGGTATTTTTCCGCTACGTCTGGAGGACGATAGCCCGTGGGTTTAAACCAAAGCGTAAATTTTTCTTTCCAGCTTTTTGTGCGCCATGCATCTTTCATCAGTAACCATAAATGCTGAAAATTAATTTTGATGGGGTTCCAGGTTTGTGCAGGCCGGGTAATTCCGTACACCGGCGATACATCCGGTAATTCTTCCTGGAAAGTGCCGAACAATTTGTCCCAGAGAATAAATATCTGTGACAGGTTCTTGTCGAGGTATTCTTTGTTGATAGCATGATGCACCCTGTGATGAGAAGGGGTAACAAAAATTTTTTCAAGGAAGCCCATCTTTTTTATATGCCTTGTATGATACCAGAATTGAGCAAACAATTGTACGGGAGCTACAATGGCAATAACCTGGGCAGGTACACCCAGCAATGCTGCAGGCAGCAATAAGAAGGCAAAAACTTTTACAAATTCAGAAACACTTTGTCGTAAAGCACAGGCGAGGTTAAATTCTTCGCTGCTATGATGAATAACATGCAGGTTCCAGAAAATATTGATATGATGGCTCCAGCGGTGAACCCAATAACCGGCAAAGTCCAAAGTAATAAAGGCGATCAGATAGGTCCAGATGGAAGTTTGAAAATGAACCAGTGCAACCTTATCCACCAGCCACGCATAGGTTAAAATAGAGATGCTGAGTCCGAGTACGTCTTTTGTAACATTAGTGACCCCGCTGCCCAGGCTGCTTATCATATCCATGTTGCGTACGGTATCATTGCCTTTGTACCAGCCCCAGAATTTTTCAAAAAGGACAAGAAATAAAAAAGCTGGCATTGCGATCAGTAATATTTTACCGTAGGCTTCCATGATGGCATTTTCTATAGCACAAAATTAATAAAAGAAGCGATGAAGGTTCCGATAAAAATCCATTGGGGTCTTGCGACCCCAATGGAACAAAAAAACACCAACAATAGCGAAAGAGTTTATTAATCAGATCTTGCGGTTAATACATAAGCGACAGGAGCAAAATTGAATTGGATCAATAATTTTCCTCCATGTATATTCCTGTTTCATTTTCGAAGCCCAGCTCGCGCATTTCCCAATTTTTCATGCGCTGGGCTTTCAATGTGTTCAAAAATTCGTCTTCAATTTCTGACACCGTTTTCAAAAAATTATTGATCGAATCTTTTGTCCTGTCCTTTAAGTGGTCAAGGTTTTCTTTATAAAAACGAAATGATAGGTAATGTGAAAAACTATTTGTATCCTCCTGTGTGAGGGGTTGATGATTGGCAAGCCTCGTTCTTTCATCCATAAAATCAGTTTGGAAATACCGCTAAAAATTCATGCCAGTACAAATATTTCAAAAATTTGGGGAAAATTATTTTGAGGCCGTGTGACTAAATCTTTAATTCTTGAAGATCGTTTGAATGAGGCTATATTTTCCCGCCTGGACTGTGTAAAATTTTGCCTGTTTGTCCCATTCCGATCACAGATTACACGGATCTGTGGAATCAGTGATAAAAAAACCCCTTCGTTTTGCGAAAGGGTTGGCATGCAAGAAATATATTTTATTAGCCCTTAGATTTTGCTTTTTTATCTCCCTGGGATTTTACAAATTCATCATAAGCTGCAGCATCGAGAGTTTCGCCAGTGATCTTTACGTCTTTTGGAGTTTCAACGCCGGCAAACTTGATATATACATCTTTTTCAAAATGACCCATAGCAGCGGCATTATAATTAACTTTCAACTTAGCCGTTTCACCAGGTGCAATAGGCTTTTCAATTTTTTCAGGGGTTGTACATCCGCAGGAACCCCAGGTGTTTTCAACCACCAATGGTTTGTCGCTGACATTTTTTATTTCAAAATAAGTGACTACAGGCACTCCTTGTTTTATTTTTCCGAAATCATATTTTTCGGTATTCACCTTGGCTACATCATCAACCTTTGCCTGGGCCATGACTGCAGCGCTGAATAGTAGTACGGTTACTGCTAAAAAAATTCTTTTCATTTTTTACTGATTTTGTTGTTTTAAAATTTGAACAGAGGCATTGGCGGGTGCAGATCCAGCCGGAGCTTTCCACACGGTGCCTTTGATATGAAGTTGCTTAGTTAGATTTCCATTGTACATGATCGTTATGTATTTATCAAACACTCCTTCACTTGCCGCATTATAACCGACCTTTATCTTATCTCCCGAGCCGGCTGGTATGGCTTCGCGATTCCACTCGGGCGTTGTGCATCCGCAACTCGCCTGGACATTATCCAGTTTCAAAGGTGTGGTTCCCGTATTTACGATGTTAAAAAAATAAAATACTGGCTTACCCTGGGGGATCATTCCGAAATCATGTTCAGTCTCTTTCAACTGTAAAGCGTCCGTTTTCAAGGTTTCGGTTTGTGCGCCTGCCATCCAGGCGATACCAATAAAGAAAACAACAGCGGCTAATTTTTTCATGCTTATGCCTTTAGGCCGGTAAAATTAATTCAAAGATGCCAAACCTCATAGAAAGGATGCACCCAAATTCAGTATTTTTTAACAGGATTTAATATCCCTATTTTTGCCCGTATGGAAAATCAAACCTCTGACACATTGGTCAATGAGAAATTGTCGTTTGATAGGTTCCGTGGGGAGGTGCTCAATGATTATAAAATTGCCTGTATCAGCCGGGAGGCCAGCCTCGTAGCCCGTAAGGAAGTGCTTACGGGTAAAGCCAAATTCGGCATTTTTGGAGATGGGAAAGAACTGGCCCAGGTAGCCATGGCAAAGTTCTTTCAAACAGGTGATTTCCGCAGTGGCTATTATCGCGACCAGACGTTCATGTTTGCCATTGGCCTTGCTACTGTAGAGCAATTTTTTTCCCAGTTATTTGCTGACCCTGATATCAATAATGATCCGTTTAGCGCGGGTCGCCAAATGAACTCGCATTTTGCTACCCCGTTTGTCGATGAGAACGGAGAATGGCTCGACCTTGCAAACAGAAAAAATATTTCCGCTGATATAGCCCCTACCGGGGGACAAATGCCAAGAGCCCTGGGTCTTGCTCATGCTTCAAAATCCTTCCGCACTATTGAAGAACTAAAACAGTTTACAGATCTTTCTGACAATGGTAACGAGGTTTGTTTCGTAACAGTAGGAGACGCTTCCACCTCCGAGGGGCATTTCTGGGAAACAATAAATGCAGCTGCCGTGCTGCAAGTGCCAATGGCCGTTTTTGTTTGGGATGATGGATATGGAATCTCAGTTCCAAAGAAATATCAAACGGCCAAGTCTTCTATTTCTGAGGCACTCAGGGGCATGAAAAAAGAAGAAGGTACAAATGGGATTCATATTTATGCTGTAAAGGGATGGGATTATGCCGGCATGTGCGAAAAGTTTGAAGAAGGTATCCGCATTACAAGGGAAACGCATGTGCCCGTACTTTTTCATGTGGAGGAGATGACGCAGCCACAGGGGCATTCAACATCAGGCAGTCATGAACGTTACAAACCTCCTGAACGTTTGGATTGGGAAAGAGAGTGGGATAGTATCAAAAAAATGCGTGAATGGATACTGGAGAATATGTTGGCTTCTGATGATGAGCTTAGCGACCTTGAACAATATTCAAAGGAATTTGTCCGCGAAAGCAGGGCAAAAGCCTGGGAAAAATATTTGGGCCCGATAAGAAAACAGGTAGCACAAGCAGTTGAATTGGTCAATAACCTTGCAAAGAGCCTCCCGGAACAAGCTTCACAATTGGTAAAATTATCTTCGGAATTGGTAAGTAATCACGAGCCTTTGCGTCGTGATGTTCTAAAAACTTTAAATGCGGCTTTAGACCTGGCAGGCGATCATGATGCGGCTTACTGGACAAAGGATTACTACAATGATCTTTTAAACGAGAATAAAAACCTTTACAATACTTATTTATACAACGAGGGACCAAAAAGTGCGATGAAGGTTGAGGAAGTCAAGGCCGGGTTTGCTGATGACGCTCCGACATTAAATGGCTTTGAGATATTGAACAGGTATTTTGATGAAGCCTTTGCGCATAATCCTAAGCTGCTCGCCTTTGGTGAGGATCTGGGTCTGATAGGGGATGTGAACCAGGGCTTCAGTGGTCTGCAATTGAAATATGGTGAAGGAAGAGTTTCCGATACAGGAATTCGTGAACTGACCATTATGGGGCAAGGTATTGGTCTCGCCATGCGTGGATTGCGCCCTATTGCTGAAATACAATACATCGATTATTTGTTATACGGATTGGAACCATTGAGTGATGATGCCGCAACTCTTCATTACAGAACATTCGGACAGCAGAGTTGTCCTGTGATCGTTCGCACCAGGGGACATCGGCTTGAAGGTATTTGGCACAGCGGATCTCCGATGGGAATGGTGATAAATTCTTTGCGCGGCATGTATGTATGCGTCCCACGCAACATGGTGCAGGCCGTCGGCATGTACAATACTTTATTAAAAAGTAACGATCCTGCCATCATGATCGAATGCCTGAATGGTTATCGCTTAAAAGAAAAACTCCCTGATAACCTATTGGAATTTACAGTTCCTTTTGGTATTCCTGAGATCATCAGGCATGGCACAGATATTACGATCGTTTCTTATGGCGCAACATTGCGTATTGCTCAAAATGCCGCTGACATGTTAGAGCCTTTCGATATCAGTTGTGAAATTATTGATGTACAAACATTACTTCCTTTCGACATTCATCATAAAATTTTAGACTCTCTTAAGAAAACAAACCGCATCGTTTTCATAGATGAAGACGTGCCCGGTGGCGCGTCAGCCTTTATGTTTAACAAAGTAATGGAAGAACAAGGCGGTTATCGTTACCTTGATGTAGCACCAAGAACCATTACGGCCAGGGCACACAGGCCCGCTTATGGTAGTGACGGCGATTATTTCAGCAAACCCAATGCTGAAGAAATTGAAGCGGTGATTAAAGAGATGATGAAAGAGTGACATATCCCATTTCTTATCAAAAAATCTCCTTTCATTTCTGTGACGACGAAGAAAAATTTAATACTTTGGGAGCAAGCAAATTTGTGAGTTTATGAAACTTCACCTGATCCGCCCCATTATTTCTTCCTGCCTGTTGACCACATCTTTTTTCACGGTTACTGCTCAAATGGATTATGCAGATAAAGTGAGCTCACTAAAGAATGAATTTCCAAAAGAAGATGTGATTGCCTACCAGCACAAAGAAGTGGTAAATTTCGTGTTGAATAAAGATGCTGCACCCGGTGATGCAAAAGTAAAGGCGATCGTCACTACAGAAGTTACACTGGTCCCGGTAAAAGACTATGTAAAATATGAGGATGGCCTGTTTTACAACCAGGAGATCTCTGTTGATAATGTGAAAGCTGTTAATTCGAAAGGCAAAGAGGTCATCATTCAACGCCAATGCGGCTCGTATAGCCGGGATGATATCTTTTTTGACGACACAAAACTCTGCGTTGTGAGATTTCCGTTGGAAGAAAAAGGAAAAGGCTGCAGCTATAGTTATAAAGAGAACTATAACGATGTAAAGTATCTTACGTCTTTTTATTTTAATAATAGTATCCCCGCTGTAGACGAGATCATTGAATTTGACATTCCCGCATGGATGGAAATTGATCTTCGCGAATTTAACTTCCAGGGAGTGGGGATAGAAAAGACGACGAGCAAAGAGAACGATATTACTAAAATAGTATTCCACCTTAAAAACGCATCAGCTTATGAGGACGAGGATCATTCACCCAATCATGCGTTGAGTTACCCGCACCTGATATGTGTGAGTAAATCTTACACAGAAAATGGTCAGAAAAAAGTTTTGTTTGAATCGGTAAAGGATCTGTATGGATGGTACAGAACCGTTTGCGATAGTATCGGTAATCAGCCTTCTGAGTTAAAAGAAGAGGTAGCAGCATTGACCAATGGAAAGAAAACTGACGCTGAAAAAATTGAAGCCATTTTTTACTGGGTGCAGGACAATATCCGTTATATCGCTTTTGAAAATGGGATAATGGGCTTTCGCCCGGATGCAGCTCAAAATGTATTCAGAAAAAAATATGGTGATTGTAAAGGCAAGGCTAATTTGTTGAAGGAAATGCTCAGGCTAGCCGGGTACGATGCAAGATTGACCTGGATCGGCACTTCTGATCTTCCTTATGATTATAGTTTACCTTCTCTGTCAGTAGACAATCACATGATCTGCACAGTAATTTTAAATGGGAAAAAATATTTCCTGGACGGCACAGAAGAATACATCGCATTAAATGATTATGCCCAGCGGCTGCAGGGGAAGCAAGTGCTTATTGAAGACGGGAACAATTATATTCTCGACCGAATACCGGTTTTCCCGGCGGAAAGAAATAAAATAAAGGAAGTGACAAAGATGAGTATTGACGGTGATTCATTAAAGGGGAACAGTACAGTTGAATATAATGGCGAAGCGAAGATCTTTACACAGATGGCCTATGCTTCTACCCGCAGCGAAAATAAGACAGAAGTTTTAACGGAATTTCTGAAAAGTGATAACAACATTGAATTATCAAATATCAAAACACCCGATTTCACCGAAAGGCAAAAACCTTTAAAAATAAGTTATGATTTTAAAGCCAATAACGAGGTAACAAGGGCAGGTAATGAGATATACGTAGTAATGGATTGGGATAAACAATTCTCAGGTCTCGAATTTGATAGTGACAGGAAAAATGATTACGAATTCGATCATAAATATTTTATTACTACCCAAACCGAATTGGCTATTCCTGACGGATATAAAGCGGATTATATTCCTGCTTCGTTCAAAAAACTTTCTCCTGATTATTCGTTTGAAGGCGCCTACCTGACCAATGGGAAAACGATCACTTATTCAAAAACAATTATCATCAACAAACCCATAATTCGCAGATCAGAATTTACTGATTGGAACAATTTTGTCAAAGACATCAACAAATTTTACAACGACCAGGTGGTGCTCAAGAAGTGAGTGGTGAGTAGTCAGTGGTCAGTGAGTCAATAATCAGTTATGAGTTATGAGTTATGAGTTTGTTGAGAAATGAATGATGATTAAAATAATTAATAACCGATTAATATAATTAGTAATATTCAATGAACAAGTCCCCATTTTTGATTTTTTACTTTTTACTTTTTACTTTAAATACATTCCCACAGGCGCCCCAGTTAGGTGTTACGATCGAGGACGAATTTAAAGCCACCACTGTGCCGGATAAATGGAAAAACGAGAGTGCGGTGATCATAGGTCAGAAAACTGAATACCTTTTCACAAGGGTGGCTTCGGGGGGGAACTATACAACAGTCGTCCGCATCAATGAATATATTCATAAACGCATCAAGCTGCAGGATAAAAACGCTCTTGAAAAATTTTCGACATTTAATTATGTGACCATGGGCAAAGATGGAAGCGCGGAATACAAGATCATAAAGACAAATGGAAAAGAAGAAACTGTTGATATGAAAACTGCTGTTGAAGACGATAAAGACATTGATCCCGTTTATAAGCCGATTTTCTACAGCCTGAATATTAAATCGCAGAAGATCGCCATACCCGACCTGGAAGTGGGAGATATCATTGACTATACATTGCGATCAACCATTGACTGGGATATGAAAGCGGAGGGCATTGGATTTAAACCGTTTATTTTTTCACTGACCAATAGTTACCCTGCAATGTACCAGCAGTACCGTTTTACAATGGTAAATGGTATGAAGGTGCAGTACCGCAATTATAATGGGGCTCCTAATCTTCGTTTCGACCCCAAGGCGTCGGTTTACGGAGACAAAGAATCTTATCTCTCTTATTATTTTTTGGATCGGGACAGGGATAAATCGGCTGATGTAAGATGGAATTATGAATTGAGAACGACTCCTAGCGTAAAATTCCGGGTTGTCTTTTTGGCCGATAATGATCCTTCTTCAAAAGGTCTTGGTGAAGCAACGGTAGATCGTGCAGGCCTTGATCCTGAAGATGTGTATAAACGATATGCAGGGGCTGCTGCCTATGTCACACCAACGGTTACGAGTCTTGTAGGATATACGACCCAATATATCATCAATAAAAAAGAAGAAGGAGTTTTAAAAACAGACGATGATATCATTCGCGAATGTTATTATTGCATGCGAAAGGTTTTTCTTGAAATGTATTACAAAGGCCCCGTGCATTCGGACCTGGAGAAATATATGACGGGTAAAAAGCTGTATAAAAAAATATTGGCACAGGAAAAGAAAAGTAGTCCTGAAAAAGAGGAACGTGAAGATGAGATACGCATCAGCAGTGTCACGTTCGCGACTGCTTTGCGTTTAGCATTGGCAGCACAAAATATTCCTGCAGAATTGCAGGTGTATATACCAAGATCACTGGGAGCATGGCGGGATGCTATTTTCATGGACGAACTGGACTTTGTTCTGAAAGTAAAAAGTAAACGACGCTATTATTTTTTAGAGGCTTTCAACAATTTTGACGCTTTTGGAACACCATACCAGTATATGGAAGGTTCAGAAGGTTATAGCATTGCTTACGATGAAGCTGATCGTTATTACCGCTCTACCATACCTGCTTCCGGTTATAATGACAACGTCGAAAAAGAGGAATACACGATAAACTTTAATGATGCCATGGATCTCGCAAAAACCGAGAGAGTGAGTTCTTATCTCGGTGATGAAAAAACTTCATTGATCGGCAGCGCAAATCTTGACCGCAGCTATCTTAACTATGATATTGCAAAGTATTACGTAGACCCAACCAAAGACAAAAGCAAAAAGAAAAAAGATAAACAGCCTGAAATGGTAACGGAGGGTGATCCTACAAAATATGATGACCCCGACAAAGACGAACATATAAAAGAGCGTAAAGAGATTTTTGAGAAAAGCTTGAAAGAAGAATTGGACGTGGACAAATATGAAGACTTCGAGTTATTACAGGACGGAAGATATGGTGATACGGCTATGCTTCAGTTCAAAGAAAAGTTTACGCTGAAAAAATTGTTAAGCAAAGCCGGAAAGAATTACATTTTCGATGTCGGTAAACTAATAGGCGACCAGATAAAGCTTAAACAAAGCGAATTGGCGGGGCGGCAAGTTGATATCTGGCTTCCGCACGCAAGAACAATTGAGAACAAGATAAATATTAATATTCCCCCGGGTTATACGGTAGATGGTTTGCAGGAGCTAAATACAACCATTGATAATGAAAGCGGGGCGTTTATCTCTTCAGCAAAGGTTGAAAATGACAAATTGCTCATCAATACAAAAAAAATATACAAAAGGAATTTCGATAAAAAGGAGACCTGGCCTAATTATATTGCCTTTCTGGAACCCGCTTACAAGTTCAGCCAGTCAAAAATTGTGTTGAAGAGAAAATAGGCAATCAGCAATAGACAACGCGCAAGGTCAGCAAAAAATTACGAAGAGACCGGGTGTACAAATTGGTCTTCGAACAGGCGATGGATGTTTTTGAGACTTCGAAGACTTTCCCGAGGGAAGAAACATATTCGTTGACGGATCAGGTCAGGCGCTCATCTCGCAGTGTTTGCGCTAATATAGCGGAGGCCTACCGAAAAAAGCGTTATCCTGCTCATTTTATTTCTAAAATTACCGATAGCGACAGCGAAAATTCTGAAACGAGTGTGTGGTTTGATTTTGCAATGGCGTGCAAGGTGTATCACCCAACAAAAGTATGACGAGCTTATCAAACGCAATGAAGCAATTGGAAAATTGCTCAACCATATGATCAATAACCCCGAGAAGTATTAAATTGCCACAACATCCGATTGCCTATTGTCCATTGTCTATTGCAAATTGACACAATGAAACTCACTCTTTACCAGGTCGATGCTTTTACGAACGAATTGTTCGGAGGCAATCCTGCGGCAGTTATTCCGTTGGAAAACTGGATCGCTGATGATTTGATGCAGAAAATTGCATTGGAAAATAACTTAAGTGAAACGGTCTTTTTCGTTCCGGCAGGCGAAGATTACGATATCCGCTGGTTCACTCCTGTTGCCGAAGTCAATCTTTGCGGGCATGCAACGTTAGCTTCTTCCTTCGTG
Organism: uncultured Bacteroidota bacterium; assembly: GCA_963737475.1. GTDB lineage: Bacteria > Bacteroidota > Bacteroidia > Chitinophagales > Chitinophagaceae > VBAU01. The sequence continues at coordinate 331,111 of CAVTSY010000014.1, forward strand.
CTTTATCATTTTCTAAAATTCAATAAAGAGAAGATCATCTTTCACTCAAAAAGTGGCCGGTTAGAAGTTGAAAAAAAGGGAGACATCTTTGTCATGGACTTTCCCGCATGGAAACCTGAACGTGTTTACAATTACCCGGGAAACTTGCGTGGCGGACTTGGTGTGAATGAAATTCTAGCGATCTACAAACGTCGGGACCTGGTGGTTCTCCTGCCAAGCGAGCGGGATGTGAAAAACGCAAAACCAAATTTTGCCACCATAAAGAAATGGAATGAAAAAGTGATCATTACCGCACCTGGCACCGGCGGAGTTGATTTTGTTTCACGTTTTTTTGCTCCTTCTGTTGGCATCGATGAAGATCCTGTCACCGGCTCTGCACACTCACAACTTATCCCTTTCTGGAGCGAAAGGTTAAACAAGAAAGAAATGCACGCAAAACAATTGTCGCCACGCGGAGGAGAATTGTTGGTCAGCTATACAGGTGACCGCGTAACGATTGCCGGCCAGTGTGTTTTTTACATGAAGGGAGAGATTGAGATTTAAGATTTAAAATTTGAAATTTGAAGGACACAAAAACCCAAGCCCTTATTACTCATGATCTGTCACAATAGTTCAAAACAATATCGTAATGAAGCTTTTTGTGATCGCGGCGTTTTTGCCAATTAACAACTAACTATGAAGCGACATTCACGGAGAAGGCCCCGACCAAGGACACAATCGGGAGGACTCATCATCTTTTCGCGTATCGCATCATTTGTATTTCATCCCTTCTTTATGACAGCTATTGCAGCCGTCGGGATATACAAATTAGTACCATTGAGTTTCCATAATTATTCCTCTTATGGAATGAAAATATTTATGGCGAAGCTGGCGTTGTTTACGATCGTATTTCCATTTTTATCCGTGTTATTGTTTCGAAGACTGGGTTTGATCTCCGATACGAAAATGCATGAGGCGGGAGATCGCATCTATCCTCTTTTGACGGCTCTTATTTCTTATACACTGGCCTATTGGTTGCTTGGGCGGGACCTGCCTCTTTTCATTCACTCATTACTGTTGGGCAGCTGTTTTTCAATTTTCCTCCTCTTTATTGTTACCAATTTTTACAAGGTAAGTGTGCATACAACGGCAGCAGCTATTCTGCCGGGTGTTTGCATTGTGCTTATGGCAAGTGAAAAAATAACAATAACGCCATTGATATTGGCCTTGCTCGTCGCAATAATTGTGGGTATGGTACGTTGGTTACTTGGAGCGCATACAATCGGTCAAATTTTACTTGGCTATCTCGTGGGAATTTTTACGCAACTGGGTGCTTATTATTACTTGCATTAATAGTTTAGCAAGAATTTTGCTTATAATAAGTGCTTGAATTGACATTTATGAAAAACATCTTTTTTATATTTTTTTTATTAACGGTTTTCCTGTCCGCCAATGCACAGCTTAAAGTGAAGGCTGTTTGTTCAGATTTTGTCGTTGATGTTCTAGATGGAAAAGTAAATGGCGTGCATCCTGATTTCACAACAGCACAAATAAAAGCTAAACTGCCTTGTTTTACGAACGAAGAACCAGACACATCGAAATGCGGCGGTGCTATCTTTTACAAGGACAGGGATGTTGTCTTTTTTACCGGAAGAGAATATGTTGAGATCGGACCAAAATTTAAAGGAAAACTTACCCTGCCGCTGATGGGAGGAAAACGTGGTAGCTTTTTCAAACTCCTGGGTAACCCTAAATTAAAGGATAGTGGCTGGGATGCATTTGAGACACAGTACGGCTGTTTGATCCTGTATTATAACTCGGCCTCAAAAGTCAGAATGATCAGATTTAGTACAAAGGCCACAGATCAAATAAATCTCTGCGAATAATAGGACGGTTGTATTAAGAAAATAAAACGGCGGGTCTGAAATATTAAACCTACCTTCGCCGCGATAATTTGAGTTCTTCAGCATCGTGTAAGTGAATGTCTTTTCTGCTAATAGTTAGTCTTCTTTACCTCTTGCTTTTTTTCTCAGATGTTTTTTAATTTTCTTAAATAGTTAGTATGAACATTTATGTTTCGAATCTGAGCTTCGCCGTAAAGGATGAAGACCTGAGAGATTTTTTTGCCGAGTACGGCGAGGTTGCATCTGCAAAAGTGATCATGGACAAATTTACCAATCGCAGCCGTGGTTTTGCTTTTGTGGAAATGCCTGATGAGGCAGCAGCTCAAAAAGCTATCCAGGAACTGGATGGTGCCACCGTTGATGGACGTTCCATTAAGGTAAATGTGGCCAGGCCAAAAGAAAAAACCAGTAATAACCGGTCCTTTTCAAATAATCGCTGGTAAAGTAATAAAAGGGGTCTTAAGGACTCCTTTTTGCTTTGGGTAAATTCTGAACTTAAAACGTGGTTTATGACACTGGAAGAAATGTACGTTGTTCTGGAGAGCCGGACATACTATGAGAAGGGTGGCACAAGAAGATTTAGTTTTGCCAATAGTTCCATCCACATTGACCGTCGTGCCTTAATACCATTCAGTATTTACAAAGAGAACGAATCCTTTATTTTGTACCCCGATACAGCTATTGCCGAAGAAAAAGAATTGCGAATAGAGATTAGTAATACACCTGCCGCGTCGATCCTCCTTTACGGCAGAACCAGCGGGGAAAAATTGCTCACGCTAGAAAGCTGAATGGCTAGGATATATATTTTAATTCATCCTCGATCAGTTCATGGAATTTATTTTCATTCTTCACTATCCAGTCCGGAAGCAATTGTGGCTGGATCTTCCATGAGTCGTTGTCTTTGTGCATTTGAAAAATAATACGATTGCTGCGATCGTCCGTAACATCTACAAAGAATAGGATCGTTCCTGCCGGGCTCGATTTCCTAAAATTGAACTCCCTTAGTCTTCCTTCGGTCTTTACCAGTTTTGAAAATTGAACATTCTTAAACATACTGTGGGTGTTTTTTTCTGATCGCATCGTCTGTAGGAATTTTTATTGTGCTTATGCAATTTAACAAAGCAACGTATCAAAAACAATGAAGGTTGTCTCCAAGTTATGCACAGTTTTCTTACATGTTTCGTTAAAATTCTAATCATATCCTTCGCTTAACAGGTCCCAGGGCAGTAGTCTGCTTTTCCTGGCCAGTTTGGTCATTACTTTTTTTATTCTTGCCGGAACTGCTTTTTGGCTTTTTATTGGTTTTATTTTCTTCGTGCGGCTGATCTGCAGAATTCCTTCTGATATCTAACTCCGTTCTCACGCTTTTTATATCATCATCCGTGATCTTACTATTGATGTCACTTATATGCCGGTGAACTCTTTCTTCAATTGTCTCAGGTGAGCGTTTTGCTTCCTTTTTTGGGGTTTGTTTTGTTTTTTGATTTGTTTTCATGCATCTTTTTCTAATATAAAGAAAAAGATATGCCAAGAAGCTACGGCCTGACCCGTCACCGCATTAACAATCCGGAAATGTCTATTAACCATAAATAACAATGGCCTTAACGATTCTTTCTTACTTTTTTGGCATGGTGGCATTTCCTTTGAATGAACAGAGACAACCGGAAATTAAAACAATAAACTCCGAAGCTCTTTCCGGTTGGGCCAGGAAAAAAATAAAATTTAAATAAGATGAAAAAAATTTTTACTCTCGCTTTAGGTTTAATGTTTACAGTAGCCATGTTTGCTGCTGACCGAAGACCTACCGTCACTGTTACCTCCGCAAAAAGGTATGCGATCGTTATCGATGGCAAACAATACTTCACCAACGGCAATACTATCAACATCTCAAGTCTTTTTAACGGCCGTCATGACGTAAAAGTGTACAAAATGAAACGCGGATTCTTTATGAACACGAAGAGGCTTGTAGCATCTTCAAATTTCCAGTTAAGAGACAGTGATGTGAAGATCAATATTGACCGTTTTGGACAATTACAGATCAGTGAATCAAGATCTGGACGTGATTGGAACGATCATGATTATGGAAAAAGCAATGGCCGCAACCATGATCATGAACATGATAAAGGAAATCACGATGGAAGGTTCTGATAACAATCAATAAAATGATGCCGTCCCGCCTAGGGCGGGACGGTTTTTTATTTATTTGTATTTAAACTTATCGCATTACGGGTTTTTAGTGCTTCTATTCTTCCGCCTTCAGCTTTTGCCAGGGCTGTCTTTTGTTTAGTGATGAAGGTGCTTACCGATTTTTTATATGACATCACTTCGGTTTTTGTCAAAGTAGTGATGCTTCCATAGCCTTCAAAATAATAATGAATGGCAATAAATCTTTTTACATGGCCCCTGGTTTCAGCCGGTAAATAGTTTTGTAATACCCAGAAATTATGACTGCCCGAATTTTTGATCGCTGTCAAAACTTTACCAGGACCGCTGTTGTAAGCCGCGATCACCAGTAGCCAATCCCCGAATTGATCATTAAGATCTCTCAGGTATTTTGCAGCAGCAACCGTGCTCTTGGAATAACTCTTGCGTTCATCGTATTTGCCTTTAACCTTCAATGAAAGATCTCGTGCAGTGGATGCCATCAATTGCCATGGCCCTACAGCGCCTACACGCGATACTGCGGTTGCTTTTAATTCAGATTCTACTACAGCCAGGTATTTTAATTCTGTTGGCAAATGATAGAGATGAAAGATAGAATCCATCATTGGAAAATAACGGTCACCTCTCCCCCTGATCTTTTCCAGGTCTTCATCATTTCCCTTGTTATAGTCGCGAACAAATTTTGCAACATGGGAATTCAAACGAATTTTTGGGACATCGGTTAAAACAGCCGTCGGCAACCCGTTTAATTCTATGAATGACGAATCGAACGCTTGCAGTTGGCGGATGATGGGATCAACAGTTACAATTGTGGTTGTGGTGTCAGCAAATTGCTGGTTGGCTCCGTTCACAGAGGCAATTACAGGAACTATCCCAAAGCCAAACAAACCTGCTTTCACCAGTTTACTCTTCAACATCGTTTTTACTATTAGGTTAAAACAATGCCGACCCTGAGGGTTTGGATTCTTACAGATGATTCAGCATAGGAAGAAAGGAGAGTATTTACATGGAAATTGGAAGAGAAAATTAGCTTACAGATTACCGATGGGTACGGACGTTTGGGCTTTTCATTTTCTTACGGAACTCTTGCTTGCTAATTAAAGAACGACTCCAAAAATACTCTTCACAACCTGCACATCATAGCGGTTTATTACGGGGGAATTTACGAATGATGTTTAATGAAGTGGAAACCACTGGATAGGAGTTAAAAATAGTTTACTGAAAATTAGGCAGACTTTTTTGGCAGTTTCTTAAGGGTTGAAACTGAATATGTGAAGCGTCAATCGTGAATCGTCAGCGGTGAGTGGTGAATTAATAACTTAATGATTGAATGATTGCTGACTGCGAACTGCTGATTGCTCACTGGAAACTGTCGACTGGTTACTGCTATTTGTTTTTCTCTTCTTTAGGAACAGCACACTGAATTGTATCCACAACGCTTGCAATTTATTTTTCAAAGCTATCATTGATCTTCTGGGTAACAAGACAGTTACAAGAAACTTCAGATCATGGTTCGCGATAACATTTGGCGGGATGAGACCCTGTACCAAAAAACAGAGCAACATGATCAGGCACCACCGTAGATTCTTTCTCAAAATTTTCCAGCTTTTCATGAACGGCTTACAATATTTTCAAGAAGGTTATTTAACTATCAGTTATCACTATCATCTGTCATCTTCCCTAACGTATCAATTTAATGACCGGTTCCAGTCTGTAATTTCCACTGTCTCCAACAATGGACTGTGATGCATCAAAATCAAGTATGAATCCGTTGAACACTTCATTCAACTTTTTATCAATGTCAATGAGAAGTGCAGGTGATCCGGTTGGGGGTAGTTGCAAAGGGTAGGAGACACCTCCGATCACCACGGAATTGCCATCACCCAAAATAAAACGTATCTGTTTTAATAAGCCCGTCGGCACATTGTCATGGGCCACCTGCATGGTGATGCTATCCTGCAAATGAAAAACGTTCACGATGGTATCCTTTGTATCGACCGGCACCCATACTGCGCTGTCGCTAATGACATTTGCTTCGATCCTTTTGATATGAATATTTACCGAATCAAAATTGCTGGGGCTATCCATCAGGTAAAAATGAACAGGAGAGAATTTAACCTCTTTTTCTTTGCAGGAAAAAGTGAAGGGTAAGAAAATAACGGGTACCAGCAGCAGGTGTTTCGTTTTCATAGATCGGATTGATGCTACTAAAATTAAAAAGAAAAAACGTGGATCGCCAACAACAAGGCAGTTGTACTCATACTATTTTTTTCATTTTCGTACTATTCCCAAGAACTCCTCAATTGTAATTAAGGATTGCTACTTTCCTGGTTGCTAAAAACCGCGAAAGTGAATGATAACCTCTGTGCTTCTCTACTATGTGGTAAATGCTTTGACGCGCTGAGGGTGAACCACGGAGAATGATACAGAGAAACACTGAGTTTTCTGTAATTGAACTTGCATTACCTTTAACCACTAAACTATTTTTTATGAGGATCTTCTCGCTGTTTTTCTTCTTACTCATAACTCTTTCCACCATGGCACAAAAAACACAAAAACCTCCGCTACACGCCAGGAACTGGATGGCCATCACAGGTAAACCTCTTTCTGCGAATGCAGGCGCTATGATATTTACACAAGGTGGCAATGCCGTTGATGCTGCCTGTGCGATGTTGGCTGCCGGCTGTACCATGTGGGATGTATTAAGCTGGGGCGGGGAAACACAGGCGATCATTTATAATCCAAAAACAAAAAAAGTCATTTCAATAAATGCATTAGGTGTTGCACCGACAGGAGCCACGGTTGATTTCTTTAAAAGCAAAGGATACGAATTTCCTCCGGAATTTGGCCCACTGGCTGCTGTTACTCCAGGCACACCCGGAGGCTTATGCTTTATGCTCGCAGAATATGGAACCATGAGTCTGAAACAAGTGCTCGCACCCGCTATGCAGATGGCCGATGGTTACCCGATGGAAGATGAAACGGCGCGCAGCATTGAACGCAACAAGGAACGCATCAAACAATGGCCGTATTCAAAAGCAGTTTTTCTTCCGCATGCAGGTCAACAATATGAAGCGCCGGAAGCAGGCGAAATATTTCGCCAGGCAGATCTTTTACAAACCTTACAAAAAATGGTAGATGCCGAACAGGAGGCATTGAAAAAAGGAAAGAACAGGAAGGAAGCCATCTATGCCGCCTATGACCGGTTTTATAAAGGAGACATTGCAAAAGAATTTGTTCGCGGTTGCCAGGAACAAGGGGGACTTATTACTATGGAAGATCTTGCCAAATGGAAACCTATACAGGAAGAACCGCTGAAAATAAATTACAAAGGCATTGATGTTTACAAATTGCAACAATGGTCGCAGGGACCAGCCATGCTGCAGGCATTGAACATACTTGAGAATTTCGATCTCAAGAGCATGGGATATAATTCAACACGATACATACATACCATTTATCAAACCATGAGTCTTGCATTTGCTGATCGTGATTTTTATTATGGCGATCCTTATTTCTCTCCTGATGAACCCATCCAGGGATTGCTTTCAAAGGACTATGCAAAGGAAAGAGCAAAGCTGATCAACTGGGAAAAGAATGATCCGAAGATCGGCCCGGGCGATCCTTATCCATACGAAGGAAAAACAAACCCTTATATAGATGTCATAAAACAGCGTGGCTTTGTGGCATACAATAATGCACCCATTGATGAAAATTATTTGGATGCATTGCACCGCGGCACAACCTCTATTGAAGCGGCCGATAAAGACGGCTGGGTTGTGAGTGTAACACCCAGTGGCGGATGGGTGCCATCCTGTATTGCCGGACATACCGGTGTGGGCATGAGCCAGCGCATGCAAAGTTTTGTACTCGATGCATCCATTGATCCTTTTAATGTTGTTGAACCGGGCAAACGTCCAAGAGTAACATTAACGCCATCATTGGCGATGAAAGATGGCAAACCTTTTTTGGCATTTGCGGTGCAGGGTGGTGATACGCAGGATCAGAATCTTCTTCAATTCTTTTTAAATGTTGTTGAATTTGGAATGACGGTGCAGGAAGCTGTGGAAGCACCCAACATCAATACCGACCAGTTGTGGTTATCCCTCGGTGGAACAAAGATGGATGACCGCAAACCAAAGCCCGGAAATATTTTGCTGGACATAAACACTCCCGATTTTACCCGCAGGGAGTTAAGACAGATGGGTTATAAATTAACTTTCGGTGAACGAACCTCAGGTCCTATCAATGCCATGTATTTTGACTGGAAGCACGGCACCATCTGGGGCGGCAGCAGCAATAACGGTGAGGATTATGGGATAGGGTGGTAGGGCAGATGATAGATGATAGATGATAATGGATAGATAATAATGGATAGATAATGGATAATAGGTAATAGATGGATAATTGACCGGTTGTGTCTTTGCTTCGCTCTTCTTTTGCGTCACTGCGGGTAATGCGAGGAAATCTTTTCACTTTAGCACCTACTCTCTGTGTGTGCCATTCGTCCCGATCCCGATAGCTAGCGGGACTATCGGGCGAAGCGGGAATCTCATAGGAAATACGAATTTATTTATGTACTGAGCTGTATTACTTCGATTATGATTTTGAGTCTTAAATCAATTGACAATACTATAAATTTATGATTGATGAGAGTTAAACAAATCATGAAAAAGCTTTCAATCTTAGCAATACTAATATTATCCCTTGGTTGCTCAACAAACCAATCCAACAACGTCAAAAAGGCATCCAACACAACTACTACACTCACTTATCCCATTCAACCATTGTTTATCGATAATGGTGACGAGGAAGGATTTGGAGCTGATATCAGGCTTTCAGTTACAGAGATCACTTCAACGGATAGTTTTACTACCTACAGGGCCATTTCGTCTTATGAAGGAAAGAATGTTGGCGTCGAATTCATTTTGCCTGAGAAACCGGTAAATAAAAATTTGCCAACTCAAATATTAGAAATCAAAACCAGTGGTGAGACAAGTGACAATCTCTTAATGCTGCTCTCCACGTTGTACAAGTTAAAGGTTGATCCTACAAAACATTTTATAATCTCGGCAGAACTTGCCTTTGTCGACCTGAATGAATTTGCAAAAGCCAAATTTGGAAAAGATGCGATACGAAATACAGAAGCAAAAGAAATGAAGCTATTTTTTGAGACCGAAGACCCGGATGATTACGCAGAGCTTTATGTGAATATTAATGACAAGGAACACTGGCTTGAATTGAGGGAAAAGGATGAGGGATATCGGGGGCAGGTCATTAAATTTCTTACGTCTAAATAGGAACTGACCAACGGGGGAGCGAATCTTGTATTACTGTATTTTTTATTTAGCTTCATTTTATGAACCTGAAACTACCTGCTATTTTAGCTGTCATTATTTTATCAATCTTTTCCTGCACCACGTCAAAAAAAGCCTTGAGAACACTTCAATCTAATGTAGAAAAAGAAATCTCCGGAAAGAAGGGAACATTTGCTGTTGCATTTAAGGATCTTAAAACCGGCAGGGAAATCAAAATAAATGACAAGGAAACGTATCACGCAGCAAGCACGATGAAAACTCCCGTGATGATAGAGGTGTACAAAGAGGCTGCTGACGGAAAATTTTCGTTAACTGATTCTGTTGAGCTAAAAAATGAATTTAAGAGTATTGTAGATGCAAGTCCTTATAGCTTGGACTCGGCTGACGATAGCGAATACGAATTGTATAAACATATCGGTGAAAAAAGAACAGTTAGTGATTTGCTTTATCAAATGATCATAGTGAGCAGCAATTTTGCTACAAACCTCATCATGCAAAAGGTCGGTGCGCAGAATGTAACTCAGTCCATGCGGCAATTGGGTGCAAAAGATATCCGGGTATTGCGGGGGGTAGAAGACGATAAGGCGTTTGAAATGGGATTGAACAATACTACCACTGCTCATGACCTGATGTTGATCTTTGAGAAGATCGCCAAAGGAGAAGCTGTAAATGCTACTGCCTCCCAGGCAATGATCAACATTTTGCTGGACCAGAAGTTTAATGAGATCATACCTGCTTTACTTCCGTCAAATGTAAAGGTGGCTCATAAAACCGGTTCTATCACTCATGTTCATCATGATTCAGGTATCGTCATTCTGCCTGATGGAAGAAAATATGTGCTGGTGCTGCTTTCAAAAGACTGGGATGATGAAAAACAGGCTATTCAAACGATGGCAAATATTTCTTTGCTGATCTATAACTATGTTACGGGAAAATAGATTTGTGTGCAGGAGGGGACAATGCTCAGGCAGAAACCCATGTTTCGATTGAATAAAAATAAATGAGTTCCGCATGTTGGAAAAAATGAACTGGGAATCGGTTCCATCAGAAGATGTGAACCCATCCATGTCAAGAAAGATCGTTTGGGGAGAAAAACTGATGATCTCCCGGATAAAATTTAAAGATGGCTTTTTAGTGCCGCTACATCGTCATGTACATGAACAGGTAACGCAGGTTCTTTCGGGTACTATTCGTTTTTGGTTTGGAGAAAATAAAGAGCAAATGATGGACCTGCGTCCCGGGGATGTGGTTGTCATTCCATCAAATCTTCCACATGAAGCGCTGATGATCGGCGAAGTGGAGGAAATTGATACATGGGCGCCTCCAAGACAGGATTGGCTGGACAAGACCGACGATTACCTGAGAAAATAGCTTGTGAGTTTTATTTATTCTGTTGTGCTTCATTAAAACTGATCATCCAGTTAATACCGAATTTATCAGTGAACATTCCAAAATAGTCTCCCCAGAATGTTTTATTCATCGGCATAGTGACCTGTCCTCCCAAAGAAAGGTCATTGAATAGCCTGTCCGCTTCAGTCTTTTTATCGGTATTTATGGAAATGGAAAAATTATTCCCCTGGGAGTAACCGGATGCCCACTCTCCACCTGTATCGCTGCCCATCAATACTGTTTCCTTGCTTATAGGTAATGAAACATGCATAATTTTTTCCGCATCCTTACTATCTGTTTTCATTCCCTCCTGTGGCGGCATGTCTTTATAGCGACCTATGTAAGGAAATTCTCCCCCGAATATTGATTTGTAGAAATTGAAAGCTTCTTCGCAGTTACCATTGAAGGTCAGGTAAACATTGACGGTTGTCATATAGGAAGTTTTCCGTTGGAAAATTATGTTGACACATCAAAAGTAATATTATTATGATATTGCTATATTATGATATTATGATATGCAGTAACGTGCAATAAATATAATGCTGGCAGAATCTTTGATTAACTATACCATGTAATATATTCTTTCATTTATCTGTAAACAAAAATTAAAAAATAATTATGAAAAAGTTGATTCAGATCGCGACAACAATGCTTGTGATAACAGGTCTTGTAATGCCAGTGTCTCTTCTTGCGCAGGAGAAGGACGCAAAACTTATTGATGACAGTAAAGAGGCAAAGGCCAGCTTCATCAAATCAGATAGCCTCATGCAGCATTTGTTTGACAATTCGGCGGGGTATGTCATATTCCCGAATGTGGGTAAAGGAGCTATTGGAGTAGGTGGCGCCGCCGGTAATGGAATTTTATACGAAAACGAAAAACCTGTGGGTCGGGCAAGCATGAAACAAGTGAGTGTTGGTTTTCAATTTGGTGGACAGGCCTATCGAGAAGTGATATTCTTTGAAAACCAGGCCGCCGTGGATCGCTTCAAACAAAATAAATTTGAATTTGATGCGCAGATTTCTGCAGTGGCTGCTACGGTCGGTGCTTCTGCGGACGCAAAGTACAGGGAGGGTGTGATGGTGTTTACCCAGGAAAAGGGTGGATTGATGTATGAAGCATCCGTCGGGGGGCAAAAGTTTGAATACTCTTCGTTTTGAATTTAGGCCTGAAAAGGACATGACGTTGTTTATGATCTTCAATCGTAAGCAACGTTTTTTTGCATGGGCTTGTCATTTGGGAAAGCTTATTTATGCGATATTTCCGACTTGCTATATTGTTAACAGGATTTATAAGCATTCTGGCTTCTTGTAAAAAAGAAACATTGGACAATTCCGACTGTGACAATTTGAAGGAAGGCTTGTTGATGAATGATACGAAACTTGTTATCAAAGGCATAGGAAGTATATTAACTTCTTATTCTGAAGAAAATCTGGATGAGCTTGCCCGCAAAATAACTGATCGATGTAACATCCCGGCAACGGTAGATTGTTTTAGCTGTATCAAAACAAATCCTCCGCAAACCGAAATGATATTTTCTTTTGTTCAACCTGGCACTACCATTCAAAAGAGATTAGACATTTCGTACACTCCCGATAACAAAATGAAAATACTTAATGTACACGATTAGCGATTTCCAGTCTCATTAGTGATTAAACTTGCTGATTTTTCAATCTGCCGAAAGCAAACATTTATAAAAAGACGCTACAATGGAAAATGAAAAGAACGAGGGCCGTCTCGTTTTATCAGTAATGCTGGCGGTTACAAATGCGCCTGCAGCTGTTGCCTGGTACAAGAAGGCCCTTGGTGCTACAGTATTGTGGAGCCTGGGTTCAGTTGCAGGTATGGAAATTGAAAGGGCAGCTTTCTTTGTTGGTGAACCAGCTAACAATGGCTGGGAGAGTCCTGAAAAACTCGGTATCACATCAACCAGGGTTGAAGTTTTTTGTGATGACCCCGACAGTTTTATTGCACGTGCAATAGAAGAAGGTGCAAATGGAAGTTTTGATAAAGTAAAAAATCATGTGGCTCCCTGGGGCGTTCACCGGCAGGGAGGATTTATTGATCCGTTTGGGCATATCTGGCTCGTGGGCGACAGGTCGCCGCTGAGCAGGCACAGTTAAAATAAACAGTAAATTATTTCTTCATTTCAAAAATAGAGGCATCTACAGGTTGGTTCACATCAACTTTTTGAAGTTTTGACGTAACTGTAAATTGTCCTCCAAAATCTATGTCAATTGAATGGGGCACCACAAGTCCATAGTCAGTTTTTTGAAAATCCGAATAGGTTGATTTTATTTCGACTTCCTGTCCCATATTGTTACTTATTGCCGAAACCTGTATGACCTGGAAACTGGTGGAATCTATATAATAAGTGGTGACAGCTCCATCTTTATTGGTGTACTTTACCTTGTGTGCACTTGCAGTTCCCACTTTTTCCTGGCCAACCAGTTCTGCTTTCGCTCCTCTTGCAGCATAGTCTAAAAATGGCTCAATATATATCTGGTCTTCGCCGGCTTTGAATTGCTCATCTGGCATAGCCTGGGGATCGGTCATTCCTGCAAATTGATTGATCTGCCATCCGCCCTTGTCGGTATACACATTGACCACCTGCTGTCCGCCAATCTCTGATTCGCTGCGGCTCCCTTTGCCATTCAGGATCGTTGTTTTAGTTGTGCCGCTTGTGCCCATTACTTCTACAGTTCCTTCCATGTATACAGAAGTGAGACCAGTTAATTTTTCTTTTCCACCCACAGCATCCAGGTGTTTGGAAATAATTTCATCAACTGTTTGTGAGTGGACAGACGAAGAACAGAACAAGATAGTGATCAGTAATAAAAGTTGGCTAATGGTTTTCATTTTATTTCGTTTTTGTATATAAATGTAAATCATTTTAATTCTCATTCGTCGCTATTTTATTAATTATAAAATCCAGCGGTCATAATCGGAAAAAAATAAGATATTTAGGAACAGGTTTTGGCGATGAAAAATGAAAGAATATCTTTTTTCATATGGTACACTTCAGAAAGAGAAAGTTCAAAAGGATCTGTTTGGAAGAATAGTAGCAGGATCAGCTGATGTTTTGAAAGGTTACAAACTTTCCACAATTGAAATTACCGATGAAACATTTCTTTCACAGGGCGAAGGAAAGTACCAGAAAACAGTCGTTATTTCTGACAGCGAAAATGATGTGGTCGATGGAACTGCCTTGGAAATTACAGGCGGGGAACTTTTGATAGCTGATAAATATGAACCCGGGAATTATAAAAGAATCAAAGTGATGCTTGCGTCGGGAAAGGAAGCGTGGCTCTATGCTGCTATTGAAATATAATTGAGCACAAATGTATATTGGCCAACGGGGAAGTGTACCACGATGATAAGAAGGGGAAAATTTATAAAGTAACTCAAATGAAATAAACAAACCGCAGTATTCAATGATGAAAGAGACATCGATTCGAACAACCATTGCACCCTGGTTAACCGTTCAGAATGGCGAAGAGGCCGTAGGTTTTTATAAAACTGCATTTGGTGCTGTTGAAACTTATCGCCTGGAAACTCCTGACGGATTGATCGTAAGGCTTTCTGTGAACGGAGCAGAATTTTGGGTAAGTGGTGGTTCCGAAGTTGCTTCCAAAGTTCAGCTATTAGGAGGTAATTCGATCCGAATGATCCTAACAGTTAGTGATCCCGATACTTTTTTTGCAAAGGCACTGAAAGCCGGAGCGTCAGAAATTTTTCCTGTTGGCGAAGAGCATGGTTGGAGACTGGGACGACTTGTTGACCCCTTCGGTCTTCATTGGGAAATTGGATATCAGCTTTCTGAGTAATCCACGGTTTCCAATACCCAAACAATATAGATTCAAGGTACGCAAGGTTCAAATAATAAATTAGTGAACTGCCCAAAAAGAAAGTCTGTGATCGCAAGATCATTGATCGCATCAATAACAATTGTCCTTATTGGCTGCGCTGATAAAGATCATTATGCTCTTCCCGATCATGGCAAATTAGCCAAAGAGTATTACCAGGAGGATGCACAGTGGTATTTGGATAATATTCCTTTCTTCGAATGTTCCGACAAGCAGATCGAGCAGGTGTATTATTACCGGTGGAAACTTTACAAGGCACATATCCGTCATGTTGGTGACAACAGTTATGTCATTACGGAATTTATTAACCATGTTCCGTGGGACAGGGATCCTTATTGCACGATCAATGCGGCATCGATGCATCATATTTATGAAGGCCGGTGGCTCAGGGATAGTCGTTATATGGATGGATATATTAATTACCTGTACCAGGGCGGCGGCAATAACCGTCATTACAGCGAAAGCATTGCTGACGCTGCATATGCAAGGTATCTTGTAAATGCCGATTCAGTTTTTATCGTAAAGCAACTTGACAGCATGCAGCAGATGTATGGGGAATGGGGCGATCATTTTGATTCAACTAAAAATCTTTATTACATACCTGCCATGCCTGATGCAACTGAATACACTATTGCGTCCATTGATGCTTCGGGAGGAAAGGATGGCTTCGACGATGGAGAAGCTTACAGGCCTACAATAAACAGTTATATGTATGGCAATGCAATGGCCATTGCCCACATAGCCGCAATGAAAGGTGATGTTGAAATGAGCAAAGAGTATTTACAAAAAGCTGCCAGTTTAAAGACAAATGTGGAGCATAACTTATGGAATGATTCATTGCGCCATTTTACTGACAGGTTTAAAGTACACAATCAATTTGTACGCTATTGGGATTTTATACGTGGTCGTGAACTGGCTGGTCTTATCCCCTGGTATTTTAATTTGCCGGCAGATGATCAAACTTACAATGCCGCGTGGAAACATATAACAGATACAACACAATTGCTTGGAAAGTTTGGATTGAGAACGAATGAACCCTCTTATCAATACTACTTCAAACAATTTGTTTTTTTCGAGGGGCAACGAGGAAGCCAGTGGAACGGCCCAAGCTGGCCTTATCAAACAAGCCAGGCGATTACGGCAATGGCCAATTTTTTGAATAATTATAATCAAAAAATTGTAACTGCATCTGACTATTTAAAAATTTTACGGCTGTTCACACAACAACATTACCTCCCTGACGGCAAGATCAACCTTGTTGAAAATTATGATCCTAATCTTGGTGGGCCGATCGTGTATTACTATTGGAGTAATCATTACAATCATTCTTCTTACAACAACCTTATCATTACAGGACTCTGTGGTCTTCGTCCTTCTGAAAGCGATACGCTTGTGATCAATCCTCTTATTGATAGTTCCATTGAATATTTCTGTCTCGATGATGTTCTTTACCATGGTCATAGGTTGACGCTAGTGTATGATAGGGACGGTACGCGGTACAAAACCGGAAAAGGATTGTCCGCATTGGTGGATGGAAAGAAAACCGGGCTAATCAAAATGGGCGATAAACAAGCGATCATTGTTGGCTCTCCGATTGTAAACCATTCATCGCAAGAACCGGTTGACTTTGCGTTAAATATTTCGCATAAAGGTTATCCTGCGCCATTCGCTTCGATTAATACAAACCCGGATACGTCGCTTTACCAGGCCATCGATGGAAGGATATGGTATTTTCCTGAGATCACTAACCGGTGGACTACGCTTGGTTCAACTGCAAAGGCTGATTGGTTCTCTATCGATTTTGGGCTGCCAAGAGAAATTTCAAGTATAAAAATTTACCCGGTCGCTGATGATAAAATCCTCGCAGCTCCTGACAGTTTTGCTATTGAGATCCAAAAGGATGATAAATGGATCCCAATAGCAATAAAAAGACAACAACCCGCCAACCCTACAGGAAACACAAAGAACAGTTTAGTTTTTGATAAGATAATTACGGCACGTGTCAGGATAAATTTCGCGCATGCACAAAAACAGGTGGCCATATCAGAAATAGAATGTTATTAGGGAATTCCCGGCGTCATTCCATTAATTTCAGTTTTGCCGGGATAGCTTAAATTTATACAAAGCCAACTGATGACAAACTTCTTATATTCAGCAATCTTTTTAGTAAGCTATGCAACCAAAATTTATAATATTCCAGGTGCATCTGTTCTATATCTGCAAGAAGATACATTGAAAGTGAAACACACGACAGATTTTGAGATCAATGGAGATGGGAGCAATGCAAATTGGAACAATTCCGGCTGGTTGGAATTGCCGAAAAGCGCTGGTAGTGTTTCTTATCAGACAAAAGTAAAGATGCTTTATTCTGATTCGGGCATTTATTGCCTCTATCATTGTGAAGACAATAAAATCACAGCAACCCTGACGGAGGATTTTCTTGACCTCTGGCATGAAGATGTAGTGGAAGCTTTTTTCTGGACAGATGAATCGAACCCTATCTATTTTGAATACGAGCTTTCTCCTCTCAATTATGAATTACCCATTTTGGTTCCCAACAATAAAGGAAAATTTCTTGGATGGCGGCCCTGGCATTATGAAGGGAACCGAAAAACAACGCATGCAATACATATAAATAAAAGCGGAGATGCGGTTACATCCTGGACTGCTGAATTTTTTATACCGTACATACTTCTTCGACCTTTGAACAATGTACCTCCTCAAAAAGGCACTCATTGGCGGGCTAATTTTTACCGAATTGACTATGACAACGGCGAATCATCCTGGGAATGGCAGAAAGTGAAAATAAGTTTTCATGACTATGAATTGTTCGGTCATATTGTATTTGAATGATATCTCATTATTTATTTCTTGGTTATTAATTCATCAAATAGCGTAAATTAGTCCCACTTCTCTAACGAATAAAATATTGCTTATGAAACAGGAAACCGAAAAGGATGCCACAACTCCCGGCATTCAAAACGAAAACATTTTAAATACTCCCAAAAGATCCCCGATAAGCAGAAGAAAATTTGTTGAAATGACCGCGGCTTCCGCAATCGGTTTTACAATTCTTCCGCGGCACGTGCTTGGAGGAAAAAATTATATTTCTCCAAGCGATAAAATTACATTGGCATATATCGGTGTAGGCACGCAAGGCATACGCGAATTATTGCCACTGCTGGCCAGCAACCTGTTTCACGTAGTTGCTGTTTGTGATCCGAATAAAGAAGCGATAGGTTATAAAGACTGGGGAAAGGATTGGCTGAGGAACGAAGTACGCAACACGATCAAAAATCCAAATTGGACCCAGGGTGGAGATAACATGATCCCCGGCGGAAGAGATAATGGTAAATCGATTGTTGATACATTTTACTCAAACGTTCATCCTGAACTAAATTATAAGGGTTGTAATGCCTATGCAGATGCCCGTGAACTGTTGGAAAAAGAAAAAGACCTGGATGCGGTTAAAATAATGACCCCTGATCATCTTCATGGTGTTCTTAGCATGGCTGCGATGAAAAAAGGCAAAAATGTTTTGATGCACAAACCATTGTCCAATCGTTTGCTCGAAGGAAAGAAGATAATTGAAATGGCACGTAACAGTAAAGTGATCACACACCTGATACCATGGGATTCAAACGGCTCTATGGAAACTGTAATGGCATGGATAAATGGAGGAGCTATCGGAACGCTTACAGAAGTGCATAACTGGACAAACCGACCCGTGTGGCCACAGTATCCGGAAATACCATCTGATACGCCTCCGATACCAAATGGATTTGACTGGGATCTTTGGCTGGGACCCGAAGCTCAGCGTCCTTATCATCCAAACTACACGAACATGGTGTTCAGGGGATGGTATGATTTCGGTGGAGGCTCAATGGCCGATATGGGTCACTATAGTTTGTGGACTGTTTTTAATGCATTGCAATTGACATCACCAATGATTGTTGAACCCAATCTCAGTCATGTTTGCGGAATGAAAGACCCGGTTCCATATCAAATTGCAAACAATTTCTCATTTCCGATGGCAAGCTCAGTGCGATTTAAATATCCTGCAAACGGATCAAGACCGGCTGTTGACCTGGTATGGTATGATGGGGGATGCGGCCACCTATACCAATGGAGTTGCTCAATGAAAACAAAGAATTACCCGCCAGAAGGAATGATGTTCGTTGGAGACAAGGGTAAAATATTAGCCGGATTCAATGTACAGGCTCCCAAGATCATTTCGGGTAAAAAAATGGACGAACCTGCAAAAGCAAATACAGATGACAGGAACCAGGTACAAAGGGCTACCGATGCGTTATCCTTATTTGTTGATGCCTGCAAATCGGGTAAACAGTATCCCGGTAGTTTTCCGGAAGCAGAATATTTAACTGAGGCAATCAATTTATACGCCGTAGCATTGAGAACCAGGAAGCTTTTGAAATATGATGCATCCAGTCATTACATTACTAATGTGCCGGATGCGAATAAATATTTGAGCCGCGAGTATAGATCAGGATGGGATCCTGCAACTATATGATATAGCAAACCGACTTATTTATTTAACAACAACCGCACTAATAAATACTAATATGAAAAAATTAAACAGAAGAGAATTTATCTACCAAAGCCGCCATGGGCACCGGTGCTGTACTTGCTTTATCACAATTACCGGCAGAATTGTTTGCTCATGCAGCCTTCAATGATATGCCTATTGGCTTTCAATCATGGAGCGTCAAAGATACACTGGGTAAGGATTTTGCGGGCACATTGAAAATGATGGCGGACCAGGGATATAAGCTTGTAGAAATGTGTTCTCCGAAAGGCTATGCTCTCTTGGTTTTGGTTCCCTTGTCAATATGAAAACCGACTGATATCAAGAGCATCATTAATGATGCCGGCCTGACTTGTCCAAGCTGTCATTTTGGTTCCGCTGAATTGACAGATGATCTTGATGGCCGCATTGAATGGTCACAAGCAAATGGGACTGACACAAATGATATGCTCCACTTTTTGGCTTCCGAAAACAGCAACATTGAAAGATTACCAGGATGCTGCGGATAAATTGAACAAGTCAGCAGAAAAAATAAAGAAAGCCGGTATGCAGACAGGTTTTCATAATCATGAGTTCGAGTTTAACATGCTGGAAGGACAATTGATCTATGATGTACTGATGACACGTTTTGATCCTGATCTCGTAAAAATGCAGTTCCAGACAGAGGTTATCAATCTTGGCTATAAAGCGGCTGATTATTTCAAAAAATATCCGGGAAGATTTATCTCATCGCATTTATCTGACTGGACAACGGATAAAAAAGAAGTCCCTGTTGGACAGGGCGTAATTGACTGGAAAGAATTTTTTGCCGCTGCTAAAACCGGTGGAGTAAAAAACTTTTTTGTGGAAATGGCACCGGATAAATTCAAAGACAGCGCGAGTTATATTCATAAACTCTAGCGAAAGTTAATAACAACGAGCCCGCTTGTTTTATTGCAATTATTAATTCGCAATTCGGGGAGAACTGTAAATACAATTGTATGATGGATATCATCACCCTCATTGCCAACGTTGCACTCGCGTTATCATTTATCATAGCTCTTGTATTCGGCGTCGTTCAGGTCAGGACGGCCAATCGTGACCGTCGTGAACGGCTTACCATCGAAACGTTACACAACTTTCAAACCCGTGAGTTTGCGGAATTGATACATTTCATTAACTCGCACAATATGCCTTCCAACAGTAAGGAGCTAAATACTCTTTCGGTTAAGGACCAGGTGTACGTTATCCAGTTTGGACAACAAATGGAGTCGCTCGGTATGCTCGTCGCTGAACGACTGATAAATATCGACCTCGTAGATAAGACGCTTGGCTCCTTTGTAACACTTGCCTGGGAGAAGTATAAAATATTATTCCGGGACATTCGGGAAAAACAACCAGACCCTTTCCTGGGAGAATATTTTCAGTGGCTGGCGGAAAGAATTGAAGAGCGGATGCGAAAAAACCCCCGAAGACCTTTTTATGAAACAAGGTTTTCCCCTGCTATATCGCGATAAAAAACCGGGTCTCACGAAAATGGAGACCCGGAAATTCATTTATCTTCCATGTTTTTTATCTAACTCATTTCCTATCACATAGCCAATTCCTGCGCCTAATGCGCCGCCAATTGCACCACCCACTAATCGATTATTCTTGTTGATGACTGCTCCAAGGATCGCGCCTCCGCCGCCCCCGATCACTGCACCTTTCGCTTTTCTGCTCCAACCTTTTTTTACTGTTGCTTTGGCCGGGTATTGCGAAATAGAATTTAATGAACCATTACCCGTATTCGAAGTTTTTTGCACGGAGCTATAGCTTTTCGCGGTTTTTCTTGCGGGCAGGGTTGAGGCTTCAGTACCCTTGGTATAATACACTGCAGGGTCTTTCAATTCATTTTGTACTTTCCATTTTTTAAAATCAGCCAGGCCGGCGGTATCAGCATACGTCAACACTTTTCCCGCATTTGAATCTACGGATGGTTTACTATTACAGGCACAGATCAGTATTGCACTTATAAACAGTATTGACAACATGGGTAATAATTTTTTCATAGTCTAATTTTTTAATGAATGAATAATTAATAACAGGTACTACTGAAGAAAAACTATGCCATCTAAGGCGATGTTTGTTAAAGAATAGAAAAGATGGTTTACTCTTGTTTGTTCATCACCGGCGTCTGTTCTTTAAACAGAAAAATGGGAAATTTGTTAATTGAAAATGAAGAATAAAAAATGAACATGTGATGGATATCGGTGGGATTTTTATATCCAGGTTATGACCTCTAAAATTTCGCCAGGTATTTTTAACTTCATCAGATAATTGGTCATATATTTAGGGCTCCACAAGGTGGAAAATACAACGCCCCAAACCATACATTTCTATCGTAGAAACGAATATTGCTCAAAATTTATTTGAGCATAAATATTGTATTTTAGTCGCCATGCAATAACTGAGAAACTAACTGCAAATCAAAATCAATGAAAAAATATTTAGTTTTAATACCTTCTATTCTTTTTGTTTTACTCACCTCCGGACAAAGAGGCTTTGGTTTCGACCTGGGAATGTCCACGTCCAAAGCTCCAATGATTGCTGTTAAGTATTACATAGATAAGAATGCTCCTTCACTGGGAGCAGTTACCAGGTATTCAATGATGCATTAGGGAAGGAACAGGATTTAATGTCCGGGAAGTACTGCTATCGGAGATGGAGATTATTTTTATTCGTTTGATATCGGTTATACAAGAGTATTGAATGAGAAATTCTCCATTGGGGGTGAGGCGTCCATTGGAACGAAAAAACACTACCAGAATTTAAGAGATGATAACGCTCCGTCAGGAGGGTATCACTGGAATCCTGACTACAGAGTCCGTGAATTGGTGGAGGAGGAATGTTTTTTATAATATCACTGAAACCTTTGGCATATTTGCCGGATACAATTCATTACGTGAAGGCACCTTTGGCCTTCAGGTAAGGTTCTTCCACGAAAAACAATATTGAATATTCTAAATTATCTCAACACTTCTTTCGACAAAAGCCGTAAGGTCAGCGCCGGTCAACATGCCCTGCGCCAGCAAAGCAAGATCAAAAGCCTGCCTGGCCATTTCAGCCTGCTTCACTTCATCTGCCTGCAATATTTTTGAAATGAGTTTATGATTGGCGTTGACCGATACTTTATAGCTATCGGGCATTGATCCGTAAAAATTCATACCTCCGCCTAATTTCGACATGTCTTTCATTCTTCTCATCCATTCTTCCATTGTTATCGTAACAGGCATTGCTTCTGCAGACTGGTTCTCTACTTCAACTTTCATATTTGAGTTGCTGATGGCTTTGTCAAATATGTCCTTTAGTTTTTTTATTTCATCATCCGACAGTGAATGATTGGCTGCATCTTCTTTTACGATCAATTTATCCAGGACATCTGCATCTACTCTTTTCAATGAAGTCTTTTCCAGCTTCATTTCAAGATGATGTATGAAGTGTGTATCGATCGGGGAGTTCATCAACAGGACATCATAATCCCGCTTATTGGCCGCCTGTATGTAGCTATGCTGACGACCGGCATCAAAACTGTAGAGATAAACAAGGTTTCCATCCCGGTCCGTTTGAAAATCTTTTACTTTAGCCTTGTATTCCTCCAGGGTATAGTGTTCATTATTTGTATTGGTAAGCAGCAAAAAATCCTTTGCTTTTTCGTAGAATTTCTCATCAGAAATGGCTCCGAATTTTACAAACAAACCAATGTCATTCCATTTTCCTTCATAAGCTTTGCGATCTTTCTTAAACAACTCGTGTAGCTTATCGCCAACCTTTCTTGAAATATAGCTATTTATCTTTTTGACGTTGCTGTCGGCCTGTAAAAAAGAACGACTTACATTCAGGGGAATATCTGGCGAATCAATGACTCCGTGCAGTAACATTAAAAACTCCGGAACGATGTCCTTTACCTCATCGGTAATAAAGACCTGCCGGCTGAAAAGTTTGATCTTGTTCTTTTGTATCTCGAAATCATTTTTCAGTTTGGGAAAATACAGTACGCCTGTAAGATGAAAGGGGAAATCAACATTCAAATGGATCCAGAATAATGGTTCCTCGGAAAAAGGATATAGTTCACTGTAGAAATCAAGATAGTCTTCATCCTTCAGATCAGAAGGAGCTTTTGTCCAAATGGGGTTGGTGTTGTTGATGATGTTCTCAACTTCAATTGTCTTGTATTTTGGCTTGCCATCTTTATCCTCTCCATCCGGTACAGATTCTTTCTTTGTTCCAAATTGGACAGGCACAGGTAAGAACTTCGCATACTTGTTTAATATTTCGCTGGCGCGGTGTTCCTGTAAAAATTCTTCTGACTCTTCATTGATATATAAAATAACATCGGTACCTCTGTCCGTGCGATTGCCTTCGGTGATCTCAAAGGAAGTACTGCCGTCACAGATCCATCTGGCAGGTTCAGCACCGTCCTCGTAGGATAATGTTTGTATTTCAACCTTGTCAGCAACCATGAATGCGGAATAAAACCCGAGGCCAAAGCGGCCAATGATCTCATTGGCGTCCTGCGCTTCTTTGAATTTTTCCATGAATTCGGCAGCACCGGAAAAAGCTATCTGGTTGATATATTTTTTAATTTCTTCGGCAGTCATTCCAATGCCGTCATCGGAAACAGTGATCGTTTTTGCCTTTGCATCAACAGCTATTTTAACGCGCGGATCGCCGAGCTCCTTATGGTAATGGCCCAACGAGCTAAGCCTTTTTATTTTCTGAGTGGCATCTACTGCATTACTCACCAGTTCCCTCAGGAAGATCTCATGATCGGAATACAAAAATTTTTTAATAATGGGAAAGATGTTCTCCGTGTTAATGGAAATGGTTCCTGTTTCCTGTAGCATTGTGATAGATTATTTTAGTTCAGTCGCAAGATAACAAGCCTTGTTCCAAAGCAAAAAAAATCGCCATATTGGCAGGACTATTGTTGAAAATTCCCCGGGAAAAGAATTTCTTAAAATTAAATGTATCATAATATGACAAACCAGGATATCATTAATAAATTTTTTGACAGTTATATGAAGCGGGATCTTGACGGTGTAAAAAATGTTATGGCAGGAAATGTTGTTTGGTATTTCATAGGCCGGCACAAACACGCCGGAATAAAGAATGGCATAGATGAAGTGATCAGTTTTTTCGATACAATGGGAGGAATTATGAGTAAGTCAAAACCCACCATCGATAAGTTGATCGTTGCGGAAAAAGACGATTATTTGATAGAGTGCCAGCATATCAAAACAAATCGGGAGGACGGAATAAACATTGATCACCATGTTTCAGTTTTATGGACCTTTGAAAACGGAAAGATCATTTCAGGCAGGCATTTTTTTGCTGACCCCGAATCGGTCGATCGGTATTTCAACGCTGTCCCTGTTCAGTAACCCTAAGGTTTCAGAAACACCGGATGTTTTGTACTTTTATGTGTAATGCGTCCCGATTATCCCCATAAGATCTTTCCTGATTCCCGCAATCATTTCTTTCTGCTCATGGAGACGTTGGCCATGTTGCCCAATCTGAAATGTCGCTTACGTCAATGGCGAATGGAATATGACGACTCCTTATTTTGAAAACTTCATTGCCGATTGACGAATACTACCCTTCGCTATAACGAGAATTGATAAATGCGAAAAAGCCGTTAAATATTTATCTATGCCATCAAATACAACTACAAAAAATAAATCGACTTCTCAAACTGATTTTCTGCCCCTGCTTGGAACTGACTATATTGAATTTTATGTAGGAAATGCAAAGCAGGCGGCTCACTATTATCTCACGGCATTTGGCTTTCAACCACTGGCCTACGAAGGACCCGAAACGGGCACTAAGGAGAAAGCCAGTTACGCTGTGCGACAGAATAAACTGACATTTGTTTTAACGACGCCATTAAAGGCAAGTACCCCGATCGCCGAACATGTAACCAAACACGGTGATGGTGTGAAGGTACTTGCTTTGCTGGTTGATGATGCCCAGAAAGCATGGAAAGAGACTACAACCCGCGGTGCGATATCTTACCTGGAACCTATGGTGTCAAATGATGACGGCGGCGAGGTTATACTGAGCGGGATTCATTTATATGGTGACACAGTACACATCTTTGTAGAAAGAAAAAATTACAAGGGCATTTTTTTACCGGGGTATAAAAAGTGGGAACTGCCTAATTTTAAAACAAGGCAAGCAGGTCTACAGTATGTTGATCATTGTGTTGGAAATGTTGGATGGAACCAAATGAATCGATGGGTGAAGTTTTACGAAGAAGTAATGGGATTTAAAAATATTTTGACGTTTGATGATGAGGATATTTCAACCGAATACTCGGCCCTGATGAGTAAAGTAATGAGTAATGGAAACGGGTTTGTAAAATTTCCAATTAATGAGCCTGCTGAGGGAAAGAAAAAAAGCCAGGTAGAAGAATACCTTGAATTTTATAACGGTGAAGGTGTACAGCATATTGCCATGGCAACAAACGATATTGTGTCGACCGTCAGGGATCTGATAAGCAGGGGAGTTGAATTTTTGAGGGTGCCGACAGCATATTATGATCATCTGCTGGACAGGGTGGGACATATTGATGAAGACCTCGGACCGTTGAAAGAACTGGGTATATTGGTCGACAGGGACAACGAAGGTTATCTGTTGCAGCTATTCAGTAAACCCGTCGAGGACAGGCCCACTTTATTTTTTGAGATCATACAAAGAAAAGGGGCTACGAGTTTTGGAAAAGGAAATTTCAAAGCCTTGTTTGAGGCAATAGAAAGAGAACAGGCGGCGAGGGGCAATCTTTGAGCTTAATATTGGGATCTTAGCTGGTGGGACTCAACTATACACAGCTGTGGACAAAATTTAGGATACCCATAACTCGCGATCAGCAGGCCTTGTTGTGAATTAATTATCTTTACAAAATCATTTACATTTTTAATACTTAACGCAGATTGATTACGTTTTTAAAATGGATAAATATTCCGTCATGAAAAACCTATGGACGCTTATATTATTCTGCAGCTTTTTACTAAGTGTTTCTGCGCAGAAAAATGGAACTTCATTCGCTGTTGTTTCTACTTCATTTCTTGAATATCAAAGAACATTACCGAGGCCGGCAGAAGCCATTGCCCGTAAGGAAGATACTTTACAAAAACAATTTGCAGCAAAAAAACTGGTCTGGCCGGCAAAATATATTTATATACGATCATTTAAGTATGATAGCCAAATGGAAGTCTGGGTAAAGAATGATATTAAAGATCCCTTCCAACTTTTCAAAACGTACAGGATTTGTGCCCTGGCGGGAACGCTTGGCCCAAAAAGGATGGCAGGCGACTTCCAGGTGCCCGAAGGGTTTTATTATATCAATGAGTTCAATCCTAAAAGCACTTATTATCTTTCACTGGGCCTCAACTACCCCAATGTTTCCGACAGGATACTGAGCGATTCTTTACAACCAGGTGGCGATATTTATATTCATGGAAGTTGCGTAACTGTAGGATGTATTCCCATCACTGACGGGCAAATTGATGAGTTGTATATTTTAGCCGCACACGCAAAAGATGCGGGACAGGATTTTATTCCCGTACATATTTTCCCGATCCGGTATAATGTGAAAAGAAGTTCTGATTATCTCAATAAATTAACAAAAGATGACCCTTCACTAAAACAATTTGCTCTTAGACTCGAGGATGCGTTTGATTATTTTGAAAAATACAGGCAATTGCCGGTGATCATGACAAACGAAAAGGGAGACTATGTAGTGGATGGGATTACCCGTAAATCAGTAGCGGAGGAAAAACAAAGACCAGCTCACAAGCCCGTAGCTCACCGCATAAGAGATATTTCTAACACAGCCGATGTGGTTCACCAGTGGCCTGAATTTCCCGGGGGAGGACAAGCTTTTCTTAACTACCTGCAACAACTTGGCAAAGAAATGGTAGCTTACCTGCCAGGGTCAATGCGGAAGGCCTATGTTCAGGTTGAGTTTGTTATAGACTCCGATGGAGTGCCGGTAAATTTTAAAATGATAAAAGGTGTCGATGACGATTTCAATGATGAGCTGATCACACAACTTGAAAAGATGCCGACATGGAAACCGGCCTTGCTGAATGATAAAGCGGTGCCAAAAAAAATGAAGCAATCAATAGAGATCTCGGCACAATAAATTTTTTCTCGTGAGGGTGTATTTTATCAGTGGTTTGGGCGCGGACAAAAGGGCTTTCTATAAGATTAAACTGCCCCAGGGGTACCAGGCTGCTTTTCTCGATTGGATTGTGCCGCTTGCCGGTGAAAGTTTTCCAGACTACGCAAAAAGGTTTTCTAAGGCTATTAAACAGGATGAAGAATTTGTGCTGATCGGACTTTCATTTGGCGGCATGCTTGCATCAGAGATCGCAAAGATCGTCTCTCCTAAGAAACTGATCATCATTTCCAGCTTAAGTTCATACAAAGAACTTCCCTGGTATTTTAAATTAGCGGGTAAGCTGGGTTTACACAGGATCATTTCACCATCTTTATACAAGCAGGCTACGATCATGAACAGGTTTATGGGAGCTGGCAACAAAGAAATGAAGTCCATTGTGTACAGTTATGTACATAACATCGACCCGGCATTTATTCGCTGGTCATTAGATGTTATTGTCCACTGGTCACATAAGGAGAGGCTTTCTGACCTGGTCCATATACATGGTTCGAACGACCATTTACTTCCTTACCGCTATGTAAAAGCCGACTATTTGGTCAAAAACGGTGGTCACCTGATGGTGATGAACAGGGCGGATGAAGTCAACAGCATTTTACAGAAAGTTCTTCTTTCTGCCTGATCATTGCATTAGCATTTGAATTGTGTCAGTTGTTTGTTGACGAAGTAAAATGGTCTTGCCCCGGGTCAATTTTTCAAAGACATCCTTATTAAAGTGACGAATCGTTAGCAGCGACAATCCTTTGATTACCTGGACGTCAAAAATTTCCGAAACTTCAAAAGCCAGCTTTTCAATTTTTTCAGGACGATCATCAAGTACACAAATAAAACTGATCGCTGTATTCTGCGTCAGGTTCGGTTTGATCTTCAATTTCTCCAGTAAATGATAAAGTGTGCCGACGTGATGTTCTCCCACAAACGAGAAATCTTTCGAACTCATTTCAACCAATGCTTGTTTTTCTTTGATCACTATGATGGGTGGCAAATGATGCACGGGATGGTTATGGATCAACGTCCCCGGCAATGAAGGATCTAAAAAACATTTTACATACAAGGGGATATTTTTATTCTGCAGTGGTTTTATGGTTTTGGGGTGTATAACCTGCGCACCATAGTAAGCCATTTCGATCACCTCATTATAATTTAGTTCAGTGATCGGCTGCGCATCGGGAAATTGTTTTGGATCGGCATTCATGACAGCACTCACATCCTTCCAGATCGTTTGACTTTCCGCATCAAGCATATTGGCGAAAACAGCAGCTGTATAGTCGCTGCCTTCTCTTCCCAGTGTGGTGCTTTCATTTTCGTCAGTGGCACCAATAAATCCCTGCGTTAAAATAAAATTTGTTTCATTAAACAAGGGCAGAATGGATGTTGCAACTCTTGAATTCGTAAACTCCCACTCAATATTCGCATCCCTGAAGTTGTCATCGGTTCTGATTACATCCCGAACATCGATCCATTTATTCTTTACTCCAATTTCGTTCAGGTAATAACTGATGATGGTAGTAGAAAGTAATTCACCAATACAAACGACCTGGTCGTAATAATAATCGTAGGGTTTTTGTGGATCATCATGCAGTAACCATTCTGCTTCCGTAAAAAAGTTCTTTAGCTGTTCTTCGCATGGGAGGTAATGGGTCACCAGCAATTGTTTCGCCGTGCCCAGGTGTTGATTTTTTACAAGCCCAAATAATTGCAGGGCTTCTTCTTTTTTTCCACTGTAAAATGCCCCGACAACCTTTTCCAGTGCATTGGTTGTTTTACCCATGGCTGATATAACGATAAGCAATTTTTCCTGAGAAAATTGCTCCAGTATCCTGCCAACCATGTTTATTCTTTCAATGTTATTTACGGACGCACCACCGAATTTGAAGACTTTCATCCAGGGAAGTTTTATTAAAAGGAAGCAAAAATATTCAATATTCAATTCTTTATTTTTGGTTTAAATTCCTTCCATGAATATCATTAACAGGAAAGTCCTGACTCTCGATGAATTTACTATACAGCAGTTAAGACAATTCCCCCAGGCGACGGGTGAGTTAAGCGGCCTGCTTCGCGACATTGGGCTTGCAGCCAAGAGAATTAACGTGGAAGTGAACAAGGCAGGCCTGGTAGATATTTTGGGCGACGTCGGTGAAACAAATGTGCAGGGTGAAGATGTTAAGAAACTGGATGTATTTGCCAATAATCAATTGACCGGCGTATTGCATCACGGTATCAGCTGCGCCGGCATTGCCAGCGAAGAAATTGATGACTACGTGGCCTTTGATGATGAGGTCAGCAAAAATTCAAAATATGTTTGTTTGTTTGATCCCCTTGATGGCAGCGGCAATATCGATGTGAATGTTTCGATCGGGACCATCTTCAGTGTATACCGGCGCGTGACACCGAAGGGAAGTATAGCGACAAGGGAAGATTTTTTACAGCCGGGAAGAAACCAGGTAGCTGCCGGCTACGTCGTTTATGGCTCGTCGACCATGTTAGTATATGCAACAAGAAGAGGAGCGAATGGTTTTACTCTTGATCAATCCATCGGAGAATTTTGTCTGAGTAACCCAAATATCAAATGCCCGGAAGATGGGAAAATATATTCCGTTAACCACGGAAATTTTTTTCAGTACAGCGAGAACATCAAACAGTATATTGACGTTTGCCAGAAAAAAACAAAGATGAATGGCGGCCCTTACACGCAACGGTATATCGGCAGTATGGTGGCCGATGTGCATCGCAACCTGATCAAAGGAGGAATTTTTATGTATCCCTCTACTATCGATAGACCAAAGGGGAAACTTCGTTTGTTATATGAGTGCAATCCTTTTGCTTTTATTGTTGAGGTGGCCGGAGGAAAAGCAACCAATGGTAGGGAACGAATTCTTGATGTTCAGCCAACGGAACTGCACCAGCGTTCTGCACTTTTTATCGGGAGTAAGAATATGATGGAGGAACTAGAGAGTTATCTATAGATCTCTTTTCACGCTAAGGCGCAAAGATTCGCAAAGGAACATTGCGCCTTTTGAATTTGCTCTTTGCGACTTTGCGTGGGAACCCTGAATTACTCTTTTTTGTCAGCCATTTTTTATAAGTAGATTTATCATCCAAAATTTTTTATCATGTGTCCGAATGTTAACTGGCCGATCGCCATTCAGCCATTGCTAAAAAAATACAAAGACAAGCAACACCCGCTTGAATATAAAAATATATACCAGTTAGTGGTGATGGTGGTTTTATCTGCGCAGGATAATGACAGAAATATAAATAAGCTGGCACCTGAACTGTTTAAGGCCTTTCCCGATATGAAAGCTCTTTCGAAAGCAACTGACAAAACATTACATCCCTTCATCAGCAAGGTTCGCAATTTTCGAAATAAAACAAAATGGCTGATGGAGATGTCACAAAAGATAAAGACTGATAAAAAGATTCCTCTCACACTCGAAGAACTCACTGAATTGCCCGGCATTGGAAGAAAATCGGCCAATGTAATCTTGCGTGAGGCAGGAAAGCCTCCCGGGGGCGTAATTGTTGACCTGCATGTGGTGAGAGTCGCTCCGAGGCTCGGCATAGCGACGGGGACTGACCCCAAGAAAATCGAAAAACAAATCATGGACGCTCTACCACAAAAAGACTGGGATGCGGGCATGGCCATGTCATTTCTTGGAAGAGAGATCTGCAGACCGAAACCAAAATGTGAATTGTGTTTGATGAGACCCGTTTGTCAATATTATCAGAATGTGATGAAGGAAGTGAAGGGGTAGTGCTTTATCATAAGCAATGCTCAGAACGGATGATTGTCATTCCGTCCCGATAGCTATCGGAGGACTCGAGGAATCTGTACGAATTAAGCCTTATCCAATTCAAATGTTCTTAAATTTAAGACAATATTATGTCTACATCTTAACCAATTATAAGAAGACAGTTCTTTACACTGGAGCAACAAACAATCTTGAACAAAGAATTATTGAACATTATTTGGACAGAGGAAATCTAAAAACCTTCACAGGCAGGTATAATGCATTTTACCTTTTATACTATGAATGCACGCAATATGTGAATAATGCAATTGCAAGAGAAAAAGAGATTAAAGGTTGGAGCAGAAAGAAAAAAATCGAATTGATCAATTCTTTTAATCCTCAATGGAAATTTTTGAATTATGAGTTACTTGGTGAATGGCCTCCAAGGGAGACAGCTCATAGAGGAGAAGAATAATGTTGTCTGGGGTTGTCACCCGAGGAAAGAGGGGTCTATGCGCAATGCTAAGGGACAATTAACCGGGTGGCGTATAGATGCCTCCTTCGTCGGCATGACAACCCGAGGGGGAGCAACTTTCAAAATTTTGTCGAATAGCGAACAAAACGTACAAGTGTGCGATCCCTACAGGTCGGGACAGGCTGCAACTGAAGCTTCATAGTGCGGCAAAGCCGGGAACATGAAAAATTGCTCCATATTGGTCACTCACCATTCACAACTGACCACCCGATAGCTATCGGGTCACAACTTCATTCTGTCCTTAATGACTTCACAGGACTCGTTCTTACCGATTTCAATATTTCATAACTCACCGTCAACAAAGTAATCGCCAGCAATAACACCAAACTAATTCCAAAGATCATTGGGTTGATGGATGTGCGATACACAAAATTCTGCAACCATTTATAAGCCGCGAACCAGGCCACAGGTATCGCTGCCACACAGGCGATGGCAATGATCTTTAAAAATACATTGAGGAAGAGACTGACCACTTGCCGTTCGCTGGCTCCTAACACTTTTCTTATACCGATCTCTTTGGTGCGTTGCTCAGCCGTATAGGAGGCCAGGCCAAATACTCCAAGAACAGTGATCAATATCGCAAGGACGGCAAATACTTTTGCCAATGAAGACACACGGCCTTCCGCCACATACATTCGGTTGAACTCATCATTTACAAACCAATGATCAAATCCTGTTCCGGGAAAAACAGTCTTCCATTTCTTTTCAATAGAAGCGATCTTTTCTCCATAATGCCCAACAGGCAATTTTATATAAGCGATCTTGTCAATAAAATGAAGATGTGGATTTAATAATAAAGGCTCAATTGGTTGATGCATGGAACGAAAGGGAAAATCTTTTACTACCCCGATGATCTTATAAGAAATGGTCGTATCAAATCTCACCTCATTCACAGTAGCTCCGACAACTTTGCTGACCGGTTGATTCAAAGCTTTTACACCTGCTTCATTGATGACCATGGAATTACTGTCATTGAGGTTGCCTACCTGGAAATCGCGGCCGGCAACAAATTGCAGGTTGAAAGTTTTTGCAAAATCAAATTCCACATTGAGTTGGTTCCATTGTAATTTCTTATCGCTGAATTCAGGGAATTTCACATCGGTGCCTATCCATCCAAAATAATTAAGTCTTGGCAAATGGTTCGCCATGGTCACATACTGTATTTGCGGATCTTCCAGCACAGAACGTTTGAATTCTTCAAACCTGTCCTGTCTTGCAATGCCACCAAAACGAATCGATAATATCTGGTCACCCTGCTCATTTAGTTTCGTTGTTTTTAATTGCTCCATTTGCTTTATCACGATGAATGTGCAAATGATCAGCACTAATGCAACAGTATATTGAACAGTGACCAAACTTTTGCGAAAGAACTCAGCGCCCTTGCCTTTTGCAATTTGTCCTTTCAAAACTTCCACGGGTTGGAATGCGGATAAATAAAATGCCGGGTAAAGACCGGAAACAAATCCCATGAATAATATGATGCCGCCAACGATCGCTATCATTACAGGATTGACGAGCGAGCCAATGGTAAATGTTTTATGCGCCAGTTGATTGAAAGGATGGAGAAGCAAAACATCCAGCAAAACAGCGAGCAGGAGAGAAGCAAGGATCATTAAAAAAGACTCAAGAAAAAATTGTTTGGCAATTCCACTGCGATTACTCCCAAACGTTTTACGTAACCCAACTTCCTTTCCTCTTTTTACTGACCGGGCGGTTGCCAGGTTCATATAGTTGATGCAGGCGATGAACATAATGAGCACCGCGATAATGCTAAAGATGGTGAGATATGTTTTGTCGCCTCTTACATTAGTATCTTCCCAAAGATTTTTTTTGTCGAAATGCAGGTCGGTCATTTTGGTAAGAAAAGCTGACATCTTGAAATTATTCGCAGCGGCAAAGGAGTCCGACCGTATCATTTGCGTGGCCATTTTATTAAGCGCCGCGTTGATGGGTTTTAGATCAGTGCCCGGCCTTAAGGTGATATAACTTTGAAAAAAACCGAGGTTGCGGCGCTGATCAAAGGCGGTGCCTTCCATATAATAGTTAAAGTCATTCCCGTAAAGAGTTTTAAAAGCATTTACATTGATAATATATTTTGGTTTGAAATGCGAATTGGAAGGATAGTCTTTATACACACCAGTAACGATCACATCAATCTCCTGGTCATTGGTAGCCCAACGATGTTTTACTGAGATCGTCTTTCCAACGGGGTCTTCTTTGCCAAATAATGTCCTGGCTCCCGTTTCGCTGATCACCATGGAATTGGCATTTTCAAACATTTTTTGCTGATTTCCTTCGACCAGGTCAAATGAAAGCACTTCGGGGAAATTAGGCTCAGCCCATCGTATGTCTTCCGTGAGAATGATCTTATCCTTTGCTTTGTAGTTTAATGAAGTGGGGTAACCGATATAGCAAATGCGGGAAGCATGAAGCACTTCACTGCGGTTGTCTTTTAAGTATTTTATAAAAATGCCGGGAACATCGGTATTGTCAAAAGTTTGTCCCTCGCCATTGGTAAAAGTGCTCCCGATGCGGTACGTGTTTTTATAATTGGGATGCATCACATCATAGCGCAACTCATCACTGACATACAAAAAAATAAGAATGGCACTGCTGAGACCGAGGGCAAGGCCAAAAATATTCAGCAGCGAAAAAAGTTTTTGACGCTTGAAATTGCGGAATGCAATCAGCAGGTAATTTTTTATCATGGCTTAACTTTTAAGAATTCCTGTTGGCTGGAAATGAAGTACAGAAGTTCAGGAAATAAAATCAGAAAGTGTAGTGATTTTGGATAGACGGAGAGTAGAATTGAAAACTGAAAATTAAAAATGAAAAATTAAAGGCATGAGTAATGATTCGTCATGATTCGAACGATTTTGGAAAATGTTAAAGAGTGAACAAGAACGAATTTCAGTACTTGAATAAAGCATCGCGTAGGGTGGGTGGAATTGTTTATACCGCTCTTTTTGCTAGTTACTAAGTATTTCATCAAGGTATTCCTGCTTGGTTAAACTTAAGAAATCATCTAAAGATTTGTCGTTAGGATTCGTTTCTTTCAATTTTTTAAGTTCCCTGCGCCCGGCCTCTTCCTGTCCCATTAGAATTAAAGATATTGCCCTGTTAAGTTTATTTTCATATAAGTATTTCTGTTTACTAGGATCCCTAATTCGCTCATCGAACATTTCAATACTTTTTTTATAGCATTTATTGGCATTTAACGTGTCGCTAAGTTTGTCGTTTAGCATTCCCTCGAAAGCCCATGCTTCCGCTAAATCTGGTTTAACTGCGATTTCCTTTTGTATTTCAAGCAATGCATTTCTAAAGTCTTTCAGTGCACAATAAACCGTACACTTATTTCCGTAAGCAACATAATAGGTCGTGTCTATTTTTATAGCTTTATCCAAATAATATAAGGCACTATCGAAATTTTCAACTTGCATGAATTCTACAGCCTTATTGTTTGACTCAATTGATTTTGGATGGTAAACACTTTTCTTTTCCTGGCAATCACAACAATTCAATATGAGGAACGTATAAATTAAGAATTGTGAAAGAATTTTTGTCACAGGTAGAAGTTCGTTAGAAACGTAAAGATATGCTGTTATGTCCTCGCAGAGTTTTCCGAGGGGACTCTGCTCAAATAAATACACAGACCCCACCCTCTTTCCCTCTCCGCATGGGGAGGGAGGCCAAGTTGTATTTTTTTCAATTAACTCATGTACTCAAACATAAGCGACACAGCAATGATAAGCAACTATTCGAATGTTGAATTGGAAGAACAAAAAGTTTGGCGTTGCAATGCAGCACCGCTCCTTCTCCAACAGGAGAAGGAGATGGTCCAAAGGACTCCTTCGGGAGAGGACGAGGCCTTGATGCACAGCGCACAGAAAGTTGAAGTGTGCGACGCAATCCCGCCTGAGGCGGGACCCAACAGAATTCCTGCGGCCTGTTACCTAATGATAGCCACCTTAAAAAAACGGCTTTCATTCATCCTTCTTAGCTGCAATAACTTATCTTCGCAAAATGCAAGCGACACAAACAATGAAAGAAATTGTGCAACAAAAATGGACCAAACGTCCACTGATCATCAGCGGCCCATGCAGCGCAGAAACGGAGGAGCAGGTGGTGGAGACCGTGCAGCGTATTGCCGCCACCGGAAAGGTAGATATGATCAGGGCTGGCATCTGGAAGCCACGTACAAGACCCGGAAGTTTTGAAGGAATTGGCGTAAAGGGATTACCCTGGCTATTAAGAGCAAAGAAACTCACTGGTCTGCCTACCATGGTTGAAGTAGCAACAGGCAAACAGGTTGAAGATGCAATTAGTTTTGAAGTGGATGTATTATGGATTGGTGCAAGAACCACGGTCAATCCATTCAGCGTACAGGAACTAGCCGATGCGTTGCGCGGAACTGATGTACCGGTGCTGATCAAAAATCCCATCAACCCGGATCTTGAATTGTGGACGGGTGCCGTTGAGAGAGTTGCCAAGTCCGGCGTTAAACAAATAGGGTTGATCCACCGTGGATTTTCTTCTTATGGCAACACCGAGTATCGCAATGCACCCATGTGGCATCTTGCCATCGAAATGAAACGCCGCTATCCCGATCTTTTGTTCATTAATGATCCCTCGCATATCTGCGGCCGCCGTGATATTTTGCAGGAGGTGGCTCAAAAAGCCATTGACCTCGATTACGATGGTTTGATGATAGAATCGCACATGGATCCTGATCATGCCTGGAGTGATGCCAAGCAGCAGGTGACCCCGGAAAAATTGGCTGAGTTGCTTGATTCTATTATCTGGCGCCGTGAAGATGTGAACTCGGCGGAGTATCATGCAGCGCTGGAAAAATTACGCCAACAGATCAATCATTTGGATGACGAACTGATGCAGATATTGGGCCAGCGTATGAAAATTGCAGAAATGATCGGTGAGTACAAGAAGAATAATAACATCACCATTTTGCAGACCAATCGCTGGAACGAAATTTTGCAAAGAGCCGTTCAAAAAGGTGAAGGCCTGGGATTGAGCAAAGAGTTCATCACAAAGTATTTTGATGCCATGCACATGGAGAGCATCAATCACCAGAATAAGATAATGAATAGTTAGAGCCCTCTGTCTCCCTAAAGGGAAGACTTAGGCCGGTCAAACTTTATATATACTAAAAGTCTGTGAGTAGTTGATTTTTGTGTTGCCAACAGATGTAGCACTATGTAGCTTCGGTTGTGTCACTCGCTTGTACGTTCTTATCACTATTCAACAATGAACAAAAAGGCTGAAATGCTTAATTACAAAAGCTCATTTATAAACAAAGGCCCGGCCTCCCTCTCTTCAAGGAGAGGGATAAGAGGGTGAGGCTTGGGGGTATGAAGAAACTTACTTACAAATTTTCCAACCCGATAGCTATCGGGTCATCTACCGATTATTATCTCGCCTATGGCATCAGCCATCTGAAAGAATTTGTTGACCAAAAGAATTCGGTGATCATTACCGATGAAAATGTTTTCAGCCATCATCAAAAACGTTTTAAGAACCAGAGAGTGATCGTCCTTCAGCCGGGCGAGGAACAGAAAACCCAGGCAACGGTTGATGCCATTATTGCACAACTTATCAGGATGGAAGCCGATCGAAAAACAATATTGATAGGTGTTGGAGGAGGAGTGGTTACGGATATTACAGGTTATGCAGCCTCTGTTTATATGAGGGGAATTAAGTTTGGTTTTATCCCAACGACATTGTTGTCGATGGTAGATGCTTCTATTGGGGGTAAGAATGGGATCGATGTAGGTGTTTATAAAAACCTTGTTGGAACAATTCGTCAGCCCTCATTTATCCTTCATGACCTGGTATTTTTGAATTCTCTTCCTCAATCCGAATGGATCAATGGTTTTGCTGAGATCATCAAACATGCCTGCATAAAAGATGTTGCTATGTTTAGAGAATTGGAAACAAATTCTCTAAAAAGGTACCAGGATAGAAAAGTTTTGGTTTGTAAACTGATACAACGTAATGCCATTTTAAAAACAAAGGTTGTTCAGCAGGATGAATTTGAAAAAGGTGACAGAAAGCTTTTGAACTTTGGACATACACTCGGACATGCTTTGGAAAATCAATATGAATTATCCCATGGCCAGGCCATTTCTATCGGGATGACCTATGCCTGTAATATTTCGGGAAAAATAACAGGATTTAAAGAGACAGACAGAGTGGTTAGTGTTTTAGAAAAATATGGATTGCCGACCTATGCAAAATTTGACAAGCAAAAAGTTTTTGCCGTGCTGAAGATGGACAAGAAAAGAGAACGACAAGAGATCAGTTACATATTGCTTGAGAAGATTGGAAAGGGAGTGATAAAAACAATTTCATTAGATCAGTTAGAAAAAATTATACAAGAATTGTGATCGCTACAATAAGACCATCATCATTAAAAGGGATTATCCAGGCTCCAAGGTCCAAAAGTTCGATGCAACGAGCCTGCGCAGCGGCTTTGCTGGCGAAAGGAAAATCGGTTATCTATCATCCCGGTCATAGCAATGATGATAAAGCGGCGTTGGATATAATCCAAAGGTTGGGTGCAGAGGTGTCTGTCGATAATGAGGAAATGGTGGTGAATAGTCGTGGGATTTATCCCACGGAAAAAGAAGGGATTTATCCCGCGGAAAAGGAGGTGAATTGTGGCGAAAGCGGATTGAGTATAAGAATGTTCACGCCGATAATAGCATTAGCCGATAAAGAAATTACGATCAATGGGGAAGGAAGTTTGTTAAATCGGCCCATGGATTTTTTTGATGAGATATTGCCACAATTAAATGTAAAAGTCAAAAGTCAAAATGGAAAATTGCCATTGATCGTACAAGGCCCATTACAACCAAAAAACATAGAAATAGATGGTTCACTAAGCTCACAATTTTTAACTGGCTTATTGATGGCTTATGCCGCAGCAGATGCAAAAGATGTTTCGATCAGGGTAAATAACCTGGCAAGCAAACCATACATCGATCTCACGCTGGACGTAATGAGAAGGTTTGGATTGAAGCTTCCTGAAAACAAAGATTATGAGAAATTCTATTTCTCAAAAGAAACTCATAACTCATCACTCATTACCCATGAATATTCCGTCGAGGGCGACTGGAGCGGCGGTGCATTTTTATTAGTTGCCGGAGCAATTGCAGGGCCTATCACGATAAGAGGTTTGGATATGCTGTCGACACAGGCCGACAAGGCGATCATGAAAGCATTGAGTGATGCAAACGCAGGTTTTGCTATTGAAGCAAAGGGAATAAAACTTCACCAGGCTGAAATGAAGGCCTTTGATTTTGATGCAACGGACTGTCCCGATCTTTTTCCTCCACTTGTTGCATTAGCTTCTTATTGCAAGGGTCAAACAAAGATCAAAGGAGTAAACAGGTTGATTAATAAAGAAAGTGATCGTTCGGCTTCGCTGCAGCAGGAATTTGAAAAGATGGGAGTGAAGGTTGAGGTGAATGATGATGTCATGATCATTCATGGGGGCAGCAAAGTAAATGGAGCAAAGGTCCATTCACATCACGATCATCGTATTGCTATGGCGTGTGCAGTAGCAGCATTAAAGGCTAAAGGTCAAACCGAAATTGAAGACGCAGATGCTGTGAAAAAGTCTTATCCTGACTTCTTTTCTGATCTAAAATCATTGGGTGCTGATCTGAATAATCCATATTCAATATTCAATGCTCAATAATCAGGGTATATTTGAAAAAGTATTAAACATAAAAATTCCCCTTCAGGGGATAGGGGCATGAATAGTTTCGGCCGCATATTTCGTATTTCCATTTTTGGTGAATCGCATGGCGAATCGGTTGGGATCGTTGTGGACGGTTGCCCCGCTGGGATGCCTTTAACTGTTGATGATTTTCTACCGGATCTTGAAAGAAGAAAAGGCGGTACTCAAAAGGGAACTACACCAAGACAGGAAGAAGACCTGCCCATTTTCAAAAGCGGCCTCTTTAATGATAAAACTACTGGCGCACCGATCACGATTTTATTTGAAAACAAAAATATCCGCAGCGGTGATTATGAAAAGCAACGTGATGTTCCCAGGCCAGGACATGCGGATTTTGTCGCCCATAAAAAATTTGCGGGCTTTGAAGACTATCGGGGCAGTGGGCATTTTAGCGGCCGACTAACTGTAGCATTGGTGGCAGCGGGGGTCATCGCAAAGAAGATATTGGGTTCTACTAAGACCTCACCCCAAACCCCTCTCCAAAGGAGAGGGGCCATCGAAGACTCTGATCTTCCTGGTTACGTCACGAGCACGCCGGACCAATGGGAAGCTTTGTCTGCATTTGCTAAAGCAAACAGAAAAAATCCGACAAAAGCTGAGGAGCTACTGTGGCAAGAATTACGAAATAGAAAAATAGAAAATTCAAAGTTCAGAAGACAACATGCAATTGAAGGATATATTGCTGATTTCGTTTGTATAGAAAAAAACCTTGTTGTAGAAGTTGACGGGGGATATCATAATGAGGAAGTTCAAAAAAAGATCGATGAATTCAGAACAAAGACACTTCGAAAGAATAATTACCGGTTGATCCGATTTACTGATGAAGACGTTTTGCAAAAAAAGGATTGGGTTTTGGATGAGATAGGGAAGTTATTGGTGGCGGGGGTTACCTCTCCCTCTCCTTTGGAGAGGGAGCCGGAGGGAGAGGTTCAAAAAATCAAAATTACATCTTCAATTCTCGAAATTGGTGGAGAAAAAGACCTGGACAGGGGCTTACAAAAAGCCATTGACGCAAAAGATTCTATTGGTGGAATTATTGAATGTCGTGTAGTGGGGCTGCCGATTGGATTAGGCGAGCCTTTTTTTGATTCCGCAGAATCTCTTTTATCTCACATTGTATTTGCTATTCCAGCCGTTCGTGGTATCGAATTCGGAACCGGGTTTGCCGCGGCCAAAATGTTTGGCAGTGAACATAATGATGCGATCGAGGACATGGAGGGAAAAACGAGAACCAATCATGCAGGCGGCATTGTTGGTGGTTTAACAAATGGCAATGAGTTGGTTTTTCGAATAGCTATCAAGCCAACTTCATCAACCCCGAAGGAACAAAACACATTGAATTGGGAAACCGGCAAAGTTGAAACAGCTTCCGTTAAAGGGCGCCATGATCTTTGCATTGCTCTCCGTGTTCCAGTCATATTAGAAGCGGTAACCGCCATTGTGCTCGCAGACCTAATGACGCTGGAACAGCGAATTCAAAGAGTAAACAAAAACAATTAAGCCGCCTCTTCCGCTCGTTTTTTTCTAATTATTTCCTGGAGAAGCTCGACCTTTTGCTTAAGATCACGGATAGTGACCCCATCCGCTCTTTTCTCTATCGAGTCCAGTAAGAGAATGGTATTTTCAACAAGGAGATCACAGAGTTCAGGTAGCATTAGCATTTCAAGAGTTTCCCTTTTCATAATCCGGGTGGTTTAAGTTTATAAAAAGAAAAATTCGCAGAAAGAGCCTTGTAAATCCTGTACCAATAGCCACTTAGTGAAAAAATGGCACAAATGCCTTGAAAAAATTTCCGGTCTCTACTACAAAGGAATTATAATCAGGGGTGTTCCTGAAAATTTTTCAGTTATCTCACCAAATGGCATATTATTCGCCTAACTTTGCCGTCCCAAAGCAAAATCGCTTGTCTACATTCTTAAAATCTCAAAAATCAATACAATTATGGCTAAAAAGGTAAATTATGAACTCTATGATGATAGGGTTCTGGTAAAACCGGCCGCTGCTGAAGAAAAAACAGCCGGCGGGATTATTATTCCTGATACTGCAAAAGAGAAACCTCAAAAGGGGACCGTTGTTGCCGTTGGCCCTGGCAAGTATGCAGAACAAACGGGTAATCTTATTCCGCTTAAGCAAAAGATCGGGGATAAGATTCTCTATGGCAAATATTCAGGAACTGAAATATCCGTTGATGGAGAAGACTATTTGATAATGAGGGCCTCTGATATTCTAATGAAAGTGCCAGACTAAATTTTCCTATGCCTAATAGCGAACATAAGGTACAGGACGAGAGGCAGGTTAATGACAAAGACAAAAATCTCCAATTAAAAAATTAAAATTATTATTTATGGCAAAACAACTCTTCTTCGACATTGAAGCAAGAAATAAAATGAAAAAAGGCGTTGATATATTGTCTAACGCTGTTAAAGTGACGCTTGGACCAAAAGGCCGCAATGTAGTTCTCGAAAAGAAATTTGGTGCCCCGGGTATTACCAAAGACGGTGTAACGGTAGCGAAAGAAATAGAACTGGAAGACCCCATTGAAAACATGGGTGCTCAAATGGTAAAGGAAGTTGCTTCTAAAACTGCAGATATTGCCGGTGACGGTACTACTACAGCTACTGTTCTTGCACAATCGATCATTAGTGAAGGTTTGAAAAATGTAGCTGCCGGCGCTAATCCTATGGATCTGAAAAGAGGCATTGAAAAAGCCGTTGAAAAAGTGGTTGCTCATCTGAAAGGACAATCACAAACCGTTGGTACCGATAGCAAAAAAATTCAACAGGTGGCTTCTATTTCTGCGAACAACGATGAGAACATTGGCAAACTGATAGCTGAAGCATTTGGAAAGGTGGGCAAGGACGGTGTGATCACAGTTGAAGAAGCAAAAGGAACTGAAACAGGTATTGAAATAGTAGAAGGTATGCAATTTGATCGTGGCTATATTTCTGCTTACTTCGTTACCAACAGCGAAAAAATGGAAGTTGAGCTTGAGAAGCCTTATATCCTGATCTATGATAAAAAGATCAGCAATATGAAGGACATTCTTCATATACTTGAAAAAGTAGCTCAGCAGGGCGCACAGCTTCTTATCATTTCGGAAGACCTGGAAGGTGAAGCACTGGCCACATTAGTGGTAAACAAATTACGCGGTACTATTAAAGTGGCAGCCGTAAAGGCTCCGGGATTTGGTGATCGTCGTAAAGAAATGTTGCAGGACATTGCAGTGTTAACTAATACTGGCAAAACCGTGGTGATTTCTGAAGAACAAGGGTATAAGCTCGAAAATGCTGACCTTTCTTATCTCGGCCGTGCAGAAAGAGTAGTGATTGACAAAGACAATACTACCATCGTAGGTGGTAAAGGAAAGAAAGATGAAATTACAGGACGTGTTAACCAGATCAAAGCGCAAATTGAAACCACAACTTCTGATTACGATAAAGAAAAATTACAGGAACGCCTTGCTAAATTAAGCGGTGGTGTAGCTGTCCTGAATATAGGTGCTGCCACAGAAATGGAAATGAAAGAAAAGAAAGACAGGGTAGATGATGCATTACACGCAACAAGAGCTGCGGTTGAAGAAGGCATAGTTCCCGGTGGTGGCGTTGCTTTCATCCGTGCTATAGAAGCGTTAGAAAAATTGAAAGGCGGCAATGAAGATGAAACGACAGGTATTGCTATTGTAAAAAGAGCATTGGAAGAACCACTTCGCCAGATCGTTGAGAATGCAGGTATTGAAGGTTCCATCGTTGTTCAGAAAGTGAAGGAAGGAAAAGGTGATTTTGGATTTAATGCAAAGGAAGAAGAGTATGA
Organism: uncultured Bacteroidota bacterium; assembly: GCA_963737475.1. Taxonomy (GTDB): domain Bacteria; phylum Bacteroidota; class Bacteroidia; order Chitinophagales; family Chitinophagaceae; genus VBAU01. Next base: position 374,309 of record CAVTSY010000014.1, read on the forward strand.
GAATCTTTATAAAGCTGGTGTAATTGATCCTACAAAGGTTACACGTATTGCCTTGGAAAATGCAGCTTCGATCGCGGGTATGTTGCTGACCACTGAATGTGTAGTGGCCGACAAACCGAAGAAAGAAGAGCCTCATATGCACCCGGGTGGTGCTCCAGGCATGGGTGGAATGGATTACTAAACCCAACCCCGCCTTTGGCGGGGCTTTAGGAATGCAATTTTTTAGAATCCCGCCTCTCGGCGGGATTTTTATTAGCTATTTTCTGCACACCGGTTCATTATTTTATTTCAGGAAAGAAGAATAAGTGACTATATTCGGAATAGCCAAAACTATTTTTTAACCAAAATCAACTGTTATGAATTCACAGAAATTCATTGTCGGCGGTATTGTCGGCGGCATTGTTTACTTTCTTCTTGGTTGGGTTACTTATGGCATGTTGCTGAAGAATTTTATGTCCAGCAATCTAGCCACCGGAACTATGAGAGCAGACGCGGATTTGATATGGTGGGCATTAATAGTGGGGAACCTTGCCATGGGTTTTCTGCTTGCTTATGTTATCGGCAAAGGAAACGTTTCGGCTGGCAGCGGAGCAGGGGTTGGATTTACCCTCGGGCTATTGGTTTGCCTCGGGTATGACCTGATTTCCTATGCAACATCGACGACAGTAAATTCCTTAAAAGTCATTGGTGCAGACGTAGCTGCTACGGCTGTAATGTCTGCCATTGTTGGTGGAATTGTAGGGTGGGTAATGGGAATGAGTAAAAAAACGGTTGCTACTGCCTGATCAGTAAAAATTTTATTGATGGTCCCGCTCTTACCTCGTAAGGGTGGGACTTTTTTTTAGTCTCAGGCTCCTTGCTTATTTTCATTAATATTGAAAGTTGAAAATCGAATATTGAATGTTTTCCAATAAATGCTCAACACTCAACGCTCAATGTTCAATTGTCATTTATGATGAACCTATTCTTCGTTGACCCCGATATCTCCAGGGCAGAAACGATTGACAGCAGCATCTATACCTCGCCGCAATTATTTCATGAAATGAAGGAGAAGATCTTTTCTTCATGCTGGCATTTTATTGGTGATGCCACATTAGTGAACGAAAGCAATAACTGCTATCCTTTCACTTTACTGGCCGACTATCTGAATGAGCCTTTACTACTAACAAAAGATGAAACAGGGAAAATTCATTGCCTTTCCAATGTGTGTACGCACCGCGGCAATCTTTTGATCTATGAACCATGCAAATCAAATAACCTGCGTTGTAAGTATCATGGAAGATTATTCCAGTTAGATGGCAAATTCAGATCAATGCCAGAGTTTGGGGAAGTGAAGAATTTTCCTGCAGCGGACGATGATCTTCACTCGCTGCCCTTATTTCACTGGGGTCATTTTTTATTTACGACATTTACCTCAAAGTTTCCTCCACAACATTTTTTAAAAGATATGATGGAAAGAGTAGACTGGATGCCATTGAATGAATTCCATTTCCGGCCTGACCTTTCAAAAGAATTTTCTATTGATGCCAACTGGGCTCTGTATTGTGAAAATTACCTGGAAGGCTTTCATATTCCATTCGTTCATGCCGGGCTCAATGCCCTGATCGATTATAGCGACTACGAAACAGAACTTTTCTTTCCGTTTTCAGCCCTGCAGATCGGTATCAGCAAAACCGGCAAAGATTGTTTTGAACTCCCTTTTTCTTCACCTGATCATGGCAAAAAGATCGCCGCCTATTATTTCTGGGTGTTTCCGAACATGATGTTCAATTTTTATCCCTGGGGGCTGTCCGTTAATGTCGTGCGGCCTTTGTCTGTTGACAGAACGAAAGTTTCTTTTTTGATCTATGTATGGAAGGAAGAAAAAAGAGACAAGGGTGCCGGTGGTGATCTTGACAAAGTGGAACTGGAGGATGAGGAGATAGTGCAAAAAGTACAGCGAGGGGTGCGATCGAGATTTTATAAACATGGAAGATATTCCGTAACAAAAGAAAGAGGAACGCATCATTTTCACCGGCTGCTTGCTGAATTTTTAAATTCCCAATGACGCAACTTCAAAAAACCATCGGACTTTGGTCCGCCACCTCTATTGTAATTGGTTGTATAATTGGTTCCGGTATATTCATGAAACCGGCTACGATGGCTGAACAACTGGGGTCTCCTTATTTGTTGATCGTTGTCTGGATTGTGGCTGGACTCATTTCACTTTTTGGCGCCATGTCGTTTGCCGAATTGGGAACAATGTTTCCTGAAACGGGAGGTCAATATGTTTACCTCAGGGAAGCCTATGGCGATTTCATTGCTTATTTATATGGTTGGGCAAGTATTGTCGTCATTAACACAGCTGCTATTGCAGCGATTGCATTTGTTTGCGCCGGATATGCAGGCAATTTTATTCATCTTCCCCGGTTTAATCTCGCAACAGAACATTCCATTGTACTTCATATTCCCCTTGTCGGTGATATTTTACCCCTGGAGAATTTTGGTGTTAAGATGCTTGCAATCGTCATCATTACGGTAATAACAATGGCCAATTATATAAGTGTCAGAACGGGTAATTCCATCCAGTTTATTTCAACAGTATTAAAAGCACTGGCGCTTATTGTTCTTGTGTTTGGGGTTTTATTTTCGGGTGAAGGTTCAACACAAAACTTTATAAAAAATTCAGATAGTTTTCATTTACAGGGATGGAAACTTTTTGCAGCGCTTATGGCTGCAACAACCGGTGCTTTTACGGCCTACGATGGCTGGAACGGATTGGGTATGGTAGGAGGTGAAATAAAAAATCCGGAGAAAAACATTACTAAAAGCCTGATGATAGGATTACTTTCCGCCATGACCATTTATGTGCTTGTAACGATTGCCTACATGTATGTTTTGCCGATCGATGAAATGGCAAAATCTCCGTTGGTAGCCAGTGATGCTATCTCGAAAATCATGGGATCATCAGGTGGGATTCTTATTTCTGTCTTAATTGTGATTTCTACATTCGGAGCTGCCAGTGCAAATTTGTTGGCCAATGCAAGAGTCGTTTTTGCTATGTCCGAAGCAAAGAGTTTTTTTCCGTGGGCAGGTAAGGTTCATTCCAAATTCAAGACACCCGGTAATTCAGTATTGATCCTCGGGGTATGGAGCTGCCTTTTTGTTTTAAGTGGTTCGTTTGATATTCTTGCCGATATGTTTGTCTTTATGTCCTGGGTGTTTTATGGAATGGTTGGACTCGGGGTTTTTATTCTTCGCAAAAAAATGCCAAACATGGAAAGGCCTTACAGGGTAAAAGGATACCCGGTGCTGCCTGCTGTTTTTATTCTGTTTACAGGGTTTTATTTAGCCACTACTGTGTATAATGATATCGATAATTATGCAAAGGGGAAAGTCCCATTCATCAATTCTTTTTTTGGTATGTTGTTGACAGCCATTGGTATCCCGTTGTATTATTATTTTAAAAGGAAAAGGCCCGGCAATTAAAAAGAATTATTTAGTGGTTCTATTGACAGGAATATTTCTTTTCCCTACATTAGCGGCCAGGATCACTGATCACCAGAATCCACTTCCTACTGCACCTGTTAATTGCTATGGGAAAGACTCATGTATCCAGGCTGTAGCATATACTGATATGATCAGTATTCGGGTTGACGCCACCCAGAATAATGTATTAACCCCGATGTATCGGGGTTTTTTTTGATTAGGTCATTAGGTCGAAGAAAATTTCTCGCAAAGTCGCAAAGAAGCGCAACGAATACAAAAGATACTCTGCGTCTCTGTATTTTAATCTTAGCGCCTTTGCGTGAAAATAAAAATGCATATTGGAGAGCGACCACCGACAATACCACAACTGCGGATTACATCATTTTCTTTATCAACCTTCCCAGCATCATTAATCCATAATCCACATCATCACTCCATGGCTTTCCAAAACTAATACGGATGAAATGGAGTAATTGCAGTTCGCAGAAAAAATTTTGCCCGGCACAATGGAGATGCTATGTTTCATTGCTTCTGTACGGAATTTAAAAGCATTTATTTTTTTATTCAATTCTAGCCACAAAACAAAACCACCATGCGGTCGTGAAACTTTTGTGTCGGCAGGAAAATATTCAATAATGGCCTGCATGTAACGTAAGCATTGTGTATGCAAGGCTTTTCGCAAATTTTTTAAATGATATTCATAACGTCCATTTTGTAAAAAATGTGCAATGGCAGCCTGCGTTAATGTTGGGCTGCTGATGTTTATGCATTCTTTTTATTTGCTTCACATCTTCAAAAAATTTCCCGGGAATGGCCCATCCAATACGATAACCCGGCGCAAGCGATTTGGAAAGCGAGGAACAATGCATCACCAAGCCTTTTTTATCAAAATATTTGCATGTCTTCGGTCTGGTTTTTCCAAAATAAATTTCACCATAAATATCATCTTCGATCAGAGGAATGTTATGCTTTGTAATAATATCAACCAATTTCTTTTTATTTTCTTCAGGCATACAACTTCCCAATGGATTGTTAAAATTGGGAACAACAACACAGGCTTTACAGGGTAATTTCTTAATAGCCTGTTAAAGGCATCAAGATCAATTCCGGTTAACGGAGTCAGGAAGTTATTTCCACAACTTTCAATCCCAGACTTTCAATTGCCTGGTAAATGCCAAAATAGGTTGGGCGATTCCACTGCAACCGTATCGCCATGATTTGTAACAGCTTTTAAACACATAGTAATCGCCTCCAGACAACCTGAAGTAACTATCACTTCATCCGGTTTTACTTTTCCGCCCCAGTTAAATGCGAGCTTTGCAATTTGTTTTCTTAATTCAACATTTCCCTGTGTATGTTCATAACTGATGCAATGATCTTTATGATTACGCAATGCATGCACGACGGATTTATTAAGTTTTGCAGCTGGTAATAAAGAAACATCAGGAACAGCCAATGCAAAATTGATCACATTGGGTGCAGCAATATCGCATGTAGATAGAAGCGATCATTTCTTTCACACTCACATCATGCGAAATAGGTTCCGGCCGTAGTTATTTGGCATTCGGGAAAACGCCTATGATTAAACCGAACATAATAACCTGACTTGGGTCTCGATTCGATCAAGCCTTTTCCTTCCAAATGATAATAGGCCTGGAAAGCAGTACCCATACTGATGCCATATTCTTCGCTCAACACTCGTACAGATGGAAGTTTATCGCCGATCTTCAGTACATCATCTGCAATCATTTTTTCCAAACCTACTGCTACCTGCATATACAGATGATCGTCATTGGTTGAATTGATTTCATTGTGAGAACTTTTGAAATTGAGAGATCGGGAAATCGGGACCTCCCAATTTGTTAAAAAATCTGATATAGTCAAAAATACAAAAACTGAATCTGTTTTTTATTAACAATATTGAAAGATTTTTGTGTAGCGATTTTTAAATAAGAATTGAAATGAAAACAGAATTAAGAAAGGATATATCGCATTAGCCATTGTAAGTTTTTTCTGGGGCACCACTTATATAGCTTCAAGAATAGGAGCGCAGCACATGCCCGGGACTTTTCATGGCAGGTATTCGCCAATTTTCGTCCGGATTAATATTGGTAAGTTTCTTCCTGGTAAAAGGATATTAATTGCCGGGTAAAGAAATCAATGCGGAAGATTTCCTTACAGGGAATATTTCTCCTATGTTTTGCGAATGGATTCATTGACATGGTCACTGGAATATATCAGCAGCGGGCTGGCGGCTATTATTGCAGCATTGGTTCCACTGTTTGTCACAGTTTTTTCATTATGGCTTTCAACTTGCACAAAGATCTCCAGACTGATGATCCTTGGGATGATCATTGGTCTCGGAGGTGTTGTCACGATATTTTACGATTACCTTGGGCAAATACACAACAGGTCGTTTGTTTTTGGAGTAGTGCTTGCGCTCCTCTCGACATTGAGCTGGTCATTTGGCACAGTGTATTCTTCAAAGCAAAAATTATCTATTGATATTTTATTTGGAGTGGGATTGCAAATGCTTTTTGCCGGGATTGTAATTCTTGTTGTCTGCGGGTTAACGGGTAAATATGTTAACCTCGCCGACACAGGTCATGCTTCCTGGTTTGCCTTACTCTACCTTATTTTTTTTGGTTCTCTCCTCGCATATTCGGCCTATGCATTTGCCATCAGCAAGCTGCCGCCTGCGCAGGTTTCCATTTACGCCTATATCAACCCGATCGTCGCTGTGGGATTGGGCTGGCTCTTGCTACAGGAAAAGCTGAATGCAAATATGCTATTGGGAACAGTAATCACCTTAGGTGGAGTGTGGTTGGTAAACCGTGAATCAAAAAAATTAAGAACTCAATGATGTAAAACCTAAAACCTTGTGTTATGAATCTAAAAGTCATTCGCGCCAATTCATCACATGCAGAAACGATTTCATCGATCGGCAAGCTGTCTTTTCGTGATGCGTTTGGACATCTATTTAGCAATAAGATCGCATTGTTCGAATATCTTGAATACACCTACAGTGTTGATAAGATCGCAAAAAGTATCAACAAAGAGAACAATGTTTTCTTTATTGTGTTTGTTGAAAACGTGCCTGTGGGTTTTGCCAAAGTGAAAAAGTATTCATTGAATGAGCAGATCGAATCGATAGCCCAAATGGAACTCCAGAAAATATATGTTCTCTCGTACTATCATGGAAGCGGTGCCGGCGCTGCATTGATGCAGGCTGTTCTTGACCTTGCCTTCCAGGTCCAGCCTGACTATCTCTGGCTTGATACACACATCAGCAATACGAAGGCTATTCGGTTCTATGAAAAGAATGGATTCATAAGAGCCGGTAAAAACTATTTTACCATTGGCACTCAAACGTTCGAGTATTATGTAATGTGCCTGCCTGTCGCGGTTGAAGAAGAAACATGTTGTGCCTGATCATTTTGTTGATATAAGAATTGAAATTATGGAGTTAACAATAGAGATAAATAGAAAAATGGATATAAAGACCTGTTCATTCGACGATGTAAATACGATTTTGACATTGTACGATGCAGCCATTGAATTACAAACACAAAAAAATATGGTGGTATGGCCAAAGTTTGAGAGATCGTTTATTGAGAAGGAAATAAGGGAAGGGAGACAATGGAAGATAATGATGGGGAATGAAGTTGCCTGTAACTGGGCCATTACATTTGAGGATAAAGAGATCTGGGGAGAGAAGGATAATAACAATTCGATTTATGTTCATCGGCTTGCGGCCAATCCTGCTTTCAGGGGAAACAGGTTTATTGATGTGATCGTGCCATGGGCAAAAGCTTATGCTTTATCAAAAGGAAGAAGATATGTAAGGCTTGATACTTTGGGAAACAATACCAGGTTGATAGAACATTATACATCGGCGGGATTTGATTTCCTGGGGATCTTCAAATTAACGAACACTCAAGATTTAGCAGCGCATTATCAGAAAGAATCTAATTGCTGTCTTTTTGAGATCGCGATCAACAATTAAATTATAGTCATATGGAACTAACAACAGAGATCAGGATCAGGAAGGTTTCTCACTCGAGGATCCATGAAGTAGATTTTGAACATCTTGAATTTGGTAAACAAATTTCAGATCACATGCTGGTCTGTGATTACTTCAATGAACAGTGGCATGAGGCGCAGATCGTTCCTTATGCTAATCTCTCGTTAAGCCCCGCTACTTTGGCTTTTCATTATGGACAAACAGTGTTTGAAGGCATGAAGGCATTTCGCACGCAGGATGGCGGCGCTAACATTTTCAGAATTGACAAGCATTATGATCGCTTTGTAAGATCGCTCGAAAGAATGTGCATGGCTGTTCCGCCAAAGGAAATTTTTATGGAGGGGTTGAAACAGCTAATTAATCTTGACAGGAACTGGATACCAACACAGGAAAATTGTGCCTTGTACATCCGCCCATTTGTGATTGCTACGGAGAAGTTCCTGGGAGTAAGGGTTTCCAGCGACTACAGATTTATTGTGCTGACTTCACCCGTGCCTTCCACTTTTGCGAAGCCCATCAAATTGAGGGTGGAGACAGAATATATCCGGGCGGCGCGGGGTGGCACCGGTTTTGCAAAATGTGGCGGAAACTATGGCGGTGCTTTTTATCCAACCCAGTTGGCCAGGCAGCAGGGATACGACCAGGTGCTATGGACTGATGCCAGGGAAAATAAATTTATCGAAGAGTCAGGAATGATGAACATCATGTTCGCGATCGATGGTAAGTTGATCACTCCTCCGTTATCAGATACAATTTTAGATGGTGTAACAAGAGATAGTTTGCTGACGCTTGCAAGAACTATGGGATATGAAGCAGAAGAACGACCGATCAGTCTTGATGAATTAGAAAAGGCCTTTCACAATAATACCATTTCAGAAGCCTTTGGCGCTGGTACCGCAGCGGTTATCGCTCCTGTAAAAACCATTAATATTCGTGGCGTTGATTTTCATTTGCCTGAGTATAGCCATGAAAATTTATCGGGCAAATTGAAACAAAAACTTGAAGACATGAGAACTGGAAGAGCAGAAGACATTTACAGTTGGAACTGGATAATTTAGAATTACCATAAGTGGGTATTAAACCGGATCAGCTATTCTTAGCTGATCCTTTTTATTTAGCCTCACCTCCCTTCCTCCTCTCCGAAGGAGAGGAGGCGGTACTTCAAACCTCTGATCGTCGTGCGAACTACCACGTCAAGTTTATATCTCTGTTCAGCATTATTGAAACTCCGATTGATGATTAGCTCATTGCTGAACAAGGTTATTCAGGTGAAATGCTTAATTCCGAAATGTTGACATGATTTCCATGGTTGGGTCTCCCTTCCTTTTGGGAAGGGACCAAAGGGTTAGGCTTAAACGTCTTAACTTCAAATTTCAATTGGAAACTATGCAAACAGTCATTATTACCGGTGTATCGGGAAATCTCGGTCAAGCTGTGGCAAAAAAATTTTTAGACAAAGATTTTAAAGTTATTGGAACTGTTATTCCTAACGATCCCGTACGATTAACTATTTCCCATTCAAATTTCGAAACTGCAGCTGTTGACCTGATGAATGAGGATGATTCAGAAAAATTTGTTCAAGGAGTAGTGGAAAAAAATAAAACGATTGATGTGGCTGTTTTGACTGTGGGAGGTTTTGCCATGGGATCAATTGCTGAAACAAAGATGGTGGATATCTTGAAACAACATAAGCTGAATTTTCAAACGACGTATCATGTGGCCCGACCGGTGTTTGTACAAATGATGAAACAAAACAATGGAAGGATCTTTCTAACCGGGGCAAGAACAGGCATCGACATGAAGTTCAGCAAAGGAACCATTGCCTATGGTCTTTCAAAGTCACTTATTTTCCGCCTGGCCGAATTAATGAATGAGGAGGCGAAAGGAAGAAATGTCGTTACTTCCGTTATTGCTCCAAGTATAATTGACACACCACAAAACCGGCAATCAATGCCAAAGGCCAATCCTTCTGATTGGGTAAAGGCGGAGGACATTGCTGATATCATTTATTTTTATTCGACTAGCGAAGCAGCTGTGTTAAGAGAAACGGTGCTTAAAGTCTATAACAATGCATGAATGAGTAATGAATAATGAGTTTAAGGCAGTCATCACTGATCACTCATTACTCATTGCTGATTACTCTATCTTCGCCTGATGAAATGGATTGCAATACTGGCAGCTCTCGCATTGATCATTGCCTGCTTTTTTCCCTGGGTTTTTATTGAATCGAAGAATATTACTGTTACAGGAATTGATACAGCAGGCACAAACTTTGGAAAACCTGGCTATTTTCATTTTGTTCTTGCCGCAGTGTACTTGTTGTTTACTCTCATTTCAAGAATTTGGGCCAAGCGGTGGAATTTACTGATCGTTGCACTGAATATTGCCTGGGCAGCCAGAAATTATTTTATTATATCAGCATGCTCAGGTGGTGAATGCCCGGAGAAAAAAACAGCACTATATATTGTTTTGATTTCTTCGTTGATTATGCTGGTGGTTGCCTTGCTCCCGAAAATGGAGCTTTCACCTGGTAACGCGAGTGATTAATATTATTTCACGCAAAGGCGCAAAGTTTCGCAAAGAGACATCGACAACTTAGCGGTTTTTGTCTTATCCTTTGCCGCATTGAGTGAAACATCATCTCTCAAACAATTTAGCCACCCCAAATGCAGCACCGGCGGCCACTGCACCAATTAACATCACACGCAATGCACCACCCCAGGGCTTGACGCCGGTTACCTTGCTTTTGAACCAACCAAAAACAAAAAGACAAAGAAGAGTAAGAGCTGCTGAAATTTTTAAACCGGTCACAGGCTGATCAACAAAAAAATAAGGGCTAAGCGGTACAAGGCCTCCAACAATATAAGACACGCCGATATTTAAAGCCGACTTTGTTGCTCGTTTCGGATCAGGTTTATCAAGACCTAATTCATACTTCATCATGAAATCAACCCAATGCTTTTTATCCTTTGCAATTTCCTGCGTAGCTTTTTCCTGCAATTCTTCGCTCAGTCCAATGCTTGCAAAAAATTCCTTTGTTTCAGCTATTTCCCTTTCGCGCAAATTATCCACTTCGTAAAATTCTCGTTTGACTTCTGACGAGTAATGATCCTGTTCTGTCTTGCCGGCGAGATAACCGCCCAACCCCATCGCAATAGAGCCTGCGCAAATCTCTGCAATGCCAGCGATCACGATGATGCTTGTTGATGATACTGCACCGCTTAAACCTGCGGCCAACGCAAAAGGAACGGTCAGCCCGTCGCTCATTCCAATAACAATATCAGTGATCAGATCACTATTTTTTAGATGTTGCTCCTCGTGATGTAAATGTGTGTCCATGCTAGTTACTGGTTGCTGGTTTCTGGTTACTTGTGCCTTGAATCCTGTGCCTTGAATCTTGTCTCTTGTTCCTTAATCCAGACAAGATAGAGATTTTTTTATGATAGCCACACATTCCAGTATTTGATCTTCAGTGATTACAAGGGGCGGGGCAAACCGGATCTTGTCTCCATGCGTTGGTTTCGCCAGCAAACCATTTTTCTTTAACTCCAGGCAAAGCTTCCATGCAGCGTCGTTATCGGCATGGTCGATAACAATTGCATTCAGTAAACCTTTCCCGCGAACAATACTTATATGCCCGGAATGAAGAGCATTTAATTCGTTACGCAGGAGTTGTCCCATCACCAGTGCATTGCCAGATAAATTTTCTTCCTCCAAAATTTTTAATGCTGTAATGGCGATCCTGCTTGCCAATGGATTGCCGCCATACGTTGAACCATGTTCTCCTGGTTTTAATATCAACATGATCTCATCGTCAGCTAACACGGCGCTTACCGGCATCATGCCTCCGCTCAGAGCTTTTCCAAGAATTAAAATATCCGGCCTCACATTTTCATGATCGCAGGCCAGCATTTTACCTGTTCGCGATAAGCCCGTTTGAATCTCATCGGCAATAAAAAGAACATTTGCATCTGCACATAATCTTCTTGTCTTTGCCAGGTAACCATCACCCGGTACCACAACGCCGGCCTCTCCCTGGATGGGTTCAACTAAAAATCCAGCGACATTTTTATTTTGAAGAACTTTTTCCAGCGCATCGACATCATTATAGGGAATAGATATGAACCCGGGCATAAAAGGACCGAAATTATTTTTTGCCTCAGGATCACTGCTAAACGAGATCACGCCCGTTGTTCTTCCGTGAAAATTTCCTTCACACACAACGATGATGGCTTTCTCTTTTTCAATTCCCTTTACCTCGTAAGCCCATTTGCGGCAAAGTTTGATGGCCGTCTCAACCGCTTCAACGCCGGTATTCATCGGCAACACTTTGTCATAGCCAAAAAAATGGGTGATAAACTTTGCATACTCGCCAAACCAATCATTATGAAATGCCCGGCTTGTCAATGTTAGTATCTGTGCCTGCTCAGTGAAGACCTTCACGATCTCAGGATGGCAATGACCATGATTCAGCGCAGAATAGCCGCTTAAAAAATCATAATAACGGTTGCCTTCCACATCCCACACATAAACACCTTCGCCACGACTGAGCACAACAGGAATAGGATGATAGTTATGAGCGCTGTTTTTTTCTTCGAGCTCAAGATAATATTGTGTCATTGAGGACATAGACAGAGTCGTTTGCATAAAAAATGATTAAGGAATAAGGAGATAGAAGATAGAAGGATAGAAGATAGAAGGAAGAACTATCCTCGATGATTGAGGAAATCCAGGTTGAAAGCGAGAAAATCTTGTATATAAACCTTTTGATCCATTTTCTGCAAGATACAATTAATTACTCAAGTGATGAAACGGCGCTCTTAATTTTGTTGTCAAATTGGAATCATGAATTACAGAGTACCTGCACAAACGAGAATTGGCCATGTTCATTTAAAGGTTGCCGACCTGGAAAGAGCATTAAAATTCTATCGCGATATCCTTGGCTTTGAGGTAATGCAGTATTATGGCGATAGTGCCGTATTTATTTCGGCAGGTGGTTATCACCATCACATCGGGTTGAATACATGGTATAGCAAGAATGGTTCGCCGCCAGCGCCACATTCAACAGGTTTGTTTCATACAGCCATACTTTATCCCACGAGAAAAGACCTTGCCGTCGCTCTAAAGAGATTGATCGCTGCAAAATATCCTTTGACAGGAGCGTCTGATCATGGCGTATCAGAGGCAATTTATTTAGATGATCCCGATGGCAATGGAGTAGAGCTTTATTGGGACAGGCCGAAAGAGGAATGGCCGCTTGACGAAAATGGAGGTCTTGTGATGGTTACTGAGCCTTTGGATCTGAAGGGTCTATTAGAACTAGCTGATTAATTCTTTTACAAAATAATTTGGAGGAAGATCGAGTCTTACTTCCAATTCCCTACTGAATATTCCATAGACCGCACTACCGCTGCCGGTCATAGAAGAATAGACAGCACCTGATTCATACATTTTCGCTTTGATGGTTCCTATCGCAGGATATTTCTTAAAAACCGATTCTTCAAAGTCATTTCTTAAGTCTGTTTTCCAGGTTTCAATCGGTTGTTGCACGATCTCTTTTATTGATTTTGAAGGAAGTGAAGGGTTTAACAAAGAAAAAGCTTCGGCTGTGCTAACATGAATACCAGGATTGGCGATCACAAATTTGTGCGTTGAAAGATCGATCGAGATTGGTTCCAAAAATTCTCCCCGGCCGGTTGCAAAACAAGGTTTGTTGATGATAAAAAAGGGGCAATCGCTTCCCAGTTGCAATGCATAATCAAGTAAGTGTTCAGTCGGCAATCCAAGAGCAAATTTTTGATTTAACAGCCTCAACGTAAATGCTCCGTCAGCAGAACCACCGCCCAGGCCGCTGCCTGCGGGAATGGTTTTATGTAAATGGATCATCACGGCAGGTAATTGAGGAAAATCCTTTTTTAAAAGCCAATAGGCTTTGAAGCTTGAGTTATCTTCATTTTTTCCATTTATTGGGATCCCGCTAAATGAAATTCTAATGTCTTCTTTTGTGTTGTCATTTTTAATAACCTCCAGCCCATCCTGGATAGCGAGAGGATAAAAAACTGTTTCGAGGTCGTGATAGCCATCCGGCCGTTTGCGAATGATATGAAGTCCAAGGTTGATTTTAGAGTTGGGGAAAAGGACCACAGATTACGTGATTAAACTAACTAAAGTGATTTATGCCGAATAGAATTACAGAATGTACAAGTGAGTGACACAACAACAGCTGACAAGAGATAAAATGCCGGTACAATAATTATCAAACAAATCATTAAAATCAGAGCAATCAATGGTTAAAATCAGGGCAATCAACGGTTTTTTTTCCGGCTGTTGATCTCGTCCCTGATAGCAATGGCACGGATATAATCTTCACTTTCCAATACGTCATTCAACAGGCTGTTTAATTCTTCGATGCTCATTGCCTTCAGGTCTTCACTTCCTGTTCTTACATCTTCAACGGCTTCGCCCTGCGCTTTTTTCTTTTTACCCGAAGTTTCTTCCATCATGATGCCAGCACTTTCTAAAATATTTTCATAAGTATAGATAGGACATCCGAAGCGGACGGCCAGGGCCAAGGCATCCGAAGTTCTTGAGTCGATTTCTACAGTGTCATTTTCTGTAGAACAAACCAATTTAGAAAAGAAGATTCCTTCCTGCAGATCGTTAATGATGACTTCATTTAACTCAACAGCAAACGCATTCATGAAATTCTTCATCAGGTCGTGAGTGAGGGGACGGCTGGGTTGCATTTTTTCCAATGCTACGGCAATGGCCTGCGCTTCAAAACCACCGATCACGATGGGAAGACGACGAAGACCATTCACTTCTCCGAGGACAACGGCATATGAGTGAGTTTGTGTAATGCTATGCGAAAGTGCAACTATTTCCAATTCTATCTTCTTCATGCCCCTTGCCCCCTAAAGGGGAATTTTTGATTCTTAAATTTGTTGAAAGGCAAATATAAAACTTAACAGCTTTAAAATAAATGAAAGAATTTTGGTAGATACTCATTACCCCCCTTCAGGGGAAGGGGGCTTAGTTTCCTAGCTTTTTTACGGCCTCTGTAAGTTTCGGTACCACTTCAAATGCATCACCCACAATTCCGTAGTCCGCAGCTTTAAAGAATGGAGCTTCAGGATCTTTGTTAATGACAACAATTGTCTTACTTCTATTCACACCCGCGAGGTGCTGTATAGCTCCCGAGATGCCAATAGCAATGTAAAGATTGGGAGCAATGGCAATTCCCGTCTGACCCACGTGTTCATTGTGAGGACGCCAGTGTGCATCCGCAACCGGACGACTGCAAGCCAACGCTGCATGAAGAGAATGCGCAAGGTTCTCAACAATACCCCAGTTTTCCGGCCCTTTCAATCCACGGCCCCCACTTACTACAATTTCTGCTTCGGTAAGAGGAACCTCACCACTTGCTTTATTTATAGCGGTGATTTTTATTTTTGGAGAAGGGACATTGGCATTGAAAGGAACGATCTCTGCAGTTCCTTCGCCTGCCTCAACCTTATAGGCATTTGGATTAAGTGCAATGATTTTTATATCTGTATCCAGGGAAATATTTGCAAATGCCTTGCCCGAAAAAACACTTTTTCTCACAACAGCACCTTTGCTTATATCGGGCAATGCCACCGCACCGGATACAAGTGCCGCTTTTAACCGCGCAGAAAGTCTCGGAGCAACGGCCTTTCCATCCACATTATTGGAGAATACGATCAGTCTTGCTCCTGTTGCTTCGGCAACCTGTGCAAGGACGTTAGTGTACACCTGCGAGTCAAAATGATTCAGAGAATCATTATTTACCTGGTGAATTTTTTTTACGCCATATTTTCCCAAAGCAGCCAGGTCATCAGTCACAGAACCTAAAACAACACCCTCGGCAGTTGTATTCAATTGCTTTGCTACGGCAGATCCATAAGTCATTGCCTCCAGTGAAGCTTTTTTTACATGGCCCTCAGAAGAATCAATAAAAATTAAAACACTCATACCCTAAATCCCTAAAGGGACGTTTAGTTTAAAAATCTTGTTGACTAAAAACTATCTTCTAATTTATTAAAGAACTATTGATATTTATTTATACTGACAAACCTAAGTTCCCCCTTCAGGGGGACAGGGGGCATTAAATTACCCTGGCTTCTTCATGTAACAGTCTTACTAACTCTTCCGCATTGTCTGGCGATACCAGTTTTACTCCCGCTTTAGCGGGTGGCAGATCAAAACTTTGGATACTTGTCAATGCATTTACATTAGCCGGTTCAACAACTTTCAAAGGTTTTGTTCTTGCCGCCATGATCCCACGCATGTTGGGGATGCGTTGTTCTGCTACACCTTTTGCACAACTGACAACAAGTGGTAACTCCACTTCACAGACTTCTTCTCCACCCTCAATTTCACGATTAACTGTTGCCACTTTACCATTTAATTCAAATTTGGTCGCCAGCGAAACATAAGGCATGTCCAATAATTCAGCGGTCATCCCACCAACCGAAGAACCATTATAATCGATCGTTTCCTTGCCGGTGAAGACCAGGTCATAACTGTTTTGTTTTGCCACTTCTGCAATTTGAGAAGCAATATAAAAACTATCCTGGCTGTCCGCATTTACACGAATCGCTTCATCGCCACCCAGGGCCAGTGCTTTCCGGATAATTGGTTCGGTATCGGCAAGGCCCACTGTGATGAGATGAATGATCGTAGAAGCATCCTTTTCTTTTAACTCAATAGCACGAACAAGGGAATACCATTCATCATAGGGATTGATGATCCACTGTACACCATTCGTATCGAATTTCGTGTTATTAGCGGTGAAGGCTATTTTTGCCGTCGTGTCAGGTGTTTTGCTGATGCAAACTAAGATCTTCATAAGCTCCTCCAGTTCCCTAAAGGGTGAGTTTGAACAGTTTTTAAATAATCAAATGGTTGTTTATGCAACTAAAGCAAAGATAGGGAAGGCATTGAATAATCAAGAATTAATAATTAATATTTTTTTGTGGCTAATAAAATCTTTAATGACAAGGTAAATTTTGAAAGCCCGGTCGAATTCGCAAAAAGCCTGGATGTAAATGATCATCTCAAAAACTTTCGGGAAAGATTCATGATCCCTTCGATCAACGGCAAGGAGCAGATTTATTTTCTCGGGAACTCGCTTGGGCTTCAGTCAAAGAATATAAAGGAGGAGATCAATAAAATTTTAGATCAATGGGCCAGTTTGGGTGTGGAAGGCTTTTTTATGGGCAAAGAACGGTGGCTGGATTATCATGATCAGCTTACAAAACCTTTATCGAAAATCGTCGGTGCAAAACCAAATGAAATTACTGTAATGAACCAGCTTACTGTCAATCTGCATTTGATGATGGTGAGTTTTTACCGACCGGATGGCAAACGAAATAAAATTCTTTGTGAAGCAAAGGCTTTTCCAAGTGATCAGTACATGTTGGAAACGCATATCCGATATCACGGATTAGATCCGGATAAGGTTTTAATTGAAGTAGGTCCCCGTGAAGGAGAGCATTTGATCCGGAATGAAGATATCCTGAACATTATTGACAAACACCGGGATGAACTTGCTTTAATATTATTCAGTGGTGTTAGTTACTACACAGGACAAGTGTTTGAGATAAGAGCTATAACTGAAGCAGCTCACGTCGCTGGTGCTATTGCGGGTTTTGATCTTGCCCATGCTGCCGGTAATATTTCATTGCAGTTGCACGACTCGAATGTTGATTTTGCATGTTGGTGCAGTTATAAATATCTCAATTCGGGACCGGGCGCTATGGGCGGCGTTTACATCCATGAAAAATTTCATGGTAACCGGGACATAAAAAGGTTTGGAGGCTGGTGGGGTTATGACAAAAACACAAGATTTAGAATGGAAAAAGGTTTCAAACCGATCCCAACTGCAGAAGGCTGGCAATTGAGCACCCCGTCGATACTATTATATGCTTCACACAAAGCTGCATTGCAAATTTTTGAAGAGGCCGGTTGGGAGAATTTACAGGCCAAACAAAGATCACTGAATAATTATTTGTGGTTTGTACTCGATGAGTTAAACAGGTCGTCAGATAACGAAGTAATAGAATTTATTACGCCAAAAAATAAGGGTGAAATAAGTTGCCAGGTATCTATGTTAATGCTCAGGCGGGGAAGGGAAATTTTTGAGGAATTGGGCAGGCAAGGCGTAATGGTTGACTGGCGCGAACCCAATGTAATACGAATTGCGCCCGTGCCTTTGTATAATACATTCGAAGAAATATGGCGATTTGGAAATATCATTCGATCGATCTTAAACCAGTAGTAAGTTCAAACGTATCTTCGCTGCATGACCCGCCATCAACTCGTCGAACAAATCTTCAAAAAAGGATCTTATCTCTGCGTTGGTCTTGATACGGACATTGCGAAAATTCCCAGGCATCTTTTATCGGGCGCTGACCCGGTTTTTCAATTCAATAAACAGATCATCGATGCTACAAAAGATCTTTGCGTAAGCTATAAGATCAATACAGCTTTTTATGAAGCGATGGGAGTGAAGGGCTGGGAATCGCTGGAGAGGACCGTGAATTATATCCCGCAGGAACATTTTAAAATTGCTGATGCCAAGCGTGGCGATATAGCGAATACCTCCTCACAATATGCAAAGGCTTTTTTTGAAACACTGAATTTCGAAGCAGTCACTGTTGCGCCGTATATGGGAGAAGATAGTGTCAAGCCATTTCTTGAATACAATGACAAATGGGCCATTGTACTTGGACTTACTTCCAATACAGGAGCGAAAGATTTTGAATTGCAAAGATTCGATACAAAAACCGACCTGCTGGACGAGGGTATCCATATTGAAAAACACGGAACAAAATTCCTTTATGAAATGGTTTTGGAAAAAGTCAGCAGGTGGGGTAACACAAATAATTTAATGTTTGTAATTGGTGCAACACAGGCGAATGAATTTGCAAGCATTCGTCAGTTAACTCCTGAACATTTTTACCTTGTTCCGGGTGTAGGAGTTCAAGGCGGAAGTTTGAAAGAAATTTCTGAGAAAGCAATGACAAATGATTGCGGAATCCTGGTGAACGCAAGCCGTGCCATTATCTATGCATCTGATAAGGAAAATTTTGCAGAACAAGCAAGAGTCGCTGCGAAACAATATCAATTGGAAATGGCATCTTATTTACCTTCCTGACGGCAATTTGTTGGAATGATTTTCGTTATGATAAGGTAAACAAAAGCGTTTATGCGCCTTCGTATCCTGCCCGCGATCTTACTTGTTTCCATTCTGTTTTTCTCCTGTAAGAAAACCGATGTCATTGTTGATAATTCTAATGCAAATAACAATAGCAACAACAACGGTTTTGTTTATAATGTAAATAAGGAAGCCATTTTGCAATTAGTCAATGATGTTCGCAAAAACGGATGTACATGTGGTACTACTTTCATGCCACCAGCCGGTGCAGTTATATGGAATGATCAATTAGCAAAGGCCGCCTATGATCATAGTGTTGATATGAATACACAGGATTATTTTAGTCATACAGGTTTGGATGGTTCAAGTCCCGGCCAGAGAATGACAGCTGCCGGCTATCATTGGAGTTCTTACGGAGAAAATATTGCCGAAGGCTATTCAACGGAGCAAATCGTTATGAATGCATGGCTGAGCAGCGAAGACCACTGTAAGAATATCATGAATGGAGGATTTAAAGATATGGGTGTCGGCCGTGATGGGAATTATTGGACACAAGATCTTGGTTCAAAATAATTATTAGTTTCCTGGTTTAGCAGGTTTCCCCGGAGTAAAGCTTCCTGTCGCTGCGGTCCACCAGGGATGAATTTCATAATTCAATCTGCCCGCTGCAATGGCAGGATCTGTTTTTAATAATTTTTCAACTTCCTCTTTTGTTTCACAATCAAAAATGAATAAACCGATCCATTTTCCCTCATCACCAAATGGGCCGGCAACTTTTAATTTTCCTTCATTATAAAGCCGGTTGATATTTGCCATGTGACCTTCCTGGATCTTAGCGGCAGCGACAGAATCCTGGTCACGATTGTTCCCCGCTGTGAGCATCACGAACCAATACTGGCGAATTTGCTCCCCGGGTTTTTTCTCTTGTTGAGAAAATGCAGACGTACAAATCAACGAACATACAAGTACTAACCAGGGAATTATTTTTTTCATGTTGGAAAATTTCTTTTAAGTTAGAAAGAATAAAACTAAAGCATGATCCGCTTGTCAAATTTGCCGCAATACACGAAGATTTGAAGTTGCACAGAGCCCTGGCAAACCTCTGCGCCTTGGTGCCTTAGTGGCTGAATAGCGATAAGGACGTACAACTGTGCCCCAAAGGGACTCCTTCGGAGCGACGCAAGAAAAGCCAATGGAAGCACAAGAGCCGGCTACAAAATAAAAAGCCTCACTCAAGTAAGGCTTCAATTCTATATTCTATATTCAATCTTCTACATTCTGACCTCTCACTTATTCCTCGGCTTCTCTAACAAATAGTCAAATCTCTTTCCTGTCACCTCAGCCATGTCAGGAATGTTTTCCGCTTTGTATGCACCCGCATCCAGTTTTTTCTTTGTGTCACTGAAGGCTTCAAGTGTTTGCTGAATATCCTCATCCGTGTGCACAGCAGTTGGAATAAGGCGATAAATGATGTGACCTTTCGGAATGACAGGATATACAACGATCGAGCAAAATATTTTGTAGTTTTCACGAAGGTCCATCACCATGGCCGTTGCTTCTTCTACACCGCCTTTCATGTATACCGGCGTCACCACTGAATCTGTTTTGCCAATATCAAAGCCGCGCTCCTTTAGTCCTTTTTGAAGTTTCCTGGCATTCTGCCACAATTTTTCTTTCATCTGTGGTTGCGTACGAAGCAGTTCGAGGCGTTTTAAATTACCAATCACAACCGGCATTGGCAAACTCTTGGCAAAAATTTGCGAGCGGATATTGTAACGAATGTAATCGATGATATTTTTCTCCCCCGCAACAAAAGCACCGATCGACGCCATTGATTTCGCGAACGTAGAGAAATAAAGATCGATCTCATCCTGCACACCCTGTTCTTCACCGGCTCCTGCGCCTGTTTTACCAAGTGTACCAAAACCATGGGCATCATCAACCAGCAAACGAAACTCATATCTATTCTTCAATGCAGCGATCTCTTTTAATTTTCCCTGGTCACCCGCCATTCCAAATACACCTTCAGTGATCACCAAAATGCCACCCGCGTTTTGCTTTTCAATCAAAGCAGTAGCACGTTGCAATTGTTTTTCAAAATCAACAATATCGTTATGCTTGAAAACATAGCGGTGACCCGGGTGCAAACGCAGACCATCAATAATGCAGGCATGACTTTCGGCATCATATACGATAACATCATGACGATTACAAAGCACATCAATAATGCTTACCATTCCCTGGTAACCGTAATTTAATAGGGCAGCGTCTTCTTTGCCTTCAAATTCTGCCAGCTCTTTTTCCAGTTGCTCATGATAATCACTGTTGCCGCTCATCATGCGGGCGCCCATTGGCAATGCCAATCCAAACTCCTTGGTTGCGTCTGCATCTGTCTTTCTTACCTCAGGGTGATTGGCCAAACCAAGATAATTGTTCAGGCTCCAAACGATCATTTCTTTGCCGCGAAATTTCATGTGGCTGCTGATCTCGCCTTCGAGTTTTGGAAAAGTAAAATAGCCATGAGCCCGCTCACGATGCTGGCCAATGTTCCCATAATGTTTTAGCAATTTTTCAAAAATGTCTGCCATGTTTAGGTATAGTGTTTTAATTCAGATCTTAAGCAGGGTCCAAGGGATCCTCCGGAGCAATTCTTCGGACCTTTGACCAACTGCAATACTGCTCAACGCCGCACGTGCCAACTTCCCTACAGTCGGGATCACTCTCCGAGGAGTCTCCAAAGGAGTCATTTGACTTTCGGACACTCCGGCATCTGAATTATGTTCAAAAATTAATTTTAAAACTGCAGTCGGAAAAGTTGCCGCAAATGTAAGGCTTTTAAGGGGAAAAGAGAGGCAATTCATTTAAAGTGTAACACTTCCACCGCGATCTTCCAACTGTTTTTTTCCCTTCGCCAGATACGCAGGTAGCCCTCATGTTTATCATTGATATCCTCGGTGCCATAAACATATCCCATGTCATTTTTTGGGGATGATCCAAAACCAACGATGGTATAAACGATATTGGCAGGAAGGGAATCGATCAACGCTTTTCTTTCCGTCGAATTCACTGCCGGTAAATAACCTGCATAATTCAGCCTGCTGTTTGAAGAAAGAAAAAAACTGTATGCCTGTTTTCCCTGTATTTTGTATGATTGTATAAATTTTTCTTCTGCTTCTTTCAATGATTGCTGAAAGTCTTTTTTCAATTCTTTTTTTTCCGGTTTCACTTTTTTTAAAGCCATTTTTTTTCTTTCCAGGTTATAATTGATGCCAAAGTCGATCAGAAATTTCCATTCTCCATTGTTGTTCAAATGCCATACGGTGATAAAATGTCCCTTTGCGAGAGGATCGTCCTCCAGTGTATTGGCGTAATATTTCCAGGGACCGGTTGTATAACCGAAATCATTCGAGGAAGAAATTTCTGCGTATTCAGGCTCCCACGTGAGTATACCGGGTCGCCGTTCACTTTTTGAGTAAAGTTTAAATCCATTCACGGGATTGCCTTTTTCAAAAACAATTCCTGCGGTATCGATAAATTTAACGAAGGCTTCCTTTGTGCTTGCTACCAGCGAAATGCTTGCGAAGTTTTTTTCGGCTTGCACCATGCTATCAACCGAACGCTGGGCAAAAACACCCGATGCCGTAAGAATAAACGCGACCAGAGAAAAATATTTGTGCATGAGCATTATTTAAGTATTAAAAGAATGAAAAATTAATGCCAGATGAATTCGATATCATTTATGGCTTTAAATTTACGCCTTCAAACTATGGGCATGAAAAGAACGGGGCTATTAATTCTTGTGTGTTTATCAATGAACATTACTTATTCACAGCCAGTCGCAAAAACGGATCCTCTTCAGCGACCAAAGCTGGTTGTAGGGATCGTAGTTGACCAAATGCGGTGGGATTATTTGTATCGTTATTACGATCGTTATGGCAATGGAGGTTTTAAAAGATTGCTTAATGATGGTTTTTCATGTGAGAATACAATGATCAGTCATCTCCCTTCTGTTACAGGGGTGGGTCATGCTACTATTTATACCGGTTCTGTGCCCGCTATTGATGGAATTGCCGGTAATGAGTGGATGGAGCAACTCACTGGAAAAGTGACGTATTGTACCTGGGACAGCACGGTTCAGCCCCTTGGCAATACTAACGCCATGGACGGGCACATGTCGCCCAGAAATTTACTGGTGTCGACAATTACAGATGAATTAAGACTAGCCACAAATTTCCAGTCAAAGGTGGTTGGGGTTTCATTAAAGGACCGGGCCTCTATTTTGCCGGCCGGTCATACTGCCAATGCAGCTTTTTGGCTTGATGATGAAACGGGCCATTTTATTACCAGCACTTATTACATGAAACAATTACCGGGCTGGGTTGTTAAATTCAATGATAAAAACCGGATCGCTCAATTGATTGAAAAAGGCTGGACCACTTTATATCCTATCGAAACTTACAAGGAAAGTGATCCCGATAATGTTGCCTACGAAGGCCCCTATCCCGGGGAAAAAAATCCTTCATTTCCCCATGATCTGAAAACTGCCTATTCCAAAAGCAAGTATAGTTTCCGGGCGACGCCATTCGGAAATACGCTTACTTTAGAATTTGCCACAGAAGCACTCGATGCTTACCAGCTTGGCAGGGGAGTGGCGACAGATTTTCTAACCATCAATATTGCTTCTACTGATTATGTAGGTCATCAGTTCGGGCCTAATTCAATTGAAGAGGAAGACGTCTTTTTAAGGCTTGACAAAGACCTTTCTGATTTTTTTCAAATGCTTGACTCAAAAATTGGCAAGGGGGAATATCTTGTTTTTCTGACGGCCGATCATGGAGTAGCCCATAATATTGATTTTATGAAGGCACATGAACTGCCGGCGGAATTCTGGTTCAATAGCCCAATGACCGATTCACTGAATAAAATGTTATTCGCAAAATTTCAAGTTGCCCCGCTGGTTCGATCCACTATGAATTACCAGGTAAATTTTGACTTAAATAAAATAGCTGCCGGAAATTTGAACTTTGACATGATCAAGAATGCAACCGTTGACTATTTAATGAGACAACCCGGGGTTTCTTTTGCTGCGAACATGGACTTTATCGGGAGATATCCCATACCCAAGCGTTTGCAGGAAATGATGATCAATGGCTATTATTTCAAGAGAAGCGGACAGGTACAAATTGTTTTGAATCCCGGTTGGTTTGATGCGTATAGTAGAACAGGAACAACACACGGAACCTGGATCCCTGACGATACGCATATTCCATTGCTTTGGTATGGTTGGAATATTAAACCCGGTAAATTGAATCGCGAAGTATACATGACGGATATTTCTCCCACGCTTGCTGCCTTGTTGCACATACAAATGCCGAATGGTAGCATTGGGCATGTGATCGGGGAGTTGGTCCAGTAGTGAATGGTGAGTTGTGAATGGTCAATGGCATACCTATTTCAGGATTCACGTTTCACGTTTCACGTTTCACTTAGTAACGCTCTGATCTTGGCGAGATGATGGTCATCGTGTTCTGCTATAAAAAAAAGATGGTCGATGAACCTCATGGGAGTTTTCAATCGTGGATGCAGGGCAGTTCGGGATGCTGTAGCTTCATCAGCATCTTTTACTCTATCAATCAACTTATTTCTCGCTGAGGAAAATAGTCCTACTAATTCTTCAATCTCTTTTTTGTTGTGATCGGCTTCATGAGTTTTAGTATTTCGCAGATCGGCAGCTCTCAATACTTCTTTGCGCGATAAGAAATCGTCAACTCGTCCATACCATAATTCTTCAAGATCATATAAATGCCCAACCTGTTCTTTTGCGGACCATTCACCATTTGGTTTCCTGGTCAATAACTCTTCATTCCTGTTTTTTGTCATTGCCGCAACCCTTTGCAATGTACCATCTAACCGTTCTATGATAACAGGGAACAAACCAACAGGAAAATTGAAATCAAACTTTCGTTCAAACCATGGAGTTTGTGTGATCATGATCTGTGCTTGTTGATGTTTAAGGCCTTGAGAATATCGTCAAGATAGTCTGTTTGTAGTTGCTGAATTTCCAGCATGCGCTGGTTTTGATGAATGATCATGTGATCAATTTTTTCATGCAGCAATTTTATCTCCAGCTCAGCCTTCAGGTTTATCTTATAATCATTCTGCGATCGTTTCCTGTCTTTTTCTTCCTTGCGGTTTTGGCTCATCATGATAACCGGCGCTTGTATAGCGGCCAGGCAGGATAAAATGAGATTGAGTAAAATAAACGGATACGGATCAAATGGTCCTTTGACCAGAAAAAAAATATTCACGGCCATCCAAAGGAACAGGAAGAAAAAGAAGAAAAGAATAAAGGTCCAGCTGCCTCCAAAACTGGCAATCTTGTCGGCCACCCGCTGCCCGCGGGTCAGGTCTTTGCTCAATTCCTCCTCCAGGTCTTTTGAGAGCAATTCATTCTTTGCAATACTTTCGATCACTTGTTGTTCCATTTCACTGATCTCGGCATTTTCCTGCTTCAGTAGTGTGGCCATGTACTTCTTTCTGTATTCATTCAAACTTTCAATAGATATAAATTCGTTATCATTAAAATCGGGAAAGTCTTTTTTTATAAGATCAAGGATCTCTTTTTTCAGAAAGCGGCCTTTATATAATTCGGTCAAAGGAAGTCTCTTTTTGCTGATGTAACAGGTGGCGGTATTCATGATATGAAATTTGCAGAAAATGAAGTTAAGGAGAAATGAAAGCGGCTGGTAAATTCCAATTCAAAATTTCGGTTAAATACAGGTTTTGCTTAACCAGGACCATTTGCGTTCTTTATCGAATAAAGGCGCAGTTCTTCATTCGTATCCGGAGAAATAAAATTTTTCTCATACCGGAAACCAACTTTTTCCAGGAGCTTGATGGAGGATGAATTGTCCGGCAGAGTGATCGCTAAAATTTTTTCCATGTGAAGCCTTTGCAATCCAAAGTGAATAACTTCTTTCACAATTTCGTGAGCGTATCCCTTTCCCGAATGATTCGGTAAAAAGGCAAAACCTATATCCGGATGATCCAGGTAATCTCTTTTAAGAAGGCCACACATACCAACAGGCGTTTTATCCGTTTTTAATTCGACCAGGTTTAGGCCGAAGCCATTCGTTTCATAACTTTTCAAAGGACCTTTCAGTAAATAATTCTTCGCATGTTCGATCGTTCTTACATTTCTGTCGCCGATATACCTGATCCAGCCTTCCGTATTTAGCAATTGTAATATGAATTCACCGTCCTCTAGTGTAAATGGCCTGAGAAACAGCCTTTCGCTTTCGATCGTTTGCATATCAGGTACCCGTTTTTTCTTCGTACACGTAAGTATTATTAACAATTGAAATGGGGATCCGGTTTTCCTTGCACCAATTGGTACAAGCTTCCAAATGCACCTGCCATCTCTCTTTAGCCCATCCCGGTACAGAAGCTAACCACTTTTCTTCGTCGGGGAAATAAACATGGAGCGTGCCCATCGATAACTCAAAGATCAATATCCCTTCGTCACTGATCGCTACGAGTTCTTCTTTCCAGCGAGGATTAAATTTAATTTGATGCATATAAACCAGCGAAGCCAACAACGGCATAGCAAACCTAATTAAGTTTGAGCAACGATCATGAAACCGTGTACTTCCAATAAATTGTATTCAATGTCTCCATGGAACAAAGCAACAAAATGTTTTTGTGTTTGGTGGAAACGCAACTTATCTTCCAATGGACAACAGGACTGCCAGTAACGTCGCCATCTTCCTGCTATCATCGTATCATGTTGAACGAGAAAAGTATTGCCGTGATAAATAAAACGGATAAACCAGTTAGAAAAAAGTAGTCCGCTATTTTCTCAAGGTGTTTACTCTGTCTAGTTGGCCTTCGCATCGATAGAAATGACAGCAGGCAGCTTAACATGAATAAAATAATTGCGACAAAAGTAATATCATCAATTACCGTTTGCTGCGATTTTCCCAATACTTTCAGTGATGTCAGAAGAAGAAAACAAATACCCAACAGGTTTGATGACGTATTGAGAATGTGAGGGGACTTATCCATGTTGATCATTGAAGAATTTGACGTCACCGGCTAACAATACTTTTTGTTGCCGGTATTTTTTATTTATGACTGAATAAACATGATTTGATCAATTTATCATTGCCCGGGTTGAAAAATTTCAAAATGATATTTTTTCCCAACCCTCAGTGTTAGTTTATATGCTTTTTTCAACAGAACCCCTGCAAGAAAAACGCCGGCGGCAATACCAAGCTGTGTCTTGCTGTCTGAAATGGAAAGATCGCTGTCAATAAGACTGTTTGCAACGATAAGTCCCGCATAACCGGCGGCAGCCACCCTGAATATCCAGCCACTTTTTATCCAGTACCAATGCTGATGCCCTCCCGACATGGATATCCCGAATTTCCCTTCCTTATAATCAATAAGAACTCCCTTTTTCGGCATTGCATAAATATCCGCAACAGAAAAGCCGGCAACATCATAGTAAAATGTATCAGTATTAAGCAGGTTATACCGGACCACCGCGGGTCGGGTGAAGAATGAATCATTCTGTATTTTAGTGATCTCCCCTTTTTGCCATTGCCTGTCTCTTAGCTGAAAAGCTATTGTCGAACCAACCCAAAAACTTTCCAGGGTCTTATTTTTTTTCTTGAATAGTAAAATGGCTTGCTGCGAGTAATTAATGAAAAAAGAAAATAACAGAATGGAAATAAGAGTTAGTTTCTTCATGCTCTTATAAAAGTATAAGAACGATCAAGTATTTTTTTACAATAGTTTGTTAATGTCTTCCCGGTTATGAAGATACTGTCGCAGCAGGTACAAGGCATGTCTTGGCATCTGCTGTTCCTGCATAGGCCACCAACGCCGAAAAAATTTTTATATTTAATAAAATTTAAGTCATGACACTTTTAGGACTATTGGTTCTTTTACTGATCGCTGCAATATGCGGTGGAATTGGCCAATCATTGGCCGGGTACAATTTAGGTGGCTGTCTTGTGTCTATCGTTGTTGGTTTTATCGGTGCCTATATTGGTTTATGGATTGCCGGCAAAATGGGCCTGCCAAAACTTTTTGAGATCACCATCGATCACAAGCCTTTTCCTGTTTTGTGGGCGATCATCGGTTCGGTGGTATTTACACTTATCATGGCACTGTTAAGAAGAGCATTTGTGGGGCGGAATTATTGAACTGAACCCGGACTTTTTTGTATTGATCGGATCCCGGAGAAGCTTGACTAAAAATTATTGAAGAATAGCTTATTCATAAAACCCTTCGGATCCTAAGTGACCCTCTTGTTTGCAATGGAGCCTCATGAGAACGAACACCGGCTTTCGTAATTCATTCAATTTTTCTAAAAATGACCCTGGAATTAATTTCCTTCCAGGTATAAAATCTGTCCAGGTCGTTAACCCTCAACATTCGCTATTTTTATACTCAAATTTCCCAACATGAGATTTAAAAAGACAGTGCTGCAGATCGCATTCGTTCTGATTTTATCCGGGTTATTTACCTGGCAAAAGACGTCTGCTCAAAATCCTGTTAACTGGACAAATGATCAATTGCTTCAACCGTCAGAATTAGCAGCAGTTTTAAAGGATAATAAAGAAATCCCCGTGATATTCAGCATCGGTCCAACAGCTGTTATTCCGCATTCTAAAGACATCGGCATGATCAAGGAAGAAGAGAATATGAAAAAGTTCAGGGAAGAATTAAAAAACCTTCCAAAAGACACAAGTATAATTATCTACTGTGGATGTTGCCCCTACGAACATTGTCCGGATGTGAGACCCGGCATTCAGTTATTAAAGGAGATGAAATTTACCAATTACAAGCTTCTCGATTTGCCCCATAACATTAAAATTGACTGGATCAACAAGGGTTATCCAACTCAATGATCGTCTTTTGCATTTTTTACGGATGGCAGAATGTAAATTATCGGAACTTAGGTCAAAAAATTTAATCTAACATTTTTATCGCTCTTCCCCGGCTTCTTTCAAATAAAACGCGATAAAAACGAGCGGCTCGTCTGTTGAGGCATTGTCAAATGTAAAATGGTTTTATTTTTTGGTTCATAAAAGGCCTCTCCAGGGTTCATTATTTTCTTTTCTTCCCCTTCAACCTGGAAAAGGGCCTTTCCTGATACAATGTAACCAACAACCGGGCATGGATGTAAGTGTTTGCCTGCAGCCATTGATTTGGGGACGACAACTTTTTTGATATCTACCTTTGAAACAGTTTCATGGTCAAGTGCAGCTTGCAGCAGATCTTCCCGGCTTAGTTTTTCCTGCAACATAGGTTTCAATCAGATTTAAGAAGTTTTACTTATCCTCATTTCGCTTCAGGTTTCATCGAAATAATTCTATCCACGATAAACGGACTGTAACCTCTCCAGGGAAGAGCTCCTTTATACTCTTTGTAATGAAGGTCAAAATGATTGCCGCTGTTATTCATGAGTATATTGGCAATACTATCGTCCGTCACGGAGAATTCAAACTCATAGGACTGTATGCTTCCTGCCGTTTTTGCTCGGAAACCTGCCTGGATCAACTTGCCTTCATAGGTCTTAAAAAGGTTGCCCTTCCTGACCACATAATTTAGTTGCCCGGATTTTACCCCTTCACCAAACACAAAATAATATTTCCACCAAAAGGCAAAAGCGGCAGCCAGTAAGCAGATGAGCAACAGCCATCTGAGGAATTTTTTAAATCCACTTGTTTTTTTTGGTTGCTTGTCTGTCATAAAGGATTGGTTGAATTCAATGTGAATTTACGAATTGTCTTTTACGCATGAGGAGCCGATCCGGCGGTTCCGTTTTCTTTTGCCAATAAAGACCCGTTAAATTAATTCAGCGTATTGAAGGTCAGTTTTTAGAAAGGAAGCTGGTATGATAATGGCTGCAAAATGATCGGAGCATCCAACAAGGAAATCTATCGTTCGAAACAAATTTTCAAACTCAAAAAAACTTAGAACTATGAAAAGCGTTTTTGAATCCCTTTTTGGAGGGAAGAGGAGTGCAGAAACACCCATGGGAGCGAAATCTACACCGGTAGGTATTACTGCTTATTCGCAATCGAACGTATTACAACAAAGGATGAGAGAAGAAAAAATGACGCATGGTCAAACGGTTACAGCAAATCTATCCCCAGTGCGGCTCGAAATGAGTTATGGCCGGATGATAATGTATTTCTGCCCTATGCGATCTATTGAAGTACTTGAGACCCTGAATGAGGGAGATGGTGGGTGTTTGCCGGACGAAGCTAAAGTAGGAGATCTGAGCATCCCTGATCGGTTTCGCCCGGGACTTTACACACTGAAGAATGTAACGTTATCATCAAATGGGACAATGCAGGTGAATGCAACAAGTAAAACAAGTTGGGAAACGGTGGCCCAGTAAATTATCGCGGTGTTTAAGCTTTGGCGATGGATATGACCCATCGCTAAAGTTTTTTGTCTCCAAAATAATTCACGGACTTTGGTTTTGAAAGGAATGCCAGGCATTAATGATGTCAGCGATTGCTTTTACTCCTTCGGTAACTGCAGCGGGTCCTGGTTGTAAAATAATAGGAGACTTTATTTCAAATACAAAATCATCCTTTACGGCATTGATCCTGCTCCAGTTTTCCCTTGCCACCAGTTTTTCTTTCTTAAATTTTTTACCGCACCAGGAGGCAATGATGATATCCGGGTTGCGTTCTATTACTTCGTTTTTTATTTGCAATGATCCTGTCCTTTGCTAAAGAAGCGTGTTTGTCTTTCTTTGTAAATATCAATACCGCCTGCCAGTTCGATCAATTCACTTACCCAGCAAATACCCGATATTAACGGGTCATACCATTCTTCAAAATATACTTTGGGTTTATGCTCCTTTTTATGTGCAGCCTCACAGATCCTTTCAATATCTCTTCTAAACTGATCTACAAGACTGATCGCTTTGGCTGTCCTGCCCACTAAACTTCCCAATTGCACGATCATGTTGAAAATGCCTTCTACACTCCTGTAATTGTTTATCCAGACAGTTACACCTTTAGCGATCAATTCTTTTGCTATCTCCGATTGTATATCTGAAAACCCGATCACCAGGTCTGGCTTCAATGCCATTATTTTGTCGACATCGGCATCTGTAAAAGTCGATACGATAGGCTTTTCTTTACGTACCTGTGGCGGCCGGACTGCAAATCCTGAAACCCCGATGATCCTGTCCTGTTCACCAAGAAGGTAAAGTGTTTCAACCGGTTCTTCAGTTAAACATATTATTCGTGCCGGGAAAAAATCATGAATGGGTATCATGGGTTATGTCTAAATGCGCAGTCACCGTGCAAATTTCGTATTGCTTTATTTTCAATTTGTCTAACCATTCTTTTTTTAATACCGCAAGGGATTTGCCGGTGAACCATTTCTATGCTTTCCTGTTCTTTTTCAGACGAAGAAATGGCGGTTAACAACACATTCAGACCATAATTGTCGGCAATGAACTGAACAAAAGAACAGGAGCCGTGATAAAAACCGGGTGCATAGTCTATCCTGTTTTTTGAAGATAATTCGGGCATCACTCCCTTTGCCCCGATACGTGAAATAATATATGACGCATTCCCTGATTTCATATTTTCAAGGCATAGGCTATCAGCATTCGTGCTGTTACTATTTGAAAATACATCGAAAAGCGCCAAATGATTTTGACGAGAAACTTGCATGGCAATATAATCGGGTAATCCTTCATGAAGCCAGAGAGGCATGTTTTCATTGGCGAATTTTTCAGTCATTGTGGGACTAAACCATTTGTCATTTTTTGAATAAAGCATCTCATGGACCGCCTCATGCAGCCAGGGAGCTTTCCCGTCCTTTATCCGCCAAAATGGTATCGATACAAAACCAAAGCATGATGCATGTGATATAAACCTGTCCGACCTGAAATAGAAAATGTATGGTTCATTCATTGGATGAACCTGCCAGGGTAATGGTGCATTGATAAATTTTTCGGCCGCAGTGATTCCAGCATTGATCGTACTACAATCCGGTTCATCTGGTTCCCGGAAAGTGAATCTTTCGGAAACCAACAAATTACTTTTCCCTTCGTGATCTCAATCCCGTTATTGATAAGATAGGTGATATTAAGGCTGTCGCCCTCCCACACATTGGGAAATTTTGAAAAATCAGGCACCTGGCTAACTGATGATCTTACCAAGGTAAGGAGTAAGCCAATGGTCAGACCGCAGGTTTTCATATACACTTTTGTAAAATGACAGGAAGCGTCCGGACATTAAAGATAAAAAATGTTATTCAGCGACTGCGGTAATCTGCAGTGAATTGGTATATGGCTTCGTAAGATTTTTAAAATTTAAAAAGTAGCAGAGATTTTTTATCTTGTTCAATAAGCATTCCCTTTATGAGATGGCCAGTTCCAATCTTATGTTTATTAAGTGTCAATTGTTTTTCCCAACAGGCTTCTATCGATAGTCTTAAAAAGTATTGCTGAACACAAAAGATGATTCATCAAAGACAAAGATCTTATACAACATAAGCGATTCATACAGGGCGTTTGATTATGATTCGGCTCTTCACTATGCCATGCTTTCGCTGCAATTATCTAAGGCTAAGTTTCCGAAAGGAGAAATGAAAGCTTATGCCGCCGCCGGCGTTGCACTACGATACTCTGGTAATTACACAACAGCAATTGAGTTTTTTCTTAAGGGACTTCAACTGGCAGAAAAATACAAGATGCCGGAAGAAATTTTTCTATGTTACCAGGGACTTAGCACCACAACTAAAGACATGGGAGATTACAGGCAGGCCCTGGAGTATGGTAAACGGGCCATGGATTATGAAACGTACAGCAGCACCGGGAAGATGGTAGTTTCAGGAAATTTTGGCGACCTGTACGAGAGAATGAATAAAATGGATTCCGCCTTGTATTATGCGAACAATTCTTACCAGGAGGCCATGAAACAACCGGATGGGTCGTACTATGGCAAGGCTTTTACTCTTGAGACTCTCGGAAATATAGAGGAAAAGCTGGGCAATCACCAGTTGGCCATTGCTTATTTAGCACTGAGTGTGAAGAATGCAATTGCAGGCAATGTGAAACGTGAGCTGGCAGAAGCCTGCACCAGCTTATCAAAAATTTATCTCAGGAATGATCAACCGGATTCGGCCTATCGCTACGCTTCTTTTGTTATTTCAAACGATCCTGGTTTTTTTTATAAACTTGGAATTGCCAATGCATCGGAATTGCTTGAGCAATATTTCGAAAAGAAACGCATTTTAGACAGTGCATTGTTTTATTATAAACTTGCCGCTTCAACCAGGGATAAAATACTGAGTGAAGAAAAAATAAGACAGGTACAGAATCTCCAGTTCAATGAAAAGATAAGGCAACAGGAAATTGCCTCGGCGAAGGCGAAAGAAAATGAAGAAAGAGCTCACGATCTTCAGCTTATTTCTATTGCGCTTTTTATTACGCTGTTTATTTCAGGTGTTATTGTTCTCAGGCGCAGCAGGATCAATCCAAAGTGGATCGAATTTCTGGGAATACTTGCCCTGTTGCTTTTGTTTGAATTTATCATATTGCTGTTGCATCCCTTTATCATTTCACTGACCGGTCACCAGCCCATCTTTACACTGATCGCCCTGGTATGTATTGCGGCTATTCTCATCCCATCGCATCACCGCGCGGAAAAATGGATCAAACAAAGAATCAATAAGAGCAAATTGAAGACAGTAAAAGAAGGAATGACAGATGAACAATGAGTCCAGTCGGGAGATATTTTTGACTATCAATTAAGTTTCTCTCCGTCACCACAAGCGGCATATGGCAAAAACGGGCCTATACCAGGTTCTGAATTGCTTCAATAATACTCATAAGGTTTGAATTTGATTCTATACCAACGGATAAATGCCCGTTTTTTAGCGGCATTACAAACTCATAAAAAGAGCCATACCTGATGATCACATACCTGGCCCCGCCGCAATCAATATTCCCACGTTGCGTCACTAACTTAAGCAACGTGGGATTCACAATTAGCTCTTCATACTTGTCGGACTCAGAGCTGCTGGTATTTTCAATGCCTGGCCGTTCTGAAGAAATTAATTTATCATCCGAATAGATCGCCACATAGCGGATATCTCTTGAAATCGCAAAGATTTTTTCTTTTAATGATTCCATAGCTATTTACGATGATTTTGTTTATTATACGATCTGCTGACCTATGTACAGGTTTATACTTTTTCCACTTCTTTTATCTTCAGCGCGTCGATCAATTTTTCTGCATTAAAATCAGTATCTACAGCTGGCAGGTAGATGTCAAAGGCCTCAGCCTGCAGCTTTTTTGCATATTGCTCGCTGAAAAAATAGCTACCATCTTTAATTACATAATTCAAAATGA
This sequence comes from uncultured Bacteroidota bacterium, assembly GCA_963737475.1. Classification (GTDB taxonomy): domain Bacteria; phylum Bacteroidota; class Bacteroidia; order Chitinophagales; family Chitinophagaceae; genus VBAU01. The sequence continues at coordinate 408,381 of CAVTSY010000014.1, forward strand.
AGAAACGGTAGGCTTCACGCATAAAACGCAATTCATTTGCAGTGAGCGGATTTATTTTGTGATATTCTTCCAGGAAAAGAATAAACCGGTCTTCCATCATGGTATCGATCCTGTAACTAAAAACAGTACGGTCACCGGCATCAGAGACGACCCGGCTGAAAAAATAAAAATCCATCATGCGGTAACTCATGCGGAACCAGTCGTAATCCCACCTGGAAAAAAGTTCGAATTTTTTCGTGATGGAAAAGTTGCCAATATTCCAGTCAATAAAGACTGGAATGATCTCAAAAGAATTGACCTTGTATTTTGCCCGGTATTTTAAAAATTGCTCACAATGATGTCGCAGGAACTCCGCCTTTGCCTTGCCACCAAATATTTTTTCATCTTTCTCCAGTCTTTCCATTAGTGTATGAATATCGGTACGCAGCGTTTTTGATGATTTGGGCAACACATTTCTAAGTTTGGAACAGGCAAGATGAAATTTGGCGATCTGTTGACCAAACTTACGGATGTGATGCTCCTCCAATCTCCGTGGCATTCGTTCCATTACTCTTACCGGGTTATAAAATACAACCCACGCGTCCACTTTTTTGTGTTTATACCGGTAAGTATATACGCGGTTATTTTTCAACAAGGATTTCGCCAGTAAATTATCGAAAGGGTAGAGGAGATTATTGGCAAGCGAATGAATGATGCGATGATCTTCCTTGAAATGTTCATATTTACCGAAGTAAGAAAGTTTGGCTACGATCATATCTCCATCTTCAAACCATACATGGAATACGTGGTTGGTTGAGACCTTTACACTGATGTCAATAATCCTTGAAATGATCTTTGTAGGGTCATATTCCTCCCAAGCTTTTTTTATAATATCGGCGCTGGTGATCATAAGTTAAGACTCAAAGTGCTGATAATTGTCTGCAAAAGTAGGGACACAAATAAGAGCGGGAGAATTTATTTATAACAGGAAAAGGCGGCTGGTGGAAAATCTCACATACGCATTGGTAAAATAAAGTAATAGACATTTCGGCCTTAAATCATTATAAAATGAAAAAATTAATTAAATTCAATAAGCCTTTTGAACTGCAAAAAAATTCAGTATCCCCCTGCTGGCTAAACTCAAATATCCTATCGCTAATTATTTCACTAAAGCCTGGCTATCTCATAAAGGAATCATTAACCTGTAAATTTTTTTTATGAAAAAAAATCTAAAGCTGCTGCTATGCAAGGCATGCGCTCTTTCATTTGTATTCTTTTTGCAACTAGACCTTTCTGCACAAAACACATTTCCCGCAACGGGGAATGTAGGTATTGGTACAGGTGCACCGGCGGCTTCAGCACTACTTGAAGTAAAGTCAACAACCAAGGGAGTATTGATACCCCGAATGACACAGGCACAACGTGATTTAATTACAGTATCCTCTGCTGTAAATGGTCTCCTCATTTATCAAATCAATAACATGCCTGGTTTTTATTACTACAGCAATGGTTGGGTTCCGATTGCAGCAAACCTTACTTTATCAAACCTAAGGCCAACCACCCTGCTCAACGCAAGCCTGACACCGGGTATCACTAATTCACTTACGCTGGGTACCACTACAAAAAAGTGGAAAAATATTTATACCTACGGTCTCACTTTTGGAGATGGAACTTCACAGTCAACGGCTGCTTCGACAGCCTGGAAATCTTCAGGCATGAATGTTTATTTTGTCACGGGCAATGCCGGCATTGGCACTACCGCACCGGCAGCTTCGGCAATATTGGATATAAAATCATCAACAAAAGGCATCCTGGTACCTCGTATGACGATGGCACAAAGGGATGCAATCGCGGTAGCGGCTTCCGTGAACGGTTTGTTGATCTACCAAACGAATAATGCGCCCGGTTTTTATTATTATAATAATGGATGGAAGGCTATCGGGATAAATGCTGCTCTATCAAACCTTAGTGCTACTTCAATCAATGCGAGCCTGGTTCCCGGAGTGAATAATTCAATCACGTTGGGTACAGCTGCAATGCGGTGGAAAAATATATATACCTATAGCATCACTTTCCCGGATGGAACCACGCAGTCAACAGCCGCATCGGCTTCTTCGCAATGGAAAACATTAGCCGCCAATATTTATTTTAATACCGGTAATGTTGGTATAGGCACTAGCGCTCCTGCATCAAAACTGCACATAGTCGGTAATCAAACATTGGCAGGTAATCTCATATTCACTGACGGCACGCAGTCCATTCAATTTGCAAACCCCGGTGTGACCCCGCAACCTATGATGTTCATGTTCGCTTCCGGAACAGCTAATACAGCCCGCATGGTTATCGCTCATTCACCATCTTATCCAACCTGGGGACTACAATATTCTGATAATGTTGATCAGTTTGATTTCGTGGGCTCGGGCACAAGTAGGATGGCCATTAACCTGTCCAATGGTAATGTGGGCATAGGTGTTGCAAGCCCGGTTTCATTATTGCACGTTGCAGGCACTGAAACATTGGCAGGCAATCTTAATTTCACCAGTGGTGATCAGTCCATTCAATTTGCAAATCCCGGTGCCACATCGCAACCTATGATGTTCATGTTTGCTTCAGGAACAGCTAATACAGCCCGTATGCTTATTGCTCATTCGCCATCTTATCCGACCTGGGGTTTACAATATTCTGATGTCGGCGATCAGTTCGATTTCGTGGGGTCAGGTACAAGCAGGATGGCCATTAACTTGTCCAATGGTAATGTGGGTATCGGAGTTTCAAGCCCGGTCTATAAACTGGAAGTGTGTGGAACCATTCGTGCAAATGAAGTCCGTGTTGAAACAGGCTGGTGTGATTATGTGTTTGAAAAAGGTTACAAACTAAGATCACTTGAAGAATTAGAAAATTACATTAACAGTAATAAACATCTGCCAGGCATTGCGCCTGCGAGCGTCGTTGAAAAAGAAGGTCTGAATGTGGCTGAAATGAATAAAGCCATGATGGAGAAGATCGAAGAACTTAGTTTATATGTTATTCAATTGAGCAAGGAGAATAAAAAATTGCAGGACGAAATTGATGCGCTCACGAAATAAGTTTTTAATTTAAAAAAAATGACATGAAAAAGGTCATAACATATATCACTGAATACGTCCACCCGCTGGCACCGGTTGTACTCATGTTATTCATTGGCGGGCGTGTGTTTGCTCAGGATAATAACGCAGTCGGGGTTCAGCCTGGTTCGCCTGGAGCTATAAATACATGCGGTAATTACCCTGCATCAGGAACATCAGTACATGGACCCTCGATATTAACCGCAGGTAAAGAGTGTAATACCACAATTACGGAAAGCTCATCCATCGTATATTTTACGGCGCGTGATAAGATAATTTTATACCCTGGTTTTAAAGCGCTGAATGGTTCGAAATTTATTGCCCGCATCGAATCAAATAGTATGGCACAAACAAACGTTTCAGAACCGGTCGGGGTGGCAAATGAAAATATTACTCAAAACGTTACGGTTTTCCCCAATCCTTTTACCAGGAATTTTATGGCGATTGTTAGTTCTGAAAAAGCCGGGAAAGTACAGATAACAATTTATAATTCTTCCGGATCAAAAATAAAAGAGCAGGCGGGAGTGGATCTTGTAAAAGGTGTAAATGAAATATTTTTCAATGGCGCCAACTTTGCGTCGGGCGCTTATATTCTTGAAATAAATTTCGGCGATTCAAAAATTGTAAAGAAGATATTCAAGGGCAACTAGATCAAAAGCATTGAAAAAAATATGGGAGAGCAGCAAAACTCATAGCGGTCGTGCATGGTCACGGAGCTTCCTTTATAAATATTTTTTCTTTATGAGGTTAATATGATGCAGCTCGTGACCGGCAATATGATAGGCCAGTGCCCGGACCGTTGCCGTATTGTTATTCGCTGTTCCCATTCGAAGAAAAGAGTCTTCGGGCAAGCCGTCAAATAATGCAATAGTCGAGCTGCGTACCGCTTCATATTCTTTCATAATATTTTCTATGCTTCTCTCATTGGCTCGTGAATACAGGACATAATCGTCTTGTTCAAAACCCGGAAGCTCAGTTTTATCATTTCTTGCAAAGCGTAACGCCCTGTAAGCATAAATTCGTTCATCGTCAATAATGTGAACGACTACCTCTTTAATTGTCCATTTGTTTTCTGCGTACCTGTAATGCAATTTTCCTTCGGGCAAAGAAAGGATAAGCTCTTTTGTTGCAATGAAATTGTTTTCCAGATGTTTTAACAGGAGGCCATCGTCAGGCAATAATTGAATATACATATTTGCATACGGGGGAAATTCACCGTCTTTGGGTTTTTCTATTGATCGCATAAAACTATTGTTTACTCTCCGAGTGTCTTTCAAAATAAATAAAAAATTTCATCTCATTAAAAACCAAAATGGGCTCGTCGGTCCAGGATTTTGCGCAGAGTCCCTGCGGAGACTTAGCCGGGAAGAAAGCTTGCTCAAAGCCGGTGGTTGCCGGCATGCATATCGTCAAATTTATGCCCTACAATAAATTTAACCTGGCAGGATTAAATTGTCATCATCGTCAAATTCCCAAAAGGGATTGTGTGCAACTTCAAATAAATGCCCATCGAGATCTTTAAAGTAACCACTATAACCGCCCCAAAAAACTTTTTGTGCGGGTTTAATAATTGTCGCACCAAGTTTTTCAACTTCTTCTAAAACTTCGTCGACTTCTTGTTCTGATTTTGCGTTGTACGAGATTGTAATACCTGAAAATCCAGTCCCCCCGTCATTTACGGTAGCGTCTTTTGCCAGGAGCTTTCTTGGATAAAGTGCCAGCACAATTCCCCCAAGCTGGAAAAATGCAATGTCGTCTTGACTTGCCGAAGACTTTTTCCAACCAAGGCCACCCTGGTAAAAGTCAATTGCTTTTTCAATGTTGTCAACACCTAATGTGATAAGGTTAAGCTTTTGTCTCATTCTTTTTCCTTTTTCAAATCATAAATCACTGCATTCCGTCTTGAATAGTCAGCATAAATAGCTGTACCTGCATTCAGGTCTTCCGTCATTTGCTGCATATACTCTTTTTCCCAATGTCGTTCTACACTATTCTCTTTTCCGCCACAAAGCCAACAAACACTGCAAGAAACAATCCTTGTGTACTTCCATACTTCTGTTTCTTGATTTGGCTGAATATCCGGCGTCCTGTCGGGAACAACTTCCGCGGCAGGATTTTCCGACCGCATGCTTGTTTGAGTTATTTCTTTCGCAAACCCAGGCTGTTGACCTCCTCCACAAAAAGATCTGTATACGCCTTGCTTGCTTTTTCAATGGATGATAGATTCATGATCTTGGTTTGAGTCGACATTAACGTTTCATCCGTTTTCAGATCAAAAACCTTGGCTTCGACAAAATATTTTGTCTTTGTTGTATAGTATCCGGGTGTAGACATCGTGCTTGCTGCATAGCCGTAGTAACCTCCAAAGCCTCCATATGGACCATACGCCGGAAAGCCCCCATAACCGGCATAGGAGCCATAAGGATAGGGTGAATATGTCATGGAAGACGCTGGCGTATATTTTGTTTCGGACGTTTCATGTACCAGCGCAACTGTCAAAACGGCTTCGCAGCCCAGGTCCTGTAATTTCTTTATGAATACATCTTTAACCGGTGCCATAGATTTAATATCAACCGGCCCGATAATATCCAGGCTTTTGTAAGCCTTTAATCCTCTCTTTTGTGCGGCGGCGGCGAGGTCCTTCTCCAAATATGCCCTGACATCCAGGTTATCAGTAAACGCAATGATGAAAATACTTTTAACGGGCTCTGGAGGCAGCTTCTCTTTGTTTACCCAGAGTACGGTTGTCCTGAGCGACATCTGGGGCTTACAGGAAATGATCGGGAAAGATAAAACGATTAGTGAGGCTGCAAGTAATTTCGATTTGTTCATTTTTTAAATTATTAATTGAAGGCTTTCTGATCGGGGAAAGACGGTTGCCGATTTTTTTACAATATAACGGATTTTGTTTCCTCGAAGGTGATTAAAGTTGCACAACATTAAATCTGCGCCACTCGTAGTCTTCTAAAAAACAATAAGGGTTACCTTTTTATTCGTTGCAGTTGTGTGTTTGACGTTTGATATTTATTTCAAACCATCGATGCTCTTCACACAACGAACAGAAAATGCGCTTAATTGTTCACCACCACCTTGCTGATAGAGAGCTTGCGATCCTTTCCCAAAATTGTAAAACCACGCTGTGGCACTGTCGCCTTCTGTCCCTGTCCAATAAAACCCATGAGCATCCAAACGTGAATACTGGCCATCAGGAGTGCGCCCGCCACCTAATAAAGCATTGAATCCCGAACTGCCGCCATTCTGTAAGCTTTTGTAAGCCTCTTTACGATACACATTCGAATCTTGCGTGCCACGTCCATATAACATAGTTAGTTGCTGCCATTCGTCACTGGCGGGAAGCCGCCATCCTTCTCCCAACAGTTTACATCCTTCTTTGGCTGATTCCCACGTGTATAACCGTCCATACTGTTCACAATTTTCCTTCACATTTTCGTAACAGTAAGAATTTGGAATGTTTACTTCCAGGTTGGCTGTCATCCAGAGTTTACCGTCCAGTAAAACTTTTACTGGATACATATTACCACTATTGTCCGTCACGAGGCTATCGGATTGAGTTGAATTTATCCCGGGTGAATGAATTGAATTGATTGTCTTACAGGAACATGCCATGCTTATGGAGATCGCCATTGTAATAACATATGGTATTGACCTGGCGCTGATGCTTACCTTTATATTCCGGCGGTGCATATTCTAAATTTATGAAAATAGTCTTTCTTATTTCTAGTGTCAGTTTTTTGGCCGCTTGTACTAATCAGCAACAGCAAAATAAATCAGTCGCCACAGCAAATAATTTTTCAACAGAGCGGAGAAAAGTGGTCATCTATACAACCGCTGATAGTACCAATTACAGGTTAACTGCCACAGATACCCTTTCATTTGTCAACATTGACCAACCCATACAGGCTCAACAAAGCATATTCGTTGATCCTTCTCATACGTTTCAAACATTTATAGGGATTGGCGGCGCACTCACAGACGCAGCTGCTGAAACCTTTGCCAAACTTCCGGCGAACAAACAAGCCGAGTTAATACAGGCATACTATGACACGACAAAAGGGATTGCGTATACGATGGGCAGAACCAATATGAACAGTTGTGATTTTTCAAGCGATATGTATACGTATGTAAACGAGGACGACAAAGCCCTTACATCATTCAACATAACTCATGATGAAAAATTTAAGGTACCTCTTATTAAAAAGGCAATGGCTGCTGCCCATGGAAAACTAAATTTATTTATTAGCCCATGGAGCCCGCCCGCGTGGATGAAGGATAACAATAATATGCTGCAGGGAGGCAAACTAAAACCGGAGTTTTATCAATCATGGGCAGACTATTACATAAAATATATCCGGGCATTGGAAAAAGATTCCGTACCGGTGTGGGGATTAACCGTCCAGAATGAACCCATGTCAACACAGCGATGGGAGTCATGTATATACACAGCAACGGAAGAGAGAGATTTTATTAAAAATTATTTAGGCCCTGCGCTACAAAAAAATGATCTCAGCAATAAAAAGCTTATTGCATGGGACCATAACCGTGACTGGATATACCAGCGGGCATCAACTCTGCTCAATGATCCTGAAGCAGCCAAATATATATGGGGCATCGGTTTTCACTGGTACAGCGAATCGCAATTTGACAATTTAAAAATGGTGGCTGAAACTTTTCCCGGTAAGGCGCTTATGCTAACAGAGGGGGCCAATGGTGACTTTAACAGCCAACATGCTAATGACTGGAACCTGGGAGAAAATTACGGGTTGAATATGATCCACGACTTTAATAATGGTGCCGTAGCATGGACTGACTGGAACATATTGCTTGATGAAAACGGCGGACCCAATCATGTAGGTAATTTTAGCTTTGCGCCGGTACACGCCAATACAAAAGAAGGAACGGTGCAGTACTACAATTCATACTATTACATCGGTCACTTCTCAAAATTCATCCGCCCGGGTGCGAAAAGAATTATAAGCTCATCAAATTGGGGACAATTGCTCACAACAGCTTTTATAAACCCCGATGGAAAAATTGCTGTAATTGTAATGAATCCATCCGGCGAAAAATTTACCTACAAAATGTATATAGCAAACCAGGCTATTGAAGCTACCTGTCTTCCACATTCTATTGCTACATTGGTTTTTTGAACTGGCTTGTCCATTTCGACGGCCCATTTACCGATCATTTTACAGCTGTTGACTGAAAAGAAACAGACTTGTACGCAGAAATAGAATCAGTTATCGGTTGCATAATTTTCTGAAACCGGGGATCGTTATTAAGCTGTTCGGCAAAGTAGGCTCTGCCGAGCCACGCAGTAAATGGATGACGCGTATCTCTGACTACCTGCGCCCATTTGACAGCGTTATCCATATCGCCCATGGCACTGTATATAGATGCAAAACCGATCGCATTCTCTGCTGATTGTTCCATTTTATCTAAAAAAGTAATTGCTTCTTTTCGTAATCCCGCCAGGGCGTATGTTTTTCCAAGTGCCCAATAAAATTGCGAAAACGTTCCTGTTATTTTTTTATGTAACAAAATAGCTTCATCATATTTGCCCTTGTCAGCATCAATGCCACCTATTATCCAAGTGGCCATAGGATGATCCGGTTCTATAGAAAGCACCCTCTTAGCCTCTCGTTCTGCATCGTCATATCTCTTCTCACCCCAGTACCACGAAGCGAGCCAAACTCTGTAAATAGGCACAAGCGGATCCTGTACGCAAGCCAACCTCATATATTTTTCCGCTTTCGTTTTATTTCCGAGAAGGTCCAGCATCCAGCCATAATGAGCATTGGCCGGCGCAAAATTCGAGTCCAGCGCCAATGCTTTAAGAAAATATTTTTCAGCAGTTCTGTAATCCCAATCATAATAAAGGTTAACAAAGGCCATAGCCACATTTGACTCGACAAGATTACTGTCTAGTTCCAGTGCTCTTTTAGCCAGAACTTTGGCTCTCGGAAAAGCATCCTGTGGCGGGGCGGGCAGATGTGCAAGATCACTGTAACCAATGGCCATTGCAGCCAGTGCCTTAGCGTTCATTGGATCTTTTTCAATGACCTGATTAAGATAAGCGAATCCTTTTTGATAGCCATCTTGTGTATGTTTATCCAGTTGAAACTTACCCTGTAAATAAAGTTTATAAATTCCCGGATCAACAGTTCCTTTCCCTGCAATCAGTTCTTTTTCCTCTGATGATAAAACGATTTTGATTTTAGTAGCTATTTCCTGGGTTACGCTACTGATCATTGACAGCACACCTTTGATATTATCATCAAAAAACCCTGCCCAGATGTGATCTTCTTTTGGTGATAACCTGATTAACTGCACATTTAACCGAATGCTGTCATCTGCCTTCAGTATAGAGGTTTCTATTATTGCATCCACATCTAACTCTTTGGCAATCTCGGAAAGCGGTTTATCAGTGTTTGTATATTTTGTTGCAGATGTTCTCGAAATAACCCGTAACGAATTGATATGCGACAATTCACTTATCAGTGCGTCATGAATGCCCGCAACTATATATTCCTGATCATCAGATCCTGTAAGGTTTTTAAAGGGAAGGACAGCAAGCGACCGGATCCGGTTATTGGCTTTACGAGTTCCTGAAATTTTACTGGCAATAAACCATCCTGAAATAATCAGCATGACCAATGAAACAAGGAAAAAAATGATTTTCGTTTTTTTTACAGGCCTTTTTTCGAAAACTGGAACAGGAAATTCTTCCCCTTGTATCGCATAAACGTTAACGGGATAATCAACATTTTTGAGATTTGCCTCGCCAAGATATTTTGTTTTAATATCCGGTCTGTTGCGAACAGCATTTTCAACGCTCTCTGTAATATATATACCGCCGGGATCGGCAATGCCCTGTATACGTGAAGCCACATTCACTCCGTCTCCGAAAACATCATCATTTTCATTGGTAATATCGCCGAGGTGGATTCCAATGCGTAATTGTCCATCAAAATTTTGTTTGACCGCTTTTTGTATTGCTATCGCACATTTTACCGCATCATAAGCACTATGGAACCGCGCCATTATTCCATCCCCAAGTTCTTTCAGCCATTTACCATTGTATTTTTCAATGAGCGGTCTCTGAATTTCCCGGTTCTTATCCAGTAATGAAAAGGCTTTATCTTCATCTTTGCCCATCAGGGCAGTGTACCCGACTATGTCGGTAAACATAATTGCGGCAAGTTGGCGGTTCTGGGTCATCCGAAAAATTGTATTTGAAATATAAGCACCTTTATTTACTACCAATATCATGGATAACTAAATCTACGATGGTGGTAAAGAATCAATGATCGGTTTCAAAATCCTTACAAAGCGTGGGTCTTTCATTAGCGGTTCGGGCGAATTTACCCTTACCAACCAGGGGGTAAACATGTGGTGTGTATCATAGGCTACCTGAACCCATTTTACTGCATTGTCAAAATCACCTAATACCTGGTAAATACGTACCAGGCTATATGCATTTTTTGGCGTTTCTTCTATACTGTCCAATATGTTCATGGCCTCCTGTTTCTTTCCAGCTTTAAAGTAAGCTGCCCCTAATGCCCAGGTAAGGGCCGGGACCATTTTCGAAGCCTTTTTATTTAACGCAATCGCTTCGTCATATTTTCCAATGTCTGCGTATGCACCTCCCAAAACAAAATCAGCGAGCGGGAAATCCGGTGAAATTTCAAGTACCCTTTTTGATTCTGCAATTGCATCATCATTCCTACCCTCCATCCATAAATACCAGGCCAGCCACGTTCTGAAAACCGGAAACAGGGGATCAAGATCAGCCGCTTTGCGAAGATATTTTTCCGCTTCTGTGTTACGTCCAAAAATTGCCAATAGCCATCCATAGTGCTCCAACGCGGGTGCAAAATTGGAATCAATAGCCAGCGCTTCTTTGAATGAATTTTCAGCAGTTTTAAATTTCCAGTCATAATACATTTCACATTCGGCCATCGCTGTATGCGCTTCCACAAGCGTATTATCCAGTTCCAACGCCTTCGTGGCCAGGGCTTTTGCCCGCGGAAAAGCATCCTGCGGAGCAGAAGGTAAATGTGCCAGATCCCCATACCCGATGGCCAAGGTGGCATAGGGCAATGCATACGTCGGTTCTTTCCCTATTACATCATTCAGCATCTGGATGCCTTTCTGAAATCCTTCTTTTGTATCCTTGTTTAACTGGAATTTGCCTTTTAAATAAAGCTTATAAATTTCCGGGTTTACAGATTTTTTCCAGGTAATGAATTGTGTTTCTTCCGGTGATAAGGCAATCTTTATATTTTTGGCAATGGTCTGCGTTACATCGCTGACCATCGGCAATACATCACGCATAGTACAGTCAAAAAAACCTGCCCGATATGGGCTTCCTTTGGCACCGCCCTGATCAATTGCACATTTAACCGCATGCTGTCATCCGCACGCAGCATAGACGTTTCCACTACAGCATCCACATCCAGGTCTTTGGCGATCTGAAGCACAGGATTTATTACTGCTTGCATACTTCTCTACTGATGTTCGTGATATAACCCGTAAGGAATTGAGATGGGATAGTTCACTAATCAACGCATCATGTATGCCCTCAACAATGTATTGCTGTTCATCAGAACCGGTAAGATTCTTAAATGGAAGAACGGCGAGTGATTGAATCTGAGGAAGGTTTTTCCCTAATCCGAATTTTTTCCTAGTGATAAACCATCCGGCAATGATCAGCACAGCCAAAACACTCCCCAGTACAAAAAATTTTTTTTTATTGGTTTGTCTCCGTTTTTCTTTAAATCCAGGAACAGGAATTCCTTCCCCCAGTATGGCATACACCTTAACGGGGTAACTAACATTTTTGAGGTTTGCTTCACCAAGATATTTTGTCTGTATATCCGACCTGTTGCGTATGGCATTCTCAATACTCTCAGTTACATAGATACCGCCGGGATCAGCAATGCCCTGTATACGTGAAGCCACATTCACTCCGTCTCCGAAAACATCATCATTTTCATTGGTAATATCGCCGAGGTGGATTCCAATGCGTAATTGTCCATCAAAATTTAGTTTGACCGCTTTTTGTATTGCTATCGCGCATTTTACCGCATCATAAGCACTATGGAACTGCGCCATTATTCCATCCCCAAGTTCTTTCAGCCATTTACCATTGTATTTTTCAATGAGCGGTCTCTGAATTTCCCGGTTCTTATCCAGTAATGCAAAGGCTTTATCTTCATCTTTGCCCATCAGGGCAGTGTACCCGACTATGTCGGTAAACATAATTGCGGCAAGTTGGCGGTTCTGTATCATGGTAGGGGATAGAACCTTTAGTCAATGATTGAAGAAAACCTAATTTAAAGGTACTATTTCTTTTTTCGTTGATAAGCATGAAGACCACAACGAAAAAGGGTTATCTCAGTTGTAGCAGAAGTTGTGAGAAATTGATTATTGAGTTGTCATTGGATCAACGGTAATTATTTATTCTGCCAGTTATTTACAGAAATGGTATCACTAATTGAAAAGCTCATCAAATCTTCGCCCATAATCAGGGTCCTGGATAATTTGCTTTTGTTCGTTTTAACAGCTCTTGTTCAGAGTTTCCATAAGGTTTTGCAATGTGCGAATAGGCAGCAAGTTTTGGTTGTACTTCATTAAAAATTTTAGCGGCCTGTTCTGGAGTTGTGTGAAGAGTCACTATGTGATATTTTGGATCTGATTTACTTAGTGTGTCAGGAGCAATGACTACTTCATGTATCAATAAATCTGTCCCCCTTGCATACTCGATTAAGTTTTCCGAATAACGAGTATCACCTGATAATAAAACGGAATGTCCATTGTATTCTATGCGATAACCGAAAGCTGGTTTATAATCCCATGGTCTACTTTAAATGCAACTACTTTAACGCCGTTTTTTTCATAAACAACTCCTTGCTCTATTTCCTTAACTAAAAGTTTACTGCCTTCTATCTTAAGCTAATAGGGCATCTCTAAAAACCTAAGTTACGATGCAATGTTTTACAAAGAATTGTTGTCTTGAAGAAAACTCTACAGATGTCAAAAACAAGAGGATTATTCGATGAGCAAATTCGATTGGAAAAGTTGAGTAAAAAGCAAGATCCATTAGAGAAATTGAGTAGCTACATCGACTTTGAATATTTCCGTAAGCCGTTGGAAAAAGTTTTGGTTAAAGATGCAGAGAAGAACAAAGGTGGCCGTCCGGCATATGATGTAGTGATGATGTTCAAAATATTGATTTTGCAGAGGTATTATAATGTAAGCGATGATGCAATGGAATATGCGATTCTTGACAGGTTGAGCTTTATGCGATTTTTAGGTCTTGGGATTAATGAAGCCGTACCGGATTCAAAAACAATATGGTTGTTCCGGGATACATTGACAAAACTGAATTTGATTGATCAATTATTCAACACATTAGACAAGCAATTGGATAAGGATGGGATTATTGTTCATAAAGGAAAAATAGTAGATGCCTCTATAGTAGAAGTGCCAAAACAACGTAACAATCGCAAAGAAATTGATCAATTGAAGGAGGGGTCTATACCCAAAAACTGGAACGAAAATAAATTAAGGCAGAAAGACACAGATGCCCAGTGGACCCGAAAACATTTTCAGAATTATTTTGGGTATAAGAACCACATCAAGGTCGATAGCCAAACCAAGCTAATTACAGGTTTTCATGTGACCCCAGCCAATATGGCGGACAAACATATGGCTGATCTGTTGTTGGATAAAAAAGAGGACGGCGGTCAACCATTACATGGTGATTCAGCCTATAGCAGCAAGGAACTGGAAGAACTGTATAAGAGAAAGAACATCATCAGTAAGGTGAACAAACAGGGTTATCGATACAAAACATTAACCAAGGCAGAGCAGAAGGAAAATAAAAAAAATTCCAGGATTAGAGGCAGAATAGAGCATGTGTTCGGGTTTATGACTAATAGTATGAATGGAATGTTTTTAAAATATAGGAGCTTTATCCGAAATAGAATCGGAATAGGCCTCATGAATCTTACTTACAACCTGTTCAGATTAGTTCAAATAAATGTTGAATTGAAAAAATGACAGAATAAATGTGCCTTTTTTGGAAAAAGATGCACTTAAAATAAGATAAGATAAAAACATCCCTTCAATTGAAACAAAATTTGAAAAAAAATTGGCCAGACGAATCCAACATTTTTGCTGAGAAAATAATTTTTTAAAAAATGGGTTAATAGAGATGCCCTATTATCATCTTCTATTCTTATGTTGATATCATAAGAAAATGCTTTTTGCAAATATTCGATCATCGGATTGGTGCCTGCCGGTCCAAACACATTTAGTGGATTTTGTCGCTCTGATACAAGCCATCCTGTAAGCCACAAATCGGGCAAACCTACAATATGATCTGAATGCAGGTGTGTTAGAAACAACGCCGAAATTTTAGCATAAGGAACATTTATTTGACGCAATCTTTGCAAACAACCACGCCCGGCATCAAAGAGTAAAGTCTCAGTGCCAGCCTGAACAAGAATACTTGGTCCAAGGCGTTCCATAAGTGGGGGTGGGGTACCGGTACCAAGTAAAGTAACTTTTATAACAGATGCATTAACCGAAAGGCTATCTTTATTTGTTTTGGTTTGCCCAAAAGAAATAAGAACAACTAATAAAAAAATTATGATTGAAGAAAGTCGTGTCATTATTTTTTTGTTGAGAGGTGAAAAAAATCACAACTTGTCTTTATAAACCATTCCATATTTTTTTTCTGTAGCTGCATATTCTTCTTCTGTTCTTACTTTATCTGGCATTCCTGCTGGTGTGCCGTTCTCGATAAAATATTCTTCGAATCCCGCCGGAGAATACTGAAAAACCATGAGCAGATTTTCATTACCGGTGTTGTCCAGCCCATGCCACGTGTCTCTTGGAACAAATACAACATCGCCGGTTTTTACTTCAACCAACTGCTCATCTAAAGTAAGTGTGCCTTCCCCTTTGTGAATAAAAATAAGCTCATCATTATTGAGGTGTTTATGAACCCGCATCTTACGCCCCCGCGTCATATCTTCCGTACAAAATGAAATACCATCAATGCCATTTTTTGTTTTTGAAATTTTTATGGTGATTGGCACTTTGCGCCTGGTTAAAATATGTATTCCTTCAGTCTCACGCACAATTAATCCTTTCTCGTTGCCCAAAGCAGATCGAGAAGAAGCGATCTTTGGAAGGCTTCCAAAAAATACACTCACAACTCCTGTCGCACCCACTTGAAGAAATTTCCGGCGAGGTTGATGAATATTGTCCATGTTTCAAATTTGACCAGGTAAGGTAGACCATTAATTCATGGAATGCAGAAATTTTATTGATGCGTCATCGGTTTTTCAAACTGCAGCTTGCCAAATTTTGGAATTCTCGCCAACAACGGAAGCGACTAAATGCGATAGCGAAAGACAATCGAATCCCAACGAACGGTAAAAGCACTGGTTATTCAGAAGGAGGATTTAGATTCTCATTATTGTCGCTCTCCTTCTCTTTTTTGAATTCCAATCTCCCAAACTTCCAGGCGAAGTTGATACCGATAGATCTGAAAGGAACCTTGCGAAGACTACTCGTCACAAAACCAGGACCAAAAAGATAGATCTGTTGGTTGATGTATTTACTAAAGAAGTTGTTTGCCGCAAGAGCAATACTTGCTTTTTTATTCCAAAACTGCTTTCTTACGGCCAGGCTATATGACGTGAAGGAAGGATAACGGCCCTGCGCTTCATGGCGTTGTGAATTGAAATGTCCAAAGAACTCTGCGGCAAGATCATTATTAAATTGGTAGGTGGCATTCAGGTTAAAACGATAATTAGTGCTGTTTGAATTATACCCTTCATCCACCTGGTTGATCGTATGCCTGTAAAAGAAGAAAAGATTGCTTCGAATGTTTAATTTGGGATCAATATGAAGATCGCAAAAAATATTTGTGCCGATATTGTTTTCGACACCGATATTCTCACGGGTGGTAACTGCAACATTTGTATAAACAGTATCTCCCACCTTTATCGAAGGATAGTAAACGATGAAGGGTTGTATATCATCTTTATTTTTCCTGTAAAATAGCGTCACCATAAATGACCCGGATTTACCCAGGTCATGGTTATAAGCTAATTCATAGCGGTTGCCGATCTCCGGTTTTAAATTTTGATTGCCTGTATAAACATTTTTGGGATCGCTCGTGTTGATGTAAGGATTCAGATCACCGTAATCAGGCCGTTCAATTCGCTTTGAGTAATTAAATTTCAATGTTTGTTTTTCACCTAGTCTTCTCAAGATAAAAAAAGAGGGAACAAAAGTGTTGTACCCGCTATTGACTTTGTCCGGAGTATCCGAATAAAACGAGCTGATCCGGGTACGCTCATATCGTCCTCCCAGCTTTGCTTCAAAGAGTTTACCCACCGGAAAACTCATTTCAGAATAGAACGCGTAAACCTTCTGGTGATAGTTCAGTGAATTTGATAAGTTTGAATCATACAAATAGGTCTTCTTTGAACTTTGCCAAACAAAGACATCGGATGTACTTGAAATATCATAAGAACTCAACTTTCCTCCAACACCAAGATTCACATCTTTAGTAAGTGGTTGTACATAATTTATTGCAACTTCAGTTTCATTCTCCCTGGCTGGGTTGTTGCCGTTTGTACCGTAGATCAAAGAATCCTGCGGCTGCAAAAATTGATCGTTTGCAGAAGCCCTGCTGTTATGGGCAGTGCTTGTATTAACGTCGATCTCCAATTCCTGGTCTTCCTTTGAAAAATTTCGCTTATAATTTAAACCGCCGTCAATGCTATGCTCGCTGAATTTATTCGCCGTTTGATTTGTAGAATTAATTTCGGACAAGATCACCGCGGGATCGCCCTGGATAATTTCTGATTGGCCAATAAGACCTTTCCCTTTAAAACCAAAATTGTTATAACTCAACGAGCCCGAAAAATTATTTCTTTCCCTGTATGTCCAGTCAAAACCAACTCCCGTTTGATATCCGTGCCTGCTGAAATCACCGTTGCCATCCTGTTGTAAAAGCGCATTTAATTTCGTAGCAGTATCAGTTGAAATGCGCTGGGAGCTCCTGGGTGTTGTGGTAGTAAGTCTTGCATTGCCGCTTAAAAAGGCATTCACTCCAAATTTCCCTTTACGTGCATTAAAATTGAATGACCCGTTTTGCATGATCGTTCCCGCTGTTAAAGAAACATTTCCGTTTATACCCTGGGCAGTGCTCTTCTTTAATATGATATTGATGATCCCTCCCAATCCCTCTGCATCATATTTGGCGCCCGGGTTTGTTATTACTTCAATACTTTTTATCTGGCTTGCGGGAATCGATTGTAAAACATCGGTAATACTGCTGCCAAAAGCTGTGGAAGGTTTTCCGTTGATCAGGAATCGTATACTCGAACTGCCTGCCAGTTCCACATTTCCATCCACGTCAACAGATACCTGGGGAACTTTTTTCAGTACATCTGTTGCAACACCTGTTTGTGAAGTAATATCCTTCTCCGCGTTATAAACGAGTTTGTCAATTTTATTCTCCACCAGTTTCTTTTGTGCAGTTACTGTAACATTTTGCAATGTTTGAAGATTTTTCGAAAGCATGATATTTTCCAGGTTGATAACTTCATGTTTCTGATTGATGGTAACACTCATTATTGAAAATGGTGAATAACCTATAGACTCAACTACGACAGTGAAAGTACCGGGGGGCACGTTCGTTACTGTAAAATTCCCAGCGTTATCAGTAGTCGCGCCATTGAATGGTTTTGTTTCTCCCTGTCTAAATAAAGTAATGGTAGCATATTCAAGTGGCAGGTTCGACGAGGAATCAATTACAGTTCCTGTTATCTTAGCTTTGGCATCGGTCTTTTCTTTTGTTTGCGATTGGGTAGCAGAAAATATGCACAACATTAGTCCGATCAGAATACCTGCTTTCACATTGCGTCGTTTGTTAAGCCGCAAAGGTATCGGCAGATTCTGAAGTAATTATGTCTTTTTGAAAATGCTGGGAACAAAAATATTTAACGCTGCGCTTTATTGCACAATGAGGTTGACAAAGTATCTTCGGCAAATTATCCGTTTCTTTAGCGGGCTTATCACTTTCGCGCCTGATGTAGGGGAAAAAGAAAAGATGCATTTATGATCATTGCAAAGAACGCCGACAAGTTTTGTCTTCAGTCAGCATGTCTGTTTTTGGGAGAAATATAAACACGAAACAACCCCCAGAAATGAACCGAAAATATTAGTTGTTGTTGGTGCCGGCACTAACAAAGGCGAAAATATATTTAATGAATTTCCTACTCGTTATTTGAAAACTGTGACTTGCAAGGGAATCAGGCTCTTTTTGCGGATATGTAGGAGGATATTTTTTTATGCAGTTCGTCAGGACGGAAGGGTTTTTGTATAAAATCAGTAAAGCCTTTTTCTTTCAGGTCAATTTGCATGTTGTCATATACAGCAGCTGTAAAGGCTATAATGGGGACATCGTTATCTACTTTACGAACTTCTTTCAGAGCAGAAGCCCCGTCCATTTCAGGCATCTCGAGATCAAAAAGCAAAAGATCATACCCGCCTTTTGTGAAAAGATTTACTGCAATTTTTCCATTCTCCGCTTCACTGATCTCCACACCCCATTTTTCAAGAAAGCGTTTTATGACGGCCATGTTAACTTTATTATCTTCTGCCACCAGCACCCTGACGCCTCTTAAAGAAGTAAGTACTTTATCTGTTTTACCAGTAATGTATGCTTTTCTGTTTTCATTTATTGGCAAATCAAGAGTAAAAACAAATTGACTGCCCTTGCCTTCTTCACTTTTTAATATCAGTTCTGAATTGAATACTTCCAGGAGTTCTTTGGTAATAGTAAGACCAAGGCCCGTGCCCCCATATTTTCTCGTTGTCTCAAGGTCAGCTTGCGTAAAGCTTTCAAATATTTCCTTTCTTTTATTTTCAGGTATGCCAATTCCGGTGTCCTCGATTACAAATTGTACCGAAACATTCGTACTTGATGACATCACTTTGCGGGCAATGAATGTAATACTTCCATGATGTGTGAATTTAATAGCATTTGATAAGAGATTACTTAAAACCTGGTGAAGTCTTGTTTCATCCGTAAGTAGTTCAATATTGAGTTCAGGGTCAATGGTAGTTTTAAAATTAAGGCCCTTTATTTCTGCCTGGTGGCTGAATTGGCTGATGACACGGCCGGCAAACAATTGCATATTTAAGGGAGCCTTTACTAGTTCCATTTTGCCCGCTTCCATTTTTGTGTGATCAAGAATGTCGTTTATCAATGTAAGCATGTGCTCAGAAGAATATTTCAGAATATCGAGTTGTGGCTTTTGAGAAAGCAGGTGATCTTCCTGGAGCAAAAGGTTTGATGAGCCGATGATCCCGTTCAAAGGGGTACGAAGTTCGTGGCTCATGTTAGAAAGGAAACGAGTCTTCATTTTGGCTGCAGATTCAGCTTTCTCCTTTGCCTTTATCAACTCAAATTCGGTCGATTTTAAATTCGTCATATCCAGGATACTTATTTTCCGGTATTGAATATTCTTGTATGTAAAACCAACTGCGCTGGCATACGCATAAAATAATTTTCCTTTTTTTGTACGGATGGTTAATTCGCCCTGCCATGATCCCTCGTTGATCTTATGCTTATTAAGCAACGATTGTGCACTCCTGCTTTGAAACCAGTTGCTGAGGCCAGTTCCGATGATTTCCTTTTTTTCAGTGATATCAAATAGCTGAATTGTCCGTTGATTACAATCTTCAATAATGCCTGTTTCGGCATTAATAATAAATACCCCGTCAAGCGAAGTATTATAAATAGAATCGCTGAATCGTTTTTCTTCCAGTATCTGGTTCTCATTATCCCGGTTTACACGCAATATAAGAACGGATATATAGACAGTGAGTAGGGTCGCTATCACCAACCGCGAGGTATAGAGACGCTGAAGTGCATTTCCGTGAATCGGTTGCAAACCTGTATCATGGGGAATAAATTCAATACAAATAAATGCGGCCAGGATCGTAACGGCATAGGTCATCACCAGTTCGCTGTAATCTTTAGAAATGCGAACCATAAAAGCGATCGAAACAAATGTGGGGAAATAGAAAAGCCATTCTCCCGCGCCCAAACCTTCCACAATACTTATCACGATGAGGTAAAAATTAATGCCCAAAACGCAAAGTATTCTTGCAAGCCTGAATTCATGCCGGTGGTTACAATAAATACCGGACATGAAAATAACGGCGGTGATCATATTTACCAGGCAACTCAATGAAAGCTCGCTGAAAAAATAGAAAGCGAATGCAAAAAAATTAACGGTAACAGCAGCCAGGAGGATCTGGTTCGTGAGCAGAATGGTTTTCCGCTGATCAGAGGAAAGCGAAGAATTAACCCCTGCAAAGGCTAGCGTATGATACATGTGCCTGTAAAAATACAGGAGCCTTTTCATAGAATATTGTGTTTGCACGATGTGTTGTCTAGTACGATAATAAAAACGAAAAAGATACGTTCCTATTATTCATTATGTAAAACAACTATTATTTTCTAATCATTTTTTAATCCTATGTCAGGCCATACATCAGTAAATACCCTTACGTTCAACGATAAAATTGATGCTGCCTACATTTATGAAATGTACGAAAATGACTACCCGTATATAGAGACCATATTCAAGGCAATACTCGACAGTTATGACGCAGACCTGGCAGCCATCCAGGATAATTACCGAAAGGAAAACCTGGAGCTGCTCAGAAAATCAGTGCATAAAATAAAACCCACCTTTGGTTTTGCAGGCATGCTTACCGTACAGGAAAAATGCAAAGAATTTGAAAATAAATGCCAGGCTGCAACATCCATTGGTGAAATTGAAATGGATTTTTCTGAATGGATAAAACACCTGGAAGAGGCGGGGATAATTATAATGGAAGAACATAAAAAGCTTAAATCGTTTAATAATTCCGCTTCATGAGCCTGTCATGCGTTATAGTAGAAGATCTACCCGTAGCGGCGGAATACCTGATAAAATGCTGTCAAAGAAGCGGCATGATCGAGGTATTAGCTCATTGCATGACTGTGAAAGATGCCGTTGCCTTCCTTCGTAAAAAAGAAGTGGATCTTATTTTCCTTGATGTGGAGATGCCGGAAGGTCGTGGGTTTGATGTGCTTGACAATATTACTTACTCATCCAAAGTTATACTTACTACTTCCAAAACGGAATATGCCTACAGCGCTTTTGAATATAATGTTACTGATTTTCTAAAAAAGCCTTTTACCTATCAGCGTTTCATGGAAGCTGTCAAGAAAGTTACGATGCCTGCTACGGCAACACAAAAGGAAATACAAGGCGAGGATCATATTTTCGTCAAGAGTGATGGCAAATTGGTTCGCCTGACAAACGATGAGATATTTTATATTGAAAGTATGGGAGACTATGTGAAGTTTGTTGCCCGGGAAAAGAATTATATCGTGCTAAATACTATCAAGAACTTAGAAACGAAAATAAATTCCCAGTTTTTTATGAAGGTGCATCGTTCCTATATCATCAACACGAGTAAGGTGGACAATATTCATCACGACAGTTTATTCATAAAAGGCTCACAAATCCCTGTGAGCAAGGCTTTTAAAGCAGAGGTGGCCCGCCGTTTCAATAGGATTTAGTAAATGTTCCCGTTTCTGGGTTTCCAAAAATCGAGGAAATCAATCCTCTTATCGAATAAATTATGAGGACTCTCAAATCCTTTTAATCTTTGTATTGTCAAAACGATGACCTGATATCCGGAAAACCAAAAAAGATCCAAATCAAAGAAAAGCCAAAGAACTCCGAATCTTAGAAAAGCCAACTGAATCCGAAAAACCATGACCGTGACTATTTTAAAATCCTGAATCGCCTTGTGAAACAAAATCCAATGGAAATGAAAGCCAAATCATCAAAATCTTTACCTTAATGAAAATCTAATTTTACCCCTTTTACTACCGTCCGACCTAAAAAGATTTTGAAGCCGCTCTTAGAAGCGGTTTTTTATTTGCAGACAGAACCAGTGACTCACGCGAGAGTTCTGGCAAAAAAATAATTAGCCAGTGTCGTTTACAAAAAACAAGAGAATTCATTTTGAAGCCAAATAAGGGTTTCTATTTATGGATTTCTGCAGCAGATAAACATTACAGGAGAGAAATTTCCAAAAATCGAAGAAAACAACACCCTTGTCGAATAAATTATGAGGACTCTCAAATCCTTTTAATCTTTGTACTGTCAAACAGCGACACGATATCCGAAAAACCCGAAAGATCCAAATCACAGAAAAACCGAAAGAATCCGAATCTTAGAAAGACCAACAGTATCCAAAAAACCATGACCGTGACTATCGTTAAAATCCTGAACTTCCTGTGAAACAAAATCCAATGGAAATGAAAACCAAATCATCAAAATCTTTACCTTAATGAAAATCTAATTTTACTCCTTTTACTGCCGTCCGACCTAACAAGATTTTGAAGCCGCTCTTAGAAGCGGTTTTTTATTTGCAGACAGAACCAGATAAACATTACAGGAGAGAAATTTCCAAAAATCGAAGAAAACAACACCCTTGTCGAATAAATTATGAGGACTCTCAAATCCTTTTAATATTTGTACTGTCAAACAGCGACACGATATCCGAAAAACCCGAAAGATCCAACTCACAGAAAAACCGAAAGAATCCGAATCTTAGAAAGAACAGCAGTATCCGAAAAACCATGACCGTGACTATTTTAAAATCCTGAACTTCCTGTGAAACAAAATCCAATGGAAATGAAAACCAAATCATCAAAATCTTTACCTTAATGAAAATCTAAACTTTACCCACCTTACTACCGTCCGACTTATAAAGATTTTGAAGCCGCTCTGAGAAGCGGTTTTTTTATTTGCAGCGAGGCCCAATGATCCACGAAAGGTCTTACCAAAAATAATTAGCCTGGCTCGTTTACAAATGAGAAGAGAATTCATCTTGAACCTAAATAGGGGTTTCCATTTATACACTCTGACAGGAGATGAAAGCGCTACTGGAGAGAATTTCCAAAAATCGAAGAAACCAACACCCTTGTCGAATAAATTATGAAGACTCTCAAATCCTTTTAATATTTGTACTGTCAAACGATGACACGATATCCGAAAAACCAAAAGATCCAAATCACAGAAAAACCAAAAGAATCCGAATCTTAGAAAGAACAGCAGTATCCGAAAAACCATGACCGTGACTATTTTAAAATCCTGAACTTCCTGTGAAACGAAATCCAATGGAAATGAAAACCAAATCATCAAAATCTTTACCTTAATGAAAATCTAATTTTACCCCTTTTACTGCCGTCCGACCTTAAAAGATTTTGAAGCCGCTCTTAGAAGCGGTTTTTTATTTAAGTCCACCCGGGGTCTGCAAAAGGCCCAGAGGTAACACGAAATAAGAGCTATCACTCAATAGGCGACATAATTATTGGTTACGTTGACACAGAGTTTATCGAAATAGTTTCTGCGCCGAACAAAGGAGCTCAAAACAATAAATTTTACCTGAGAGGTTTTATTAAAACACAATTAAATCGACCTACGAAAAACGGCAGATAACCGGAGGTTTGGCTATGCTGGCTGAACAAAATATCCTCAACTTTGTACTACTATCACTGCAGCCGGGCTTAACAAAAAAATCTCAGCAAAAGAATATAACTTCAGATTCAGAATAACAATCAGCTTCTGCCCCCGCTGACGGAACACAAATATCATCACAGTAGAAGGCCCTGGCTGTTAGGCGCAACCATCACACCAAACATGATTTACAAATATGTCAAACCAAGTTTTATTCTCAATGACTTTGTAAGAGATTACTTAGTAGCGCATTTAATATTTGAAAAAGGCAAACCCATTCCCTTTAAGCCTTATGCACCTAAGCCGGAACAGGGTATAACGTTCTTTGTTAAAGGATTTGTAACTATCGCTGATGATATTACCGGACAATTTGCAGAGGCGCCAAAAGTCTCAATTTTCGGACAACAGGTATCGCGATACAACTTTCATTTAACCCGGGAGTATTTAATGCTGCGGGTGCATTTTCAGCCCGGCGCACTTTTCCGTTTATTGGGAATTCCGCTTTCTGAATTTACAGACCAATATTCTGATGCAGCAGCTATTATAAACGGCGAGGTAGAAGATGTAAATAAACAATTAGCTGAATGTACAGATTATGCTCACATGATACAAACTGTGGAGTTATATCTAATCAGAAAAATTAAACAACTTAGAAAAGAAAGTGATCGCATTGATAAAGTAGCTGCTTGTATGCTTGCCGAACCGTCTAAATTTTCGATTGACTATTTTGCCAATCAAGCCTGCTTATCGCCCAGGCAATTTAATCGCAAATTTACGGAGCGAATGGGTATAGGACCAAAGCTATATAGTCGCATCATCCGTTTTTATAAAGCCTATCAATACAAAGAAAAATATCCCCAAACGGATTGGCTATCCATAGCAGTATTATTTGATTATACAGACTACCAACACCTCGTAAAAGACTTCAGGCAATTCGCAGGTGTAACACCTAATTTCTGGATAAATGAAGACAATGATTCTCCCGAAAGAATTTTAAGACTGGAATAAAACTTGTCCTTTTTTTACCAATGCGGTTGTTGAGTAAAAATTACGTTTGTGTTCTAAATTGTCAAGACATGAAACGAAAACAATTCTTATTGGCCACATTAACGGCTATGCCTGCATTTGCTTTAGCCAAAGAGTCAATCAATTCGGCCAACACTACGGATCCCTTCATTGTGCGTTCTGGCAATAACCGATCTGGTAAACCGATGATGAAGTTTATGGGCTTATATCCAAACGATGTGGTAATTTCCAGGAGAGATACTAACGAGGATCTAAGTGTGTTTTTATTTAATGGCCAGAAAAATGCCGCTACGCCACTCCATGTACATTTTTATCAGGATGAATTGTTCTCCGTTACAGAGGGAACATACCGTTTTGTCTGTGGAGAAATGACAGAGGAATTAAGTGCAGGAGATACGATTTTTTTACCCCGGAACATTCCACACCAATGGCTGCAACTTTCTGATAAGGGTGCCTTAGTGTATGCTGTCAATCCTGCAGGTACATTAGAAGACATGTTTCAGGAACTAAACAATTTCAAGTCACCGCCATCCGAAGATGAATTAAGTAAGCTCCTTTTAAAACATGGACAGCAACTTCTTGGCCCGCCGTTAAAATCATAGGCACTCGTGTTGTTTAGAAAATATGCCGGCAACAATTGAGAATACACATCGTTGCCTGAGGAATAAAACAGAACTTAAGTCCACCGGGGCTAACAATGAAGTTTGAATGTTATCATCATGACACTGCTGCAATTGATGATTATTATCTTTTGCCATACTTCACCTCACGTATTTTAAATACCTTCACCCTGCATAGCGGCAACGTCGGTTCCGTTGCAGGCACCCTGTTTGAAATAATAACATCCTGACACTTAAATTCCATTATTAAAATGAATCAAACGTTGACATTTTTATTAGCCTTATGTATATCGGGGAGTTCTGCCTTTTGCCAGGCTGTGCCACTTTGGAAAACACTTCCAGAAGCACCTCCTATGCCGCAGGCTGACGAAAGCGGCCTTGCACCGGTTAATGATGTTAAAATGTATTATGCCATATTTAATAAAAATGGTAAAGAACCGGTTATTCTGCTTCACGGTGGATTCGGCAGTTCGGATGTGTGGGGTTTTGAAGTGCCGCTTTTATCCAAGACACACAAAGTGATTGTTATTGACAGCCGGGGTCATGGACGAAGTTCAATGTCGGATAAACCATTTGGGTACAACTTAATGGCCTCTGATGTAATCCAGCTTATGGATTACATAAAAATAGAAAAAGCCTCAATAGTAGGCTGGAGCGATGGAGGTATCATTGGATTAATCCTTGCCTATAAATATCCCGAACGGGTAAATAAACTTTTTACCTATGGCACCAATTATAATCTTTCCGGATATAAAAATGAACCCCCTGATACCGCATTGGCAGCCCGTTTTATGGCAAGGGCACAGGCAAATTATCGTAAGCTCTCACCTACGCCTGATAGCTTTACAGTATTTCGAAAAGCCCTTGGGAAAATGTATGATAATGAGCCGGACCTAAACCCTGCAGACATTAAGACTATTAAAGCACCCACAGTAATTGCTTGTGGACAATATGAACAATTTATAAAACTTGAACATTTTCAAGACCTTTCACATCTTATACCAAATGCCAGGCTTGTTATTCTGCCAAACATAAGCCATATCGGTCCGCTTCAAGATCCGGTCCGATTTCATCAGGCTGTTGTGAACTTTCTTGATGATAATTAGTGTAATGTTATTCAAACCAGATAGTAAAATATTTCTAATATTACTCCCTGGTTAAAAAATTTAATCTTTGGACATTGGGTCTGTCTGCAACATGAGGTGGCTGATGTGCAACTTCTCCCTTCAAAAAAATAATAATTTAAAATCTTGTTGATTTTTTGATTTAGTTTTTTTGCGTTTCTAATCTTTATTTTTGATGCTATGGCGATTTCTTTTCCGACAAGTTTCCTCCAAATAGCAAAATAATTCATCTAAAGAAAAACAAGAGGGACCTTCGTATCACGGCTTTAGTAAACAACATTGTTGCAGCCGAAGAAATTTTCGGAAATAAAATCAAAGCAATCAACAACCAACTTGACAACAAAGAGCTGAAGAATAACTCAGATGCCCATGCGCTATGCCGGAGATCATGCTAAACAACTTTATACAACTGCCATTCACCCGGAATTCCCTTGAGCTTATATACTCCTCTTTGCCCTCGTTGGTGTGTAAGCGAAGTGTCACTCACAACGAAATACCGAACAGCTCAATGGCCCAGGGTCTTTGCAAAAGCCTTGTAAAAGACCCCGGGCGGACTTAGAATAATCAAACAAGATCAGAAGCAAAATAGGGGAGACTCCGCGTGGGCCGATCAACAGTTTGCCAAAGAACACTGAAACCAGGGCATTGGCGTCTTTAGAACGATAGCCCAACCCATATAGGATCGCTTGGTTTTCTGTGTTCATAAAATTTAAACAAATGCTGCCCAAACCCTCGGGGTCCACCTGGATCAGCACCAGGTAAGTGCAAGTGAGTTGATGTATCAGGCCGCCCGGGTTCCCATAGCCGCCACCCTGTGGTGATGATGTTGTTGTATTCAAAACAAGTTTTAGAGTATCGTCAGGCCAAAGATCCGGAGGAGGTGTAGCACGTATGATGCTGTAATTCCCATTGTAAATTGTATGATTCATGTTGTATCTCACCCTTCCTTCGCCACCGGCGCAAAAATCACTTGAGTCGGGTATGGGAGCGGGGTTCTCTTCAAATGTATTTCGTGTAAATGTGCCGCCGTTATTGAAATTCAAATCTTCTCCCGCTATCCGGTAATAAGTGGCAAAATGCAGACTGGCATTGGGATCTCTTTGTCCGGGGCATATTCCATATATTGAGATTCCCGCGCAGCAACTGCAATATGAAACAGACGATACAACTGTTACTTCATATTCCTCATTCCTGCAGCAAAAAAAAGATCCCGGTTTACTGGCAGGTGATTTCCTGGCCGGAATGGCTCGCACGGAATTCGCCTTCGGCTTCTGCAGTACACACTTGTTGGGTCGCTTCGGGCCTGTCGGCTGTGGCAAGTGCTCTGCACGTCTTGCAACTGCTGTCTTCAGTTTTCTTCTTAGAACACGCGATGACAATTACTAAGAGGCATATCAAATATGCAATGAAATGCGAAAAAATCTTCTTCATTTTAATTTTAGTTGAATGTTTTTTAGATGGAATAAATAACTAATCAGAGCCACGGGTTTTTCGTTATCAATGAACAACGGCTCCTGATTTTTTTGATGCCAGCGCTTTCATATTGTCTTCATTAAACTCGCCTTCCACTTCAACTGAATAATGAAACGTATCCGTAGGAAAACCTTTGTACACGAGGTGAATGGTGGTGAATTTGTTGGCCATATCATCCATTACAAATTTCACTTCGTTCCCAACAGTGTCTTTTCCTTTTTCAATGGACTTTTGTTTTTCATTGAACTGTTCACCTGTGTCGTACTTGGCGCATACAGCAATGTCAGCGCCCCCTTTGCCATCTGTTTTTTTAATAGTAACCGTTACCTTATCGAAGGGAGAAAGCGCCAGGGTAAAAGTTCGTTCGGTAGCAATAAGCGTTCCCGTTACTTTTTTTGTGGGGATGCGGAGCTCACGGGCACCGATCTCCCATTTGCTGTCATTTGTGAGTTTTCCATAAGCATTCAACAAGTCAGTTTGTAAGTTGAATGCATCATCGATCAATTTGTCCAATTGCTTTTCTGCATCGGGTTTGCCAGGCAGAATATAGTCGGCAAAAACCTTAGCCGCATCGCTTCTGAAATCCTGGTACTTGTTCACGTAATCTCCGGCAACTTTTATAAGCAGCGAAGTAACACTTTGACAACTTGCCATAATGAAAAGATTTAAATGGTTAATGAATAATGTTATTTGTCAAAATTCAATTACCGGTTAAAGTTTTCCCTTACCCCTTCGGGTGAATTTTAAAAAATACCACTAAGTAGTATGGAGAAAAAATAAATGATGATCATTTCAGCATCAGTTCACGCAGCCGTCTAATGACCATTGAACGCGAAGTGGAGTCTAATTTCAGGTAGCAACTTTTTATATGCGCCTTGATGGTGTTTACCGATACATAAAGCACATCGGCGATCTGGTTATTTGTACGGCCATTGAATATGTTTTGCAATACTTCAAACTCCCTGTCAGTTAGCGGTGATAACAAATAACGGTTTAATTTCTGCAGGTTCAATGCAGGAACCTGGTAGTTGGTTTTGTTTGCGTAATTGGAAATGGCAATTTCAAGTGTGGCAAGTAATGTTTTTTCGTTGAAAGGCTTTACTATGTAACCGCTGGGTTCTACCCGTTTTGCCTTGTCAAGTGTTTCTCTGTCGGCATAGGAAGTAAGAAATACAAAAGGGATCTTATTATTTGCATTGATCGATTCGGCAATGTTAATACCGTCCGTGCTGTTTTCAAGGTTTATGTCGAGGATCACTGCATCGGGCGTATTGTGCTGAAGCTGGCTCATCGCTTCTTCATAATCATAAGCAATTCCGGAAACACTGAAATCATTATTGTTAAGATACATGGAAATGTTCTTGGCAATGATGGGTTCATCTTCTACGATCAATACTTTTATTTCATTCACGGCGGTCCAGTTTTAAACAAGTTTGTATTTTTTGATGCTCATATACACAACAGCGCCATTATCGTTGTACAACTCAAGTTTGGCTTTCAGTTTTTGCGCAAAACTGGCTATCAGTTGCAGTCCAAACGTTTGCATTTTCTGAAGGTTTATCCCGAGCGGAAACCCTTTTCCATCATCTTTTACAAGTAAATGAAGACAATTTTCCTTTTCTTTCAATGAAATAAAAACTGAACCTGTGCCTGTACCATTAAATGCGTATTTCAAGGAGTTACTTACAAGTTCATTGATAATAAGTCCCAGCGGGATCATGGTATCAATATCCAGGTTCAGTTTGTCAATATCTGTTTCCAGTTTTATTTTATCATGATTAATGTTGTATGAAGCAAAAAGATTTTCCGACAGATCTTTCATATAATCTTCGATGGCAATCCCGCCGATATTATTTTCATGGTATAAAAACCGGTGAATGATGGCCATGCTTTGCACACGGTTTTTGCTTTCCCTGATGGCTTCAATGGCTGTATTGTCATCAAGCGTCAGTGATTGTATATCCAGGAGGCTTGAAATGATCTGCAGATTATTTTTTATGCGGTGATGAATTTCTCTCATCAGCACCTGCAGTTCGCCGGTTTGCTTTTTTATGATCTTATTTTTTGTTTTTGTCTTTCCATAAAGATACCAGGCCAGTGCTCCCAGCAGAAGCAAACTCACCAGTCCGCCAATAAGAATGGCCCTTACGCCATATTCCCTATGCAATTCCTTTTTTTGTAGTTGAGACTCCCTGTTCAGGGATGCACTGAGCTGCTGCTGGCCTTCCAGCTGCTGCGATTTGTAATTATTCTCCAGCCCTAACGCAATGCTGAGTTCTTTTTCTTTTTCAAGAATCGAATCTTTTAACCTGTTTTCACTTTGGAGGTTTTGTTTTGTTTCCATCTCTCTCAACAACTGCAGTTCCCCGATCTTATTGATGCTGCTCAGGTATTTTATTTTACTATCCGCAACATCCTCCTTTATCAGGCTTTCGATCTTGCTGAGATGACTGATCGAATTGTCATAGAAATTGATCATCATTTCAAAATACTTCAGGCTGTAGCGGTAGGCTTTTTCATAATTATTTTGTTCGGCATACGATTCTGCCATATTGCAGTAAACTACCGCTTCCAGGTCGGTAGTATTGATAGCAGAAGCATGCCCGATAGCTGTATCATACAAGGCCAGGGCTTTTTCATTTTTTCCCAGCGACATAAAATAGTTGCCCCTGCTGGTTTCGTACCTGACCCTTATATTCAGATCCGACTTTGGTATTTGTATTTCAGCAAAAAGATTTAATTCGTCCAGGGCTTCTTCCAGGCGTTTAAGCCTGATGAGTGCCGCGATCCGATTGAGATAAGAAATTTGCAATGTATTTTTCTGGTGAAATTTCTCTGCAAGCGAAATACTGAAATTGCTGTACCAGTATGCGCTGTCGAATTGCCGGCCCCGGTAATAAAGCGTAAAAAGTTTTTCTGCAATGCGAAGGCAGCCTTTATCATCATTTAGTTTACTATTTGCAAGGAACGCGCTGCTGAAATAATTTTTACTTTCAGTGTTTGATTGCAGAATAAAAAAAATATCGCCGAGGTATTCTGCTGCAGATGCCTTTAATTGCTCATCATTATTTTTGAAAGCATACTCAACTACGCCTGCAAAAGTTTTGATAGCAAACCGGTACAGCCCCCGGTGATACTGGGATTTAGCTACTCCCAGTTCAGCCTGCACAAGGTCCGGTTGGCTTACTTCATAAAACAGATCTCCTGCTATTACATAATTACCAAATGCACGGTTATACTGCTCCGCTTTAAAATAAATAGCGGCAATAGCCATGCGGCATTTGCCTTCTGCCTGGGCGGAGCTATTTCTATGAAATATGCCCGCTGCAGATCTAAGTAAGGCCAATGCCCGCGCTGTGTCTTTTTCTGCTAAACTGATTCCTTCATCCAGTTGGCTTGTTGCAAGTTGAACAGAGTCTGGGATAGGAGGGATGAGTAGTGAGAATTTGCTTGCCCTTTGTTGCGTCATTCCATTGAAGAGCAACATGAAAAAAAACAGGTATGAAATGATTTTTTTCATAGCAGGAGGTTACAACATAAGAACAGAGTAAAATTGAATGATGCCCGCTTCCCTTCAAAGATAATTCCGCAAGGTTTCTGTTATATTACCCGAACAGGTGGTTTGCCGGGTAGAAAGTTTCACATTTTACACGGGCCTTGTCCAAAGTTACAATTCAAAACTTGAATTGCGCTGGGGTCGTCACGGAGACTCGGCTTGGAAGAAGATGCCCGGCGCTATGTCGGAATATACTAAGCAACTTTATACAACTGCCATTCACCCGGAATTCCTTTGAGCTTATGTACTCCTCTTTCCTCAAAAAGAATTCCTGATCCGGCAACAAGATCTTTTACAGTGCTTGAAACAAAAATTTCACTTGCACCTGCTTTACTCATTACCCGTGAACCTAAATGAACTGCAATACCACCAACATCATTATCCATCAGTTCGCATTCGCCTGTGTGTAAACCAATCCGTATTTCAATATTGAGAATTTTTACAGCTTTACTGATCGCTACGGCACACTTGATCGCTCTTGCAGGCCCGTCGAAAGTGGCAAGAAATCCATCTCCTGCCGTATCAATTTCTTTTCCCCTGAAAGACGCAAGTTCTTTGCGAATGATCTTGTGATGGTTGACCAGGAGCTCTTTCCATTTTGCATCACCGAGTTCAACTGCTTTTTCAGTTGAGCCAACAATATCTGTAAACATTACGGTTGCTAAAATTCTTTCATGTTCTGAGGCATGATAGCTTCCCGTAAGAAACTCTTCAATGTTATTGAGGATTGCATCAGAATCGCCGACAAACCAAAGATGATCTTCTCCCGGTAACTCGACATACTTTGCATTTGGAATTTGTTGTGAAATATAACGGCCGCCACCAACATCCATATCCTTATCACCTGAACGATGTATGACCAGTGTGGGAACATGAATGGTGGGAAGGATATTTTGTATGTTAATATCACTGTTCATTTTTGCCAGGGCCAGCGCCATAGCAGGACTTGCACTTCTTCGTAAATAAGTGGACCACCATTGTTTAAAACTCTCATCATGGATCATGCTCGGCGCAAGTGATTCTACATCTACTACGCCACCCCAACCTTCTTTGATCAAGTCAAAGAATTTCTGACGTTCCTCCACTGTTGGAGCCCATGGGTAATCGGAACTGCGTATCCTGCTGGCGTAAGTTCCATATAGAATTAGTGCTCTTGTGCGTTCGGGATAAGTAGCCGCAAACAAGGCACACATAGTGCCGCCTTCTGAAGCTCCCAGTAACGCCGCGTGTTTAGATCCCACAGCATCCATGACTGCTCTTACGTCATCCATTCTTTTTTCAAGTGTGGGTAATTCGGGAGCAGGATCGGAAAGGCCCGTTCCACGTTTATCAAAAATAATTAGCCGTGAAAATGAGGCAAGACGATTGAAGAAGCGCTTCAGTCTTGGTTCTTCCCAGTTATACTCCACATTGCTAACCCATCCGGGAACATAAACAAGATCGATATCACCTTCACCGATCACCTGGTATGCGATGTTGATCTCGCCACTGTGGGCATATTTGGTCTCGGGAATCATTTTGCCAGTGGGATTCAGTATACAGTATCAGCAGTTAAATATACGCTACCATTGCTTATTCGAAGACAACTAAGTTGATTACTTATCGCGGCGGACCCAGGATGATATATAGGGAAGATACATTATTATTACAGCAATCCAATAATGCTTCAATCATTTTAAAATCTTCATCTAACTCTTAAATTGTATAGGTTCCCTCCATTTGTACGCAGTGCCATAGTTGCAATTTCTTTGGCACGACTAAGATCAATTTCATTAGTCAATGAAATTTTTTTTGCCGTGTTTGATGTTTAGTCCCGATTGTCATCGGATCAATGGCTGCTATAAACTCCTGTTGTTTCTTTCACTTGTGCAGTTCGAATGTTAGAGGAGCTGCTACAATTTTCCTTAATCACCTTTGCTATATATTTTGCATCTCTTCCTACACCATGGATCATGACAGACGAAAATGCGTATAGGAAATGTAATCCCAAAAAATAGAGACCTGGTTCATTTAATACAACGCCGCGATCATGTTCAGGTTCCTGATCTTTGAAGACAGGAA
Source organism: uncultured Bacteroidota bacterium (assembly GCA_963737475.1). GTDB lineage: Bacteria > Bacteroidota > Bacteroidia > Chitinophagales > Chitinophagaceae > VBAU01. The sequence continues at coordinate 441,969 of CAVTSY010000014.1, forward strand.
TGTCTATCCAGGAAAAACGAGGATAATAACCCGTGCACCAAACTATGTTCTTTACATCCAAAACCGTGGTATTGTCAACAATGGGTTTCCCATCTTTTACCCCTGTTATTCGTGATACTCTTTTAATGCCCGCAACAGAAAATTGTTTTGGTTTAATACGTATGAGCGGCCCGCCCATTGATATCGTTTTTGGCCTGGCTTTTCTTCCGATGAACGTGTTAGTAGTTAAAACTCTGTGGAAAAGAAATCGAAGAACAAAGCTTATAAGGAACAGTTTAGCCATTCTGCCCTCAATATTGAAAGGCACATGACCAGTATCTCTACCTGAAAGCAGGACGGGATGTTCTTTTGCAGCTTCCAATGCTATTTCTGCTCCTGAATTGCCGGCACCTACAACCAACACCGGTCCTTCCTGCAATTGTGAAAGATTTTTATAATTAAAAGAATTTATCTGAACAATACCCGGATCAAGCTCTTTTGCAAAAGAGGGAATCTTTGGATACTGGAAATTTGACATAGCAATTACTACCTGGTCAGCTAGAAAGTGAAGATCACCCGCTTTCACGCTGTAAAAGTTTCCCTCCCTGCACAATGCATCTACTTTAATTCCTGATCGTACAGGAAGTCTAAAATGTTTTGCATACTGTTCAAGATAATCTCCCATTTCATCCTTTGTTGGAAAGGAATGACGCGGTGCAGGAAAAGCCAGACCAGGCAAACTATCATAGCGTGCTGGTGTAAAGAGATGAAGAGAATCCCATCGTCTTCTCCATGAATCTCCTACCCGTTTTGAAGCATCAAGGATCACAAAAGAAAGATGTGATTTCGACAGGTAATATCCCATTGACAAACCTGCCTGTCCTCCGCCAATCACGATCACATTAAACCGTTCGGCATTATTTTCAGTCATTGCAACCTCCTTTATTTTTGTAAATGATGATTGCAAAGTAAAAATTGAAGCCGAAAGTAAATTCAGCGGTACTACGTATTTCTTTTAGAAGGATACGTAATTTATAACCCGGAATTAAAGAAACGACCCGCTATTTAAATGTAAGGTTGTGTTTGAAAGCGTATGAAGAAGCAAATGCACGGGCTGATTTCCCGGACACGCCCATCTTAAGGTATAAATTAGTGATGTGTTTTTCAACGGTGCGAACACTAAGGAAAAGTTGTTCTGCAATTTCTTCGTTGTTTTTTCCTTCGGCTATCAGTCGCAATACTTCCAGTTCCCTGCCTGTAAATTCGTACGTATTTTTTAATGATCGTAGTTCTGCATTTGTTTTATGCATATTCCTCAGCAGGTATCTTGTTTTTTCAATATCTTTTTCAGCTCCTAATCGCTGAAAAGTTTTCAATGCTGTATTCAGTTCCGATTCCGCCAGGTGAAATTCGCCCAGTGTCATCAATACTTCCGATAATGCTATACGGGCTCGTGCCGATTCGAAGGGAGCGACGATCTTATCAAAGATATCTATCGCATCTTCAAGATAATGTTTCGCAGTGTTATATTTCCCTGATGCATTACACAATATTCCTTCGGCGCTTTTTACGGCTGCATGCAAAGGAACTGTATTCACCATCGCCACAATTTCCCTTAATTCGTTCAAAATATTCTCTGCTTCTTCCAGTCTTTCCTGCATAACATAAATCCTAAGCAATAGTTCCAAGCCCGATATCCTGCGGATCCTTTCCTTAGCTGGAATCTGCCGCAAAAACCTTTCAGCAAAGTTTGACGCGGTTGCATATTCAGTTTTGTCGAATGCAAAAGCCGCACAATTCAATAATTTCAATGAATGAGAACCGGCTTCTTCCAGCAGAATGGCTGCTTCAATCCATTTGCCCTGCTTTCTTCGCAGGTCAGCCAACCGTATAGTGGATGCATTTACATATAAGGGCCTTAACTCCTTTAATTCCTTCGCGGCGGCAACAAGTTCTGATTCGGCTTCTTTCCATTCTCCTTTCCATATTAATACCGACGCATACATGTTTCTGCACGAAGAGAACATGGCTTCAAATTGCCAGCGCCTACATATTTCTTTTACTTTGTCACACCATTGACCAGCTCGTTCATAATCACGGATACGTTCACAGGCGTCGATCAAAAAACAACAGGTAAGCGTAACGAAATTTACATCTTTTGTATCAGCGGTAGTAGCAATCAACGTGGCTTCATCAAGCAATGCCATTCCTTCTTTGACCTTTCCCTCGGTTATTAGTATAAAACCTTTGAATGCTTCTGCCATCATAGCCCCATCCACACAATGCAGGTTCTTATTCAGCACCAGGCTTTCATCTGCAAGTTTTAATGCATGTTCATTGTCAGGTTCAGTTTCAAAAGCCATTCTTGCTTTCAGCAGTTTTATTAGGCCCAGTTCAACGGATGGTGCTGATCCTTCCAATAAATTTTCAGCCCTTTGGAACCACCCATTAGCTACCGCAAACTCTCCTTTAAGTTCCAGGTAATCTATACCCAGCCAGCTTGCATTGCGGGAAGCACCATTTTTATCATTCTTATCAAGGAACAGCTGATAAGCTTTTGTGCGATATTCCAGTACTGATGCAGTATCATTTACCCACCAGCAGGCACGTGCAAGTTCTTCATACACCTCTGGCGATTCCTCTGCTTCCAGCGCTTTTGACAACGTTATTTTTGCTTCTTTCCAATTACCTTTTGAAAGCGACTCGGTTCCCTCCAATAACAATTTGTTATGCATCAGGAATATTTTTTGCGTAGCAATTTTCTTTCTTCAAAAATCGCTGGCAGGTATTGTATAAAGTTAAATAGAAATTTTTTTGCCATTTTGCCGTCGTTTGTGTTTAGCAGCGATTGTCATCGGTTAACTCCACCTTACCGGTGTCGCTACGATCGAAGTAAGTTAATCCGCAATATGAGTAAGGAATCCACTAGTGAAGAACAAATTTTTGCAGAAAGCAAATTCTCTTTATGGAAAGCAATACCTTCGTTGTACACTCACACTTGCCTGAATTTTATCTGAGAAGTTGATCCGCGACTATAGGAATCACTGATCCCCACTGGTACCTAAATTCTCCAAAAAAAGGGATGCCGAAAACTTAATAGAGTAGGCGCCACATCTAAATTGTGTAAAATGACAAACCTAATTGTAATTACCTTTTCAAACGAATCTAAAGCCATCGATGGTTCCCACAAACTGAGCGAGCTCGAATCTTTTGGGGACATTTCCATTTTTGAAAAAGCAATGGTAAAAAAAGATGCTGAAGGAAATTTTACCGTGCTCGAATCGGATACCACCGATGGTCTCCGCACTCTTTCAGGCATGGCCATTGGTACCATGCTGGGTGCATTGGGCGGACCAGTTGGCCTTTTGGTAGGTATGCTGGGCGGAACAATGACAGGCGCCCTGCTGGATGCAGACCATTTTGATTTCTCAGAAGATTTTGGAGCAAAAGTTAAGGCCCGGTTGCAACCCGGTACAGTGGCACTCATAGCTGAGATCAGCGAAGAAGGTCCATCGATCGTGGATACAGCACTTGCACCCCTGGCAGCTACGATCTCACGTTCCGACGTGGATTATGAATACGATGAATTTGTGGATGACCAGATCGAAGAGATCGATGATGAAATTTCTGCAGCAAGAGCAGAATTTAAATCGGCTGTTGCGGGAGATAAGGCCAAAATTCAAAAGAAAATTGACAAGCTAAAGGAAAAAAGGAGAAAAAGAATTGGAGATCTTAAGACAAAGATTAAGTCGGGAATAGAAGGCAGGAAAGCGGCCAGGGTGGAAGATAAAAAAGCCCGCATTGCAGATAGGATTCGCCGGCATAAAGAAACAATTTCAGCATTGGAAAACAGATTGAAGGAGATCGGCAAAGAAGCCGCTGTTTCTTCTAGTTGAAGATATGTGACAACATCTGTGGGTCCTGTTTCTGCCAATCATTTTTGATTGGCAGTTTTTTTACCTGGCCCCGCGGCTTTTGCCAAAGACTTTGAGCGGACTTAAAACACCAACAATGAGAAAAGAGTTAGTAGTGCCCGAATGCGCCGAGTCCCTTCGGAGACTCGGCTGGGAAGAAATTTCTTCAGTATACGTAATGCTTTTTAAATTGCTAAGCAATAATTCTGTCCAAATATTTTTTGTTTTTATACTCATCTGTTTGGAAAAAATTTGATAGCGCCCGCTTTCTGTTTGTTCAGTAAAGTTGCCGAACGTACAAGTGAGTGACACAACATGAGCTTCATAGTAGTAATGCAGCCGGTTACATCACAAAAGCTCAACACTCAGATTCCTCGCGTTGCTCGGAATGACAACACCCAGAACCTCGGAATGACATACTTGGATGTAGCTCTCGCCAGGGTCATCGGTTACTCCCCTTTAGGGGCTGGGGGCACCGCAAACGCCACATAACTATCACCACTTTTTGTTCCAAGCTTGCCGCCACCGCAAGCAATGACTATGTATTGCCGACCATTCACTTCATAAGTGGCCGGTGTGGCAAAGCCTGAAGCGGGTAGATCAGTTTCCCACAAAAGTTTTCCTGTTCGTTTATCGAATGCACGGAACTTTTCATCTTTTGTAGCAGCAATAAATAGCACACCCCCTTTGGTAACTACAGGGCCGCCATAATTTTCCGTTCCTGTTTCTTTCGCGCCTCTTGCTTTGAAGACCGAATCTTCGCCTAATACCGTTTTCCAAACATACTCACCGGTGTTGAGATCAACAGCACTCAATGTGCCCCACGGCGGTGCAAGTGCGGGCAATCCCGATTTGCTTTGAAATTTATTGTAGCCTGATATCTGGTAAGGCAATTTGCGGAAGGAATCAAGTGCCGATAATTTTCCCGTATATTTTTTTAATTGTTCTTTTTGCTGGTTCAGCACAAGGGCAGCAATGGCGCTTTGTCTTCCTGGCTAAGATGTTTGAATGCAGGCATCATTCTTCTTCCATTGTTAATGAATTCAACAAAGCTGCGTGGATCGTATTTGTTTTCGATGGTGTCGATGGCAGGATAATTCCCGCTGCCTTTCTTGTCAGGGCCATGACAGCTCATGCAGTTCTGGACATACAGCCGCTGGCCTGCCTGGCCAAGATTTTCCTCCTGCTTTGCGGGGTCCACATCAAACATCTGGAGTATCCACGCCATTTCATTTGCATTTACGTAGAGGATTCCAGTTTCGGGATCGACAGCAGGGCCGCCCCATTCACCACCACCATCAAAGCCGGGAAAAATAATAGTGCCCGCCTTTGACTGCGGCCTGAATAAATTGCCGGTGTGATAAGTGGCCAGTCTCTTTTTTACATCTTCGTACTCCTCCGGTGATAGATAAGTGTTCAGATCTTTTTCTGTCAATGATTGACGAACAAATGGCGCCGGCTTTTGCGGAATGGGTTGTGTGGGCCAGATCTTTTCACCAGCAAGATCAGTAACAGTATCAACAGGTGTTTCAACAATAGGAAACAAGGGCACACCTGTTTCCCTGTTGAACAAATACAAAAATCCATTCTTTGATGTTTGCGCAACTGCGTCAATTTTCTTTCCATCATGCGTCACCGTAAGCAACACCGGCTGTGACGACGGATCTTTATCCCAGGTATCATGATGAATGTATTGAAAATGCCAGAGGTGTTTGCCTGTAGCTGCATCAAGAGCAAGCAAACAATCACTGAATAAATTGGAACCTCTTCGTTTGCCGCCATAAAAATCAGCGGATGAAGAACCAAGAGGAATGTAAGCAATGCCACGTTGCTGGTCTATGGTCATGCCCATCCAGTTGTTAGCTCCGCCGACCATTTTATATGCATTGGGATCTTCCCAGGTTTCATAACCCGGCTCCCCTGGATGAGGAATGGTATGAAATTGCCAAACGATCTTTCCTGTTCTCGCATCGTAAGCACGGATATCACCCGGCGCCGCATCCATGCCTTCAGAAACTCTTGTGCCTGTAATGACAAGGTCTTTGTAAACCGAGGGAGGCGAGGTGGCTGTGACAAATAAACTCTGCACACCTTCCATTTCAAGACCTGTGTGAAGATCAACCTTGCCACCATTTCCGAAGCTTGTGATCAGCTTGCCGCTATTGGCATCAACGGCTTCTAAATAAGAATCGGCCACATAAAATATACGCTGATCATTTTTGCCATCGCTCCAGTATGTAACACCGCGATTGTTGTTCATAATAAAATGACTGACGCGTTGACTTCCCGGAATGCTGTCGAAAGGGTAGAAGATCCATTTCTGTTTTCCTGTGGCGGCGTCGAGCGCAAAAAGCTTTAACTGTGGTGAGGTGCAGTACATCACACCATTGACAATAATGGGATTGCATTGTATCTGTGAATGAGCCGCTGTGTCGGCGTCGCCTGTATGAAATGTCCAGGCGATTTGTAATTGGGAAACATTGTTGGTATCAATTTCGGTGAGGGAGGAATAATGATTCCCATTATCATTACCATGAGCCCTTTGCCATCCATTGTATGAAGTTGATGAGTGGTTATTGTTACAGGAAAATAAGAAAATAGCAACAATAAAAGCGAGGCAGGCGATTGTTTTCATTCAATACTTATTTACAAGTGAATATAGAAATTTTGTTGATATTTGAAATGATTTCACGCAACGACGCAAAGAGACGCAACGAATACACGTATACACAGCGTCTTTGCTCCCGATAGCTATCGGGATTGCGCCTTCGCGTGAAACAAGAAAATTAACATTAATGCAGTGAGCCGCCTCGATCAATATATTCATCTCTACATTGGTTGCGAAACGAACAAAGGAAAATTTACCGGCTTGGTAAATAATAGCCTGTTCATCCAACACAACGGGGCAATGGTCGAATATGATAAAGAGGTTTTAGGGAAAACTCTTTTTCTTCACCTCCGAAAGCTTAGTGACATCAGCGATGAACAGAGCAGCGAGTTGAACAAAAAAGGTTTTAACATCGGCAGGCCCAGCGGTTACACTTTCTCCAATGATGCATTTCTGTTTCTTCTTGACCTGCATGTTGATCTTTTTGGATTGATAAATGCGGGACTTGCAAAAGATGTGAAGACGATCTAATGAATATTTCTTAAACTCGTAATTGGGTCACAAAGAGCACAAACAATGCCCGTCCGAACGAAACTCATCCGGGCGGGCAAGAAGGACACGAAGAGATATTCAGATCAAAAGCCTGCATACGTTGTGTACTTTGTAATCCTTAGTGTTCGTCGTGACCATTTTGTTCTGGCCACAAACGACAGGAAGAGATGTGAGTTTTCACCCGTGGATAGCGATTAAAAAACTCTTATTCTTTGGGTTCGTTGTGCTTCACTGAGTCTTTCATAACCATACCTTAGCACTGAAGTTAGAAGATACAGGAAAAAATAATTAAGATTTGTCGTGGGTCACATAGGGCACGAAGACAATTTTGCGTCCAGTATGTCAGACTACTTGCATCCTTTGTGTTTGTCGTGTCCCGATAGCTATCGGGACTTCGTGTCCTTCGTGACCCATTTTTCGTAAAAAGGAACACTATACCATTGATCATTTCAACTTGCTTATTTGCTCGTTATAATATTTTACCTCCTGGATCACGGATGGAAGATTACCCGGCTGATCTTCCGCATCACGTTCTATATAAATGTAACCATTGAAGTTTTGTTTTTTCAATTCGGCAAATATTTCGGGGAATTTTACAACACCTGTTCCTACAGGAACATCCCTCAATTGCGGATCGTTATAAGCAGCAATGTCTTTTAGATGGATAACGAAAATATGTCCGCTCAACTTTTTCACTGCATCAAGCGGATCAACACCGCTTTTTGGCCAGTGGCCAAGATCAGCACATACACCAAAATTGGGATGACCTTTCAGTGCCATCAATGTTGTATCCGGATTCCAGTAATGACTAAATCCTCTCCAATGTTCATGGATCGCAACTTTAATTCCATAAGCCCCGGCGAGGCTATCGACCTGGTCCCACATGTTCAATGGCGGCTCGGTGGTCACATATTTTACGCCGAGTTGTTTGGCAATGTCAAATTGTTTTACCCATGATTTGAGTGTTGAGTCACCAACGATATAAAGCGATTCACAGATCAATCCCTTCTGTGCGATCATCGACTTTAATTTATCAATGCCAGCAGGTGATAGTTTGCTTATCACCGAATCTTTCAATTCAGCGCCTGCTTTATGAAATGTATTTGGCTCAATATATTTCAAACCTGCACTATCCACTTTATCGAGTGAGTGAGGAAAATCAACAGTGTGAAATGTCCATAACGCAACTCCAAATTTCCAGTCCGTTGCAGGATCAACTGTCGATGCTGATAAGGAGTCTGCGGTATTGGTCGTATTTTTTGTCTGGCTGTTGTTACAGGCAGTGAGGAACGGAGCAAGAATTACGAGGGAAATAATTGTTGTTTTCATTTATTAGAGTTATTGGTGATAGTATTTGAATAAAGATAAATGAATGTTAAGTGAAGTAAATATCATATTCTTTTTTCGTGAGACATGAGAGTCTCACGTCTCAAGTTTGATGTTTCACGAACTGCTGTTAATACGGCGAAGGACTCACAGCTGTCCAGCCACCATCAATGATCAATGTTTGCCCGGTAATATGTTTTGCTTCATCTGAAACCAGGAACATAGCTGCATTGGCAATGTCTTCTACACTTGCTGGTTTTCCCATGGGCGTTATTCGCGACCAGGTGCTTTCATAACCAGGTTCGCTAACCGTTCTATCCGTAAGCGTGGCTCCCGGTGCAATGGTATTGACATTGATCTTATACTGTGAAAGCTCGATCACCAGGTTTTTCGCAAGCATTTCAAGAGCAGCTTTGCTCATTCCATATGCTGCAAGATTTTTGTGAGCCTGGTGAGCGGTAACTGATGAAGTGAATAATATCGAGCCGCCGATTTCCTGTTTTTTCATTTGTTGAGCTGATGCCTGCGCCAGGAAAAAACTTCCCCCCAGGTTCACTTTCATTACTTCAAAAAAAGATGCGGGTTTATAATCAAGAAAATCTCCGTACAAGGTAATGCCTGCATTTGCAATGGCAATATCAAGTTTCCCAAATTTTGATACCGCGGTATCGACTAATTGCTGAATGATGGAAAGATCACTTGAATCTCCAGCGACTGCGACACAAACACCGTTTTCATTTGTTATTTTTTTCGCAGCTTCGTTCGCAAGCTTTTCATCAAGATCATTGAGGATGACTTTTGCGCCGGCTTTTGCCAGCCTCCTGCAGATTTCAAGACCAATGCCTTGCCCTGCTCCCGTAACAATGGCGACCTTACCTGTAAAAGACATAAAAGGCTATGACAATTTTATTAAAGGAAATCACCGCCTTTGGCGGGATTGTTCGACTAAGCCTTTTGCCTCACTTCGTTTGCAAAAAGCAAGTCTCACGAATAAAACTATTTAATCCAAAGCAAACACAAGTCAAAAAATCATTTCTTTTTTGTCTTTAAAGGTTTGGTCTTCTTTTCTCTCTTTTTCACTGAAACCGACTTTACAAGAGTTTGGCCACTCACGATCTGTTTTTTGTCCTTCACTTTTGCCAACGAATTGGCATAAGCTTCTTTCACAAGTTTTTTGATATAAACTTTGGGAAATTTGTTTTTGTCCGGAACAAGGATGTAGCGGTATTGGTTCCCCTCTCCCAAAAGGATCTTATCAGGATCAGAGATCTCGCTTCCCCAGTAAAAACCAAAATGAACATTATTGCTTGTGCGACCTATTGCAATTGAGCAAAAAGTATGTCCAACCCTGTCGGTTGGTGACCACCCAACAGCAAGCGCATTATAGTTGTCATAGATCAGCTCATTGGCTTGAGGATAGAGGTCCCAGATAAATTCCCTTAACCATAATGCCCGTTCAGTGATGTCTTCACTAAATGGTTTTAGAAATTTCAGGAGATCTTTTGTTTGTTCTTTGCTCATAATATCAGTATAAAGAATATTCTTTCTGTTCTTTGATTATTTCCTGTGTGTTTGTATCAAAAATGATGATGCCCTCATCCTTATCATTTAATTGCTCAAGGAGTATTCCCTTGTCATTCCAAATGGCCGATCTTCCACCGGCTTCTTTGCCTTCACATTCTCCCACGCAATTGGATACAAGCACGACCATTGAATATTTTTTTGCAGTCGCTGCTAACGTATCGAACGCTTTTTCCATACCGCCCACTGTTTTGGCAACGCTTGCTACATAAATTTTGGCTCCGTTTTCATGTGCCCGCTGCGCGTGCTCTGAAACTGAAATTTCATAGCAGATCGCCAGCGCTATATGATCATTGACTCCTTCTAAAACTTTTTGGGACGGCCCATTTGTAAACCAGGGCTCTTCATCAGGATGTAAGTACTGCTTGAAATATGTTTGACGAGGCTGAAGCGGCCGGAAGATGATCATTCCTATCAGTGTACCTTTACCGGATTTTATCGGTATTCCCGCCCCGATCACTATATTTTTTTCATCACTTACTTGTTGAAGCTCATTAAATCTCTCATCATCTTTATTCGTTGCTAATGCATTGGCAAGTTCAGGTTCGTAACCAGTTAGTGATAGTTCAGGAAAAATGATCATTTCCACTCCACGTGCAGCAGCCAGCTCAATTGATCTTTGGTGATTAACAAGGTTCGCTTCAATATCACCTTTGACAGCTCTCGTTTGGGCGATACAGATTTTCATTACTCTTTCCTAAGTATATTGTTTCGAATTTTGATTTGTCGGATACACAAAACCGGTAGTATCTTCTTTCATTTTTATCGGCGGATCTCAATTCTTGTGTCGGGATTAAATTCAAATTCTGGATTTGCCTTTGCTATAGCGATCGCCTCTGAAAGATCTTCGGCAAGGATATGATAATAGCCGCCGATCACCTCTTTGGTCTCATTAAAAGGAACGTCTTTCCATTCATCGTTTGAACAGGAAATAATATCACCATCTCTTTCGATGGGCTGCGCAGAAATCAGTTTTCCTTCTTTTTTCAGTTTCTCGATATAAGCTTCGCAGCCTTTTAAGAACTGCTGATGTCTCTCGGGCAGCAATGTCACCTCGCTATCAGATTGCTTCCTGATGAAGAACATGAATTCTTTCATAACTAAAATATTTGAGAATTATGAAATATTGTTGAAGTAAGCTCCATGGCCGGATATGCTAGTTAAAGGTAGAATTTTTGATTGGCACGGCACGACGTCGTTATGAGAGAAGCTCATTATTAATTAATAGTTATTAGTTGTTAATTGCGACCACTCTTTCATCCAGTCCTCCGACACTTTCCGTCCTTTTTCAATATCATCAACAACAACGATCAGTTGATTAGCATGATCACTGTATTGCACTAAAATATTAACTCCGGCATCAGCGAGCTTTCTGCAGAACATGCCCAATTGACCAGGAACATCCTGTCTTAATTTTTGAATCAGGACCTCGTTTATCCTGGTGACTTTTATACCTGCTTGTGCCAATACCTCCTTTGCTCTCCCTGCCTCATCTACCAAAAAATGAGCAATTGACTTTTTTCCGCTCTGAAATACTCCTCCGCCTTCAAGACTGATCTTATTTTTCCCCAGCGTTTCACCCAGTAACGCAAGTGAGCCTGGTTCATTCTTCAATAAAATTTCAAGGTCTTTCATTGTTATGCTTGCTGGTCATGAATAAGTTTACTGTCAGCCGGAGCCTGTGCACGGTCATTCATTGCATAATCTCTTACAACATGCGCAACGCGCAAACGATAATCGTTAAATACGGACCTTCGACCTTTAGCCTGTGCCCGCCTGTGCATCTCAAGATTGCGCCATTGCGTTATACTCTCTTCGTCCCTCCAAAATGAAAGAGAGAGTATCTTTCCGGGATTGGTAATGCTTTGAAATCGTTCAATAGAAATAAAGCCCGGCATCTTATTCAATTCCGGCCGGAGTTTTTCAGCAATAGCAAAATATTCATCTTTTTTACCCTCGCCCGGGACCGCTTCAAAAATAACTGCTACCATGTTTGATAATTTTTGCATAACAAAGTAAAGAACTCATTTCATTCTACACTTCATTTCAAAATGAACTATAGCGGAAGAAAAAAAGATAATTTAGCAGTACAAATAAAATCCAATTGGTTTTCTATTTCATTTAAAGCAAAATGGTGATGGAAGAAAACAAATTTGTTGGTATCGCCGGCCTGATCGGTGAACCCGCCCGGGCAAAAATGCTTTGGAATTTGCTTGATGGTCGTGCCTATACTGCAAGTGAACTGGCGATAGTTGCCGACATATCCGGAAGTTCGGCGAGTAATCATTTAGCCAAGCTACTTGGCGCTAACCTGCTAAAAGTAGAAAAGCAGGGAAGACACAGGTATTTTTCTTTTTCAAATTCCGAAATAGCATATGTTGTAGAATCGCTGGCGAGTCTTTCCGGCCATTCTTCAAGCAAAGGCATAAAGGAGATTTCGGCAACAGGTATAAAATACTGCCGCAGTTGTTATGATCATCTGGCCGGTCGTGTGGGAGTAAAAATTACAGAAGCACTTGAAAAAAAGAAGGCGATCAGGAAGCATGCTAACTCTTATCTCGTTACAGATTCAGGATGGGAGTTGCTTGCATATCTTGACATTTATAAAAACGAAATGATGAACAATCGAAGGCCGTTGACAAGACAATGCCTGGACTGGAGTGAACGTCGCCCGCATATTGCAGGTCAGGTTGGCGCGATGTTATTAAACAATATGCTTGAAAAGAGTTGGCTTAAAAGAATGAGGTTTTCAAGAGAACTGATCATTACAACGAAGGGGAGAAGGGAGATCCAAAAGCTGTTCGGTGTCGAAGTTTGAAATGAGTCCCACTCGGAATCAATAGAAAGCAGGCTGCCTCAAAAGTCTTTGGTTTCTCGCAAAGGTGCAATCCCGATAGCTATCGGGACAAAGAATCTTATATTGGTTTTCAAACGTTGCGTTCGTAGCGCCGTAGCGTGAAATCTATTTTTTGATGTTTTGAGACCGCCTCGTAATTTATTGTCTATTCACTATTCACTTTTATCTATCACCCCATTTTCTTTTTCAAATTTGAATCTATCGCGTCTAAAAATTCTTCCGTGTACAAATAATCTTTTCCATGTTCCACTTTTGGTTTGATGGTAATAGCAAGGTCCTTTGTCATCTTTCCTTCTTCTACCGTTTCAATACACACCTGTTCCAGCGTATTGCAGAAATCAATCAAAGGTTGGTTGTTATCCAGTTTACCGCGAAAAGCCAAACCTCTTGTCCATGCAAATATGCTGGCGATCGGGTTGGTTGATGTCGGGTTTCCCTTCTGGTGTTCACGATAATGCCTCGTTACGGTTCCATGAGCAGCTTCTGCCTCCATGGTTTTTCCATCGGGAGTGACCAATACGCTTGTCATTAATCCTAAAGATCCAAAACCCTGCGCCACGCTATCACTTTGAACATCGCCATCATAATTTTTGCAGGCCCATACAAATCCGCCATTCCATTTCAATGCGCTCGCCACCATATCGTCGATCAGCCTGTGTTCGTAAGTAATGTTAGCTTTTTTAAATTCTTCCTTGAACTCATTGTCATACACTTCCTGGAAGATATCTTTAAATCTTCCATCATATTTTTTCAGGATCGTATTTTTTGTGCTCATATATAGAGGCCAGCCTTTTTGCAGCGCCATATTCATGCAACTTTTTGCAAAACCACGAATGCTTTCATCCGTATTATACATGCTGAGCGCAACACCACCTCCTTTGAATTGGTATACTTCATGTTCGATCACCTGCCCATCTTCACCCTCAAATTTTATAGTAAGCTTTCCCTTACCCGGCACCACAAAATCAGTGGCGCGATACTGATCGCCAAAAGCATGACGACCCACAATGATCGGGCGATCCCATGTAGTAACCAGTCTCGGAATGTTTTTTATTACGATCGGTTCACGAAAAACAGTTCCATCCAGGATATTCCGGATAGTTCCGTTGGGACTCTTCCACATTTGTTTGAGGTTGAATTCCTTCACCCTTGCCTCATCGGGTGTTATAGTGGCACATTTAATTCCCACGCCATATTGTTTAATGGCATTCGCGGCATCGATCGTTACCTGGTCGTTTGTCTTATCACGATATTCAACACCCAGGTCATAGTATTTTATATCCGCATCAATATATGGTAATATCAGTTTGTCTTTAATGAATTTCCAAATGATCCTTGTCATTTCATCACCATCCAGCTCCACTACAGGGTTGGCTACTTTAATTTTCTGAGGCATTGCTTTATTTTGATTTTAGGAGTTAGGAATTTTTGAAAAGAGCACTTAAAAAATTAACTACCCTTTAAAAAGGCAGGCAAAACTAAGACTTTATAATTGTTGTAGAGAATGTGCAGCAAATGCCGTTGTCACCTTTATTTTTTTACCAGGCATTTTTTACGATTGATTGAAATCAATTTTTAGTAACTTACACGAGAGGAGGAGATTCGTATGAATACAACAAGACCTTTTTTGGACTACGTTCAAAAGTTTGTTGATATCACTGAAGATGAGTTTCGACAATTTATCGATCCGTATATAGCGGTTCGAAAATTCGGGAAAAAGCAAATTATTACCGAGGAAGGAACGGTGGAGAATTATTTCAATTTTATTATAAAAGGACTGGCGAGGAAATACTATAAGAAAGGGAAGGAGGAGATCAATACGCAAATATCCTTTGAAGGGCATATCCTTCATTCGCAGGAATCATTTCATAGCCGCATACCTTCAGAATACGTTGTGGAAGCGATCGAGCCCACTACGCTTGTTTCTATCACGTACGACGACCTGGAAAAAATTTATGCGCGATCTCAGAGAATGGAGCATCTCGGGCGGCTTATCATTACACACACTATGGTGCTCAAGGACCGGTGGCAGATCCAGTTGGTGATGCATACCCCACGAGAGCGGTTCATTTATTTTGTTAATCGTAATCCTGAGTTACTACAACGGGTTCCCCAGAAATACCTGGCAAGTTATCTCAACATCAAGCCCGAAACATTCAGTCGATTCAAGCACCTTGTTCGTGGAGGCGTGAAGACAGAGGTAGCGTAGTTTTGTTTTGTAACCATTGCAGAAAGACTATTTAGCGCCTGTTGCGTCGCACTCTTGTGCGCGTGGTAATGCTATTCAGCTTTTTTGTCAATCAGTGAAACGTCAAACGGAAGACGTGAGTTTCTGGTTATACGTTTGAGGTTTGACATTTGACGTCTCACGTTTCACACTAAACATGCACGACAAGCACCGGAATTTTCAGTTCGTGTCTGACCGAATCGATCGTCTGTCCGTAAAACCAATCCTTGATCCCCGCATGCCCGTGTGCACCGATCACGAGCATATCCACGTCATTTTCTTTTGTGATGCGCACAATCTCCCTGGCGCGATGATTAAATCCTAAGATGCCATTTGCTACATGACCCATCTGCTTTAGTCGCTCTGCATAAAAATCAATATGCTCCTGGTCTTTTCTTGTCTCCAGATCATCTGTGTCTTTTTCCAGCACTTTTGCAGAAGCACTTTCCACGACATGAATAAGCACAAAAGAGGTATTCGCATGAGCCTGTCCCATTGCGTAGGAAAGAAGCTTTTCATCTTTCTCACTGAACTCAAGAGCCACTGCGATCTTGTTGAATACCGGGACCGCAATTTTTTGGAGACCACTTGCCTCCGCATGCACCTCGGGTATATCACGACGCTTTTTGCTCATTATTGGATAGAAGAATGAAATCAGTAATAAAGCTACAAACAATAGGCCGCCCAATACGATGGCTGCCTTCCAAAAAGTATTTCCAGATGTATTAAAATATCCTGTTGCCTGCTCGACGACCATTCTCAAATTCAGGTAAACGAGTACTGAAGTGATGAGCCATGCCAGCATTTTTACAAGTGGTTTTATGGCAAATGTGCCCATCGTTTTTTTATCACTCACAAAATGAATAAGAGGAATGATCGCAAAGCCCAGCTGAAGACTTAAAACAACCTGGCTTAATATCAACAGGCTGTCAATGTTCTCTTCCCCTTTAACAAGAATGACAATCACTGCCGGGATAATGGCGATAAGCCTTGTCATCAATCTCCGTATCCAGGGATTGATACGCAAGCGGAGATAGCCTTCCATGACGATCTGCCCGGCAAGCGTGCCCGTGATGGTTGAACTCTGTCCTGCCGCGATCAATGCAACAGCAAATAGAGTAGGAGCCAATTTAGTTCCCAGGAAATCACTTAATAATTCATAGGCAGTTTTTATTTCTGCCACATCTGTTCTTCCCCTGAAATAAAAAACCGAAGCGGCTAATACAAGTATGGCAGCATTTACAAAAAATGCAAGATTCAGCGCGATGGTACTATCGATCATATTTAACTTTAGCGCCCGCCTGACAGCTCTTTCATTTTTTTTAAACTTTCGCGTTTGTACAAGGGCAGAGTGCAAATACAAATTATGGGGCATTACGGTAGCGCCTATAATTCCGATAGCTATATACAAGGCTTCATTACCGGGAATATGCGGCACAAAACCCTTTACTACTTGTCCAAGATTTGGCCTGGCCAGAATGATCTCGGTAAGAAAAGAAAATCCAATAATACCAACAAGACCTATGATAAATGCTTCCATTTTGCGGATACCTAACCGTTGTAGTAATAAGAAAAGAAAAGTATCAAATACAGTGATTAGCACCGCATACAACAATGGGATGCCGGTAAGTAACTGGATTCCGATCGCCATGCCCAGTACTTCTGCAAGATCACAGGCAGCTATGGCTATTTCTGCGAGCCCATACAAAACAAGGTTTATGTACTTTGGATAAGTCTCCCTGTTGGCCTGTGCAAGATCTCTTCCGCGCACAATTCCCAGTCGCGCAGATAAACTCTGTAGCAACAAGGCCATGAGATTACTCATCAACAGCACCCAAACCAGGGAATAACCGAACTTGCTGCCACCGGCAAGATCAGTGGCCCAGTTGCCGGGATCCATATATCCCACGCTCACCAGGTAGGCGGGGCCAAAAAAGGAAAACATTCTTTTCCAAACAGGTCGAGATGTGATGGTCGTATCAACGCTTTCGTGTACTTCACTTAAAGAGATCTGTGCATGTCCGTTTTTCATAGAGTTACAAAGATGTTTTTAGCTAATTGTTCACTGATCAAAAAGGCAGGTTGCCCCGAAGGAGTCCGTTTGGATTGTTTTACTTTTATTTCGATGGAATGATCGAACCCAAATTTCCTTTTCACTTCAAGCCGGGTACCAATAGTGATCTTTTTGTGTTGCAGCAGTTCCAGCATTTCACCCGACTGGTTGATGACCCGGCAAACTTCCGCCGGCTGATTCACCGGCAATCGAGTCAATGTTATTTGCCGGCCGTCGTCCATTTTCCCGAGACTATCAGGAATAGGATCGCCATGCGGATCGAATTTTGGATAACCCAGGTATTCGTCCAGTTTGTCGATCAATTTTTTGCTGCTTACATGCTCAAGGTCCTCGGCCACCGCGTGTACTTCGTCCCATTTAAATTTTAATTTTTCAGCTAAAAAGTATTCCCACAGCCTGTGACGCCTGATGATATCAAGAGCCACTTTTTTCCCTTCATTACTTAGCCGGAAGCCCTGGTAAGGCTGGTAGTGAAGCAATTTTTTTGTCTTTAATTTCTTCATCATGTCAGTCACAGAGGCTGGCTTTGTGCTAAGCTTTTCGGCAAGCGCATTCGTGCTTACGGTATTTTGACCATGTTGTAAATGGAAAATGGTCTTGATATAGTTTTCCTCGCTGGTCGAATAATTCAACATGTCTAAATAAAATTTTAGACAAATCTAAAAAAAATTATGGACTAACAAAAATTTGAAATGGACAGGAAAAAAGAAAAGAGTAAATTGCGCGCTCATTTGGAATAACTACTATGAAAGGACTGTCCCGTTTGCTTGTGTTGATCCCTGTTTTTAGTTTGTTAGCCTGCAACAGTAAAAAAAAGGTTATCTTATCAGGAGACGAGCCCGTTGATATAAAAGATTTTATTGAGTCCTTTCAGCCATTGGATCTGCCTTACGAGGTTGCCGATACTTCCGTTTCAAAAAAAAGAACGGACACTGCGCTGATAAGTTATAAGGTTTTTACCCATCTTCTTCCTGATACAGTGTTGAGTAAAGTTTTTGGGAAAGATGAAAAGCCTAAGATATACCCGATGGGTAGCGTGGCAGCGCCGGAACAGGGTACTTATCTTTTTGTAAAAGCTATATCGACCGATCGCAGGGCAGCCCTGGTCCTGTGCTTTGATAAGAAAAACAATTTCATCACAGCGATGCCTGTGATGCAACCTGATGCAAATCCTGCTACACGACAACTGTTTGTAATAGATAAGCGTTACACCCTTTCAAAAAGCATAACAAGAAAAAATAGTGATGGAACTATCAGCGATGGAAAAAATGTCTATGTATTAAATGAACCTGCTAAATCATTTTTGCTGATCATGACCGATGCACTGGACGAAAAAACAGTTGAGGTGATCAATCCAATCGATTCCCTTTCGAGGAGAAATAAATTCTCGGCTGATTATCGAAAAGACAAACTAAATTTTATTTCGATCCGCGACAGTAAAAAAGCCGGTCGCATGGTTTTCTTTGTGCATTTTGAAAAAAAGAATAATTGTTCGGGTGAAATAAAGGGCGAGGCAAATTTCACCTCCGCCACTTCTGCAGTATATCGTTCTTTCGGCGATCCCTGCACACTGCAATTCAGTTTTACTCCTTCGTCGGTTTCTATGAAAGAGATACAGGGCTGCGGCTCGCATCGTGGCGTCGATTGTATATTTGAGGGAACTTACCCTAAAAAGAAGGAAGTAAAAAAGAAGCAACAAAAGTCAAAGAAGACCTCAAAATAATTTTTACACTGTAAAAACGTTATACTCTGAATAAAAAGTTTTTCACTTGCCATGTGAATAATACAATGGAAGGATTAATTTTTTGCCTGTATATTCGCACACATTGTGTAAAATTCACACTATGAGTTTTAAAAATTTCAAAGTCCCGTTCCCTGTTGATGATCACTATTCAAAGCAAGTTGCATATTTCTCGATGGAATATGCCATTCATCAGCCACTGAAGATCTATAGTGGTGGTCTCGGCTTTCTATCCGGTTCGCATTTACGCAGCGCCTATGAGTTAAAGCAGAACCTGATAGGCATTGGCATTTTATGGAAATATGGCTACTATGACCAGGCTCGTAACCAGGACCAGACACTGCAGGTTACCTGGATGGAAAAGCAATTATAGTTTTTTGGAAGATACCGGGATCAAATTCCAGATCACAGTACATGAGCACCCCGTGTGGGTAAAGGTTTTTTACCTGAACCCCAAGACGTTTAATACAGCACCACTGTTTCTGCTTACTACCGATATTCCGGAGAACGACTACGTTTCCCAAACCATTTCTCACAGGCTATACGATGCAAATGTGGCGACCAAAGTGGCCCAGTTTATTTTGCTCGGTGTAGGTGGCGCAAAATTGCTTGATGAGATAGGATTTAAAGCAGATGTATATCATTTGAACGAAGCGCATGGCTTGTCTGCAGCGTTTTATCTCTATAAGAAATACCACAATAATATTGAAGAAGTAAGAAAGCGCCTGGTTTTTACGACGCATACTCCTGAAGAAGCTGGTAATGAAAAGCATGACATACATCTTTGTCACAAGATGAGTTACTTCTGTGGTCTCACCATTGATGAAGTAAAAAAACTTACAGGCAATACTGACGAAATGTTCAGTCATTCACTGGCAGCACTTCGTTTTGCAAGATTAGCTAATGGAGTTTCACAATTGCATGGAAAGGTGTCAAGAGCTCTATGGAGCAAGTACGATGGTATTTGTAAAATTATTTCCATTACGAATGCACAAAACTGGCATTACTGGGCCGATGAACAGTTGTATGAATCGATGGAAAAGAATTTTAATTCAGCTTTTGACTACAGGAAGGAATTTTTGAAGAAAAGAACCTTTGAGATTGTCGCCGACCAGACGGGTAAACTCTTTGATACAAGGATCTTCACTCTGGTGTGGGCGAGACGTTTCGCAGGTTATAAAAGAGCAGGGCTGATCACTACAGATGAAGAACGGTTTGAAAAATTACTGGCTAGCAAAAAATATCCGATCCAGATCGTTTGGGCCGGTAAACCTTACCCGGTTGATTATCCTGCCATCACTGAATTCAATAGTCTCGTGCACCTTAGCCGTAAATATAAAAATGTGTCTGTACTGATAGGCTATGAACTTATGCTTTCAAGACGATTGAAACAGGCCGCAGATTGTTGGTTGAATAATCCACGTGTACCACGTGAAGCGTCCGGAACGAGTGGTATGACCGCAGCCATGAATGGCGCCATTAATTTTTCTACTAATGATGGGTGGATACCCGAATTTATCAGGGATGGTGAAAATGGCTTTGTAGTTCCCAAGACTGATTATACAAATATGACCGTGCACGAGCAGGATTCTTACGATCTAAATTGTATCTATGAAATTTTAAATAATATTATCCTGCCAATGTATTATGATGACCATGATACATGGAGGCAGATCATCCAAAATGGTATGAAAGATGTGCGTGCGCAATTTGACAGCAATCGGATGGCCAGGGAATATTATGAGTTGTTGTATAAATCGTGAGTGGTGAATTGTAAGTGGTGAGTGGGCAGCCAGGAGTTAAGAGTCAGTAGTCTTCGAATTACTCACAAACTCTTCAATTAGCCGTTCGATATTTTTTTCTGTTTGATTGAAACCTGCCAATTTTCTTATTACACCTTCCACCAGGGCATCAGGACAGGATGCTCCACTTGTTAAAAGAATTCTTATCGGCTGTTTTTCAGGGAGGAAGTTGCGACTAAGCACTTCTTCCTTCGTATGAAAATTATAGTGAAGTATTTCCTTTGTCGAAAGAATCTTTTCCTCGCCGTTTATAAAATAAGTTGGCAATTTTTCCTCACAGAGCTCAACAAGATGAGAAGTATTTGATGAATTATAACCTCCGACTACAATGGCCAGGTCGGCATTTATATCAAGCATGGCGATAACGGCGTTCTGATTGTCGTTAGTCGCGTAACAAAGCGTATCTCTTGTATCGGCAAAATGTTCCTCAATATTTTCATGGGTCAATTGATACCTTGCGATCATGGTCTGCTTCAGGTAGTCAGCAATGGCCTGGGTATCGCTGGCGAGCATGGTCGTTTGATTGACTACTCCAATTCTATTCAAATCTTTTTCTACATCAAAATCCACGGAGTATTGGCCTTTGAATTCTTCATCAAAGGATGAAGAAGGTTTTTCACCGGTGATATATTTTGCCAGTTCCTTTGTTTGCGCCATGTCTTTCACGATCACAGAAGGAGAATGAACTGAAGCACGTGAAAAAGTGGCTCTTGTTTCTTCGTGTTTGGGTTTGCCGTGAATGATGATGGTGTATTTATCCTTTGCGATCGCTTGTGAACGATTCCAAACTTTTTCAACAAAAGGGCAGGTTGTGTTATACTCTTCAATTTGAATTCCGAGATGATGCAATTTGTTCTCAATTTCCAAAGTCGTTCCAAAGGCGGGGATCAAAACAATATCTTCAGGCTTTAATTCATTGAACGGAATTAATGTAGCCCCCTGGGTGTCCTGCAGAAACTTTACCCCGTGCGCCTGCAGGTCTGCATTCACCTGTGGGTTATGGATCATCTCACTTAATAAAAAAATTCTTTTGCCGGGATTTTCCTCTATAATTCTGAAAGCTATGTCAATAGCATTTTCGACGCCGTAGCAAAATCCGAAATGACGGGCCAGGTATATATGCAATGGACCAAGATCAAGAAGGGTAGGAGTAAAATTTTTTTTCATTTTATCCATTTCCTTCCGCTTTTTTTTAATAGCGGTGATCAAGGGACTGCGATAAATAATGGGAACCTCAAATTGCTTCATTCAGAGTCACAATTTTATTTTGCAAGTTACAGAATGGTGAAGGGAAGATAAAGCGAAGGTTGTTAAACATAATTTCTTATCATTGTTCAATGAGTTATGATTTTAAACCGCTGGATTGGACACATAATACTAATATTTACGAAGTTAATATTCGCCAGTACACAAAAGAGGGAAGCTTCAAGGCTTTTGGTAAAGAATTACCGCGCTTAAAGGATATGGGAGTGAAAACACTTTGGTTCATGCCCATCACTCCCATTTCTCAAAAAAATAAAAAAGGAGTGCTGGGCAGCTACTATGCAGCTTCCGATTATACATCCATCAATCCTGAATTTGGCACTCTCGATGATTTCAGAATTCTTGTAAGAAAAGCTCATGGGCTTGGTTTTAAAGTGATCATTGACTGGGTGGCTAATCACACCGGCTGGGACCATAAATGGACAAAAGAACACCCTGGATTCTATAAGAAAGATGATGCCACTGGTGATTTCAAAATTGCCTCAGGCATGGATGATATCATCGAGCTCAATTTTCATAACCCGGAATTAGTGCGGGCCATGATCGATGCAATGAAGTTTTGGATAACAGAGTGTGATATTGACGGTTTTCGATGTGACCTGGCATTTTGGGTAGAGCTTGAGTTTTGGAAAGAGGCAAGAAAAGAATTAGATGCAACCAAACATTTATTCTGGCTGGGAGAATTGGATCCTCTTGAACATCCTGAATACATGGGCACATTTGATGCGGCATACACCTGGACATGGATGCATAAAACGGAAGATTTTTATAAAAAGCATCTCCCTCTTGATGTTCTTGATACGGCTTTAAAACAATATGATGCCATTGGCGATGACTCAATGCGAACATGGTTCACCAGCAATCATGATGAGAATAGCTGGAACGGAAGCGAATATGAAAAATATGGCGACATGGCAGAACCCCTGGCCGTATTCAGTTGTACATGGAATGGAATCCCCTTGATCTACAGCGGGCAGGAATTGCCAAACCTGAAACGGCTGAAATTCTTCGAGAAAGATGTCATACATTGGACGGGAGAAAATGGCCCGATAACAATTGGCCTGCATGATTTCTATAAAACCCTGTTGAATTTACATTCAAATAACCCGGCTTTACGTGCTGGTGATGAAGCGGCAAAAACAGAAAAAGTCAAAACCAGCGACGATCAGCACATATTTGCTTTCCTGCGAAAAAATGGAGACAAGGAAGTATTAGTGATCCTGAATTTTTCAAATAGTGACGTTAGTTTTTCGTTGGATTCAATTACCGGAAAATTCAGAGAGATTTTCTCCTGTGCGGAAAAAGACTTTTCAAGTAATAAAATTTGCCAGATGAATTCGTGGGAATACCTGGTGTTTGTGAAATGACGAAATTGCCGGATGCAGACATCAAAAAAAACCGTCCCAAATTTGAGACGGTTTTTCCTATTATACGATAAAAGTTTTTATTCATTTAGATTAAGCGGATAAGTGTACATATCAGAACCGGGATACATTCCTTCCACTTTTATAGTTCCTCTTGCGTTGTAAAGAGCCTTTCCTAATTCTTCCACGTTTCTTACATCAACACCATTTACACTTGTAATGATGAAGCCTTCTTCCATTCTTGTTTTGCTGATAGGACCACCTTTTTTGATGCTTTTGACAACGACCCCGCCTTCAATTCCATATTGCTCGGCTTTTTTGGAATCGAGAGTTTCTAGTTCAGCACCCACTTCTTCTCCAATGTTGTCACTTACTACTTTGTCATAATTACCGGGAGATTTCTTCAGCACGACAGCCGCACTGTACTCTGATCCTTTACGTTTATAGGTTACATCTACTTTATCACCTGGTTTGAAGTTTGCGAGAAATGAGCTCATTTCAAGACCACTTGTGACTTCAGTTCCATTTATCTTGGTGATCAGATCACCTCTCTTTATACCTGCAGCCTGAGCAGCGCCGTCGGGAGCCACTGCAGAAACATACACCCCTTCGTCACTCTCTTTAATTCCAAGTTGTTTCATTTGCTCCTCACTAAGCTCCTGGTTCGGATAACTAACGCCCAAATAGCCTCTTTGTACATTTCCATACTGAATGATATCACTGACAACTTTCTTTACCAGGTTTACAGGAATTGCAAATGAGTAACCGGCATAAGTTCCGGAGGGAGCAAGGATCGCAGAATTAATTCCAACAAGTTGTCCGTTTGTATTTACCAGTGCACCACCGCTATTACCCTGGTTTACGGCTGCATCGGTTTGAATAAATGATTCAACGGGAGATTGTCCCTGGCGGCTATTGATACCGATTGTTCTGCCCTTTGCACTTACAATACCAGCGGTAACAGTGGTTTCAAGGGAAAGCGGATAACCTACTGCAAGAACCCATTGGCCTAACTGAACATCGTCCGAGTTACCGTACAGCATGAATGGAAAATTATTTCCATCGATCTTCAAAACGGCAAGATCATAGTTGGGATCGCTGCCAATTACCCTTGCTTTATAAGTTTTCCTATTGTGGAGAGTAACGGTGATTTCGGAAGCGATTCCCTTATCGCCATCAGAGATTACGTGGTTGTTTGTAACGATGTAACCATCTTCACTGATAATAACTCCACTGCCTGAAGCCCTTTGTTCCGGGATGACTGTTGGACCGAAATCAAAAAATTGATTGAACCAATCATCAAGATTCCCACGACTGCGAGGCAGGTCATTACTTACTTTTTTAGCTGGTATTTTTGTCTTGATATGAACTACGGACTGTACTGAAGCATTGGCAGCTTTTGAAAAATCGACAGGGTCACCGGATGCGTTTTTGTCAAAAAAGCCGGCATAATTTACCGGTACTCCACCTTGTGTTTGGACAAAGGCCGCGTTATGGTGTGTGAATTTATTATAGCCCCACACACTGGCTATGGCTGATCCGGCGCTTATAGAAACGATCAGCAATAGTTGTTTCAACTTCATGGCGTATTAGAATTTTTAGTTTTTTTAATTTTTACCAATTGTTATCAGGCAAAGTCCATGCCCTGACCTCAAAATTATAACGGATAGTGGCCAATAAACAAACCACTGATTTAGTTTAACAAGATATTTACTAAGACCTTCGTACTTCACGGCTTTACAAATTTAAACACAAATAACAATATATAGAACGGATAAGTCTTAAAGAGATTGTAAAAAGTCCATCGTATCCACCTTGTCCGCATAATCAAATAAACCAGGAGATTGGGCCTGACCAAAAGGGATATGATTTTTTTCAATGATGCCCTGAATATCCTGGTTATTATACAAAGACGACAACAACTCATCCCTGCTTGCGTAGTATTCATAATTTAATTGACTAATGGGCGAAAAAATGGAACTATCTTCTATCAGCAAGATCGAGCCATTGGTCATGTAGAATTTGTTATTCAAAATGTGGAGAGCAAGATTGTAATCATAATTGTTTTTGTATTTGTGATGATCAGCCAGGTAGTTATATTTTTTAAATACCGAAAGCAACAACTCGAAATCATATCCGTTTGGTACATATAACTTGGTCACATTGCGACAGCCGAGACCAAAAAACTGGTAAACATCCCCGGCAAGTTCCTCAAGGTCGGCTTTTGTTTCATTGCCGGTTAAAACAGCCACAGAAGTTTTATTGCGACGAATAATGTGGGTGTACTTACCGAAATAATACTCAAAATAGCGTGAGGTGTTATTGCTTCCAGTGGCGATATAGGCATCACAATCCTTAAGCACTTCCGAAAACTCTATAAGGCTATCTATTTGAGGCTCCCAGGTCTTTAAAACTTCAGCAAGCTCCTTTACTAAAACCTCGTCTTTAGATGAAGGTTTTAGCACCGCCTTGTGGCCGCTAATAAAAACCGATAACAAGTCATGAAATCCCACTAGCGGAATATTACCAGCCATGACAATGCCAATCTTTTGGGGCCTGGAGTTTAAGGTCTGAATTTTATAATGCGCACTCCATTTAATAAGCTCATCTTCCTTAAGAAATTTTTTTGCTATGTTTTCCATAGCCAACTCAACAAACTCGGGGACAAACCAACTATTTTGCTGAAACGCTTTTTGCCTGGCTTCTTTCCAGCGGACGTCACCACTTCGCACATAACTTCCCAACCTTCCCAGCAGGCTGATCCTGTCTTGTAAAATCATTTGCAAAAGAATTATATGAGTTTATATTTGCAAGAAATAAAAATTAATTTCAGAAATCCAAAATTAAACTTATGGCAATCAAGATCACAGAAGAATGTATTAATTGTGGCGCTTGTGAACCAGAGTGCCCCAATAATGCAATTTATGAAGGCGGCGTTGAATGGGCTATAGCGGATGGTACCACGGTAAAAGGTTCTTATACTTTAATGGATGGGACAGTAGTAGATGCTGAGCAAAAAAATGCACCGATCGCAACGGATATTTATTACATAACTCCCAATAAGTGTACAGAATGCCAGGGCTTTCATGAGGAGCCTCAATGCGCTGCAGTGTGCCCGGTAGATTGCTGTGTGCCAGATGAAATGTATCGTGAAACTGTAGAAGAATTGATGGCTAAAAAGGAAAAATTACACATCTGATGATGTGGATAAAAATCATAATTAATTTCTGACTTAGTATTGATTTTTTTCTAACTTACTCTTTAATAGTAAAAGCAGATTCCACGCTGCAAATGAGTGACGGGTGATATTTCCCGTCGTAAAAAGGTGAAGGCAATGCATCCTTCACCTTTCTTATTTAATTGCATTCGCTTTTGACATAATTTTATTTCCAATAAAACAATTTTTCCTCAATATTTGCGCTGTAATTTAAATCATGAAAAAAAACATTGCTCTTGTCACCGGCGGCTTTTCAGGTGAGGCAGTCATTTCCTATAAGAGTGCTGCAACCATTGACAATAATCTTGACCGGGAGAGGTTCAATGTTTATAAGATCGACATTAATCCCCAAGGGTGGTTTTATGAATCGGCAGAGGGAGGAAAAACAGAGATCGATAAGAACGATTTTTCATTACAAACAGACGGGCAAAAGATAAAGTTTGACGCCGTTTTTATTGGTATGCACGGGACTCCCGGTGAAGACGGAAAACTGCAGGGCTATTTTGATACTTTGAAGATCCCGTATACGTCCTGTGATGCCGCTACTTCAGCTCTTACTTTCAATAAGCGCTTTACCGTCGCCATAGCAGCGTTCTCAGGCATATCGGTTGCCAACTCGGTCGTATTGATCAAAAATACTTTTCAAAGTCCGGATGAAGTTGCAGGAAAATTAAAATTTCCCGTTTTTGTGAAACCAAACAATGGAGGGTCAAGCATTGGCATGTCAAAGGTGAACAGGTTGTCCGATGAATTCGGTTCAGCCATAGAAAAAGCATTTAAAGAGGATGACCAGGTATTGATAGAAGAATTTATCGAAGGCAGAGAATTTACGGTTGGAGTATTCAGAACAAAAGGAAATATCATTGTTTTGCCAATTACTGAAGTGATCAGCAAAAAGGAATTTTTTGATTAT
Source organism: uncultured Bacteroidota bacterium (assembly GCA_963737475.1). GTDB lineage: Bacteria > Bacteroidota > Bacteroidia > Chitinophagales > Chitinophagaceae > VBAU01. The sequence continues at coordinate 469,387 of CAVTSY010000014.1, forward strand.
GAAGCAAAGTATGAAGGAGCGTCGTCGGAAGTGACCCCGGCTGAAATTGATGAAATGGTAGCTGATAAGATCCGTGATGCCGCAAAAAAAATTTACCAGGTGTTTAATTGCCGCGGAGTGGTGAGAATAGATTTTATTTATAGCGAGCAGGCAAAACAGCCATACATGCTGGAAATAAATAGCATTCCGGGCCAGAGTGAGGCCAGCATTGTTCCTCAACAAGTGCGTGTAATGGGTTGGAGTTTAAAAGAGTTTTATACGAAACTCATTGAAGAGTCTTTAAATATTTAATTTGATTTTGAATTGCGGATAGGCCGCAATCAAAATTTGTAATCCGCAATTCAAAATTTACGTAAGTGCTCAAATTTATCACACACCGCTCTCTCTGGCTGAATTTCGTCACAGCTGTTGTGCTGGCTGTTGCTTTTTTTGCTTTATTCATACTCTCGCTTAATCTGCTCACACATCACGGACGCTCCCGAACAGTTCCTCAGGTTGTTGGAAAAACTTTTGCCGAAGCGGAAAAAATTTTAGACAAAGAGGGTTTTGATATCGTGATACAGGACTCGGTCTATATTGATTCTCTTCCGCCCCTGGCGATCATCAACCAGGTACCGGAAAGTGATGCAGTGGTAAAAGTAAACCGTACCGTGTACTTAACCCTCAACAGGTCTGTAGCGCCGACCATCGATATGCCGAATTTAATTGGCTTCAGTTATCGCAATGCGATCATGAATTTATCAAGCCTTGGGCTATCGGCCGATACAACTTACAAATCGGATTTTGCAAAGAACTCGGTTTTGGAACAACTATATAAAGATGAACCGATCGCCCCGGGAACGAAAATAAGGATGGGGTCCCGCGTAACCCTGGTACTTGGAACGGGTGTAGGTGAAATGTTTTATAGTGTTCCTAACTTAGTAGGTCGAAGTTATAGCGAGGCAAAATCGGTACTGGAAGCAAATGGTGTTAACTTGCTTGTGTTATCGGCCCAGGGCGTGACCGATACGTTGAATGCTTATATCATTGACCAGGATCCAAAAAGGTATAACGTAGAAGGAGAGCCTTTGAGAATACGCAGCGGCCAGTTTATTAGTGTAAAACTATCGACCGAGAAACCTGTGACCATCGATAGTACGATAAATAATCAACCCTTACAATAAAATATTTTATGGAAACAATTACAGTTGATGAAGTAAAAAGAAGAATGGACGCTGGCGAAGAACTTCATCTTGTTGACGTAAGAGAGCCGTTTGAAAATGCGGAGTTTAATATTGGCGGCATTTTGTTGCCATTGGGTATGATACAAACTATGCAGACCGATGAAATAGATGATCTGAAAGATGAAGAGGTCATTCTTTATTGCCGTAGCGGAAATCGCAGCGGGCAAGCGGCTATGTTTTTAGAGACAATGGGCTTCACAAACACCAAAAATCTTTTGGGAGGAATGCTCGCCTGGCAGGATAAGTTCGGAAAATAGAAGAACAGAACCACGATTTATGGGATTTTATGGATTAAAAGGAAAATAATTGCACTTCACTTTTACACTCTTTTTCTTAGGAACAAGAGCAACCTACTGATTCGGATCTGAAATATCAAAACTTCAAAATCTCCTCTAAATCCTTATTAATCCTCACAATCGTGGTTCTAAAATCTTAAATTTATCGCCGCCATAAAATTTGTCCCTGCCATCGGGAAATAATAGTTGTTTACGACCAGTTCTCCACCCGAAATATAATTATAGGTATAGCCGCTGGGCTCATATTTTTTATTAAAGATGTTATTTAACTGCAGGATGATATTGGCTTCCCTCAAAAAGGCCTTATGAAAAGAATAAATAACTCTCGCATCCTGCACATAAAATGGATCCAATTTCCTTCCTTCATCTTCTGTGTTATCGAGGTACTGCTTACTCACATATTTACTCAATAGACTTATCTCAAAATTTTTAATGGGGAAAAAACTTATCGTGGCCGCACCAGTGATATTGGGTGATAAGGCAATATCGGTCGAGGAATAATTCTTCAATTTTTGACCACCGTTATCGTAGTCATCAACGTATTCTGTGAAATCCTGAACTTTATTCCTGCTTAAGGTAAGATTTGCGCCCGCTTTAAACCATGTTGCGGGCTGGATGCCTCCCTGTAACTCTATTCCCATCCGGTAACTGTCGGGAATATTGGTCCTGGTATAAGCACCCACGTCATTGATCTTGCCTGTCAAAACTAACTGGTCCTTGTATTTCATGTAATAAAATGTAGCCCCCCAGTTATATTTCGATGATCTTCTCGCGATCCCAAATTCTATATCATTTAAATGTTCAGGTTTGGGTTGCTGGTCTTTTCCCGCTTCAAAATCATCCCTGTTAGGCTCTTTATTCGCAATACTGTACGACAAATACCCGTTCCATTCTTTATCGGTATAGCTAAGACCAACTTTTGGATTGAGAAAATCGTAATTGTTTTTTATTACCAGCCCGGGGTTGTCTTCAAATCCGTTGATATCATATTTCACGTGGCGGTATTGCAAGTCAATATAGGCGCTCCACTTCTTTGAAAATTTCTGAAGCAGTTTGGCATAGCTATTAAGATCATCTTTAAAAGCGTCATGATCATAATAAACATCAGGGCCTGTTATTCCATGCTCTGCCCAGATCAATTTGCCATAATGATCCCCTTCATACATGGTGTATCCTCCGCCAACAGTGAATTCGGTTTTTGCATTATGATATTGTAATGAAAGTATGTCTCCGTAGAAATTATTATTCAACCACAGCTGGCGAATAAAATCCGATGTATAAATTGTATCAGCTCCAACAATAGGATAGGGAAGTTGATAGGTATCATACGACTGATCGGCCCTATATTCTTCATAGTATCCTTTTCCTTTGGTGAAAAATAACGCTGTATTAAAATCAAGATGAGAATTGAAGTGATGCGTATAAAATAACTGGTAATGGTCCTGCCAATAGTTATCGGTCTCATTATCGTAAGGTTCACCTGGTTTTTCGGTACCCGCATAGTTTATTGTGCGATTGCCGCGCTTTTAGATCAGCTTCTGAAACGCCGTACCATGCCTGGTATGTTTTTTCATATCCCTTAATTATGTTGAAGCGCAGAGTATTTGAATTATCGATGTAAGCGGCGGAAAAATATAATGATCTGAGTCGTGAGCTTGCCCTGTCAATAAATCCATTACTAGTAATGCCTGATAAGCGAATGTCAGCTGTAAAATGATCGCCTATCAATCCACTTCCTGCCTTCAAAGTGTTTTTCCATGTGTTAAAAGAACCGAAGCTATTATTAAATTCAGCATAAGCTTTACGGTTGATCTCGTTGGTGCTGAAATTGATCGTGGCTCCAAAGGCTCCAGCCCCATTTGATGAACTACCCACGCCGCGCTGAATCTGTATGCTGCTAAGCGATGAGGCAATGTCAGGAAGATCCACAAAAAAAGTTCCCTGGCTTTCGGCATCATTGTAAGGGATGCCATTTAGTGTAACATTAATGCGGCTTGCATCCGTACCGCGAATACGAATGCCGGTATAGCCGACGCCATTCCCTGCATCTGAATTAATGACCACTGAAGGAGTTTGATCCAAAAGAAATGGAAGATCCTGCCCCAGGTTTTGCTCCTCGATTTCCTTTTTTGAAATATTTGTTTTTGTTACCGGTGCGTGTTCGTTAGCTCGCACGGCTCTGACCTCCACGGGGGATAAATTGTAAAAGCTGTCTTTGGAAGCCGGCTGTTGCTTTAGGGAATCCTTTTGGACCTGGCCAAGCAAAAAATAGCTGGTAATCATCCAGAATGATGTAATACAAATCCTCTTCATTTTTTAAAATTTGTTGAATCATAACTTAATTGTTCATGATCAAGATTAATAAATGAGAGGGAATGCAAGAGAAAAGGGAGAGTTATTGTCACCTTCCTTCGCAGGCATTACCCTGATCAGGTTCTGCGGGTATGATCTCAGTCTCGCCTAAGGCGAGACACCCCGGGAACTTTGTGGCCACAAAATTAGGAAAGAAAGTCTTAAAGACTGTAACATTTCGGCACCCCGTTTCGTACTACAGCAAATTCAACTATTATGAAGAAAATACCTATAACCTTTTTGGCCGCCTTCTTCGCCATTGCAGCGCTTAGCCAAAAAACAATTAATGATCCGAATGCTGAGAAAAGACAGGTGCCCTCGTTTACCGGAATTGACATCGGTGGGGGTATTGATCTGTACCTGAGCCAGGGTGAAGAAACGGTTGCGGTGAGTGCCTCGGAAGCCAAATACCGCGACAAAATCAGGACAGAGGTAAAGAACGGTATTCTGCACATTTGGTACGATGCAAATTCCAATTTTCATGTTGAGTGGGGTAATAGAAAAATGAAAGCGTATGTTTCTTTTAAAAACCTTGAGCAGCTTGAAGGAAGCGGAGGGTCGGATATCAAGGTTGAAGGAACTATTACAGTGTCTAAACTTTCATTGCATGTTTCAGGCGGTTCCGATTTTGATGGCAAAGTAAATATCAATGAATTGAAAGTCGACGCTTCAGGAGGTTCGGACGTTAGTATTACCGGCTCAGCCAAAGACCTCACTGTAGATGCCAGCGGAGGCAGTGATTTTAAAGGGTATGAATTAATAACTGATAATTCCACCGTTGATGCGAGTGGCGGAAGCGATATATACATAACTGTCAATAAGGAACTAAATGCTACTTCAAGCGGCGGAAGCGACATACATTATAAAGGCAATGGCCTGATCAGAAATATAAATGGCAGCAACTCCAGCATAAAAAAGGTAAGCAAATAATCACTAAATAAGACAACATGAAAAATACAGTTTCACTGATAATTGTCCTTGCTCTCTATGCAAGTTTAAATGCTCAAAAGACCGTTAATGATCCAAATGCGCAGGTGCGATCAGTTTCAGGTTACCATGGCGTTGCTGTTTCGGGCAGCATTGAATTATTTTTAACGCAGGGAAATGAAGAAAGCGTTGTGATCAGCGCCGATGACACCAATTTGCGCGACAAAGTGATCACTGAGGTAGATGACGGAGTTCTGCGTATTTATTTAGAGCGTAAAAACAAAATACGGATCGATTGGCCAAATCAAAACAAGATCAGGGCTTACGTTTCTGTAAAAGAGATTGATTATTTATCCTCCTCGGGCTCTGGTAAATTGCACATAGAAGGGAATATTAAGGCGGACAAGTTAAAAGTCGACATTTCCGGTTCCGGCAATTTGGAAGGCGCTGTCACGGCGAAAGATCTTTCGCTGGGTATAAGCGGATCTGCCAATGCGGATCTTTCCGGAACTGCAGAGAAATCAGATTTTCATATAAGCGGCTCGGGCAATATCAGGAGCTACGATTTTAGCACAGAATATTGTAATGCGTCGATCAGTGGATCGGGAAATGTAAAAGTTACAGTCACAAAAGAATTATCTGCGCATATCAGTGGTTCGGGAAGTGTATTTATCAAAGGCGATGGTTTGATAAGAGACTATAGCGCGTCAGGTTCAGGGAAATTCAAAAGAGTAAATTAATTTAAAATAAAAATATGAAGAAGGTATTATTTATACTGACTGTGTTTGTCCTGAGTGTTTCTGTAGATGCACAGCTGACGATCAACGATGCTAATGCTGAAGTAAGGGAAGCAAAAAACTTTCATGCTATTTCGGTGTCGAATGCATTTGACGTATTTATATCCCAGGGCAATGAAGAGGCTGTAGCAGTGAGTGCATCAGATCAGAAATACAGAGATGAAATAAAAGTGGAAGTGGACAACGGAGTACTAAAGATCGGTTTGAAAAATGAGGGAAAATTTTGGAAAGGATGGAATGGGGATAAGATGAAACTAAAAGCATACATCTCTTTTAAAAATATTGATAAATTATCAGCTTCGGGTGCGTGTGATGTGCGGGTGCAGGGAACCGTTAATGCCGACAATCTTGAAATACGTCTTTCCGGGGCAAGTGATCTTAAGGAGGGAAAATTTAATGCGAAGAGCTTAGATGTTGACATCAGTGGAGCTTCCGATGTCACTATATCCGGGACGGCCGGGCAATTAAAGATAGAAGCCAGTGGCGCAAGTGATATCAAAGGTTTCGATCTGGCGGTGGACTATTGTGATGTTCATGCCAGTGGCGCCAGCAGCATTTCAATAACAGTAAACAAGGAATTATCAGCACGTGCCACCGGGGCCAGTGACATACACTACAAGGGGGATGGTCTTATCCGCGAGATCAAAACAAGTGGAGCAAGCAATATTTCAAAGCGGTCATAACGAAAAACAAATTTGTTTCTTAAAAATAGATGCCTAATTTTGAATCATGACAATCGCAAATGCATATCGCGGGTTTTATTTTTACTACTTTTTTAGTGAAAAGCCGGGAATGCTTTGTTGAAAACCTATTAACAGAACAAAATCAACATAAGGATCCCGGTTAAAAGCCGGGATTTCTTTTTAGAAAATGGCACCCAGAATTTCCATACAAGGTTACGAAGGCAGCTTTCATCAATTGGCCGCACAGCAATTCTTCGGAAAGAATGCCGGGGTAATTCCCTGCGCCACCTTTCGTGACGTAATTAAACTTGCCTCTAATAGAAAAGAAAGCGACGGGGGAGTAATGGCCATTGAAAATTCTATAGCAGGCAGTATTTTGGCAAATTACAATTTACTTCAGCGAAGTAACCTCGTAATAGCAGGCGAAGTATATCTGCAGATCAGGCAAAATTTACTGGTAAACCCTGGCGTCACGATCGACGATATACGTGAAGTACACTCTCATCCAATGGCAATACAACAGTGCTTTGATTTTTTGGACAAACATGAGTGGAAGTTGGTCGAAACAGAAGATACCGCGTTAAGTGCAAAGCATGTCCATCAACATAAGAGTAAGCATATAGCCGCAATAGCCAGCAAGCTCGCTGCGGAATTATTTAGTCTCGATGTCCTCGCTCCCAATATTCACACCCTGAAAAATAATTATACAAGATTTTTGATCTTAAAACGGGAAGAAACTGCACAAAAAATAGATGGAGCGGATAAAGCTTCGGTGAGCTTTCACACTGATCACTCAAGGGGAAGCCTGGCCAAAGTGCTTGCAAAAATAGCTGAAGACGGCATCAATCTCAGTAAGCTTCAGAGCTTTCCAATCCCCGATACGAACTTCAAATACAGTTTTCATGCGGACATGGAGTTTGAGCATATTGACCAATTTGAAAAAGTAATTGAAGATATAAAACCGCTTACTGAATATTTAAAGATCTATGGAGTATATAAGCGGGGAGAATGGAAATAGCATTTTGGGATTTGAGATTTGAGATTTTAAATTGAAAGATCATGCAGCTTGCAAAACGACTTGATGGAATTGGAGAATATTATTTTTCTCAAAAACTGAGGGAGATCGACAGTCTTAATAAACAAGGTAGGGACATTATCAATCTTGGCATTGGCAGTCCTGACCTTCCTCCCCATGCTGAAGTGATAAAAACTTTGCAGGAAGAAAGTGCAAAACCGAATGTGCATGCTTATCAATCGTACAAAGGATCGCAGGTGCTGCGAAAAGCAATTAGCGAATGGTATAAGAGATGGTATAACGTTGACTTAGATGCTGAGTCGGAAATTTTACCCCTGATGGGAAGCAAAGAAGGCATCATGCATATATGCATGACCTATTTTCAGGAAGGTACAGGAGTATTGCTCCCGAATCCCGGTTATCCCACTTATTCGAGTGCCGTTAAACTATCTGGCGCCACACCGGTTTATTATAACCTGCTTGAGGAAAACAACTATGAACCTGATTTCGCGGAAATGGAAAAGATCCTTCGATCTTCAGGTACAGAAGTCAGGGGACTCTTTGTAAATTATCCTCAAATGCCGACAGGCAAACTGCCGACGCGGGAACTGTTTGACAAACTAATTTCATTCGCTAAAAAACACAATATCCTTATCGTTCACGATAATCCTTACAGTTTTATTTTGCCCCGATGGCTATCGGGGGATAACCCGATGAGTATTCTTGGCAGTGACAGCGCAAAAGATTGCGTAATTGAATTGAATTCCCTAAGCAAATCTCATAACATGGCGGGATGGCGAGTGGGTATGCTTTGCGGCGCAAAAGAAAGGATTGATGAGGTGCTTCGGTTTAAAAGTAACATGGACAGTGGAATGTTTTTGCCTGTACAGCTGGCAGCGGCAAAAGCTTTATCCCTTGATAAAAACTGGTACGAACAGGTAAACACAGTTTATAAAAAAAGACGGGAAAAAGTTTTTCAATTATTGGATGCATTGAAATCTACTTATTCAAAAAAGCAGGCCGGATTGTTTGTGTGGGCAAAAGCCTCCCCAATCCCGCCTATGGCGGGACTTATTCAACATCCTTTGGGTGATGGGGGTTTATTAAGCGATGAAATTTTATACCGAGCCAACGTATTCCTTACACCTGGGGGGATTTTCGGAAGTGCAGGAGAAAAATATATAAGAGTAAGCCTTTGTGCAACTGAAGAAAAAATAAATGAGGCGATCCTTAGAATCAAAAAAACTTTTTATGAATAAAAAAGAATCTTCGAAAACTGAGGATAGTGTGCGGGTGGCCTCCCCTGTAGGGGGAGGTCGGGTGGGGGCCATGGAACGAAAAAAGATAACAATAGTAGGAGTGGGGCTTATCGGGGGCTCACTGGCCCTGCAACTCCACGAGAAAAAAATTTCTTCGCGATTGATCGGTGTTGAGACAAATGAATTTCACGCTCAAAAGGCATTGGAATTAGAGCTGGTGGATGAGATCTTGCCGCTTGATGATGCTATTCAACATTCGGATGTGATCATTCTTGCGATACCGGTCGATGGTATGGTGACATTGTTGCCGGAAGTATTAAATAAGATCAGCGATCAAATTGTGATAGACCTCGGTTCAACGAAATCTCAACTCATTGAGGCGGTTAAAGATCATCCGAAGCGGGGACGTTATGTGGCGGCACACCCGATGTGGGGAACAGAATACAATGGCCCACAGGCAGCGGTAAGAGGAGCGTTTGAAAAAGTGGCTGTTGCCATTTGCAATGCAAAAGAATCGGACGAAGATGCACTGGAATGGACAAGAAATATGTTTCGAAAAGTAGGAATGCGGTTACTTGAAATGGATGCGTACGCACACGATCTTCATGCAGCCTATGTAAGTCATATTTCGCATATCACCTCCTTTGCACTTGCAAACACAGTACTTGAAAAGGAAAAAGAAGAAGGAGCCATTTTTGACCTGGCCAGTGCGGGTTTTGAAAGTACTGTACGCTTGGCAAAAAGTAACCCGGCGATGTGGGTTCCCATCTTTAAGCAAAACAGGGAAAATGTGCTTGATGTTTTGAATGAACACATTTCTCAATTGAAAAAATTTAGGAGCTGTCTTGAAAAAGAAAATTATGATTATTTGCTTGAGCTGATCCAGGAGGCGAATAAAATAAAAGGAATTATTGAATGATCCCTGGCGCATATTTATGTAATAGGCAGGTCATAATTTTTCGCTCAGTTCATCGATCAGTTTTCTGCCTGATTCAATATCAGTTTTCAATTTCTCTTCATTAAATTCTTTCTCCGCATTTAATGTTTCAAGATGTGCGTTCAGCGCAGCAATGAGGTCCTTAACCGGTTTGGCCGTTGATTTTGCAGCAAGTTTTCTCAGGATCATGATCTTTTCATAGTCAACAATTCCTTCCCTCAATTTTTCAAATCGAATGCCGCTATTTGCACCGGGATATATGAGAAAGCAATCACCGGCAGGCCAGGAACCAAAACGGCCATCGCGCATCGGATCAGCGGGCCAGGCATCATAGGCCCACCGTAAAAAGCCATTGTATCCATGAGCCGCAGAGTACCAGCTGATCCATCTTCCCTCAACCGGGGGTGAGAATAAAAAATTGTTCGGATAAGATGGGGTGCAACAAACATAAAAAGTAGTTGTCATTCCCTTCGATGCTCTTGCTTTGACTTTTTCCACACTAGCTTCCTTGCCATGCAAAAAACAATAATCGTTTAGTAAGCTGTCGAGTTCAGGGTGCCAGTCTCCGGCGTAAGTGACTTTCCAGGTTTTCGAATGTTCTTTGATCACTTTAATAGCAGACAATGTCTGCTCCATTGCATTTTCGTTAATTCCAAGGTAAGTTCTATCCAACCAACCTTTCTTTTGAAGATGTGATCTCAGGTCCGTTAAAAAAACATCCCAGTACTTTTTAAATTCCGGGGAGGTTGGAAGCCATTGTTCATAAACATAGTTCCCCGTCGCTTCATTCATATAACGGAATCTTTCGCCCCAGGGGAGCGGAGTATAAATGGTGATGGCTTTGTCAATACCAACACTCATTGCCAGTTCCACGTATTGATCAAAAATATTGTAATCAAATTTCCACGAGCCGTCCTTCCGTTTTATCCAATCTATCATTCCTCCTTCTATTGAATATTCATTGTCCCCCCAGGGAGAATGTACGCCATAAGTAGTGATATAAGTTCCACCGGCATCTGCATATAGTTGCAAATGTTTTTTAAGAAGCGCCTTATGTTCTTCACTCCAGGGTTTTACGTGATAATACTCAGCGATCACCCATGGATTCTGCCATAGATCAAGCCGGTAGCTCCACTCATGAGGTTTGGGCAAAGTTTGGTCCTGCACTTTGACAGATATATTCAGGATCGTATGCCCGTTTTTAGAACTTACTTCAATTGTACCGTTATAAGTTCCCGCCTCAGTCGTTGAAGGAATATTACAGGAAAGCCACACTGGTCTCGCCGTCTTACCCGGCACATCAAATCGATCGAATGACTCAAATCTGTCAGGCATTAAATATCCATCTTTATAGGGAGTCACACCGCAATTGCCATCTCGCGATCCATAGGGATAATTTGCGAGTACATAGCAGACTTTATTGAGCTTAATATTCTCTCTACCTATAATCCTTCCATTTTTATTTTTCAGATCGCTTACTTTAAAGCGAACCTGCTGTAGTGTATCGACTGACCATACAATGACCTGAGTGTTCAAGCGCTCACCCTTCCAGCCCGTCGCCTGCCAGCTTTCTGCTTTTATTCCCGGAACCTCGGTTCTGAAATACAATTTTTCCTCAGAACCAAAACCAGCGTGAAGGCCTGGTTTTTCATTTAACCATGAATTTGCATCAACAGGCCTATCAAAATCATATTCAGGTTGGTAATGAGGTCTTGTTGCGGGAAGGAGCGTCGAATCAATTTGTCCTTTACCCTGGGCAACAACAAGAATTTTCAAAAAGAGAATGGTTGAAAGCAAGCAATATTTTTTCATCCCTGGTCGTGATTAGGAAAGGCCTTTAATTTATCGATTATGTTGGTTGTCGAATATCCTTCGATGATGGGGTTAATAACCACTCTTCCTCCGTTTGATATCACTTCTTTTGCCCCCACAATTTGTTCAATGGTGTAGTCACCGCCTTTTACAAGCACATCGGGTTTTATTGAATTGATCAACTCCAGCGGAGTGTCTTCTTCAAAGATCACGACCGCATCCACCATGAGCAATGAGGCAAGGAGCAATGCCCGGGAATCCTGGTTATTTACAGGCCTCTGCCGGCCTTTTAATCTTTTCACTGAATTATCCGAGTTTAATCCAACGATCAGGAAGTCAGCCTCCTTTGCCGCCTGTGATAAAGAAAAAATATGCCCGGGATGAAGAATATCAAATACGCCGTTTGTGAATACGATCGATTTACCCAAAAATTTCCATTGTGCAATCCTTGAAACTAACTGTGGAAGCAGATAAATCTTTTGTGGTATGATGTCAGGTCGCTTCAGAGACTATTTTTCTTTTGTTGAAATAAGGAATAGCCACAAAGCTAAAGATTCCTCCAATCAATATGATTAGGGTTTGAACCAGCCAAAGTATCCAACCAAACGCCAATGCGATTCCTTGTTCCAATCCATACAACTCCATCGTTTTTTGAATCAGTAATGCATAAGCTCCTATGCCGCCCGGCGTAACAATTACACCCACACTACCCGCGGACAGAACAGCAAAAGCTTCTTTTATGCCATAGTGTTGGGTCTCTTGCAAAGCGAAGAATCCTGTATAAGTGCTAAAAAAATAACAAAGCCAGACGACGATCGTGTAAAAAAGAAATAACCCTCTTCTTTTCAGATGCTGCACTGCACTAACTCCCTGCCAGACACTCTTGCTTATTCCTTTGGATAATGCAATTACATCGGCAAATGTTTTTTTCCTGATAACCATCCATAAGAGCACCACTATAATTATAATGCCAACAAGAGTACCGGCAATCAAAATACCGGGAATTTTCTTCTTTTCAGGATCGTGTGGAGAGTGGAAAAGAGCATTAATGAGATCGGTATAAATACTGGGCTGAATAGCAAACGTAATGGCAAAAACGATCAGTAATGATATAGTATCAATGATCCTTTCAAGTATGACGGTGCCCACTAACTTATCAGCGGGAATTTTTTCATACCGCGCCAGCAAAGTACATTTCAATATTTCACCCAGGCGGGGAATGGCAAGATTAGTAAGGTACCCTACCATAACCGCAAACAAAGTATTATCTGTTCTTGAACGATACCCCAGTGAAGTGATAAGTAATTTCCATCTCAGGGCCCTTATCCAAAAACTAAGCAAAAGAATTAGGAAAACAGGAACAATGAGCCAATACCTCGCATGACCTAATGCCGTTTTTATCTGACTTTTTTCTTCATGGTTCAGATCCTTAAGCGACCACCATGCCAGAAAGATTCCCAATCCCAGGAAGATTATATATTGAAGTATTGTAAATAGCTTTTTCTTCATTGATTCGAAAGTAAACCTACATCTTCAATTCACAAAGCAAATGCAAAAAAGTAAATCATTTATTATTACACAATCATACAATAAGTGAATGGAACTTTTCACTTTTTAACTTAATTGAGCATCATATTATCTATCAAACGAACGCTGTCGATGTAGGCAGCTACAAGCCCAAGTATATTTGTCCTGGCATCCCATTCGTTGATCGGTTTTAACGTCTTTGCATTTGCAATTTCGACGTAGTCTGTTTTAAATCCTTTTTTTTGCAGTTGATCCGTGGCTTCTTTTTTCAGGTCCCGCAGAGACCCATTGCAAATATTTTGTTTTAAGAAGATCAATGTTTCATAAAGTGCAGGAGCCTTTGCTCTTTCTTCTTTGTTAAGGCGCATGTTACGACTGCTCATGGCCAGTCCATCTTTTTCCCGAAGAATAGGACATATCCGGATACTAACTTTTTCTTCTAATCCCATAAGCTGGATCAATCTTGTTATGATCATACATTGCTGGTAATCTTTCTGCCCCAGGTATAATTTGTCAGGTTGCACGATCAACAACAGTTTTTCAACAGCCATGCATACACCCTGGAAATGGCCGGGTCTGAATTCGCCTTCCAGTATGGTATCAAGATAACCGAGATCATATTTTTTCTTCCCCTCAAAACCATCTGGGTAGACCTCCTCAACAGAAGGCAGGAATAGAACATCACAACCGTTTGTTTCCAATTTAGTAACGTCTTCATCAATGGTGGATGGATACTTTTTAAAATCACCGGGATCATTGAACTGGGCGGGATTGACAAATATGCTGCAAACAGTGAACTTGTTCTCTCTCAGTGAAGTTTTTAGCAAAGAAAGATGTCCATCGTGAAGAGCGCCCATTGTCGGGACAAAGCCTATATCCCCATTTGTAATCCTCCATTGATCAAGTTGGTGTTGCAGGTCCTTTACTTTTTTAAATGTTATCATTTCCGGTTATTAATGGTCAAAATGTCTTTTTCCGAACTCAATTCGCAATAAAATGGCTAGTTTTGCAACCTTTAAAAATACCTACTACTAAAAGCACTCAAAATGTCAGCAAAGAAAAGAATTTTATTTATTGCCAACGAAATGTCACCCTACCTTGAACTTACAGAGTTCTCTGAAGTGGTGAATAAACTGGCAATAAAGGCAAATGATAATAGTTTTGAAGTGAGGTGCATCATGCCCCGGTTTGGTATTATTAATGAGCGCAGGCATCGGCTTCACGAGGTGGTTCGCTTATCGGGGATCAATGTTTCAATTGATAATGAAGATCATCCACTGCAAATAAAGGTGGCATCACTGCCCAACGCAAGGCTCCAGGTTTATTTTTTAGATAATGAGGAACTGTTCAAACGCAAGTTTGTTTTTCACGATGAAAATGAAAAATGGTTTGAGGATAACGGACTGCGCGCTATTTTCTTTTGCAAAGGAGCGCTGGAAACCGTGAAAAAATTTGGCTGGCCGCCGGATGTTATTCACTGCAGCGGTTGGATGACTGGCCTGATACCCTTTTATCTGAAGACAGTTTATAAAAAGGAACCCGTATTCTCACACAGCAAAATCCTTTTTACGATCGGCCAAAATACTTTCAAAGAAAAACTGGGAACAGATTTTCTGAAGAAGGCACTTATTCACGCTTCTCTAAAAGATAAGGACCTTGAAATTTATAAAGAAGCGAACAACACGGCAATGTTTCGCGGGGGCGCCACTTATGCAGATGCCATAAGCTTCGGTGCCGAGAAAGTTGAAAAAAAGTTGGTGGATGAATTCTCAAAAGTCAAAGGCAAAAAAACTCTACCCTATAATGCAGAGTCAGATTTAACAGACTATTTACAACTCTATGGCGATCTTGCGAGCAAATGAAAATTGATTGACGAAAGGTTACCAGCAAACGAAAACTATTTTATATTCCTAATTAAATCTATTGTGAAGAGCAGAATCTTTGTCGCTTCGATCGGTTCAATGTTTTTAATTTCTCTCATTTTTTTACTATCCTGCAATAAAATTAACCTGGCTACTGAACTCGGCGATGACCTGGTGCCGGCTGTCGATAATGTACATACTTTTGAGGTTGCCCTGGCCACAAGTACCCATAATGCGCTATTAACCGACACAAACCTGGTAGGTTATTATGATCTTCTTTCCCTTGGCGACCTAAATGATCCGGAATTCGGCCACACTCACGCCAACATCAATTTTAATATCACCCCGTCCTCTTTTGGCAGATATCCTTTCGTAAAGAATGACGGCAATCTGAAGATCGACTCAGTTGTTCTCTCCTTATCGTACCAGGGAGCTTATGGAGATACAGTAAACGATGGTATACAGACGCTAAGGGTTTACGAAATAGATCAGAATTCAGGATTTTATGACACAACGTTTTATAAATATTCTGATCCCACTTCCGATTTTGCAACAGTTGGTCCTGAATTAGGTTCAGCCACGTTCGCTATTAATCATATAAAGGATACTACAACTTTGATAAGAGCTGGAGATACTTCTTATGTATCAAATGTTGTACGGATCCGGTTAGATAATTCGCTGGGAATTCGTTTTTCACAATATGATACAATCCAGGGGGCAAATGGAGGCTATTACACTGATTCGATATTCAGAACTCTTTTCCGTGGATTTTCGGTGAAAGCCGATCCAACCGGAAGAGCCTTAAGCTATTTCAGCCTGTCAGATTTCACCAATACAAAACTAACTGTCTATTTCACTTATGGTACTTCGGATACATCGTCCTTTGATTATTATCATTTAGCGAATGGCCAATCCAATTATGTGAACAGAGAGAATGGAGGGAATTACCTGGCATATCTTAACAATGGAGCAGGTGATAAGATCTATTTGCAATCTGCGCCCGGTTCCTATGTAGCGATCAAGATCCCCTCGCTGGAGACATTTGGGAATAAAACGATCCACCGTGCAGAGTTGGTAGCAGTAAAAATTCCTTCAACGGATGATAATGTTTTCACTACTCCGGATCAGTTTATGCTTGACCGAAAAAATAGCAATACTCCGGACACCATTTTCATGCTTGAAAAAGATCTTGTTGCCGATGCAAGTGGAAACCTGGCATTTTCATCGTTTGGTGGCGTACTGCGACCTGATAATACTGTCCGGTTTGATATTTCCCGATACATACAAAGTATTATCACCAGGCATGTTGCCAATGATACGCTAAGAATGTATGCTCCTTTGCGCACAAGAGTATTCAATTCCACTTTCAATACCTACCTTGACGTAAACGTTAATCGGGAGATTGCAAAAGGAAGATTAGTTCTTGGTGGTGGCAGTTATGCTGATTCAACAATGCAACTGCGATTACGAATAGTATATTCTGACCTCTGATCTATATTTGCATGCCCATTTTCAAAAGGAATAATAAAAACTGCTGAGCACTGAACAGAACGTAGAAGTGAGTGACACAACAGAAGCTTAATAGTAGTAATATTGCCGGGCAATAAAAACAAAAAGTGCTCCTGAAAGTATCGGGGCAAAAATTTAAAATTGAAATTTTATCATGTCTTATTTGTTTACTTCCGAAAGTGTTTCCGAAGGTCATCCTGATAAAGTAGCTGACCAGATATCCGATGCCCTGATCGATAATTTTCTTGCGTTTGATCCCCAGTCAAAAGTGGCTTGCGAAACTTTAGTTACAACCGGGCAGGTGGTGCTTGCCGGTGAAGTAAAATCAAAAGCTTACCTGGATGTACAGGAAATCGCCCGTGGTGTAATTCGTGACATTGGTTATACAAAAAGCGAATATATGTTTGAAGCCCACTCGTGCGGGGTGCTTTCGGCGATCCATGAGCAGTCTTCCGATATTAACCAGGGTGTTGACAGAACAAAAAAAGAAGAACAGGGTGCCGGCGACCAGGGAATGATGTTCGGCTATGCCACGAATGAAACAGAGGATTATATGCCCCTTGCACTCGACCTTGCACACAAATTATTGCAGGAACTGGCTGCGCTGCGCAGGGAAAATAAAAAGATAACATATTTACGCCCGGATGCAAAAAGCCAGGTAACTCTTGAATATGACGACAACAACCGTCCCACAAGGATCGATGCGATTGTTGTATCGACACAACATGATGAATTTGATACGGAAGAAAAAATGCGGGCGAGGATCAGGAAAGACATCATCGGGATATTAATTCCGCGGATAAAGAATAAGTATAAGAAATATGCGCACTTCTTTAATGATAAAATAAAATATCTTATTAACCCCACAGGGAAGTTTGTCATTGGCGGTCCTCATGGAGATACGGGATTGACCGGGAGAAAGATCATTGTTGATACTTATGGAGGTAAGGGTGCACACGGTGGCGGAGCTTTTAGTGGTAAAGATCCAAGCAAGGTGGACCGCAGTGGGGCTTATGCAACCCGTCATATTGCCAAGAATCTTGTAGCCGCAGGCATTTGCAACGAAGTGCTGGTGCAGGTTTCGTATGCTATCGGCGTGGCCGAACCAACCAGTATCAATGTCAATACCTTTGGCACTGCAAATGTTGAATTAAGGGATAGCGAGATCGCGGAAAAAGTGAAAAGCATCTTTGATATGCGTCCTTACTTTATTGAGCAGCGATTGAAATTGCGTAATCCAATCTATATCGAAACGGCAGCGTATGGTCATATGGGCCGTAAACCACAGATTATTGAAAAAACTTTTGTCTCTCCGGAAGGGAGACAAATAAAGAAGAAGGTTGAGCTATTTACATGGGAGAAGTTAGATTATGTGCCCAGGTTGAAAAAAGCGTTTGGATTAAGATAACGCCTGTTATTGTTGTAAAAAATTTCAAAACTCTGTGGCTATGTCCCAGGGTTTTTTGTTTGATCGAAGTAAGCATATTTTTGAAGAGTGAAAAATTTTCGCAGGCAACACCGCCCACCAAAAAAAACTCTCATCATCGGCAAAGAGGCCGTGATGCAGGCCATTGAATCGGGCAGGCAACTGGACAGGATCTATCTTCAAAACAACCTGCATGGAAGGCCAATTGAAGAAATAAGATCATTAGCTCTGCGACACAATATTCCTGTCAACAAAGTGCCTGTTGAAAAACTCAATGGTTTTAATGTCAGTAATCATGAAGGTATTGTTGCACAAATTGCCAGGGTTCAATACCAGGATCTGCAGGAGATCATTTCTTTTGTTGTTGAAAAGGGAGAGACACCTTTGTTTTTATTGCTTGACGGTATAACTGACATACGCAATATTGGCGGCATTGCCAGGACAGCTTATTGTTGTGGCGTTCATGCTTTGATCATACCTGACAAAGGAGTTGGCGCTTTAAACGAAGACGCTGTTCTGACTTCGGCCGGTGCATTGGAAAAAATTTCAGTATGCAGGGTTACTAGTTTGCTGAAAGCGGTTGACGAACTTCATCTAAATGGAATAAAAGTTTTTGCCAGTGAAATGACCGCAAATAGGAATGTTTTTGATTGTGATTTGAAAGAACCATGCGCCATTGTAATGGGCAATGAAGAAAAAGGAGTTTATCCTGCACTGATGAAGATCTGCGATGAGAAATTCAAAATTCCCATGACAGGAGATTTTGAATCGTTGAACGTTGGAGTAGCGACTGGCATTATATTGTACGAAGTAATGAGACAAAGGGCATTCATTTAAAAATCCCCATGGCTGGGGACTTTTAAAAACCGGCTCAATGATTTGATCTTTTTTAATTACACTTTGGTAATGGTGAAGGAAAACTTGTATTAAAAATATTGCTCGCCCAGCAATTATTCGCGCCTGAACCATCCCACAAGAAATCAACACCTGGCAAAGGGATCGGAAGCGTCGGCGGATTGCTTCCATTTTTCTTTACGAGATTCCTGATGATCCTTGCATTATCCGGGTTAGGATCGATATCAGCAAATGCTTCCGGGGGAATACCGGCAAGACTTCCAAGAACGAGTGTACTGAAAACCGTGATGCCTGCAAATTCGTTGCCTGTAACGATGTTATTTTCCATGGTCACATTGTCTGCACCAAGAACAAGTATCCCAAGGCCTTTTGGCACGACGGACTCCAGAGAACCTGGCTCACCGAAATTGACGTGGTTATTATTAAACACATTGTTATTCCTGACAAGGATGTTGGCGGAGGTCTTCACGTCTTTCCCCGGCAACAGATCTATCAGTATCCCACAAACATTGTTAAAAGACTGGTTGCGGATCGCTGATATGTCTGATGAGTTTTCGATCTCAAGTCCATTTACATTCTCAAGAGCCGTGTTGAATTGCATTTTCACATCTGACGATTGTCCCACATAGAGCCCGGTATCAGAATGTCCTTTCACTATACAGAATTCAATAGTGCCATGCGAACAATGAACAGGGAAAATTCCGTATTCACCATTATTTGTCGCAGTTACATGAGAGATGGTAAAATTATCAACCCCTGTCAGGATGATACCATTTTCTTCAAAGTTTTGAATAGCTACATTCTTTAAAACAAAACCATCTCCACTGTCATTTACAGTAATGCCGTTTTCTTCATCTCCGGGATTTTGAATGATAACGCCGATTTTCAAACCTATTATCTGTATGCCCGGTTTGTCTACGACAATGGCCTCCTTATAAATGCCCGGCTCAACCTGGATAACAGAACCGGCATCAGCGGTATTTATAGCAGCTTGTATAGAACTGCCTGCATGCACAATTATGTGATGCTCTTTTTCCGCGAAGGAAACTTCTTTGTTTTTTAAGTTCAATGAATCATCATTGGTTGGTGTCACTTCCTTTTTACACGCAGGTAAAAGGAAAGTGCAAAGCACAATGAGGCCCATGAAACATTTTAAAAATGCTTTCATTTTGTTCTCCTTTTTTTAAAAGTGAATGAATATGTATTGCTTTCGAGGGTTCAGCAGGTCACCGCAGAGGGTTATTGAGCCGGCCGTTAAAAATTATTATACATGATTCCTGCAAAAAACATGTTGCTGTCATGTGAAGGATTTCGCTGTATGCCTTTAATATTCCCGTTCGATAAATGAAAATGTCTTATCCCTGTTTCAAAAGAAAATCTCTTTTTTAGATGAACTTCTATTCCAACTCCATATTTTGATAAGAAATTAAATTGCGTTCCTGTTCTCGCAGTATCGGCTTCCCAACCGGTGCCGGTTAGCGGAAACCTTTCAAAACTGTAGGAAATACCGGCGCCATATTGAAAAAAGAGGTTCAGTGGTTTGCTCTTGTATAGGTACCATCTTGCGAATGGCATCATGCCCACGGTCCATGTATTATTTATTTGATCTTTAAAATGAGAAAAAGTCAGGCAGACACCCAGCGACATCCATTTCCTCACTCCATATAATATACCAATGTCATTTTGAAGCACGTTAGTGTAAGGAGGTTTGTAGCCAAAACCATATCCTCCTTCCCAATAAGGTGACAATCTCTTTTGAAGCATAGAATCTTTTTGAGTGAAGAGAAGACTGGCTGCAACAGCTGCGGAACCGCATACAAAACCAAAAGCCGTTGATAATTGTATTGGTTTTAATCCCAGGGGGTCCTGGTACCATTTTGTAAAAGGAGGATACATGTGTGATGTCTGACCGTTCGTTTTTACCAACATAACAAATGAAATAAACAGTAGTAAAATAAACCTGGCACTCATTTTAGATTTCTCCCTGTCCATATTCAATTTGTTTTGGTTCATGATCACTTTAGTTTATTGTTTTATTTTTTTGGAAGCGTTGAAGCGCAGTGACCCTCCAATCGAGAAATTATCAGTTGCCCGGTGAAGCTGGGAATTTGATAGATCTGCTGAAAAACAATAACTCGTGTGAAACAGGAAATTTTTCCAGCCGACGCGAAATACAACACCAGGTTCCCACATAATATGGAATGGCTGATCATGTAAACCTATTACCTGGCTGGTACTGTATGGCTCCCTGGCGTTATCAAACGTGGTATCGACTTTGAAATTGACACCGGAAAATTTTGATACAATTCCAAACTGGACTGTTTTCTTTTTATTGCTTACGGCGAAGGCGGGTTGAATGAAAAAATTGGTAAGATTTACTTTAGAATTTCCCGTGGCATGAAAGTTATCGATCTTTCCGGTTCCCATACCACCGTATGTTTCAAAATGCCATCCCTTTGAAAGATTGGTAACGTATCCAACACCCCCTTCAAATTTGTGAAACTTCATGTAAGTATTGCTACCATCGTCGTTTTTACCGGATGAGTAGCCCGCGATCAAACCGACGTGTTTAGCCGGCAGATAAGAAGCCTGTGTTTCGACCCCTGAAAATTTTGAACCGCCCGAAGCAACGAGATCAAAACCAATATCATTTTTTTCAGAAAGCAGTTGTGTGTTCGGTGAGGATGGAACATAATAAACGTTTTCCTGCTGTCTTGACTCAGGAACGTAGTAGGGATCGTAGATGGGACCAGTGTAGCAGGAGTGCAGGAACACCATACCTGCCACTATTAAAGAGCATGAAATGAGCGAATTCTTTTTCATAATTTCTGGTTTTGGTTGATAGTTGTTGTTTATACCTTTAAAGAACTTTACTGATTCAATGATTTAAAACCCCCGTTGACCGGGGATCTTAAATCATTAGACGTAGTGTTGTCAAAGAATGGAAATACGTGGAGCTATGATAATGGATAAGGAATGTGAGATCATTTATTTACCAACTTTGTCATGAGCTGTCCCTGCAGATCATGAAATTTTTCTTTCCTACCACCGATAATGAATTTCTTTTTCGCAACAGCGCCGATTATAGTTCCAACAATGGCCCCCGTGGCCCCAAGACCTATTCCACCGGCAACGGCTTTTTGTCCTGCGGTCATTGCAAATGCATTATTCATGGCCACTCCGATCGCTTCAAGGCCAAGAGGATCACCGTATGGACCCGGGTTATAAGTCATTATAGGATCATTGCCACTGGCAAGGCCAATAATGATACCTGCTGCTGCGCCAACCCCGAATCCGATCAGGGCGCCTCTTAATGCGCTATGCTTTCTTTTCACGGTGAATGACTTCAGGTTCTCTGCGGGAACAACCAACTGATTTTTATAAGTTTTCAAAACAACCTGGCTGTCATTTACAGCAGAGATGGATCCTTTTAGAAACTTGCCATCCATTGTCGTGACCGAGGCAATAAATATTTTTTGCTTCTTTGCAGTTGCTGAATCTGTTTGCGCCTGGGAAAAGACGAGGGCTATAGAACAGGCGGCAACCAGGACTAACTTTTTCATTTTAGTAGAGTTTTGATTTATTTAATTCGATGGGGAACATCTTTGATGTAATAGGACAAGGTTTAATGGTTAATTGGTTTTGCCGGCCCCGTACAAAAAGAAATAAGGATCAATGGAAGTTTGTTTTTCGGCGGTTGTCGACCCGATGCCCCGGTTGATGCATAAAAAGTTCACGCCGCTTGTCGTGTTCCAGATGTAACTATTTCCGCGTTGCATAGAGTCTCCGACCAACTCAGGCAACATTTCATGTAACATCCCGTCCCAGCACGCTTTCTCGAGTTCTTCCATAGGAGAATGATCACTGTTGCTTTCATCATCGTTATTCCTTTTGTAGAACTTACGGCTGCAAAAGCTACTCCCTGTAAAAAGGAGAATCTCCTGGTTGATTACTTGCGGTTCCATATTTTCTGTTTTTAGCGTTTATGTTTGATTGACAACACAAACATATCCCCAGGAAGAGCCGGTTTATAATTGAATTTTGCGCTTGCCGTGAAGTGATTTGCAGAAATTGCAAATAAGGGTCCCGGCACTTAGTTTTTTGCACGAAATAGGGTAGACTGAGCAAAAACAACTGGAAACTTTTCTAATTCCCGTAATTTTTGCTGGAGGCTTTGGGGATTTTCAGTAAACAAAAGATCATCCTTATC
This sequence comes from uncultured Bacteroidota bacterium, assembly GCA_963737475.1. Taxonomy (GTDB): domain Bacteria; phylum Bacteroidota; class Bacteroidia; order Chitinophagales; family Chitinophagaceae; genus VBAU01. Next base: position 492,077 of record CAVTSY010000014.1, read on the forward strand.
CAGGCGCTCATTGCGGATTTTATATTTCCCCTGTTGAATTAAACCAGAAAGCTTTTCTTCGTCCATGGCCGATAACTCTATTAAATTTTGCTTGATTGAAATCACCGGAATAATAAAATGTGTTGGCAATAAGAGTTGACAGCTGGTTCACCCAAGTTTTTATTTTCGAATTTCTCCATGTCTGCAACGCAGTCCAGAAAGAGTTTGCCTTTTGATATCGGCAAGCGAGATGATAAAATAACTTGTGTCGTAGAGGTTTTCGGAACTCTTTTTGATTCAATTATTGTCGCCAGCAAGGCTTATCAGTTTTCCCGTTGGCTTGATCAATAATATATTGAACTGAATCTTTGTCTTCCCAGCGGCCAGGAGTTCTTTTTTAAAAACCAGGTCGTTTTCATTTTCTGTAATGGGGTATAATGATCTTACACAGGAAGTGAATATCGAAGTACTGATAATGGTGATAGTAAAATAGTCTTTTTCATAAAAAAAATTAGCGTTAAATGTTTAGTTGAGAGTAAGATTGAGAAGATCTTCCTGGAAATCAAAGAACACTTGTTTCAATCCGCTGTCTGCATCTGTTCCATAGTTGACGAAAAACACATGTATGACTCCTTTATTCGGGAAGTAAAACAGGTTGGCTGAATATCCCAGGTCCCTGCCCTTGTGACCAATGCCATAATTATCTCCGTGATCGAGAAATGTTTTCTGAATACCGTACCCGTAATAATTCGGATCGTCCTTCTTACCATAGGTCTGCATGATGGCGAGTGACTTTGAATTCAAAAATGTTTTATCCACCAAAACTGCCTTAATGAATGTGAACAGGTCGAACACATTGCTGTACAATCCGCCGTAACCGTTGCCACTTCCCGTCACCAGGTTAGAAACATTTACAATTGTGTTATTATTATACAGGTCAAAATATCCCTGCGCGGTGTTGTTGGGCAATTCATCATAATATTGATAGTAGGTATGCTGTAATCCTAATGGCAGTAATATGTATTGTTTCAGCAGCTCAGCATGACTTTTCCCCGTCGCCGCTTCGATCACCATTTTAATAAGGATCGTGTTGGTATTGGAATAGATCGCCGTGTCTGAAGGCGTAAACAACGGTTTTTTATTGTAAATGAATTCAAGCAATTCCTCGGGTTGCCATTTCTTATTTGGATCATTTAAGACAGCAAGATAAAAATCATCTTGTTCTATTACATCGGGGATTCCGGTTTCATGGTTCATGCATTCACCGAGAGTCACCAGGCTTCCATTTGGCAATTTATCAATGACCCGGGCCGGGAGCCAATGAGATATTTTTGTGCTGATAGCAGCATACCCAATTCCAGTATGCACAGAATCTTCCATCAGCCTGAACAGGAGAGTGCTCATAAAGAATTTGGTAATACTGGCCGCTTTTGAAATAGTGCCCGATGTGAAATCAACATTGTTTTCGATATCAGCCTTGCCGGTTGAACCGATCCACGTGCCTTTACTGTCGCTGATCAATAGTGAAATACCGGGTAAACCTTTGCGGCGATATTTTTCCAGCAGGGCCTTTAATGCTACATCCTTTGGATGATGGTCGCTGCTGTCTGTCCACGGACAAGGATCGCCGATGGAACGGGTTTCTGTTATCTGGGCTTTCCTGCATGAGGCAACCGACGCGATCACCAGCATGCCTACCAGTATTTTTTTCATAATAGCTGCATTAAATTATTTAATTGATTTTTTTATCCCGATTATGAAACTATTGTAAGGAAGCATGGGGACATATGATTTTACAAATGGCATTTGGATGCGTTGCTGGTAAGTAGCAAATACGCTCGCAGGTTTTTTTGCGTTGGGATTGAAAGTGTATCCAATGCCTAAACCGAAAGTGGCCATAGCCTGCGCCCGGCCAATTCCTTTATTATTCACATACACGCCATCATCGTTTAGTTTGAGTTTTGCCGTTGCAGGAATGGAATGCATATAACCGGCGCCAATGGAAGCTGCGGCAAAGAACTTATCATTGAATTTGTACCTGTAGCCAAAATCTGCATACACGGGGATCCCGGTCTGAACAAACCGGTGATAGAAGCAGGCAATTTTAAATTCGATAAACCAGTCGTGTTTTTCCTTTACTGACATATTGATCCCATATCCCGCTTCAATGCCAGGATGGAACTGGTCGGTGAACATGCCGAAAAATTTTCCAAATGGCATAGCTGTTTGGGTATTAAAGACAGCAAGGCTCCCATATCTTTTTTGTGATGACGCAGCTAAACTGGCCAGTATGGCAAAGGCAATTACAGATAGTCGTTTCATCATGATGAGATTAATTAGTGAAGATTTCATTTTCTTATGTTTTCGGTGGCAGAATTCATTGCGTATTTTTCTGAAGGACAAACCGATGATAAACGAGATCACCTGTAGAAAGAGAAGTATGTATCTGCGAACCCTTTACTCCCGCAAATTCCTTGAAGAGTTTTTGAAATCTTTCGGGTATAAATTTTTTTATACGATGCAGTTTTATGGTCTCTTCTTCGCTGATGGCTCTCACAACATTTTCCGTTATCACTTCTTCCCCGATTAAGCTAAGGCCAGAGTTAAGTAAGTTCCTTCGTAGCGTGATCATGCCATCCGGGCTGCGCAGGTCGGCACATAAAAAATAACCACCTTCACACAATACTCTTTTTACTTCAGAAAGAAATTTCGGAACTGAGCCATAGGCGTGACAGGATTCAATATTTATCACCACATCAAAGTAGCCATCTTCAAACGGCAGTGCTTCTGCATTTCCCTGTTTATAGTAAAGGCCTTTTTGGCAGTAATTTTGTTTTGAAAAATTTACTGCGTTGGCCGCTATATCAAGTCCGGTAATTTTCCTTGGGTTGAAGTATCTTTTGATATAATTACAACCGCCCCCACGGCCACTGCCGATCTCAAGCACGTCCATACCCTCTATAGTTACTTTGCTGGCAAGGTAATGATATAGTTGTATCGCATAGCGATGTATTTCATCTTCGGGATTCAGTTTCAATTTTTTTTCGTGTTCAAAAGGCGAATACCCATAGTTCATGAAATGCCAGTCATTAAAATCAAATCTCCGGGCGAGCCATTCATAAATGGGTTTCCACATTATTCTGCGAAAGACCGGGTAGTCAGTCAGACCTAAAAATAGTTTTGCAAGCATAAATAAAATTTTTTGATGAATGAATCAGTTTTAAAATTGGCGGGCTGGTGAATCACCTCGAAGATGGTGTTCCATTTTTGTTTTTCGGAAAATGACACTCCAGCTTTCCCTTGAATAGATCCTTGCGATAATTTCTTCCGTACGGAGATAAAATTTTCCCTGGTTGTTTTTATAGTGTTCACTTGCATTAGATGAGTTGATCGTGTAATCAACTCCTTCGTACAATGCATAACCCAGGTTATGCTGAATAGCAAGTTGATCAGTAAATCTTTCCATTTTTCTGCGATAACCCGGAACGGCGTATTTCATTCCTATGAATAGGATACCGCCACTGCTTTTATGCAAATAGTGAAGCACATGTCCGAGTTCATGCCCGATCCAGCCCACCATCGCGTTAAAGCTTAATTCCTTCCATTCAAGATTATTTTTTGACAAACCAGGCTTCTGAATGATAATGACGTACTGACGTTGCGCCCTGTCTCTTAAAATGGATCTGAGTTTGGGTTTTGATATCATCGTGAAATTCAAACTGCCAAATCTGAATTCTATATCCGTATTCTTCAATTCGGGGTAAAACGACAAAGCGGTAAGACATTCCAATTCGATCTCCGCTGGAATTATTTTTTTGTGTCCGAATTCGTTTCTTAATGCGGAAAGATTGGTTTCAAAATTTTCTCTTTTCAGATAGAACCGGGCATAGCTGGTTTGTGCATCGGCGTGTGTTGTGACAATGAAACTGACCAGCAATAATACAAGGTTTATATAAACTGTCTTTTTCATAGACTAATTTTCAATTGTGATGAATTTTGCCGGGATCAACTCTTCCAAAGTCCCGGTTTTAGTTTTGCCAGGTTCTTTTCAAGACGTTGTTTACTCTTTCCTTTATTTAGGTAACTGACCTCTTTGATATGAATGCTACCCATGCGCGTCAGGGACAGCGTATTGATAATCTCAAACTTTTTTGTGACAGTAGAATAGGAGTGCCATATTCCCATGTGTTCCCAGACGGGTTGTATACACTTCGTCTTTGAATCTTTTTTGCAGCGGGTAACCTGCCAAGGCATAACTATGTTTGTGAAAGATCCCCGGCTTGGTCATTACCCATCCTTCAGTACCGTAGATAGTTGCTTTAGCAAATAGTT